>NZ_AP022319.1:0-1527330 GCF_009938265.1 Burkholderia sp. THE68
TGCGAGCGACGATGCGTTCGATTGAGCGGGGACGCTCGCGAGATGTTCGCGCGTGCGGGCCAGGGCATCGAGAAAAGCGCGCAGTGTCTGCGTCATCGGCCGGTCGTCGAGGCGGCGCCGCTCGATCGCGCGCGTGATGCTGCGGCGGATCAGCCCCGTCTGAGCGTCGATATAGCCGATGCAATGCTGCGCAAGTGCCGGCGACATTCCGCCGATGACGAGCAACGCGGGCACGAGCGAAATGGTCCGATACCCGGTTTCGGGAATCTGGCCCAGCGAGCGGCGAGGATCGGCAGCGAAGTCGCGCAGTAGTGCATCGACGATCGTCCGGCCGCACCACTCGCGCTCCGTTGCAAGCGCGCGACGCCGGCGGTCCATCGCCGCTTTCGCGTCGTTCGCGACGATGCCGCCGTTCGCGACCAGTACCGCATCGCGCCGCTCGCCCGGCTCGATGCACTGCGCACCGAGCCAGCCCTCGCCGAACGAGCGCTGCGCCAGAACGACATGTTGCAGACGGTCGGGCACGAGCGGGTCGAGCGGCACGGCGATGCACTGATCCGGTTTGCCATCGGCATGCAGGCGGCAAAGTCCGTCGTCCGCGAGTGCGGGGCAGCGGCCGGGCGAAGCGTAGTCGATGGCCTGTGTCGTCACGCTGATGAAATCGCCATGCGCCCCGATGGGAAAGGTGTGTAGCCGGGCGAGCGCGTCACAGGCGCTCGCGTCCTCATCGCTCAGAAGGGTTTCATATGGGCCGATGCGCACACGCTGGCCCGCACGCACGCGCGGCGCCCGGCTGATCGCAATGGCGCCGATGAACACATCGCGATAGCGGAACAGTTCGCGTAACGACAGCGCGGGCGGGCTGTTGCAGCACTTGCCGCACGTCGTGCATTCGAACGAAAACGCGTGTGGAAACTGGCTCACCATGGTCTGCGCACCGAATCCTGATAGCGCGCGAGGATGAAGCGGGCGACGTCGTCGGAGTGACAGGCGCGCACGAGTTGCGCGACCCATGGCGCGTTCGCTTCGCTTGAACGCACCGTGAGCACGTGTTGCCAGGGCGAGCGGGCATCCTCGATGCCGATACTGTCGCGTCCCGGCATCAGGCCGGCGTGCGCGGCGTCGTCGGCGTTCATTGCGACGAAGCTTGCTGTGTCGAGCATCGCGTACAGCCGGGCGCGCGGCACACGACGGATGACGAGGCCGTAGCGGTTGCTCGTGATATCCGCGACGGTGGGCGAGAGTCCCGCACTGTCCTTCAGCGTGATGAACGTATAGTTCTGCAGCAAGATCAGGGCACGCGCGATGCCGGGCGCGTCGTCGGGTATGGCGATGGTCGCGCCGCGCGTGAGTTGGGCGATCGATGCGAGCTTGCGCGAGTAGAGGGCCATCGGCAAGGTCACGGTCGCGGCGACGCTTCGAATCGCGTAGCCGTCGCGCCTGCGCCGCGCGTCGAGGCTTGCTTCGTCCTCGAAGCTGGCCGCGTCGATCGAGCCGCCCGCCAACGCGGCGTCGATGTGCAATGGGTTATCGAAGACGACGATATCGAGTGGCAGCCCTTGTTTCGCCGCGACCTCGCGCACCTGCGCCATGATCTGCGCTTCTTCGCCCGCCGTCACGCCGATACGGACAGCGCGCGGCGCCGCATCGACGAACGTGCAGCACACGGCGACGAGCGCGCCGACGAGAGTTGCGCCAAGACGCATCACCCATCCCTCGACACGGTGCGAAAGCCGATATGCGATGCCGGCAGATCCGCTTCCTGCTGCTCGCGCGACGACGCCCGGTAGCGCACGCAGTAATCGCGTGAGCATAGGAACGAGCCGCCCTTGATGACCATCGCCGTATCGTGCCGGCGGGTGGCGGGCGCGACCGCTGCAGTGTCGCCGTTCGCATGCGGCTGGCGCGCTCCGGTGTACGGATCGCGGGTCCATTCCCAGGCATTGCCGATCATGTCGTAGAGCCTGAAGTCATTGGCTGCGTAACACCCGACCGGCGAGAGCCCCGCGTGACCGTCCTCGGCTGAATCGAGCACGGGAAACACGCCTTGCCAGTAATTCGCCGATGGCTTGCCGTGCGGATCGCGAGGGGCAGTGTCGAGTTCGGCGCCTTCGCGACCAGCCTTGCCCGCGTATTCCCACTCGGCTTCCGTCGGCAGGTCACGTCCGAGCCAGTGGGCGTAGGCGAGGGCGTCGGCGAGCGTGACCAGCGTGACGGGCTGGTTCTCGCGACCCTTCCATGTGCTCGACGGACCTTGCGGATGATTCCATGACGCACCCTTCACCCACGACCACCAAGCGAGATCACGTGCGTTCATTTCTTCGCGCGTGGGCACATGAAAGACGACCGCGCCGCCCTGGCGTTCGGCTTCGGTCACATAGCCGGTCGCATCGACGAAGGCGGCAAACTGCGCATTCGTGACATCGGTCTGGTCGATCCAGAAGCCTCCGACTCTTGTTCTCCCGTCGCCGGCGGGACGTTCATCCTCATAACCGAGCTTGCTGCCGAACACGAACTCGCCGCCGCTCAGATGCACCATGCCCGCGTGCGAATCGTCACGCCAGTGCGCGGGCAGGCCGGTGTAGCGCTCGCATTGCTGCTCGGATCCGAGCGGGGCGAGCGCGCGCGTCAGATTGCGCGGATCGAAACCGCGATCGGCATTCACGGCGAGCGCCGCGCCAAAGCCTCCCGCGAACAGTAAGCCGATGACGAGCGCCGCGCCGCCGATGGTCTGCCAATGCCGTTTCATGCCGCGCTCAGTAGTAGCCGCGCGGACGCAGCGGCTCGACGCCTCCGACCGTGCTCATGTAGGTGTTCCACTGCTGCATGAGACTGTCGATGATCGACGGATTCTGCGTGGCGACGTCGTTGTTCTCGCCGCGATCGGCCTGCAGGTCGAAGAGCTGCCAGTGTCCGTCGACGGGACCGCTCGGCGGTTCGGTCCACAACGCCTTCCAGCGGCCGTCGGAGCTGCGCAGATAGCCGCGGCCGTAGGCCTCGTCGCCGAACGCGGCGGTGTGGACTTCACCCGACGCATCGCCATTGAGCAACGGCAACAGCGATTGACCTGTCACCGGATATACATATCGGTTGTTGTAGACGACCTTGCCCTTGTTCGAATCGACGCCCGTCAGCGTGTTGACAAGCGGCGGCGCGGCTTGCGTCGGCGGATCGATTTTCGCGACCGCGAGGAAGGTCGCCGTGTTGTCGGTGACGTGTGTGAATGCGCGCAGCGTGGGCAGTTGCGCAGCCTGACCGGGCAGATGCACGATGAGCGGCGTCGACACACCGCCTTCGCCGGAGTATCCCTTGGTGAGACGGAACGGCGTGGCGCTCACTTCCGCCCAGCGCAGACCATATTGCAGGCGCTGTGCATTCTGCTTGCCGTTATCGGTGCCGAGCGTGGTGTAGATCGTGTCCGTCGCGTTCGCGGTGTCGGTTGCGGTCGGGTCGGCGCCGGAATCGATCGGCCAGCCTTCCGCGCCGTTGTCCGACTGGAACATGATGAACGTGTTGTCGTATTCACCGATGTCCTTCAGATGCTGGATCAACAGCCCGATGTTGTGATCGAGGTTCTCGACCATGCCCGCGTAGATTTCCATATAGCGCGCCTGTGCTTTCTTCTCCGCGGTGGACAGGCTGTTCCAGGACTTGTCGACGGTTCCCGGGCCGTAGTCGCTGTAACCTTGCGCTGCGCCATGCACGGCGCTGATGTACCTGGCGTTCGCGGCGCCGTTGTTCGCCGTCGCCGGCGATTGGGTCAGCGTTTCCGGTGCGCCCTGGTACGGCGTGAAGTCGGCCGGAATGATGCCGAGCGCCTTTTGTCGCGCGATGCGCGCATTGCGGATCGCATCGTAGCCGGCGTCATATTTGCCCGCGTAGTTGTGCAGATAAGGCTCCGGCACCTGCAGCGGCCAGTGCGGCGACGTGTACGCGGCGTACGCGAAGAACGGTTTGCCGTCGCCCTTGTTCGAATCGATGTAGGAGATGAGCTTTTGCGTGTAGAAGTCGGTCGAGTAGAACACGGCCGGACTGCCGCCCGTACCGCCCGGCTGACCGGGCTGTCCCGGTTGCACGTATTGACCGTCCTCGGTGTAGTTCTTCGAGCCCGCGAGCTCATGCGCGAAGTGATTCGTCGCCGCGCCGCCGAGCAGCGCATAGCTGTGCTCGAAGCCCCACTGATCCGGCGTCTGTCCGCCGCCCGTCGTGCTGCCGACGATGCCCGAGCCGATATGCCATTTGCCCGCCATGTACGTGTGATATCCGCCGTCCTTGAGCAGTTGCGCCACCGACAGTGCGCGGTCATTCAGATAGCCTTCGTAACCGGGCAGGCCTTTGCGCTCGTCGGTGGGCACGCCCATCGTCCCTTCGCCGACAAGGTGATGATCCGTGCCCGAAATGAGCATCGCTCGCGTGATGGCGCAGACGGTGCCGGTGTGATGATTCGTCAGGATGCGGCCGGATTGGACCAGCGCATCGAGATTGGGCGTATTGATCTCGCCGCCGAAGGCATGAATATCCGAGTAGCCGAGATCGTCGGCCATGATGTAGAGGATGTTCGGACGCTTGGCCGCGGAGGCGACGGGCGTAGTGGCGGGCGCGCCGTCGTCGGAAGAACCGCATGAGGCAATCGTGAACAGACTGCCTATGGCAAGCGCGAGCGCAGCGCGACGGAACGCAATCGAACGGGACGTGATCATTGTCGTTATGGTGGGCCGTTGGAATGGAGCGGCGATGTTAGCAACGCGGCCCGGCGCGCCAAAGATCGATTTCTGCTTTGCTCCGCAGCGTGAACGATTTGCGCCGGTGCGCTGCACTGAGATTTTTGGGCCGTGTGGGATGCACCCGGCTCTGCATCGACGTCATGCGTGGTGACCGCTTTTACATCTCGGCTGCCCCGCCGGTTTCCGAGGTCATGACATCTTCACTATCAGGATTTAACGCTGACCGTGCTTCATGTTGATCACACATTCAAGATTGATCAATGCGAAACGCAGCCATATAGTCGTCTCAAACAGCACGGCACAAGCTGAGATAACGGAGACGATGAAGTGAGCGATAACCCTGAAATCGGGCAGTCCGTCCTCGCACGAGGAATCCACACCAACTATCACGACGTGGGCAGCGGTACACCGGTACTGCTGATCCACGGTTCCGGTCCCGGCGTCACGGCCTGGGCGAACTGGCGAGGCACCATCCCGGCGCTTGCCCGGCATGGCCGCGTGCTTGCTCCCGATATGGCCGGCTTCGGCTACACCGATCGATTCGACGACGGGCGTTACGGGCTCGATCGATGGATCGACCACGTGTTCGGCTTTCTCGATGCGCTCGACATCGAGTCGGCAAGCGTCGTCGGCAATTCGTTCGGCGGCGCGCTGGCGCTTGCCATGGCCGCGCGTCAGCCGAAGCGGGTCGAGCGCCTGGTGCTGATGGGAAGCGTAGGCGTGTCGTTTCCGCTCACCGAGGGTCTGGACGCCGTCTGGGGATACACGCCTTCGCTCGAGAACATGCAACGCGTCATGCAGTATTTCGCGTTCGATCAATCGCGACTCACTCCGGCGCTGGCCAGCATGAGATACGAGGCGAGTGTTCGCCCCGGTTGCAGCGAAGCCTTCGCACAGATGTTCCCAGCCCCGCGCCAGCGCTGGGTCGAGGCGATGGCGACACCCGTCGCGGCCATCCAGGCCCTGCGACATGAAACGCTGATCGTGCACGGTCGTGACGATCAGGTCATTCCGCCCGCGACTTCGCTCGCGTTGCACGAGCTCATCGAAAACTCGCAACTACATCTGTTCGGCCGCTGTGGGCACTGGACCCAGATCGAACAGGCCGAGCGATTCAACAAGCTTGTCGTCGAGTTCCTCTTCAACGAATCGAGAGATTCCTGACCCATTCATGGAACGATCGGCCTCACGTCGCGAAGCAGGCGGGGGCATGAGCAAACCGACGATAAAGGAGGGCATCGTGATCGAATTGAAGGATGTGGCATACGTGCGTCTCGGCACGCGCGATCTCGAAAGCGCGACACGTTACGCGACCGAGGTACTGGGTCTTCAGGTTGCGCGGCGCGGCGAAAAGAACGTCTATCTGCGCTCGGACGACCGGGACCACACGCTGGTTTTCTCGGAAGGCGACCCCGCCGGACAGGTCAGCGGCTTCGAGGTTCCGACACCCGAAGCGCTCGATCATGCAGCGCAAGTGCTCGACGGTGCGCGCATCGTGTTCACGCGCGGCAGCGCGGCCGAGGCCGAACAGCGCTGTGTGCGCGACTTCATTAGCTTCGCGGATCCCAGTGGCAACCAGATCGATCTGGTGGTGTCGCCGCATCATCGCGGACATCGCTATTACGGTTCGCGTGACGCGGGCATCACGGGCTTCAGCCATATCGGCCTGTGCACCACGGACGCGAAGCGCGACGAGAAGTTCTGGACCGATGTGCTCGGCGCGCGCGTGAGCGACCGCATCGGCGATGCGGCCTTGCTGCGCATCGACCCGGTGCATCACAAGGTCGCGCTTCTGCCGTCGCCGCATGCCGGTGTGCAGCACATCAATCATCAGGTGGAGAGCATCGACGACATCATGCGCGCCTGGTACATCCTCAAGGAAAAGAACATCCGCGTCCGCTTCGGGCCGGGACGCCATCCGACCTCCGGCGCGATGTTCCTGTACTTCGAAGGACCCGACGGCATGGTCTACGAATATTCGAGCGGCGTGCGGGTGTTCAGCGAGGAAGAGCATCTCACGCATCTTCCGCGACAGTTCCCGTTCGAGCCGAGTTCGTTCTGCATGTGGGGTTCGAAACCCGAAGTGCTGGAGTTCGGCTCATGAGCGCGGTCGAAGCGACACCCGCGCAGCAGGCTGTCGTAAGAATGGCGGCACGCGCACTGGGCCGTTCAGGTCTGGTACACGCCTACGGTCACTGCAGCTTGCGTCTCAATGACGAATATCTGCTCGTGTGCGCGCCGATGCCGCCGGGACTCATCGAACGCGAAGCCGGCGACGTTGTGCCGATTCGCGGCGACTTGCCCGATGGCGTGCTGGGCGAGGTCCGGATCCATCAGCAGATCTATGCAAGAAGGGACGACGTGGGCGCTGTCGTGCGCAGCATGCCGCCTTCGGTGATGAGTCTCTCGACCGCGGGCATCACGCCGGTTCCGCGTCATGGGCCGGGCACCTATTTCGCACCGGCCGCGCCGCTCTGGAACGACGTGCAACTGGTTCGCTCGACGCCGCAGGCCGAAGGTGTCGCCGGCACGCTCGGAAAGGCGCGAGCGGTCGTCATGCGCGGCAATGGCGCAGTCGTCGTGGGCGCAACGCTGGAAGAAGCGGTGGCCTTCACGTGGTTTCTCGAAGATGCGGCGCGCGTCGAATGCGACGTCCGCGCAATGCGCCTCGATAGCAGTTCCGCGATGAGCGCGGAAGACGCGGCGCAGCGTGCGACGACAGCGGGGCGCGTCATCGAGCGCATGTGGGACTACCTCAGCGCCGGCGACCCGGAACGCGACGCATCGCGGCCATAACAGATCACCAGCACCAGGAGAAAACATGGAGTCGATGCAAATCGGCACGGTGGCGCACGCGCTGTTCGCCGCCCTCGACGGATGTGAGCCGATCGCGCCGCTCACGACGACCGAGCCCGGCATGACCATCGCCGATGCCTACGAGATTCAGCGGCGGATGATCGCCACGCGTCTTGCAAGGCGTGGCGAGCGCATCGTCGGCAAGAAGATCGGGATTACGAGCGAAGCGGTGATGAACATGCTCGACGTTCGTCAGCCGGATTTCGGGCAACTCACCTCCGGCATGCAACACGCCAACGGCGCGACGATTCCGCTGTCGCAATTCATCGCGCCGCGTGCCGAAGGGGAGATCGCTTTTCTGCTGGCGAAAGACCTGAGCGGACCGGGCCTGACCGCGCAGGACGTGCTCGATGCGACCGAGTGGGTCGTGCCGTGCTTCGAGATCGTCGATTCCCGCATCCGCGACTGGAAGATCCGCATCCAGGACACGGTTGCAGACAACGCATCGTCGGGTGCCTTCGTGATCGGCGAAGGACGGGCCGATCCACGCGCGCTCGATCTCGCGGCAGTCACGATGCGCTTCACGCGCAACGGCGAAATCATCGGCACCGGCCAGGGTTCCGCCGCGCTGGGTCATCCGCTCAATGCGGTCGTCTGGCTCGCCAATCAGCTCGGCGAGTTCGGCATGCCCTTGCGCGCGGGCGAGGTCATTCTGTCCGGCGCGCTCTCGGCGATGGTGCCGGCGCGCGCGGGAGACCGCATGCGTGTCGAGTTCGACGGTCTGGGTCACGCCGACGTCGCTTTCGAATGACGCGTTCGAATCACGCGTTCAATTCAAACAGGACCTGAGGAAACGACATGGAGTCGAAAGAGGCAAACAAGCCGCTCAAGGCGGCGATCATCGGTTCCGGAAACATCGGCACCGATCTTCTGATGAAGATATTACGCCACGGGCGCAACGTGGAAGCTGTGGTCATGGTCGGCATCGATGCGGCTTCCGATGGCCTCGTCAGGGCGCGCCGGCTCGGCGTGCAGACCTGCGATACCGGCGTGGATGGCTTGTTGTCGATGCCGGAATTCGCGCACATCGACATGGTGTTCGACGCCACGTCCGCGGCGGCGCACGTACGCAACGACGCATTGCTGCGCGCCGCGAAACCGGGCATTCGCGTGATCGATCTGACGCCCGCTGCCATCGGACCGTATTGCGTGCCCGTGGTGAACCTGGACATGCATCGCAAAGTCCACAACCTCAACATGGTGACGTGCGGCGGTCAGGCGACCATCCCGGTCGTCGCGGCGGTATCGAGCGTCGCGCGGGTTCATTACGCCGAGATCGTCGCTTCGATTTCGAGCCGTTCGGCGGGGCCAGGAACGCGCGCGAATATCGACGAGTTCACCGAGACCACGTCGCGCGCGCTCGAAACCGTGGGCGGCGCGGCACGCGGCAAGGCGATCATCGTGCTCAATCCCGCCGAGCCGCCCTTGCTCATGCGCGATACGGTCTTCACGCTTTCCGAAGACGCTGACGAGGCGGCCGTCGAAAAGGCGATCGTGGACATGGTCGAGTCCGTGCGTGCCTATGTGCCCGGGTACCGGCTCAAGCAACGCGTGCAGTTCGAGCGGATTCCTTCCAGTCGGCCGGTCGAAATCCCGGGACTCGGTTTGCGCAGCGGGCTCAAGACCTCGGCCTTCCTCGAGGTCGAAGGCGCGGCTCACTATCTTCCCGCCTACGCGGGCAATCTGGACATCATGACGTCGGCGGCGCTGGCGGCGGCCGAAGCCATCGCGGCGCGGCAGACCATTGCCGGGCAACGCGCGCTCGACGATACCTTCGCGGGGATCCAATGAAGCAGAAGCTCTATATCTCGGACGTCACGTTGCGCGACGGCGCGCATGCGATTCGACATCGCTACAGCCTGGATCAGGTGCGACGGATCGCGCGCGCTCTCGACGAAGCGCGCGTCGATTCGATCGAGGTGGCGCACGGCGACGGTTTGCAAGGCTCCTCGTTCAACTATGGCTTTGGCGCTCACACCGACGTCGAATGGATCGCCGCCGTTGCGGAGGTCGTCCAGCATGCGCGCGTTGCAACGCTGCTGCTTCCGGGAATCGGCACCGTGCACGACTTGCGCGAGGCCTACGATGCCGGCGCGCGCGTGGTGCGCGTGGCCACGCATTGCACCGAAGCGGACGTGTCGAAGCAGCACATCGAGGCGGCGCGCAATCTCGGAATGGATGCGGTCGGCTTCCTGATGATGAGCCACATGGCGTCGCCACAGGTGCTCGCGGTGCAGGCGCGCCTGATGGAGAGCTACGGCGCGACCTGCGTCTACGTGGTGGATTCGGGCGGCGCACTCACGATGAACGACACGCGCGAACGCGTTCGCGCGCTCAAGGACGTGCTTCACGCCAATACCGAAACCGGCATTCACGCGCATCACAACCTGAGTCTCGGCGTCGCCAATTCGATCGTGGCGGTCGAGGAAGGATGCACTCGGGTCGATGCCAGTCTTGCGGGAATGGGCGCGGGTGCGGGCAATGCGCCGCTCGAAGTCTTCATTGCGGCGGCGAACCGGCTTGGCTGGCTGCACGACTGCGACCTGTATCGCCTGATGGATGCGGCGGATGACATCGTGCGGCCCTTGCAGGAGCGGCCGGTACGCGTGGATCGCGAAACCCTGGCGCTCGGTTACGCAGGCGTGTATTCGAGCTTCCTGCGGCACGCCGAGCGAGCGGCGCAGCACTATGGCCTCAAGACGGTCGACATTCTCGTCGAACTGGGCCGGCGCAGGATGGTCGGCGGTCAGGAGGACATGATCGTCGATGCGGCGCTCGATTTGTTGTCGAAGTCCGCCGCCCTGGATGCGAACCCGGAAGCGAATGCGCCCGAGGTCGCGAGCACCCACTAACGCCCGTTGACGAAATCAGCCGGAGGCAACATGGAACAAGGATGTACGCATTTCGAGGGCGGCAGTGCCGGAAGCCCGGTGCGTTTCGTGCGGAACGCACAATCGGTCGATGCCGCGACGCTGCGTCAACTGGTGCAGCCCGGCCGGGTGCACTCAGCCGTCTATACCTCGCCCGACATCTTCGAGACGGAGATCGAGCGGATCTTTCATGGTTCGTGGCTCTACGTGGGTCACGCCAGCGAAGTGCCGCAAAAAGGCGACTATCGCGTGCGGCGCCTCGGTCGCCAGCCGGTCATCATGGTGCGCGGTCATGACGATGTCGTGCGCGTCCTGATGAATCGCTGCCGGCATCGCGGCGCGGCCGTGTGCGAGCAGGAAGCGGGACGCGAAAAGTTCTTTCGCTGCTGGTTCCACGGCTGGACCTACGACAACACCGGCAAGCTCATCAATGTGACCGACCCGGCTGGCTATGGCGACGATTTCCGCGTGGAAGAGTATTCGCTCACCAGTGCACCGCGCGTCGAGATCTATCGGGACTTCGTATTCGCCTCGCTGTCGCTGAAGGTCGGTCCGCTTTCCGAGTATCTCGGGCCGGCCGCGCAGATGATCGACCTGCTCGTCGACGCGTCGCCGACGCGCCGTATCAATCTGTCGGCGGGCGTGCACAAGACCGTCTACAACGGCAACTGGAAGATGGTCGGCATGGACGGCTACCACCCGCATTACGTACACGCGTCTGTCGTGTCGATGTGGCAGCGTCAGGCGGACAGCGGCATCGGCGCCACGCATCGCGCCGACCCGTTCGACGGCAAGGCGAAGACCTACACCCGCGATCTGGGGCACGGCCACGCAATGCTCGACATGCGCGAACACCGCGTCGAGCACTACGCGGACTATGAAACTTACCTCAAGGGCGTGCAGGGCGGCGCGGAGTATATCGAGGCGCTTGCCGCGCGCGACGGCGCCGAGCAATCGCGGCTTCTCGTCGCGATCGCGGGCGATCCGCACATCGGCGTGTTCCCGAACATGCAGATCATCAATAACCAGATACGCATCATGGTGCCGCTGGAACCGGGACGCACCGAAGTGCTGATGTTCCCGGTCCTGTTCGACGGCGTGAACGACGCCATCAATACGATGCGTCTGCGGCAGCACGAGTCCTTCTATGGACCGGCGGGTGCGGGCTCGCCTGACGACGCTGAAATCTTCGAGCGGGCGCAGCGCGGCATGAACGCGCAGGTCAATCCGTGGATCGACATTTCGCGCGGCATGACCCGGGAGCAGACCCATGCTGACGGAACCATCACTGGACACATTTCCGATGAAGTCCCGCAACGCGGCCAGATGCGCTACTGGCTGGAACTCATGACCGAGGGAGCCGAACTTGAATAACGCCGTTCATCTCCAATGGCTGTCGTCGGAAGCGGGTGTCTCGCCTATCGAGCAGGCTTCGCAGTTTCTCTATCACGAAGCCGCGTTGATGGACACGCATCGCTTCGATGACTGGCTCGCGCTGTGGCACGCGGAGGGTCGCTATTGGGTGCCCTGCAATACGGAAGACCTCGAACCGGACAAGTCGATCTCGCTCATCTACGAGAACCGCCGGCAACTCGACGACCGTGTTTATCGGCTCAAGGGCCGTCACGCTCACGCACAAAGTCCGCGTTCGAGATTGCTGAGAGTCGTGTCGAACGTGACGATCGACAGCGCGAGCAAGGAAGCGTTGATCGTGCATTCGAACTTCGCGCTCGGTGAAGTACGCAGCGATCGCCAGGAAACCCTGTTCGGGCGTTGCCGCCATGTTCTGACGCTTGCCGATGGCGCAATGCTGATCCGCGAGAAGAAGGTCTTCCTGCTGAACAACGACACGCCGATGAACAACCTCACGTTCCTGATCTGAGGCCGACCATGGAAGCGCAAGCGATGGAAAACGGAACATCGACCGATGCAAACGGATGGACGCAACTCTGCCCGCTCGACGATGTGACCGAGGGCGACGGGCTTCAGGTGAAGGTCGGCGACAGGACTCTCGCGGTGTGGCGCGTGAACGAGTTTGCCTTCGTCACTGACGACACCTGCACGCATGGCGATGCATCGCTCGTGCTGACCGGCATGCTCGACGGTTTCTCGATCGTCTGCGGCCTGCATCAGGGCGAGTTCGATATCCGCACGGGCGAAGTGCGCGCGGCGCCGTGCAGCAAGCCGATTCGCAGTTACGCCGCCACCGTGCGCGAGGGCATTGTGCTCGCGCGACTCGCCGAATGACGATCACAGGAAGGGCGCGGAGATGAACGAGACGATAACGCCAGCTGCTTCGCTGCCGACCATCGCGGTGATGGTCGGAGACCCGGCAGGTATCGGTCCGGAGGTCGCCGTCAAGGCGGCAGCGGACGCGTCGGTGCGCGCGGTATGCCGTCCGCTGCTGATCGGAGATATCGCATCGATCCAGGCTGCCGCGCGAGCGGTGCCGCTTCCCGACGAAGCCGAACTGATGCACTCGTTCGACGCGGGCGCTTTCGCGTCGGGGCGCATCGTCGTGCTGGATCCGCTCGACCTTGCGCCGCATGAGTATGCAACGGGCCAGCCTTCCGCTGCAGCGGGTCGCGCCGTGGTTCGCTGGATGGCGCTTGCGGACCGGATCGCGCACGACGGACTGATCGGCGGATGGATCATGGGTCCAGTCGATTCGACTTCACTCAGGCTCGCAGGCGAAGTCGCCAGCATCGACGATCTCCAGCCCGACGATACGTACATGTTTCGCATGAGCGGCAAACTGCGCGTCGTGCCGCTGACGGAGCACATTCCGCTGCATGAGGTTCCCGCCACGGTGACCTTCGACGCGGTACTGAACCTCGTCACGTTGGTGAACGGGCGTCTGAAGGACTGGGGAATCGAAGCGCCGCGTATCGGCGTGGCGGGACTCAATCCGCACGCCATGTTCGAAGAGGAGGAGCGGATCATCCGGCCCGCAGTCGAGAAAGCCAGAGCACAGGGGATCGACGTGCAGGGCCCGGTTTCGCCTGACGCCGTGTTTCGACATGGTCTCGATGGGCGCTACGACGCGGTCGTCAGCATGTATCACGACCAGGGGCAGATCGCGCTGAAGTCGGCTGCTTTCGAAGGCGCATGCACGCTCTATCTGGGGGTTCCCTATGTGCGCGCGACCGTTCCTCACGGGACCGCAATGGATATCGCGGGAAAGAATCTGGCGCAGCATCGCAGCATGGCCGCCGCGTTGAGGACGGCGGCGGCGCTCGCCGCGAAGCGCGGCTTCCTGAACGAACAATGAGGAGTCGGCGGCATGACGAACCACTCAACCAATCCGCTGCATCCGCGCGTGGTGATTGTCGGAGCGGGGCAGGCCGCGGCGGCGGTCGCGAGGACACTGCGCGCAGAAGGGCATCATGGCGACATCACCATGCTCGGCGCGGAGCGCGTGGGTCCTTACGAGCGGCCGCCCTTGTCGAAAACGTGGCTGAGCGCGGAAGGGGTGCCGGCGCTTGCATCTCTGCTCAATCCCTCGCAACCGGGCCAGCTCGAAGTCGATCTGCGCACCGGCGTGAACGTGACACGCATCGACCGTGCATCGCGCACCGTGCATGCCGGCGATGGGACGGAGTTCCACTTCGATCGCCTCGTCATCGCAACCGGCGGCCGCGCACGTCGTCTGGCGGTGCCGGGCGACGCCAGCGACGAGATCGCCTACCTGCGCACCATCGACGACGCGTCGCATATCCGCCGCCGGCTGGATCGCGGCAAGCGATTGCTGGTGATCGGAGGCGGATGGATCGGACTGGAAACCGCATGCAGCGCCCGAAAGGTCGGCGTCGAGGTAGTCCTTGTCGAAGTTGCCCAGCGACTGTGTGAACGGACCGTGCCGGCGATCGTGGGCGAGCATCTCCTCGACATTCAGCGCTCGCTTGGCGTCGATGTCCGCCTCGGCGCCAGCATCGAGCAGCTGTCGAAGTTGCCCGACGGACGCTACGCGGCTTCGCTGGCGGGCGTTCGGGAGAAGTTCGATCTGGTGGTCGCGGGAGTGGGCATGGTGGCGAACGACGAACTCGCGGCCGCATCCGGTCTGCCATGCGCGGGTGGCGTGCTGTGCGACGTGGAAGGGCGCACAGTAGATCCTCACGTATTCGCATGCGGCGATGTGGCGTCGTTCGAGCATCCATTCGGACCGGCCGGGATGCGGCGCCTGGAATCCTGGGACAACGCGGAGCAACAAGGCGCGGCGTGTGCCCGGGCCATCCTCGGCAAGCAGACGACGGCGCATTCGCTGCCCTGGTTCTGGTCGGATCAGGGCGACGTGAATGTACAAATACTCGGCTTCCCGAATGCGACGGCCACACCGGTCGTAAGAGAAGGCAGCGGTAAAACGACGCTAGTCTGGCTGGAGGAGTGCGCGACCGAAGAGCCCGCGCGAATCGTCGCGGCGGTCTGCATCAACGCTCCGGCCGACATGCCGATTCTGCGGCGCATGTGGCAGACGGGCGTGAGCGTCGATCGACCGGCGCTCGCCGCGAAACACGTGAGCCTCAAGAGCCTTCTGCTGCGTAACGCGGGAGGAGCAAAGAACGGAGGTGCCAACACTTAGACGCGCGTCAGGCATCGGACTTTTGCATTCACATCGACAGAGCACATCATAGCAGGGCGGTACCGGTTGTCCGGCTGACCGTCCATGCCAAAAGGAGACAGGCGTGAAAGCTTTTGAAACCTCGCAGGAGTGGCACGGCGCGGTCGCGAGCACGGATTCCGCTCACGACGCGAGCGCAACGGAATCGGGCTCCCGACGACTATTCTTTGCCAGCTTTCTCGGCACGATGGTCGAGTGGTACGACTTCTTTCTTTACGGCTTTATCGCACCACTGGTGTTCGAAGAGCTGTTCTTTCCCAAGCTGAATGCGCTCAGCGGCACCATCGCCGTGTATGCGACGTTCGCCGTCGGCTATGCGAGCCGGCCTCTCGGGGGACTCGTGTTCGGTCACTTCGGCGACAAGATCGGCCGCAAGTCGATGATGCTCGTGACCCTGCTGATGATGGGTATCGGTACCGCGGCCATCGGGCTCTTGCCGAGCGTTGCGCAAATCGGCATGACCGCGACCTGTCTGCTCGTCGCGCTGCGTTTCGTTCAGGGCTTCGCGCTGGGCGGAGAGTCGGCGGCGGCCAGCCTGATGGTGCTGGAAAGCGCGCAACAGCATCGCCGCGGCCTGCTCGGGGCAGCGCTGCAGGCGGCGGGGCCACTGGGCGTGCTGCTCGCGTCGCTCGCGGTATTCGTCGTGTCGCGCCTGCCGCACGAAGCACTGCTTGCCTGGGGCTGGCGCGTGCCGTTCCTGGTGAGCGCGGTACTGGTGGTGATCGGCCTGTATATCCGTCTGCGAGTCGAGGAAACGGTCGCGTTCCGCAAGCAACAGAGTCAGCACGAACTGACCCGCATCCCGGCCTGGGAGACCTTGCGCAGCTACAAATGGCCAGTCTTCGTCGTGCTCGTGGTCAGCATCATGGAGAGCACGTTCTACTATCTGACGGGCGTCTACTCCATCTCGTACGTGACGAAGACGCTGCATATGCCCGGGTCGGTGGCGATCGGCGCGATTGCCTGCGCGAACGCGTTCGCTCTGGTGTCCGTGCCGCTCTACGGCGCACTGTCGGACCGCCTCGGGCGCAAGGGCGTGTATCTGCTGGGCATCGTGGCGTCGGCCATCTATCTGAACTTCTTCTTCACGATGCTCGACGGGCGATCTCCGCTGGTCGTCGTGCTCGCGGTCGTGGCCGCGGTCGGCGTGATTCATGCACCGATGTACGCGATGTTCGGCAGCTTCTACGGCGAACTGTTTCCCACGCGGGTACGCTTCACCGGCTTCTCGATGGGCAAGGCATTCGGCACGGTGCTCGGCGGAGGCGTCGCGCCGATGATCGCGGCATCGCTTGCGGCGCGCAATCACGGCGACCCCTCCGGTATCGGCCTCTACTATCTCTGCCTCGCCTTCGTCGCGCTGTGTGTGGTGCTGCGCGTGCGTGAAACGCGACACGACGACATCACCGTCTAGCAACGCTTCGTATCTCACGTATCCATTGGCTGAGCGTCGTGCGCCTCGCTGGAGCGCACCCGACGCGGCTTTCGATCGTCTCCAACTTCTCGAACAAGACCATCATGAAGAAGAACACGCTTGTCATAGGCGTGCTGGCGCTCGGCGCCGGCGCGGCGCACGCGGACAGCAGCGTCACGCTCTACGGCCTCATCGGTACAGGCCCCGCATACGTCAACAATGTAAAGGGCAGTCACTTGTTCGAGTCCGCCAGCGGCCTGATTCAGGGTAACCGCTTCGGTCTGAAAGGACGCGAGGATCTCGGCGCGGGCATGTCGGCCATCTTCACGCTGGAAAACGGCTTCGACGGAAACACGGGTGCACTGAGCCAAGGCGGGCGCATGTTCGGACGACAGGCCTTCGTGGGTCTTGCAACCGACCGCTACGGCAAGCTGACTATGGGGCGTCAGTACGACACCAACTACGATTTCATGGCGGACACGGGCGCAGCCAAACTCTTCGGTGGCAACGGCGCGCATGTGTCGGACAACGACAACCTGTTTGGCACCGTTCGCTTTCAGAACTCGATGAAGTACGCGAGTCCGAGCTGGGGCGGCTTCAGCTTTGCCGCCATGTACGCGATGAGCAACGCCGCCGGTGACTTCGCAAACAACCGCGCCTACAGCGCGACGGCGGGGTATCGCAATGGCAGCCTGAAACTCGCGGTCGGCTATCTGCAGATGAACCATCCGAATGCGACCGACAATCCCAATGGCGCCGCCGGCAGCGATTACCCCGCGCCGTTCAGCCTGTTCAAAACCAGCGCGGCCGGGTCCCGAACGGCGCTGGTGGATGAACAGCAGATCATCGCCGCAACTGCGTCTTACGCGATCGGGCCGACACAGGACAATCTGGTGTACTCGCACGTCAAATATCGCTATTTCGACGGCAGCCATTTGCGTCTCGACAATGCCGAGCTGAACGGTACGTGGCGCATCACGCCGGACTTCTCCACCGGCCTCGCATACATGTTCACCTTCGGACGCTACGAAGAGTTGAATCAGTCGCCGAAGTGGCATCAGATCGATCTGGGCGTAGATTATCTGCTCTCGAAGCGGACGGACTTGTACGCGTTCGCGATCTACCAGCGCGCGGTCGGCTCAGCCAGCAACGCCGCGATCTTCTTCATGCAGCCTTCGAGCACGAAGTCGCAGGTGGAAGTGTCCTTCGGCATTCGCCATCTGTTCTGAGGAGATATTCGCGGCCGGCTCACTTGCCGGTCGAAACGGATGAGCCGACGAACTGCGCGCGCGGACGGAGGACGCTGCCGTACATGCGTTGCTCCTGCACATGGGCGAGCCAGCCGGCCACGCGCGCCAGCGCGGAAATCGCGCCGCTCGTGCGCCGCGGCAGACCCATTGCGCGCGTGAGCACCACGGTGCCGAATTCCTGGCGCGGTAGCAAGCCATGCTCCTTCGCGATCTGATCGACGAACTGGTAGATCGCGTTCATCTGGCGGCTGTTGTCAGTCCGGCGACGCGCGAGATCCAGCATGTAGCGGGCGCGCGGGTCGCCTCTGGGGTAGATCGGGTGGCCGAATCCGGGAACCGCTACGCCGCGTTCGAGCAGCGTATTGGCGCGGCGCATCAGCGCCTGCATCGTGCTGGCGCTATCGAAGAACTCCTCGACGCGGTCGTACAACTGGCCAGTCAGCGAGCCCGTGCTCGCGGCAATGCCGGACACGACACAACGATGCAGCGTGCACCCCGTCGATGCCGACACGCGAGCAGCGACCGTCGCCGGCGAGAGTTCGTGATCGGCGAGCAGGATCAGCAAGGCTTCGATCGACTCGCGATTGATCCCGGTCGGCTCGACGGCAAGCGAGGAGAGGATGCCTTGTGCCACCGACTGGCCTGGCTCCATCGGCTTGAAGCGGCCGCTGGGCGACATCAGACCGCAGCATCCGACCAGAGTCTGGATGATATCGATTCCGGACGTCGCCATGTCGAGGTCGACTGGCTCGGCCGCCACCTTCCTGCCACGGCGTAGTGCCGGCTGCATCCCGCTGCCGAGGTGCAGGGTGACGATGGAGAACATGTCGAGCAGATTGCCGGGCTGCATGCGCCACGATGCTTCGATGAGCGTGTTGAGTTCATGCCACGGCTTACGCTTGGGCCATTCGAGCTCGACGATGCTATCGTTGAGCATGCCGGTCCACAGCAACTGCGCGACTGCCTCGAATGGAATCCGCGCGCGCGCCAGATCGGTCGCGAGCCTGCCGCGATAGCGCGGCCCTTCAGGCGTGATCTCGGTCACCGAAGTGGGGATAATCGGCTCGCCGAAATTCATGGCGGATGCAGCGACCGCGCCGTGTCCGTGCCGCGCGAGCGAGCGCGATTCGAGACGCCTGAGATCGTCGCGCCAGTAAAGGCGCCCCTTGTGCCCCGTCTGTCCGATGCTGCGGATCAGACCGCGGCTCACGTAGGCGTACAGCGTCTGTTGCCGTACGTTCAAGATCTTCATTGCTTCGGCCGCGGTGACGTAGTCCGCGTTGTCCGTCTGCGCCGCTGCTTGGGTATCCTTCTTTCTCTGCCGGGCGGTACTGTTTGCGATGACGTCAGCCATGTTGATTGAATGTCGATATTGATCAATATGAACTCTACGTCGACTGCTATGTCGTGTCCAATCATTCGATAGTATTTCGCCCGCGTCGCATTGATTTCAGGATACAAACGCTACAAGTGAAAACATCGATAACTTTCGTTATGTCAAGTCAACAAGGGCGAACCAAGCGGTTGATCGGATTCCATCGTGCTCGCGTGGCCCGCCAGCGTTGCTCTCCGGTCGATCAACCGGCAGCTCCGTTACTTGACTCGCTTCTTCACGACGCTCCGGGCGCCTGAAGCATCGGATAAGTGAAAAGGAGGAAGTGCGCCGCGTTCAGCCCGAAGTGCGCGAGGATCGCGGCGGGCAAGCCGCCGAAGCGATACGCCAGTCCATAGCCCGTGCCCGCGACGCTCGTAAGCACGATCCAATGCCACCCGCCTGGAAAATGCGCGAGACCGAATATAACCGCGGCAATGAACAGCGCAATCATGTCAGCGTGAGCAAAGCGCTTGAGCAACCGCGACAATCCACCCTGGAGATAGCCTCTAAACAGTGCTTCTTCAGTCAGCGTGACGAGCAGCAGGTTATTGAGCATGAAGAGCCACGTGGACGAAGGCCACTTCGGTTCCCATCTCACGATTCCGAGCACGAGCGCGAGAATCAAACAGACGATGGTCGTGCCCGCCAAACTTGCCATCCCCGCTTTCAAAGATGTCAGCGCTTTGTGGGGGGGACGCGTCCAAGGCAAAGCCAGCAGCAGCCAGAAACCGACGAGCGGCTTGTCGAGATTCAGAAACATTGTGAACGGCACGGCATCCGCTGTAAAACGCTCGGGTCCGATGACGCGCGGGTTATGAAATCCCGGCACCCAGTGCATGCTCAGCGCAAGGGCCAGCGCAATGAACAATGCGTGACCCAAACAACGCATCCACTCTTTGCGATGCGGCCCGACTGCATACGCCGCCACCAGCAACAGCACGAGCGGTACTGCGGCGAGCGGATCCAGTTGACCATTAACGAATGCTGCGCCATACCCAACCGCGAGCAGGCTCGGCGCGAGCCACCGCGCCGCCGGTGACCACACTGCGGGAACAGCAAGAGCAAGCGCGATGAAAGGCACGGCGATCATGAACTTGTCCTTTCAGCGGGTCGGACGAGGCGTGAATGATGCAGTCTTCGTGTGATCAGCGGGTTGAGTGCCGACTTGCAGAGCCGAACGTTCGCGCCATTGTTTGCGTCGCGGCACGTCTAATACCAGCGTGAACCAATCGAAGACTGTGATTCTCGCGTCTATGCCGAAATCGTCACCTCTGAAGGGGTAATTCGACAAGACGCACAGATTTGAGGTCTTTAGTATGGCGTCCACCCTATAAGTGGTATGCAAGTGGACTTATATAGTATTGACTCTTTAAGTTCAACTGCGTGAGCTAATCCTTTCGAATTGTTGCGGCACAGTCTAGCCGAACTGCTCACGCGCGATTGCCGCCCGGCGCTCAACCGGCAATCGGCTCATGCTCTTCGAGCGCGATCACACGGCATCGTTTTCAAGGCTGAGCTAACTATGAACGCGCGAGACTGTGCAGGCATCCTCCCCTTCTCCCATTGTGTTCGCGCGGCAGGCACGAACGAATTCGGCTTCGGCCTTATCGATGCGCTTCAAGGACTGGTTGATGTCGATCATTGCGTGCTGGTCAACGTCAGGACGCGCCATGCGGAACTGTCTGCGTTCGCAAGCCGACGCAAGAGTGCCGGCGAACGTTTGACGGAGGCATATGTCGGTGGCTGCTATCGCGACGATCCGCTTGTGCATGAGTTCGCCACCTCCGGAGCCACGCCGTCAGCCAAACCGGTCATGCGTTCGCTGATGCCCGAACGCCAATTCGACGAAACCTATTACGAGCGTTTTTTCCTCGAGCCGGGACTGGTGGACAAGTTGTCGATCATCGTGCCGGACTTGGACAACACGGCCTTTCTCAGCCTCTATCGCTCAACCGAGATGGGTCGTTTCAGCGACGAAGACAAAACTCGCATTACCGGATTCGCTGACCTGCTGGTCTCGCTCGTGTCCATTCACTTGAGGCTGTCGGCGACGCCACGCATATCGCGCGAATTGTCGGTCAAATGGCACACCGCGCTGTCCGAACGTGAACGCTCGGTGGCCAGACTGCTCGGGGGTGGCGAGACGGCCAAAACTGCGGGCGCCATGCTCGCTCTGTCGCCAGCGAGCGTCGTCACCTACAAGCAGCGCGCATTCGCGAAGCTGGGCATCGCCACGCAACGCGAACTTGTTGCACTGACAGCGCTGATCGGCTGACCTGCGACATGTCTGTCCTGTTTCGGTAGGACAGACTAAAGCAATTGATCGATCTACACTACATTTGCTCGACTGATCGCATCAACCCAAGCGGCAACGGGCATATCTTCCGGGAAGACTGATCGAATATATTCGGAGGCCGAATTTATTGGACTGAACCCAGATTTCTTGAACGGCGGCCAGAAGGCCGTAACTCAGAAGAAATATCATGCGACGCGCGCGCCGGCAGGCTCGCCATCGGCGCTGCTTACTATGCTGTTGTCCTGCTCGACCTGGGCCTGATGTGCGGCGGCGCTCTCGAACTGCTCCGAGCGTCGCGAGAGTCGTGCAACAAGGTGCCGGTACTGACCTTCAACATATCCGGCGATCCTGAGGCGCGCGTGCATATTCTCGATATTGGCGCGGACGATTGCATACTCAAACCGTTCGATGTTCGCGAGGTGCTCGCACGCCTCCGCGCCCTCCTGCGTCGTCAAGCCGGCTATGCCACTCTCAATTGACGGCTTCTCCCACAACAAGCAAAAGATTGACGGGCGCAATCGCGAATTCTGATAAAGCGCCTTCATCGACTTGAGCGATAGGCGCCCTGTGCGCTGTAACGTGGTTCTGCGCTATCCAGCATGGCGTTAGCAGCGACAAATAATTCCGCGCTAACTCTGCTGGCTCAACATGACTACACCAAGCCTTCCACGCGCAGCGAATGAAACGCGCAGCGCGGGTGGTTCCCTTCCCTCCCACATGAAGAGATCACATGGACATCGACTCCATCCGCCAGTCCGCCTTCGCAATGCCGTTTCAAAATCCGGCCTATCCGCGCCCGCCGTTCCGGTTCTGCAATCGCGAATACTTCATCATCTCCTACGAAACCGATATGGACGCGTTACGCGCCATCGTGCCGGAGCCGCTGCGGCCCGAGAACGCGCTCGTCCATTATGAATTCATCCGCATGCCGGATTCGTCGGGCTTCGGCGACTACACGGAAAGCGGTCAGGTGATTTCCGTGCGCGACATGGACGGGCGCCTCGCGAACTACACGCACTCGATGTACCTCGACGACGAGGGTCCGATTGCCGGCGGACGTGAAATCTGGGGCTTTCCGAAGAAGCTCGCGCGCCCGACGCTCGGCGTCGACGGTAACGATACGCTGCTCGGCACGCTCGACTACGGCACGCAACGCGTGGCGACTGGCACGATGGGCTACAAGCATCACGCGCTCAACATCGAGGCGGAGCGCGCGAAGCTCGCCGACACGCCCAACTATCTGCTGAAGGTTATTCCGCACGTCGACGGCAGCGTGCGCGTCTGCGAGCTCGTGCGCTTCTTTCTGCGCGACGTCACCGTGCTCGGCGCATGGAGCGGCCCCGCCGCCCTCGAACTCCACGCACATGCGCTCGCGCCGGTCGCCGACCTGCCGGTAAAGCGCGTGGTCGCCGCGCGCCACGTCATTGCCGATCTCACGCTCGATATCGGCGAAGTGGCCTTCGACTATCTCGCGCAGAACACGCAACACGCGAAACACTCGCGCGAATCCTCCCTCCACGCTGTCTGATCCGGATAAAGGAAATCAACATGTCTCTGCAAGACAAAGTCGCGCTCGTGACGGGCGCAGCAAGCGGTATCGGCGAACAATGCGCGCGCAAGCTCGCGAGCCTGGGCGCAGCGGTCGTCATCGCCGATCTGAATCTCGCGAATGCGCAAAAGGTAGCTGCGAGCATCGTCGAAAGCGGCGGCAAGGCGATCGCCGTCTCGATGGACGTGACGAGCGAAGAAGCCGTCAACGCAGGCATCGAGCGCACGGTGAAGGAACTCGGCAGCATCGACGTGCTCGTGTCGAACGCGGGCATTCAGATCGTCGCACCGGTCGAAGCGTACGCATTCGTCGACTGGAAGAAGATGCTCGCCATTCATCTCGACGGCGCGTTCCTGACCACCAAGGCCGCTATCAGACACATGTACGACAGCAAGCGCGGCGGCTCGATCATCTATATGGGCTCGGTGCACTCGCATGAAGCGTCGAAGCTGAAGTCGGCGTACGTCACGGCCAAGCACGGCTTGCTGGGTCTTGCCCGTGTCGTCGCCAAGGAAGGCGGTCCACGCGGGGTTCGCGCGAACGTCGTGTGTCCCGGTTTCGTGCGCACGCCGCTCGTGGAAAAGCAGATTCCCGAGCAGGCGAAAGAACTCGGCATCTCCGAGCAGGACGTCGTGAAGAACGTGATGCTGAAGGAAACCGTCGACGGCGAATTCACTACGGTCGAAGACGTCGCGAACACCGTGGCCTTTCTCGCGGGTTTCGAATCGTCCGCGCTGACGGGCCAGTCGATCATCGTGAGCCACGGCTGGGAAATGAAATAAGGGTGACCCATGCGCAACGAACTAAAGGAAATCAGCCGGCCGTCCGATGAGTTCGCGATGCCGCGCTACGACGAGATAGCACTCGTTCTGCAGGGCGGCGGCGCGCTGGGCTCGTATCAGGCCGGCGTGGTCGAAAGTCTCGCCGAAGTGCGCATCGATCCGACGTGGATTGCGGGCGTGTCGATCGGCGCGCTGAATACAGCGATCATCGCCGGCAATGCGCCGGAGGACCGCGTGAGAGCGCTGCACGGATTCTGGAATGCGATCTGCCGGCCGCGCGACTGGGTCGCGAATGCCGGCGCGTTGATGTTGCCGTACGCGGGCCTGAATGAGCTCGTGCGCAAGTGGACCAGCAACTGGGCGGCAGGACGCGCTCTGGCGGAAGGCCAGCCGGGCTTCTTCGTGCCGCGCTTCCCGTTGCCGCTCGCGGGGCTCGACCGGCTCGATCCCGCCCGTGTCAGCTATTACGACACCGCGGCGCTCAAGGCCACCCTATTGAATTACGCCGATTTCGATCGCATCAACGATGGTCCGATTCGGGTGTCCGTGGGCGCGGTGAACGTGCGCACCGGGAATCTCGTCTATTTCGACAATACGAGAATCCGCCTGGTGCCGGAGCATTTCATGGCGTCGGGCGCATTGCCGCCGGGCTTTCCGGCTATCGAGATCGACGGCGAGTACTACTGGGACGGCGGCCTCGTGTCGAATACGCCGCTCACCGAAATCCTCGCGGAGGCCGAGCACAAGAATTCCCTGATTTTTCAGGTCGATCTATGGAGCGCGCGCGGCAAGACGCCCGTTGATTTCCTCGGCATTTCAGAACGCACCAAGGACATCCAGTACTCGAGCCGCACACGCGCGATCACTGACCTGCTCGCCGACCGGCAGAAACACGCGCGGCTTCTCAAGGAAGTGCTCAAGCACGTGCCGGAGAATGTCGCGAAGACCGACCCGATCTTCCGTATCGCCAAAGCGGCCGCCGACGGCAGTTCGATCAACGTCGTGCATCTGATCTACAAGAACAAGTCGTACGAAGGCAGTTCGAAGGACTACGAGTTCAGTGTGGATACGATGCGCGAGCATTGGCAGACGGGTCTGGACGATTGCCGCAACTCGCTTGCGCATCGCGACTGGTTCGATATTCCGAGCCGCGAGCATGGCTTCGTCACGCACGATGTGCATCGGGTAGAGGCGCACCTTCGTACGAAAGGCGAGCACGCGTTGGGGCGAGCGCTGCGCGCGTGAAGCCATCGCCGGGCAACTCGGCGGCGGAGCACTCATCACGTTCCACCCCTTCGGACTCGACTGGCGCAGCATCTTTCTGCTCAACTTGCCTGTCGGCCTGCTCGCCTCTATCGGAGCGTGGTACTTCCTGCCCGAAAGCCGGCCCGCTGTGCGGACCCGGGTCGACATGGCGGGCGTGATGCCACTGTCGCTGATGCTGCTGCTCGTGATCTATCCGCTGACGCATGGCCGTGAGGCCGGATGGCCTGCCTGGACGCTCGTCATGTCCGCGCTGGTCGCGCCGGCGTGCGCGTGGTTCGTCCGGACCGAGCGCCACGCTCAGGCAAAACGTCGTGATCCGCTGGTCGATCTGCGGCTCTTCCGCAATCCGGCCTTTTCACTCGGGCTATTGCTGCCGTTCCTGTTTTATTGCAACAGCGCTTTCTTCCTCGCTTAGGGCATCTATCTGCAAACCGGACTGCATTGGTCGCCGCTTGCATCGGGCATCGCGATCATGCCGTTTGCCCTCGGCTTTCTGGCGGGGCCGCTAACGTCGCCCGCCGTGGTGCAACGGATCGGCGCACGTGTATTGACACTCGGCTTCGCGTTGCTGGCCTGCGGCTTCGCAGTGACCGGCTGTGCGGCCACGCGATCGGCACTGCTCGATTTGCCTTTCTATGCAGGACTCGTGTTCGCGGGTATCGGGCAAGGCCTGATCCTTCCTTCGATGGTCCGCATCGTGCTGGCCGAATCCGAACCGCAAAAGGCGGGATTGGCGGCGGGTGTGGCGGCGTCGACGTTGCAGATTGGAGCGGCGTTCGGCACTGCGGCGATCGGCGGGGTCTTTTTCGGCGCGCTGGGCAGGCCTCTGACGCCCGACGAGTGGCGTCAAAGCTCCGATGCTGCGCATGTTCATCTACACGATCGGTTACGAATCGGGGCTCAGTTCTTCAACTCATTCCATACGAAGACCTAAATGAAATTTGCGCTGGCCTTGCCTTTTGCACTGTCGGCACTGATCACAATTCGGCGCAGGTCCCTAAACCTTGCCCGTGAATCGATGTGCGTGATACAGCGCATAAAAATCTGACGTCCGGCGTTAAAGTTCAGCGCATTTACCAGGTATTCCAAGGTGCGCGACTATAGAACCGCTCGATCCATATCGATTCATTCGCTGGAAAGTCGTGTCGACTCTTTCCGGAGCGTTTCGATATAGGCCAGCGTATTGGCGTGAAGTTAGCTGAGTATTGAATCGTGGAGTTGTCTCTATCCCTCGAGCCGCCTCGATCTCCGCAAGTTCCTTGCCGTCGTGCGATCATGAGTCGGAGACTGATCCAGTCGCGCTAACTTTTTCGTCGACGCCGCTCATGAACGCATCCAGCGCTCTTCTCGTGCTGACCGGTACTTTGCTTACCGCCTGCGGGTATGGCGCAACCTTTCTTCTCTCGATGCATTTCAAGCTCCTCGGCGGAAATGATCTCGATACCGGAGAGGCGCTCGCAGGCGCGATGCTCGGCACCTTTGGCGGCATCTTGCTCGTCGGCTGGCTTGCCCGGCACGTCGGCGCCGCGCGCATGACTGCGCTGTCCGCACTGTTCATCGCGTTGGGCCTGGCGGGTTTCGGGTTCGTCGAGCGCGTGAGCCCGCTGAACGTGCTGCCCGGGTTTTTCATGGGCTTCGGCTGGGGCTCCTTCTATCTGGCCGCGCCGATGGCGCTGGCCGAGCGCACGAGCGATTCCGATCGTGGCCGCTGGTTTCTGCGCCTTGGTACGTTCCAGATGACGGGCATGACCGGCGGACCGGGACTCGCGGCGCTCACGATCCGCTACTGGCACTGGCCCGTCAATAGCGTGCTGTACCTGATCGGCGGCCTCTGCGTGATCGGCGCGCTGATGCTGGAGAGCTTCGGCAGGACTGCGCCGTGCAAGCGACGATCGCCAGTTCAGAAACAAGGGCTGCGCGATGTTCACGCGATATTCCACACGCGCGCAGTCTATCCGATCGTGATGATCGCGCTGGGCGCGTGCGTGTTCTCGGGCCTGATGACCTTCCAGATGTCGCTCATGCAAGGCACGGGCGCGCATGCGGGCACGTTCTTCAGCGTCTACGCCGTGACGGTTGCCGCCACGCGCTGGCTGCTCGGGCAATTCGTGATTCGTGCGCGCCGGGAGGTCGCGACGAAAGTCCTGCTCACGCTCATGGTGCTCGGGATCCTCGCGACGTTCGCGGTGCCCTATCACGTAATGTTTCATTCCGCGAGCGCGGTGTTGCTCGGCACCGGCTTCGGACTCGTCTATCCGGTGATCGAGACGCAGGTGGTCAACGACTCCGATGCAGGCCACCGTCACGCCGCACTGACATGGTTCGTCGCTTCGTATTTTGTCGGCGTGTTCGGCTTCCCGGCGCTCGGCGCCTGGGTGCTGGTCCATATAGGCCCGGGTGCGCTGATGGCGCTCATCACCCTGTGCGGCATCACGGCCCTGTTGCTTGCGATCCTGCGTGACCGGCGTGGCATCGACACATTGTCGCGCGCCTGAAACCCCTTCACGCGATTCAATTCGGGCCGGCCGCCGCAGCGAGAGCTACCCCTTCCCGCCCACTCATTCTGGCTGAGCCAGCACGGCCCATTCTGTATCGCAACGTATCTACCGCACCGGCGGATACGCGCGCTTACACAACGCCTCGTCTTCGACACGTGCGGGATACGACTGCACGCTTCAATACTTCCAATCGCGCGCCGCACTCGAACATCGTCAGTAACAGGACACCGGGGTATTGCAAATGCAAATTGAGGCGAGCAGACCTATCGTTGTAAAGCGCTGAATCGCGCATTTCTCCAAACGCGTCGATAGCATCATCCTCCTCAGGAGTTCTCATGTCAGATAACAAAGCCCATCCGCAGTCACCATCACGCCGCCGCTTCGTTGGGGCCGCGGCGGCCAGCGTCGCGGCAGCATCGTTGAGTCAGCTCGCTTTTGCCGAAAAGGAATCATCGATTGTTTCGGTGACGAAGGCCGCGAATGGCGACAAGGACGCGATCCGTCCGCTTCACGTGAACGTTCCCGAGGCGCAACTCATCGATTTGCGACGACGAATCAGGGCGACCCGATGGCCGGAACGCGAAACCGTGTCTGACGATTCACAAGGCGTGCCGCTCGCGATGATGCAGGAACTCGCGCGTCACTGGTCGTCGGATTACGACTGGCGCAAGTGCGAGGCGAAACTGAACGGTTATCCGAATTTCATCACCGAAATCGACGGACTCGACATCCACTTCATTCACGTCCGCTCGAAGCATGAGAATGCGATGCCGCTCATCGTGACGCATGGATGGCCCGGTTCAGTGATCGAACAATTCAAGATCATCGATCCGCTGATCAATCCGACCGCGCACGGCGCGAGTTCGTCGGATGCTTTTCATCTGGTCATTCCTTCTCTGCCGGGCTATGGATTCTCCGGCAAGCCAGGCACGACCGGCTGGGGACCCGAGCGCACCGCACGCGCGTGGGTGACTCTCATGAAACGGCTCGGATACGACAAGTTCGCGGCGCAAGGCGGCGATCTCGGTGGCGTGGTGGCGAACGTAATGGGCAAGCAGAGGCCACCTGAACTGCTCGGCATTCACGTCAACTTCCCGGCGACCGTTCCCGCCGATATCGCCAAAGCGCTGCAAGCCGGCGATGCGCCGCCCGTGGGCCTCGACGATGAAGAGAAGCATGCGTACGACCAGCTCGCCAGCGCTGCGAGGAAACGCCGCGCATACGCGCTGGAAATGGGAACGCGCCCGCAAACGCTGTATGGCATCGCGGATTCGCCCATCGGTCTGGCGGCCTGGCTGCTCGATCACGGCGACGGTTATGTGCAGCCCGCTGCCGCGCTGACTTCGGCAGTGTTCGGGCACACCGTCAACGGAGAATCGTCAGGTGCGATGACGCGCGACGACGTGCTCGACGACATCACGCTCTACTGGCTGACGAACACCGGCGTCTCCTCGGCGCGCTTCTACTGGGAATCGCATTTCAACTTCCTCGCCGCCGCCGATGTGGCGGTTCCCGCCGCGGTGAGCGTATTTCCGCGCGAGAACTATCAGGCGCCGCGAAGCTGGACAGAGCGCGCGTATCACAACCTCATCTGGTACAACCGGCTCGACAAGGGCGGACACTTCGCGGCGTGGGAACAGCCGGACCTGTTTGCCGAGGAAGTGCGCGCTGGATTGAGGTCATTGCGCACATAGCTCGACGGCGCTCGAAGCTGGATACGGAGTCGTCATCAAACATCCGATCGTTCGCATCGTTCTGGCCCATCATGCCCGACGCTCGCTTCGAGCGGCTCGCTTTCATCTACGAGGCGTTCCTCAAAATCGCTTGCTGCGGGAATCACGACTTGCCCTGCGAATGCCGAAACCACTCATCGAATCCGATGCGGCCGATGCGCGCTTCGCCGAGTGGCACGAGCGAATGCTCTCCGACGAGGCCACCAAAGTAGCGCGCCTGCGCGTCACGCACGACTTCTCGCTTGTCGCCCTTCGCTTTCAGATAGCGGCCGACGATTTCGTCAAACGGCGCGCGTTCCGGACCCGCGATTTCAACGATTCCGTTGCACGGGACGGCAAGCGCCACATCGGCGACAAAGGCGGCGACGTCGTCGGACGCAATGGGCTGGAACGGGCCCGGTGATAGCCGCACGGTGTTCCCTTCCGTGCCTGAATCGGCGATACCGCCGAGAAATTCATAGAACTGCGTCGAACGGACGATCGTGAAGGGAACACCAGAAGCCTCGATCAGCTTTTCTTGCGCAACCTTCGCGCGGAAATAGCCGTTTTCGGGCGTCCGGTCGGCCCCGACGATCGACAGCGCGACATGATGCTTGACACCTGCCTCGGCCTCGGCTGGGTGGAGATTCCGGCCGGATTTTTCGAAAAATTCCAGCACTGCGCTGTCGTCGAACGACGGCGAATTCGCGAGGTCGATCACTATCTGCGTGTCCGCAAGGACTTCCTTGAGTCCCTGACCTGTGAGCGTGTTGACGCCGCTGCTCGGTGAGGCAGCGATGACGTCATGGCCAGCCTGACGCAGAATGGGAGCGGTCTTCGAACCGATCAGCCCGGTACCACCAATGATAACTATCCGCATGATTCACTCTCCATCGTCGATCGTTGGAGGAAAGCTCAAGAGATCCGAACGAAGCGCCAACGCGGTGCCACCTCAGCATCGTGCGCAAAGGACAACGCACCATAAAAACATAGACGCTCTCCAGGAAAATTAAACATAAATTTGAAAGGCATGCGTGATGAATTTGAAATGAAGCACCTGTGTGAGTCGCCATACCATTCCACGATTCATCATTTCATGAGCAACGGCTCAATCGATGGATCAGATGATGGAAGGTATGGCGTGTCCGAAGCTGCCTCGCTCAGCCGCTTTCGACTTCAGCTCTGAATGAATGCCAGCAGGTCTGCGTTGAACCTCTCCTTGTGTGTGTCCGTCAAGCCGTGAGGCGCTCCGGGATAAACGATCAGCTTCGAATTCCTGATCAGCTTCGCGGATGCTCGCCCTGCGGCGTCGATGGGCACGATCTGATCGTCGTCACCGTGAATGATCAGCGTGGGGACATCGATCTTTTTCAGGTCCTCGGTGAAGTCCGTTTCGGAGAACGCCTTGATCGAGTCATAGGTGTTCTTGTGCCCGCCCTGCATGCCCTGGGTCCACCACGCATCGATCAGGCCTTGCGAGGGCTTTGCGCCAGGACGATTGAAGCCATAGAACGGGCCGGCAGGCACGTCCTTGTAGAACTGCGATCGATTGGCGAGCTGGGCGGCCCGCAGGCTATCGAACACGTCGATGGGCAGGCCTAGCGGATTCGCGGCGGTCTTGAGCATCAACGGTGGCACGGCCGACACCAGCACCACTCCGGAGACGCGTCGGGTTCCATGTCGTCCGAGATAGCGCGCCACCTCGCCGCCGCCGGTGGAGAAGCCCACGAGGACGACATCGCGCAAATCAAGCGCTTCGAACACGGTCGCGAGGTCGTCGGCATAGGTGTTCATCTCGTTGCCATGCCAAGGCTGACTGGAACGCCCGTGTCCACGACGATCATGCGCGACGGCACGATATCCCGCCGATGCCACGAGCATCATCTGCGATTCCCAGCTGTCCGAACTGAGCGGCCAGCCATGACAGAAGACGACGGGGCGACCGGCACCCCAGTCTTTGTAGTAGAGCCGGGTGCCATCCTTCGTCGTGATATAGCTGCCCGAGGCCTTGTCGGCCGCGCTGCCGGGGGACGGCGTCTTTGCGGACTGCGCTGCCATCGCCGGGCCAGGCAAGGCTGCCGCGACCATCGAGCCGGCCGCGGCAGCGCCGCCGACCAGCATGTTTCGCCGCGACACACGCTGCGGGGTGCTGCGAGGTGAAGACATCGTGAACTTCCTTTCTTGACCGCACTAGGTTTTGTTGTGCGATGCGCTCAACTGTGTGAGCGCATCGCCTGCGATAGACAGGCGAACAATCGCCTATCCGAAAGGATGCTAAGCAACACCTCACCGCCGCACAATTCCGGTCGCGTAACGCACGGTGTTTCCCGTTCGACAACAATCCTATGACGCGCCGCATCTGTTTCTGAAAGTCCGGCGGCGCCGAGCGCTTCGTCTGGAACCTGGTCGACCCCGAAGGGCGCGCTACAACATGGATGCACCGTGTCGCGGCGCTATCGGGAGTCGGCGTGGCGCTGCTTTGCTCGATGCAGTAGCAGGCTTGGAAGATATGAACGGACAGCGCCAGGTCAGCCACACATGTTCAGCTAGACCGCTGGAAGGATTGGCCGCCTCTCTATATCTACAAGAGATGCTCTGCTTTCCGGTGGCGTCGTCGTTCTTCGCGCGCAAGCGATTTGAGCGCCTTGCGCGCGCTGAGTCCGGACGATTCCTCTGGCGGATTGAGCCGCATGAGGTCACGACTGGCTACTACGTCGTTCAGTTCGCCAAACTTTTTTTGTAATTGCTTCAGCGCTTTCTCGTGCTTCGTTTGCTTTTTCGGAAGGACTGGCCCGAAGAATTCGAGCATATAGCGCAGCTTCTTACCCGCCTTGCGGACTTCATGGTAGCGCTCATAGTTCGAACGTTTTGCCTTCGTCGCGCGGATCATTCTTTTCTTCAACTGCAAGCGCGCAACGGTCACACGCTTCCTGGCGAACTTCTCGAGCGGCGTGCGTTGCGCTGAAGTATTGAGTTCCTGATTCGCGTCCTTGAGCGCCTCCGTCAAGACCCCTTCGATCCGTGCGTTCGAGATTGTCTCCTTGCTTGAATCGTACGCTTCGCTACGTCTTGCCCAATACACGTCGGCGAGTTCGTCTTCTCCGAGGTCGCGCAGCAGTTCGACAAGAATATCCCAGTCACGCGTGTTGCCTGCGGCAGTTGCGATGAACTTGCAGATAGCCCGTTGCTGATCGTCGAACGCGTCGTCGAGCAGTGGCCGATATGCCCAGAAAAGGCTCCTCAGGCGTCTCATGGCAACGCGAAGCGCATGCATGCCCTCGGCATCCGGATCCGTTTGAAGTCTTGCGGCGTGCGTAAGTGCTTCATGAACAAGTGGAGTGGCGAAAGCCGAAAAGGCCGACTCCGCGTTCGCAGGCAAGGCGCCTGACTGGAGGTATTGATTCGTCATGTCATCCTCGAACACTGTCTTGACGAAAGCAATACGTAAGCACGGATCGTTCCCAAATCGGCTGTAACTGTGCCGCATGCCGGCCATTCGTTCGTCGCCCGTGGACAGTCATGACAAGCGCACCGGCGTCATTCGGTCGAATCGGAATCGTCTTCCCGGCCATGAAGGATCGCACTCAATGTGCGCAGGCCCGCACCCAGTTGATCCAGTGTCGGAGCTGCGAGCGCAAGTCTGACGGCATTCGGCGCATGTCCGGACGAGGCAGCGAAGGTCGTCGACGGTGTCAGCGCAATGTCACGTCTTGCCGCGGCGGCGACCAGTGCCTGGGAGCGCCAGTGCGCTGGAAGCGTCAGCCACAGATGGAAGCATTTTCCGTTTGTCTGAATGTCGAAACCCGAAAGACAGTCGAGCGCGACTTTCTGACGTGCAACCGCATCGAGACGCTTCAGTCTCGCAAGCTCCGTGGCGGTACCGTCGCTCATCAACCGCTGCGCGGCGGCAAACGCAAAGCCCGATGCGGTCCATCCACCCGAGCGCACCGATGCCATCACGCTCTCGCGCAGGCGCTGCGGAGGCACGATGAAGCCCAGCGTCAAACCTGGCGCGACTTTCTTCGATAGGCTATCGATGACGATGCAAGTGTCCGGCGCAAGCGCGGCAAGCGGTGGCACATCGTCGAGAAAGCCGTAGACATTGTCCTCGATGATCGGAATACCGATCTTATCGACCACGCGCAAAAGATCTTCCCGGCGCGTAGCGCTCATCGTCATCCCCAATGGATTCTGGATCGCCGGCTGAAGGTATATCGCCGAGAGATTGGCCTCGCGATGCGCCTTTTCGACTGCGTCCGGCCGCACGCCGCCTTCGTCCATCGCGAGCGGCGACAGCGAGATCCCAAGCCGCGCGGCAACGCCCTTGATGAAGGGATAGGTCAAAGCCTCCACGCCGCAGCGCCCGCCTGTCGGAACGACTGAAGCAACCGCTGCAGCGATGCTTTGCCGTCCGTTTCCCGTAAAGACCAGTTGGTCAGGGGACGGTGACCATTCATCCTGCGATAGATACGCGGCTGAAATACTTCGGATTGCTGATGTCCCTCCACTGGTTGCCTGTCCCAGAGCGGCGCCGAGTTCCGCAGACTTTTCCAGCCCGCTCAGACTGCTTGCGATGAGTTCAGTTTGATTCGGAAGTATCGGGTAGTTGAACTCGAGATCGATCCGGACGCCGCGCGGTTCGCCTGGTGCCGCGAAACCTCGCCTCGTTTCACCTGAAACGAAAGTGCCCCTTCCGACCTCGCCGACGACCAGTCCGCGGCGCAATAGCTCCCCGTAGACGCGGCTCGCCGTCGATACCGCGACCTTTCTCTGATCGGCGAAATTGCGCTGGGGAGGCAGGCGATCGCCAGGCCTGAGCGTACCGCTGGCGATTTCCGCGGCGATCGTATCCGCTAACTTCAGGTAATCGGATTTCGGCATACATTGCACCGAGTTCAATGTTTATTGCACCGAGATCAATGTTTTTATTGCACCGATATAGCCCGTCGGTGCATTCTGTTTTCACACAGCCGATTGTACGTGCATTGCAAAGCCACAGTGCTCAAAGCGTGCGCCGGCCTTGCCGCTCAGCATGTGTGACGCGCCGTCGCATTGCCCGGAGCAATCACTGGAGAAGCATGATGCCTGCAATGCCGGAACTGACCGTCGCCACCATCCTGATTGCCTTTTCCGGCGTATTTCTGATCTCCTTCATGAAGGGAGCTTTCGGCGGCGGCTTCTCGATCATCGGAATTCCGCTGTTGTCGTTTGTGATGGATCCGGTCACCGCTGGCGGATTGCTTGCTCCCCTGTTCATCGCGATGGATTTGTTCGCGCTGCGGTACTGGAAGCCTTCGACGTGGTCGAAGCCAGACCTTCTGGCGCTCCTGCCGGGACTCGTGACCGGCATTGGCTTCGGCTATCTGACTTTTCGCTTCCTCGACCATCGCGCCATCGCGATTATGATGGCGACGATCACCCTGATCTTTGTCGGACTCTGGCTTCTTCGCGGGGCGCCGCAGACCACTCGCCCGCGTTCCGCGTCGAAGGCGGTCACCGCCGGCGTCGCCTCGGGAATCACTACCATGGTTGCTCACTCGGGAGGGCCGCCGCTCGCGATGTATCTCCTGCCCCTCGGCCTCAGCAAGGACATGTACGCGGGAACGACCAGCATGTTCTTCACCGTGGGCAATGCGACCAAAGCGGTCCCATGGCTGCTGCTCGCGAGGCCCAACTCGGGCGTCCTCACGTTGATGGCGGTCTGTGTGTGGGCGATTCCCGCTGGTGTCGTGTCCGGATGGCGCTTTCACTCGATGCTCGACCAGCGCCAGATCTACCGGATCTGCTATGGATTGCTGGTCGTGGCTGCACTGAAACTGCTGTGGGATGGAGTAAGCGGCTATTTCGCGTGAGGACATCGTGAACGACTTTCTGATTACCTTCGGCACCTTGTGGGTCCTGATCTGTGTCTATGCCATCCTCGTGCACCACTTCAGGACATCTGAGCCCGACGTCATATCGCCCGATGAAGTCGAGCGTCACGAGCGCATGCGTTTGATGCAGCACATCGACCCACACCGCCTTCGAGAATAGCGTCAGCAGCACGGCACTGATCAGCCCGAGACTGCCGCCCACCACCGCCCCGCGCGTCGTCATGCCACGCCAGAAGATCGACGACACCAGAATCGGGAAATTCGCACTGGCCGCCACCGCCGCCACCAGGCCAACCAGAAACGCCACGTTCACGTGCTCGAAGAGCACGCCGAGTCCCATCGCGACCATGCTCAGGATCACGGTCGCGACACGCGATACACGCATTTCGCTCGCATCGTCACCCTTCCCGCGCGCAAGCCAGCACGCGTAAAGATCGTGCGAAACCGTGGTCGCGCCGGAAAGCGTGAGCCCCGCCACGACCGCGAGGATCGTCGCGAAGGTCACGGCCGCAATGAAGCCGTAGAACAGATTGCCACCCAGCGCCTGCGCCAGTTTGACCGCGACCATGTTCGAGCCGCCGAGTAAATCGTGCGTCAGGTTGAAGTGGCCGTCGGCTGCGGTCTTGAAGAACTCGGGATGCTGAGCGAGCAGCGCGATCGCCGAGAAACCGATCACGAACGTCAGCAAATAAAAGTAGCCGATGAAACTCGTCGCGACGAACACCGACTTGCGCGCTTCCTTCGCGCTCGGAACCGTGAAGAAGCGCATCAGGATGTGCGGAAAACCGGCGGTGCCGAACATCAGCGCGATGCCGAGTGAAAGCGCGTTGAGCGGATCGGAGAGCAACTTGCCGGGCGCCATGATGCTGAGCGCGCCAGGATGGACATCGACGGCGCGCCGGAACATCTCGTCGAGACTGAAGCCGAATTGCGCAAGCGCCAAGAAGGCCATGAACGTCGCGCCACACAACAGGAGCACGGCCTTGATGATCTGCACCAGGTCGTCGCGGTCATGCCGCCGAAGAACACATAGACCACCATCAGCGCGCCCACGATGACTTCGGCCATCCAGTATGGCAATCCGAACAGCAACTGAATTAGCTTGCCCGCGCCGACCATCTGCACGACGAGATAGAAGATCACGACGACGAGCGATGTGCTGGCGGTCAGCAGGCGAATCGGCGCCTGCTCGAAGCGGTAGGCGACCACATCGACGAACGTGAACTTGCCGAGGTTGCGCAGGGGTTCGGCGAGCAGGAACATCACGAACGGCCAGCCGACGAGAAAGCCGATCGAGTAGATAAGGCCATCGAAGCCGAACACGAAGACCATTCCGGACAGACCGAGAAACGAAGCCGCGGACATGTAGTCACCGGCGATGGCGAGTCCGTTCTGAAAGCCGCTCAGGCCGCCACCCGCGCTATAGAAGTCTTTCGTCGTACGCGTCCTGCGCGATGCCCAGCGCGTGATGCAAAGCGTGACGAGCACGAACAGCAGGAACGTGCCGATCGCGACCGGATTCAGATCGACATGATCTGGCACAGGTCCTTCGATCGACGAAGCGAGCGCAGGCGTCGAGATAAGGCTCGCGAAGATGAGGTGGAAAAGTTTCATCGCTCAGTCTCCTTGCTGGACGCTTGCGAGCAGTGCGCTCATCGATGGGTCGAACGTCCGGTTCGCGCGCAGCACGTAACATGCGGTCATGCCAAGCGCGACGAGGATGACAGCGACGCCCGCGACGACGCCTACCGTCATCGTGGCGCCGGTATAGAGCGGACGCGCGAGCAGATGCGGCGCCAGCGCGACGAAAAGGACGAAGCCGTAATACGTAAGGATCATCAGCGCGGTCAGCGTCAGGCTGAAGCGGCGACGTTGCGCGACGAGCCGATGGTAAGCGGGACTCGCCGCCGTTCGATCGATATGAACCTGCTGCATGATGCTGTCTCCTTCATGTTTTGAATGATGTCGCTTTGGACGCGGCCTGCTGTTAGTTCATTGCTTCGATCAACTCCGGCACGACCGCGAACAGATCGCCGACGAGACCATAGTCCGCGACGCTGAAGATCGGCGCTTCGAGATCCTTGTTGATCGCGACGATGACCTTCGAATCCTTCATGCCCGCCAGATGCTGGATCGCGCCCGAGATGCCGACGGCCACGTACAGTTGCGGCGCAACGATCTTGCCGGTTTGACCGACTTGATAATCGTTCGGAACGTAACCCGCATCGACCGCCGCACGCGATGCGCCCAGCGCCGCGTTGAGCTTGTCCGCGAGCGGTTCCAGCGTCTTCGTGTAGTTCTCGCCGCTGCCCAGACCGCGACCACCCGACACGATGATGTGCGCGCTCGTCAGTTCCGGACGATCGAGCTTCGTCACTTCGCGGCTCACGAACTGCGAGAGGCCCGCATCGGCGGCGGCTTCGATCTTCTCGACCGATGCGCTGCCGCCTTCCGCTGCGACCGGATCGAAACCCGTTGCGCGAACCGTGATCACCTTGATCGGATCGCTCGATTGCACGGTGGCGATCGCGTTGCCCGCATAGATCGGGCGCTCGAAGGTGTCGGCGCTGTCGACGGCGGTGATGTCGCTGATCTGCGCGACATCCAGATGCGCCGCGATACGCGGAGCGATGTTCTTACCGTAAGCGGTCGCCGGAGCGAGAATGTGCGAATAATCCGTCGCGATGTTCAGCACCGTCGCATCGATGTTTTCCGCGAGGCCTTCGGCGAGTTGGGGCGCATCGGCGAGCAGCACTTTGCTCACGCCTGCGATCTTCGCTGCCGCATCCGCCGCGCCTTGCGCGTTCGAACCCGCGACCAGCACATGCACGTCGCCGCCGATCTTCGCCGCCGCTGCCACCGTGTTCAGCGTCGATGCCTTGATCGACGCGTTGTCGTGTTCCGCGATTACCAGAATCGTCATCAGATTACCTTCGCTTCGTTCTTCAGTTTCCCGACCAGCGTCTTCACGTCCGGCACCGTGATGCCCGCGCTGCGCTTCGGCGGCTCGACCACTTTCAGCGTCTTCAGACGCGGCGCGACATCGACGCCCAGATCCGCGGGCTTCACCGTCGTCAAAGGCTTCTTCTTTGCCTTCATGATGTTCGGCAGCGTCACGTAGCGCGGCTCGTTCAGGCGCAGGTCCGTGGTGACCACGGCGGGAAGCTTGAGGGAAAGCGTCTCCGCGCCGCCATCGACTTCACGCGATACCGTCGCTTTGCCATCCGCGATCACGACCTTCGATGCGAACGTCGCCTGCGGCAGACCCGCGAGCGCCGCGAGCATCTGGCCGGTCTGATTCGAGTCGTCATCGATGGCTTGCTTGCCGAGGATGACCAGTTCCGGCTTCTCCTGATCGACCAATGCCTTCAACAACTTCGCCACAGCCAAAGGCTGCAACTCTTCAGACGATTCCACCAACACAGCGCGATCCGCGCCGATGGCCAGCGCCGTGCGCAACGTCTCCTGACTTTGCGTCGTGCCGCACGACACAGCGATCACTTCCGTCGCAACACCCGCTTCCTTGAGACGCACCGCTTCTTCAACAGCGATCTCGTCGAACGGGTTCATCGACATCTTCACGTTGGCGATATCGACACCCGTGTTATCCGATTTCACTCGGACCTTCACGTTGTAGTCGATGACTCTCTTGACAGGAACTAACACTTTCACTGCACTCTCCTTGCATTGATTAGCCGATCGCCACGCGCTTGATCGCGTGCATCATGTCGCGCTCGAAGCGATGCACGATATCCGCCAGCGGTTCGATGCGGTCCGTGAACGCGAGCGACTGCCCCGCAGCGAGCAAGCCCTTGCGCCAGTCGCCGGTGACATAGGCATCGCGACCGATCTTTCCGGACACCATCGGCATGAGGTCCTGTATCGTGACGTTGTCATTGCGCGCCTCGAAGTCCTTCACCGCGGCACTCGTTTCATTGCGCAACGTCCGCACGGTGTTGCGCACGGATTCCATGCACAGATCGGTATCGGTGGGGCCGGCCTCCACGAGGCGGCGCTTGTAATCGTCATGCGCCCAGATCTCCTCGGCAACGACGAAACGCGTGCCGACCACGACGCCCGACGCGCCCATCGCGAGCGCGGCGGCAAGCTGCGATCCACGCCCGATGCCGCCGCCGATCAGATACGGAATGTCGAGCTGACTTTCGGCCCACGCGGCGTTGACGAACGAGCCGACCATATCGAGCCCCGGATGCCCGCCACATTCGGCGCCGACGATCGCCACCGCGTCGACGCCAATCGACGCTGCCTTGACCGCGAAGCGCACCGACGGCACCTTGTGCAGCACCTTCACACCAGCTTCTTTCAAAAGCGGCATGAACGCCTCGGGATTGCGTCCGGAGGTTTCGACGAACTTCACGCCTTCATCGACGATCAGCTCAAACACCTCGCGCGTCTTCTCGCCCGGCACAAGCTTCGGCAGCATCGACACATTGACGCCGAACGGACCGCCCGCGCACAGCTCGCGGCAGCGTCTGATCTCCGCACGCAAGGTCTGCGGATCAGGAAAACTGGCCGCAGCAATGAAGCCGATGATGCCGGCGCGCGATGCCGCGGCGACATATTCCGCATCGGCGAGCCACATCAGACTGCCCGCGACGATCGGCAGCCGCGTGCCGAAGAGTTCAGTAACGGCATTGGAAAATGCAGACTCGATCACGATATGACCTCCTCGGTTTTCAGTCGCAAAAGTTGCTCGTGAGACAAGCCGAGAAGCGACTGCAGCACGTCGTTCGTGCCTTCTCCGAGCGGTGGCGGAGCACTTCGCACGGGCAGGCGCGCCCCGTCGAATCGATAAGGCGGCGCGAGCACGTGCGTGCTGCCCGCCTCGGGATGCGGGACCGTCGTCATAAGCCCGGCCTCCGTCGCGCGCTTCGACGTGAGTGCCTCGTGCAGACCAAGGACTTCGCCGCACGGAATGCCCGCGCCCGCGAGACGCTCCAGCAGCAAGGCGCGTTGCAAGGCGCCGATCGCGCGCGTGAGTTCGGGCACGAGAACGTCGCGATTCGCGGCGCGCACGATGTTCGTGCGAAAGCGTTCGTCATCGAAGAGATCGGGGCGTCCGATCACTTCGCGGCAGAAACGCTCGTACTGCCGGTTCGTTCCCACCGCGATGACGACGGGTCCATCGGCCGCATCGAACACGCCATAAGGCACGATCGACGGATGTGCGTTGCCGTAACGCGGCGGATCGTCGTCGAGCATCATCGATTCGAGGCCGTAATACGATGTGATCATCAGGCCGCAGTCGTAGAGCGCCATTTCGATGTGACGTCCCCTGCCCGTCTTCTGACGCTCGAAGAGCGCGGCGAGCACGGCCTGCGCCGAGTACATGCCGGTGAACAGATCCACCGCCGCCACGCCGAACTTGAGCGGCGGCTGATCCGCGTTGCCGTTCATCGCCATCAACCCCGCCTCGCCCTGCACAACGATGTCGTAGCCCGGACGCGCGGCTTCCGGTCCGCGCCGGTCGTATCCGGAGATCGAGCAATAGATGAGATCGTCGCGGCCCGCCTTGAGCTGCTCGTAGCCCAGACCGAGCTTTTCTGCGCCGCCGTACTTGAAGTTCTGGATCACGACGTCGCACTGCTGCGCGAGCTCCCGCGCGATGCGCTGTCCTTCTTCGGTTTGCAAATCGAGACACACCGAACGCTTGTTGCGGTTGACGCTGTTGAAGTACGTCGTCTCGGTCGCGCCGACGCGCATGCCCCAGTCGCGCGTATCGTCGCCACGCTTCGGGTGCTCGACCTTGATGACTTCGGCGCCGAGATCGCCGAGCACCATCGCGCACCACGGTCCCGCGAGCACGCGGGACAGATCGAGCACGCGGACGCCGGCGAGCGGCAGTGAGGAAATCGGATTGGACATGACAGTTCCGTTTTATGAAGACTGCACGGCCGCACCGCGGCGCAACGCGACATAGTCGGCAGGACGCTTTCCGAAGAACGCGGCAATGCCTTCGCCGGATTCATCGTCGCCGAGCGATTCGGTCATGTACTCCGCTTCGAGATCGAGTTGCGCATCGAGCGAGTTTTCGCCCGCGCGGCGGCACAAGTTCTTGATGCGGGCGATCGCGCGCTCCGGACCGGACGCGAGCGTCTGCGCCATCGCAATGGCCTCCGCAAGCGCGCCTTCGGGCTCCGAGAGCCGATTCGCCACACCGAGCGCATGCATACGTTCTCCAGTGACAGGCTTGCCCGTGAGACATAGTTCGGTCAGCAACTGGCGGGAGACGCAGCCGGCCAGAAACGCAGTTGCGCCGGCATCGGGCGAAAGACCGACCTTCACATAGGCCACCGAGAACGACGCATTGCGCGCGGCGACGAGCAGATCGCACGCCAGCGCGATCGACAGACCCGCGCCCGCTGCCGCGCCTTCGACCGCCGCGATCACCGGCTTGGAGCAATCGCGGATCGCGCGAATCATCGCGTGCAGCACTTCGACGCCCGCGCGCCGGTCAGCCGGAGTCATCGCGCGGCGTTGCGCGAGGCGGTTCAAGTCGCCGCCCGCGCAGAACACAGTGCCGACACCGGTCAGCACGATCGCGCCGACATCGGGGTCGCGCTGCGCCTTCGCGAGAGCGGCCGGCAGCGCCGTGTACGTTTCCGTCGTGAGCGCGTTGCGCGCGGCGGGATTGTTGAGCGACAGCACTTGCACCGCGCCCTCGCGGCGCGAAAGGATCGATTGATTCATGAAGTTAGCTCCGGTTCAGTGCGATATAGCGTTGCAGATGGTGGTCTTCGTCGCCGAGTTGATGGTCGATCATCACCAGGCGCTTGGCGTAATGCGCGAGCGGCAATTCCCATGTCATGCCGATGCCGCCGTGCAACTGAATGCTCTCCTCGGCGACCCGCGCGCCGATGCGCCCGATCGTGTACTTCGCCGCCGACAGCGCGCGCTCGCGCTCGATGCGGCTCGCGCCCAGGGCAGCCGCCGCGTTGATGACCGCGGAGCGCGCCTGCTCGATTTCGAGCAGCATGTCGGCCATGCGGTGCTGCAAGGCCTGAAACGTGCCGATCGCGACGCCGAACTGCTTGCGCGTGCGAAGGTATTCGAGCGTGTGGTCCTTTGCGACATCCATCGCACCGAGCGCCTCGGCGCACAGCGCGAGCACGCCCGCGCCGATGCTGCGTTCGAGCGTCGCGAAGCCCGCATCGCGTTCGCCGACGAACGCGTGATCGCCAATGCACACTTCGTTCAGCCTCAACTCGGCGGCGCGTCCGCCATCGATCTTCGGATAGCCGCGTAACTCGACGCCCGCCGCATCGCGCGCGACGATGAACAGCGAAATGCCGTCTTCGGCATCGTGCGCGCTGTTCGTGCGCGCCGAGACGAGGTAGAAATCCGCGTGCTCGCCCTGCTGCACGACGGACTTTGCACCCGTCAACACCCAGCCGTTCGAACTGCGCACGGCGCGTGCCGACACCTTCGACAATTCGTAGTGCGAATCGCGCTCGTCATGCGCAAGCGCGGCGACGGCACGTCCCTCGATCACACTCGTGATGAGCGCCTTGTGCGCCTCACTGCCAGCGTGCGAAAGCGCGTGTCCGACGACGAGCGCGCCGAGAAATGGCTCGACGACGAGCCCACGTCCGAGACTTTCGAACACGACGGCGATATCGAAGCCATCGCCGCCGAATCCGCCGACGGCTTCGTCGAAGAGCGCGCCGACGATGCCGAGTTCGGAGAAGCGTCGCCACATGTCCGCGCTGAATCCCGCCTGGCGCGTCGCCTGGCCGTATTGCTCGGCGATGAAGCGGTTCAGCGAGTCCGCCAGCATGCGGCGGTCTTCGGTGTGCTGGAAATTCATCGTGGTTCCTTCACAGTCCCAGAATCATCTTCGAGATGATGTTCTTCTGGATTTCGTTGGAGCCGCCGAAGATCGACAGCTTGCGGTTGTTGAAATACTGCGCGGCGGCGCTCGCCGCTTCTTCCGGTCCGATGCGCGGCTCCTCATACCCTTCTTCGAGCGCTTCCTCGATGAACGGCTGCGCGTACGGTCCCATCGCGCGGCGCATCAGCGATGAAATTTCCTGACGAATCTCCGTTCCGCGCACCTTCAGCATCGAGCTTTCCGCGCCCGGCACGCCGCCGCCCGACACGGCAGCGACCACGCGCAGGTTGGTCGTCTTCATGTTTTCCAGATCGATCTCGACACGGGCGAGGCGCGCGGCGAAGAGCGGATCATCGGCGAGCGGCCGGCCGTTGCGCTTCACCTTCGCCACGACGCGCTTCAGGCGCGCGAGCGCTGCCATCGAAAAGCCGACGCCCGCGATGTTCGTGCGCTCGTAGGTCAGCAGATACTTGGCATAAGTCCAGCCATTGTTCTCCTCGCCGACTAGATTGGCGGCGGGCACGCGCACATCAGTGAAGAACACTTCGTTGATCTCGTGATCGCCGTCGAGCGTGATGATCGGGCGCACTTCGACGCCCGGCGCCTGCATATCGACGAGCAGAAAGCTGATGCCTTCCTGCTTGCGCACGTCGGTTGCGGTACGCACGAGGCAGAAGATCATGTTCGCGTGCTGCCCGAGGGTGGTCCACGTCTTCTGGCCGTTGACGATGTAATGCTCGCCCTGATCGTCGATGCCACGCACGGCCGTCGTTTTCACCGACGCGAGATCGGAACCGGAACCCGGCTCCGAATAGCCCTGGCACCACCAGTCGGAGCCATCGAGAATGCGCGGCAGCCAGTAGCGTTTCTGCGCTTCGCTGCCGTATCTGATGAGCACCGGCCCGAGCATGTTCACGCCGAACGGCAGGATGCGCGGCGCACCCGCGAGCGCGCACTCGTTCTCGAAGATGAACTTCTGCGCCGTGTTCCAGCCGGGGCCGCCGTATTCCTTCGGCCAGTGATTCGCGAGCCAGCCTCGTTCGTTGAGAATGGCGTGCCATTCGATCATGTCGCCGCGCGTCAGACGCACGCCGTTGCGCGCCTTGTCCGCGAGCCGCGCGGGCAGTTTCTCGTCCAGAAAGCGCACGACGCTCGCGCGAAACGCTTCCTCTTCGGGAGTGAACTTAAGATCCATGAATCGCTTCCCTCAATAGATTTCGAACAGACCCGCGGCGCCCATGCCGCCGGCCATGCGCATCGTGACGACGGCGTACTTCACGCCGCGCCGCCGTCCTTCGATGAGTACGTGTCCCACGAGACGCGAGCCCGTCATGCCGAACGGATGCCCGAGCGAGATCGCGCCGCCATTGACGTTGAGACGGTCCGACGGAATCTCGAGCTTCTTCTGACAGTAGATCGCCTGCGAGGCGAACGCTTCGTTGAGCTCCCACAGGCCGATGTCGTCGGTGGTGAGGCCATGGCGCGCGAGCAGCTTCGGCACCGCGAGCACCGGGCCGATGCCCATTTCATCGGGCTCGCAACCCGCGACCGCAAGCCCGCGAAACGCGCCCAGCGGCGTGAGATTGGCGCGCTCGGCGGCCTTCGCTTCCATCAGCACGCAGGCCGATGCGCCATCGGCGTTCTGCGATGCGTTGCCCGCCGTGATGAACCTGTCCGGCCCCTTCACGGGTACAAGGTTCGCGAGCGCTTCGTAGGTCGTGCCGGGGCGATTGCAGTTGTCGGTGGACAGGTCGATGCTGACGTTGCGTTTGCCGCTGTTTTGCTGCGCGTAGTAGCCCGACATCCCATCGACGAAGGGAAATGCCGAGCGCGTCACATCGGGGCGAGGCGGCTCGATCTTCACCACCTCTGCGCCGAGATCGGCAAGCGTACGTGCGCAAAGCGGCCCGGCGAGCACGCGCGAGAAGTCGACCACTTTGATGCCTGAAAGTGGACCCATCATGGTCAGTTCCCCTCGTAGACCGCGAGACCGGGACCACTGGTGAAGAAAGAGTCGAGGCCGCGCTTCAAGTCCGCCGATGCCCACATCTGTTTCTACACCTCGAACATGGCATGGTCTGCGGCCTCGACGCCTTCATTGAGCGCAATCGACACGAGTCGCTTCGTTGCTGCATGGGCGACGGTCGGCCCGTTTGCCAACTCTTCGGCTATCGAGAAAGAGACGTCATCGAGCTTGTCGTCGGGCACGACCAGATTCACGAGCCCCCAACGTTCGAGCGTTGCGGCGTCGTAGCGGCGGCCGAGCATTGCAAGCTCCTTCGCCCGGGCCGGACCCGCTCGCATTACCTGCCGCTGGATCCCGCCAAGCAGCGGATGCAATCCGAGCGCAACCTCCACTGAGCCGATCTTCGCCGACTCTCCCACCACGCTGTAGTCACACGCCAGCACTACCTCGAAACCACCGCCCAGGCAAACGCCGTTGACCGCCACGACGATAGGGATAGGCAGCGTCTCGAAGGCACGCAAGGTTTCGACCGGGTCCATCAGGCCCTTACCCTCTTTCGTGATGCGCTCAGGAAACAGATTCACCTCGGCGCCCGCCGAGAAGTGACGTAGCGCGCTGCGCAGCAGGATTGCCCGCGACCCGCGCTCCACCGCTTCAGCAAAGGCTCCACGCAGTTCCCGGTACATCGTCGGGCCCATCAGATTGTGCGGCGCGTGGCGCATCGTAAGGACGGTGACGTTTCCTCTCACTTCCACCGCAAGAATCTCATTGTTCATACGAACCTCCTTCGTCGCACTATGTTTACATCGATAACATCAATGTGCTCGATGATAACATTGACATCTCTGCACGATATTCGGGTTTTCCAGCAAGTCAGGAGCGAACCAACCACCGGCTTGCTCGATTGTCCGGTTTGATAAAATCAGGCAAAGTTTGCCCGCCGAACCGCCTCAGCAACTGAGCATTCCCGAGAGAACCACTGATGTCTTCAGAAGCATCACGCGCCGCCAGCAATGCATATCATCACGGTGATCTGCGCAACGCCCTCATTTCACAAGGTCGATCCGAACTCGAAACGCTCGGACCGAATGAGTTGAGTCTTCGTCGCCTGGCGAAAGCGGTAGGGGTATCGTCGGCCGCGTCCGTTCGACACTTTTCCGACAAGGCCGAATTTCTCGCTGCGCTCGCAGCTGACGGATTTCGAGAGCTAGCCAGCATCCGTCGCCGGATCATCAGCACTGGAGGCGATTCACTCACCATCGCCTATCGGATGATGAATGCTTACGTGCAGTTCGCCGATGCACACAAAGGGGTATTCGCTCTGATGGTTGGTCCGCGCATCATCGATCGTGACGCCTACCCGGAGTTAGCGCAGGCAGCAAACGCGGGGTTTGCGGACTTCGCCGGGGCAATCGCGACTTATGCCATGGAATGCGGATGGACAGCGGAATCGCTACCATTCGTGAGTCACGGTGCGTGGGCGATGGAGCACGGACTGGCAACGCTCATCCTCAGCAGTCGTGTCCCGAGATCGGATGTCCCCGTAGATGTCGGTCCGATGGTTCACTTCTCTATCACGATGTTCCTTCAAGCAATTGCAACGGGACCAGCGAGCTTGCAAAAACTGCTCGAGGCAACTGCACGAGCCTGACAGGGCGTGAACGTTTGAGTCCTTGCTCGTCGCTGACAGAGAAAGCCATGTCTTCAGCGCGTGGAAAATAGCGCCCGCGCTGGGGTACGGCGCGGGCCGCCTTGTGGCTTCGTATATGCCTCAATCGTCGACGCCTGCGACGATGCGCGCATCCCTTTCGGCGCCGTCCCCTAACACGGCCAAAACATCCTGATAATCCTTGCTCTGATACGCCGCGAGCGCCTGCTCGAAACTGGGGAACTCAACCACGACGGTCCGTTCCTTCAGGCCCGCTTCGAAGGCCACGACCTCGCCGCCTCGCAGTAGAAACTTTCCGCCCGCCGCTCTGACCACCGGCCCCGCAAGGGCGCCGTACGCCGCGAGCTTGTCTGTGTCATGAATCGCCCGGTACGCTGCTACCCAATATCCTTTTGCCATTTTGCTTCCTCTCTCTTGAAAAGCACCCGATTAGGGCTCGATATCAACATCGACAGACTGAGGTCCATCGCGTCCGTGGATGAATCGTCGATTTGTCCGACTGTGAGGATGGCCGGCGTTCATTCAGGCTTTTTCGAATCTCAGTGTTGACGATGATAACATTGGACGAGGTTTCGAATACTCACGGTTTCCCTAGCTAGGTCTTCGGCGCTTTTGGAACAGTTCTTCGCGGACGGATAGTCGGCAACTCCTGAGGCTACGACCGGATCCGGTCGCGCGAGCAACTTCAGCAAGTACGACGGTCGACCGCCAACACGCTGGCCGTCTGAGAATATGCCAGTTCCTTCGAGCAACTGTCCGGCTCCGCCGTCAGAATGTGTCGGGTTATCGCGGCGTTGACCTCGTCAGTGTGCGTCATCGGTCCCATGTGGCCTGCCCCCTTGACTATTGCGAGTCGAGCCGAAGGGAGCATCATCGGCAAGCGCTCAGCTATCGCTCGCGAAGGCAGTGGCGCGTGTTCGCCACGCATGACCAATACGGGTACGCGCAGGCCAGAGTACGCTCCCGGTGACGTGGGCTCGTCAAGCAGCGCGCGGAAATCGAGCGGCGCCTTCGGCGCCCAGCGAGTAAGCGCAGCCTTTGCCGAAGGCCGAAGCGCCTCCCATGCGCCCCGGCCGCCCCAATAGTCGACAAACGAGCTAGCGGCTCCCCGATAATCGCCGCAGCTCACGCTATCCGCGGTGCGCTTCGAAATCGCGATGATTTCCGCCAGCGCATGCGCTCCGTGAGCACCCATCGTCTTTAGTAGATGAAACGCGGACGGCTCGTAAAGCGACAGGCTCGCGATGCGCTCCGGCCGTACCACTGCCGCTCGTAGCGCCACGCCGCCGCCGTACGAATGCCCGACGAGATGCACCTTGCCGCTCGTGGCATCGATGATGTCGATGGTCCTCTCGGCCTCGTCGGCGAGTGTGAACGCATGCTCGCCGCTCCACGGCCCCGTGCCCTCGCAACCGTAGTGCTCAGGCGCGACGAACGCCACGCAGGCGGGGAGCGTTTCGCACAGCTTGCGCCATTGCGCCGCGCCTGAGCCGGAACAATGCAGGGCGATTACCGTCGACGGAGCCGAAACGTGCTCGAATGGGATAAGGCTATTCATACTTTTGATTCACCTACGAAGTTGAGAACATGCAGATCGACGCTTGCTTCACCGGTGGCTATGGAAGACCTCGAACGAGAACACAGATGGACGAACTTCATGCGGGTCCTCCGAGGGTCGACAACGCGAATCGAAATGCGAAGAAGCACACGGACGACAGCAAAGGCAAAGTAAAAAGCACCGAGCCGTAACGAAGCGCCGCAAAGCAGACCAGAGACCGCAGGCGCAACCCGACATCCAACGCTGCGCCGACCATAGGTTCGAATCGGATCATTTTCGTTCCACCACGACTTCAAGATACTCGCTGGGCAATACGAGCGTTCGATCACCGGAACGATTGCGGTCCTCGATGAGCGCCATCAGATCACCTAGAAACGCGGCCTGCCGCTCGCCTTCGAGCGCGGCGAACGCCTTGTTCATCGGGCCGTAGTAAGTGCGGAATATTTCGACGAAATGCGAGGGAGAGCGGTAGCGAAAGACGAACTCGCGGCTCGTCGCCTCGATGCGCGTGGCGTGGCTGCGCAGCAGTTCGTCGAGGCGCGCCTGAGTGCCCCACAGCGCGGGCGACTTCACGCCGGCAGGGGGCGGGATGTATTTGCCAATCGTCTTGAACACCTGTCCGATGAAACTGTCCGGCGTCCAGTTCGCGAGTCCGATCTTTCCGCCCGGCCTGCACACGCGCACCAGTTCATTCGCCGCCTGCTCCTGATTGGGAGTGAACATCACGCCGAAGGTCGACATCACGACGTCGAACGAAGCGTCCGCAAAAGGCAGTGCTTCGGCGTCTGCTTCCTGAAACTGCACGGCAAGCCCTTCGGCATCGGCGCGAGCGCGGCCGGCGTCGAGGAGCGTGGAAACATAGTCGGTCGAGGTAACCTCGCAAAAGCGGCGCGCGGCGGCGAGCGTCGCATTGCCGTTGCCCGCTGCGACGTCGAGAACACGACTGCCGGAGCGCAGATCGAGCGCCTCGCAAAGGTTTTCTCCGACGATCTGCAGCGTGGTGCCCACGACGGCATAGTTGCCCGTCGACCAGGCGGCTTGCTGGCGGACCTTCACGGCGGCGAGATCGGCGGCGGGCGAGATTGCGGTATCGACTGCGGACATAACATGGCTCCTGTAGAGAAGGTGGCAGCGTGACGAGCACGCCCGTTAGTACTACGTTTTTTAAATGCGCCGCAAGCAGATCAGATGAAACACGCCGACGCGACGAACCGGCGTGCCGACAACGCGGCGAGAACTATTCCGCGACGCTCAAACCCGTGCCGCCCATGCCCTTCGGCAAGTCCTTCATCTTGGGTAGACCGTCCTTCATTGGCAGCGTCGACTCTGCGTAATGGACGTGCACGCACGGTTCATACGGAAAGTCGGCAATGACGGCGGCGTAGACATCGATCAGTCCCAGTCCTGGATGCTCGGTGAAGACGTGGCCGCCGCAGGCTTTGCACCATTTTCGATAGCTGTGTTCAGTGTTGTTGTAAGTCCCGATGGCGTCGCCGCCATGCGTGACATTCAATGCTTCGGGTTTCCAGAGCGTGAAAGCGTTGACTGGCCCGGCGGACCAGCGCCGGCAGGATTCGCAATGGCAATACCCCATGCCTTCCGGCTTGCCGCTCACAGTGAAGCGCACGACACCGCAGAAGCACTGGCCGTGGTAAGTAGCTGCATCATTCATCGAAGCCCCCGTTGATGTGGGTTGGCGATTGGCCCAACTGCGCTTAACCTTGCGTCAATGACGTTTCGCGTGAATGCAAGTATCGACGCGGGAAGCGATTCTTTGAATGATCGAGCGTCCAGATGTTTTGCGCGGGACGCCGGAACTTGGACCTGTCATGGATGCGCTTTCGGACGTGCTTCGTCTCTTGCGTCTCAGCGGCGCGGTGTATCTCAACGTCGATTTCACCGCGCCCTGGTGCGTGGTCGGTCACGTTTCGCCGTCGTTGTGCGCCACGTTCCTGCCGCGCGCCGAGCGCGTCGTGTCGTATCACTTGATCGTGGAAGGGTGCTGCTGGGCGGCGCTGACCGATGATCCGGCCTCGGCCGTTCGCATCGAAGCGGGCGAATTGCTCGTCGTGCCGCATGGCGAGGCGCATCTGATGGGCAGCTCGCTCGAACTTGTGCCGACACCGGCAGAGGAATTGGTGTCGCGATATCTGGCAACCTCGCCCGGCGAAGTCATGCGTCTGAGCATCGGCGCCGATGGCTCGGGTCCGGAATCCGGCCGCACGCGCATCATCTGCGGCTTTCTTGCTTGCGACGATACGCTTGCCGATCCGGTGCTGTCGTCTCTGCCGCGCCTTTTCAAGGTAGATATGCGGAACGATCCACAATCGGCATGGCTCGAGTCATCGCTGAGATTCGCGGTGGCCGAAGCGGCCGAGTGGCGGCCCGGCAGCACCACCGTGCTCGCCCGACTTTCGGAACTGCTCTTCGTCGAGGCGGTGCGGCGGTGCATCGGTTCGTTGTCCGCCGATCGCCGCGGCTGGCTCGCAGGCGTCGGCGACCGGTTCGTCGGCAAGGCGCTCGCATTTCTGCATGCACAGCCCGCGCATGACTGGACCGTCGACGAACTCGCGCGCCGTGTCGGCCTTTCGCGCTCCGCGCTTGCGCAGCGCTTCACGCAGTTGCTTGGTCAGGCGCCGATGCAATACCTCGCAGGCTGGCGTCTGCAGATCGCAGCACAGGAACTGCTGACCGGTCCGTGTTCGATCGGGGCAGTCGCCGAGCGCGTGGGGTACGACTCGGAGGCGGCGTTCAATCGAGCATTCAAGCGTCAATTCGGTACGCCTCCTGCAAGCTGGCGACGTAGTCAAGGAAAGGTAGTGAACGGGAATATCTTGACCGATGAGATAGCCGGAGCCGCGGATGCGGAAGTAACGCGGAAACCGGCTTCGTCGGACACGCCACGGAGTGCCAGGCGTATGGAGCGATTGAGCGATGCCGCGTCATCTGCAACCCTGAAACAGGGGACTTGATCCACCGTCATCGCAGTAGCCTCGCAAGTCCCTGGCGCGTATGACGCATCACTGGCCACCGCCGTCTCCCTTGCCGTGATCGTCGTGATCCCCGTCGTGGCCGCGACCGTCGTGGGCGAAACGGCACACCCTGTCATTGCGTCCGTCCGCGCCTGGCAGGCGTTGCGCGACGTAACCAGGCAGATCGGCGGGATCGATCGCGAAGACGAAGAACCGGTTCGGGTTGTCGATGCCATTCGGGTGATTCGTGTCCGTCACGGTGCCTAGAAAGTCGTTGTCATTCGCGATGAACAACGTGTGCTTCAGCTTCCCGCCGATGTGCATGTCCGGCCCGAATGCGAGACTCTCGATCTTCGCGGGGATATCCGCGGGCTTGAAGTACACCGACAACGCCTTGACGACATCGAGGAACAACGTCTTCTCGATCGCATATGGCTTGAGGCCGGCTTCGCCGCTCGCCTGGCTCACGTCCTGCGCACCGGCGAGATCGACGTGGAAAACCCGCTTGAACACGGCCGCCGAATCGTCGCCGAGTCCCTTGCCGTCGCGCTCGTCGACCAGCAGCTCGTGATCGCTCACTGCGACGATGTCGCTGATCGTCGGATAGTTCGGCTTCGCATCGGTACCGAGGTTGGTCAGCGGATAGGCAAATTGCGCCGTCTTACCCGTGCGCAGGTCGATGCGAAGGATGCGCGTGTAGGCGCCGTTCGTGCCGCCGTCCTGGATCAGCGGGCTTTGCATCGCGCCGAAAAGCGTGTCGCCGTCCGGCGAAATCGCGAGGCCCTCCATGCCTTTGTTCGCGACGCGGCCGGACGTGTTCTCGCTAATTTCATCGTTACCGACGGGCGCGAGTTTCGTCACCGCGAACGACGCCGGCACGCGATACGCCGCGACGCGCTCGCCCGTGCGCCGGTCGAAGCGATAGATGTACGGCCCGTACTCGTCGGAAATGAAGACGCTCGCGCCGTCGCGCGCCACGCGGATGCTCTCCGGATCGAAGCGCGCGTCGAGCGGAAAGGTCGATGAACGCGTCGGCGTGAAGTTATCCGAACGGCCCGTGAAATAGTGCGTGTGATCCTTCTCGTTGAGCGCCGGCGCGCCGTCGGGAACGCCGTACGCCGCGCCGTCGCCGTAGACGAGCGGCTCGCGCGCATGCAGCAGCGTCGTCTGAACCAGCTTCGGGTTCAGTGTGTAGGGCAGCGCATCGCCTTTGTCTCCGGCTTCCAAACGCAGGATCAGCGTCTGGAAGCGATTGATGTACGACGCGGTGTCGTCGATGGCCTTGTTGTACGAGATTGCGTTCGGGCCGCGGTCGGGTGTGGCGAGAAACGTGTCGCAGCCCGCATACGCGAGACCGGAGCCGAGGCCGCCGAGCAGATTGCCCGGCGCCCCGTTTTCGAGCGGCGCCGCCGTCGCTTTCGAGCGATCGGCGACGAGTCCGCTCAACTCGCCGATCGCGATGAGATCGACGCGCGCCCACGCGGACGAACACGCGACGATCGACGCAGACAACGCAAACGACAAGGCACAGACACGGGCTCGAATCATGAACGTCTCCTTTCAATAAATGAGGCGATGCATTTGCATGCCGGCGAGCCTAACGGCCGAGTTCCTTGAGATAAGCCGTGCGCGCCGCGAATCCGGTATTGGTGAAATCGGTGAACACACCATCGACGCCGAGCCGGAAGAACTTCAGATACTCGGCGTTCGGGTCGCTGCTGTAATCCGCTGCGAGATACTTCTTCTCGTTGCGGAACGTGAAAACGTGCACGAAGAGCCCGGCCTTGTGTGCATCGCTGACGACGCTCGTCGGAGCTTGCGTCGTCGCCTGCGCGGTAGAACCGGTGAATGGCGTGCCGTCGGGATTGGTCGCGGGGAACGGCGTGATCTTGAGCGGCACGATCTGCGGCTTCCACGGCCCGATCCCGTCTGCGTACGTCTTGATCTGCGCGAGGCCCGCGGGCGTGAGCATCGCGTCGAACCAGCGCGGATCGCCGGCGACGGTCCAGTCGAAAGGACGGCTGTCGGTGATTTCGTTGTAGATGACCGCGCCTGTGCGGTAATCGACGTCGTAGCCGTCGATCAGTTGCACGACCTTCGTGTTCAGGCCGTGCGCGCGCATGTATTGGAGGCTGCCCGGCTCGAAGCTCTGCACGAATATCGGTGCATCGTGGTTGTTCAGGCCGTTGTCATTGAGAATCTTGATGAGCGCGTCTTCGAGCGGATGACTGCCCGCCGCGCCGCAGCCGTTCGCGATAGCCTGCGCGTTATTCCAGGTCGGGTTCTTCGTCTCGGGATAGACGGCGATCGAACGGCCCGTGGCCGCGCTCTTCGCCTTCGCGATATCGATGACCTGCTGGAATGTGAGAATCGGGAACTTGCCGTTGAACTCGGTGGGCCGTTCGGCCGCAGCGTCGTAGGTCGTGCCCCCGAGCAGCGTGCCGAGTTCGGCTGCGGTGAAGTCCGTGATCGACCAGTCGCCCGTGTGATCTTCGCCATCGACGATCAAGGACTTCAGCACCGACTTCGAATCGTTTGGATTCGTCAGATCGGTCAAATACTGCGATGGGCCGGTCTCAGGCGTGGTCGTCCACTTCACGTTCACCAGCACCCCGGGCACCGTGCGCTTTCTCGTCGCGACTGAGGCGTTGGTCTTTGCGACATCGGCGATGTTGGTGTTATCCGAAAGCCACGGATTGTGCCGCGCCACGAGCACGCAATCCTTCGACAAATGCAGGTCTTCTTCGAGCGCGTCCGCGCCGTTGTCGGCGGCAAGTTCATAGGACGGTTGCGTTTCCTCGGGGCGCAGACCAGGCAATCCGCGGTGGCCGATCACGAGCGGTTGCTGGCCGTCCAGCGTGGAAAACGTGGTGGGCGTGGCGGTCGCGGGAGGCGTGGATGTCGTGGTGCTGGTGTCGTTGCCGTCGCCTTGGCAGGCAGCGAGCCCGAAGGATAAGACGAGTGCGGCGCGTGCCGCGATCGAGTACTTGCGATGCTGTCGTGCACGCTTCATCTGGCTTCCCGTTCTATTCGAATTGTCCCCGCGCATTATTACGATTCGCGAGTGACGTTTGTATGACCCTGAGCAGATGGACATCAACGCCTGGCGGAACAATACGCAGCCGTGGCCTCCGTCAACGCGATGCGTTGCAATTCCTCCGGCGATGCCAGATGCGCGGCGATGATCTCGCGGTTATCGAGCTGCAACTCGGGCATGGAATCGAGATGCAGTTCGAAGAAATGCACGGTGTCTCTTCGGCCGTCCCAGATGCCGCTGGCACTGCCCGCAGGGACCAACGTATGCACCGAGAGCCCGATCTCCTCCTCCATCTCGCGCAGCGCCGCTTCATGAGGCGTCTCACCCGCGTGGACGCTGCCGCCGGGCAGATTCCATTCGGACCGGTACGACGACTTCAGCAGCAACAGCGCCTGCCCGACGTAAATTGCGACGAGCGCGCCTTCATGACGAGGTCGTCGAAAAGTCCACCACACGCGAGCGAGCGGAAATGCGAGGCGAAGCATGACACGCCAGACACGATCGACAAGCCGGGGCCGTCGCGCTTGCTCGATGTTCGGCATGAGCGCCCTCCTTTCTTTTATCGGTGTCACGAATCATACCGACGCGGCCTGAACGACATCCCTGCGCAGCCGGAACAGTGCGAGGTTCGCTGCCGGAAAGGCGTCAGGGAAAACTTTCCGCGCGTAGTTCGCTCGCCCGCCTGTCATGGCGTGGTCATACGACTCGCCATAATGTCTCCCTGACGGAGCGCATCTCATCCCCATCAGGAAACATACGTCCATGGTCACGAAGACCCAGCAGGACGGCGCATCGATTGCATCGCGCCGCGGATTTCTGAAGCTCGCGGGTGCATCGGGACTCGCGACCGCCGCGAATGTGGTGACCGGTCCTGCGTTCGCCCAGGCGTCGCATCCGGATGGCACGCCCGAGCAGATCCATCTGACGTGGGGCGAAGATCCGACGAGCGAGGTGATCGTGAGCTGGGGATCGCTTGCGCAGGCGGTCCAGCCACGCGTGCGGATCAGCACGCACGATGGCCACGCACACGTCATCCACGCCGTGCAGCGGACCTACACCGATGGTCTGAACGGCGAAACCGTCTTCACGTATCACGCGCGGCTGCATGAGCTTCGCCCGCACACGACGTATCAATACGAAGTCACCGCCGACAACGACAGCAAGGCCGCCCAACCCTTCACCGCCGGCTTCACGACCGCACCTCGCGGACGCCGCAAGTTCCGCTTCACGAGCTACGGCGATCTGGCAACGCCGAACACGAGCTGGGTTTTGTCCTCGCCTCAGAGCCGTTTCGCCGTGCAGGCCGTCGAGCGCTTCGAGCCGCTGTTCCATTTGCTCAACGGCGACCTCTGCTATGCCAACCTGAATCCGGCGCAACAGCCCGAAGTCTGGCGCGACTTCGGCAACAACGCCCAGACATCGGCGGCGAACCGGCCGTGGATGCCTTGCCCCGGCAATCACGAAATCGAGTTCAACAACGGCCAGCAGGGCTTCGCGTCGTATCTGACGCGCTACACGCTGCCCGACAACGGCACGCATTTTCCGGGGCGCTGGTACAGCTTTCGCGTGAGCTCGGTGCTGTTCATCTCGCTCGATGCCGACGACGTCGTCTATCAGGACGGCGCCGCATTCGTCGCCGGGCCGGCGCCGCTCGTGCCTGCCGCGAGCACGGGCAATGCAGCCATCGCGCCGGGCACGTCCTTCTATGTGCGCGGATACAGCAATGGCGAACAAACGCGCTGGCTCGAACGAACCTTGCGCGATGCATCGCATGATGACGACATCGACTGGATCGTCGTGCAGATGCACCAGGATGCGCTCAGTTCATCGAAAACGGGCAATGGTTCGGACAAGGGCATCCGCGAAGCGTGGCTGCCGCTCTTCGATCGCTATGGCGTGGATCTCGTGCTGTGCGGTCACGATCACGATTACGAGCGCAGTCATCCGGTGCGCGGCTGCAATCATCTGGCAGGCCGCGATGCGACGACAGGCGAACGCGTCGACACCTTGCAGCCGCGTCCCGTCGAAACATCGCAACGCGCGAACGATCCTATCGACACGACGCACGGCACCATCCACTTGATTCTCGGCGGTGGCGGCACAAGCGCGCCGCTCGATGTCTATGGCACCGATCCGGGCAACGGCTTGCCGCAGGCGCAGGTATTCACGAAGCCGAATCGCCCCGTGCCAGGCACGACGGCGGGCACGTTCGTTCGCCCGGTCGCCGATGCGGTCGAAGACGCGATCTGGTCCGCGCAGCGCGACACGGGCACGGGATACGGCATCGCCGTGTTCGACGTCGATCCCGGCGAGCGCGGCGGCAAGACATCGATCACGATGAGCTATTACCACGCGCCCGGAGCCGACAAGACACCGACCGCCGAATACGAACTCTTCGAGAAAGTCGTCTTTGAGAAGCAGTGCCGTCGATAGTCGGCACATCGGGCGCGAACTTCAGCATTGCAATCGGTCGGGGTGAAGGCTGAATCGGCGCCTGTTCGGACCATGGCTTTCGAGTCCGGCGCATTACACTGATTTCCGTGATGCAGACTATCGCATCACACGGACACAGACCGACTCGCTGAGCAAACCGGCTTACCTAAACTTGCACCGGATGCAGCACGCGTCGAGTGGACGTGTTTTCCTGAAGCTCGCAATATCCGCAAGCCCCGGTGAAAGTTCTACCGGGGCTTCGGCTTTTTGCACCTGTCTTTTACGAGGGCCGATGCACGCTCATTGCTCGATCGAAACTCGCCTATGCTTTCCGTTAGCTCGCGCGGCATGCACGCGCGGCGTCGAGAACATCGCCCTATCAAGGCTGCCACGAAAAACACGGGAGACTCGCACCATGAGCGCGCTCATCGAAAAGCTCAAGCACGAAATGATCAAGGCGCTGCCGCCGACGATCTTCTTTTTCATCATTCTCCACATCGTCGCGATCATCCGCGCGCTGATGGTCCGTGGCACCGGCATTTCGCTTCCTTCGTCTGCGTCGGTGCTGATCGCATCGCTCATTCTCGGCAAGTCGGTGCTGGTTGCCGACATGCTCCCGTTCATCAACCGCTTCCCCGACAAACCGTTGATCTGGAACGTCGCATGGAAGACGCTGATGTACGCGCTCGTCGCGCTGCTCGTGCACTATCTCGAACGTCTCTATGACTTCTGGAAGGAAGCGCCCAGTCTGATCGCCGCGAATCATCAACTCTGGAGCGAAATCAACTGGCCGCATTTCTGGGCGGTCCAGATTCTGCTCGTCACCCTGATCTTCAATTATTGCGTGATCGCCGAACTCTCCCGCGTCATCGGGCGCGGAAAACTCAAGGCAATATTTTTCGGCCCCATTCCGCCTCCGGGTAATTAATGCCTGGCGCAGTGAGACATCGCGACAAGAGAAATAATCTTCAACCGCGTGGTTGCGTTCGGGGCCAACCTTAATATATTTACGTATACAAATTTATTCGAGAGAACGAGATCCGTTTCGCGTGAAGCAGAAATGCGGATCCGCTTTGTTTCGAATACCGAAATTTTCTCCATGTCTCTGACAGCGGAGACATGAGATCCGGGTTGCCGTTTCAATTTCGTCGCATCGCGAGGCGAAAATGGCCGATCTGTTGCATTTTCCGAGAACTGCACAGCACCTGAGGCCGCGCAGCGAAGCCCTGGCGCTCGAACAGCGCATTTTGTTCGATGGCGCCGCCGCGTCCGCGGCCGATCATCAGCATCACTCCGACCCCGCGCATGCCGCGGCCACGAGCGAGCCTGCCGCCGCGCCGGAGGTGCGCCCGAGCACGACCGCGCCGCCCGCACCCGTGGCTGCGCCCCCTGCCGCACCAGCCGTCACACCCCGCAACCTCGTGGTGGTCGACAGCCGCGTCGAAAACGGCGGCGAACTGCTCGCCCAAGCGCCGGCCGGAACGCAGGTGCTCGTCGTGCAACCCGGACAGGACGCCGTCGGCGCGATCTCGGCTGCCTTGGCCGGCATGGGCCACGCGGATTCGGTGCAGATCTTCTCGCACGGCGCGGCAGGCCAGTTCACGCTCGGCAATCAGACCTTCACGAGCACGACACTCGTCCAGATGGCCGACGCGCTCGGCACATGGCGCAGCCATCTGAACCGCGACGCGGACATCGAACTGTACGGATGCGACATCGGCGCGGGCGATGCGGGCAAGGCACTCGTGCAGACGCTCGCAAGCGCAACGGGCACGACCGTCGGCGCATCCGACGACGCAACCGGCAGCGCCACGCTCGGCGGCGACTGGACGCTCGAAGTGACGAGCGGCACGCTCGAGAAACCGATCGCGCTCTCCGCCTACGCGCTCGCGCACTATGACCACCTGCTCGCCGACGCAAGCCCGACGGTCACGCTCGCGACCACCACGCAGGACGTCCTGCTCGGCAATCAGTTCTCCTTTGGTGTCTCGTTTACGAACGCGTCGACCCAGGTCGGATACGGCCCTTATGTCGATCTCCTGATGCCCTCCACGGGCCGCGACGGCAACGATGGCGTCACGTTCGTTTCCGCAAGTTACCTCGGCCAGGCGGTCACGGCCTTCACCATCACGTTCGATGCCAACGGCCACGCGGTGCATCCGCTCGCGAAAGACGCGGGCGGCAACGCGCTCGTCGTCAACGCCGCCACCTACGGTCTGCGCCCCGGCGACGAACTCGTCGTGCTCGAACTGCCGTTCGCGAGTGTCGCGCAGGGACAGCCCGCCATCACCGTGCAGGTCAACGCGCAGTTGAGCAATCTCGCCGACACGGCGTTCTCCAACAGCAGCCCCGACCTGACGATCGGCGCGCGCGGCGCATTCCAGTTCGGCAACGATTCGCTCGACAATCCCACGGCGGACCCGACTATCATCGAGACCGCGCTGCGGGACTTCACCGTGCATCCGACGGTCGTGTCGCTGAAGCAGACCGTCAACACGCCCGAAGGCGAGACCGCCACCGGCCCCAACTTCGGGCGCACGGAAACCGTCACCGCGACCGCCGCCACCGGGCAGACGCTCACCGATGTGGTCATCAATCAGGACGTCCCCGCAAACGTTCAAATCACCGCTATCACGCCGGGCGCGGGCGGCACGATCACGTCGCTCACGTTGCAGGACGGGTCGGTGCTGACCAACGCCGCGCTCATCAGTGCCGCGATCAGCAGCGACACCGTGTTCATCCGTTCGTACTCGGTGGAATACGCAAGTCTCAGCGGTTCGGTCGATACCGTGGTCAGCTTTTACGTGCCGCAAACGGATGCGTCCGGCGCCAGCGTGATCAATCCGACCACGGGAGCGCCGGTGAGCATCGCGTTCGGCACGGCATCGGGAAGCGGCCAGTGGGTCCCGCTCGATCCGCGCGATCTCACGCCGCCGAATACGAGTATCGCCTTCACCGGCAAAGCCGATGGCACCGGCACGACCTTCATCGCAAAGGCCGCGACGCTGGAAAAGCAGGTCAGCGAGCAAACCGACACCGGCACGGCGGGCGTCACGCCCGGCGACACGCTTGCCTATTCCCTCGATGTCGCATTGTCCGACTACTTCGCGCTCGGCAAGACGCAGCTCGGCGCGGGACAGTTCATCGTGACGGACCAGCTTGGCGACGGCCAGACGCTCACCGGCACACCGACGCTCACCTACACGCAGGACGGCGTCACGCACACCATCGCGCTCGTCTCGACGCGCACCGTCAACGCGAACGGCACGACGACCCTCGCCTTCGACATCGGCGCGTCGATCGCGGCGGCGCGCGCGCTGCAGCCCGGCGCGCTGGCGGGCGACATCATCTCCGATGGCAGCCAGCAGGGCGCGACCACGGCGCGCATCGACTATCTCGCCGTGGTCGGCCAGCGTTACGCGAGCAACTACACGCAGAGCGACATCAACGAGGGCGATTCCTTCGGCAATCACGCGACCGTCGCCGCGACGCTTCTGCTCGACCGGCTCAACCTGACGGGCGGCTCGGTAAGCGACGACTCATCGACGGTGAGCACGGTGCCCACGCATCAGGTCGACATCGCGCTCGTCACGGTCAACGGGACAGCGCCGCCCGCGAGCGGCGAACTGAATCCGGGCGATGTCGTCACCTTCAGCCTGCGCTACGACCTGGTCACCGGCGACTACGAACGGTTCTCGATCGCGGCCTATCTGCCGCTGCCGCTCCTGAACGCGACCGGCATCAACTGGACGCAGGGAAGCGGCGTCGGCCAGTGGAGCTTCGGCGCGGCCAACACGAACGCGGGCGGCCTCATCAGCGTGAGCGAAGGCAGCGGCAATTCGCTCGTGTTCGACTTCGGCAGCTTCGCGGCGAACGCCACGAGCGGCAGCACCATCCAGATTCTCTTCACGATGCGCGTGGGCGATCAGCCTTACGCCGATCAGCGCTCCTTCGACGTGCTCGCGCAATCGAACCAGGTCACGACGATCGCGCACACGCCGCTCGTATCGTCCGATGTCGCCGTGGTCGCCTCGGTCGCCGAACCGGTGCTCGACATCCGGCAGGGCGTCGTCTCGAGCAGCGACGGCGCCGTGTCCGGCACGACCGGAACCTGGAATGCGCCGGGCAGCGCCGGCGTGCCCTTCACAGGCTCGGTGACCGACGTGAAAGCCGTCGACGGCAACGTCAGCGGCATCGACGGCGGCGACACCGTGCGTCTCGCCACCGCGATCAAGAACACGGGCGGCGGCGGCGCGTTCGACGCCTCGACCACCGTCACGCTGCCCGGCGGGCTTCAGTTCGTCGGCGGCAGTCTCGCGGCGGCCGATCTCGCGATCTATCGCGGCGACGGCACGCGACTGACGGCCGGCGTGGACTACGCCGTCAGCGGCAATACGATCACGTTCCTCGATGCCGGCGGCGTCGCGACGCTGATCGCCGGACGCGCTGGCACGGCGGCGGATCAGGCGGGCGCGAACGTCGTCGTCGTCACGTACGATACGACGGTCGTCAATGGCATCGTCGCGGGCAGCACGCTGCGGACGAGCGCCGCACTCACACACTACGCGAGCGTCGAGGGCGGCACGGACTTCACGCCGACCGACCTCACCGACACGGCCAACGAGCAGATCGCCGCGCCCACCGTCAGCGTGCGGTACGGCGGCGGCACGCTCGACGACGCCGATTCGAGCGCGAGCCACACGACCGGCAGCGACCTCGTGATCGGCGAAAGCATGACCTACGACATCGTGGTGACGCTGCCCGAAGGCGGCACGCGCAATCTGCGCGTCGACGACCTGATTCCCGCCGGCCTGCGCCTCGACACGAGCTTCAACGGCGGCCTCGGCTATCAGATCATCACGACCGCCGCGGGCAGCGCCGCGCTCGCGGCGGACTTCAACGGCAGCGTGAGCGTGGCGAGCCTCGCGGCCTTGTCGGGCCAACTGGGCGCGGACGGCGCGGGCCCGCGCTGGACCTTCGCGACCTCCGCCGCCACCGCCGACAACAACGGCGCGAACGATTCCTTCGTGATCCGCGTGCATCTGGTCGCGAGCAATACCACGGGCAATCAGGCGGGCGTGACGCTCGCCGACCCCGGCCGGCTGGTCTACAGCGATCCGGACGGCGACACGCCCAATGGCGCGGCCGCGCTCGATCGCACCGTCGCGCAGAGCGGCGCCGCGCCGACCGTCGTGATCCGGGAGCCGACGCTGCAGGTCACGCAGACGACGCCCGCGCTGCCGCGTTTCGGTGTCGACCAGGGCGACACGGTCGAGTACGACATCACGATCAGCAACGGCGCGGGCGCGACCGATTTCAACGCGTTCGACGTGAGCTTTCTCGATACGCTGCCCGTGCAGCTCGGCAATCTGGCGATCCTCGGCGTCACGTACCAGAACGGCGCGACCAATCACGGCGGCCCGGATTTCGAGCTGGCGGGCGGCCAGTTGCGCACGACGGCGGGCGCCAATGTCGACATCGCGAAAGGCGGCAGCGTGACGATCCGCGTCTCCGGAACGGTGCTCGCGTCGGCAGCGAGCGTGCCGTCGTTCGACAACACCGCGACGGCCCGGTGGACGAGCCTCGACGGCACCACATCGGCCAGCGCCGATCCCGCTGGCGAGCGTACCGGAGCGGACGGCCTTCTCAACAGCGGCGCGCTCAACGACTACCGCACGAGCGCGACGCTGACGGTGCCGGTCGCGCAGGTCGTGACGATCTCGCGCGTGGGCGGTGTCGCGGACACGCCCGCGCCCGCGCCCACGGACGCATCGGACGAAAGCGTCACCGTGGGCGAAGTGATTCGATACCGCGTGGTCTCGCTGCTTGCCGAGGGCGCCACCAACGACTACTCGCTGCAGATCACGCTGCAGAACGGCCTGCGCTTCATCAACGACGGCACGGCGCGCATCGTGTTCATCGCGAACAACGGCATCACGACGGACATCACGAGTCTCGTGACGGGCGGCACGCTCAACGAAACCGGCAACGAAACCAGCCCCGAGGCGCTGCCGATCACGCCGGACCTGTCGGGCGCCGCGCCCACGGGCGTGCTCAACGCGGCGAACATCAGCGTCGCCACCGATGCCAACGGCAACGAGACGATCACGTTCCGGCTCGGCAATATCGTCAATCCGGACAGCGACGCCGACCTCGAAGGCATCTCGCTCGAATTCAACACGCGCGTGGCGAATCAGGCGTCCAATGTCGCGGGCGCGGCGCTGACGATGAGCGCAGTCGACCGTTCGGGCGCCAGTCTGCTGTCGACGGCGGATACGGTGCGCGAGGATATCGTCGAGCCGAACTTCACCGGCGTGCAAAAGCAGGTGTACGGCTTCGATCCGGGCGTCGGCGCGAATAGCGGCACGGCTCAGGTCGACGTGCGCTTCACGCAGAGCGGCACGTCGCCGGCCTACGACGTCGTGCTGACCGACAGCTTCACGGGCGCGACCGGCTATACATTCGACCATCTCGTCATCAACGGCACGACCTACACGGCGGCGCAACTCGCGGGCATCGGCGCGGCGGTGGACACGAGCAACGGGCTTCGCCTCACCTTCGCCGAACTCGCGGTAAACAGCCAGGTGCAGGTGTTCTACTTCGCCGATGTGCCAAACGGCGCGCCCATCGCCCCGACCAACGCAACGCTCACCTGGACCAGCCTGCCCGCCAGCTTCACGAACTGGGGCGGCTCGGGCGTCGGCGTCGCGGGCACGGCGGACGGCGAGCGCACCGGCGCGGGCATGAGTCCCAACACCTACGTTCGCACGAGCGCGGCGGGCCTCGGCGTGGTGAGCGGGACGCTGTGGGACGACACGGCATCCGCGACGGCATCCGCCACGCCCGACGGCCCCGGACTCGCCGGACAGACCGTCACGCTGACCTGGGCGGGCGTCGATGGCAATCTCGCCACCACCGCCGACAATCTCGCCTACACCGCCACCACCGACGCGAACGGACACTACGAATTCGGCGTGCTGCCGCTCGGCGTCTACCGTATTCAGGCGCCCACGGGCGCGATCACGTATCCGCAACCGGTCGGCGCGCTCGCGGTGCGTATCGACAGCGACGCGGCCACGCCGCTCGGCACCATCGGCTTTACGCTCGCGGATGGCGGCACGGCGAGCGCGAATGCCGGATATGTCGAGCAGAACGATGCGCCCGTCAACACGCTGCCCGCATCGCCGACCGGACTCGAAGACACGACGCTCAGTCTCGCGGGCATCACCGTGAGCGACGTGGACGCGGGCGGCGGCACGCTTCAGGTCGCGCTCAACGTGCTGCACGGCACGCTCTTTCTGAGCGCCCTGCCCGCCGGCGTCACCGAATCGGGCGAGCACACCGCGACGCTCACGCTGACGGGCACGCTCGCCTCGCTCAACAGCGCGCTCGCGAACCTGCAATATCTCGGCAACGCGAACTTCAACGGCCCGGATACGCTCACGGTCAGCACCAATGACCGCGGCAACTTCGGCGACTTCAACGGCAACGGCATTCCAGGCGAAGCGGGCGATGCGCGCATCGCCACCAGCACGCTGCCGATCACGGTGACGGCGGTCAACGACGCGCCCGTGGCCGTCCCCGATGCGGCGAGCGCGACCGAAGCCGGCGGCAACGCCAACGCGCAACCGGGCGTCGATCCGACCGGCAACGTGCTCACCAACGACACGGACGTCGATATCGCCACCAATGGCGACGCGCTGCGCGTCGTGCAGGTCGCCAACCAGAGCGGCGCGAGCATCTTCCTGCCGAACGTGGGGCGCGGCGTCATCGCCGGGCTGTATGGCACGTTGAGCCTGGGCGCGAACGGCGGCTATCAGTATGTTGTCGACAATGCCAATGCGGCGGTGCAGGCGCTGCGGCTCTCCGGCCAGACGCTGGTCGAACGCTTCACCTATGTCGTGAACGACAGCGCGAACGCGAGCGCGAGCACGACGCTCACCGTGACGATCCACGGCGCGAACGACACCCCCATCGGCGTCGACGACAACGGTTCGGCTACCGAAGCGGGCGGCGTCGCGAACGGCACGCCGGGCAGCAACGCGACCGGCAACGTGCTCACCAACGACACCGACGTCGACAGCGCGGCGAACGGCGAAACGCATCGCGTGACGGGCATCACGAATCGGCCCGAAAGCGCGGTCGACGCGCCGCTCGCGACGGTCGCGGCGGGCACGACGAGCGGCAACGGCACGAGCATCGCGGGCGCGTTCGGCACGCTGATCATCGGCGCGGACGGCTCGTATCGCTATGTCATCGACAACAACAATGCGCAGGTGCAGGCGCTCGTACCCGCCGATGCACCGCTCGTCGACACGTTTACCTACGCGCTGGCCGACGCGGGCGGGCTCTCCGATCTCGCCCAGTTGCGCATCGAGGTGCACGGCGCGAACGACAATCCCGTCGCGAGCAACGACGCGGGCGCGGCCAGCGCCGGTTCGGCCAGCACCGGCGTGAATCCCGTCGATGCGACCGGCAACGTCATCACGCAGGCGAGCCGCCCCGGCACGACCACGCAGCCGGGCGGCAACGGCATCGACACGGACGTCGACCATACCGACAATCCGAACACGCTTCTCGTGGTGAACGGCGCTCGAACCGGCGCCGAAGCGGCGGGCGGCGGCCTCACGGCGGTCGCCGCGGGCACGACCGCCGCGAACGGCACGAGCATCGCGGGCCTGTATGGCACGATCCGCATCGGCGCGAACGGCGCGTACGACTACGCCGTGGACAGCAACAACGCGGCGGTGCGCGCGCTCGCGCCCGGCGCGACGCTCACCGAAACCTTCACGTACCGGATCGTCGATACGAGCGGCCTCGCGGATCAGGCGCAACTCGTCATCACCGTGCGCGGCGTGAACGACGCGCCGACGCCCCAGACCGACACCGGCCGCGCGGTGGAAGCAGGCGGCGCGAGCAACGGCACGCCGGGCGTCGATCCGTCCGGCAACGTGCTCGCCAACGACAGCGATCCCGAGCGCGACCCGCTGACGGTATCGGCGATCCGCACGGGCGCGTCGTCGGGCGCGGGCACGGCGGGCACATTGGGCCAGCCGCTGCGCGGCGCTTTTGGCACGCTGACGCTCGGCGCGAACGGCGCGTGGCAGTACATCGTCGACAACGCCAACCCGAATGTGCAGGCGTTGCGGCTCGCGTCCGACCTTCTGACCGAGCGCTTCACCTACACGGTCACGGACTCGCACGGCGCGGCGGCGCAGGCCGAGCTGGACATCGTCATTTCCGGCAGGAACGACAATCCGGTCGCGCAAAACGACGTGGCGAGCGCGATGGAAGCCGGCGGCACGCTCAACCAGACGCCGGGCGTCGATCCGTCCGGCAACGTGCTCCTCAACGACACGGACGTCGACGCCGGCGACACCAAAGCTGTCGATGGCGTGCGCGTCGGCGCGGAAGCGTCGCCGGGCAACTTCGCCGCCGTCGCAGGCGCGACTTCGGTCAAAGGCACCTACGGCACGTTCACGATCAACCCGAACGGCAGCTACACCTACGTCGTCGACAACAGCCTGCCGGCCGTGCAACGCCTGATCATCGGCCAGAGCGTGCAGGAAACCTTCACCTACCGCATGCACGACGCAGCGGGCGCGAGCGACACGGCGCAGATCTCCGTGCAGATTCGCGGCGCTTTCGACGCGCCCGTCGCCCACGACGATTTTGCCCTCGCTTCGGCGAATATCGGCAATGGCAGAGCCTTCGACGCAGTCGGCAACGTGCTCACCAACGACACCGACGTCGATCAGACCGACTCGCTCAGCGGCAACGCGGCCCGCGCAGGCGGCCCGGCCGCGGCCGAGCCGTTGTCGGCGATCACACCGGGCAGCAGCAGCAACGTCGACGCCACGATTCTGCAAGGGCAGTACGGCACGCTTTTCATCGGTGCGAACGGTACCTATGTCTATCGCGTGGATACGACCAATCCGACGGTCATCGCGCTGGGTCCGCTGCAAACCGTCGACGATGTTTTCACGTATCGCGTGCGGGATCGCGACAACCTGACGGACCTGGGGCGGCTCACGATCGTCGTGCGCGGACGCAACGATGCGCCCGTCGTCCGCGACGACACCGCGACCGCCGTCGAAGCCGGCGGCATGAGCAACGCGACGCCTGGCGTGGACCCATCGGGCAACGTGCTCGCCAACGACGCCGACGCCGACGGCGACGCCATCCACGTGAGCGCCGTGCAGGGCGAGAGCGGCGCGGTCGGCACGCCGCTGCGAGGCGCATACGGCACGCTGACGATGAACGCCGACGGCACCTGGCGCTATGCCGTCGACAATGCATCGGCCGCGGTGCAGGCGCTGCGCACGAGCGGCCAGACGCTGCAGGACGTGTTCACTTATACGAGCGTGGATGTGCTCGGCGCGCAAGGCACGGCGCAGTTGCGCGTCACCATCGAAGGACAGAACGACACGCCCGTTGCGCGCGACGACGGCAGCACCGCGATCGAAGCCGGCGGCGTGAACAACGGCACGCCGGGACGCGACGCCACCGGCAACGTCCTCGCCAACGACACCGACGTCGACAGCGCAGCCAACGGCGAGACGAAACAGGTCGTGAGCATCGCAAGCGATGCGGGCGGCAGCGCCGAAGCAGGACAGGCGCTCGCGGGGCACTACGGCACGCTCGTCGTGAATGCGAACGGCAGCTACGACTATGTCGTGGATAACGCCAACGCGGCCGTGCAGGCGCTGCGCACGAGCGGCGACACGCTCACCGAAACATTCGCGTACCAGATGCGCGATACGGCGGGCGCGAACTCGCGGGCTACGCTCACGGTCACGCTCCACGGCGCCGACGATACACCCGCCCCGCATGACGACAGCAACGTCGCGAGCGATCAGACGCCCGCGCCGCAGGCACGCGGCAACGTGCTCCCCAATGACGCCGATGCCGATGCGAACGATCATCTCGATGTCGCCGGCGTACAGTCGGAAACCGGCGCCACCGCCGCGCCAGGACACGCACTTGCGGGGCGCTACGGCACGCTCACGTTGAACGCGGATGGCACGTACACCTATGCGATCGACCTGACGAACCGGCAGGTGCTGGCGGCGGCCGGACTCGGTCAGGTGCTGCAGGACACCTTCACCTACACCGTGAGCGACACCGCAGGCGCGACCGCGCAAGCCGCGCTGGTGATCCACCTCGACATTTCGTCGCCCTATATTCCGCCAGCAGGCGCGGGCCCGTACTGGAACGAGGCGCTCGCGACGACGGCCAATACGCAGACAGAACAGAACATCGTGCCTGTCGTGTTCGTGACGCCCGTCGTCGAGGCGGACGCCGTACGCGCGACCGAGCGCTCGCGCGAGGCGGACGGCAGCCAGATTGGCTGGCCGCTCGAACCCGATACGTCATTGGCGTCCCGCTCGATGCCCGAGCTTCAGCCCGGCGAATTCGTCGGCCGGACGGTACGCGACAGCCAGCTCGCGAGCAACTTCGATCAGGCGTGGATATTCGGCCGGCACGGACGCGTGAGCCTCGATGCCGACGGCCTGCTCGCCGATCCTTCGGTGTTCGCCGCGCTCGCGAACCATCTGACGGACGGCATGCATCCGCCCGTCGAAAAGGAGCCCGCAAAAACCGCGCAAGCCTTCGCGTCGCAGTTGCATGAAGCCGCGCGCAAGCTGCCCGCCATGCGCGGCAGAACGGCCAGCCGCTAGCTCTCGAACGAGGATTCGCGCCATGCCAAGACCTCAGCCGCATCTGTCCGGAGCCGCGGCCGCCTTTGCGCTGTGCGTTCTCGCGGGCTGCTCGTCCCTTCAGCCGCAACCCGCGACGACCGATCAGATCCGCGATCGCGTCGTCACCGACCAGCTCGCCATGTACGACGCACAGGAGCCGGTCAAAGGCCCCATCACGTTCTATCAGGCCGCCGCGCGCGCGCTGAAGTACAACCTCGACTACCGGCTCAAGCTGATGGAAAGCGCGCTCGCGGCGAATCTGCGCGATGTCTCGACCAATGCGCTGTTGCCGCAACTGGTGGCCTCGGCGGGCTATTCGTATCGCAGCAACGACTCGGGCGGAACGTCGATCGGCATCGAGGATCGGCAGGTGAGCTTGCGGCCGTCGACGTCAGAGCAGCGCTATCACGAACTGGTGTCGCTCGGCATGACGTGGAACCTGATCGACTTCGGCATGGCGTATTACCGCACGCAGCAACGCTCCGACCAGATGCTGATGGCCGAGGAGCGCCGCCGCAAGGTCGCGCAGAACGTGCTTCAGGACGTGCGCAACGCCTACTGGCGCGCGCTGTCCGCGCAGCGCCTGAAACCGGAAGTCGATCAGTTGATCGCGCGCACCCAGGCCGCGCTGCGCAATGCACACGAGGCGCAGGACAAGGGGCTCATGCCACGGCAGGACGTGCTGGCCTATCAGCGCGCGCTGCTCGACGCCATTTCGCTCCTGACCGTGCGCCGCCAGGATCTCGAATTCGCGCAGGCCGAACTCGTCGCGCTGATGTCGTTGCCGCCCGGCACGCCGCTCGTGCTCGCCGATACCAACGATGGCGCGCTGCCATTGCCGCCCCTGTCCACGCCGCAGCCGACGCTCGAACTGATCGCCCTGCAGAACCGCCCGGAGATCATGGAGGAGTGGTATCGCAAACGGGTCAACGAGAACGACATCAGGATCGCCAAGGCTCAGTTGTGGCCGAACATCGGCATCGACATGAATGTGAACTACGACTCCAACACCTATCTCTACAACAACTATTGGGCGGCGGTGGGCGTGCGCGTGTCGCTGAATCTGTTCCGGCTGCTGCAACTGCCGGCGCTGAACGAGCAGGCCGCCTCGCAGGAGCAGACCGACAACCTGCGGCGCATGGCGCTTTCGATGGCGATTCTCACGCAAGTGCGCATCGGCTCGCTGCGCTATCAGCTCGCGTTGCAGGAACTGAGCTTCGCCGACGACAGCCTGCGTGTCGATCACGATCTCCTCGATTACGCCAACGCCGCCCGCACGGCGTCGCTCGGGTCCGAGCTGGAAGTGATCCGCGCCGAAGGGCGTTATCTGCTGTCGCGCTATCTGCGCGAGGCGGCGTATTCCGACTGCCAGTCGGCGTGGGGACGGCTCTACAACTCGCTGGGTTATGACGTCATGCCCGATGCCATCGCGAAAGACGACGTCGATACGCTCGCACTCGAAATCAAGCGCACGATGACGCGGCAGGAGACGTATCTGCCGAGGCTTCCCGCCCCCGATTCGGCCGCGCCGCTCGCGCCGTTCGGACAGATGTCGCCGCCCGCGCCTGCAATCGCGCAACCGCTTGTCGCCCATCCGGCCGGAGCGAGCGATGCCCTATCCGTGCGCTGAACGCTTTCGGCGCGCGGCGGCGCTTCTGCTGTTCGTCCTGCCGCTCGCGCAGGCCGCGAAACCCGCCGGCGACGGTCTCGACGATCCCAACGCGATCCGCGTGCTGCTCGCGCCCAGTCTCGAAACCACGCTGTCGAGTGAAATGAACGGCACCGTCACCGAGCTGCACGCGTCGCTCGGCAAGCCGATTGCAAAGAACGCCGTGATCGCGCAGATGAACTGCGCCGAAGTGCAGGCGCGCGCGAGCGTCGCGAAAGCGGAGCTGAACATGGCGACTCAGAATCTCGCCGCCAAGCGCAGCCTGCGCGATCTGAAAGCGGCGGGCGATATCGAAGTGGCGATGGCGTCCACCGATGTCGAAAAGGCCAAGGGCGCGCTCTCGCTCGCGAAAGCACAACTCGGCTATTGCCAGGTGATCGCGCCGTTCAGCGGACGTATCGCGAAGGTGTACGTCAAGCCGTATCAGACCGTCAGCGCGGGCACCCCGATCGTCGATCTGGTCAGCGACGGCGCCCTCAAGGTGCGGCTGAACGTGCCATCCGCGCTGCTAGTCAAATTGCGCTCGGGCAGCCGGCTCGATATCACCATCCACGAAACCGGCAAGACGTATCCGGCGCATGTGAGCGCGGTCAACGCGCGGGTCGACGCGGTCGCGCAGACAGTCGAACTCGAAGCGCAACTCGACGGCGCGCCGCCGGATCTCGTCGCGGGCATGAGCGGCGTCGCGCGGATTCCGGCGAATCCCTGAACGAGCCGCGATGAACGAACCCTTCCCTCCCGCGCCGCTGCTGCTCTATCTGGACGCGCTGCGCGAGCGCGCGATGGCCGCCGATTCGGTCGATGCGCTCGCGTTCACGATGGCCAACGATCTGCACGCGGTGCAGCCCTTTCGGCAGGCGCTCGTGTTCGCCGATCGCGGCAGGCATTGCGAGCTCGTGTGCGCGTCCGGTCTCGCCTCGCCCGCCGAAGATTCGCCCTATCTCGTCTGGCTCGGGCGCGCGAGCGCGTGGATCGCGGCGCGGCTCGCCAGCGACGAGCCGCAATGGTTCGCGCGTGACGCCGTCGATCCGCCGCCCGACATCGCCGATGGCTGGGCCGAATGGTGGCCGAACGGCGTCTGGTGCGTCCCGGTGCATGCGCCGAACGGCAAGCGGCTCGCGCTGCTCTTCGTGCTCCTTGACGATCCGCCGGCCGAAGCCTTCGCCGCAGTGCTGCGCGGCACGGTCAAGACCTGGGGTTACTGCTGGTGGTCGCTCACGCGGCGCAGCCTGCGCTTCGGCTGGCGGCCGTCGCGCCGGCAGGTGCTCGCCGCGTGCGCGGCGGCCGCGCTGCTGCTGTTCGTTCCGGTGCGGCAGACCGTGCTCGCGCCCGCCGAAATCGTCTCGGGCAGCGCGCGCATCATCAGCTCGCCGATCGACGGCGTCATTGCCTCGCTCGCCGTGCGGCCCAATCAGCGCGTGGACGCGGGCGCGCTGCTCTTCTCGCTCGACGAGACGTCGCTGAAAAGCCGCGTCGACGTGCTGCAACGGCAGGTCGCCGTCGCGGATGCGGAACTGACCGCCGCGAGCCAGCGCGCCTTCGACAACGCGCAGAGCAAGAACGAGCTGACCGTGCTGAACGGCGTCGCGGAACAGCGCCGCGCGGAACTCGCCGCAGTGACGGCGCAGTTGCAGCGCACGCGGGTCTTCGCGCCGGAAAACGGCGTGGCCGTGTTCAGTGATCCCAACGACTGGATCGGCAAGCCCGTCATCACCGGCGAGCGCATCCTGCAACTCGCCGATCCGGGCAAGCCCGCGATCCTCATCCATCTGGCCGTCGCGGACGCCATCGCGCTCGATCCCGGCGACGAGGTCACGCTCTATCTGACGGCGTGGCCGCTCGCGCCGCTGCACGGCCGCATCGTCGAGACGAGCTACGAGGCGAAGGCGACCGAGGATGACATCGTCGCGTACCGGCTGCTCGCGAGTGTCGATGACGACGCAAACGAGCGCGAGCATGCGCGGCTCGGCCTGCACGGCACGGCGAAGCTGTACGGCCGGCCGGTGAGCCTCGCGTACTACCTGCTGCGCCGGCCGCTCGCCTCGCTGCGCGCCTGGTCGGGACTGTAATGACGATCGATCCCGACGCGCCCTCGCCCGCCCTGCGCGAAGACCTGCGCCTCTCGGAAGCATCGCCGGGACGAAACGGCGAGCCCGCGTGGGTGATCCAGGACATCGTCGTGAACCGCTTCTATCGGATCGGCTGGCTGGAGTTCGAATGTCTGCTGCGCTGGGACAGGCCGCCCGCGCAGATCTGCAGCGAGATCGAGCAGGAGACCGCGCTGAGGCCCGTGATCGAGCAGGTGATCGCATTCCGCGCGTTTCTCGAACGGCACGGACTCCTCAAGCCGACACCCGATACGCTCGCCCGTCTGCGACGCGCCCAGCGCGCGCAATGGTTCACGTGGCGCTGGTGGCTGCATCACTATCTGTTCTTCCGCATTCCGCTGGTGCGCCCGCAGCGCTTTCTCGCCTGGCTCGCGAAGCGCCTCGGCTGGCTCTTCACGCCGGCTACGCCGATCATCGTCGTGATCGCGAGCGTCGGCGGGATCGTGCTCGTGCTTCAGCAGTGGGACGTGTTCACGAAGGCGGTGGTCGAGTCCTTCTCCGTCGAAGGCATGGTGAGTTTCGCGCTTGCGCTCATCGTCGCCAAGACGCTGCATGAGATGGCGCATGCGATCGTCGCCACGCGGCTCGGGCTGAAGGTCGCGCACATGGGCGTGGCGTTCGTCGTGCTGTGGCCGATGCTCTACACCGACACCGGCGAAAGCTGGAAGCTCAAGCGCGCGCGCCAGCGGCTCGCGATCGCGTCGGCGGGCATTCTGTGCGAACTGTCGCTCGCGGGCCTCTCGACGCTGTGCTGGGCGCTGAGCGATCCGGGGCCGCTGCGCAACGCGTTCCTCTATCTCGCGACGACCAGTTGGGTGCTCTCGCTCGCGCTCAACGCGAGTCCGTTCATGCGCTTCGACGGATACTTCATCCTTTCGGATCTGCTCGACTTTCCGAACCTGCACTTCCGGGCGTCCGCACTCGCGCGCGTGAGCCTTCGACGCGCGATTCTCGGCCTCGACGATCCGTGGCCCGAACCGTTCGGCGTCATGCAACGGCGTCTGCTGGTCGCGTTCGAGTTCGTGACCTGGCTGTATCGGCTCGTGCTGTTTCTCGGTATCGCGATTACCGTGTATCTGTTCTTCTTCAAGCTGCTCGGCATCATGCTGTTCGCAGTCGAAGTGAGCTGGTTCATCGTGCTGCCGGTGTGGCGCGAACTGGGTTACTGGTGGGCGAATCGGCGGCGCGTGGCGCGGGGGCGCCGGCTCGTGTTCGGCGTTTTGGTCGCCGGCGCGCTCGGCTTGCTGGCGGTGCCCTGGCGCACGCAGATCCACGCGGACGGCGTCGCGCGTGCGGAGCGCGTGCTGCGCGTGTTCGTGCCGTTTCCCGCGCGCATCCAGGCGATTCGGCCGGGCGGCCCGGTCCATTCCGACGCCACGCTGATGGAGATGGACGAACCCGACATCGCTGGACGGATGCGCCGCAGCGAAGCCGGCATTCGCGGCTACGAAGGCCGCCTTGCGGGCCTCATCGCCGATGCGAACGGGCTCGATCAGCAGACCTCGGTGCGCGAGCGCCTGCGCGTGCAGGTCGAGGAAGCTGCTGCCGCGCATTCGGAGATCGCACGCCTGAGCCTGCGCGCGCCATTCGCGGGCCTTTGGACCGATGTCGATCCGCAATGGCGCGCCGGGCAATGGATCAACCCGAAAGTGCCGGTGGGCGTGCTGATCGATCCTCGTAGCTGGCAGGTCGACGCGTTCGTCAAACAGGACGAGGTTCAGCGCATCGCCGTCGGCGACCGGGCGCGCTTCTATCCCGTCGGACAGGTTGCGCCGATCGCCGGGCGCGTGCTCGCCATCGACACCACGCGTGTGCGTCAGCTCGATCAACCGATGCTCGCGTCGCGCTACAAGGGGCCGCTGGCGGTGTCGTCGGAGCGTGGCGCACTGGTTCCGAACCCGGCGCTGTTTCATGTGCTCGTCGGACTGGATGCGCCGCCCGTCAACATGTGGGAAACGCGCGGCCAGTTGCAGATCGATGGTGCGCGCAGGAGTCTGCTGGTCGAAGGGGGCACGCATGTGCTCGGCGCGCTGATCCGGCAGAGCGGATTTTGATGCGGCTCCTCCCGAGGACGCTGGCGCGCGCCGCTACAATCGCGTGATGTTTGCAACCGAGCCCGCCCCGCTCATCCCGACTCGCCCCCGAGTCGCCCCCACGCCCCAATGAACACGCGCCTGCTCAGTCTCACCCGGATTCCCTTCTTTCTGCCGCTGTCCGCTGCGACGCTGATGCTCGGCATCGCGATGTCCTTCACCGCGCCGTATCTGTCGCTGTTCAGCGTCGAACAGGCCGACATGAGCCCCTTGCGTCTCGGCGTGTTCATGACGTTGATCGCCGCGAGCGGCGTGGTGGCCAGCGCCTTCGCCGGCAAGTGGTCCGACAGACACGGCCATCATCGCGGACTCCTGCTCGCGGCGCTCGTCGCGTCGTCGCTCGGATTCCTGCTGCTTTGCCTGGTGCGCGACTACGCTGCGCTGGTCGCGATCGGCGTCGTGTTTCTGGGCGCGGGCGGCTCCGCCATGTCGCTGGTGTTCTCGTTCGCGCGCGCCGCGCTCCCCGTCGATGACGAAGCCGAACGCGCCCTCGCCCTCGCGACGCTCAGAACCGTCCTCTCGATGGCGTGGGTGTTCGGGCCTTCCGTCGGCGCGCTGGTCCTGGCCGCCGCCGGCTTCTACGGACTGTTTCTGTTCGCGGCGGCCTGTTTCGTCGCGTGCGGCGGCATCGTCTGGCGCATGCACGAGTCCCCCAGGGGCGACCCGCACAGCGCGCCCGCGCACTACGCCGGCGATCCGACATCACCGCTCGAAGTGACCGCGCCCGACACCGAAGAACTCGTGCCGCCGCACGCCGGCGCGCCGCACACGCGCGCGGAGATCACGCGCGCCACCATCGCGATGACGCTGATCGGGCTCGCCGCGAGCGCCACCATGATCGTTCTGCCGCTGTACGTCGTGCATGGCATGCATGGCTCGCGCATCGACGTCTCCGTCATGCTGGGGCTCGGCGCGCTGCTCGAGATTCCGATGATGCTGGCGCTCGGCGCGCGCGGCTCGCGTCTGAACAAGCAGCGCTGGCTCGCGGCAGGCGCGGTCGTGCATACGATCTATTTCGTTGCGGTCGCGGCGGCGTCGAACGTCGGATTCCTGATTCCGATGCAGGCCTTCAACGCATTCGTCGTCTCGGTGATCTCGTGCCTCGGCATGACCTACATGCAGGACCTGATGCCGCGCAGCCCCGGCTCGGCCACGGCGCTGTTTTTCAACGCGTCGCGCGTCGGCTCGATTCTTTCCGGCGTGTTGTCCGGCGCGCTCGTGGCCGCGCTCGGCTATCGCGGGACGTTTCTGGTCTGCGGCTTCATCGCGCTGGGCGCGGCGGTGCTGTTCGTCAATCCGCCGTTCCGGCTCATCGCCCGGCGTATCTGGGACGGATGGAAAGCATGGCGGCAGCCGGCCCGCTGATGGCAAACTAGCCGCACCTACGCCGCCAATCCGCGCACGCCAACATGCCCCAGCGCCTTCCGCCTCTCAACGCGCTCCGTCTTTTCGAAGCCGCCGCGCGCCACCGCAGCTTCAAGCTCGCCGCAGCCGAACTCAATGTGACGCCGGGCGCGGTGAGCCACGGCATCAGCGCGCTGGAAGAGATGCTCGGCGTCGAGCTGTTCGTGCGCGAGCCGCGCGGGCTGTCGCTGAGCCCCGCGGGCGAACATTATCTGCCGTATATCGCCGAGGCGTTCTCGCTCATCGCCATCGGCACGCAGACGCTGCCGGACAAACGCAAGCGCCGCTCGATCTCCATCACCTGCGCGCCGACGCTCGCCGCGCGCTGGCTGGTCCCGCGCCTCGCCGATTTCCGCGCGCGCTGGCCCAACATCGACGTCAGTGTCGACACCTCGCGCCGTCAGGCAGGCTTTCCCGTCGATGGCTTCGATTTCGGCCTGCGCCTGAGCCGCGGCCCGGTGGACGGCGCATCGTGGCAGCGTCTGTTCGGCGAGCGGCTCGTGCCGGTTTGCAACCCGGACTATCGCGCGGGGCTGACTAACGCTGACGGCGTCGTCGATCTCACACGCGCGGCGCTCATTCATGTCGATACGGCCAGCCAGGACTGGCAGGCATGGATCGACGGCGCGGGTCTCGATGATCTCGATGGTCTCGATCTCCACGGCGGCCTGCGCTTCGATACCGTGCAACTCGCCTTCGATGCCGCCGCGGCCGGGCTCGGCGTCGCGATCGGCCGGCGTCCGCTCGTCGATCGCGAACTTGCGGCGGGCACGCTCGTCGCGGCGTCGCCGACGAGCGTCGAGACGCAGACTGCCTACTGGCTCTGCGAGACGCCGCAAGCGAGCGCACGGGCGGATCTCGTCGCGTTCCGCCACTGGCTGATCGAACAGGCGGCCGGATTCATCGACGGCGCAGACCACGAATGTCGCGGTTGAACTGCGCTCAACCGTCCACGAAAACTTTTCGTTTGCCAGCACGGGCGTTCGGCTGCGAGGATGGCCGCAAGGAGGATTGCCAGCCATGTCGTCCCTGTCGACCACCACGAGCACGAACCGCGCAACGACGTGGGTGCTCATCGGCGCCGCCGCGCTGATCCTGAGCGCCGCCATGGGCGTGCGCCAGACGTTCGGGCTCTTCATCGGGCCGTTTTCCTTCGATCGCGGCATGCCCGTCACGCTGATCGCCTTCGCTATTGCGCTGCACAATCTCGTGTGGGGTTTCGCGCAGCCGTTCGCGGGCGCAGCCGCCGACCGCTATGGCGCCGCGCCCATCGTCGCGACGGGCGCGGCCACCTTCGCCGCCGGACTCGCGCTCGCCGCCGCCGCGACATCTGGCTGGATGCTCGTGCTCGGGCTGGGTGTGCTGGTCGGCATAGGCATCAGTTGCACGAGCTTCGGCGTCGTGCTCGCGACGGTCGGGCGCGTCGCATCGCCGCAAACGCGCAGTGTCGCGATGGGTCTCGCCAGCGCGGGCGGCTCGCTCGGGCAAGTGCTGATGGTGCCCTTCGCGCAGGAAGTGCGCGTGCATGCGGGCGTGGCGGCGTCACTGTACGCCCTCGCCTTCGTGCTGCTGCTCGCCGCGCCGCTCGGCATCGTGCTCGATCGCGCGAGCCGTGCGCGCAAGACGGCGCAATCGCACGAAAAGCACGAACCACACGCGCAACCCGCCACGATGCCGTTGCGCGAAACGCTGGCGTATGCGTCGCGGCATCGCGGCTATCGGCTGCTGACGCTCGGCTTTTTCACCTGCGGTTTCCAGCTCGCGTTCATCGCGACGCATCTGCCGGGCTATCTGATGCTGTGCCACATGCCGGTCGGGCTGGGCGCGACGGCGCTCGCGCTGATCGGCCTGTTCAACATGATCGGCAGTTGGGGATGCGGCTGGCTTGGCGGGCGCTGGCGGCAGCACCACGTGCTCGCGTGGCTCTATCTGATTCGCGGCGGCACGATCGCGCTCTTCGTGCTGCTGCCGACGACCAGCGTTTCCGTCGTCGTCTTCGCCGCCGTGATGGGGCTGACATGGCTCGGCACGGTGCCGCTCACCAACGGTCTGATCGCGAAGGTATTCGGCACGCGGCATCTCGGCACGCTGTTCGGCGTCGTGTTTCTGAGCCACCAGCTTGGCTCGTTTCTCGGCGCGTGGCTCGGCGGCTACGTGTTCGACACGACGGGTTCGTACTCGCTGATCTGGGGCGCGACGGCGGTAGCGGGGCTCGTGGCGGCCTTGCTGCATTTTCCGATCGATGACCGGCCTGTTGCCGATGCATCGATCGCGGGCGCGCGTGCCTGACTGGATCATGTAAGGCATTTTTTTGAGGTATGCGCGAAGTTTTCTGAGGCGCGTTTTCAGGCTTTTGCCGGGTCCCGTTTTCGCGTCGGTCTATTGGCGTTGCCCCTGTGCGGGGCGGCAGTCACTTTCTTTGCTGCTGCAAAGAAAGTAACCAAAGAAAGCAGCTCGACACGCCCGCGGTCACACGCAATTTGGGTGTTCTTCTCCTCGCTCGTGGCACTCAGTAGCGAGTGCCCTCATAGGCCTGATCGGGCTTGGACCGCGCACGGTCTGTCACGTCGCGCCGCGCAAGCGGCTGGTTCAGCACGAAATGGCTCCGGCCCGCTTCGCGGCCGATGGGTACATCGGGTCTGCGTGAGCTTCTGCGTTTCTCTTTTCTCGTTGGTTTCCCTCGCATACCCAACGGCAGCGCGTAGCGCTGTGCCGAAGCCATTTCGTGCTGAACCAGCGCGCTTAAACGACTAGCTCGTCAGACCGTGCGCGGTCCAAGCCCGATTAGGCCTATGAGGGCACTCGCTACAGAGCCCACGAACAACGAGAAGAACACCCAAATTGCGTGTGACCGCGGGCGGCTCAAGCTGCTTTCTTTGGTTACTTTCTTTGCAGCAGCAAAGAAAGTGACTGCCGCCCCGCACAGGGGCAACGCTAACCGACCAACACGCTAACGGGATCCGGCGAAAACCTGAACCTCGCCAACGAAAACCACGCGCAACACTTCAGCGACGCCGCGCCCAAAACGCCAGCCCCGCACACGCAATCAGCAGGCTGCCCGTGGCGAAGAACACCGAGTGCAGCCCGAACCACACACCGATCTGTCCGCCGATCACCGGCCCGACGACTTGCCCACTGAACTGCGCCGATTGCAGATAACCCAGCATCGTTCCGCTGCTGCGTTCATCGACGGCACTACGCGCGAGCTTCGAAATGGCGGGCAATAAACCGGCGAGCGTCATCCCCATCACGACGCGCAACGCCGCGAGCTGCCACCACTGATGCACGAACGCCTGCGGAATCATCGCGACGCCGGTCAGCACGAGACATCCGACGATCACGTTCCAGCTCCCGATGCGATCCGCCAGCGCGCCGAGCCGCGCCGCCGTCAGCATGCTGCCGAGCGCGGAGCATGCCATCACGACGCCCGCGATGCGCGCCACGCGATCGGCCGTCACGCCCAGACTGCCGATATACACGGTGATGATCGGTTCGATCGACATGTTCGCGAGCAGCACCATCATCGCGGTTGCGAGCAGCGCGGCGACCACGACATAGTTCGTGCGATGAGCATGCGTCGATGCCGTGTGCGCCGCGCGCTTCTTCGCATCGGCGGGATGAAAGTCTTCCTTCACGAGGAAGATCGTGGCGAGCGCGGCCACCGCGATCATCCCCGCGCCCGCGAAAAACGTCCCGCGAATGCCGATCAACCCCGGCAACAGCCCGCCGATGAGCGGTCCCGCGAGATTGCCCGCGAGCGCGCCCGTCGACAAAATGCCGAGCGCCCATCCTGCCCTCTCGTGCGGCGCCTGCGTGCCGATCATCACCGTCGATGCCGACGCGTAACCGCCGACCAGCCCCGCAATCAGACGCAACGCAACCAGCTGATGCACCGAATGCGCAACCCCGATCAGCGACATCACGACCGCCATGCCGACAGCCGCGCGCACGAGCATCGGCTTGCGGCCATAGCGATCCGCGAGCCGTCCCCACAGCGGCGCGGTGACGGCGGTGCCGAGAAACGTCGCGCTGAACGCGACACCCGACCATTCGATCACCGCCCGCTGCGATTCCACGCCGAGTTGCCGCACGTACAGCGGCAGAAACGGCAGCAGCATGCTCAGGCTCACGAGCGTCGTGAACGAACCGAATACGCACACGACGAGATTGCGCCGCCAGTACTGCTCGTTACGTTCGGCGTAGCCGAGCGGCATCGCCCCTTGAATGACATGGCTCATTTCGACCTCAACGCAGCAAACAGATCGACGGTCAACGCAACCGCAAGCGCCCCAGCGCCGATCCCGAACAACAACCGGTAGTCCCCGCCACTGCTCGAAAACAGAAACGACATTCCATACGCCGCGAGCGCTTGCAGCACGGCGAAACCCGTGGTCGCGCTGCGCCACGCGCCCTTCTGCGCGGCGGGATGATGCGCGAGCAGTTCATTCACGCGTCCCAGCACGAGCGGCACGATGCCCGGCGTGAACGCGCCGACCAGCACGCTCGACACCATCAGCAGCGAAGCATTCGACGTGACCGCCGGAATCGCGACGGCGATCAGTTGCAGCAGATACGCGACGCGCAACGCAGGCCCGAATCCCGCGCGATCGGCGAGATGGCCCGCCAGCAGCGGACCGGCAATCGCTCCGAGGCCGTACAGCACCCAATACTGCGCGCCCGCATCGACACCCTTGCCGAGTCCGCGCGCGATGAAATCGACGAGAAAGATCATGTGCGGCACGAGACCGACCGCATTGAGCGCGTACTCGACGAACAGCGCGCGCAACGCGGGCGGCGACGGCGCTTTCGCGTGCGTGTGTGCAGTCACAGGCGCCGGGACAGGCGCATCCTGCGACGGCCAGCCGTTCCACGCGACGACAGTCAGCAACAGCGACACCACCGCGAGCCCGAGCCACGTCTCGGTGAGCCCTTGCCGCAGCAGCAGCGGCACGATCGTCCCCGACGCCGCGATGCCAAGCCCGATGCCCGTGAAGATCGCTCCGCTCGCGAAGCCGCGACGCGCCGGCGCGACATGCGCGATGATCGTCGGCGCGGCGAGCACCATCAGCGCGCCGCCGGAAATTCCCGACAGAAACCGCCACACGAAGAACCAGAGAAACGAGACGGGAAACGCGCACGCGATGAACGCGACGGTGGCGAGCACCATCATCGCGCGCAGGACCGTCGCGGCGCGTGCGTGGCGCGCGAGCACGCCGGCCGCGAGCGCGCCCGCGAGATAACCGCCGAGATTGGCCGCGCCGAGATAAGCCGCCGTCGACGCCGGGAACCAGTGCGCGCCGATGATCGCCGGCAAGAGCGGCGTATAGGCGAACCGCGCCAGCCCGATGCCGACCAGACTCGCGCTCGCGCCGGCGAGCACGCCGCGCCAGACCTGGAACGAGCCACGTTCCGACCGATTCAAGACTGCGTATCGCATACTGCCTCCACGACTGCATCGGGCACGCACGCGCGCCCTTCGATGAAGGCCAGTCTATATTCGATCGATTGAAGAGAGAATCGACGTGGAACGGAAGATAATCTTCCGCTATGCGGTTGAATCGATCTGTAACTGCTTGAAATGACGGCGCAGACGCGGCGTGGCGAAGTCGACGAACGCGCGCACCTTCGGCACCGAAAGCCGTCCATGCGGCGTCAGCAGATGCACCGGCAAGGGCGCGTGCTCGCTGTCCGGCAGCACGATCTGCAGCGTCCTGTCCTTCACTTCTTTCGCGACGTGATACGAAAAGAGCCGCGTGAGCCCGTGCCCATCGACGGCGGAAGCCACCGCCGCCCGCACCGTATTCACGATGAGGCGTGGCGTGAACTGCACGACTTGCGGAATCGTCGAGCCGGTGGAGGTCGGAAAGCTCCACGAATCGAGGCCGAAGTGCGTCATCGAAATGATCTGATGCTGCGCGAGATCGGCGGGCTGCGCGATGCGCGGATGCGTCGAAAGATAGCGCGGCGACGCGGCCACGACGCGCCGCACTTCGCCCACGGGAATCGCGATCAGCGTCGAGTCCGACAGATGCGCGATGCGCAGCGCCACATCGATGCCTTCGTCGATCAGGCTCACGGGACGGTCGAGCATTTGCAGGCGCACGGAAACGGCGGGAAAGCGCGCGATGAAGTCATCGAGCATCGGGCGCAGCAGGTCTTCGCCCGCGGCGACGGGCGCGGTGATGGTCAGAAGCCCGCGCGGCGCGGAACGTTCGTGCGCGATCAGCAGATCGGCTTCTTCGAGATCGGTGAGAATGCGGCGGCACGCGGCGGCATAACGCTCGCCCGCTTCGGACAGCTTGATCGTGCGCGTCGTGCGATGGAGCAAGGCCGTGCCGGTGTGCTCCTCGAGAAACGCGATCGCCCGGCTCACGGCGGCGGGCGAGCGGCCGAGCCGCCGCCCCGCGCCCGCCAGACTGCCTTCGTCCAGCGTGGCGATGAACACTTTCATCGCGTCGATTCGGTCCATGTCGGCTCGGTGCTTCACTTGATCGATGAAGCGCCAAGTCTACCGGACCGAATCGTCGAAGCGCCTCAGACCACTGTGATCGTCACATCGATGTTGCTCTTCAGCGCCTTCGAGTACGGGCAGGTCTGATGCGCCAGGTTCGCGATTTCCTCGGCCACCGCGCGCTCGATGCCCGGCAGGCTCACGTTCAGGCGCGCGCGCAGCAGATACGCTTCGCCAGCCATGCCGAGGTCCACTTCCGCATCGACGGCGGTTTCGGCGGGCAGACGCGTCTTCAGTTTCGCGGCGGCCTTGCCCATCGCGCCGATGAAACATGCGGACCAGCCGGCGGCCAGCATCTGCTCGGGATTGGTGCCCGCGCCGGTCGATCCGGGCGGCGACAGCTTGACGTCGAGACGGCCATCGGTGCTCTTCGCGAAGCCTTCACGTCCTCCGACGACGCGGGTTTTGCCGGTGTACAGGACGGTATCGATCTGGGTCATGATGCGTTCCTCGTGGGTTCGAAAGTGGATGGAGTTAGTGATGCGCGAAGAGCGTGGCGACGTCGTTCGTCGTCGCGCCGCGCGCGCCCGATTGCGAGAACGTGTCGCCCATGCCGCCGTATGCCTGCGCCTGCGCGCCGCCGTTTTCATTGGCGATGGTCTGCGCGCTGATGCCGCGTTGCGATGCCGGCGCGCCCGCGAGCGGGTCGTAGTGCGGCGCGGGACCATAGCCGCTGCTGGCGAATGCGGAACCGGCTGCGACGGCGCTGACGGCGATGACTGCGGCGGTGACGAATTGCTTGATCATGATTGGGCCTCTGTTGTTTCGGTGGATTCGGTGAATGTCTGATCAGCTGCCTTGATACAGGCTGCGCAGCGCGGCGATCTGGCCATCGCGCTGGGCCTGCACCAGTTCCTGCTTCACTTCGGCGCGGGTCTTGCCGGCGTAGGCGTGCTTCGCCACGGCCTGTTCGGTCTGCACGCTCATCGGGGTGTTCGTCACGGCGGCGTGAGCAACACCGGTCATGGCGCTGGCGACGAGAGCGAAAGCAACGAGGGTGGATTTCATGGTGTCTCTCCTTAACGGAACAAATGGATCAATCAGTCGGTTGAATGAGTTACGGCACTTGGGCTTCGCGGGTGTTCGTCTTGCGTTTCACTCGTGAGCCGTCGTTGTGTGTATTTGAAGCCCCGCAGGTATCTGGCTTGTGTCCGGAAAGCGGGTCCTGTGCAATGTTTTGTATCGCGTGCGGTGCAGATACATTGCGATACGAAACCCGCTTACTGCGCGGCCAGCAGTTTCTCGATCACGGCTTCGGTCTGCGCGTAATCGCCCTCGCCGACGTGCGTATAGGCCACGCGACCGTGCTTGTCGATCAGATAGAACGCGGGCCAGTATTGATTGCCGTACGCGGCCCAGGTCGCGTAGCGGTTGTCCTGCGCGACCGGATACGTAATGCCGAAACGCTCGATCGCGCGCTGCACGTTGTGCGTGTCCTGCTCGAACGGAAACTCGGGCGTGTGCACGCCGACCACGACGAGCCCCTTGTCCCCATACTTCCGATGCCACGACTTCACGGCCGGCAGCGTGTTGACGCAATTGCCGCACGCGAAGGTCCAGAAATCGACGAGCACGACCTTGCCGCGCAATTGCGCGAGCGTGAGCGGCTGGCTGTTGAGCCATGTGTCGATGCCGGCGAATTCCGGCGCGATGGTGTTATTGACGGGCGCGGCGGCCTGCGCGGGCGCGATGGCCGCGCAGGCGGCCAGTCCGGCGCACGCGGCTGCGTTCTTGATGGCGGCGAGCATGACGAAGTCCTTTGAATGCGGTAGAAGATCGGGGCGCGCGATAAAGTCATATCGCCCCGGCAGGCCGACGTTCGCATCGGCATGACCGCATTGGACTGCGCGCGCGTATCCCGCTTGTGTCGGGCAAAGCGCGTTGCGCAATGTTATGTATCGCGCGGCATGCGGGATACACTGCGATACAAAACGTCCGCTGAGACGCGCTATAACGCAGACATCGCGCAATCAGCGGGAGCTAAAAATGAAACGCATGCTGGCGGTCCTCGCCTTTCTCGTCGGCGGGATCGCGACGGAAATGGCCCATCCGGTTCAGTGTCTGCTGGTCAGCCCGAGCCGGGTGCAACTCAAGCGTCAACGACAACGATCCATCGATGGAAACCACTGATCACGTATTGATCGTCGACGACGATCGCGGCATTCGCGAACTGCTTGCCACTTACCTCGAAAAGAACGGCATGCGCGTGTCGCTCGCCGCGAACGGCCGGCAGATGCGCGCCGTGCTGGAACAGCAAGGCGCGCCGGATCTGATCGTGCTCGATCTGATGCTGCCCGGCGAAGACGGCCTCGTGCTGTGCCGCGAGCTGCGTGCGGGCAAGTTCCGCGACGTGCCGGTGCTGATGCTCACCGCGCGCAACGAGGAAGCCGACCGCATTCTCGGCCTCGAAATGGGCGCCGACGATTACTTGCCAAAACCCTTTGCCGTGCGCGAATTGCTCGCGCGCATCCGCTCGGTGCTGCGCCGCACGCGCATGCTGCCGCCGGGCATGGAAGTGTCGGAATCGGCGGCGATGCTGAGCTTCGGCGACTGGCGGCTCGACACCACCGCGCGTCATCTGCTCGACGCCGAAGGCACGATGGTCGCGCTGTCCGGCGCCGAATACCGGCTGCTGCGCGTGTTTCTCGACAATGCGCAGCGCGTGCTGACGCGCGATCAATTGCTGAATCTGACGCAAGGACGTCAGGCCGATGCGTTCGACCGCTCCATCGACCTGCTCGTGTCGCGTCTGCGGCAGCGTTTGCGCGACACCGCCCGCGAGCCGCGCTACATCAAGACGCTGCGCAGCGAAGGCTACGTGTTCTCGGCCGAGGTCAAACCGATCGAGTCGTCTCAATGAGCACGCTTTCGTCCGCTTCTCATGCATCGCGCGCTTCCCTGCTGCACTGGCCGCGCACGCTGTTCGCGCGGCTCGCGCTGATTCTCGTCGTCGGACTCGCGCTCGCGCAGACCTTCTCGTTCCTTCTGACGATGCGCGAACGCGACGATTCGATGACCAACGTGATGATGGGCTACGTCGAGCGCGAGGTCGCGAGCTCGGTCGCGCTGCTCGATCATCTGCCCGCCGATGAACGCGCGCAGTGGCTGCCACGGCTCGCGCGGCGCAGCTACACGTTCATTCTCGGACCCGGCGAGACCGGCGCGCCGCTGGACGCCGCGCTGTCGGAACGCTTCGCGCGCTCGATCGGCGAAGGCATCGGCAAGCGCTATCCGCTGACGGTCAACGCGGTGCCCGGCGACAAGGAGCGCTTTCAGGTGCACTTGCGTCTGTCGGACGGCTCGCCGCTCACCATCGACATGCGTCCAATGGTCGGCACGCCGTTGTCCAGCTGGCTGCCGCTGGTTCTGGTGCTGCAACTGATCGTGCTCGGCGCGTGCTGTTGGCTCGCCGTGCGCCTCGCGACGGGCCCGCTCAAGAAGCTCGCCAGCGCCGCCGACACGCTCGGCCCCGATCTCAAGGCCGAGCGTCTGCCCGAGTCCGGGCCGGAAGAAGTCGCGCGCGCGGCGAAGGCGTTCAACGCGATGCAGGACCGCGTCTCGATGTACATGACCCAGCGCATGCAAATTCTCGCGGCGATCACGCACGACCTGCAGACGCCGATCACGCGCATGCGCCTGCGCGTCGACGTAATGGACGACGAAACCACCGGCGCCAAGCTCCAGCAGGACCTGAAGGAGATGGAATCGCTCGTGAAGGAAGGCGTGACCTATGCGCGCACGCTGCACGGCACGAACGAAGCGCCGCGCCGCATCGATCCGGATGCGCTGTTCGAAAGCATCGTCGACGACTATCTCGATGCGGGGCAATCGGTGACCTTGCGCGGCGCCATCGGCGGCGCGCTGATGGCGCCCCCGCAGGCGTTGAAGCGCGTCGTCGGCAATCTCATCGATAACGCGATCAAGTATGCCGGCGCGGCGGAAATCGAAGTCGCCACGCGCGACGATGGCCGCGCCGTCGTCGCGATCCTCGATCGCGGGCCGGGCATTCCGGATGAATCGCTGGAAGCGGTGTTCGAGCCTTTCGTGCGGCTCGAAGGCTCGCGCAACCGGCAGACCGGTGGCACCGGACTGGGGCTGGCCATCGCGCGGCAACTCACGCTCGCGATGGACGCGTCGCTCACGCTGCATCATCGCCAGGGCGGCGGACTGGAAGCACGACTGGTGCTCAAAAAGGCCGCTTAAAATACGATGTCCTATATCAAAACAGCCTACAGGTTTGCACCGGCTTGACGGGCGACAGCTAACTCCGCTAACGTTTGCTCCACGACGCGCGGCCCCACGCGCGCACCTGGACATCGCTGGAGACGCCATGCCCTGTCGCCCTAAAGTTGTACGACATCGTTTCTTTGCTCAGCCGCCGCGCTGACGCACGCGCCTTTCTCCCTTCGAATTCAAGACCGGACGCCGCCCCTGCGTCCACGCGCCCGCGCGCGCTCAAAATCCGCATCAAAGGAGACTTCATGAAGCAATCGAAACACGTATCGGCGGTGCCGTCGCCCGCGCGTCGCATGTTCGTGAAATTCGCGGGCATCTCGGCGGGCGCTCCGCTATTAGGCGCGATGGGCTCCCTCGGCCTCGCCGGCTGCGGCGGACACGACGACTCCGGCTCCGGATCGACGCCGCCGCCCGCGCAAGACCCGATCTGGGGCTCGTCCGGCTCCGCTACGCAGATCGTGAACGCGCTGCAAGGCGTATCGACGTCGATGTTTCCGAGCCGCCAGTTCCTCGTCACCGATTACGGCGCGAAGCCTTGCGCGGTCGTCGCGGCGACGAATCCGTACACCGATCCGGCCAAATCGCCGCTGTCCAAGGGCGCCGACCAGACCAACGCGCCCGGCTCGTTCGACTCGCGCCCGGCCTTTCTCGCGGCCATCGCGGCATGCAGCGCGGCGGGCGGCGGACACGTCGTCGTGCCGGCGGGAATGTGGTATTGCGCGGGCCCGATCGTGCTGCTGTCCAACGTCGACTTTCATCTCTCGGCGAACTGCACGATCTACTTCAGCCCGAATCCCGCCGACTACGCGAAGGACGGCCCGATCGATTGCGGCCCGAACGGCAAGCTCTACTACAGCCGCTGGCAGGCGAACGACTGCCTCAACTACGGCCCGCCGGTCTATGCGCGCAACCAGACGAATATCGCGGTGACGGGCGAAGGCAATACCTCCGTGCTCAACGGCCAGGCGATGACGCCCTTCGCCGGCAGCGGCAACACCGCGACCTGCTGGTGGACGTGGAAGGGCAACACGGGCGTGTACGGCTGCGTGAATTCGTCGACGCCTTCGCAGGCATCGAGCAACGCGAAGAACGTGGATCTGAAAACCGCCGTGCCCGGCATCCCCGATACGCTCTACGCGAAGCTCACCGATCCCGCCACGCCCTGGCAGCAGGACCAGAACTATCTGCCGGCGCTGTCGGAAGCGGGCGTCGCGATCGAGAAGCGCATCTTCGGCATCGGCCATTATCTGCGGCCGTGCATGGTGGAGTTCATCGGCTGCACGAACGTGCTGATGGAAAGCTATCGCACCAACAACACGCCGTTCTGGCAGCACCATCCGACCGATTGCCAGAACGTCGTGATGCGCAGCGTGACGGTGGACAGCATCGGTCCGAACAACGACGGCTTCGATCCCGACGCCTGCGACATGGTCCTGTGCGAGAACGTCACGTTCAACACCGGCGACGACTGCATCGCGATCAAGTCGGGCAAGGATCTCGACACGCAATACGGTCCGGCGCAAAACCACGTCATCCAGAACTGCACGATGAACAGCGGCCACGGCGGCATCACGCTCGGCAGCGAAATGGGCGGCGGCGTGCAGAAGATCTACGCGCGCAACCTGCAGATGCTGAACCAGTTCTGGGCGACCAATTCACTGAACATCGCGATTCGCATCAAGACGAACATGAATCGCGGCGGTTTCGTGAAGGATTTCTACGTGGACAACGTGACGCTTCCCAACGGCGTCAGTCTCACGCCTTCCGGTTACGGCAGCAGCCTGATCGCGGGCAGCCCGATCAATGCGACCGTGCCGCTCGGCGTGGCGACGGCGACGGCGGCGAATCCATCGGCGGCGCAGGGCGGCATCATCACGTTCGATTGCGACTATCAGCCGTCGAAGGACGCGATCCGCACGCGGCCCGCGCTCGTGCAGAACGTGAACATCTCGAACGTGAAGGCGAGCAACGTGTCGCTCAACGGCGTGACCGGATCGTGTTTTCAGGCGATCGTCGCGCAAGGGCCAGTCGCGTTCGACTACAACGGCCCTGCGCCGACGCCCACGATTCCGGCGATCACCGGCGTCACCATCACGGATTGCGATTTCGGCACGCCGGTCGCGGCAGGTCCGGCCACGGCGGCGACGCCCGGCCCGATCTACGCGTACAACGTGCACGACATCGTGCTGAAGAACACCATGATCGCGGGCGTGACGATGAACTCGACGGTCAGCGATCCGCGTTGATCATCGTCCGGTCAGGCGTCTCGCGATGAGCATCGGCACACGCAGCACGAAGCCGAGAAAAAGCCGCGTGTGCATCCACGTCAGCAGCGCGTTGTCGCGGCCATAGCGGAAATGCGAGACGCCGCCCTCTTCCGGCGTGAAATAGCGTACGGGGGCGTCGAGATTGATCGGGCGCACGCCGCGCCAGCACAGGCGCACTACCGCTTCGGGATCGAAATCGAAGCGGCGCATCCACGTCTGCCTGCGCATGAGCGCGGCGAGCGGCGCGATCGGATAGACGCGAAAGCCGTACAGCGAATCGCCGATGCCCATCCACAGCGTCTCCAGATTCGCCCAGCCGTTCGAGATGCGCCGGCCCTGGACGCGCAACTGCGGCGCGCTGGCGTCGAACCTCGGGCGGCCGAGGATCATCGCATCGGGCGCGTTCATCGACGTTTGCATGAACGTGCGGATCAGCGCGGCGGGATGCTGGCCGTCGGAGTCCATCGTGAGTGCGTGCGTGAAGCCGAGTTTCGCGGCTTCGTCGAGGCCCGCGAGGATCGCTGCGCCCTTGCCGCGGTTCTCCGGCAGCACGATCACGCGCAGGCCCGGATCGGCTTCAGCCAGCTTCGTGAGGCGTTCGGCGCTGCCGTCCGTGCTGCCATCGACGACGACCCATACCGGGTTCCACTGCTCGCGCGCACCGCGTACGGTTTCGTCGACTTTCTCGCCGGGGTTGTAGCTCGGGATGAGGACGAGATGGGTGGACGATGCGCTTGTCGAAGGCATTGAGAAAGGTGGAGAGTCGGAGGGATAGGGCGAATTTTAACGTCTGTGGACGTCGGCGCCGGAAGGCGTCGTCGTCGCCCAATTCCGCGCAAATCGACTGGACGCTCCAATCGGTGGCGCGTTATGAGGATACGTTTGCAGCGTTGCGAACGGCGGGTAGTTGTCTCAACAGGTCGGGCAACGCGGACTGTACCGTTTCCCACACCACATCGAGATTGATGTCGAAGTAGCCGTGCGCGATGCGGTTGCGCATGCCCCGCATGCCGCGCCACGGCACTTGCGCGTGCGCCTGAATGAACTCGGCGTAGCCGTCCATCACCTTCGTCGCCGCCTCACCGATGATGATGAGGCTCATGATGACGGCCTGCTGCGTGCGCTTGTCTTCCAGGAATTCGGTCTTGGCCATTCCATCCACGAAGGCGCACGCATCCGTCGCGGCCTGCTGCATGTGGTCAAGGTAATCAGGCAGGCGGTTCTCGCTCATACTGGCTGCGCCTCCGCGAGCACCTTGGCCCGGAATTTCAGCGGCAAGTCAGCCGGAGTCAACAGATCGACGTGAATGCCGAGCAGCGATTCCAGTTCGTCTTGCAGGCCACCCAGATCGAACAGCGTCGCGCCGGGCAGCGCATCGACGAGCAGGTCGAGATCGCTGCCGTCCTGGTCGGTGCCGCGAAGCACCGAACCGAAGACACGCGGATTCGCCACGCGAAAGCGGCTTGCCGCTTCACGGATGGCGCTTCGCTTGAGATCAAGTGCGAGTGAGGGTCGCATGGGCAGCGTTCGTTATCGAGACTCTTTGGATCAGTATGGGATCGAGAATAGCATTCCAGGAACCATTTTCGAGCATTCCAACGGCTCGCAAAGGCGAAGCACACAACGCGCTTGCCCGGGCGCTCTCAATCCCGCACCCGATGCCCATCCAGCTCACCCGCATAAAACCGCTGCAATTCGACGATGAACGCCTGCAACGCGGCATGATCGCGTCCTGGCGGCGCGAAGCGTCGGCCTAACGTCACGCGATAAGTAATCGGCAACGCGGGCTTCCTGAAAATCTGCCAGCCTTTGCCCAGAAACCCCGAATCCGTCTCGATGATGAGCGTCTGCACCGGAACCTGCGCGCGCGCCGCAATCAGCGCGATGCCGCCCTTCAGCGGGTTCACCGACGCATGCTCCGTGCGCGTGCCCTCGGGAAACAACAGCAGCGGCGAGCCGCGCTGCAATTCGGCAACAGCCGCACGGATCAGCCCCACGGACGTATCGTTGACGATATAACCCGCGAGCAGCGCGCCCGGCCCGAGAAACACGTTGCCGGCGACATCGCCCTTCATCACGCAGCAGGTGTCGGGCACGCGCGACGCGATCAGGAGCGCATCGAGCAGACACGGATGGTTCGGAGCGAGGATCATCGGCGGCTGCCCCGCGAGCGAGTCGAGCGCCGAGAGATCGAAGCGGCACGCGCCGAGCGCGCGCAGCAGCACGAAGTAGCCGTGCCATACACGCTGCACGACCGCACGCCCGACGCGTCGCCCCGCATCGACGGACAGCGCGCGCCGCAAAATCAGCGCGAACGGAAACCACGCGAGGCACACGAGCGCGAGCACGACCAGCGCGAAGTAGAACGCCACGCATTGCCACGCGGATTCGAGCGCCCCCGCGAACGACAGCTTCTCGCCCGCGCCGCCGATTTTCCGATGCGCGTCACTCATCGCTCGCCACCGTTTTCGACGACTGCCCGAACACCCACGCGAGCGCCACGCCGCCCGAGAGCACGCTCTTTTGCCGCACCAGCGGGCTGTCGGCGAAGCTCGCGCCCGCGAGATTCGCATAGCGCATGAAGGCGCCGACCCAGTAACGGCTGAAGCGCCGCGACATCGAGACGAGCGCCTGCGTGCCCGCGTAGCCGCCGCTCGCCTGGAACGCGGGGCGGCCGGGCGTCGCGTATTGCGGCGCGACGGTGTAGAAATGGTCGCTGTACTTGCCGTCGGCGAACATCGGACCGGCAAACATGCCGACGCGCAACCCCGACACGCCCGCGACATCGACGAGATCCAGATTCACGTTCGGCTCGAACTGCCAGCCGACCGTCGTCGGCGACGATTCCAGCGTGATCCCCATGCGCACCGGCAAACGCAGATCGAGCAGCATGTCGCGCGAAGGCGAGCGCCACAGATGCACTTCCACCGACGGGCCGATTTCGATCGTCGGCTTGAGGTCGGGCATGCCGGTGCGCGCGTTGTCGTCGTGGCTGGAAACCGGCAGCGAGCCGAGCACGCTGATATTGAAGTTGACGCGGTCGGTGCTGAGCAACTGGCCGCGCACGCCGTCGCGGTCGGCGCGCAGAAACTTGCCGCGATAGACCACGTAGGGAAACGGGAACACCCACGCGCGCGTCTGGTTCGAGCCGGGATAATGCGGAAACGCCGCCACGCCCATGCCGACGCCCAGCTCCCACAGCGGCTTGTCGGGCGGCGGCACTTCGTCTGCGCACGCCGCACCGCTTGCGACGAACAGCATCAGGGACGCGAGGCGTAGCGGGCGAAATCCCGGCATTGTGATCAATTGGCCGATAGCTCCGCGCGTTCCGCATCGCTCAGATTGCGACGACGCTGGCGGTACGCACGCAGCGAATTGCGCCAGTCGAGCGCAGCCGCGATGTAATAGATGCCCTTGAACGCGCGCAACGAATGCCAGATCGGCGTCGTGCCGAAGATATCGCCCGCGAGCAGCGACAGCAGCGCTTCCTTCATGCGCAGCGGGTTCTTCGGGCCCATGAAGAGATTGCGCATCGTCGGCGACGTCATGCGGTAGATGAACCACGAGAACTCGCGCGGGCCATGCCGCACGTCGCGATCGAACTTCGCGAGCGCGGCTTGCGCACGGGCGGGATGGGCAAGCGCCGTGTCGATCGCTTCCGCGCCCGCCAACGCGCTTTGCATCGCGAGCATCACGCCGGACGAGAACACCGGATCGATGAACGCGAAGGCGTCGCCGAGCAGCAGGAAGTTGCGCCCGTGCGTCATGTCGCCGGTGTACGAATAGTTGCCCGTCGCGTGGACTTCGCTGATCAGTTCGGCATCTTTCAGTCGCTCGGCGAGCGGCGCGCACAGCGCGATGGTGTCGCGAAAGTACGCTTCCACCGACGTGCCCTTCGGACGCCGCTTCAGATACGCGGGCCACACGACCGCGCCGATGCTGGTCGCGCCGTCCGCGAGCGGGATGAACCAGAACCAGCCGTGCTCGAACCAGAACACGGTGATGTTGCCTTCGTTCTCGCCGGCGTTGCGCCGCGCATTGCGGAAGTGGCCGTACAGCGCCGACGAGTTGTGACGCTCGTTGCGCCGCTTCGTCTTGAAATGATTCGCGAGCAGCGTATCGCGCCCGGATGCATCGACGACGAAACGCGCGCGCACTTCTTCGATGCGGCCATCGTCGTGCTCGGCGCCGATCGTCGCGCTGGAGCCATCCGGCGCGAACACGACATCGCGCGCGCGGCAGGCTTCGCTCACGTGCGCGCCGTGTTTCGACGCGTTGCGCAGCAGAATCTCGTCGAGTTCGGAGCGGCGCACCTGATACGCGCTCGGCATCGACTTGTCCCACGCATCGGCGAACAGAAAGCGCTGCGTGCGATCGCCGTGCTGCGGCGACACGAACTCGGCCGCAAGTTTGACCATGCCGATCGCGCGCACTTCTTCAGCGACGCCGAGCCGCTCGAAGAGCCGCAGATTCGCCGGCAACAGCGATTCGCCGATATGAAAGCGCGGATGCCGCGCCTTCTCCAGCACCCGCACGCGATAGCCGCGGTCCGCGAGCAGCGTCGCCGCCGTCGAACCGGCGGGACCGCCGCCGATCACGACGACGTCCCAGTCCTGCTGCGTTTGCTTCGCTTCCAACATTGCGTTCCTCTTCAGGCGATTCCGCCGTTGATCGACAAGACCTGTCCGGTGACATAAGCCGCCGCGTCCGATACCAGATACGCGACCATGCCCGCGATTTCGTCCGCCGTGCCCGCGCGCTGCGCCGGCACCAGTTGTTTGATGCGCTCTGGCGGGAACGCGTTGCCGAGCATCGGCGAATCGATGACGCCCGGCGCCACCGCATTCACCGTGATGCCGCGCGAGGCGAGTTCCTGCGCGAGCGCGCGCGTCGCGCCGATCAGCCCCGCCTTCGCCGCCGCGTAGTTCACCTGGCCGCGATTGCCCATCAGACCCGACAGCGATGACATATTCACGATGCGTCCCCAGCGCGTGCGGATCATCGGCATCAGAAGCGGCTGGGTGACATTGAAAAAGCCGTCGAGCGTGACGTCGAGCACGCGTTTCCATTGCTGGCGCGTCATGCCGGCCATCGGCGCGTCGTCGTGGATGCCCGCGTTGTTCACGAGAATCTGCACCGGGCCGTCCGCCAGAATGCGCGCGAGCGCGCTTTCGGTGGCGTCGGGATCGGTCACGTCGAAGGCGATTGCATGCGCCGTGCCGCCCGCCGCGCGAATGGCTTGCGCGCAGCTTTCAGCGCGCTCGATACCGCCGTTGGCGTGAATCCAGACCTCGTGCCCGGCGGCCGCCAGCGAGCGGCCGACCGCTTGTCCGATCGCGCCGCTGCCGCCTGTCACGAGCGCGCGCATGGCGTGGCTTCCGTCATCGATTGCATGGGTTTATCGCGTGCGGTGCGCGGCGACGTGCGCCGCGAGCGCGCCGAGGTTCGCGAAGATCTTCTGATTGTCCGGATTGTCCGAGCGCAGCTCGAAGCCGTATTTCTTCGAGATCAGAAGCGCGATCTCCAGGATGTCGATGGAATCGAGCCCGAATCCTTCTTCATACAACCGCGTGTCGGCCGAGACGGCCTTGGGATCGACGTCCTCGAGGTTCAATTCGGTGACGATCAGCTCCGCGAGCTCTCTTTCCAGTTCGTTCATCGTGTGTACAGACCAGCGCAAAAACGCGCGGCGAGGGCCGCTCGGAACACGTGCGCCCCGCGCTTTCCGCACGCTGCCGGCTGCCTGTTATCGAGATAATTGCAGTGGCGAAATTCTAGACGAAGCCCCTTGGGACGCCTAGTAGTAAAGGTAACCGGCCGCACCACTCTCCGCAGCACGATATTTCTGAGAAAAATCAGCGGTTTCGCCCTCTGGCAGGGGGGCCGTGACAGTAGGGTAAAATCGGCCGGTCTGACGAATGTAAGATCATCGAACAATCGGTTACAGACCGGGCCCGCACCCGCGCGGGAAAATACTCGTCAGGCAGGCGACTGCCGGGTTTTTGTTCAACTACCGAGCGTTCATGAAGAACGCCGCAGCCGCATCCCATGTTGCGTACCTTTTTCTTCCCACCTGTTCTTCCGTGTGCGTTTTGTGCGCCGGGAGCGTGCCGATGAGCCCCGTCCGCATCCTGCGCGCGGCGGGCGTCGTCGGCGTGATCGTCGCGTATCAGTTTGCCGCGCACCATGCCGCGTCCACGCCGGACGCGCACGGGCTGGGGCTCGCGCTCGTTCTCGCGCCGCTCCTGCTCATCACGCTGAACGCCGCTGCGCGCGCGTCGGCGCGGGCGTGGCTGCTGCCGCTCTGGGCGCTCGCCTGCGCGGCGCTGTGGTTCGGGCGCGCGCCGCTCACCGCGCACTTCGGCTGGGGTTTGTGGCTCGAACACGCGAGTTTCAATCTCGCGCTCGCGTGGATGTTCGGCCGCACGCTCGGTCACGGCCGCGAGCCGCTCTGCACCCAGTTCGCGACGATGGTCCACGGCAAGCTCGAAGCGCGCGTCGTGCGCTATACGCGGCGCGTGACCCTCGCGTGGACGCTCTTCTTCGTCGCGACCGCGCTCGTGTCGAGCGTGCTGTTCGCCTGCGCGTCGATCGTCGCGTGGTCCACCTTCGCCAACTATCTCGCGCTGCCGCTCGTCGGGCTGATGTTCGTCGCGGAGTACGCGTGCCGCCGCATCGCGCTGCCGGACATGGAGCCGTCGAGCATCATGGACGCCGTTCGCGCCTACACGCATTCGATGCAGATGCGTCGCAGCGGGGCGCAGTGATGCCGTCGAACTCATCGCCCATGCAAACCTTTCCGCTGGTATTCCACGCGTCGCCGGATCAGACGATCGCCTGGCGCGACGGCGCGCCCGTCAGCGTCCGCGAATTTCTCGCCGATGTCCGCACGCTCGCCGATGCGCTGCCCGAAGGCGGCCACGTGTTCAACGTCTGCACCGACCGCTATCGCTTCACGGTGAGCCTGTGCGCGACGCTCGTCGCGGGCAAGACGAGCCTGTTGCCGTCGACGCACACGCCGGAAATGGTGCGCGCCCTCGCCTCGTTCGCGCCCGACGCGTTCTGCCTGCACGACAACGACGATTGCGCGATCGATCTGCCGCGTTTTCGCTATCCGGAGACCGCCGCGCCCCGAGGCGCCGACCAAGCGGCCGTGCCGCACATCGACGGCGCGCGCGTCGTGGCCTACGTGTTCACGTCCGGTTCGACGGGCGTGCCGGTGCCGCATCGCAAGACATGGGGTTTTCTGGTGAAGAACGTGCGCGCGGCGGCGGCGCGTCTCGGCCTGCTGGGCGTTGCACCCGCGACGCTCATCGGCACCGTGCCGCCGCAGCACATGTACGGCTTCGAATCGACGGTGCTGCTGGCGCTGCTCGGCGGTCTCGCGTTCAGCAACCGCCAGCCGTTCTATCCCGTCGATATCCGCGCGGAACTCGATGCCGTGCCCGAACCGCGCGTGCTCGTGAGTTCGCCGATCCACCTGCGCGCGCTGTTCGCGAACGAGGATGCGTTGCCGCGCGCCTCGCTGGTGCTGTCGGCGACCGCGCCGCTTTCGGAAAAGCTCGCGCTGGACGCGGAAACGCGCCTGGACGCGCCGCTGATGGAAATCTACGGCAGCACCGAAACCGGCCAGATCGCGACGCGCCGCACCGCGCGCACCGCCGCGTGGGAGCTGTTTCCGGACATCGCGCTGACGCCGCGCGCCGACGATGCCAACGATAGCGGCGGCCAAACCATGTGGGCCTCGGGCGGCCACGTCGAAGTGCCGGTGCCGATGGGCGACGCGCTCGAACTCATCGACGATACGCATTTCCTGCTGCACGGCCGCAAGGCGGATCTGATCAATATCGCGGGCAAGCGCACGTCGCTCGCGTATCTGAATCATCAGTTGAACGCGGTCCCGGGTGTCGTCGATGGCGTGTTCTACATGCCCGATGAAACCCGCGATGGCGCCGACAGCGAACCCGTGCGGCGCCTGATGGCGCTCGTCGTCGCACCGGAACTCGCGGCGGCGGACTTGCAGCGCGCATTGCGCGAGCGCGTCGACGCCGCGTTCATGCCGCGTCCGCTGCTGTTCGTCGATGCGCTGCCGCGCAACGCCACCGGCAAGCTGCCGCGCGAAGTGCTGACGCAACTGATCGAACAGGAGCGCACGCGCCGCGCGGCGCTGCGCTTCACGGTGCCGCCGGAACATCCCGCGCTCGCCGGCCATTTTCCCGGCCGTCCGATCGTGCCGGGCGTCGTGCTGCTCGATCACGCACTCGATGCGATCGGCTCCGCAATCGGACAGCGCCTCGATGCGTGCAGGATCGAATCCGCGAAATTCCTGAGTCCGGCCGAGCCGGGCGAGCCGCTCGATATCGCCTTCGAGACGGCGGCGAGCGGCGCGATCCGCTTCACGATCCGCGCGGGCGCGCGTGCGGTGGCGAGCGGCGCGCTCGCCGCGCCTTCCACGTCGTCCACGGATATGCACGCATCGTGAACAAGCCGCGCAATCGCGACGACTGGGCCGACCGCCAGGAACGCAGCAACTTCGCGTTGCTGCGCTTCATGACGTGGGTGTCGCTGCGCTTCGGGCGGCGCATCGGGCGCGTGTTGCTGCGGATCATCACGGCGTATTTCGTGGTGTTCTCGCCGCGCGCGCGGCGGGCGTCGCGCGCGTATCTGAATCGCGCGCTCGGCCGGCATGCGGGCTGGCGCGATGGGTATCGGCACGTGTTCTCGTTCGCGTCGACGATTCACGACCGCATCTATCTGCTCAACGAACGCTTCGATCTGTTCGACATCCGCACGCACGGCGTCGAGGAAGTCGAAGCCGCGCTCGCCGGCGGACGCGGCGCGTTCCTGATGGGCGCGCATCTCGGCAGTTTCGAAGTGGTGCGCGCGATCGGGCGTGCGCAGCCGCATATCCGCGTCGCGATCACGATGTACGAGGAAAACGCCCGCAAGATCAACGCGATTCTCGCCGCCGTGAATCCCGCCGCGCATCACGATGTGATCGGACTCGGCAAGGTCGATGCGATGCTGAAGGTGCGCGAACGGCTCGATGCGGGCACGCTCGTCGGCATGCTTGCGGACCGTACGCTGCGTCAGGCCGGCGACACCCTCAAGGAACGCGATTTCCTCGGCGCGCCCGCCGCGTTTCCGCTCGGGCCGCTGCACATGGCGGCGGTGCTGCGGCGTCCGGTCGTCTTCATGACGGGGCTGTATCTCGGCGGCAATCGCTACGATATCCACTTCGAGACGCTCGCCGATTTCTCGACGATCGAACGCGGCGAGCGCGCCGCCGCCGTCGATGCCGCGCTCACGCGCTACGTCGCGCTGCTGGAGAAATATTGCCGCGCGGCGCCGTACAACTGGTTCAACTATTTCGACTTCTGGCAGGCGAACGCCGCAACTGAATCCGCGCCGGCGCGCGCGACGGGTGCCCGCTTGCAGGAAGTCACGAGGGATTCCTGAGCTTATGCGAGTTTTTTCCGCGCTGCTGAGCGCCGCCGCGCTCTGCGCCGCCTCCGCGTTCACTACGTTCGCCGTGGCGGCGGACGCGCCCGCTTCCGGCTGGACGCTCGACCGGCTGATGAACACGCTCGGCGCGAAGAAGTCGGGCCGCGCGCGCTTCACCGAAACGCGCTATCTGAAGATCGCGCAGGAGCCGCTGGAGTCGTCGGGCGAACTGGTGTTCGTCGCGCCCGATCATCTGGAAAAGCATACGGTCAGCCCGAAGCCGGAAAATCTCGTCGTCGATGGCGACATGCTCACGGTCGATCGCAACGGCCGCAAGGTCACGATTGCCCTGCGCAACTATCCGGAACTGGGCGCGTTCATCGAAAGCATTCGCGCGACGCTCGCGGGCAACCGCTTCGCGCTGGAAAACGCGTACACGGTGTCGATCGCGGGCCAGGGCGACGACTGGACGCTCACGCTCGTACCGATCGATTCGCGCATGAAGCAGAAAGTCGCTTCGATCACGCTCGCCGGCACCGGCGCGACACTCGCGCGCGTCGAGATCAGGCAGGCCGATGGCGACCATTCGCTGATGCGCCTGCAAGACGCGTCGGCGCACTGAGCGCGGCATGCGCGCGGTTTCGCGGTCCTTGCGTCAGCCCGCGGTCATCGCCTGGCTGTGCTTTCTCGCGGCGTGCGCTGCGGTCATCGCACGCACGAACTTTTCCGCCGATCTCTCCGCTTTCCTGCCGCGCTCGCCGAGCGAGCAACAGCGCGTGCTCGTCGAGCAGTTGCGCGACGGGCTCGTGTCGCGGCTGATTCTCGTCGGCATCGAGGGCGGCGATGCGAACGGGCGCGCCGACGTCTCGCGCAAGGTCGCGGCGACGCTGCGCGCGGACAAACGCTTTTCCGCGATCAACAATGGCGAACCGGTCGGGCAGGCGCGCGACGAGCGCTTCGTCTTCGAGCATCGTTATCAGTTGAGCCCGGCTGTGACGCCCGCGCGTTTCAGCGAAGCGGGCCTGAAGGATGCGCTCGCCGACAGTCTCGATCTGCTGAGCTCGTCTGCCGGCATGATGGCGAAAGACCTGCTGCCGCACGATCCGACCGGCGAAGTCACCGCGCTCGTCAGTCAACTGGACAGCGGCGCGCAACCCGCGATGCGGGACGACGCGTGGGTCTCGCGCGACGGCCAGCGCGCCGTGCTGCTCGCGCAAACCGCGAGCGCCGGTTCCGACACCGACGCGCAAGCCAGCGCGATGGCCGCGATCCGCGACGCGTTCCGGCAAGCGACGCCGGGCGCGTCGCCGTATCGCCTGCTGATGACGGGGCCGGGCGTGTTCGCCGTCGAAACACGCGATACGATCATGCGCGACGTGCGCTGGCTGTCGGCGGCGAGCATCGTGCTGATCGTCGTGCTGTTGCTGGCGGTGTATCGCTCGGTGCCGACGCTGCTGCTCGGTTTGATGCCGGTGCTGTCGGGCGTGGCCGCGGGCGTCGCCGCCGTGAGCCTCGCGTTCGGCACCGTGCATGGACTCACGCTCGGCTTCGGCACGACGCTCATCGGCGAGGCCGTCGATTATTCGATCTATCTGTTCGTGCAGTCGGCCGGGGTGCAGCGACGGGAATCGCTCAAGGACTGGGTCGCGAGCTTCTGGCCGACGATCCGTCTGGGCGTGCTGACATCGATCTGCGGCTTCGCGTCGATGCTCTTCTCCGGCTTTCCGGGCCTCGTGCAACTCGGGCTGTATTCGATCGTCGGCTTGTCGACGGCGGGCATCGTCACGCGTTTCGTGCTGCCGTATCTGTTGCCGCAAAACTTCGTGATCCGCGATGTCTCGCGCCTCGGCGATGGGCTCGCGCGCGTCGCGGCGCATGCGTCGCGCCTGCGTGTGGCGCTCGCGGTGCTGCTGCTCGCGGCGGTCGCGGCGCTGCTCATGCAGCGGCACGGACTCTGGAGTCAGGAGTTGTCCGCGTTGAGCCCGGTGCCGAAGGCTAGCCAGGATCTCGACGAACGCCTGCGCGCGGATGTCGGCGCGCCGGACGTGCGCTATCTCGTCGTGGTCTCGGCGGCGAGCGAGCAGTCGGCGCTCGAACGCGCGGAAGCGGTGGCGCAGCGCCTGCAACCTCTCGTCGATGCGCGCGTGATCGCCGGCTACGAAAGCCCGGCGCGCTATCTGCCGAGCGATGCTGCGCAGCGTGCGCGCATCGCCAGCCTGCCTTCGGCCAGTGATCTCCGCACGCGCCTCGCGAGCGCGCTGCGTGATCAGACGATCCGCGTGAAACCCGAAGTCTTCGAGCCTTTCATCGCGGATGTGGAAACCGCCCGCGCGCAACCGCTGCTGCGCCGCGCCGATCTGCAAGGCACGTCGATGGCGCTCGCCGTCGATTCGCTGCTGACCTCACGCGACGGCCGCTGGACCGCGATGCTCCCGTTGCGCGCGGCGCAGGGCTCGGACGTACAGGCGCAGCAGATCCGCGCGGCGGTGGCGGCGTCGCAGGTGCCGGACGCGCTTTTCGTCGATATGAAAGCCGAGGCCGACCGCCTCTATCAAAACTATGTGCGCGAGGACATTCGCCTGTCGCTCGGCGGCTTCGCGGCGATCGTCGTGCTGCTCGTGCTCGCGCTGCGCTCCCCGGTGCGGGCGGCGCGCACGCTCGCACCGCTGGTCGCGGCGGTGATCGTCGTGATCGCGGGGCTTGCTGTCGCGGGCAAGTCGCTCACGATCCTGCATCTGATCGGCATGCTGCTGATCGTTGCGGTCGGGTCGAACTATGCGCTCTTCTTCAACTATCGCGCGCACGCCGAAGACAACGCGATTTCGCCGCAAACGCTCGTCTCGCTCGTGATCGCGAATCTCGCGACCGTGCTCGGTTTCGGCCTGCTCGCACTGTCCAGCGTGCCGATGCTCAAGACTTTTGGGCTGACGGTCGGCCCCGGCGCGATTCTCGCGCTGCTGTTCTCGGCGATCCTCGCGCCGCGTTCGGGATTTACGCGATGAACCCGCCCGGCGAGCCGCGCCGATGGACCCCGTCGCCCCTGCTCGGCGGCGCGGCGGCCGTGCATGCGGGCGCGCTCGCGGCGCTGGCGGTCGCGCCGGCCGCATGGCCGTGGGCGGCGGGCGGCGTGGTTGCGTCGCATCTCGCGCTGACGGCAGCGGGGCTGTGGCCGCGCTCGGCGCTGCTCGGACACAACTGGACGGCGCTGCCGGAATCGGCGGGCGCGCGCATCGCCATCACGATCGACGACGGTCCTGATCCCGACGTCACGCCGCGCGTGCTGGATCTGCTCGATGCATATCACGCGCGCGCGACGTTCTTTTGCATCGGCGAGCGGGCGCGGGAACATCCGCGCATTGTCGAGGCGATCGTCGCGCGCGGGCATGCGGTGGAGAACCATAGCCAGCGTCATCGGCATCATTTTTCTTTGATGGGGCCGGGCGCGTTGCGACGCGAAATCGATGCTGCGCAGGCGACGATTGGCGCGATTGCGGGGGCGCGGCCGCTTTTTTTTCGCGCGCCGGCGGGTTTGCGCAATCCGTTTCTCGAGCCGGTGCTGTGCGGGCTGGGGCTGCATCTCGCGAGCTGGACTCGGCGCGGTTTCGATACCCGATCGGGCGATGCGTCGCTGGTCGCGCGGCGGCTGCTGAAGGGATTCGCGGCCGGCGATATTCTGCTCGTTCACGATGGGCACGCGACGAGGGATGCGCGTGGTGCGCCAGTCGTGCTGGCCGTGCTCGATACGGTTTTGCGGGCGGCGGCGGATCGTGGGTTGGGGACTGTGACCTTGCGCGATGCGGTTTTGGGTCACTAACGAAAGCCTGGAATTCACGAGCCTCCACTGCCCTCCCCCATGCCCCCGACCGCGCTCATCGAAACCGCCAGCCTTCCCTACCGCGCCGCGGGCCGTTTCGCGTGGCACTTCGCGCTCGGCAAATTACGCCATGATCCTTTCTTCAGCCACATCCTCGAGCACGGCCTGATTCCCGACGGTGCGCGCATCCTCGATCTCGGCAGTGGTCAGGGACTGCTCGCCGCGTGGCTCATCGGCGCGCACGCGTTGCATCGCGACAGCGCCAAATGCCAATGGCCCGCGCACTGGCCCGCGCCACCCGTGCCGCTATCGATACACGGCATCGAGTTGACCTCGCGCGATGTCGACCGCGCGCGCATCGCGTTGAAGGCGCACGAAGCACGCATCCGCTTCGTCTGCGACGACATTCGCACCGCGCCGTTTCCACAGTCGGATGTCATCGTGGCGTGCGATGTGCTGCATTACATCGACGCCGCCGCGCAGGAATCGATCCTGCGCCGCGTGCATGCGAGCCTCGCCGCGGACGGCGTGCTTCTGCTGCGCGTCAGCGATGCCGGCGCTGGCTGGCGTGCAAGCCTCGATCGCGCCGTCGATTTCGGCGTGCAGATCGCCCGCTCCGGGCGCGCGAACGGCCTCACGGTCCGCAGCGAGGCGCAATGGCTCACGCTGCTCGACGACCTGCGTTTTCGAGTGACGGTCAAACCGATGGGCAGCGGCGCGCACAGCGCCAATCGTCTGCTGATTGCGCGACCCATGGATTGAACCGCGCGCGGTCCGAAAGGCCTCGTTTGTTACAATTCATCGAATTCGAACGCCACCGGACTTTGGAAGACGAGCCCGTAGTGAACCCTCTTTTGCTTACGCATTTCACCGCCACCAGCTGCGCGGGACGCGGTCTCGACGCGACGCTCGCGGCGCTATCGACGGGACGCAGCGGACTCACGCCATGCGACTTCGAAGGCGCCGCGCTCTGCACCTATGCGGGCCGCGTCGCCGGCGTCGAGGGCGCGCCGGTACGCGCGGATCTCGCCGAATTCGACTGCCGCAACAACCGTCTCGCACAACTGGCCATGACGCAGGACGGCTTCGACGAACGCGTACGCGAGGCCATCGCTCGTTACGGCGCGGGGCGCGTCGGCGTCTTCATGGGCACGAGCACGGCGGGCATTCTGGAAACCGAGCTCGCCTACCAGCGCCGCGATCCGCAGACCGGCGCGCTGCCCGCCGCGTTCAAATACGCCACCACGCACAACCCCTATTCGCTGGCCGCCTTCGTGCGCGCGTATTTCGGGCTGCGCGGGCCGGCCATATCGGTGTCGTCGGCGTGTTCGTCGGGCGCGAAGGTGTTCGGCTCGGCGCGGCGCATGCTCGAAACCGGTCTGATCGATGCAGCCGTGGTCGGCGGCGTCGATACGCTCTGTCTGACGACGCTGTACGGCTTCAACTCGCTCGAACTGCTCGCGCCGGGACCGTGCCGGCCGTTCGATGTGAAGCGCGACGGCATTTCCATCGGCGAGGCGGCGGCGTTCGGACTGCTCGAACGCGATCGCCTCGATCATGACGATGACGACGCGATCCGCCTGCTCGGCATCGGCGAATCGAGCGACGCATATCACATGTCGTCGCCGCATCCGGACGGACTCGGCGCGCGCATGGCGATGGAACAGGCGCTCGCAAGCGCCGGACTCGATGCGCGCGACATCGGCTACGTGAACCTGCACGGCACCGCGACGCCCAGCAACGACGCCGCCGAGAGCCGCGCGCTCACGAGCCTGTTCGAGCGCGTGCCGTGCAGCTCGACCAAGGGCGCGACGGGCCACACGCTCGGCGCGGCGGGTGCGCTCGAAGCAGTGATCGCCGCGCTCGCGCTGAAGCATCAGATGATTCCGGCAGGCGCGAACACGCGCGAGCCGGACCTCGTCCTCGGCCTCGATTACGTGCTCACGACGCGGAAAACGCCGTTGCGCGCGGTGCTGTCGAATTCGTTCGGCTTCGGCGGGACGAATTGCAGTCTCGTGTTCGGACGCAAGGGAGCGGCATCGGCATGACTGCATTGCATGGCTTTATCGAAGGCGTCGGCGTGATCGGGCCAGGCCTCGCCGACTGGCCCCGCACCGCCGATGTGCTGACGCGACGCGCCACGCGCGAAGCCGCGAAAACCGTGTTGCCGCCGCCGACCGGCCTGCCCTCCGCCGAGCGCCGCCGCACCGGGCCGGTCGTGCGCGCGGCGCTCGCAGCCGCGCACGAAGCGGTAGCGCAAAGCGGCCGCGATGCGGCGACGCTCGCCGCCGTGTTCGCGGCATCGGGCGGCGACGGCGGAAACTTCCACGCGATTTGCGAAACCCTCGCGAGCGACGAGCCGCAACTTTCCCCGACGCGCTTTCACAACTCCGTCCACAACGCCCCCGCGGGCTACTGGAGCATCGCGACGCGCGCGATGGCCGCATCGAACGTGCTCTGCGCGTACGACGGCAGCTTTGCCGCGGGCTTGCTGGAGGGCCTGGCGCAAGTGCGCGTCGATGGCGCGGCGACGTTGCTGGTCGCTTACGACACGGATTACCCGGAGCCGTTGCGCCACGTCCGCCCGATTGCCGATGCCTTCGGCGTCGCGCTCGTGCTCGCGCCCGAGAAAAGCGAGCGCACGCTTGCGCGGATCGAGGCGCGTCTCACCGATGCCGGCGCGCTCACTTTCGCCGATGCCGATCTCGAAGCGCTGCGGCTTTCGAATCCCGCAGCGCGCGCGCTGCCGTTGCTCGAAGCCCTTGCGCGTGGGACGGCATCGCGCGTCGTGCTCGATTATCTCGATGACACGCGCGTGGCCGTCGATATCGATCCATCATGACGGCCGAGCAAACACTCGATCGCGACTGGATCGCCGCGCGCATTCCGCACAGCGGCTCGATGTGTCTGCTGGATGCCGTCGTCGCGTGGGATGCGGAGCGCATCCGCTGCACGACCACGAGCCATCGCGCCGCCGACAATCCGTTGCGCTCGAAGGGACGGCTCGCGCCGGTGTGCGGCATCGAATACGCGGCGCAGGCGATGGCGACGCACGGCGCGCTCGTCGGCGAGGAAGGCAAGCGTCCGCGCGTCGGCATGCTGACGAGCGTGCGCGGCGTGCAGACGCATATCGAGCGGCTCGACACGCTCGATGGTCCGCTCGATATCGAAGCCGAGCGCATCGGCGGCGATGACAACACCGTGCTCTATCGTTTTGCCGTGCGCTGCGCGGATCGACTGCTGCTGAGCGGACGCGCCGCTGTGATTCTCGATGCCGCTCAGGCCGCCGGTTTGGTCGCGCAATAAGCGGAGAAGATACCGAGCTCGACATCGCGGCGCACGTTCGCGAAACCCGCGCGCGTGATGGCGGCGATCACGGTATCGGGCGGCACGCAAGCCTCGATCGTGTCCCAGTAGTAACGCATCAGCTCGACGCTTTCCTCTTTCTTCCCGACGATGCGCGCGATCATCGGCACGACGCCGCGCATATAGAACCTCAGCGCGGCGACACCCACGTCATGCGCGGGCCGCGTGATTTCGAGCACGCAAAGCCGGCCGCCGGGCGCGAGTACGCGGAAATATTCGTCGAAAACTTTCGCGAGATCGCTCACGTGGCGCAGCGCGAAACCCATGCTCAGGAAATCGTAGGCGGCGCTGTCGCAGGGCAAGTCTTCGGCGGCGCCGATTCGCGTCTGTACGCCGATCGGCAGATGCGCCTGCCCGACCATGCCCGGACTCGGATCGACGCCGGTGACGAGCGCCGGATCGCCCGTTATCGCGATCGCTTCCTTCGTGACGAGCCCGGTTCCCATGCCGACATCAAGCACGCGCATGCCGCGCGCGAGACCAGCGGAACGCAGCGCGCGGTTGCGATACCACGGGCCGGAGCCGAAAGCCATCGCGCGTTCGATCGCGTCGTAGTCGGAGGCGGTGCGGTCGAAAATGCCGCGCAGCCAGAGGCGTCGTCTGGTTTCGTCGGGGTAGTAGGTCGTGAGAGGCTCGTGCGGGGCTGTTTCGTCGGGCCGGGTCATTGAGTCTCCTGTCTCATCGAACCGTTTCGAATTTTGGATGCAGAGTGCTTAATACCATAATTCGATGAGGCCCGGCCTGCCGGCCCTACTCTGGCACCGCTGCCAACGCTGGCGCTTTCGTTGCCGCAACCATGGCTATCGGCGTGGCCACGACCACCGGAGCGGGCAAGGCCAACGTCAACGCCTTGCGCGCGCGCATCATCGAATTGCGCACGCGCCGTTCCGGGCGGCTCAGCATCCCGCCGCCGACGAGCGCGACGAACGAGGCGATCAGAGGCACCGCGAGCAGCATCGTCGCGAATTTGAAGAGGCCGAGCTTGAGCGGACTACGCGACGCCCAGGCCGACCACGCGATCGCGAAGCACACATACGCGATAGCGGCTGGCGCACCCGCCAGTTCCGGCACGCCGACGCGTTGCGCGAAAGGCATCGGGAAAATCAGAACGAAGACCGCGACGCTGGACATCGCATGAACGAGAAGCACACGCCGCCGCCTCACAAGACCTGTGATCGACCAGAACGCCAGCACGAGCACGAAAGGCGGACACGCGGCCACCACGGCCGCGAGCGCGAGATACACCACGACGCCGCTCAGCAGGTTGCGCAGATACCCTTCCGACGACGCGTACCAGACCATGTACGCCGCGGCGAACGACGCCACGCACGCAATGAACGCCGTCATGCCGCTGCGCCCGTCCGGCGAAACGACGAGCCTCAGCGACAGAAGACTCGTGAAGCCCACGAGATAAACCAGGAACCGCATAACCGAAAAACGCTGTTTCATACCACGCCCCTTTCCCCTGACGGTGCGAGCGGTCATCAGCAAGGCCGCTCTGTCGCGCGATATCGCCGTATCGCGCTGCAGGAGACCTTACGAGACCCGTCCTCGCCCATCTATCGCCTGCGTCCGAATTCGAATGACGGATCGCAAGCTCAAAAAGCGCCGCCGCGAATAGCCTTTCGGTCTTTCGCGGTCGACGTCTCTTTATCGACTGGGGAATGGAGAATCTTTAGCCCCCGGTGCGGGGCTAGAGGGGCAACACCAACAACGTCAGCGGGCGAGCGGTTTCGCCAGTTCCATCGACGACGCGCGCACGAACTTACCGGCGCCGAGATGGTGAATCGTGTGCAGCGGCTGGTTCGACTCGTCGATGGTCCAGTGGCCATCGACGAACACGCGCGCATCGGCGGCCGCCGCGACGACTTCGGCGAAGCAGGTGTCGTAGGCGTCTTCCGTGTGCTTCTCGTCGATCAGTCTGCATTCGAGCCACGCCGAACAGTTCGTCTCGATGAGCGGCAGGCCGAGCACCGGCCCCTTCACCGTCTCGATGCCGAAGGCTTCGAACTTGTCGATCTCGCGCCCGCTCGACGAGCCGACGGCATACGTGAGATCGATCATCGCCGCCCCCGGAACGATGACGCCGAACGTGCCGCTTGCGGCGGCGAGTTCGCGCGTGTACGTGCGCTTGTCGATCACGACGGCGATGCGCGGCGGCGTGAATTCCACCGGCATCGACCAGGCGGCGGCCATCACGTTGCGCCGGCCGCCGTGCGCGCTCGTGACCAGAACGGTCGGGCCATGGTTAATGAGACGGCTGGCGTGCTCCAGCTTGACAGGACGAAAGTGGCTCATGGTTTTATGAATGCAAAAGACAATTCGAGCGATTGTATGCGACGTTCAAAATGCACGCGCGACCGTCTGTGATCGATGCCCGGAGTTGTGGCGCCCACTCCTTGATCTCGTTCGAGATGTTGCAGTGCAGTCGCCGGCTGGCTGAAGTCGATGGATTCGATCCACGCTTCGGGCTTGTTCGACGCGACGTAAGTGAGCAGAGTGCCATTTGCACACGCACCCTCGGCTTTGAGCGACCCTCGCGAGCGGCGTACCTATCAGCCGGCATGATGGCTTGATGGGTCTGTCATCGTCTCGTCCAGCTTCTCCACAAGAAATTCCGCAAAGACCGCGACCGCGGGCGGCACCGGTGGACGGCTTGTGTAAACCAGTTGCAGGCCGAGGCCCGAGTTCGCGCGGCGATAGCTCGGCAGTACCCGCACCAGTTTTCCCTGCGCCAGGGCCGGGTCGACCATCAACTGCGGCAGCAACGCAATGCCCAGCCCAGCGATACAGGCTTGCGCCAGCACTCGCATGTCGTTGACCGCGAACCGGCTGTCGATCGAAATCTCCTGACTGCCGCGCGGGCCCTGCAGACGCCATGTGCCACGCGCCTGGCGGGTGGATATCGTCAGGCAGTCGTGTCCGGCGAGTTCCCGCAGCGTGCGTGGTGCAGGACGGCGTTCCAGATAGGCCGGACTCGCCGCGAGAATCATTGCATTCGGCGCCAGCCGACGCGTCTTGAAACCGCTACCGGTCTCGATTCCCATGCGCACGGCGAGATCGATGCGCTCGGAGATGAGATCTGTCGGCGTATCGTCGAGCACGAAGTCGAGGCTGATCCTGGGATATCGCGCATAGAACTCGACTAGCCATTCCATGCCGATGAGTTCAAACAAACCTGCCATCGACGCCACGCGCACCGAGCCGGACGGCGCCTGCTCGTCTGCATGTAGCCGCCCTATCTCGAAGATCCGGTCGAGCGCAGGCGCATAGCGTTCGAACAACACCTGGCCCTCCGCGCTCAGCGAGAGCTTGCGAGTAGAGCGATGCAACAGACGAGTGCCGAGCTGGCCTTCGAGTTGATCGATTCTTCTGCTGAGCGTGTTCGCGGGCATGCCCAGGCGCCGCGCCGCCTCCGAGAAACTGCTCGCGCGGACCACCTGGACGAACATTGCGAGGTCGTTCAGATCGAGCATTTTATTTCTCCAAAAATGGATTAATCCAATCCGATTTTACCGTCTAGTGTTGGACACCGTTCTTACCCATACTTGAGGTTCGCACAGTAGGCGGCCGCCTCGCAGTTCGATTTGCCAACGAGCTTTCCCAACGCCCGCCCCTCCCCGGCACCGCGCACGAGCGCGACAACTCAACGTTTCAAGGAGCCTGATTTGAAGAGGCATTTGATCATCGCGGCCGGAGCACTCGCCGCTTCGCTGTCGTTTTCGGCGTTTGCAGACATCGCGACGTACCAGTTCGATCCGAGCCACACATATCCGGCCTTCGAGGCCGATCACATCGGCGGTCTGTCGGTCTGGCGTGGCAAGTTCGATAAATCGCAGGGCACCGTGACGCTCGATCGCGCATCCAGGACCGGCACTGTCGAGGTGATGACGGACATAGCGTCCGTCCACACGGGTAGTACGAAGCTCGATCAGGAACTGCAGTCGGACCAGTTCTTCGACGCGTCGAAGTTTCCCGAAGCAAGCTACAAGGGCACGATCAGGTTCAAGGGCGACAAGCCAGTCTCGGTCGTCGGCAATCTGACGATGCACGGTGTGACCAGACCGTTGACGCTGAACATAGATTCGTTCAAATGCATGGCGCATCCGATGCTCAAACGCGAAGTCTGCGGCGTCGACGCAGCCGGTGAATTCGACCGCGGTGACTTCGGCGTCGATTTCGGCAAGACATACGGCTTCAGCATGAAGACCAAGCTGCTCATCTCGGCCGAAGCACTCAAGCAGTAAGCGATTCGGAGCGTAGCGCTCTCCTTGCAAAACCTAACGGAAAGCAATCATGTCGAACACACAGAAACTCATCGCCGTCGTCGGCGCAACTGGTCAGCAAGGCGGCGCCGTCGTCCGCGCGCTGCAGGCAAGCGGCCAATTCAAAGTGCGAGCGTTGACGCGCAATCCAGCCGCGCATCCGAAGCTGGGTGACGAAGTCGTTCTGGCGGACTTCAATCGTCCGGAAACGCTCAAAGCGGCGTTTGCCGGAGCGTATGGCGTTTTTCTTGTGACCAACTCATGGGAAGCAGGAGCGGACGAACTCGGCCAGGCGCTCGCCGCTGTCACCGCAGCGAAAGAGGCTGGCGTCCAGCACCTCATCTGGTCGACTCTGCCGAATGTGGAAGCGATCAGCCGTGGCGACATTGATGTCCCGCATTTCACGAACAAGGCGAAGGTCGAACGCATCGTGACTGAAGCCGGATTTGCCCATCACACGTTCGTGATCGCGCCGTTCTACTACCAGAACCTGCTCGGCGCAATGGGCCCGCAAAAACAGGCAAACGGCACGACGGGTTGGGCGTTGCCGCTGGATCGCGAGCGGCGGGTCATTCATGCGGGCGACATCACTGAACTCGGCCGGCTGGTGGCTGGCGCGTTCGCGCAACCGGAACTCGCGGGACGCGGTGAACATTTACCGCTGGTGGGTGACTTCCTCAGCTTCAGCGAAATCATCGCCACGTTGAATCGACAAGGAAACGCGTTCTCGTTCACGCAGGTCCCGCGCGAGGTTTTTGCTACGTGGTTTCCCGGCGCCGGAGATATCGCTGCCATGCTCGCGTACTTCGAAGCGCACACGTATCTCGGCTCGGATTCGCGCGACGCGATCGCGCTCGCGAACAAAGTCGCCGGTCGGCAGCCCACGAGTTTTGCCGAGTGGGCCAGAGCGAACTTTGCGATCCCGGCGGCCTCATAAAAAAGGCCTTTCAGGCCGATCGGGTCCGATGCGTCTGTTCATCATCGCTGTTCGACCTCACGACGTGCCCTCATCGAAGCGTCGATGTTCACCGGATACTTCCTCAACTGCGCGCAGACCGAATCCGACGGCTTGGCGGGCGCCATTTCGTCGCGGTGTGCGCTGCGCGACGAACGCCAGCGGATTGGACTATCCGACTCGTACTCGCTGCCCCGTCGCGGAGGACCGTTCGATGGCATCGAGCGTCATATGCAGTACGAGGGCGTCGTCGAAATCGGGCGCCGTATGCGTGCCGTGCCGCAGGTCATTCGCCATCAACTTGTAGATACCGGCGACGTTCCGGGCCGTAATGGCATCTTCGAGGCCGAAATAGTGCGATCGCGGTACCTCGACTTCGTGATAACCATCCTCCTCTTTGCGGGCCGCCTCGATGCGCAACGGAGAAATATTGATCACGGGCACCTGATCGACCGCCGCCGTGATACGCACGTCCCCCTCTGTTCCGTTGATCTCCCACAGAAGCCGGGTTCCGCGCGGCAAGCCACCGCGAAGCTCCAGCGACAGCGGCGCTCCCGATTGAAGGATGGCATTGACCATCACGTGATCCGGTGTCTTCATCGGAAAGTTTTCGCCAGTCTCGATGATCCTCACGGTCTTCCGCCGCTGCGACAGTTCCGCACCCACTTCCTGTATGGGACCGAGCACGCGCTGTATCGCAGCGACGGCATGTCCGCCGATGACGGAAAGCAGCGTCGCGCCGTTTTTGGAGTCCATTGCATACGCGTCGCCGCCTGCTATTTCATCGCCCCAGGTGAAACCGGAACCAAGATATGTCGATGACAAGACCTCTCCGACAAAACCATCGGCCACCAACCGGCGTACGTACTCCAGTTCAGGTGACACGATCGCCTGCGTTCCGATGACGGCCAGCGCGCCCTTCCCGTGCGCGAGCCCGGCAAGCTCGGTGGCCTCGGCCAGTCCATTCCCGAGCGGCCATTCGCAGTAGATGTCCTTCCCTGCTTCGATAGCCGCGCCGACCACTTCCCGGTGATACGGAACCTTCACTGTGACCACCACGACGTCGATATCGGGAGACGCGACGAGTTCCGCCACATTCGCAAATGCGCGCGAAATCCCGAAGGCGGCCGCAGCGGCCTGAGCGCTCGTCAGGCTGGTGTTCGCCACGCCGGCGATTTCAAAGTCATCCGACAGAGCACGCAGTGCCGGAATGTGAGCTGTCGTGGCCCATCCGCGCTCCGCGCTAAGACCCACGATCCCCACACGTAAACGTTTGTTCATCGCTTCCTCGAACCATAGAAAAGAGTTGCTTGCCGCCGCGCGCCGGACGCTTCACGCGAACCCATACTTGTACGATGGATCATCGCGGCCGCGTCGCCCGACATTGGAGTTTTCCAGCGGCGCCAGGTCGCCGGGGACGGGATCCGATCGCTGCGAATCGAGCACCACGACGCGGTCAGCGATGCGCCACTCGCCATTGCGCCGCTCCATGCGATCGACGTAACGGACGTTCACGACCCAGTCTCTGGCGGGCTTGTCGCCGTCTGGCTTCGTGCGATGAAAGGCCTGTGCGTAGTGCTCGGCGCACGCCACGTCGCCGTTGACCTCGACATACTGGTTGCCCGTGAAGTGCTGGGTGCATTCAAAGGCTGGCAGCAACTCGGCGGCCCATTCGATGAATCCTTCCACACCGCCGTCATAGGCGCCGTGATGATCGACCGCGTCCGGGTGATAACACGAACGCACGAGGTCCCAGTCCATGCGATCGATGCCTCGGCAATAGCGAATATGAACGCGCTTGATTTCCGCCTCGTCGAGAAACTGCTGAAGCCGCGATTCCACGTTAATCCTCCTTGTTCATGCCTGGATGAGGGCCGTACTCTCCCGTTTCCATCAACTGCGACGCGGCGAGCGCTCTGGGTGTCCAGCGCAGGGTCGCGCGCGTTTCGAGCAGCCACGCCTGATAGGTCTCGCGCACGTTCTCGGAAGGCCCGTGATGAATGACGCCCTTGGGAACCCAGGTCAGCGTGCCCGGTTCGGAACAACCGCCCCAGACGCCGGGTCCTCGCACATAACAGATCACTTCGTCGAAGTCCGCGTTGATATGAATCGGCGGGCGGCCCGATGGGCGCGAACTGAGGTTGAACAGCAGCACATCGCCCGCAGCGGACGACAGAAACTGACTCGGCGGTCCGCCTTCCGGCAAGTAGGTGTGCACCTGGATCTTCGTCAGGTTGAGCTTCCATACCGGAACCGACTCGGACAACTGCACGCCGAGCGAGAGCGGGTCGTGCGGCATCGTGAAGACGGTGTTGTCGCCGTCCGACGTCTTCAGTACCAGCCGCGTCGGACCACCCACGGGAATATCGGCGCTCACCGCCGCGTAGGTCACGTCCCTCGCGGCGTTGATCATCCCCGAGGGCGCCGGCGGCGCGAGTCTCAACGCCGACGGACTTTCGATGATCACGCTGCGCATGCCCTCGCCGATCGGCGCGTAACGGTACGCGACCGCACGCGGGATACAGACGAAGTCACCCTCTTCTGCCGTGAGACAGCCGACATCGGTTTCGAATCGGACAGTGCCCGACTGAATGAAATGGATCTCGTCCGCTTCGACGTTTCGAACCACATAGGGCATCGGCTTGCGGCGCGCCGAGACAAGCAGCTTGACGCCAAGCCGGGACGTCGCTACTGCCGTCGGAAGGGCTTGCGCGTCGTCCTGATCGTCGGGAATCAGCCGATCCAGCACCGCTCGCCGCGGCGCATGAGGCCCTTCCACGGACAGGTAGTCCGGCGCATAGGTCGATCGGGTCACGACAGAAAGCGCGCCCATGAAGCCGTCCCGCGTCCACAACTGCACGGGGGGCTCGCCGCCGCTTGGCTTATCACCCATTTTCAGTCTCCTTCGGTGTTAAACACTCACAACAGGCACTTCGCTAAGGAAGCGGATCGACTTCATGCGACGTCGTCCGCTGTCCCGTCCGACGCCATCGCGTTGACGCGTGGTCAGCGCGTCGGCTTTCCGATCAGTGCACGATACTCGTTGGCGGTGGCGGGCTTACGCCCGAGCAGGCCGGCGATGTCGCGCGCCATCGTGAACATCTCGAGATTGCTCTTGAGGCGCTCATCGCTGTTCGGGAATTTCCACGGCGTGTCTTCCGTACCGACGCGGATATGCAGGCCCATCATAGTGGCAAGAGTTGTCATATACAGCGACGATCGGCCCGCTGCACAGACGCTGATGACCGAGGTCGGATCGATCTTGCGAATCTGGTCGACCATGAGGAACATGTGTTGCGCCATGTCCTGTGCGTCGCTGACCCAGGTGCCGGAGACCAGCGTGCGGCCGACGTTGAACGGCAGGCCGTACAGGATCAGCCAGTTGTACGGCTTCTTGAGAATGCCGGTATCGATCAACTTGCGCTTGGCGAGTTCGATTTCGCCCGAGCTATGAACCGCGAGTTCCGGCTTCACGCCAACCTCCTCGAGCGTTGCGACAGCCGGCACTGCAAAGGCCTCCGGATGTCCGGGCGCACACGGCGCAACCTCGGTCAGCCCTTCGCGTGCGGGGCTCATGCACATATCGAACGTGGTGCCATGAAGCACGTTCACATTCGGCACGAAGTCATTGCCGAAGCGGGCGCGCAGCGGCTCGATAACCTGCTTGTACGCTTCGACCGGCAGGATGTCGCGGTCGAGGCGACGCCCCTGTGCGTCGGTCATGAACGAGAAGTCGATATGAACGCCGCACGCGCCGGCCTCGATCACGCTGGTCGCTTCATCCACGTACGCCTGGAACGACGTCGTGTCTTCGAAGCGTCCGGAGACGGCGGCGTTGATTGCGATTTTCTGCGAGACGTCCCACTTGGGCTGCAACTCTGCCCCTGCAATGAATTGATACTCCTCCATTTCGCGTTTCGCGGCTTCCCAGAGTGGCAGCTTTTCAATCATGGTGATCCTCTACAAAGATGGTGAAGTAAGAGTAGAACTGTTCCGAACCTTCGGCCACTTGACTCCGGTAGATGCAGGCGTCATCGCGTCCGATCATTTGATTCGCAGTCCTGTATCAATAAAAATCGAACGGACCCGGTCTTGGCAACATTCATGCCGCAGGCCGACTCCGCTGGTATCACGACCGAATCATTTGTGCTAAGATGATTCCGTTAGATATCGATCTATATCGAATGATGTGTCTTGGAATGAATAAAGTCAAGGACGCTAGGGAATTCCCCAAGGAAGCGTCGTGACCGCGGCCCCGGACAGACGTCGGAGCGTCGAGCCTGTCCCTATCTTGAGGAATGAGCCCATGGCCAAGTCCTGCCCCTCCGCAATCGACACGCCCCTGGATCACATCGCGCCGTCCCGGGCCTCATCGGGAAGAGAGACGCCCGATATCCTTGACGACCGGGGAAGGACAGTGCCGTGGATGACCCGAACATTGCACCGGCTCTATGACGCCGAAGCGCAAAAGATCCTGGGCCGGGAGAGCGTGTCCATCGCGCACTGGTACTACCTGAGAGTGCTGGCACAGCGCGGCGAGCTGAATCAGCTGGAGCTGAGCAAGCGCGTCGGCATCGCCTCGACGACGGCCGTACCTGCTCTCGACAGCATGGAGAAGCGTGGTTTGCTCAAGCGAACGCGAGACCCGAAAGATCGCCGCAAGTACTACGTCAGTCTCACCGACGACGGACGACGTCTCGTGGAGACGATGATGCCGGAGATCGTTCACATGATCTCGAATTCGATCGACGGAGTAGACCCGGACGAGATGCGTGTCTTCTGGAAGGTCTTGCATCAGATCGCGCAGAATCTCCTGGACAAATCCAGCGAGGATTCCGTGGTCGATTGACGTCCGGTGCATGCACATCACCTGGATCGCATAAGAAAACGGCTGAGCCTCCCTGCCGTCTCAGGCAGGAAGGCTCAGCCGCAGGTCGCGATGGCTGGGCGCCGAATGTTAGCGCACGACTTCAGAAACCACTTGCCGAACCCGATCGGGTTGCCCCGTCGGATGCACCCCCAAACGCCGTCCCGGCGCCTTGCGCCGCAGCGTTCTGTGCCGCCAGTCTGGCCTGCGCTGCCTGGATGTTCTCGGGATAGTGCACCCAGTCATGCGGGTCATAACCTGCTTTCTCGAGTTGCGCCAGCTCCGCACGCACCTGTGCACGACTTGCCGGCTGACTGGAACTGGACTGCGCAAACGCCGCAGCCGGTACCGCAACCACGGCGGCAAAAAGAACCATTCTGGCGAACGACTTCATGATCATTACCTCAACGGATTGTTGTTAGCGGCGCTACAAACACTGACTGGCCACAAGTGGCTGAAAGTGTAAACGTCAAAAACGATTCGGGTAACTACTAGTTTTACAAACTCTGCGTTGCCGTGACGTCAACAATGCGTGAGTGAAGATGCTTTCCGGAAGTCGCGGAAGCGTCATTGAATCGGCTCGCACCTTAAGCGGCTGAGGCCTGTCCACAGGGCGTGAGCGGCTGCTTCATCGCTAGGGAGATTCCCCTAGTTGCTTGACTTTGTTCGTCCCGAAACACATCATTCGATATAAATCGATTCTACATAGCACAATATAGCGACGACCCCGTGCCGACGGCGAAGACGAACATCAGGCGGCACGATGACAAGCAATTAAATAGGAATACGTAATACATAAATTCAGATGACGTCGGAGACATCGACACACGTCTCGACAGATATCGCACGCGATTTCAACCACTCCGTTCGAGAATGATTATGCTCAGCCAATCCCGCTTCCGGCACGCCGCATCTCCAGGCAGAACCCCGCTTCGCCGCATTGTCGAGCGCGCCGCACCGTTAGTCTCGGCCGCGCTGCTCTCCGCCGCCGCACATGCTGCGGACGACTCCCTGACGAACCGTCAAGGCGACATTACGCCACTTTGCGGCACGAAGCCGATGATCGTCGGCGTATCCGACGGTTACGGCGGCAACACGTGGCGCAAGACCGGCCTGGCCGAGGTCAAGGACGAACTGAGTCGCTGCAAGAACGTCAAGCGGATCATCTACAGCAACGCCAATGGCGATCCGCAGAAAGCGAACTCCGACATCAACAGCATGGTTGCTCAGGGCGTCAATGTACTGATCATGCTTCCGGATTTCGGGGCCGTGCAGCTCCCGGCGATGCGCTCGGCCATGAAAGCCGGTGTGTCAGTCGTCCCTTATTCGGCCCAGATAGCCGGAGTGGCGGGACGGGACTATGTCGTCAATGTCGTCGGGGACACGAAGGAGATCGGCGCGCTCTGGGCCGACTGGCTGGGAGCGAGCGTCAGGAAAGGCAACGTGGTGTTCCTCGGCGGATCGCCGGGCGCGGCCGGATCCCAGAATTTCATGGACGGACTGAAGGCTGGCCTCAGGAAATACCCGGACATGAAGCTGCTGAATGAACAGTTCGTCGTGACGAACTGGAGCCCGGTCGACGCTCAAAAAGCCACCGCGGGACTCATTGCACAGTATCCGCAGATCAACGCCATCGTGACGGACTACGGCGTGACGGCATTCTCGGCGGCGAAAGCCTTCGAACAGGCTCACCTGCCGGTGCCCGCCATCGTCACCATCGCCAGCAACAATGAGCTGAATTGCCACTATCTGGCGAAGAAGAAGTCCGGCGCAAGCTTCCCCTACTACACGCTCGATGGCACGACCACCTATGTGCGCTTTGCCGTCCGCCATGGCGTAGCCAGCTACCAGGGCACGTCCGACAAGGAGTCGCCCGCGGTCCTTCCGTTCGCCTACGCCGATAGCGCGAAGGGTCTCGATCCCAAATGCGACCCGAGCGCCCCGCCCGACGCCGACCTGTCGTCCGCCCTTCCCCCAGAAAAGCTCAAGGCAGTGTTTGAGCAGTGATAGCGGAGAGACATCATGATCGAACAGAAAACACTGCTACAGATAGATCGCGTCACGAAGATCTTCCCCGGCGTACGGGCGCTCGATAACGTCACGTTCTCCGTGCTCGCCGGCGAGGTCCACGGGCTCGTCGGGGAGAACGGCGCCGGCAAGTCCACGCTCATGGCGGTCGCGTCCGGCGCGCTCGTCGCCGAAGAGGGACGTGTCCTGATCAACGGCGTCGAAACCAGAGGCGATACCGACGAGGCGCGCCGGCTCGGTCTCGCGATCGTGCGCCAGGAGCCGGCCCTCATGCCGGATCTCACCGTCGCGGAAAACCTCTATCTCGGCGTGCCCGTCGAGCAACGCCCTTCGCTGATGAGAACCGGCGGCTGGGCACGGCGACTTCTCCGGCAATGGAGCGACGATGTTGCGATCGACGCTGACGAACGGGTTCTGAGCCTGAATCCCGAGCAGCGTTTCATTGTCGAGATCGTGAAGGCGCTCGCCGCCAATCCGAAGGTCCTGGTGCTCGACGAGCCTACCGAGCACCTGCTCGCGGAAGATGTCGATCGGCTGTTCGAGCGTATTCGCAAGGTGACCGCGTCAGGCTGTGCGGTCGTTTATATCTCGCACCGCATTCGCGAGGTGCGGCAGATCGCGAGCCGCCTCACCGTGCTCCGCGACGGACAGGGGCAAGGAACGTATGAAGCAACGGGTCTCAGCGAGCAGCAGATCGTCGAGCTGATCGTCGGAGCGGCGCTCGATCGGGATTTCCCGCCCAAAGCCGGCAGCGAACGCGACGGCACCGTGCTCGGCGTGACGTCCCTGCGAGGTGCGGGCTTCACCGATATCTCGCTCCAGGTCCAAAAGGGAGAAATCGTCGGACTGGCCGGCATCGATGGCAACGGACAGCGCGAGTTCATGCGCGCGCTTGCTGGCCTGAACCGAAGCCACGGCAGAGTCGACGTGAACACAAGGCCGACGAAACTTCAAAGCTCCGAGGCCGCCGCCAGGTCCGGCATTCGTTACCTGCCCGGCGACCGACACAGAGAAGGCATCTTCGGCGAGCTTTCCTTGCGCGAGAACTTCTCGATCCGCAGTCTTCGCTTCGACGCCCTTCAAGGCTGGATCAGCCAGCGGCGCGAAGCAAAGCGCACGCGACAGGCCGTGGAAGCGTTTTCGGTCAAGACACCGTCGGTGGAAACGCCGATCCGCTCCCTGTCGGGCGGAAATCAGCAAAAGCTGGTGCTGGCAAGCGTACTGGCAAGCCGGCCCGAGGTCCTGCTCGTCGACGAGCCGACCCAAGGCGTCGACATCGGTGCGCGAATGGAAATCTACAAGGTGCTCCGCGAAGCGGCCGCATCGGGCACCGCGATCGTCGTGGTCTCGTCCGACGCACTCGAGGTGGCGGGCCTGTGCGACCGCGTGTTCATCTTCTCCCGCGGACACATCGTCAAGGAGCTGCGCGACGCGGACGTCAGCGAGAACAACATCACGTCGGCCGTGCTCACGGCAACCACGGAGCGCGAGCGCGGATCGGCCGATGTCTCCGGGTTCTGGAAATGGGCCGCGGGAGATTCCGCGCCGCTGGTGATGCTCGCGCTCGCGGTCTTCGCGCTGGGTTTCTTCGCCGCGCATGTCAACGAAAGCTATCTGTCCGCGCGCAATCTGAGCGGCATGCTGGCGCTGGTCGCAACGCTGGCCATCGTCGCTTATGGACAGCAGGCGCTGATGCTCGCAGGAGGAATCGATTTGTCCGTCGGGCCTCTGATGGGACTGATGGTCGTCATACAGTCGTTCTTCCTGGGCGACGGCTCCCCGCTGATGCACCAGTTATCCGGGTGGATCATCGTGTTGATCGCGGCGCTCGCCGTCGGACTGGTGAACTGGATCCTGGTCGACCCGTTCAGGCTCCATCCGATGGTGGCCACGCTGGCGACCTATATGGCCCTGCAGGCCATCTCCCTGTTCCTGCGTCCGGTGCCGGGCGGGTTGATCGCGGATGGCGTCGTCGAGACCATCGGTGCGCAGGCCGGATTCATCCCGGCGTTCCTCATTCTTGCCGTCGTTCTCGCGGTCCTGCTCGAGTTTGCGCTGTTCAAAAGCCGGCTCGGACTCGCGTTCCGCGGCGTCGGCTCCCGGATCGACGCAGCTCGCATGGCGGGCGTGCGTCCTCATCGCACCTTGCTGATGGCCTATGTCGGCTGCTCGCTTCTCGCGGGCGTCGCGGCCGTGCCGATGATGGCGCAAGTCGGCTCAGGCGACCCGAGCGCGGGGATCAACTACACGCTCGCCAGCATCGCTGCGGTTGTGATCGGCGGTGCGAGCCTCTTCGGCGGACGTGGGTCGTTCGTAGGTGCGCTGCTCGGCGCACTGCTCATCATTCAGGTGAACGTGGTCACGTCGTTCCTGGACATCGGGGACGCCTGGCAATCCTATCTGCTGGGCGGGATGATCCTCGCGTCGGTCGCGCTCTACTCGAAGAGCCGGGAAATGGCGGTGGCAAAATGAGAAAGGTCATGAGCAATCAGTCAGACGCCGTTTCGGACCTTCTGCGGTCCCGCGCTCCGAAGTGGAAGTCGTTCCGGGTTTCGGCCCTTGGCGAGTTCTGGTGGATCTGGGTCGGCCTGATCCTTCTCCTTGCCGTGAGCGCGGTCGTCGCCCCCGGCACCGTGACGCACGGCTCCATTCTGGCGATGCTTCCCTTCGCGGGCATCCTCGCGATCGTCGCGACAGGTCAGACGCTCGTCATCCAGCAGCGAGGCCTCGACATGTCGGCGGTCGGGATGGTCTCGCTGGCCGGCGTAGTGATGGCCCGAACCGGTGTCGGGTTCGATTCGATGGTCCTCGCGGTGGTCATGACGGTGCTGGTCGGTGCGTTCGTAGGAATCGTCAACGGAACGCTGGTGTCACGGCTCGCCATCACGCCGCTGGTCGCGACGCTCGCGGTCAACGCGCTTCTCATCGGCTGCGTCCGCTCCCTGACGGGCAACGTTCCGGTCAGCGTTCCCGCCGCCATGCAGACGGTATCCCATGCCCACGTTGGCGGCTTGCCGGCCAACGTGTGGTTCGCCCTGGTTTTCGTGATGACGGCATGGGTGATCACGCGAAAAACCGCGATTGGGCGCCGATTCGTGGCCGTGGGCGTGAATCCGCGTGCAGCCGATGCCGCCGGCGTGCGCGTCATGCACTATCGGGTCGGCGCGTATGTGGCATCCGCGGTCTGCTTTTCCGCGGCAGGCATGCTGCTGGGCGGATTCATCGGCAGCGCGTCGCAAACGTCGGGCAACGACTACCTCCTGCCTGCGATCGCAGCGGTGGTCGTCGGCGGCACGCCGTTCACCGGCGGCAAAGGAAGCGTCATCGCCAGCGCGGTCGCGGCCTTGTTCATGGCGCAGCTCGGCCAGCTCGTGCTGGCGCTCGGCGCGGGCCCTGCCGTCCAGCTGCTGGTGCAGGCATGCGCGATCCTGCTCGCAACCACCGTGCGCCATCTGCCGTCGATGATGCGGAAGTTTCGCAAGCAGGCGTAGTGGAAAGCGGTAAGCAGCGTGAATAGCGCCATCCGATAGTCGCGACCGTTCGCCCGACCGGTTCGCTGGAACATCGAAAGAGCCGGCCTGACTTGCAAGTCGATCGTTCTGGCTCGCAAGAGGCCGTGCAACCCGTTTCTGGAGATTCATACACTAAGGATACCGAAATGAAAAGGTCAGTCTTTTGCGCGGCTCTTGTGGCATGTGGCGTATGCAATGGTTACGCGCAGAGCAGCGTGACCCTGTACGGACGCGTTGCCTCGGGCCTTGATTTCGTCACCAACGTCGCGACGCCGGACGGTCAGTCGAAAAACAACTACAGGTTCGGCAGTAACCAGTATGGATATAGCTGGTTCGGCCTCAAAGGCGATGAAGACCTTGGAGGAGGCTTCCACGCGGTGTTCAAGCTCGAAAGCCTCTTCACTGCCGGCACGGGTCAGATCCCGCCCGACACGATCTTCACGCGTGACGCGTATGTCGGCTTGTCTCACGACAAATACGGCAGCATCTGGTTTGGACGCGCCATGAGTCTCACGGATGAAACCGGCTGGTACCTCGATCCGCTGGGAGAACAGGTGGGCATAGGCGTCGGAAACTTCGCGTTCGGGCGCGCGTGGGGACCGCGATCGAACGTCGTCACTTACAACTCGCCCAATTGGGCTGGCTTCTCGTTCAGAGTGCAGGACGGCTTCGGCAACGACGCGGGCAACTTTCGCGGCGGACGGCAATTCAGTGTGAGCGCGCAATACACGGCGGCAGCGTTCGCGGCTTACGGTGTATACGAAGAGTTGCGTGACGCCAACGGAAAGTTCTCGGGGCTTTATACGGCGTCGCGTGAGTATATGGCGGGCGCCACCTACACGCTGGGCCCGGTGAAGTTCTACGCAGGTTATCAGCAACTCGTCTCGTCGGGCCAGGACACCGTCGCGGATACCTTCAACCCTTTCGCGGCGACGCGCGCCCAGCAGGAGTGGCTCGGCGCCTCATACCAGGTGACTCCGGCGCTTGCCCTGCAGGCCGCCTGGTACCACGGCAATGTCAATCATGGCGGCGGCACAGGGAATCTTGCTGCGCTTGGCACGACCTATTACCTGTCGAAACGCACGTTTCTATACATGACCTTGGGCGCCATGTTCAACGGAAGTTCGTCGGCGTTCCCGGTCGAGACGGCCGACTCGCAACCGCTGCCCGGCCACAATCAGCAGGGCGGCTACTTCGGCATCATGCATTTCTTCTGAACGATTGCCCGCAGCGAGCGCGGGGCACCGGACGGCGCCCCGCGCTGGAACCGGAAGCACATGCCCGAGCGCCACCGCTCAATCCACGACCGTGTCTCCCTGAGACATCTGCATCAGATTTTTTTCGATCTGATGCGTCACCTTCCAGAAAACGCGCATGTCTCTCTCCGAAATTCCTTCGAGCGACGCGGAAATCATGTCGGTGAGATCGGGCAAGAGTTCATTGACGAGCCTCTTGCCCTCATCTTTCAGAGTCACGAAGTACTTTCGTCTGTCGTTCGGATCCCGGGTCCGCTGTACCAAACCGCGTTTTTCGAGGTTATCCAGAGCCGGCACCGCCGTGGTGGACGCAATGCCCACTCGCCTGCTCAGTTCCAGCTGATTGACTTCACCACGCTCCGCCAGCACGCGAAGGTAATACCAGTACGCGATCGCAAGATCCTCCCGGTCGAGAATCTTCTGCGCTTGCGCGTCGTAAAGCCTGTGGACGGTTCGCGCCATCCACGGCACGGATCGGCCTCGCTCATCGAAAACGTCTGAAGGTTGCTTTTCTCCGGGTTCCGTTGGTACGGCAGGCTTGGTGGCCTTGGCAGCGGCAGCGTTTGACTTGGGCATTCGACGATTCCTTTTTGAAAGTACCAATCACGGAATGACGCGAAGTCCTTGACTTTATTCATTCCGAGACACATGATTCGATATAAATCGATTTTGATCGGAATCATCTTTTCGCAGATGATCCGTCTTAATTGAGATCATACAACAGGTGACGGTGGTCGGTAACTCCGTCCTTCGCGCTCGCAGGGGCGTGTGTCGGCTTCAGGAAAAGGCTCTCATGCAAAGGCACGTTCTGGTACTGATACTTTGGCTGATGCCGATCGCGCTGCGGATGGCAGCACGCATGTTTCCTCCCGTGCGCAAGCACCTCGGCGCGCGGGACTGCGTGATTCAATTGCGCCTGCGGGACAACAGTCTCGCGAGGCAGCTTCATTTCAGGGGCGGCGTCCTGTCCGCTCGCTGGGGCGTGGCGCCTCAGCCGGATGCCGAACTCGTCTTCATGGACGCGGCCACCGCGCGCCAGATGCTGGCTCCGACGACCGATCATGCGTTTCTCATCGATGCGCTCAAGAACTTCAAGATCACGCAAGGCGGCAGCGATGCGGCGCTCGTCTGGTTCGGTCAGCTCGTGAACACGATGAAGACTGCGTCATGGCGCAGAGGCACCCGCATGAAAGACGGAACCACGCGTCACGTCACGCTCACCAACGGCGGGCCGGTTTTCGTCTTCGTGAAGGACGGCCGGATCATCCGCACCACCCCTATCGATCTGGAGCAGGACGACGGACCGAGCTGGACGATCAGCGCGAGAGGACATCGGTTTTCGCCCGCTCGCCGTGCGACCGTCAGCCCGCATGCGCTCTCGCTCAAATCGCTTGTCTATTCCGACAAGCGGATTCTCCATCCGATGAAGCGGATCGATTTCGATCCGAACGGTGAACGCAATCCCCAGAACCGCGGAATAGCAGGCTACGAGCGCATCAGCTGGGACGAAGCACTCGACATCGTCGCGGGCGAAATCCGCCGCATGAAGCAGGAACACGGCCCCGGCGCGATCGCGATGGCCACGGGCGCCCATCATCAGTGGGGAAACATCAACTACTACCTGAGCGCGATGCAGCGCTTCGGCAATCTGATCGGCTATACGCGCATCGAAATGAGCCCGATCAGCTGGGAAGGCTGGTACTGGGGCGCGATGCATCACTACGGCAACAGCCTGCGTCTCGGCACGCCGAGCTTCTACGGCACGACCGAGGATTGTCTGGAGCACGCAGAGGTGATCGTTTTCTGGTCCAGCGATCCCGAGTCGACCAACGGGGTGTACGCCGGTTTCGAGGGCACCGAAAGACGCTTGTGGGCCAAGCAGCTTGGGATTCAGTTCGTTCACATCGACCCGTATCTGACGCAAAGCGCCCAGTTCCTCGGCGGCAAATGGCTGCCCATCAAGCCAGGCACCGATTCCGCGCTCGCCATCGCCGTCATGCATGAATGGATGACCAACGGAACCTACGACAAGGAGTACATCGCGGCAAGGACCACCGGCTTCGACGAATGGCGTGCCTACGTGCTCGGCGAAGAAGACGGCGTTCCGAAGACACCGGAGTGGCAGGAGCCGGAAACAGGCATTCCCGCCAAGGACGTCCGCAGTCTCGCGACCTTATGGGCCGCCAAAAAGACCTACCTCGCCGCAGGCGGGCTCGGCGCGGGATTCGGCGGCGCATGCCGCACCGAGACAGGCGCCCAGTGGACGCGCAGCCTCGTCATGATGATGGCGATGCAGGGATGGGGAAAGCCCGGCATCAACTTCGGCAATCTGCAGATCGGCGCGCCGCAGGACCTTAACTTCTACTTCCCCGGCTACGCGGAAGGCGGCATCTCGGGCGACCTCAACTACACGGCGAGCGCGGCCAACAACTATTGCCGCATGCCGCACATCATCACGATCAATCCGGTGAAGCAGTCCATCCCGCGCCAGCGCTTCGCCGAAGCGATCACGGAGGGACACGCGGAAGGCTTCTTCTGGGATGGCTTCTCGGCTGAAGGGCAATTCGGTCAATACGCCTATCCCAAGCTGGGGCATTCGCGGGTTCACATGCTGTACCGCTACGGCTCGTCGTCGTTCGGCACGGTGCCGGGATCGAACAGACTCGTCGATGCCTATCGCCATGCATCGCTCGAGTTCGTCGTCAACCAGTCGGTATGGATGGAGAACGAAGCGCAGTTCGCCGACATCATCCTGCCCGCATGCACAGCGCTCGAACGCGACGACATCTCCGAATGGGCGAACTGCGGCGGATATATCCAGCATGCGCAGACCCAGCTCAATCATCGCATGATGATCATGCAGCACAAGTGCATCGAGCCGCTCGGCGAGTCGAAGTCCGACTATCAGATCTTCCTCGAACTCGCCACGAGGCTCGGCTATGGCGGCATGTACTCGGAAGGCGGCGGATCGGAACTGACGTGGTGCGAGCGCGTGTTCAATTCCACCGATCTGCCCACGCAAATCAGCTGGAAGAAGTTCCTGCAAAAGGGTTATCACGTCGTGCCGCCTCCCGCCGACAATGACAGGCCGCCGGTGGACATGCGCTGGTTCGCGGAAGGCCGCGCCAAGGACCTGCCGGAAGCGAATCCCCTTCCCGGCGTGTATTCGACCGGATTCAACCAGGGGCTTCCGACGCAATCCGGCAAGTTCGAATTCGTGCCATCGAGCCTGCGCCGCATCGAGCAGATCGATCCCGCGCGGCCGGCGGTCAACCGCTACATCAACAAGCCGGGCGACGCGCAACAAAGATTTCCGCTGCAGCTCGTGACCAATCATCCGGTCTACAGCTTTCATACCCAGGCCGATGGAAAGAACAGTCACATCAGCACGATCGACGAGCACAGGCTGAACGTCGATGGCTATCGATACTGGGTGCTGCGCATGAGCCCCGACGATGCCGCGGCGCGCGGACTCGGCTCGGGCGATCTGGTGCGGGTCTATAACGCTCAAGCGTCGGTCATCTGCGCAATCGACGTTTCGCAACTCGTCAAGGCCGGCGTTGCGCGCGGGAACGAATCGTGTGGCGAACTCGATCTGATTCAGACTCGTCTGGGTCCGGTGGATCGTGGAGGATGCCTCAATCTTCTGACTCCGGGACGAAAGATGAGCCCGACCGCGGATGGAATCATGCCCAACACTTGCTGGGTGGAGGTGGAGAAATGGGACACGGAAATAGCGAGGGCAGCATGACCGGATGGGCATTGGTAATCGACGTTTCGCTCTGCATCAACTGCCGGAACTGCGTGATCTCGACCAAGGACGAATACTCGGGCAATACGTTTCCTGGTTACTCGCCGCCTCATCCCCCCGAAGGATTGGAAACGATTCGTGTCGAGCGTCACGTGCGGGGAGAAGGCGCACTCGTGGATGTCACCTACGTTCCGAAGATGTGCAATCACTGCGACAACGCGCCCTGCGTGAAGGCGGCGGCGGACGGGGCGATCTACAAGCGCGCGGACGGCGTCGTGATCATCGACCCCGAGAAATCGCGCGGCCGGCGCGAGCTCGTCAAGAGCTGCCCTTACGGCATGATCGAATGGAACGAACAGGAGCAGGTCCCGCAGAACTGGAACTTCGATGCACACTTGCTCGACGCCGGATGGAAAGAGCCACGCTGCGCGCAAGCGTGTCCGACCAGGGCGATTCGCGCAGTGAACATGCAGGACAAGGAACTGGACGCGATGGTCGCGAACGAAGGTCTGTCGATCATCCATCCGGAGTTCGGCACGAAGCCACGCGTTTTTTACCGGCATCTCGATGACGCTCTGACGCATCTCGTCGCGGGCAATATCTGCGAAGCAGCCGCTGACGGCCGGCTGCGCAATCTGGAAGGCGTCGAGATCGTGATGCGCGACTTCTCCGATGACCGGGAACGCACCACCACAACAGACAGCTTCGGCGATTTCCGGTTTTCAGGCCTGACCGAAACGGTTTCGACAATCGAGCTGCGCGTAAGAAGGGATGGCGGCGAGAAGGTCATTGCAACGAGAGAACGCTCGGGGAGCGTCAATCTCGGCACCTTGCTGTATTGACATCGGACCCGAACGAGGCTTCACAACCAGCCTCACTCCATTTCGCACGATCACGACAGGCAACAGACATGCAACTGATCAACAAGGTGGCCGTCATCACAGGCGGAGACAGTGGAATCGGATTGGCTTCGGCGCGATTGTTCCAGCAGGAGGGCGCCGAAGTCGTCATCATCAGCAACGATCCGGTCTCGCTCGGAGCGGTTCATGATCGGCTGGGCGCGAAGGTCCTGACGCTCGAGGCGGATGTCACCGATGCTCACGCCCTGCGCGCCGCCTTCGGCGAAGTCGCCCGCCGGTTTGCTTCCATCGACGTTCTGCTGGCGGGCGCCGGCATCGTATCGCCCACGCCCCTCGATGACACGCCTTCGCAGCTTTTTGAACGCATCCTCAGCGTGAATGTCGCCGGCAGCTTCTACACGGTCCAGGCCGCATTGCCCTATCTGAGCGCAGGCGCATCGGTCATTCTCGTCGGCTCCGTCGTCGCGACGATGGGCATCGCCGGATTCTCGGCCTATGCCGCAAGCAAGGCCGGACTCTCCGGCATGGCACGCGCGCTGGCCTCGGAGCTCACCCCTCGAAGCATTCGCGTGAACACGCTGGTTCCGGGACCCACGCATACGCCGATCTGGAACACGCTGCGAGCACGGAGGCGGAGTTGCAGGCGCTCGAGCGGAACCTGATCAGAAGCATTCCGATCGGCCGTCTCAATGACGTCGACGAAGTCGCGCAGGCCGCGCTGTTTCTCGCTTCGGACCACTCCCAGGAGCATTCAGACAGCGGAAATCGTCGTCGATGGTGGCGCATCGGGTGCTCCGCAAGGAGCACCGGCGTATCGGGTGTGAATGGCGGCGCGATGCGACCGCGTCGCGCGCGCTTCAATCAGATCGTCAGATCGCAAAGCGTTCAAGGCTTGCCGGATGGAAGAGTTCCCGTGCTTCGAGCCGGCGGTTTGAAAGACCTTCGGCGTAGTGACGTGCGAGAAAGCGGTCGATCACATGCTCGTTCTCGGCGAAACCATATGACCAGAAGTCGTCGCCCATAAGCTTGCGGGCCGCGCGCAGCTGATCCTCCACGAAAGGCAGCGTGATCTTCGTAGCGGATGTATCGCTGAGCCGCGCGAGCGCGACAGACTTGGATTTCTCGAAGGCCTTCACTACTGCGCCCGGCAGCCATGGGTGCGCGTCCGCGAGCGTCTTTCTGATCCCGAGCGTATGCATGATCGGGAAAAGCCGGGTGTGCGAATACCATTCGGCGGCCACTTTCTGGGGATCATCGAACAGATACTTGACTTGAGGATGCCCGCGGTCGAAGCACGAAGGCGCGCGCGGCCCGATGACGGCGTCGATCTGGCCTTCCGCCAGCATGTTCGAGATCGTCTGGCCGTGGGGAGCGTTTTCGAGTTTTACATCGGCAGGCAGATTCAGCGCGATCTTTTCGACGCGGGTCGCATCCTCGTAACCGCCGCGAACCCAGGTCACGTCGGACGCCTTCACGCCGTACTCTTCTTCGAGAAAGAGACGGACCCAGACGTTCGCCGTCAACTGGTACTCGGGCACGCCGATACGCTTGCCCTTCAGATGCTCCGGACTGTCGATGCTCCGGTCCGCCCTCACATAGATCGAGGAGTGTCGAAACGCTCGCGACGGAAACACCGGAACGGCGATATAGGGCGACGTGCCGGCAGCCGTCTTCACCGAGTAACTGCTGAGCGAGAGTTCGCAGATATCGTAGTCCGCATGCCTGAAGGCCCGAAAGAAGATCTCCTCGGGATCCTGCAGCATGAAGACCGGATCGACCCCCTCGATCTGCACATCGCCGTCGACCAGCGGCCTGATCCGGTCGTAGTTGCCTACGGCGACGGAAAGCTGAAGCTTGCTCATTGTGGCTCCCGAATGTATCCAAGAAAGTAGATCGGTGAAGACGGACGCATCACCAATTTGATCTATATCGAATGATCCTATTCAGGTTAATGCATGTCAAGACGTTTTCTGAATCAGCGGGAAGAAGGACTGCCTCGATCCGCACGAGGGATTTCCCAATACTTCCTTGACAAGGTTCATACTGTTACGCATGATTCGATATAAATCTATATGCTCGGCGATGATCATTTGGCCTGTCCCGTGACCCACGGTCGTGGCCGGCACAACCGGGTTTTGAACAGCAGTGCCGATACAGGACATATGTCATGAACAATCGTGCGACGGAGAGTTGGGACCGCGAGGTCGACGTCATCGTCATGGGAGCGGGCGCGGCCGGCATGACGGCCGCTATCGTGTCGAAGAACGAAGGTCTCGTGCCGCTCGTTCTCGAAAAGACCGATCAGGTCGGCGGCACCACCGCGTGGTCGGTCGGCATGATGTGGTTCGTCGACAGCACGCCGATGCAGGCGGCCGGCTTCAAGGATTCGCCCGACAAGGCACGGCAATACTTCGCCGCGACCGTCGGGGACACAGTCGATCGTTCATTGCAGGAAGCCTATATTTCTCAGGGCCGTGTCGCGCTCGACTATATGCTGCGCCACTCGGAACTCGAGGTCGCGGCGCTCGAGTATCCGGACTACAGTCCTGAACTGGCGGGAGGCATGTTCGGGCGTGCGCATGCTCCCATCGAATTCGACGCCCGGAAACTGGGCCCGAACTTCAGAAACTTGCGCGCCCCACTGCCCGCTTTTGCACCATTCGGCGGGATGATGCTCGATCTCGTCGACCTTCTTCACTTCCTTTCATTCACCCGCTCGGCGCGTTCGTTCGTTCACGTATCGAAGCGCCTTGCGCGTTATGCGGTGGACCGCGTGAATCATCACCGGGGCACGCGGCTCGTCGGCGGAAATGCACTCGCAGGTCGTCTCTACAAGACGATGCTCGATCAGAAGATCGACGTCTGGCTGCAGGCATCCGCCACGCGTCTGATCATGGATGACGGCAAGGTCATCGGCGCGGAAGTCACGCGCGACGGCCGGGAGATCCGCGTTCGCGCCCGGCGCGGCATCGTCATTGCGACCGGCGGCTATCCAGGCAATCAGGCCATGCGCCGCGAGCACTCCCGTCAACCAACGGTGGAACTCGGTCTGGGACTGCCCAGCAACGTCGGCGAAGGTCTGCGCCTGGGCGAATCGGTCGGCGGCCGAATGGACCATAACGCTCGGGACACGGGCTATTACGTTCCCATGTCCCTCTTTCCGGACAAGGCGGGCAACATGCAGCCCTGGGGGCACTTCATGCTCGATCGTCCCAAACCCGGCTTCATTGCCGTCGGCAAGGACGGCAACCGTTTCACCAACGAAGCTGCCTCGTATCATGCCTTCACACTCGGCATGTTCGACGCAGGCGCGATACCGGCCTACCTGATCGCCGATGCCGCGACCGTGAAGAAGTATGGAATCGGCGTCATCCTGCCCGGCAGCCTGTCATTGCGACGCCATGAAAAGGCCGGTTATCTGTTCAGCGGCCGCACGCTCGGCGAACTCGCGAGCAGGATCGGCGTCGATCCGAAAGGACTGGCGCGAAGCGTCGAGCGCAACAATCGCTTCGCGAAGACAGGCGTCGACGAAGACTTCGGCAAGGGATCTTCCGCGTACAACCTGTACAAGGGCGACCCGACGCACGGGCCGAATCCTTGTCTCGGTCCCATCGAGAAAGGCCCTTTCTACGCCGTCAAGCTGATGCCCGGCGACTTTGGCACGAGCCGCGGACTCGTAACGGGCCCGCACGGGGAAGTTCTCGACGACCACGGCCGTCCCATTCGAGGCCTGTACGCCTGTGGCAACGACATGAACTCGCCCGTAGGCGGACATTACATCGGGGCCGGCATTACCCTCGGGCCGGCATTGACGTTCGGCTACCTTGCCGCGATGGCGTTGGCCCGGAATGACGCGTCAGAGAAACCAGTGAATCCGGAGATGGACTCACCCGCCGAACCGAACGTGAAACTGGCCTGACTCGGGCTTCGCTGGAGATGCTCATGAAACATGAATCGGTCGTCGACGTTCAGACGTTCATCAACGCGCATCCGTTCGGCAGGTTTCAGAAACTCGTTTTTCTGATGTGCTTCGTGATCGTCCTGCTGGACGGCTTCGACACGGCGGCGATTGGTTTCATCGCTCCCGCATTGCTGGGCGAATGGCACCTCGCGAAGCCCGCGCTGGCACCGGTGCTGAGCGCCGCGCTGCTCGGACTCGCATTCGGCGCGCTCGCGTCCGGCCCGGTGTCCGATCGCGTCGGCCGGCGCAAGCTGGTCGTCAGCGCGGTGTTCCTCTTCGGCATTGCCTGCCTCGCATCGGGCTTCGCGACCAGCATCGGTCAATTGACGGTGCTGCGGTTCATCACGGGCGTCGGTCTCGGCGCCGCGATGGCCAACGCAGTCACGATGATCGACGAGTTCAGCCCCACCCGGCGCCGCGCAACGATCACGAGCCTGATGTGTTGCGGCTTCCCGCTCGGCGCCGCCCTGGGCGGAACGCTGGCCGCATGGTTGATTCCACACGCAGGCTGGCGCAGCATCCTGATACTGGGCGGAGTGATGCCGATCCTGCACGGCGCGCTGCTGCTGCTCTGGATGCCTGAATCGGTACGGTTCATGGTCGCGAACGGCAAACCGGCTCCGGACGTGCGCGCCGTGCTCGCGCGGATCGGTCCTGAAGCAGACCATGCAGGCAGATTCACGCTGACCGAAAGCGCACTGCCGACCGGCTTCAAAGGGCTGAGCCTCGTCATGTCGCGGCTGTACATCGTCGGTTCGCTAATGCTCTGGGTGGCGGCCTTCATGGGTCTCGTGGTCTTCTACGCCGCAATCAACTGGATGCCGCTCTTGCTGCGCGATGCGGGCCTGAGCGCAACGAGCGCGACGCTGATATCGGTCCTCTTCCCGCTTGGCGGCGTCGGCGCGGTATTGTGCGGCGCGTTGATGGATAGGTTCAATGCCAGTCTTGTCATCGCCGGCTGTTATGCGCTCGCGGCAATCAGCCTGCTGTGCATCGGACAGACGGTCGGAAACGTGGCGCTGCTGGTGCCCGCCGTGCTGTTGTCCGGCGTATTGCTAAATACCGCACAGGCTTCGATGAACGCGCTCGCAGCCGCCTTCTATCCGACCGAAGGACGCGGCACGGGCGTCGCCTGCATGCTTGGCATCGGCCGCTTTGGCGGCATTGCAGGGTCCTTTCTCGTCGCCGAACTGATGCGCCGCCACTTCGCTTTCGCCGGAGTCTTCACCACGGTTGCCGCTGCGGCGGGACTCGCGTGCATTGCCTTGCTGATCAAGCACCTTGCACGCCCGCGGGCCTCGCGCGCGGCGCATGACGTCGTGAGCACCATCGATCCTCGAACGCCGCGCTCGCCGGTCTGATTGCGGGCGCCAGGCTGCTCGGGTTCATCGTCGTCTCCGCCATGCCTCCCCGGGGCATGGACTCGGCCCGCCGAATCGTGCGGGCCATTTTTCATCGCGCGCGGCTTGCAGGCTCCAAAGGCCACTGTACGAAACTGTGGCCTCCGGCGCTTCAGATAGTGTGCCGCATTCCTGCCGCCACCCCGGTCTGATTCACGCCGGGCAACCGGGTCGATGCGGACGCCCTCGATGGTGAAAGCGATGCAACTGGCGCGCGGAAGGCGACGGGACGCGCTGCATCTATTACGGCGCTGATGGCGAAGGCGAAGGCCTTTAAGGATATCGTGGAGCGCACGCGCTCCACGCCGCAGGGCACCGTCACCGCACGTCATCCACGCGGCATTTGAGCTCCGTGACCTGAGTCGCTCGCGTCCGCTCTTCGATGCGTCGAAGGCTTGTCGAGCCGGGCCAGGAACGCATCGATTTGCTGCTCGTCCGTAGCCCATGACGTTACAAGCCGAATGACTGAATGATCGCCTTGTGCTTTCGTCCAGATGTAGAAGGCAAAGTGCTCTTTCAATGCCGAGATGACGGAATCCGGCAGGATCGGAAACACCTGATTCGTGGCCGTTTCCGCATCCAGTGCGTAACCCCGATCCGCGATTCCCGCAGCGAGCCTTGCGGCCATCGCATTGGCGTGTCTGGCATTCTCGACGAACAGATCCTTGACCCCGAATAACGCCTGAAACTGGATGCCCAGCAGCCTGCCCTTTGCCAACATGCCACCGCGCTGCTTGATGTGAAACGCGAAGTCTTCCTTCAACGCCGGATTGCATACGACAATGGCCTCGCCCAGCAGTCCGCCCGCCTTGGTTCCACCGATCCAGAAAAGATCGACGAGGGATGCAATATCGGCCAGCGTTGCGTCGTTCCTGCTCGAAGCCAGTGCCGCGCCCAAACGCGCGCCATCGAGAAACAGGATGAGGCCGTGTTGCCTGGCAAGGGCGGAGATTTCCCGCAGTTCCGTGAGGGTATAGACCGTGCCTGTTTCCGTCGCATTCGAGAGGTAAAGGAGCCGGGGCCTCGCCATGTGCGGGAAATGGGCATTGCCCGAAAGCGCGGCTTCGATATTCTCCGGCGTGAGTTTTCCGTCAACGGCGGGGACGGTGATGAGTTTATGGCCCGTTGCCTCGATGGCTCCGGCTTCGCGCACGACAATATGGCCGGAGTTCACCGCGATGACGGCCTCGTGAGGACGCAGGCAACTCGATATCGAAACGATATTCGCCATGGTCCCACTCGCAACATAGTGAATTGCACCGTTGAATCCGGATCCCAAACGGGCCCTGATCAGATTCGTGGCGTCGGCAGAGTAAGTGTCTTCGCCGTAAGGTGCCTGCTGAATGTAGTTCGATCCGACCAGCGCGCTGAGAATATCTGGATGAGCGCCTTCACTGTAGTCGTCGAGAAAGCTGTAGATAGCCATTGAGTGCCTTTGTGCCTTGGATGAAAGTCGCGTTGCGAGAAGCGCGACATCTAAAGCCGACAGGTTATCGATGGTCTGACCAATCTCCTTGTATAAAATTGCCGCTCCACGCTCAGAACCGGGCTGGCGTGACCCCGTACGCCTGGCGGAAAGCCCGCGTGAAATGACTCTGATCGAAAAACCCCACTGCGTGCGCAACTTCAGTGATCGACATGCTCTTGCTCGCGCTGATGAGCGCAATCGCCTTTTCCAGCCGCAAGCGCAGCAACCACGCGTGGGGCGTCATGCCGATGGTCCGCTTGAACATCTTCAGGAAACGGAACCGGTCGAGGCCGACAAGAAGGGACAGGTCTTCAAGGATGATCTTGTCGGCAAGGTGGGCTTCGACAAAATCCCTGACTGTGCCCATCTGCTGGACGGACAAGCTGCCCTTGATCGTCTGCGGGGCGGGTTGTTTCAGACGCGCAAATAGCGACTCCAGCAACGCCAGAACGTATGTCTCACTCAGCATCGGGTCGGCGTGACGCTGGCGTAGGGTCGCATGTATTCCGAGCAACTGCTCCGCGAGATGGCCATCTAGCAGAACGACGGCGTCCTGCGAAGGAAAGTAGTACCTGCCGGTGATTTCCCCACCGAAATTCTCGATCAATGCAGGCGAAAGGCGGAAGGTCTGGAGGGTATACGACTCGTCGGCGCCCGCGTTGCCATCGTGTACTTCCCCCTGCGGCATGATCTGAATCGCGCCGCGTGTGAGCAGAAGGGATTCGCCCCGAAAAGTTTGATGCTGCACACCGCTGGCAACCAGTGCGATGTGACAGTCGAGATGATAATGGGGCTCGAACTGAAACGCCGCAAACTGGGCGGTACCGAGGATCAATCCCGGGATATGGCCGGGATGACTGTATTGAACTTCTTCTGGCATCGGAGCCTACTCGAAAGGCTGAGCGTCAGGCTCCATTATCCCAGCTTTGGCTTGATTCAGCTCTATCCAGAGAAGCCCCGGAAGGCGTTCGTCCACCGGCTGCGCGGCACATCTGCACCCTGCTCCATCATGCATTCATCGATATCGAGTTCGAGAGGTATTGACGAGCTTCTCAATGAAGGAAGATGAACACGGCTCGTGAGCGGCATGCGAGATCCGAGCGATATATTCACGCGTGTCCGATGGAGAGTCTCCTGTCCGCCGATCTGTACTCCAAAACGCGACTATTACGATAACGCTCATGCATTCGACAGCGGCATTTTCGCTGCAGACTCGATCCCGCCAAGGCGTCGAGCTGGGGAAGACTGTTGACTTGCACCGGAAACTGACCCACTTTTCTCTCCTGCAAACGCGAACGTAGTGATACTCACGGCTAGTCTTTCGCTCACTTATCTCAATGAAATTGTCTAGCTATCGCCGCGATTCCGAGCTTCAGCTGGGAGACACGTTAAACGTGCTGAAACCAGGCTTTAATCTTCATTTCATCGCCAATCCAGTACGCTGTTCAATCGATCAAACGATCAATTACCGAGTCTCCTTGGTCCCGAGGGCGCCGTTTCGGCTGGGCTGATTAGCCAGTGTGATGCTATCGCCGCCACAAAGGCGGTCATCGAGGCATATCTCATTACTTCATGAAGCCCCGCACCGACGATCTCCCTTGCAACACTTCCTGCGACGCCTTGTTTCTGCAAAAGCGCGGCAGCAGCCGTCATTTCGCCGCTACCAATAGCGCTCGATATCTCGCGCAAGAGATCACTACCGGCGAACGGTATTATATTACCTACCCCTGATGTGATTCCTTGAAAAAAAACAGCTCCCAGTGCCGCAAAGCCGATCACAATCCCGCTGAATCTCATTGTCCCGGAAACACCAGACGCCATCCCCGCGCGATCCGCCGGAATCACCGTCATACCGACCTTTACTACCTGCCCATTCAGAATGCCGGCGCCAATGGACGCCAGCATCATCGGAATAGCGATTCTTAGATAACTCATCGTGCCAACCTGTGTTGATGCGATCAAAAGACCGCTTCCAACCAGAATGAGACCGACGACGAGAAGCAATCGCCCCGAGACGCGGTGCTCAACATACGCAGTCACTAGGCGAGGGACAACGAAAAGCCCGGCAGCAAGAGGCAGCATCAACGCCCCTGCCTTCATCGGACCAAACGCAAGGCCATTCTGAAAGAAGAATGGTAGGTAGGTCAGCATGGTCAGGAAAGTCGCCGCGTATGCCACTGCCGCAATGTTTGCGCCGAGATACGTCGGCCGGATAAAGTACGTGAAGTCCATCATCGGTCGTTCCTGGATCCGTTCGACCACGATGAACGCAACCAGGGCCACGGCTGCACAGAAAGCACTCGTCAAGACAGGTTGGCTTGACCAGCCTGCATGATTTCCAGAGATCAATGCGTACGTCGCCAACCCAAGGAAGGCCGCCAAAGTCACCACGCCCATCACGTCAATGCGATTGGCCTTCGGGTCTCGCGATTCGTTCACAGTGAAAATTGTGAGCGCGATCATAGCCGCGCCAATCGGAAGATTGACGTAGAACGCCCATTGCCATCCGAGCATCTGCGTTATCACCCCGCCGGCGACCGGTCCGAGCATGATCCCAATGCCGATAATCGAGCCCCAGAACGCAAACGCCTTTGCTCGGTGCTTGCCCTGGAATTCGTTGGACAGGATTGCCAATGCCGCACTCAACTGCAACGCTGCGCCGGTACCTTGTACCGCGCGCGCCCAGTTCAACACCGTTACCGACGATGCTGCTCCGCATATCAATGACGCGAGTGTAAATACCGCAAGACCAGTGACCAGCAGCCGCTTGCGTCCAAACCGGTCAGCGAGCGCACCTCCCGGCATAACAAGGCTTGCGAACGCAAGCGTATATGCGCTAATTACCCATTCGGTCGCCCCAAAGTCCGCGTGCAACGTCTGTGCGATTGACGGCAATGAGACGGAAACAATGTTCGCATCCAGATTGATCATGAACGACGGTATTGAAACGCAGAGCAGTATCAAAAAACGCCTATCCATTCTTCACTCCACCTCGAAAGAAGCGGCAAACGCGCTTCAAAAGCGACTCCACCCTACGCGATGCGACAAGGAAATCAGGGAAAACATGTAAGCGCCATCACATTAGTCGTCGAATGGGTGCGTCTTGATATGCCTTCTGGCTGCCTCAAGAAGCTCCTCTGACAATTTGTTGTCCGCTATTGCTCGTGCGAGCGCGACAGCACCTAACAGATCAGCAGGGGGACGAATTATCGATATTCAAAATTCAAAAGATGACTTCGGAGGAAGCTTGGACAATCAGCTTCCTCCTTGTTAAGACATGCTAAGTTTCAATGGACGTCTCAGTTACACCTGCGCCGGCACGTACCATATCATCAGTCGATGATGCTCCTTTGGCGAGTCTCCGGTAGAAAGACAAAGCCAATGACCAGGGACACTGCGGCGATAACTACAGGGTACCAAACGCCTGCGTAAATATTACCCGTTGCGGCTACCAGCGCGAACGCAGTTGTCGGGAGGAAGCCGCCAAACCAACCATTACCGATGTGATACGGGAGCGACATTGCCGTATATCGGATGCGGGTCGGAAACAGTTCGACAAGCGTCCGAGGCGAACATTCTTCCACTCGCCGAACGCCTCCTTGATCGGCGCTTTAGAAGTCGTGTTTTCCGCCTTCATTTTCAGGAACACAGGAGATTCCGACAGAGTCATCCGAATCCATACCGAGATTGACACAAGGATCACTGAAAACAGGAACGGAATGCGCCACGCCCAATCGGCGAACGCAGACTCACCTGCAATCAGACGTGTTCCAAGAATCACGAGCAACGACAGGAAGAATCCCAAGGTAGCCGTGGTCTGGATCCACGCCGTGTAGCCACCCCGTTTGTGCCCCGGCGCATGTTCCGCGACATATGTCGCCGCGCCGTCATATTCGCCGCCTAGGGCGAGACCTTGCACAAGTCGGAGCACAATCAGCAACACAGGCGCAGTGATACCGATGCTCGCGTACGAAGGTAGTACGCCGACGAGAAACGTTGACGTACCCATCAAAAGAATTGTGACCAGGAACGTGTACTTACGGCCGACCAGATCTCCGAGACGCCCAAATACCAGCGCCCCAAACGGCCGCACTGCAAAGCCTGCTGCAAACGCCAGCAACGCAAAAATGAACGCCGCCGTTTCGTTGACGCCCGAGAAAAACTGCTTCCCGACAACAGCTGCAAGCGAGCCGTACAAGTAAAAGTCGTACCACTCAAAGACAGTACCGAGCGACGACGCAAAGATGATTTTGCGTTCGTCAGAGGTCATGCGTCGTGACTCGTTAAGGGGAATGACTGAGGTGTTCAAGGGCGTCTCCTACCTGGGTTCTGTGCGGTCGCGTCTGATTCGCGTGTTATTGAGCTTTACTGAGGCTCAACATGTAGTCACGATCTGCCGCTGACAGCGACTCGAGCCACTCGGCCTCCTTGCCAGGCTGGGGCAGCACTCGCCCATACTCGACCATATTGTTCGGCGTCAGCTCGGAGATATACGCCCACAGAAAGCGTTTCTCGATCCCTGTGACACCGTGAATTGAGTTGATGATGTCGGCGAGTAAGGCGCCTTTCTGTTCTTCAGTACGCCCAGCCCGGATGTGTCCATGTACGTAAACCTGATTCGCGCTGATTTCCACACCACCCATGAAATGCGATCCCGACGGGATTTCGCTGAAAATCACCTGAGCGAAAAAGCCTTGCGCGCCAGTGGCCTGGCTGTGGGCTCGTGTAACCTCCTTAGCGACCTTCTTTTTTTCCTCGGGAGACAACAGGTTTTGAGTTGCGGATACGATGTAAGTAGGCATCTTTCAGTCTCCAATAAGAATCCAATCGAACGCGAATGAGCTGTCTCAGAACGTTCAAGTGTGACGTCAATCATGTTTAGATGTAGCTGCAACTATTTGTCGGTGAAAAGGCGTGTTTATTTCAAGGAACTACCTGGCAAATAGTTGTAGGTACATCTTATACGGCGTGACCCACATGTCAATACGTATTTTGCCTTCGAGTCGCGCGCCCTTACTAGGACAATCCTCAGCTAACCGGTTACTTTAGTGGTACCCGTTGCAGCGCTTCTAACGCTTCCAGCAACTGCTGATTCGCGGGCCCATTAAGAAAACGCTGAACGCCATCCTCAACGAGACGCTGGGCGACTCTCCAGTACGGCTCGGCACTTCGGAGCTTCTTAACCCCTTCCTTGCTCAATTGAGCGGATCTGTAGCGCGCGTCCTCCTCGGGCGGTACGCTGACACTAACCCAGCCAGCGTTGATAAGCACCTTCAGATTTCGTGAAATTGTCGTCTTATCCAACGCTGCTTCCGCAGCGATCTCGTTGTACGTCGCCGCCCCTAGACGCTCAATTGCGCGCAGCAGCGAGAACTGAGTGATCTTCAGGCCAACCGGCCGCAAAGCCTCGTCGTAAATAGCAGTTAGCTGGTTTGCCGAGCGTCGAAACTGTGTGCAGTAGCAATCCGTAAACATGGATCCTGTCCTGTTTGTCTATGTCTAGGTGGATGCCCTCATGGGACCAAGAGCTGCAAGATGCATATACATCCATCAAGGACCAAGATCACACGGCACAGCCAGATTGTCAAGCCACAACAATCTTCCTACTAATCAGAGCAGCTTTTCTACGCCATCGCTGCCGTCCTCATCCAACCTCAGCACGGATCGAGCTACCGAAGTCAGATTACTGCGCCGAATACACAGAAAATCCGAAAGTTGCGTCTCGAAGCCCAAATCGCTCATACATACATAACGTGTCCGCCTCACTGCTCGCCACGTTCGCAATCGACCTTCTTTCACCGTGCAGCAAACCATATCCATGATCTGCCCTTCAGTGAGACAAGCTCGGCGTACTTCATCTAAGTCAATCGTTGAAATCCTCCCCCGGAACTCAGTAAGCCTTCTTGCGAACCAAACCGATGCACCCGCCTTCTGATCATCGGACTTGCGATGTCACGCCAACAGCATCTCGTCTTTCCCCCATCTTCGAGTGTGTCTTCCTAAAGTAAATTAGCGGACCCCCACATCTAATTACTCACGCGCAGAAAGCAACCGTGATGGATGCGCGACCAGAGATTGTTCACCTCAATGAACAATGATTTTTCAGTTCAACCATTTAAACCGGGGCAACCAACTCCTACACTGAGGACATGGTTCGATTGCAACCGCCATACGACTACCTTCACCAGGAGAAAGCAATGCCTCTCATCAAGTTCGACATTCTCAAGGGACGTACGGAAGCACAAACCCGTGCAATGCTCGATGGCGCACACCGCGCTGTTGTCAACGCATTCCAAGTGCCAGAGCACGACCGCTATCAAGTCGTGATGGAGCATGAACCAGCCCATCTTATTGTTGAAGATACGGGGCTAGGAATTGAGCGCACAAAGAACATGGTCATGATCACCGTGGTGACCCGTCCGCGAGCGCAAGAGGCGAAGGAACACTTTTATCAAGAACTCACCCGGGAGCTGCAAGAGCGTTGCCAGATCGCTCCAAGCGATGTAGTCGTTTCGCTTATAAGCAACTCCGACGCTGACTGGAGCTTCGGTCATGGCGTAGCGCAGTTTCTTACGGGCGAACTGTGATTCCGAGGAATGCATGAAGGCAAGCTGAACTTCTTACCAGGGACGATCGCCCCTGCTTTCCGCGTCGCTGTCAGGTCAGACGCCCGTTACCGGGCCGTCTGATACCGAAGGCTCTACGTGGCAATCAATGCTTTCTATATACTGCTCGCGTTACCGGTTGCGTCAGATTCCGACTCGGGATTGTGTGCATTTTTCTTCTGCCAACAGCGCGTCTGATACATCACTTCCGCAAGAAGCGACGCTTTTCTCCGGCCTATAGTCGTGTCTGCTCCACAAGCAAGATTGTTTGTCTGACGACGATCGCGGGCAGCTCTCGATCAGCCAGCTTTACCCCACTTATGCAGCGTCGATACTGTGCCCGAGTCGCGCCATGTAAGCCTTAACTTTTCGCTTAGCCAATTTAAGGGAGGGGTGCGCGGATGAATTCCCGCCGTATTCAGTCGATACACGAAACCTGACTTCGCCTTCGTCATAAAACGGGGGGCTTCGTGTTGCACATGCCGCTGCGCGGCACGCCATCGGCCGCAGCAGCCCGCGCGTTTGCATCGAACAGCATCTGGTGGGCTTGGGTGATGTAGGCGGTGAGCCAGAAGGCACTGTGCGCGTTGGGCTCAACGTGCGTCACATGTTGATGTCGATACAGAATTGACCCGTCGAATTCGGTGCAAATCAAGAGCAAAAGCGCGGCCGAAGTAGTCGCCCCTGCCGCGAGACTATCCCGCACTTACGTGCGCTCGGCAAACAGGCCTTGCAGTTCGCTATGGGCCATATAGTCAACTGCCATCGGGCCGGATTCGCCCTTTTCAACAAAAGCCCTGGCCAGGCGTGCTGCGTGGTTCCAGATCACCTGCGTAATGCCGGAGCCGGAGGATAAACGTACCACGCCCAGCTTTTGCAACTCGGCGGAATCGGCCAGCCCAGCCCATGCCATGAGAGCGGTCGGGATCGGTGAACCTTTGACCACGGTTCTGATGTCGTTGGCATCGTTAAGTGCTGGCAGGAAGATGCTGCTGGCGCCCGCCTTACCATACAGTTCGGCGCGCTTGATCGATTCGTCTGCACGCTTCGGCTCATCGACCAGTTGTTGCAGGTAGACGTCGCAACGTGCATTGATCCAGAGGGCGATACCCGCCTTTTCCGCGGCGGCCCGCACCGCTTCGATTTTCGCTGCCAGCACAGAGGGTGCGTCCTGACCGTCCTCGATGTTGATGCCGACAACGCCGGCGTCCAGGATTGGTTTGATATTCTCCGCGACTTTTTTGGGGTCATCGGAATAGCCAGCTTCGAAATCGATCGACAGCGGTACGCGGATCACGCGGGTGATGGTGGCAGCCACTTCCGCCTGCAGCCTCGCCGGTGCAAGATTTCCATCGGGATAACCCAGAGCCCAGAGTACTCCCGCGCTGGTGGTGGCGATTGCCTTCGCACCTTGTGCTTCAAAGATGCGCGCGCTACCCGCGTCCAGGCGTTCGGCAGGTTCAGGATCGGGTTGGCTTGATGAAGGTCGGCGAATACCGTGTCGAGTTTGCTCATGGTGTTTTCCTCGTGAGGTGGCGTGAGTCAACAACGGGGTGTGAATTCAGTTAAAGATGGTGTTCGGAAGGACAACGCGATCACGGCGAACGGAGTTCTTCCACAATGTTTGGCATAGCTCGTCTTCTGTGAATCGTTGCGGGTGATGAGCAGTCTGTTCTTCATGGTCTTGCAGAAGGTCCGGGACATGTCGCCTCGCGTCCATTTCCGGCTGGCTTCCGCTGCTTACCTGGCTCGCAGATAACGCCGTCATCTGACATACATGGCTTCATATTTGGCCAGCTGCGGGAATCCCTCATACTGGTCACTGTGGTCGCCCTCGTGGTTTTCATATCCCGGACGAGTCAGCAGACCACGCGGCTTCACCCAGCTGCAAATGGAACGGACCGGCATCTCATTCCAGGCAATGTTGAAGGCGCCGATTTTTGGGAAGAACTGCAGCTCGCTGTAGGGCAAGTGATCATGGATCCACCATGCAAGCGATTGCCACCGTTTCCCCTCGGCCAGTTTGTCAACGAACCAGGGCATGACAACGGTGGCCATCGCGCCAAAATGACCGGCAGCGTCGCGCTGGTCCCAGATGTGGCGCGCGCGGTCGCGTTCTTTGGACGCACAACTCAGGTCGTGCAGATTTCCGAGTTCGTTCACCTCCGGTGATCGGTATCCGGAGCGTAGAGAGATGCGTCCGAATGTTGCCTGCAAAGGCTCCAGCAACAGTTCGCAAAGGTGTCGACCTGCGGTGACAGCGAGATCCGGATTGTCCGGAAGATTCGGAAACCCGTTGATGGCCGCGATTTCGCTGAACATGAATTCGCGCATAAAGAAATTGCGCGACAGACGGGTGCGGCCCAGGTTTTCCAGACCGCGAACGGTACGGACCGGTCTCATAAGTTATTCTCCTCTTTCATTAGAACAAGCCCGCGGGTTCCAATCTGCCGGTCAAATTCTTTGCGCCAATCGCGTGTGTTACAACCTCGTTGCCTTCGTCGTCACGGCGACCATGACGTAGTAGCCAGTGAGCCCGATCAGATCAAGCATAGCCTCGGGTGAAAGGACGGCAGCAATCTGGTCCCAAGCCGCGCTGTCGATCTCACCCCCTTTCAGCAAGCACCGCACAAACTCGTGCACCACGAAATCCTCTTCTCGCGCATAAGGCGGTCGGCGCCCCACGCGGATGTGCTCAACGACTTCCTTTGAAAGGCCTTCCGCGATCGCCAGTGACGCGTGATGCGTGAAAACGAAGTTTGCCTTCCATTCGAAGGCGACCAGCAAGATCGTGTGTTCGATCATGCGTTTCGTCAGGCGGCTATCGAAACGCAAGTAGTTACCAACCTCCGCCAGGCCATTGGCCAGCTTTGGCGAATACAACCAGGTCCGGAAAGGACCGCTGACGCCAGCACGCGGGCCGCTCGACAATCGATCGTGAATGGTTCGCTGCTCAGACGTCAGTGCGTCGTACGACAGCAATGGGAAACGCGGCTCGAACATGTGTGAGTCCCTCGTGAATCAAGCTTCGGCGGGAGCTTCTGGTTCATGTTTTCTCGTCCAGGCGGCCGCTCTCAAAGTCCGGTGAAGAACCCTTACTTCCCGGCAGCGAACACTTCGACTTCGACCAGTATTTCTGGCTTGACCATCTGGTTCACGATGGACAACAAGTTCGTCGAAGCGGGCTTCTCGTGCCTGGTCTACGACCATCGCGGGTTGTTACCGACGTCCACTAATTTAGATGCTCAGTTTTTCACGACTGGATTTTCTCAGTGTTGTCTCCATTATCCCGGCCCGGCCCATCGCCGGCAGTGGGATGGTCCGTGTGTTTGAGCAGAGCCGTGAATTGTCCAGATTGAAGTCCACACCACCGATGACACGGAGAGGGAATCACGAATGCTTACTTGACGACAGCCGAAAGTGCCGTATGATAAGTCTCTATATTGCGGTGCAGCAAAATCGCGCTCGGTCATAACTACAGCTTTTTATACGAAGCTGAACGCAGGAGCAACAATGTTTCCTTCTTCTTTCGCGAATCAAACGTTTGTCTACCCGGCAGCAAGCCTCCAGGTCCTCGTGAATGTTGCAAAGCGGTATGCGAGCGGGCTTCAGCAACTTGCTGAACTGAATGTGCAGACGGCCAAGACCGTCTTCGAAGAAAGCACTGCCGTTGCCAAGGCCGGCCCGCAGGCAAAACCCGCCGATTTCCTGAGCTGGCAATCGACTCTGCTCGCCGAGACGCCCGAAAAGGCGGCTGCTTATACGCGGCATTTCTGGCAGATCGTTCGTGCGACGCAGACGGACATTCTCAATGAGGCGCGTGGCCCGATCGAGCAGTTCGGCTTCGGACTGAAGAAGGCGTCCGAATCTGCTTCGCAAGAGGCTGTCGGACTGCTATCGAGTGCCGCCGAGGCATCGACCGATCTTGCGGATGCCGGCGCCGAGGCGATCGAGTCATCCGAGAAGGCCGTTCGTTCCGCCAAGGCCGACGCGAAGCGCTAATCCGTGCCGTCAGCCCTGACGTGCCACTGTTGACTTTCGAAACCCGCATCACGCGGGTTTTTTATTCTGCTCGACCCGACGGGAAAATCGATGAATCCATTCCATCCGCTTGCGTGGGCGCACGACTCGTTCTGGTCGATGTTTCCGCGCGAACTCGTCGGTCTCACGGCGCAATTCTTCGACAATGCCGAGACAGCGGTCGCAAGCCCTGCGACTCCGCTGCCATCGGAAAGTGAAACGAAAAAGACATCCTCCGAAGATGAACCGCCGCACAGCGACGACCCGATCGCGCAAGCGGGCGCTCATCGCTGGTTGAGCAAGAGTTTCGAGCATGGCAACGAGCGCTATCGATTCAAGGTCTACGTTCCGACCGCATACGAAGGCCAGCCGCTGCCGATGATCGTCATGCTCCACGGCGCGCAGCAGGACCCGGACGACTTCGCGTCGGGGACCGAAATGAACATCGTCGCCGAAGAGAACGGCTTTATCGTCGTCTATCCGGAGCAGTCGGAAAGTTCGAATCCACTGAGGTGCTGGAACTGGTTCATGCCGGCGAATCAGACGCGCGAATCAGGCGAAGCGGCGGCCGTCGCGGCCCTCACGCGCGAGGTCGCGGCCACGTATAACGTGGATCGCGCTCGCGTTTATATCGCAGGTATGTCGGCTGGTGGAGCATTGGCCGTCAATCTTGCGGTGACGCATCCGGAGCTTTACGCGGCCGCGGCGATTCATTCGGGCCTGGCGTTCGGCGTCGCCGACGAGCAGATGACAGCACTCTGCGCGATGAATGACGGCAAAGGCAAAGTGCGCTTGCCCGACACCCTGTCCGGCGGCCCAAAACCGCGCGCGGTGCCTCTGATCGTTTTTCACGGCGATGCCGACGACACGGTGCATCCGCGCAACAGCGAACAGATCGTGGCGATGAGCCAGTTGCTGCATGGCATGTCCGACGACGCAGTGACGTCATCCTCGATATACGTCGCCGACGACGCGGGTGGCCACGCCTATACCCGGCACGTGTTTCATGATCGTGACGGTGAATCGATCGGCGAGCAGTGGGTCGTACACGGACTCGGTCACGCGTGGTCCGGAGGCCATCCCGACGGCACCCATACGGACATGCGCGGACCGGCGGCGAGCCGTGAGATTGCGCGATTCTTCGGTCAATTCACGAGAGACGGCAGCCGGCAATACTGACGGCAAGCGCTTATGCGTGGCGAAGTACATCCGCGAGAAGCCGACCGCTTCTCTGTGATACTCATCGCATCACAGAAAAAATTCAGGACGGAGCAACTTGCCTTAGGTGACAAGGGTGTACCGTGCCGCCCCTCTTCGGCTTGTGCCCGTTCGCGGAAGACTCGATAGATTTGCACCTTTTCTTGGGGCGACAGTGACCGCCAAGGAACTCGCCATGCACATCCTAGCCGTCGCTACTTGACGGCCAATGCCAGCGGCTCGGGTCTGCGCGAAGCCGCTCCATCGCACCCGCTCGCCGGTTCGGCACCCCGCTGAAACTCGCCTTGACAGACACTCTTAAGATATATATCTTTAGATATGTTTTACGACATATCTGGAGTGTTCCTATGAGATCCCGTTGTTTTCAACGTGCGCGTGAAGCCGGTTTCCGCGCATTCGGTTTTGGTTCTCCCTTCGAAGCCCCCGAGTGGGCTGAACGCTTCGCCTTCGAGCGCTGGGGCATGATCGGACGGCATCGTCATGGCGGCGGCGGCCGCTTCGGCGGTGGTCCCGGCGGCATGGGTGGAATGGGCGGCATGGGCGGTGGATTCGGCGGCGAGGACGGCATGCCGCGCGGCCGCAAGTTCTCGTCCGACGATCTGCAACTTCTGCTGCTCGCGCTGCTCGCCGAAGCGCCGCGCCACGGCTACGAACTGATCAAGGCGCTGGAAGACCGCTCGAACGGCTTCTACGCGCCGAGCCCCGGCATGGTCTATCCGGCGCTCACGTATCTCGAAGAACTGGGGCATACGACCGTCGAACTGGAAGGCAATCGCAAGCGCTATGCGCTGTCCGATGCGGGCCGCGAATACCTCGCATCGAACCGCGAGCGCGTGGACATCATGCTCGCGAAACTCACGCACTTCGCGCGCAAGATGGATCTCGTGCGGCGCGCATACATGGGCGAGGAAGTCGATGACGCTGCGGCCGACAGCGGCTGGGCGCCCGAACTGATCGCCGCGCGCCGCGCGCTGAAGAAAGCGCTGCTCTTGCGCACCGATGCGCCGCAGGACGAACAACGCCGCATCGCCGCGATCCTTGCCCGCGCCACTGCGGAAATCGAACAGAATCCCGCGCCGAAGCAGGCGTAAGAAGGAGCCACACACGATGACCGAATCCATTCTGCAAGACCGGCCCGATCTCGAAGTCACGCGCGTACGTCACGCGCTCAGGTTCCGCCTGCTGCAAGTCACGCGCGTGCAGGCGCTCAATCCCTATCTCGTGCGCGTGAGCTTCACGGGCGACGATCTCGCGGACTTCGTCAGCGCCTCGTTCGACGATCACGTGAAGCTGTTTTTCCCACAGCCCGGCGAGACGATGCCGGCGCTGCCGCAAGCAGGCTCCAATGGTCCCGAGTTCGATCCTTCGAAGCCGCGTCCGATCGCGCGCGATTTCACGCCGCGCCGGTTTGACACGGCCAGGCGCGAACTCGATATCGAATTCGCGCTGCATGAAGCCGGCCCCGCGACAGCATGGGCCACGCAAGCCGCGCCGGGCCAGTATCTCGGCATCGGCGGGCCGCGTGGTTCTTTCGTGATACCGACGCAATTCGACTGGCATCTGATGATCGGCGACGAAACCGCGCTGCCCGCCATCGCGCGTCGTCTCGAAGAGTTGCCCGAAGGCACGCGCGTCGCGACGCTGATCGAAGTGGCCGATCCATCCGCACGCATCGAATTCGACACGCGCGCCGATCTCTACGCGCAATGGCGCTATCGCAATGAGAGCGAGCATCCGGGCGGCGAGCTTCTGCTCGCGCTGCGCGAAACCTTTTTGCCCGATGGCGAAGGCTACGTGTGGGCTGCGGGCGAAGCCACGCTCATGCGCGCCGTGCGCAAGCTGCTCTGCGAGGAACGCGGCATCGACAAGCGCCGCATTCGCGCATCGGCGTACTGGAAGCGCGGCGAGCAAGGCGTGCACGAAACGATCGACAATTGATCGGACGTCGGGCGACGCAGGCATCATGGAAAGCCGCGATAATCGAGGGCATTCAACGCTCATCGAACGGCAGTGCGACCATGACCGACACATTCAAGAAGAAGCCCGGCGACGAACCCGCGCAACCGGGCGGCCTGCGCAAATCGCTGACGAGCTACGGAGACAGCGGCTTTTCGCTGTTCCTGCGCAAGGCATTCATCAAAGGCGCGGGTTATACCGACAGCGCGCTCGATCGCCCGGTGATCGGCATCGTCAATACGGGCAGCGCGTATAACCCGTGTCACGGCAATGCGCCGCAACTCATCGAAGCAGTGAAACGTGGCGTGATGCTCGCGGGCGGCTTGCCGATGGACTTTCCGACGATATCCATCGCCGAATCGTTCTCGCAACCGACGAGCATGTATCTGCGCAATCTCATGTCGATCGACACGGAAGAGATGATCCGCGCGCAACCTATGGATGCGGTCGTGCTGATCGGCGGATGCGACAAGACCGTGCCCGCGCAACTGATGGGCGCGGCATCGGCGGGCATTCCCGCGATTCAGCTCATCACCGGTTCGATGCTCACGGGCGCGCATCGCGGCGAACGCGTGGGCGCATGCACCGATTGCCGGCGCTACTGGGGGCGTTTTCGCGCGCAGGAGATCGACGAAGCGGAGATCGCGGCGGTGAACGACCGGCTCGTCGCGAGCGTGGGCACGTGCTCCGTGATGGGCACGGCAAGCACGATGGCCTGCATCGCCGAGGCGCTCGGCATGACCGTGCCGGGTGGCGCATCGCCGCCGGCGGTGACATCGGACCGCATGCGGATTGCGGAACTGACCGGCACGCAGGCCGTGCAGATGGCGCACGATAACCTCACCATCGACAGGATCCTCACCGCCGAAGCATTCGAAAACGCGATGCGCGTACTGCTCGCAATCGGCGGCTCGACGAACGGCATCGTGCATCTCACCGCGATCGCCGGGCGCATGGGCTACGACGTCGATCTGAAGGCGCTCGATCGCATGGGACGCGAGACGCCCGTGCTCGTCGATCTGAAGCCGTCAGGCTCGCATTACATGGAGGACTTCCACAAGGCCGGCGGCATGGCGACGCTGCTGCGCGAACTGAAGCCGCTTCTGAACCTCGATGCGCTGACCGTCACGGGCCGCACGCTCGGCGAAGAGATCGAAGCCGCGGGTCCGGCATTCGAGCAGGACGTCGTGCGTGCGTTCGACCAGCCGATCTATCCGCAAGGCGGCATCGCGGTGCTCGAAGGCAATCTCGCGCCCGGTGGCGCGATCATCAAGCAATCGGCGGCGAATGCGAAGCTGATGGAGCACGAAGGCCGCGCGGTCGTGTTCGAGAACGGCGCGGATCTCGCAGCACGCATCGACGCAGACGATCTCGACGTCACGCCCGAAGATATTCTCGTGCTGAAGAACATCGGCCCGAAGGGTGCGCCCGGCATGCCCGAAGCGGGCTATATCCCGATTCCGCGCAAGCTCGCGATCGCGGGCGTGAAGGATATCGTACGCATTTCCGACGGACGCATGAGCGGCACCGCGTTCGGCACGATCGTCCTGCACGTGACGCCGGAATCGGCGGTGGGCGGGCCGCTCGCGCACGTTCGAAGCGGCGACCGTATCCGTCTGAGCGTGTCGAAGCGCGAGATCAGTCTGCTCATCAGCGATGAAGAACTCGCCGCGCGCGCGCACGCTTCGCCCGTCACGCCGCCGAGCGCGGAGCGCGGTTATCGCAAGCTGTTTTACGACACCGTGACGCAGGCGGACAAGGGCGTCGATTTCGATTTTCTGCGCGCGACGGAGAAGCGCGGCGTGACGCCGCGCAAGTGAATGGCTATTTCGCGAAACGCTTTTCGACATCGACCGCCTTGTCGAGTCCGACGAAGCGGTTATATTCGTCGAACGGCGTCAGACGATCGGCGATGGCATCCGTCGAGCCTTCGCGCATGAACACGGCGAGCATGTCCTTTACCGCCTTGTGCATCGCGAGCATCGGCTCGATGGGACTCAACGTGTAATCGAAGCCGATTTCATAGGCGTCTTTCATCGACACATAAGGACTCTTGCCCGTGCGCGCCTGATTGAAAAGAATCGGCTTGCCGAGCGGCTTGAGGCGCCGCGTCAGCTCGCGCATGTGTTCGAGGCTTTCGGGCGCATCGGCATAGAGCCCGTCCGCGCCCGCTTGCGCGTACGCTTCGAGCCGCGCGATGGCGTCGTCGATGCCCGTCACCGCAATCGCATCGGTGCGCGCCACGATGAAGAAATCCGGATCGCGGCGCGCGTCGATCATCGCGCGTAGTTTCAGCACCATCTCTTCCTTCGATACGAGTTGCTTGCCCGCATAGTGGCCGCATTTTTTAGGCAGCGCCTGATCTTCCAGATGCAGCACGGACGCGCCCGCCTCTTCCCAGAGACGCATCGTGCGCTGCACGTCGAGGATGCCGCCATAGCCCGTATCGGCATCCGCGAAGATCGGCACCGATGTCACGCGGCAGATGCGCCGGATGTGCTCGAACATTTCCGTCTGCGACAACACGCCGACATCGGGCTGCCCCGCGACGACACCCGACGCGACGAAGCCCGACACATAAATGGACTTCGCACCGGCCTGTTCCGCGAGCATCGCGGTAATGGCGTCGTGCGCGCCCATGCAGACGAAAGGACCTTCCTTGAACAACTCGCGAAAGCGTGCGGAACGGGTCAAGATGAGTCTCCGGAAGTCAGGCAAGGTAAGCCCAGCCGCGCGCCTTGCGGTCGTCGGCGCGAAAACGATTGATCTGCTCTGCGAAGCGTCGTGTCTGGTCGATTTCGTCGAGTCCCTCCAGCAACGCCTCGCGTTGCGCTTCGTCGAATTCGAAGCGAATCGCGTCCAGTCCGGGCGCGCGTATCTCGAGCGCGCGCAGATCGACATCGACATGCGCGCCATCGCGTGAAGCAGCGGCGATGCGCTCGATCGCGATTGCATCGAGTTGCACCGGAAGCAAGCCGTTCTGCAGGCAGTTGTTGTAGAAGATATCGCCGAACGATGGCGCGATCACGCAGCGGATGCCCGCTTCCTCGAGCGCCCATACCGCCATCTCGCGCGAACTGCCGCAGCCGAAATTCTTGCCGCCGAGGATCGTGCATGCATCGACGAACGCAGGCTGATTCAGCACGAAGTCTTCGCGCGGGCCGCTTGCCGGTCCATCGCCGCGATAGCGCAAGGTCTCAAGCAGATAAGGCCCGAGCTGGCCGCGCTTCAGTTGCGAAATGCGTTCGATACGAATGATGAGGTCCGTATCGACGTTGTCGCGCAAGAGCGGCGCGGCCGGGCCCGTGATCGTCGTGACAGCTTTCATCGCGATGCTCCTGCCTGCGGCGCGGCGATGTGCCCCGCAAGCGCGCTGGCGGCGGCAACGGCGGGACTCGCGAGATGCGTGCGCGCGCCCGGCCCCTGTCTGCCGATGAAATTGCGATTCGACGTCGACACGCAACGCTCGCCACGCCCGACGACATCGCCATTCGCGCCGACGCACATCGAGCAGCCCGGCTCGCGCCATTCGAAGCCTGCCGCGCGAAAGATATCGTCGAGCCCTTCATCATGGGCCTGGCGCGCGATTGTGAGCGAACCCGGCACGACCCAGGCCTTCACATGACGCGCGACATGCTGACCTTCGACGACGCGCGCCGCCGCGCGCAAGTCCTCGATGCGGCTATTCGTGCACGAGCCGATGAATACGCGGTCCACCGCGAGCTCATCGAGATGCTGTCCCGCGCGCACGCCCATGTAATCGATCGCGTTCTGCGCCGCCTGGCGACGCGATTCGTCCGTGAGCGTCGCCGGATCGGGAACCGCGTCGTCCAGTGCGATCACATGTTCGGGGCTCGTGCCCCACGTCACCTGCACGCGAATCGCCGAGGCATCGATGGTCACCTCGCGGTCAAAGTGTGCGCCTTCATCTGTTGCGAGCGCTTTCCAGTCTGCGAGTGCGGCATCGAACTGCGTGCCTTGCGGCGCGTATGGCTTGTCGCGCAAATAGGCGAACGTCGTTGCGTCGGGCGCGACGAGCCCGAACTTCGCGCCCAGCTCGATGCTCAGGTTGCACAACGTGAGACGCCCTTCCATCGACAAGGCTTCGATCGCTTCGCCCGCATATTCGACGGCATGCCCCGTTCCGCCCGCCGCGCCGATCTGGCCGATCACATACAGAATCATGTCCTTGGCGCTCACGCCTTCGCGCACGCGCCCATCGAAGCGCACGCGCATCGTCTTCGGCCGCTTCTGGCGAATGGTTTGCGTTGCGAGCACATGCACCACTTCCGTCGAACCGATGCCGAATGCGAGCGCGCCCATCGCGCCGTGCGTGCAGGTGTGACTGTCCGCGCAGACGATCGACGTGCCTGGCAGCGAGAGCCCGAGCTCCGGTCCGATCACATGCACGATGCCCTGCTGTCCGTCGTTGCCGATATCGAAGATGGGAATCGCGTGATGCGCCATCTGATCGCGCATCGCATCGACCATGTCGGTGGCCCAGTCAGCATCGCCTGCGCGGCGGCCCGGCTTCGTCGAGATGACGTGATCGAGCGTCGCGAAGGTGAGCGCGGGGCTGTCCACGCTCAGGTTGCGCCGCTCCAGCACGCGCACGGCTTCCACGCCCGTCAGTTCGTGCATCAGATGGCGATCCACTTGCAGCAGATCGATGCCGCCTGCGAGATGCGCGATCGTGTGGCTGTCCCACAGCTTGTCGAAGAGCGTTTTCATGATCAGTCGCTATGCGTGAGATGACGTTGCCAGGCAAGGAACAGCATGTTGACGAGCGTGGCGAACACGAAGAGCATCAGCGCGAGCGCCATGATGGTGCTGGTTTCGTTGCGGTTCATCGCGATCATCAGCATTCTTCCGATGCCGCTCTGCGATGCGAACATTTCGCCGATCAGCGTGCCGAGCAGCGTCAGCGAAAACCCGATGCGCAATCCCGACACCACTTCAGGAACGCATGCCGGAAAAAGCACATGGCGCGCGAAATCGCCTGGACTCATGCGGTACGTCTTCGCCGCGCGCGCGTAGATCGGCGGCATGTTGCGCACCGCGTTCATCGTGAAGAGCGTGATCGGCACGATGCCGTGCATCACGCCGAAGACGATCTTGGCCCACAGCCCGAGACCGCATGCAAGCAGCACGACCGGATAGAGCGTGACCTTCGGGATCGAATAGAAGCCCATCATCAGCGGCTCCATGACGTCGCCAGCCATGCGGCGCGCGCCGAGCAGCAGGCCGAGGCAGACGCCCGCGATCGCCGATATCGCGAACGCCGAGGCGAACGCGAGCGAGGTCACGTACAGGCTCGCAGGAAAATCAGCATCACTGACGATATGCATCGCGCGCTGCACGGTATGCGCGGGCGTGGTCAGCACATCCGGGCCGAGCGCTTCGCTCAGAATCTGCCACAGCGCGACGAGCACGACGATCAGCACGAGCGCATCGGTCCAGCGCTGCGCGTGTCGCGTTCTCGTGCCGTGCGTGATGACGACGCTACTCATGCCGCCTCCCTTCTGATGCGCCGGTACAGGCGCTTTTCAGCCTGGCGCAGCAAGCCGTTGATCGTCGTGACGAAGACCAGCATCAGGAGCATGAGGCCGTACATCGTCGGATTGTCGAATGCGTTGTAGGCGAATGCGATCTGATAGCCGAAGCCGGAGCCCGACAATACGAACTCGCCCGCGACGACCGCGATGAACGCGTACACCACCGTCAGCTTGATTCCGGTGAACACGAACGGCAGGCTCGAAGGAAACGTGATCAGACGAATTTCATCGAGCGTGCTCAGGCGGCATACGCGCGCGGTGCGCAAGAGCACACGCGGCACGCGCTCCAGCCCGTTGAGCGTGTTCACCGCCATCGCCACGACGGCGAACAGAAAGCCGATGCCGACGAGCGGCCAGCGATTCAGCCCGAAGATCACGATGAGAATCGGATACAGCACGAACACCGGCACCGCGTAATACGAGAGCAGCAAGGGATCGAGCACCCGGCGCAGACGCGGCAAACGGAAGAGCAGCACGCCGCCGAAGAAACCGACGACCACGGCCAGCGCCACGGCCGCCAGCGCGCTGCCGAGCGTCTGCACGATATCGATAGTGTATTGCCCTGACGTGATGATGTCCCACGCACTGACCGCCATGCGCGAAGGCGGAATGAACGAGACGGGATTGATCCACGCGAGACGCGTCGCGATTTCCAGCAGCGCGATGAACGTGACGACGAGCACGACGCGCCAGCGCGCGGCCTCGTTCACGGCTTGCTCCCGAGCGCTTTCAATGCTTCGTCGCGCAACAGGCCCCACACTTGCGCGGTGAGTTCGCCGAAGCGCGGATCGAGTGCGATCTTGCTGTCGCGCAGGCGCGTCCAGCCTGTTTCGATGGTCGCGATGAAGCGGCCCGGACACGCCGACATCACGCCGATGCGATCCGACAGCAGCACCGCTTCATCGATCGAATGCGTGATGAGCATGACGGTCGCGCCCGTATCGCGCCACAGCTTCAGCATTTCGTCGCCCATCAAGAGACGCGTTTGCTGATCGAGCGCGCCGAACGGTTCGTCGAGCAGCATCAGGCGCGGACGCACGCACATCGCGCGCGCGATGCAGACGCGCTGACGCATGCCGCCCGACAACTGCGCCGGATACGCGCGCGCGAACGACTTCAGGCCCATGAACGACAACGCATGATCGACACGCTCGCGCACTTCGTTCTCCGCCACGCCCGCGCGGCGCGCGGCAAACGCTGCGTTGTCGAATACGTTGAGCCATGGAAAGCTCGCGTCTTCCTGAAACACGACCGCGACGCCGTCGGGCACTTCACGCCCCACGGGATTGTCTTCGAACTCGACCGTGCCGCCGCTCGCGGCATTCAGGCCGGCGAGCACATCGAGCAAGGTCGATTTGCCGCAACCCGATGGCCCGACGACCGAAAAGAACTCGCCCGCGCGCAATTCGAGGCTCACGGGACCGAGCGCGTGAAACGGCGGCTTGCCCGCAGCGCCGGGATAGATGCGCGTGACATCGGTGAGACGCGCCTGAACGCGCCCGGCGTCCTGTGAAGCGGGATCGCGCGATACGACCGATATCTTCGTGCGACGTGACAACACGCTCATCGCAGCCTCACTTCTTCGTTTGCAGATCGGCGGGGAGCAGCGATTCGTCGACGATCTTCGACCAGTCGAACGGGCCTTCGGGAATCGCCTTCACGAGAATCAGGCCCTTGAGCACTTCGTCCATGCTCTTGCGGTCGAAGCTGCCTTCGCTCCAGTACTTCGGGTCGGAGTCCAGCACGTTGTTGAGCGCGGAGGCCGCTACCGCCGGGTCCATCTTGTACTGCTTCGCGAGAATCTGCCCGGCCTCGTCGCGATGCGCGGTCATGTACTGCACGGCCTTGCGTCGCGCCTTGATGATCCCTTTGATCACCTCGGGATGCGCCTTCAGATAATCGGTTCGCACGATGCCGACCGTTTGCGTTTCATTGGGCACGATATCCGTCGATCTGAACGCGATGCGCAGCTGATCCTTCTTCGCGCTATACGACGGTTCCGTCATATAGGCGACATCGACCGCGCCTTGCTGCAGCGAAGTCAGCATGCCGCTCGAACTGCCGACGGGCTTGCGCTGCACTTGCCCCGTCAATCCAGCACGATCGAGCGCGATGGTGACGACCGTATCGGTCGTCGACTTCGGGCTGCTATAGCCGATGGTCTTGCCTTTCATCTGCTGGATGTTGGTGATCGTGCCGTTCTTCTGCTCGACCCAGACGAGATCGGCGAGGCTCTGGACGCCGCCATGCACGATGGTCAGATCGACGCCCTGCTTCACCGCCGAGATCGCCGCAGGCAGCGCGACTTCGCCATAGGGAATCTCGGACGCCATCGCATTGCGCACGGTGGTGCCGCCGCCTTCGGATGTGATAAAGCCGGTCACGTCGACGCCTTCTTCCTTGAAGAAGCCCTTTTCCATCGCGACCGCGAACGGCACGCCGTACATGCCGTCGCCCCAGTGCGTGACGGTGAGCGGCGCGGCGCGCGCGCCGATACTGCACGTCAGCGCAGCCGCGAGAGACATGAGACAGGCACCGCGCGCGAATCGCGCGATCTTTCCAGGCGCAAACATGTAGGCGTCTCCATCCATGATCGGCGGTCTCGCAACGTGCTCGGGGCCATGCGGCCGCACTGTGGTTTTCGGACCTGCTCTGGAGGTAGCAATCTGCATGAGCGCTGCGCATTCGTGGCAGCGCTCGCACGGCTGTATCGCTTAACCGTGCAAGTTAATGTATGCATTAAATTCGCAAAAGTCCAGATTCACGAAGGGCGTAGATACCCTCGTCGAAACTGGCGCGAGTATTGAATCAGGCTTGCTGAATGCCGTATTGCTGCAGCACGCTGGTCTGGTCGCGCCAGCCGCGTTCGCGGTGAGCGCGATAGAGCTCGCTCGCCTTCGCTGCATCGCCGCAACGCATCGCATCGATGATGTCGTAGTGTTCCTGTATCGACTTCGACGGCTGTGGGTGCGCCTTGACCATCTGCGTGAAGCGCCGCACGCGATGCACCTGGTCGCGGCAGTTCATGACGATGCCATGAAGCCGCGCATTGCCGCTCAACGCGACGAGCGTCTCGTGAAAGACCTCGTCCGCTTCGGCCCATGCGAGCATGTCGCCGCGTTCGAGCGCGGCGGTCATCGCATTGCATGCGTCGACGAGCGGCGCGAGATCCGCGCTCTTTCGTGCCGCGACAAGCGCCGCCGCCGTCGATTCGAGGCTGATCAGCACTTGATAGATGTGTTTGATATCGGAGATCGACGTGGGCACGATACGGATGCCGTGACGCGGCACGATCTGCACGAGCCCCTCGCCTTGCAGACGCAGCGCGGCTTCGCGGATCGGCGTGCGGCTGAAGCCGAGCATCAGCCCGAGTTCCTGTTCGAGCAGATACGAACCCGGCGTCAATTCGCTCTCGATGATCCGGCGACGCAGCTCGCGATACGCGAGCTCGGTCGTGTTGCGTCTCGCTGGCGATATGGCGGCCATGCTTGAAGTCTCCAAAGAAGACCGGCTGTGCGCCGATGGTAGCACCACATCAAACGTTCGCAAGATGCGCGACGAGCTTCCTGCACGCCTCCGGCAACGCATCGAGCGAGCGCACGCCGATGAGCAGTTCGCGCGCGGCCCAGGCATCGCTCAATGCGACGATGGCGAGCGCGTGTTGTCTCGCCACCGCCTCGGGCATCACGCCGAGGCCCAATCCCGCTTCGATCATCAAACATTGCGCGTCGTAACTCGACACCTGAATGCGTACGCGCACCGGGCGTCCGAGTTCATTCGCAACGCGCGTGAGGCGCTGACTGATCGCGGTATCGGCGGGCAAGGCGACGAACTCTTCATCGAGCGAATCGGCGAAAGCAATCGAGCGCGCTTGCGCCAAAGCATGTCCGGGCGGTGTCACGAGCACGAGGTTGTCCGTGCGATACGGCATGGCGTGGATCGCATAACCGTGCGGGACTGACGTGAAGACGCCGATATCCGCCGCATTGTCCGCAACCGCGCGCACGACCTGCGCGCTCGGTTTTTCATCGAGCTGGATGCGGACGTTCGGATGGCGCGCCGCGAACGACTGGATATCGCGCGGCAGAAACTGCACGATCGACGATATGTTCGCGGCAATGCGCACGATGCCGCTCGTGCCGCTCGCGAAGTCGCGCATCTGCACGGCGATATCGTCGAATTGATGCAATGCACGATGCGCGAGCGCCGCGAGCCGCTCGCCCGCTTCGGTCGGCTCGACGCCCTTGTTCGTGCGCCGCAACAGCGGCACGCCGAACATCGCTTCCACTTCGCTGATGCGCCTGCTGACGGCCGCCGCCGCGATGTGTTCGCGCTGCGCGGCCGCGGCGATCGTGCCCGCATCGATGACGGCGAGGAAGAGTCTCAGCGAAAGCGGATCGATCGGCGGCATGGGCTGATTTGCTCGGAGGACACGTCGGCAGTGTACTTAAAGAACGCTTGCCATCGTCTGTGGCGATGCCGGCATGACGAAGCATTGCTTTGCAGTGTCGGCCGCGTGATCGAAAATGCCCTGAATCAGGCACGATTCGAAGGAACCATCATGCAGGAAGCAATCAATGCGACCGCAAGCGGCACGCGAATCCGCGTGTTCTGGCAACCGGGCTGTTCATCGTGCTTGCGCACGAAAGAATTTCTCACGCGCCAGGGCATAGCGTTCGAATCCATCGACGTGCACAACGATCCCGAAGGTCGCGCGGCGCTCGCGGCGCTCGGCGCACGCAGCGTGCCCGTGGTCGCGCTCGGGACGAAGTACACGCTATGCCAGTCGATCAACGACGTGATCCGCTTTCTCGATCTCAAGACCACGCCGACGCCGCCTCTGCCGCCTGAGGAACTCGTCAGGAAACTCGCGCAAGTTCTCGAAGCGAATGCGCGCTATGCGCGGCAATTCGGCGCCGAGTATTTCCGCAAGCCCTTTCGGAACCGCAACCGGACGCCGGCCGGCTTGACGTTCCATGTGTTTCGCGTCGCTGAAATGGGCGTGCAGGCCGCGCATCAGATCGAATTGCGCTTCGAAGGTTTCGACGACGTGCCGCCGCAGGAATGGCAAGCGCAAGACATCGCGCGCTGGGGCGAAAGCGTACGCGCACAGCTGCTCGACTGGTGGGAACACGAGTCCGACCGCTCGCTCGCCTATGACGTGCCGACCTACTATGGCCGACGCTCGATGCACGAAGTGCTCGAACGCACCGCATGGCACAGCGCCCAACACACGCGGCAAGTGATGCTGATGCTGGAAAGCGACGGCGTGACGGTCGATCGTCCATTGACGGCGGACGAGCTCGGAGGTTTGCCGCTGCCGGAAGAAGTCTGGGATAAGTGATCTTCACGCTCGCGATCGCACGGTACGCGCCGCCCTTCACGGGGCGGCTTTTTTATCGGCCGCTAACGTATACGTTGAGCGATACGGCAATTTTCTTTTCATATAATGATGGCATTCCGTCTGCCGGCCCGATGATCCATAGCCCGGCAGACATTTCGTCCGTGCATCGACGGCAATGTTTTCGGAATGCCCCATGGCTCCAGCCCGAACCGCCGAAGCGATCAGCAAAGCGCGCGAAAAATCGACCGACACGGTCTATCAGGCGCTGCGAGAGAGAATTCTCAGCAACGACCTGCGGCCCGGCACGCAGATGCTCGAACAGGAACTGGTGGAAATGTTCGGCGTGAGCCGCACGCCCGTGCGCGAGGCGCTCATTCGTCTGCAAAACGAGCATCTCGTGCAGATCATTCCACGGCACGGCATGCGCGTGCGCAATGTTTCGATGGCCGATATCGAGGAAGTCTTTCAGGTGCAAACGAGCCTCGAAGCGACGGCTGCCGCGGCCATCGCCGCGCGAAAACCTGGCGCGCGCGAACTCAAAGCGCTGGAAAAAACGTGCACCGAAATGGATCGCGCCTTCGCGAAGCAGGATCGCGACGCGTGGTCCGCCGCGCGTGAAGCCTTCTATATGCGCCTCATCGAACTGAGCGATAACCCGCGTCTCACGCAGATCGTCGGTGAATGCTCGGATCAGGTGCGACGCGTGCGCGAGCTGACGCTGCGGCTCATCGATCTCGACGAATCGCAAGCGCAGGCCTTGCGCGCAATCGTCGAAGCGTTGCGGCAAGGCGATGCGTCATCGGCGCAATCGCTTTGCCGCGACGATCGTGCGCGCAATCTTCAGACGCAAATCGAAGCGTTGCGACGCTTCAGAGTGCTCGACGTCTGATCGCGCGTGCCGATGACGTTCGCTTGTTCTGATTCGCACGCGCTCGCGATCAGCACTTCCCGGTCCGTGTGACGGCACACGACATTGCGTACATGATTCACGCCGAGGCTATGGAAGCCGCGCTTGTTCGCGCCGAGCACGACGAGATCCGCATCGAGGCGATCTGCTTCATCGGCGATCACGCGCCCGATGCTGCGGCCATCTACTGGTAACGTGCGTGTGATCCACTCGGCTTCGATGCCGGCGCGCCGAAGCCGCTTCTCGCTGCTGCGGCGAATCACGAGCGCAAGCTGATTGACGAGCGACTGCGTGTCGCACAGGCTGTCCCACTGCCAACCGGCCCACCACGGCGCGGAATCGATCACGTGCAACACGGTGAGGTGCGCGTGACTTTCGCGCGCGCGGGCAATGGCGGTCGACAAGGCGGCTTCGCTGAAGCTCGGTCCCACGGCGACAAGAATATTCTGGTACATGGCACAACCCTCCGATCATTTGGACGGCGCCTTTCGCGGGCGCCCGTTGTTCTGCATGTCGTCATGATCGGCGCGCACAATTAGCAGAAAGTGAGCGTGCGCTGCGGGAAGCGTTACGATGCGATAAATCAAACTGATGGCATCAAAAGCGCCTTTTCCCATATGGACCATCGCGAATTGCTCAACCTCGCGTATCTGCGCGCCTTTCGTCTCGTCGCGCAAACCGGCAGCGCCACGCGCGCCGCCGCTGCGCTATTCCGCGCGCAATCGGCAGTCACGCGCTCGCTGCAGGAACTCGAAGCCGCCGTCGGCGAAACCCTGCTGGAGCGCCGCCCGTCGGGCATGCTGCCGACGCCCGCGGGTCGCGTCGTGCTGCTGCGATGCGAACGCATCTTCGGAGAGCTGGAGGAACTGGCGCAATGGTGCGCGACGCGGCAATCGCGCCGCCGCACCGCGACGGGGGGCACGCTCCCCGCCTTTCTTCTGAACACGCGGCGGCTGCAATTGTTCTCCGCACTCGCGCGCCATCGCCATATGCCGAGCGCGGCGCAAACGCTCGGGTTGAGCCAGCCGGCCGTGAGCAGCGCGATCCGCATCATGGAAACGGGCGCGGGCATGCAACTGTTCTACCGCAGCCCGCGCGGACTGCTGCTCACAAGCGAAGGCGAAACCTTCGTGCTGCATGTGCGCCGCGCGCTCAACGAACTGCGCCACATCCCCGACGATCTCGCGGCCTTGCGCGGCACGATTCAAGGTTATGTCACGGTCGGCGCGCTGCCGCTCGGCAGAACGCTGATCCTGCCGGGCGCGATCGCACGCGTGGCCGCGCAGTATCCGGGCGTTCGCATCGTGACCGACGAGAGTTCTTACGAAACGCTGGTCGCCGGCCTGAGATCAGGCGACATCGACTTCGTGCTCGGCGCGCTGCGTCAGAACGATGCGTCGAGTGGACTCGTCAACGAGCGGCTCATGTCGGAGGACATCGTCGTGATCGCGCGGCGTGGACATCCGCTTGCGGGCGTGAACGGACTCACGCTCAAGGATCTGATTGCCGCGCAATGGATTCTGCCGCGCAGTCAGGCGCCCGCGCGTGGCATGTTCGAGGCGCAATTCAAGCGCTGGAAATTGAAGCCGCCGATGCCGAGCGTCGAAACAGCGGACCTCGCCGTCATTCGCGGCCTGTTGATGCACACGGACATGCTCGCCGCCGTGTCCGCGCAACAACTGCACTACGAATGCGAATCGGGCCAGCTCGTCGTGATGGACATTCCGTTGCAGAACACGCGACGCGAGATCGGGCTCACGATGCGCGCGGGCGGCACGCCATCGCCGGCGGCGCGCGTGTTGATCGATGCAATACGATTGACTGTCGATCAGCTCGGGCATGAAATGCGGCGCGAAGCGGCTGCCATCGCCAAAGCCGCCATCTGAGTTGTTTATCGCGGCTGGGCATTTGTGTTCGTTCACACGTGTGCTGTATGGTAGTCGGCGCGATTCCCGGCAACGTCTAAGGAGATGCGATGAACGAGCAGCAATGGACCGCGATGGACGAGTACCTGTGCGACCGAACGCAAACACCCGACGAAGCGCTCGAAGCGGCTTTGAAAGTCAGCACGCAAGCGGGACTTCCGGCGATCAACGTCGCGCCGAATCAGGGCAAGCTGCTGCAGATGCTCGCGCGTATGAGCGGCGCGCGGCGGATTCTCGAACTCGGCACGCTCGGCGGCTATAGCACCATCTGGCTAGCGCGCGCCCTGCCCGCCGACGGCACATTGCTCACGCTCGAAGCCCTCGAGCATCATGCGGACGTCGCGCGCGGGAATATCGAACGTGCGGGTCTGTCAGGCGTGGTGTCCGTGATCGTCGGCGATGCGGTCGATACGCTCGAAGCGTTTGTGCGCGACGGCATTCCGCCTTTCGATTTCATCTTTCTCGATGCCGACAAACAAAGCTATCCGGCGTATCTGCGTCTCGTGCTGCGTCTGAGCCGGCCGGGCACGGTGATCGTCGCGGACAATGTCATTCGCCAGGGCCGCGTCGCGGATGCGAAGAGCAGCGACCCGGACGTAATCGGTGTGCGCCGGTTCTTCGACATGCTGGCGGCGGATGCCAGTGTGTCCTCCACCGCGATACAAACGGTCGGCACCAAGGGATGGGACGGATTCTCGGTTTCGATCGTATCCTGATCGCGTCGGCTTCGAAAATAATCGAGCGACTGCGGGAATAAAACGCTCGTCCGGTATGTTAGCGCATCGAGAGCCCATAAAAATCGATGCACCAACATGGAAGACCCGTTCGATCTACGAGACATTCGAGCCTTAGCGGACGGCCGCCATCGCTGGCGCGTGCGCCTTGTGTGGCGCCGCGTACTCATCGCCGCGAGCCTGGCCTCCGCCGCCGCCGGTTGGTGCGCGGCGACGCACGTTTCCGCCGACATGCTCGATGCCGCCGCAGTCATGGCCTTGATGGAAGCATCGAAGCATGACGGCGCGGACGTGCGGCCGCTCGTCTCGCACGACCCGCACTTCATCGAACTGACGCCTGTCGGACTCGAATTGATCGCAACGCGGACGCGACCTGCGGGCAAGTTCACGCATATCGACGAACTCGATTACCGCAACGCGGACGGCAATGCGGTCATCCTGCTGATCGCCGCCGCGCCGTTCGCGAGCGACGAGCCGCACTGGAGCGCACAACGCGTGGGCGATATCCGGCTGCTTTCGTGGATTGCCGGCGGCAAGCGTTACGTGCTCGGCGGACGCGCGGACACGCACGGACTCATGCGCGCCGCCGACGCGCTGACGCTCGCGCGCCAGCAAGACAACGGATAACGCGATGGCCATCCGTGACGAACTGATCGAACATGTTCCGCGGCTGCGCCGCTATGCGCGCGCGCTTCTGAACAACCGCGACCTCGCCGACGATCTGGTGCAGGACACGATCGAACGCGCCTTGTCGCGCACGACGATGTTCGAGGCGGGCACCGATCTGCGCGCGTGGCTTTTCACCCTCATGCATAACGTATTCGTGAATCAGATACGCAAGGCGTCGTCGCGTGCGGTGCATGTGTCCGTCGACGATGACGATATCGGCGAGCGCGAGTTCGCCGCGCCGGGCAATCAGATGCGCTCGCTCGAAGTGCGCGATCTCGACTATGCATTGCAGCGCCTGCCCGCCGAACAGCGAGAAGTCGTGCTCCTCGTCGGGCTTGAAGAGATGACCTATGCGGAAGTGGCGATCGCACTCGATATTCCCATCGGCACCGTGATGTCGCGGCTATCGCGCGGTCGCGAACGTCTGCGCACGTTGATGGCGGGCACGCAGCCCAGTGCCAGATTGAAGGTGGTGCGATGAACGAGCCAAAGACTCCGATCAGCGAAGACGATCTTCACGCTTACGTCGATGGCGCGCTTTCGCCCGAGCGCCGCGAACAGGTCGGGCGCGCCATCGAACTCAACCCCGCGCTGGCCGCGCGCGTGAGCGACTACTTCTCGCTCAATAACATGTTCCATGAACGCTACGACCGCGTGCTCAACGAACCTATGCCTGCACGCCTGCGCACGCTGAAGAAGCGGCGCTGGTTCAGCGCGGCGAACTGGCCGCATATCGCGGGCATGGCGGCGTCGCTCGTGCTGGGCATCGGCATTGGCGTTGGCGTCGGCATGGGGCGGGATGCGGTGTCGCTACCAGGAATGATTGCATCGAATACACATGGCGTGAGTGCCGAAAGCATGGAAGGCATGGCGCGTCAGGCCGCGCTTGCGCATGTCGTGTACATGCCCGCGGTCGATCGTCCCGATGATATCGGCAAGGATCGCGATCAGGACTTCGTGCAGTATCTGTCGAACAGACTCGGCACCGATGTGCATCCGCCGCTGCTCACGAAGAGCGGCTTCGAACTCATGGGCGGCCGTCTTCTTCCCGGCGAAAACGGCCCGACTGCACAGTTCATGTATCGCGATGCCAAAGGCGAGCGCGTGACGCTTTGCATCTCGCATCGCAAGACGAGCACGAACACGACTGCGTTCAAGCTGTATCGGGACGGGCCCGTGAACGTGTTCCACTGGATCGATGGCGATTTCGGTTACGCGGTATCGGGCGGCATCGATCGCAAGGTGATGCTCGAACTCGCACACGATGTCTACGCGCAACTGACGCCATCGACGCCGGGTTGAACGCGCTTATTCGGAAGACATTTCCCGTCTGCTCACGCGAAGCCATCTCCCGCGCACGGCGGGCACGCCCGTTTGCGCCCGCACGCGTGGCAGACTTCTGCATTCGACATGCATGCCGCGGTCAGGCGCCGCCGCCACAAAGCTGTCGATTTCCTCGCGCACGTCCGGGTCCATGTAGTCCGCCCGCGATGCATCGACGATCACGGTCGCGCCATCGGGAATCGTGCGCAGATGGTGCTTGAGCGTCACCTTGCCGAGAAACGATACGTCCTTGCGGAACGACAGCAGGTAGTGATCATCGTGTTGCGCGATCGTGATCGAGCGTTTGACATTCGCGCTGATCGCAAGGAGCAGGCTGCACGCGATGCCGAGCAGAATGCCCATCAGCAGGTCCGTCAGCAACACGCCTGCGATCGTCACGACGAAGGGCGCAAAGCGCTCCATGCCCTGCTTCGCCACTGCCGCGAACAACGAAGGCTTGGCGAGCTTGAGGCCCGTGAAGATCAGGATCGCAGCAAGACAGGCGAGCGGAATCAGGTTGATCACGCTCGTCAGCGCGAAGACGCTCGCGAGCAGCAGCACGCCATGCACGACCGACGACCAGCGGCTCTGCGCGCCCGCATTCACGTTCGCCGAACTGCGCACGATCACCGATGTGATCGGCAGCCCGCCGATCGCACCCGCCATCATGTTGCCGATGCCTTGCGCCTTGAGTTCGCGATCCGGATGCGCCGCGCGCTTCTTCGGATCGAGTTGCTCGACGGCTTCGAGGCTCAGCAGCGTTTCGAGACTCGCGACGATGGCGAGCGTGAAGGCAAGCCGCCATACATCGGGGTTCACGAACTGCGAGAAGTTCGGCAATGCGAGGGCATTCGTCAGCGCCGCAAACGTTTCAATCGACGGCAACGCAACGCGATGTTGCGCCGGCGGAGCAAACCCCGGCGCGAGGGAATCGAGCAGCAACGTGATGCCGATGCCGAACGCAACCACCGCGAGCGGCGCGGGCACGGCGCGCACGAGAGCGAAGCGGCGCATCACACGCGTTTCCCAGGCTGCCAGCATCGCGAGCGAAATCACGGCGACCATGCACGCGGCCATCGATATCGGACCGAACGGCGTGTCGAACATGCCGGGACCGCTCGCGACCGGCGCGCCCTCGTTGGCAAAACCCGCGGCGAGCGGAATCTGCTTGATGACGAGCAAGAGGCCGATGGCGGCGAGCATGCCTTTAATGACGGACGAAGGCACATATGCCGCGAAGCGCCCCGCCTTCAGCACGCCGAAGCCGAACTGGATCGCGCCCGACAACAGCACTGCGAGCAGAAAAGCGGAAAAGCTGCCGAGGCCCGCGATGCCATCGACGACGATCACGATGAGACCCGCGGCCGGACCGCTCACGCTCAATTGCGAGCCGCTCAGCAACGCGACGACAAGACCGCCGATGATGCCGGACAAAAGCCCGGCGAACGGCTCGACGCCGGATGCATTGGCAATGCCGAGACACAACGGCATTGCAACGAGAAACACGACCGTGCCCGCGAAAAGGTCACGCGGAAAAGTGGCTAATCGGTTAATTGAGCTCATGATTTTTTCGAACGAGTGGGGGCCTGCGAAGATCGCAAAAGCGATATCGCATCGAGAAACGATCGATGGGATGCGGCCGGTCTAAGCGGCCTGAAGCGATGCGACCTGCATGCGCTTGTCGTCTTGCGTGATGCCCTCTGCCTCGTAGCCGCAGGCGAGCACATTGATCAGGCCGTCGTGAAGCCCGAAGATCCAGCCGTGAACGAGGGGCGGCACTTCGCGATCGCGCACGACAGAGTGTTGTTGCAAGAGACGCACTTGCTCCAGCACGTTCAATTCGGCGAGGCGATTCGCTCGCGCATCGAGTTCGGTGTGTGCATCGAGTTCATCGCGATGCCGCTCGCCTAAGGCGCACAACGGCGCGATACGTCGATTCACGTGCGGCAAGTCGCTCGATTGCGGCAGCAGCGAGGCGCGCACACCGCCGCATCCGTAATGCCCGCAAATGATCACGTGATCGACTTTCAGCACGCGCACCCCGTATTCGAGCACGCTCATCGTGTTGTCATCGGACGGTGAGAACAGGTTCGCAATGTTGCGATGAACGAAGAGGTCGCCGGGATTGGCGTTCGTTACGGTTTCAGCCGGCACGCGGCTATCCGCGCAGCCGATCCACAGCACCTTCGGGCTTTGGCCTTGCGCCAGTCGCGGAAAAAACTGTTCATCGGCGTGGGCAGTCTCGCGTGCCCAGGCAAGGTTTTCCAATAACATCCGTTTCGGTCGATTCATGCATTGCTCTCCAAAGGATCGTAAAGGGGCCGCATCTGCATTGCAGTGGAGCGAGTTTCTTACGAATCACTTTCGCATAGAAAGTTCAGTGACGTCCAGCTAAAAAATCAGAACAATCGAATATGAACGTAGAGCGAAATTCAGCACCTTTTTGGAAACATGCACAATGTTGAAACATGCATGTGATTGCCGCGTTTTTTTTCTGACGAGAAAATGACGCAGACCGTCTGTTAATCTCTATCCCTCTCATGCTCGGCACTTTCATCTCCATGCACGATCCAGTAACAAGCGTCGACACGACGCGTTTCGTCGAATTGAAGATCGGCGCATATCCCTTGCGCATCGAATATCGATGGTTGAATGCGGACCGCGCCGATGCGCCCATTGCGTTGTTCCTGCATGAAGGGCTGGGTTCGATCGCGCTATGGAAAGGCTGGCCGCAAATGCTATGCGATCGCCTGAATTGCCGAGGCCTCGTTTATTCGAGGCCCGGATACGGACGCTCGACGGCGCGCCGGCCTGAAGAGAAATGGCCCGTCGAGTTTCTGCATGTGCAGGCGCATGACGTGCTGCCCGCGTTGCTCGATGCGCTGGAAATCAACGCGGAAGAACGCGCACGCATGTGGCTCATCGGGCATAGCGATGGCGGCACGATCGCGCTGCTTTATGCAAGTGCCTTCCCTGACGCGCTCGCGGGTCTCGCCATCATGGCGCCGCATCTGTTCGTGGAACCGATGACGGTCGAAGGCATCGAAAAAGCCCGCAACACATATGAAACGACATCGTTCAGAGAGAAGCTGCGGGCCTATCACGACGACGTGGATTCGGCCTTTTACGGATGGAACGACGCGTGGTTGAATCCCGCGTTCCTGCATTGGGATATCACGGAAGAGATAGCGTCGATCAGGCGGCCATTGCTCGCCATTCAAGGTTATGACGACGAGTACGCATCGATGCTGCAACTCGACAGCATCGAGGCGGCCGTCGATCACACACAACTCGTCAAGCTCGAGCAATGCCGGCATTCACCGCATCGCGATGCAGCCGATGCGGTGAACGAAGCGATCAGCGCTTTCGTGCAAGCGCATCGCGTCTGAATCAGCGCTTGATCGTCAGATACGCGCGGCTGATGGTGGGCCGCGTATGCACCCATAAGCGCGACGCCAGCCACGAAGCCGGACGATCGCGCACTTCCAGTCGCTTGATGGTGCGCTCGCCATCCACCGACCCGTTGCGATCCAGCGGATTCACGCCGACGTTCGTTCCCGAATGGCACGTATGGAAGTGCCTGAATCCCGCGTTCAACGCGACTTCGCGATAATCGTCGTCGTAATAGCCTTGCGGCCAGCACAGATGATCGGACACGTCGCCCAGACGCGTGCGCAATGCCGCGCGCGCCGCGCTCAGGTCCGCATGCAGACGCTCACGCTTTTCACCCCGCGAACCTGTGACCTGATCCCAGCGCACATGCGTATGCGTGTGGCTATGAAACTCGAATGTGCCGGCTTCGCGCATCGCTTCGATTTCGGACCAGCGCAGAATGACATCATCGACACGACCGTTCTCGATTGCACGTTCGCCCGCGTGATGATCGAGCAAAGCCGGAAGCGCGGAGTTCGCATTCGATACATTCGGGCGCACGCCGCCTTCGCCGGGCCAACTGCTCACGAGGAAGCACATCGCCGTCAATCCATGACGCTGCAGTACGGGATGCGCGTGTACCCAGTTGTCGAGATAGCCATCGTCGAACGTGATGACGATGGATTTCGCCGGCATGTCCTCACCGCTCAGAAAAGCAGCAAGCTCAGTCGAGCCGATCGTCCGATAGCCTGCGCCCGCGAGATACGCCATCTGCGCGGCGAAATTGCCCGGCGTCACGGTGATCATGCCGGGCGATGTGCTGACGTGGTGATACATCAGCACGGGAATGGCGCGCGCCTGATTGCGGCTCATCGGCGATGGCCTCGCTCGTGCAATGCGCGTCCATAAAAGAGCGCTGTTTCGTGCGCCATGTCGCCGACGGTGAAGCCGCGTTCGGTGATGCGCAGGCTTTCGCGTTGAAGTCGCTGCCGCAGTGCCGGATCACCGATCATGCGCGCGATCGCGCCGCGCAATGCGACGGGATCGTGCGGCGGCACGAGCAGCCCGTTGACGTTGTCTTCGATGAGTTCGGGCACGCCATCGACGTGCGTGCCGATGACAGGCAAGCCCGCGGCCATCGCCTCGATGAACGCCTGACCGAGTGCTTCCTGATGCGTGGGCAGCACGAAGAGATCGGAGCCGCGAAAGATGTTCGGCACGTCGGTGCGAAAGCCGAGCAAGTGAATGCGGTGCGCGAGTCCAAGGTTCACGACGATGCTTTTTATGCGATCGAAACTTGGACCGTCGCCCGCCATCACGACATGCAGATTCGCGTGCGTATCGAGCATCGGGCGGACTGCCGCGATCAGATCTTCATGGCCTTTCTTGTCGCGCATGATTGCGACCATGCATGCGATGAAAGCGTCCTGACCGAGACCGAGTTCCGCGCGCAAGGTCGAATGCGCGACAGGGTGCGTATTCACGATGCCGTCATGGATAGTCTGCACGCGCTTCTCCGCAACCCCTGCCGAGATCAGGTAGCGGCGCACGTAATGACTCACCGCGATCACGCGATGCGGAATCCATGAATACGTCGCAAGCGACGAAATCGGCAACGCGAGATGCCGCGTACGCACGATGAGCGGCGTGCGCGCGAGCCGCGCCGCCGTGCCTGCGACGAGACTGTCGTGACCACTGTGCGTATTGAGCACGTCGAATGCGCGGTGGCGCAATAGCGACTTGATGCGCAGCATCGATTGCATGTCCCCGCCGCTGCGCATGCGCGCGTGATGCACGGCGAAACCGAGCTCCGCGCAACGCTCACCAAGACGAGCCTCGCGGGGGCAAATCAGCTCGACGGTATGACCGCTTTCGCGCAGCGCCACCATCTCCTTCAACGTGCGGATCTCCTGACCACCCCATCCGGTCGATGACTCGCTATGTAAGATCTTCAAGTGCATGGTCTCCACAACCCCGGCGGCGAAGCGCCGGTAATATCTTGTAATAATTCGAATACCTTTCTGCCCTTGGTTATTCGTAAAGAAATAGCAAGGGAGAGAGTTAGGCCTCGAATGAGGCTTATCGGTAAAGACGCGCTGCTTGCAGGCGCAATGAAAGTCGACGGCCGACAGCGTTCTGTATGGCCAATCGACGCTTCAATGCAAGGTCGATTGGCGTGTTTGACTAAGCAAGCAGATGACCTGATCTGGCTAACGGCTTATCTTGGCGTTTGGTTGACGCGTAGCTGGCAATTTTGTCAGCTACGCAAGTACCAACGCAAGCGGAGTGCAGCGGCGCACTCAGTTGGAAAGCAGTCCGGCGGCGCTGTTCGACATCGCTGCGGCACTGGCGTTCTGCGCCGCGGCCTTGCTCGCGGCGGAAGCCGTCTATACGCCCGAAGCCGCCGATTTCGTCGCCGGTGCAGACTGCTGAGGCGCATCACGTTTCACCGGTTTCGGGTCCGCGCCCTCTATTGCGAGCATATTGCCCTGCAACCGGATCCTTTCCGGATCGGTGTCCTTCCACTGTTTCCTGGGTATCAGCAATTTCCATACTCCGGCATTGCCGGGCGTACGGAAGAACGCCACCACGCCCACGTATTCGGCGTCTTTCTGCATAGGCTCGCTCACGCTGACGGCCGCGCCCGGGCGCAAGACGACATCCTTCGTGGCGACGAGATCAGCCTTGAGCAGTTCCAGATCGTTGTTCTGCAACTGAGCGTACTCGAGTTGCGCGAACGTTTTCGAATCCTTGAGCTGATAGAACCGCACCACCGTCGAAAGCGACTGGCCGGCGACGGTTTCATTCAAGGCGGCGCGCCCTTTGAGTTCGACGTTCATTGTCTTGACCTGCGTGGTGAAGAGCCACTGTGCGGCGCTGACCGTCGTGTCCTTCGTGGCTTGCCAGGCGCCGCAGCCGCCCATCGACAGCAGACCCGTTGCGACGAGACCAGCGATCGCGCCGTTCAACACGCACCCGGACATTCGATTGTCGAGTGAGGTCACTTCTTTCATTCGTTGCATTGCCTTGTGTTGCATAGTTTTTGTTCAGTCAGTCGCGCCGGTCCAGCGGCCCAGATGCACGGGCGTGATCCGCGCGGACATCGCCGATCAGCACGCGCCATTGAAAGCGGTCGCCCGTGGGCGGGTAGACCGGCAGCGTCGGCGCGGCCAGATTGCGCACCGCGCCGATATTCGTGAAGCCGCCGCGCATGCGCGTGATGCCCGCCTCGCGCAACGCCTTGCGCGGCAGCATGCCGTTCGTGCCGGTCACGGACACCGAGAGCGTTTGCTTCCGCAAAACGCGTCCCGTATCCCAGGCGTGGCCGCCGAGTGTGAGCCAGGTTTCGAATCGTCCCGACGGCCCGCGCCGCATGCGTATGGAAATAGCGTTCGGGCGTCGCGTGGCGCAGCATGCCGCCGGATGCTTGAACGCCGCGAACGGGACGTATTCGAAACGTCGCCCGCCTGCGAAACCTTCGACGGTGTCGACCGAACAGATATCGACGAGCGGGCCATACTGCTCGCGCGCTCGCACACGATATTCAGTTTCGAACTGCGTGACCTTGACCGGATCGGCTGCGATCGGGAACAGGTTGATCACCGGCGTGCAATAGAGGCGCACGTTCTCTTCGGTGAAACGCATATCGTCGGGATAGGGCTTGTCGAGCACGACTTCGACATCGGACGACGACGCCGATGCGGGAATCGCCATCATGTCGAGGCCGAGCAGATCGACGAACATGAACTTCTCGGGGAACGTGAAATATTCGAGCAGCAACTGATAGCCGCCAAACGCGTTGTCGGCCTTGGGCCACAGCCGCTCGTCGGTAGCGAAGCCGGCTGGCGCGAGACGCAGACCTTCCATCGATTGCGGTGCGCCCGGACGATCGTCGGGAAAGCCCGGCACGCGCACCTGCATCGCCACGGGTTTCGCGCTCAGCGCCGCATAAAGGGCGTGCGCCACCGGACGGTCGGCGTTCAGGTAGAAGCGCAAGCGCGGCACACGCAGCCGGTCGCGCTGCGTCTGCGGCTGAATCGCGAAGCGAAGGCGGATCACCGAGCGCCCGTCCTCGCGTGCGTAGGCGCCCGCGTCCGTCAGCGTGAGCGGATACAGATCGACGGGTTGAGTCGTGCGATACACGCATTCGATCTGCGTTTCGTCGCCGGCGCTCAAACCTGTCGCGATCAGATCGGAAGTCGCTTCCAGTCCCGCTTCGACGATCTCGTGCTTTTGCAGCGCCCCCGCGTTCGGGATGAGCTTCAGAATCGACAGCGACGGAATCATCCGCAGATAGTGCGGCCACAACATGCTCACGAGCCCTTCGGTGAGTTCGGGCAGTTCGTCATCGAGCTTGTGGCGCAGACGCCCCATCAGAAACGCGAACCCTTCGAACAGACGTTCGACATGAGGATCGCGCTCGCCGAGGCGATCGATATCGAGTTCGCGCGCGCGGTCGGGAAACGCGCGGGCGAATTCCTTGCCCGCTTCGCGCAGATAGCGCATCTCCGCTTCGTAATAGCGCAGTATCTCGTTGTCCTTCGTGGGGGACGACATGCGTGGTTCTTCCTTCTTCTTTTAGATGAGCGCCACGGCGCGCGCGGCGTCGATCGCGGTCAGATCGCCCGTGAGACTGTCGATCCGGCCGCTCAATGCGGTCTTGTCGGCGTCCTTGCGGTTAAAGCGGCTCTTGAGGATGCGCAGCAGATGATGTTTCGCTTCGAACGCAAGCGACGGTTCCCAGCGCGCGAGCTGGAAGCGTTCGATGTCGGCGTCGAGGTGACCGAGCAGATACAGCGCGGTGTCGGAGCGCTTCGCGCGCTCGGCCACGCGCGCCATCACCAGTTGTCGCGTGAAGCGCTCGCGCTCGCCGCCCGCAATACGTGCGTCGTCCTGTGCGGGCTGGCGTTGCAGCCACGCGAGCGCGGCACCGATCCCTTGTTGCGCGGCGGTGTCGATAGCCTGTGCTTCGATCTCGGCCCAGTCGGAGCCGGCGTGAGACGCGGCCACCGGTGCCGCGGTCTCGCCGCGCTCGATGTCGCGCACCGTCGCATAGCGCGCGATCCATTCGAGCGTGGCGTCGTCGGCGAAAGATGATCCGTCGGAGAACGAGAGATGTTCGAGGCCCGGCAGACGCTCGAGCATCAGCGCGCAGTCGGTCGCCGCGCTTTCACGCACCTGCGCGTACTCGCCGCCGGCCTGCTCCTGCGCAACGAACGCGTAGTACTGCAGGTCGAGCCAGAAATGATTGGCGCCTTCGGCGAAGGCCGCTTCCACGCGCTCCAGCAATTCCGGCCATTGCTTTTGCAGCAGCAGACGCTTGAGGTTCGCGCGCAGTTCGGCGCGCGGCGCCACGAGACGCGTCTTTCCGCCCGCTTCGAACGGCGGCACCTCGGTGAGCGTGTCCCACCGCACGCAACGCATCAGCCGATACGCGGCCAGATAACCTTGCGGCTGCTCGCGAAGAAACTGCGCCATCTCGCGCGCGCGGTCGAGTAGTTCGCGGGTGGACGTGACTTCAGACGCTGCGGACAACGCCGACGATGTGGCCGGCGTCGGCGCAGCGCTCGAACCGGTCTGGTCGCCCGGCGGCGATTCGATCCGGCTCTCGAAGCGCCTGAACAACGGAGCAAGCGATGGGCGCGTGTCTTCCGGCCACATTTCGATACGCTCGCTGATCAGCGCGAGCGCGGAGAGCGTGCGTTCGAGCAGCGCTCCGTTGAGCCCTTGCACGGCATCGAGCCGATCGGCGAACGTGCTGCTGCACAGCCATTCGAAGGCCGCACGGCGCGAGCCGGCACGCGCGGGCAGAAGCGTATCGCCGAAGCGGTCGACCAGCGCCGAGAGTAGTTCGAAGCCGGCGGCGACGCCTTCCGCGCCATCGCGACGCAAGCGGCCGTAGACGTAGTACACCGCCAAGCGCACGTCCTTCGCACGGCTTTTGATCAAGCGCTCGGCGGAGTCGACGATCAGCGCATCGTCGATACTGGACAGCTTCGCCACTTCGTCCTTGATGGCGAGGAATTCGTCGTCGCAGCCGGGATCGTCGCCGACGGGCGTATCAGAGCGGATCGGTGTGAGCCAGTCGTGCCATTGCGGTAAAGCTTCGATGGCGAGATCGGATGGCTTGCGCGTGCCGAACAACGCGTTGAGGAGATTCGTGAACATGGATAGTGAGGCTTGAGATTAACGTGGGCGTGGCGAAGATCGGTTTGCAAGCGACGGCAGCGCAATCAGCGCCGGCTCGATGGCCATGCTGTCGTCGGGTCGCGCCTTTCGTCGCGCGGCTCGATATCGACGTTCTCGCTGCCAGTCATTCCAGAAACGGAGCAAGGGCCAGCGTGCATGAATGACATCCTCCAGACCGCGCCGCCACCCGACGGACCAGTAGCGGCGCATACCGAGATCGCGTTCGAAATCGTTGCCGCCGCCCTGGAGCAGCAGGCGCGCGAACGAAAGCAAAGGCGTTCCGACCTTGAGATCGTCGAAAGGCGTGTCTTCGCGCATGCGCGGTGTGCATGCGAGTGGAACGGGTTCATGGCCGAATGGACTCGTAGCGTACTCCGACCATTGGGCAACGGTCTCAACCTGTTTGGCCGCTTCGATCGCGGGCTTGGGTAGCGGCGGCGGGATGTCGGCTTTCGCGTTGCGCGCGAGCGTGTCGCGTTTCACAAAGATGCGGCTGGGCATGGTGAAGCCGCGCGGGTCGAGTAGCTCGAGCGGTCCCTTGCCGACATCGGTGCGCAGCATATACCTCACCGGATGCCGGTTCAGACAAGTGTTGATGAGCCTTCGCGCGCGGATGCGCTCGTTTGATTGGGGTCGGACCTTATCGTATTCGGCCCATTCTTAAAACCTCGAAAATTCTTAAATAGATCAGATGTTGCGCTTTGCTCATCATTTTTCAAAGCGTGACAAATATCAGCCTTCAGTCATGCTACACGTTTCGCTTTTCCGGAATCGCTGAAGGACCGGCACGCAGTCTCGGCGCTAATGCCGCTGCTCACGTGACCCGCCCCTCAAGAATAAGAAAGCCTCATCGGCCATCAGCTCGATGCGATCCTTCACCACCCCGATTTTCAACGGCTCGAAGCGGCCTGCCGCGGACTCAAGTTTCTCGTCGATCACACCGACTTCCGCAAGAACGTGTGGATCGAGGTGCTCGATGTACCAAAGGAAACGCGCAGGCGGCGATTACGTGACGTGTCCGGTCGCGCGCTTCATCCGCAACGCGCAGGGACGCTTCGATCCCGATGCGTCGTTCGTGCCGCCGTGCCTGTTTCTGTCGGCCAATGCGACGTTGACGACCCGCATGAAGCGCCTGTCGGAAATCCTCAGCGCCAAAAGCGCGAGCCTCGCGGTGCGCAGGCGCGAACGCTCCGACCAGATCGCCGACTACGCCGTGGCCGATGTATCGCTCTTCTGGCTGCTGCACAGCGTGAATTCGTCGTGGCCGGAACTCGCGCGCCTCGCGCAGGCGCCGGCTCAGCATCCGGAGAAGCTCTATGCGCTGCTGTCTCGCCTGGCCGGTTCGCTGCTGACCTTTTCGACCACGGAGACGCTGCAGGCGATTCCGCCCTACGATCACAGCGCGCCGGAACCCGTGTTCGCCGAACTGGAGTCGTTGATCCGCAACCTGCTCGATACGGTCATTCCGTCGCGCGTCGTGCCGATCGCGCTCGAGCGCGTCCGCGGCACGCTCTGGACGGGTCAGATCAAGGACGAACGTCTGGTCGAGGGCGCGGACTATTACCTGTCCGTGCAGGCCGCGCTGCCCGCGCACGCGCTCATCGAGCAGTTCCCGCGTCTGTGCAAGGCGGGCACGCCCGATGAAGTCGAACAGATCGTCAATTCGGCGCTCTCCGGCATTCCGATCAAACCGATGTCGCGCCTGCCTGCGGCGATTCCCGTGCGAATCGAAAATCAGTACTTCGCGCTCGATGCCGCGCATCCCGCGTTTAAGCGCATGATCGACGCACGTGCATGCCAGTTCTACGTGCCGGCCTCGATTCCCGATGTTTCGCTGGAACTCTACGTGGTGCTGCCGACATGAGAGACATGACATCGGCGCATGACGAGTTGCTGCCCGTGGCGCTGCGCGACACGGCGCTCATCGTTGCGGACTTCGCCGGCAAGCACACGGAGCAACCGGCCGAGGACCTGCGCGACCAGTGCGAGGCGCAGATCAAAGCGCTGAAGGCGGAACTCACTGCGCGCGGCTGGCCGCACGATGCCATTGAAGACGCGCTGTACGCGCAGTGCGCGCTCCTCGACGAGACGGCCTTGCGCGATCTGCAGGGACGCCCCCGCGATGAATGGGAACGCCAGCCGCTGCAATTGACGCAGTTCGACACCAACAATGCAGGCGAGGAACTCGTGAAGCGAATCGAAAAGCGCCTGCACGAAACACAGCCTCTTCGTCCGCTGCTGGCGATCTTCGGCGCAGCGCTGGATCTGGGGTTCACCGGACGGCTCGCGCTCGAATCCGGCGATGCGAAAGCGAAACTCAGAGAAGCCATCGATACACGCCTGGGCGTCACACGCTCACCGCACGATGACGCTTCCATCGTTGTCAAGACGGCGGTCGCACGTCCATGGACGCGGCGCATTTCTCCGCTCGCGTGTATCGGACTCGCGTGCGTAGCGGTCGGACTGGTCTGGTTCGGGACAAATCGATGGCTGGATGCGTCGGTGGCCCGCATAACGCATTGAAGTGAGAACAGTCATGACGTCGCATATGATGCGCCCCGGACCGGGCCTCTTCGAGCGAATCACCGGACACTTCGCCGATGGCACCGCGATCACCGATCATTCGCCCGAAGCGCAGACCTTCTATTCGGTGCGCGACAACTTCCAGCGCATTCTGAACAGCCGCCGCAAGGCGCTTGCGCATCTGCCGGGTTATGGACTCGATGACCTGTCGGAGATTTATCGGCATCTGCCTGCGTCCGCGCACAAGTTGAAGTCCGAAATCGAAGCGACGCTGCTGGAATACGAGCCGCGTCTGAAGTCGATCGACATCGAGATCAACAAGCCCGAACCGGGCATGCTGCTGAGTTTCACGATGGCGTGCCATCTGCGGCGCAAAGGCCTCGTGCGCTTCGGCACGGACTTCACGCCGGACGGCAGGACGCGGCTCAGGATGCTGCAACAGACGCCAGATCAGGGCTGAGCGCTCTTCCACGCGCCGAATTGCGCGATCTCGCCGATCGGCAAGCGTTTGCGCGGCGCCTGCTCGCGTTCGGCCAACGCCTCGGACAAGGCGCGCGCGTCGCCATGATGCGCCACGGAGATCACGGCGAGCGGCACGTAGCGCTCCGCGATGCCGAAGGTCTCACGCAAGGCCGTCGTGTCGAAGCCGCTCATCGAATGCGCGGCGAGGTTGCGGGCGTGCGCCTCCAGCAACAGCGCCAGCCCGGCCGCACCGGCGTCGTAGCTGGCGGTCGGATTCGCTTCGCCCTTCGCGTTGAGCGTATCGGCGATCACCACGATCAGCACCTGCGCGTGCCTGTTCCATGACTGGTTGAACGGCACGAGCGTCGCGAACGCGCGCTCGAACGCTGCCGCGTCCTCGCCCTTTTCGAACACGAGAAAGCGCCACGGCTGCATGTTGTACGCCGATGGCGCCCAGCGCGCGGCCTCCAGCAAAGCAAGCACGTCCGCGTGGGCGACGGGCTGCTCCGCATAGGCGCGCGGGCTCCATCGCCCGGCGATCAGCGGATGGATATCGATATCGGTCGGTGCGGGTCTGTGTGTCATGGGTTCCTGGCAAGAAGGCTTGCAGTTGATGAAAGAGCTTGAGCAGCGCGGCCTGATGCTTTCCGCTTCCCAAACCGGCTAGCTATGATAGTTCGCCCTGACGCACTCAATCCGCCGATTCGACATCCCGCTCGCGATAGACGCGCGGCTCATAGAGCGCCGTATCGAAATCCGCTGGCACGTCGGCGCTCATGCGCGCCTCGTGCGCGTCGAGGTCTTCGAGAAAGAGATCCTGGCTGATGCGCCGCACGACAGCCGGGATATCCCGCTTCATGCAGGGCACGTCGCCCACCGGCACGCCGCGACTCACGAAGCCCGCCGGGTTGAACACATGGATGTTCCTGAGGAACGGCGCGGTGCCTGACCGCTTTTCCACGTATTCGAGCGCGTCGCCGAGATAGGGATGCGCGCCCAGCGCGTCGTCGCGCTCGTCCGGAGCGGGCTGATATCGGTCGCGCCAGAGCAGCACGCGATCGGCGATGCGCGCAAGCTCGGGCCGCGCGTGCAGATCGATCGCATAGCCGGTGCCCGCGATCACGAAGTCGAATGCGAAGTCGCCATCGGCGGCGCAGGCGTGGACGCGGCCATTCGCGACGCTCGCTTCATGCCACGGCGCGCCCAGATGCAGATGAAAGTTGGCGAAGCGCGCCACGCGCTCGACCGCGTCGGCAGGCGCGGTCGAGCCGGCGCGTCTGAAGCGCAGCGCCTGGCGCCAGCGCACCGCGTCGGGCAGCGCGGGAAAGTTGTCGTAGGCGCCCGGATACGCACGCGCGCGGCTCACGGGCACCGCGGGTAGCCCGGCGCGGCGCACGAACAGATGCACGTCGCGCGCGCCGGCTTCGAGCGCGCTCGCCGCCGCATCGAAAGCCGAAGCCGCGCCACCGATCACCGCGACGGACTTGCCCGCGAGCGCGGCAAAGTCGATCGCATCCGAGGTATGCGCGAGATGACTCGGCGGCAACGCCGTGAGCGGCGGGACGATATTCGGTCTGCCGTTGCCCGCGACGCCATTGCCGAGAATGATCTTGCGCGCGGTTTCCACACGTGTCTCGACGCCCCGCTCCGTGCGGACCGTCAGATGCAGACGGAAATGCGAACCCGCCGGCTCGATGAGCGTAAGCGTCGTGCCATAGCGAATCGTGACGCCGAGAAACTGCCGATACCACGCAATGTACTCAGCCCATTGAGTGCGCCCGATGCGTTCGATGTTCGCATAGGCCGCCGCGCCATAACGCGCTTCGTGCCATGCCTGAAAGCTCAGCCCGGGCAAGCCCGCCTCTGGTCCCGCAAGCGTCTTCGGCGTGCGCAGGCGGTTCATCCGCGCGTAGTTGGTCCACGCGCCCGCGCGCGTCTCATCGGGCGCGGCGTCGATCACGCTGACTCGGCCAATGCCCGCGCGCCGCAGCGCGAACGCAAAGGCCGCGCCCGTCTGCCCGCCACCGACGATCAGCACATTGTGATCGATGCCCGCCCGTCCGACGACCCAGTCCTCGGGATCGGGACCGATGAGACGCAGGGTGTCGCGCGCGTGCTGGTCTTGCAGAGGGGACGATTGACTCATGAACGATGCATGCGGTGAAGTGTGTCGAACGATCGAGTATCGATGGTTCGCGCCACGTCGCAAACGAATCATTCGTGCTTTTCAATCCAGCGAAAAGCATGCGCGGACCATGAGTATTCCGACGCAAATCCCTTCATGAGCATCGATCGAATCGACCTGAAGGGCGCCTTGATATCGATATCACTTTTACTCGCTTCGAATTCCGGGGCGCGCGCGTCATCATGTTCGCTCCATCCGCAGGCTTTTCCAATTAGACGAGGGCGTTCCCTCGCCCGGCACTCAGACCAACCTATGCGTACCTTTTCGTCAGTCCTTCGCGGACTGGTCTTCGCCGCCGCCTTGTCCGGCGCTTTCACCGAACCGGCACGCGCCGCAAGCACCGCGCCCGCCGTCGATCGCGACACGGTCGTGATCGGCGTCGAAAAGGAGTTCTACAACCTCGACGGCCTGGTCGCCGTGAGCGGCGATTCGCTGCGCTACGGCTGGCAGATCTACGACACGCTCTACGGCTTCGACCAGAAGGGCAATCTCGTGCCGCGTCTCGCGACGAGCGTGAGCGTGTCCGCCGACGCACGCGTGTTCACCTACAAGCTGCGTCCCAACGTCAAGTTCCATAACGGTGCGACGCTGAGCTCGCGCGACGTGAAGGCATCGCTCGAACACGTGCTCGACCCGCGCAGCAAGAGCACGCGCCGTCCGTTCTTCGCGCCGGTCGTCGAGTCGATCGAGACGCCCGACGACCTCACCGTCGTCTTCAAACTGAAGCAGCCCGATGGCGCGTTCGCCAACAAGGTCGCGGGCTATCTCTACATCATTCCGGCCGACTATCTCGCGAGCCTGCCGAATCCCGATGCGTTCGCGCAAAAGCCAGTCTCGCTCGGACCGTACAAGTTCAAGTCGCTCGCGCCGGGTGGCAGCGAGCTCGTGCTCGAACGCTTCGACGATTACTGGGGCGAAAAGCCGCGCGTGAAAACACTGATCTTCCGCGCGATCACCGAGCCGGCGAGCCGCGTCAACGCGGTGCTGCGCGGCGAAGTCGATCTCTCGGTGGCGCTGCCCTTCTCCGACTATGCGCGGCTCAGGAAGGAAAGCGGGCTCGACGTGATCGAAAGCCGTGTTGCGTCGCCGGTCTATGTGCGGGTCTACACCACCGACAAGAACTCGCCCTTCGCCAACGTCCAGGTGCGTCAGGCGCTCAGCTACGCGCTCGACACCAATGCCATCATCAAGAGCGTGCTGTACGGCGTGGGCGAGCCGCTCGGCACGATGATCTCGAACTACTATCCGTACGGCGCGGACCGCTCGATCAAGCCGTATCCCTACGATCCCGCGAAGGCGCGCGCACTGCTTGCGCAGGCAGGCTATCCGAAGGGTTTCGAGACCACGCTCAACATTCAGGGCGACATGCCGCAAGGCGTCGCCGAGGCTATCGCGGCGTACTGGGGACAAGTGGGCGTGAAGGTCAAGCTCAATCGCCTGACCTATGCGACTTTCCAGCGCCTGAACAACACGCACACCTCCGGGCCGCTCGCGCTCAGCCAGTTCACCAATGCGCTGTATGACCCGGTGCACCCGGTCGGTGGCGCGTTCGCATCGGAGGGAAGCTGGTCCGACTATTCGAATCCGAAGGTCGATGCACTGCTCGCCGACGTCTCCCGCGTCAGCGATACGAAACAGCGCGGCGAAGTGTTCCAGAAGATCGGCCGCGAGCTGCATGACGATGCCGCCGCGTTCTTCATCTCCGAGTTCACCTACGTGTACGCGAAGAAGAAGACGCTGCAATGGCAGCCGCAGCAAGGCGGCGGCTTCCTCAACTTCCGCACGATCCAGTGGGCGCCGCAGACGGTCGCCGGAAACTGAGCGATGCCCGCCTATCTCCTGCGCCGCGTCGGTTCTGCCCTGCTCACGGTGTGGCTGATGTCGGTGCTGATCTTCGTGCTGGTGCGCCTGGTGGGCGATCCCGCCTATCTGCTGATGCCGCCCGAGGCGACCGAAGCCGACCGTCAGCTCTTTCGCGAGCAACTGGGTCTCGCCGATCCCGTCCCGCTGCAATACGCCCGCTTTCTGGCGGGCGTGCTGCGCGGCGACATGGGCAACTCGTTCCACTTCGGCGCGCCCGCGCTCTCGATGGCGCTGAGCCGGCTCGCATCGAGCCTGTTGCTGGTCGGCATTTCGCTGACGCTCGCACTGGCCATCGGCTTGTCGCTGGGCGTCGCGTCGGCGGTGCGGCGGGGAAGCTGGATCGACCGGCTCGCGTCGCTTTTTGCGGTGCTCGGGCAGGCCGCGCCGCCCTTCTTCGTCGCGTTGCTGCTGATCCGTCTTTTCTCGGTGCAATGGGGCTGGCTGCCGACCGGCGGCCACGGCACATGGCGTCATCTGATCCTGCCGGTATGCGCGCTCGCGTGGTATTCCGCCGCGGGCATCGCCCGGCTCACGCGCGCCAACATGCTCACCGTGCTCGAAGCCGATTACATCCGCATGGCGCGCATCAAGGGGCTGCCCGCGCATGTGGTGATCGGCACGCATGCGCTGCGCAATGCGGCGCTGCCGATCGTCGCGTTCGCGGCATCGCAGTTCGGCGTGCTGATCGGCGGCGCGGTCGCCATCGAAACGGTGTTTTCGTGGCCCGGCTTCGGCAGCCTGATGGTCGAAGCCATCAGCACGCTCGATTTCACCGTGGTGCAGGCCGCCGTGATCGTGTCGGTGCTGCTGTTCGTCTCGATCAATCTCGCGGTCGACGTGCTCTATGCGCTCGTCGATCCACGCATCCGGTACCAGCGATGAGCACGCGATCCCTTCTATTCGGCGGCCTGCTCGTCGCGATCGTCGCGGCGTCGGCGTTCGCGCCGCTGCTCTCGAACGTCGATCCGAATGCGATCGATCTGTCGGCCACGTTCCAGTCGCCGACCTGGCACCACTGGTTCGGCACCGACCAGATGGGCCGCGACGTCTTTACGCGCACGCTCTACGGCGGGCGCATCTCGCTCGCTATCGCGTTCTGCGCGGTGTTGCTCGCGGGGTTCTTCGGCGCGATCGCGGGCCTGCTGTCCGCATACCTAGGCGGACGTTTCGATGCCGCGCTCATGCGTATCGTCGATGCGCAATACGCGTTGCCGCCCGTATTTCTCGCGATGCTGATCGTCGGCATCTGCGGGCCGAGCATGACGAACATCGTCATCGTGGTGACGCTCGCGAACTGGGGACGTTTCGCGCGCATCATCCGCGCCGAGGCGCTGAGCCTGCGCGAGCGCGACTTCATCCTGATCGCGAAGCTCGCCGGCGCGACGCCGCTGCATGTCGTGATGCGCCATCTGCTGCCCAATGTGCGCAATACCTTCGCCGTGCTGCTGACGCTCGACATCGGTCTCGTGATCTTCATGGAAGCGGCGCTGAGCTTCGTGGGCCTCGGCGTGCAGCCGCCCGATCCGTCGTGGGGCGGGATGATCGCGGAAGGTCGCAACTATCTCGATACCGCATGGTGGCTCTCTGCACTGCCGGGGCTGGTGCTGATCGCGACGGTGCTGTCGAGCAATCGCATCGGCGAATCCCTGCAACGTGGCGATGGAGTGCTGCGATGAACGTGTTGACCGTTCATGACCTCGTCGTCGAGACGGAACACGCGCGGCTCGTCGATGGCGTCAGCTTCGCCGTGCGCGCCGGACGCACGCTCGGCCTCGTCGGCGAATCCGGCTCGGGCAAGAGCGTGACGTGTCTGTCGGTGCTGGGCCTGCCGCCGCGCGGCGTGCAGGTGAGCGGCGGCCGCATCCTGCTCGATGGCGACGATCTGCGCGCGAAGACGCCCGCCGAACTGAACGCGCTGCGTGGGCGCGAGATCGGCATGATCCTTCAGGACCCGATGACCTCGCTCAACCCGCTGCTCACGATCGGCCGGCAGATCACGGAGATGTTCCGCTATCGCGACGGCGTCACGAGCCGCAAGGAACGCGAGGCGCGCGCGATCGAGTTGCTGCGGCGCGTACGCATTCCCGCACCGGAAAGCCGCCTGAACAGCTATCCGCATCAGTTGAGCGGCGGCATGCGTCAGCGCGTGGCGATCGCGATGAACCTCGCATGCAATCCGCGTCTCCTGATCGCCGACGAACCGACGACCGCGCTCGATGTCACCGTGCGCCTGCAGATCCTCGATCTGCTGCGCGAAGTACAGGCCGAACGCGGCACGGCGATCGTGCTCGTCACGCACGATCTGCATCTCGTGCGCCGCTATTGCGACGATGTCGCCGTGATGTACGCGGGCCGCATCATCGAGCAGGGGCCGGTCGGCGACGTGTTCGCGCGGCCGCGTCACCCGTATACGAAAGGCCTGCTCGGCGCGGTGCCGCGTCTGCGCGAGCGGCAACATCGGCTTACCGTCATTCCGGGTCAGCCGCCTCTGGCCGGCAGCATCGCACAAGGATGTCGCTTCGCGCCGCGCTGCCCGCGCGCGCAAGCCGATTGCCTGAGCGCGTATCCGGCGACGCGTGCAATCGATACGCATCGCGGCGTCGCGTGCTGGCATCCGGAACCGGACCCGCAGACCGCCGACTCTCTTCTCGCGACGGCCACATCATGAACGCTCTCGACGTGTCGAACATCGGGCGCGCCTTTCCCGTGCGCGGCGGTCTGTTCGCCAGATCAAAAATGCTGCGCGCGGTGGAAGACGCCTCTTTCGCCCTGCCGAGCGGCGGCACGTTCGGGTTGGTAGGCGAATCCGGATCGGGCAAGTCGACGCTCGCGAAAATCATCCTCGGCGCCGACGAGCCGACGCGCGGCGAAGTGCGCTTCGGCGCGCGCGTGTTCGGCAAGACCACGGGCGACGCCGACCGGCGCTGGCGGCAACGCGCGGTGCAGGCGGTGCTGCAGGACCCGTTCGGCTCGCTCGATCCGCAGATGAACGTCGGCGATATCGTGCTCGAACCGTTGCGCATCCAGAAAAGCGGCTTCGCGCGCGATGCCTTGCACAAGCGTCTCGATGAACTTCTCGCGCAAGTCGGCCTGCCCGCGGAGTTCAAGCGCCGCCGTCCGGGCGAGCTGAGCGGCGGCCAGCGCCAGCGCGTGGCGATTGCGCGCGCGCTCGTGCTGGAGCCGGAAATTCTCGTGCTCGACGAACCGGTGTCCGCGCTCGACGTATCGATTCAGGCGCAAGTGCTCAACCTGCTTAAGGATCTTCAGGATGCGCTCGGCCTCTCCTATCTGCTGATCTCGCACGATCTCGCGGTGGTCGCCTTCATGAGCAGCCATATCGGCGTGCTCTATCTCGGCCGCTTCATGGAGCAAGGCACGCGTGACGATATCGTCGAGCGCGCGGCGCACCCGTACACGCATGCGCTGATCGCCGCGTCCGGACCCGATGCGCCCGACGTGCAGGCCGGTGTGCACGTGATAAGCGGCGAGATTCCATCGCCGCTCGCGCCGCCTGCCGGATGCGTGTTTCACACGCGCTGCCCCGCCGCGCGCGATGTCTGCCGCGTCAATACGCCGCCCGTGCAGCGTTTTTCGGCCACGCATCGCGTGACATGTCATTTCCCGATCACATCGAAGGCTTGAGCCATGTCCAAAGAGATTCGCATCAACGCATTCCTGGCCTTCGCGCCGACGCATCTGTCGCCCGGACTATGGGCGCATCCGCGCGACCGTGCGCTCGACTACAACTCGCTGTCGCTATGGACCGATCTCGCGCGCACGGCCGAGCGCGGCGGCTACGACGCACTTTTCTTCGCCGATGGCATCAGCCAGTACGACGTCTATGGCGGCTCGAACGCTGCCGGCGTGCGCTGGGGTTTGCAGTTTCCGCGTCTCGATCCGCTATTGCTCGTCTCCGCCATGGCGCAGGTCACCGAGCATCTCGGCTTCGCGGTGACGAGCAGCGTGAGCTACGAAGCGCCGTTCCTGTTCGCGCGCCGCATGTCGACGCTCGATCATCTGACGCGCGGGCGCATCGGCTGGAACATCGTGACGAGCTTCGGACAAAGCGGCTCGCGTGCGATCGGCCAGCCCGACGCGCGTCCGCACGACGAGCGCTATGACCTCGCCGACGAGTACATGGAGATCGTCTATCGGCTGTGGGAAGAAAGCTGGCAGGACGGCGCGGCGGTGCGCGACCGCGAGACGCGCGTGTTCGCGGACCCGGCGCGCGTGCATGAAATCCGCCACGAAGGCCGCTTCTTCTCGATGCAGGGCACGCACTACGCCGAGCCTTCGCCGCAGCGCACGCCGCTGCTCTATCAGGCAGGCACGTCGAATCGCGGCAAGGACTTCGCCGCGCGTCACGCCGAATGCGTGTTTCTCAGTTCGCCGACCGCGCAACTGGTGGCGCGCGATGTCGCCGACGTGCGCGCACGCGCCGCCGCGCTCGGACGCGATCCGGCCTCGGTGCTGTTCTTCTCGCTCGCAACCGTGATCGTCGCGCCGACGTCGGAAGAAGCGCAGGCGAAATGGCAGGACATCCAGCGCCACGTGAGTCTCGAAGGCGCGCTTGCGCTGTTCTCGCGCTGGAGCGGCATCGATCTGTCGAAGTACAGCCCCGACGATCCGTTGCGCTACGTGAAGAGCGAAGGCATGCAGTCAGCGATCGAAGCGTTCACCGTGGCCGATCCCGAGCGCGTGTGGACCATCGGCGAGCTGGCGATTTTCAATGCGATCGGCGGCAAGGGGCCGGTGTTCATCGGCTCGCCGACGGAAGTCGCCGATGCGCTCGAAAGCTGGAAGGCGCAGACCGGCGTCGACGGTTTCAATCTCAGCCACGCGCTGTTGCCGGGCACGCACGAGGATTTCGTCGATCTCGTGGTGCCGGAGTTGCGGCGTCGCGGCGTCTACAAGCAGGACTATCGCGCGGGCACGTTGCGGGAAAAGCTCTACGGCGAAGGGCAAGCGCATCTGTCCGCGCCGCATCCCGCCGCTACCCATCGCGCCGCTACTATCGAGGAACCCGACCATGCTTGATACCGCTTACGAAACCATCACCGTGCAGCCGTTGACGCGCCATATCGGCGCGCTGATCGGCGGCATCGATCTGACGCGGCCGCTCGCGCCCGAACAGGTGAACGATGTGCGTCGCGCGCTGCTCGCGCATCAGGTCATCTTCTTTCGCGATCAACCGATCACGCTCGATCAGCATCTCGCGCTCGGCCGGCACTTCGGCACGCTGCATGTGCATCCGAACAGTCCCGGCCCGGACGGCTATCCGGAAATCCTGCAAATCCATAGCGATGCGACCACGAAGCGCATCGCAGGCGACCGCTGGCATTCCGATGTCTCATGCGACGAACAACCGCCGATGGGCAGCATCCTCCATCTGCACACGCTGCCCGCGCACGGCGGCGACACGCTCTTTTCCAGCTCGTACGCGGTGTATGAATCGCTGTCGCTGGGTCTGCGGACCTATCTCGAAGGACTGAGCGCCACGCACGACGGCGAGCCGACGTATCGGCAACGCAACCGGCTGCGCGGCATCGACGATAGCGGCAAGACGTTTCCGAGGGCATCGCATCCGGTCGTACGCACGCATCCGGAAACGGGCCGCAAGGGCATCTTCGTGAATTCGAACTTCACGACCCATATCGACGGCGTGCCCGCAGCCGAAAGCGAAGGCATTTTGCGTCTGCTGTTCGAACGCTTCGCGTCGCCCGAATTCCAGGTGCGCTTTCGTTGGGAGCCGCATTCGATCGCCTTCTGGGACAACCGCGCCGTGCAGCATCTGGCCGTGTGGGACTACTACCCGGACGTGCGCTCGGGCTTTCGCGTGACCATCAACGGGGACAAGCCTTTTCTATGAGCAAGCCGAAGCAGATTCGCGTCAACGCGTTCGCGCTGCGCAGTCCGGTGCATCATTCGCCGGGCATGTGGCGGCATCCGCGCGACCGCTCGCTGGAATACAACACGCTCGACTACTGGGTCGACCTGGCGCGCACGCTGGAGCGCGGGCTGATCGATTCGCTTTTCATGGCCGACAGCATCGGCGTCAATGACGTGTACGGCGGCAGCATCGACACCGCATTGCGTCACGGCGCGCAGGTGCCCAAGCAGGACCCGGTGATGGCGCTCTCCGCGATGGCATACGCCACGCGCGATCTCGGCCTGTGCGTGACGAGCAACGCCAATCACGAACCGCCCTACGTATTCGCGCGCCGAATGTCGACGCTCGATCATCTGACGCGCGGGCGCATCGGCTGGAACATTGTGACAGGCTTCGCGCAGAGCAGCGTGAAAGTGCTCGGCAAGGATGGCGTGGCCTCGCGCGACGAACGCTACGACATCGCCGACGAGTACATGGACGTCGTCTACAAGCTGTGGGAAAACAGCTGGGAAGACGGCGCGAGCGTGCGCGATACCGCCACGGGCATCTTCGCCGATCCGTCGAAGGTGCATCGCGTCGAACATGAGGGCCGGTACTTCAGGGTGCACGGCATCCACATGACCGAGCCTTCGCCGCAGCGCACACCGGTGCTGTTCCAGGCGGGATCGTCGGCGCGCGGGCAGCGCTTCGCGGGGCGTCACGCCGAAGGCATCTATCTGAGCGGGCCGAGCAAGAAGGTGCTCACGCCGGTCGTCGCGGGCACGCGCGCCGAGGCGGTGAGAGCCGGACGCGATGCACGCGATATCCAGTTCTTCACGATGGCGACCGTCATCACCGGCCGCACGTCGAAGGAAGCGCGCGACAAGTACGAGGACTATCGCCGCTACGTGACGCCCGAGGCCGCGCTCGCGATGTTCTCGGGCTGGACCGGCATCGACTTCTCGACCTACGACCCCGACGAACCGATCCGCTACATGCAGCTCGACGCCGGCACCTCCTCCGCGCTCGAAGGCTTCACGAAGCTCGATCCGGAGCGCGTGTGGACGGTGCGCGAGCTTGCGCTGCACAACGCGATCGGCGGGCGCGGCCCGGTCTTCATCGGCGCGCCCGATGAAGTCGCGAACGCGCTCGAAGACTGGGTCGATGAAACGGATATCGACGGCTTCAACCTGAGTTACGCAGTCACGCCCGAAGCCTACGAAGATTTCGCGGATTTCATCGTGCCGGAGTTGCAGGCGCGCGGCCGCTACAAGACCGCCTATGCCCCGGGCACCTTGCGCGAAAAGCTCGGCGGCGCGAATGGCCGTCTGAACGAGCGTCATCCCGGCGCGGCATTTCGCCGATAACTTTTCTCTCGCAAACCAAAATCATGAGCACGACCCCGTATCACAAGGCACTGGCCGCCCTTCCCGCGCTGGCCGAAGAAATCGGCGTCGACGCCGCACAGCGCGAAATCCGCCGCGAATTGCCGTTCGCGGCCTTCGATGCGTTCCGCCGCTCCGGTCTCGGCGCGTTGCGCATTCCCGTCGAGCGCGGCGGTCTCGGCGGCACGCTCGAAGACGCGATTCATGTCGTCACCACGCTGGCCGCCGCCGAATCGAACGTGGCGCATGCGCTGCGCGTGCATTTCGACGTGGTCGAATCATTGCGGCTCGCGCCAGCCACGCCCTTTCACGACCGGCAAGTGAGCCGCATCGTCGAAGGGGCGCTGTTCGGTGGCGCATCGGGCGAACAGGGCACGGCGCGCGCGGGTGAGATCGAAACCGTGCTGCGACGCGAAGGCGACCACTTCCGCGTGACGGGAAAGAAGTACTACACCACGGGCACCGCGTATGCAGACTTCGTTCGCACCAACCTCGTCGATGAAAACGGCAAAGGCGTCACGGCGATCGTTCCGGTGCGCGCCGAAGGCGTCCAGGTGCTCGACGACTGGGACGGCATGGGCCAGCGCATGACCGCGAGCGGCAGCACGGTGTTCGACAACGTCCGCGTCGATGCGCACGAAGTGACCGAGAAAGGCTACGGCTCGCTTATCGGACGGCATGGCGGTGCGTATCGGCAACTGCATCTCGTGGCGGTGGCGGCGGGCATCGTGCGCAGCATCGTTGCCGATGCGCGCGGCTACGTGACCGCGCATGGCCGCCCCGTGATGCACTCCACCGCGCCGAGCGCGCGCGAGGATGTGTTCATCCAGCAGGTCGTCGGCGAATTGTCGGCGCTGAGCCATACCATCGACGTGCTGGTGCGCGAGAACGCGCGCACGCTCGGCGTGTCATCGGATGCGATTCTGCGCGGCGATCCCGATGCGGACGAACTCGTGCTGCAAGGCGCGCTCGCAACCGCGCGCACGCAGATCGTCGTCGGCAGGCTCGCGTTGCAGGCGGGCGAGCGGCTGTTCGATGCGGGCGGCGCGTCGGCGACGTCGCGCAAGCATAACTTCGACCGCCACTGGCGCAATCTGCGCACGATCTTCAGCCACAACCCGCTGCATCACAAGGCGAAGGTCGTCGGCGACTACATGCTCAATGGCGTGAAGACGCATCTGGTCGAAGGGCGCACGTTTTAAGCGCTAGCCTTCGAAGAAGCGGTTGGCGGGCCTCGGCAGGCCGAGATGCTCGCGCAGCGTCGCGCCCTCATAGGCTCGCCGGAAGATGCCGCGCCGCTGCAACTCGGGCACCACCTTCGTGGCGAAATCGTCGAGTCCCTCGGGCAGGAACGGGAACATCACGTTGAATCCGTCGCTGCCTTCCTCGACAAGCCACTGCTCCATTTCGTCAGCGATCTCCGTCGCGGTTCCGACCATCTGCAAGCCGGAATAGCCGCCGACGCGCTGCGCCAGTTCGCGGACGGTGAGCCCTTCGGCGCGCGCCATGTCGATCACGCGGTCGCGCGCGCTCTTGCTTGCATTCGTTTCGGGAATCTCGGGCAAGGGGCCGTCGGGATCGAACGATGAAACATCGTGGCCGAGCGCGATCGACAGCGATGCGAAGCCGCTGTCGTCGTGCACGAACGTGTCGAGCAGCGCGCGCTTCTCCTGCGCTTCGCCGTGCGAATCGCCCACCACGACGAACGCGCCCGGCAGGATCTTCAGATGCTCGCGCGCGCGTCCGAGGCGTTCCATGCGGCCTTTGACATCGGCATAGAAGCGCTTGCCTGCCGCGAGATTCGGCTGCGCGGTGAACACGGCGTCGGCGGTTTCGGCGGCGAGCTGCTTGCCTGCTTCCGACGATCCCGCCTGCACCACCACCGGCCAGCCCTGCACCGGCCGCGCGACGTTCAGCGGCCCGCGCACGGACAGATAGTCACCCTTGTGATCGAGCACGTGCAGCTTGTCCGGATCGAAGAACAGGCCGCTTTGCGTGTCGCGCACGAAGGCGTCGTCGGCCCAGCTGTCCCAGAGGCCCGTGACGACATCGTAGAACTCGCGCGCGCGCCGATAGCGCTCGTCGTGTTCCATATGCTCTTCGCGGCCGAAGTTGCGCGCGGCGTCGGGATTGGATGTCGTGACGAGGTTCCAGCCCGCACGCCCTTCGCTCAGGTGATCGAGCGAAGCGAAGCGTCGCGCGATGTGATAAGGCTCGTCGAACGTGGTCGACGCCGTCGCCACCAGCCCGATGCGTTCGGTCACCGAGGCGAGCGCCGAAAGTAGCGTGAACGGCTCGAACGATGTCGCGGTATGGCTGCGCTTGAGCGCGTTCACCGGCATGTTGAGCACGGCGAGATGATCGGCCATGAAGAACGCATCGAAGCAGGCTTTCTCCAGCGTCTGCACGAAACGCTTCAGATGCCTGAAATTGAAGTTGGCGTCGGGGTACGCCCCCGGATAGCGCCACGCGCCGGTGTGCAGGCTGACCGGGCGCATGAACGCACCGAGATGGAGTTGTCGGGGGTGTGGCATCGCGTCGGCTGGAGAACGAATGGCAGGTCGCGCCAAGGTACCCCAACTCGCGAAAACGCGCTCGAATGTCCGGGCATATCGATATCGCCCGATGTCATGTGCGGCGCCCTTCTACCTGCGCGCCGCAGTATTTCCGCTACCTTCCCCGACGTCCGCGCAGGATTTCATGGGCGGCGTACACCGAGATGAAGACGCCGATCAGCAAGGCCGCGACGCCGAGCGACTGGTCGACCGTATCGCGCCACGCCAGCCTGCCGTAGCACCAGAGCGCCACGCCGAGCGCCGTCATGATCGCGCCGAACACCAGTTCCCAAGCGGGCCCTGTCGTCGATGAACTGATCCGGTGCGCCATCTTCATCCCTACCTCCGTGACGGCGGCAGACGCCGCCCTTTAACGCGGGCCGTGACCCGCGCGAATATCGAAGGCGCCGCCCGTCTGCCGCGCGCCGGTCGTGACGCGCCCCTTACCGGGCAGGAGCGGGAACACCAGCTCCGCGAAGCGATACGCCTCCTCCAGATGCGGATACCCCGACAGCACGAAGCTGTCAGCGCCCGCCTCCGTATATTCCCGCAGGCGAGCCGCCACTGTCTGTGCGTCGCCGACCAGAGCCGTGCCGGCGCCGCCGCGCACGAGCCCGACGCCCGCCCAAAGGTTCGGGCTGATTTCAAGCCGGTCGCGCCGGCCGCCGTGCAGTTCCGCCATGCGGCGCTGGCCAACCGAGTCCATCTTCGCGAAGTTCTGTTGCGATTGTGTGATGTCTTCGTCGGTGAGACGGCTGATCAGCGAATCGGCGGCGGCCCACGCTTCGTCGCTGGTCTCGCGCACGATCACGTGCAGGCGCACGCCGCAGCGCAGCGTGCGGCCACGGCGCGCGGCGCGCTCGCGCACATCGGCGAATTTCGCGGCGACGGCGGCGGGCGGCTCGCCCCAGGTGAGATAGGTATCGACGTGCTCGGCCGCGATCTCGTGCGCCGCCTCCGACGAACCGCCGAAATACAGTGGCGGATACGGCTTCTGCACGGGTTCGTGGAAGTTTTTCGCGCCTTTCACGCGCACGTGCTTGCCCTCGAAATCGATCGTTTCGCCCGTGAAGAGCCTGCGCCATACGCCGAGAAATTCGTCCGCGTATTCGTAGCGCGCTTCGTGATCGAGAAAGACGCCATCGGCGGCGAGTTCGGTCGCATCGCCTCCCGGCACGACGTTGAGCAGCAGCCGGCCGCCGAGCGCCTCGTCGAGGGTGGCGGCCTGACGCGCCGACGCCGTGACATTGCCGAGCGAAGTGCGCAACGCGACCAGCAGCTTGATGCGGCGCGTAACAGGCGCGAGACTCGCGGCGGTCACCCACGGATCGAGGCAACTGCTGCCGGTGGGAATCAACAGGCCGTCGTAGCCGAGTTCATCGGCGGCGACGGCGATCTGCCGCATATAGGCGTTGGTCGGCGCACGGCCGAAATCGGACGCGCCGAGATAGCGCGTATCGCCCGATGTGGGCAGGAACCAGAAGACATCGAGACTCATCATGCACTCCGAAGCAGCGTGAACCGCGCCGAGTCTAGCGACGCGCGGATGACCGGCTAACCATCGAATGCAGATAAGGATATGCGCGCAGGCGCTAAGAGACGCTTCAGAATGGCGGCGGCTGGAACAGATCGACCGCAGTGCCCATGTTGAAGTACCCGGCCTGAGCGAACAACGCGATGTATTCCAGCCGCTCCGCGCAGCTTGCCTCTTCATGGCGGCCAGGCGTCTCGCAGGCGCATGGGTTCATCGCGCGCCGGACTTCGCGAATGCGCCAGTAATGCGTGAGCAATTGCGGCATGGGTCGCTTCCTTCAGTACATGAAGGCTCCAATCTAGGCCGCTGCGAGTGGATTCACAAACGAGCTTTTCTGCGATGCATTCCACTCGGATCATGTGCAGCGCCTGTGCGAAGCACAAGCATATGACGCCGATTGCGATAGCGTTATCTCCATTACTACGTTGGTCCCAAGGAGCCTTCGCTCTAGCATCTGAGCTCCTCGAAAACTCCCGATTCCTGTCATGTCAAAAAGCAGAACAACCGCCGACCGTCGCGCTTTCCTGTCCTTCTCCGTTCGCGCCGCGGCGAGCGCCGCCGCATTCGCCGCGATGCCCGCATCGTTCGCGCAACAGGGCGCGCCGGGACAAGCGCGCGTGCTTCGTGTCGGCAACCAGAAAGGCTATCTGAACCTGCTCAAGGGACGCGGCACGCTGGAGAAACGGCTGGCCCCGCTCAACGCATCGGTTAGCTGGACGGAGTTCTCCGCCGGGCCGGTGCAACTGGAAGCGCTCAACGTCGGCTCCATCGATTTCGGCGATGTCGGGGAAGCGCCGCCCATCTTCGCGCAGGCCGCGGGCGCGCCCCTCGCCTACGTCGCGGCGACACCGGCGCGGCCGCGCTCCGAAGCCGTGATCGTGCCTGCGCAATCGTCCATCAAGAGCGTGGCGGATCTGAAGGGCAAACGCGTGGCTCTGAACAAGGGCAGCAACGTTCACTACTTTCTCGCGAAGCTGCTGCATCAGCATGGTCTTCGATATGGCGACGTCGAACTGGCCTTTCTCGCTCCCGCCGATGCGCGCGCTGCGTTCGAGCGCGGCTCCATCGATGCGTGGGTCATCTGGGACCCGTTTTTCGCCGCCGCGCAGAAGACGCTGAATGCCCGCATCGTGGCGGATGCGAGCGGCGTCGTCGGCAATCGCGCGTATTACTTTTCATCGCAGAGTTATGTGGCGAAGAATCCCGATGTGATTCGCATCGTTATCGAGGAAATCAAGGCGGTCGATCAATGGGGCAAGCAGCATCCCGACGAACTCGCGAGCGAGCTCGCGCGGCTGTGGGGCTTGCCGAAGCCGGTCGTCGAGCTTGCGGTGAGCCGGCAGGTGTTCGGCACCGAGGCCATCACACGCAGCATCATCGGCGAACAGCAGCAGATCGCCGATACGTTCGTCGAACTCGGGCTGATACCGAGGCATGTCGATGTGCTCAAGGCCGCGCCACCAGATCTCGCCTGAAGCGCGTGCGCCGGCTCAACCGCCGGCGCGCCCGGACTTGCCGCGCTGATCGATCCATAGCCGGGCCCAGCGGGCCGCGTACGCGATGGCGTGATCGGCTTCGAAAAAGTAGTCGAGCGCATCGAACGTATGCGATGCGCGACTCGCCGGTGTGCCGCTCTCGATGATCAGATTCGCGGCGTACAGGCCGCTCGGCAATGCATGCGCGGACGGCGCCACGTCATATCCCTTGTATCGCATGAGGGTTTCCCAATATCGTCCCAGGCGTTCAATGCTAGGGGCCTGCGCATGCTTCACCAACCAATGCTTTGACGAAAGCTAATCAGCGACGGCGTCAGTTGATCATCACGTCGCGCTGCGTGAATTGCGATGCATCGCATGGATTGTTCGGATTACAAATGACTGCATCGAACGATTACACATGAGAAATCGATCGTTCGACTTCAGTAAGCGCGACCGTAAGATCGGCTTCCCCAAAAACTCGTGGTTAACACGTATAAGGAAGTCAATGAAACGAGTCGCACTCGCCGGCGCTACCGGCATTCTGGTCACCCTTCCGGGCATCGTGCAGGCACAAAGCTCGGTGACGCTGTACGGGCTCATCGATGCGGGTATCGCCTATACGAACAATCAACGGGGCGCGCACAACTTTCAGGCGACGAGCGGCAAGCTCAACGGCAGCCGCTGGGGTCTGAAGGGCGTCGAGGATCTGGGTGGCGGTTACAGGACGGTCTTCACGCTCGAAAGCGGCTTTCGCGTGAACGACGGCCCGCTTGCACAGGGCGGCCGCGAATTCGGGCGACAGGCGTTCGTGGGCATCGCGAAGACCGGCGTGGGCACGCTCACCTTCGGACGTCAATACGATCCGAACACGGATCTGGTCGCCGCGTATGCTGGCCCGGGCTTCTGGTCGCCGGCCACGCACGTCGGCGACAACGACAATCTGAACCAGACCTTCCGCATCAACAATGCCGTGAAGTTCCGCAGCGACACGATTGCCGGGTTCACCGTCGATGCAGTGTATGCGTTCAGCAATCAGGCCAACAGCGGCGCGGGCTCGGGCTTCGGCAACAACCGGGCATGGGGTGTGGCGGCGAACTACGTGAACGGCCCGCTCTCGGCCGGCGGCGGCTATGTGCTGCTCGATCATCCGAACGTCGCATCGAACACCGCCGGCGCGGTAGGCGGCGCATCGACCACGACCGGCGATGATTACAGCGGCGCGTTCTTCTACGGCCTCAACGGCGGCGTGGCGCGTCAGCAGATTGCCGTTGCGGGCGCGAACTACGCGCTCGGCGGCGTCGCGACACTCGGCTTCGCGTTCAGCCACACGCAGCTCGATTACAACGACGGCTCATCGCGAAAGTTCAACAACTACGATGTCAACGCGCGCTACAACCTGACGCCAGTGACGACGCTCGTCGGCGTCTACACGTTCACCGACGGCCGCGCGAGCAGCCTGCCCGGCAGCGGCGGCGCGACGCTCAAGCCGCGTTGGCATCAGTTCACGCTCGGCCTCGACTACGTGCTCTCGAAGCGCACCGATCTGTATCTTTCCGCTGTGTATCAGCTTGCATCGGGCGATGCGTCCACGCGCGTGGGCAGCGGTTATCAAAAGATCGCGGCGATCGCGGACGCCGGCACGCCTTCATCGACGAACCGGCAGGTCGCGGCTTTCGGCGGCGTGCGCGTGCGCTTCTGACACTAACCGCTTAGTGACGGGCGAACCCACGGCTCACGCCAGCACCGCGTCCTTCGTCGTGATCTTGCGCGGGATCAGCTTGAGTTCGTGGAACGTATCGGCGATGCGTTGCTGCTCGTCCAGCACGGCCGCGTCGATGGGCCGGTAAACGTGTTCGTAATGCTGCAGGCCGGTCTGGATCGTGGCGGCGTCGAGCCCCTGAATCGGTGCGAGTTGCGCGGCGGCGGCCCCGACGTTCTGTCTGATCCACTGCCCTTCCTTGCCGAGTTCGTCCATCGTGATGACGATGACGTCCTTGCGCTTTTGCGCATACTCGCGCTGGCTGAGAAAGAACTGATGATGGCTGGCGACGCCTTGCGCATCGGCCAGCAATCGCGCATTGCCTTGCGACTGCGCTGCGGCGAGGAACGGGTCCCAGATCGCCCAGGCGTCGATTGCCTGGCGCTCCAGCGCCGCGCGGGCATCGGCTGGTGCGAGATAAGCCGGCTGGATATCGCCATAATCGAGGCCGTGCTTGCGCAACAGCGCGATGATGAACCAGTGCACGTCCGAACCGCGATTGAAGGCGACCTTCTTGCCTTTCAGATCGGCGACCGTCCTGATGGGCGAATCCTTCGCGACGACCACGCCTTCCGCGCGCGGCGTCGGCACCTCGTAGGCCGTATAGACGAAATCCGCGCCCGCGGCCTGCGCGAACACGGGCGGCGCCTCGCCCACATAGCCGAAGTCGATCGCGCCGACGTTCAGGCCTTCGAGCAACTGCGGCCCCGCCGGAAACTCGGTCCAGGTGACCTTCACGCCCAGCGGCGCGAGCCGCTTCTCAAGCGTGCCTTTCGCCTTGAGCAGCACGAGCGTGCTCGCAGCCTTCTGATAGCCGATGCGAAACTGATCGTCGGCGAACTTCGCCCATGACGGCAAGGCGATGCCGGCCAAAGCGGCGGGAAGCGTGGCGAGGAAGGTCCGGCGGCCCCGCGAGGTCGTTCGATTCATGGTAAAGCGTCCGTGGTGATCAGTGAGAGTGAAGCCGTGCGCGGCCCGCCGCGCGGAGGGCGAGCCATGCTATCCCGCGCGTCGGCAACGGCAAAATGATCTTTCGAGCTAAGCTAAGAAGCGCAGATCAGAACGCATCGGCTACGAGCGAACTTATTCGCTTTACTAAGTATTTTTTTCGCTACGCGACGATACGCCGCGTGTTTTTCTACGTTAAATCGCGTCCTGCGTCTTCGACGACGCTTCGTGCGCGCGCCGCAAGCGCTCGCGGCTGTTCGACAGATGCATCCGCATGGCCGCGCGCGCCGCCTCGGGATCGCGTCGCTCGATGGCATCGTAGATGTCTTCGTGCTCGCGATTCACGCGATCGAGATAGCTGCCCGGATCGTTATGTGCGAGCGCCGCCGAATTGACGCGCGTGCGCGGAATGATGGTGTTGCCCAGTTGACTCAGAATGCTGTGGAAATAGCGGTTGCCGGTGGCCTTGGCGAGTTCGAGATGGAACGCGACATCGGCGACGACGGCGTTGCCCTCGCCCGCATCGATGAGCCGCTCGAATTCATCGAGCGCGCGGCGCATCTGCGCGAGGTTTTCATCGGTGCGTCGCATGGCGGCGAGTCCGGCCGCCTCCGCTTCGAGACTGATGCGCAACTCGAGGATCGCCATCACGTCGCGCACCGTGAGATCGCCCGCGGCTTCGATCTGGAAGCGTTCCTGATCGCCCGCTTCGAGCACGAAAGTGCCGATGCCGTGACGCGTCTGCACCAGCCGCGCCGCCTGCAACCGCGAAATGGACTCGCGCACGACCGTTCGGCTCACGCCCAGCTGGGCCATGATTTCCGATTCCGTCGGCAGCTTGTCGCCGGGTTGCAGCGCGCCGCTGCGAATCCGCTCGGACAACTCGGCGACGACTTCTTCGGTGAGATTGCGAGAGCGGCGAAGCGCGCCGGACGCGAGGGCTTGTGACATTGAAGGGCCGGTCTTGGTGTGCTCGATGAGCAATTATAGGGCGCGGCACAGCTTGTACGATGACTATCGATTTCAGATCGAAATATGCGGCGGCGCGCATGGGTCATTTAGAAGCAGCACTCGCTTTACTGGCGTTATTGAATCGGCCTCGGTCCGGCTACACACCCGGCCGATTTGGCCATGCTGGAAAACCCCTGCGAAATCATGCGATTAGGGACAAAACAAACCGTTGATAAACCGTCTGTTGCGGCGTAAAGTTGAAGTACAGCATGAAGTGAAACCGCGCCGTCAGACGGCATCCGCCGCACGCAGACGGCGGCAGTCCATCTTGAACAATGCAGGTTCGCTTCATCGTCCGGCTCGCGAATCCATGTCCGCATCCGTTGGATTCGCCATCTTCTCGCGCACTCGCGGGCCAGAATCAGCGGTTCACCGGCTCGTCGCCGCGCGTGTCTATGCGCTACACCACGCGGCTTGCGCCTCTCGCGCGTCTCGCTCATTGAATCAGGCGGCAGCCGGTGCATCTCCGTATTCACATTCGCCGGATTCGCGGCGATACTGAAGCGCAGCATCGAGTTGGCAGGCAAGGAGACGAGCAAATGATGCGTGAAGTCAGTGGAGCGTTCTTTGGCTCTCGTAAGCTGGACGAAGCACTGGAAGACCTACGGGCGGAAGGCATCGCGGGCGATCGGGTTCGCGTCGCGAACATGAGCGGCTTTGCCGACTTCCGTGCATCGCAAGCACAGAATGCCGCCTTGCAGACGCAATGGATCGCGGCGGAATACGCGGGCCACGGCGAACATCTCGGCGTCGTCGATACGCACGACTATCCTTTCGGCCTCGACGTTTCGGGCGACGACATCCTTCCCTCGTTCGGCGCCGACGGCGGCGATGCGGACGCCGCGTGCGGAGTCACGCGCGTGATCGTCAGCATTCGCGACGACGCGGAGATGCGCGCGGTCTGCGACATCTTCTCGCGGCTCGGGACCGACGATATCGACGTGGAAGGCGCGACGGTCTGATTCGCGCCGATTGAATTCCGCGACGGCGCACGTTCTTCGTCACGTGCGCCGCCCATCTTCCGCCCTGGCGCCCCCCCTTCTACGCGCAAGCCGCACCCAGCCTCGGCTTGCATTTCGCATTCAAGATGCATAACGCAAAATGCCATCGGGTATATGGCATGCTGCATGCAAATCTCCTCCCTTCCGATGTCACGTCCGGCCCCGAAGCCGCCCTGCTCATGGATGTCCGCAAAAATACCCGCAAATCAGCCGCCCCCGACGAGACCGCGGCCCGCTCGCGCGCCGGCTTCGTGCGCGTGCGCGGCGCGCGCGAGCACAATCTGAAGAACGTCGATGTCGACGTGCCGCGCGATGCCCTCGTGGTCTTCACCGGCGTATCGGGTTCCGGCAAATCGTCGCTGGCATTCGGCACGCTCTACGCCGAAGCGCAGCGGCGCTATTTCGAGTCGGTCGCGCCGTATGCGCGGCGTCTCATCGAACAGGTCGGCGTGCCGCAAGTCGATTCCATCGAGGGCTTGCCGCCCGCCGTCGCGCTTCAGCAGCAGCGTGGCGCGCCGAATGCGCGTTCGTCGGTCGGCAGCGTGACGACGCTTTCGAGCCTCGTGCGCATGCTGTACTCGCGCACCGGCAGCTATCCGCCGAAGCAGCCGATGCTCTACGCGGAAGACTTCTCGCCGAATACGGTCCAGGGCGCGTGCCCCGTGTGTCACGGCCTCGGACGCGTCTACGAAGTCACAGAAAAGTCGATGGTGCCCGACGACTCGCTGACGATCCGCGAGCGCGCCGTCGCCGCCTGGCCGCCCGCATGGCACGGGCAGAATCTGCGCGACATCCTCGTGACGCTCGGCTATGACGTCGATACACCGTGGCGCGACTTGCCGAAGAAGGACCGCGACTGGATTCTCTTCACCGAAGACCAGCCGACGGCGCCTGTCTATGCCGGACTCACGCCGAAGGAAACGCAGGCGGCGTTGAAGCGCGGCGCGGAACCGAGCTATCAGGGCACCTTCACGGGCGCGCGCCGCTACGTGCTGCACACCTTCGCGCACACGCAGAGCGCGCTCATGAAAAAGCGCGTGTCGCGCTTCATGATCGGCAGCGATTGCCGCGCGTGTCACGGCAAGCGGCTCAAGAAGGAAGCGCTGTCCGTGACCTTCGCGGGCCTCGATATCGCCGAGTTCGCGCGATTGCCGCTCAACCGTCTCGCCGATCTGCTCGCGCCCATCGCGCACGGAGACTGGCCCATTGACGACGGCGCGCCCGCATCCGCCCTCGCGAAGAAAGACCGGGTCGCGGCGACCGCGAAGCGCGTCGCGGCCGGCGGCTCGGCGCACAAGGCCGCGCCCGACGTGCGCCGCACCGCGAACCTCTCCAGCGAGAAACGCGCCGCCGCCGAGCGTATCGCCGCTGAACTGCTGGAGCGGCTCGCCACGCTGATCGATCTCGGCCTTGGTTATCTGTCGCTCGATCGCGCGACGCCCACGCTGTCCTCCGGCGAACTGCAACGTCTGCGACTCGCGACGCAGCTCGCGTCGCAACTCTTCGGCGTCGTGTATGTGCTCGACGAACCCTCCGCGGGCCTGCATCCCGCCGACAGCGAAGCGCTCTTCGCCGCATTGCAGCGCCTGAAGGCCGCGGGCAATTCGCTGTTTGTCATCGAGCACGATCTGCATACGATGCGGCGCGCGGACTGGCTCGTCGATGTCGGTCCGGAGGCGGGCGAGCGCGGCGGTCACGTGCTGTACAGCGGGCCGCCCGACGGCCTCGCATCGATCGAGGAGTCGCAGACGCGCAAACATCTGTTCGCCCCGAAGCAGACGATCGCACGCGCCACGCGCGAGCCGCGCGGCTGGTTGCGGCTCGAAGGCATCACGCGTAACAACCTGCATGGCATCGATGCCGCGTTTCCGCTCGGCGCCTTCACGGCGGTAACGGGCATCTCGGGTTCGGGCAAGTCGAGCCTCGTCAGTCAGGCCTTGCCCGAACTCGTCGCGGAACGGCTCGGGCGCGCGCTCGACGACGCGGAGGAAGACGAACAGGACCCGCTCTTCACGCCAGCGGCCGCATCGGCTGGCGGACGCATCATCGAAGGGATGGAAACGATCCGGCGTCTCGTGCGCGTCGATCAGAAACCGATCGGCCGCACGCCGCGCTCGAACCTCGCGACCTATACGGGCCTTTTCGATCACGTTCGCAAGCTGTTTGCGAATACGCCCGCCGCACGCAAACGCCGCTACGGCGCGGGGCGTTTCTCGTTCAACGTCGCGCAAGGACGCTGCCCGACATGCGAGGGAGAAGGCTTCGTCAGCGTCGAGTTGCTGTTCCTGCCGAGCGTCTATACGTCCTGCGCGACCTGTCACGGTTCGCGCTACAACCCGCAGACGCTGGAGATCGAATGGCAAGGCAGGAACATCGCCGATGTGCTCGACATGAGCGTCGACTCCGCATGCGCGTTCTTCGCCGATGAGCCGAACGTGATGCGCGCGCTCGCCGTATTGCGCGATATCGGACTGGGCTATCTGCGGCTCGGGCAGCCCGCGACGGAACTCTCGGGCGGCGAAGCGCAGCGCATCAAGCTCGCGACGGAACTTCAGCGGGCGCATCGCGGCGACACGCTCTATATCCTCGATGAACCCACGACCGGCCTTCACCCCGCCGACGTCGACCGTTTGATGACGCAATTGCATGGGCTTGTGGATGCGGGCAATACGGTGGTGGTCGTGGAGCACGACATGCGCGTTGCATCGCTGTCCGATTGGGTCATCGATATCGGTCCCGGCGCGGGCGAGGATGGCGGCAGGATCGTGGTGGCGGGTGTGCCTTCCAGCATCGCGAAGTTTGCTTCTAGCAGGACGGCGCGTTATCTGCGGGACGCCATGAATCTACAGCCCGTCTAATACAACCCAACCCATCTCCACACATAAAACCGTGCGATACCGATCAGTTCATGCAACGCGCTGTCCGCATCGAACCATCCTCGCCGATGCGGCACCCACCATGTCCTCGGAACCCGGATAAAGGCAACCGCCGGTTGAGGATGAAGGTCGAAAGCATCGAAAGCAAGCAATGCACGCCGCATATGCAACGACGATGTGATCAGCACCGAAGCATCGTATTGCCGCGAGCGCAATATCTTTTCCGTATTGCGCGCGTTCTCGTAGGTATCGAGACTCTGGTTTTCGAGAATCAGATCGGCGCGCTTCACGCCTGCATCAACGAGCAAGCCGCCGTATAAATCCGCTTCGCTCTGTTCGTGATGTTGCGGATTGCCTCCGCTCATAATCACGAAGCACACCCGCTCCGTTTCGACGCAGCGTTTGTAAAGCGCTGCCGCGAGTTCGACGCGCGTTCCCGAATCGCCCTTTGGCACCAGACGCCGCTGCCGGTCATACCAGGTCCCGCCGCCGAGCACGATGATCGCCGTACGCGCACCGAGCGTCGGCTCGATCATGGAAGCGTGACCATGATTCGCAAGCCGCACCAGCGGTCCAGGCAGCCAACTCCCGAGCAGCCAGAATACGACGCCCGCAACGAGCATGACGGCGATACGCCGTCTCTTCCACGCAATGCCCAACACAACGAATGCCATCAATAAGACTGTCAGTATCAATTACCTCACCCCGCCCAATAAGTTTTCAAACACCTTTCTACTTGCGCATAGTTTTTGCAAGGTCCGCAACGCAAAAGACGCAGGAGTTACCTGCATCGCCGCAAGCCGCGCCCCGCATCAGTTCGAATGATGCCGTTACTTCGCAGCATGCTTGATATCGCACAGAGCGCCGGATTCTCATCGAAGCCAACCGTGCGGCATCGCACGGACGCAGGGGCCTCGTAATTCGTTAAATACGATCAAACGAGAAACAAGACAGTGGGTGCGAGGGCGCTCGCGAAGGCGTCTTCACGAGACGCGAACAACAACACTGACTTTGAGTCCCGGAGCACTGCGGCATTCGATAAGAATTCATCGCCGCACTCCGGATTAGCTGCACCGTTGGCCGGGTACAAGGGAAAACATACACAATGAAAACTGAATTGCGTCGCATCCTCGCCGAGTCCGCTCGTCTCGACGTGCCTATCGACACGCTCGCCGACGGCGACGATCTCTACGCCGCAGGTCTTTCCTCGCTTGCCACGGTACACGTGATGCTCGCGATCGAAGACGAGTTCGGCATCGAGATTCCCGATCACATGCTCACGCGCCGCCTGTTCTCGAGCGTCGATTCGCTCGCGTCCGCCGTCGACGAACTGCGTCGTCAGCAGCAGGCGGCAGCATGAACGCGCCCGCTCAGGAGCTGGAAATAGCCGAGCTCGCGCAAAGCGTGCACGCGCGCGGCGAAAGCGAGCTGATAGAAGCCGCCAAGCGCGTCGCGGCCATCGCAGCGAAGCACGCCGATGCGGTGGACCGCGAGGCACGCTTTCCCGCTGAAGCGATCGCCGCGATGCGCGATGAACGCCTCTTCTCGGCGATGATCCCCAAAGCGTATGGCGGCGATGGCCTCTCGCTCACCAGCGTCGCGCGCTTGTGTGAAGCGCTGGCGCAAGGCTGCGCATCCTCCGCGATGATCTACGCGATGCATCAGAGCCAGGTCGTGTGCATCGTCGAACATGGCGTGAACGTCGCGTGGCAGCGCGATTTCCTCGCGCGCATGATCAACGAGCAGTTGCTGCTCGCATCGGCGACATCGGAAGAGAACATCGGCGGCAACATGCGCACCAGCGCATGCGCGGTCGATCTCGTCGATAACGCGTTTCGCATCGAGAAGCTCGCGCCGACCATTTCGTACGGCAAGTATGCCGACTGCATTCTCGTGACGGCGCGCCGTCATCCGGATGCACCGCCTTCGGATCAGGTGCTGATCGTCGCTCCCCGCGATACCTTCACGCTCGAACAGCGCGGCACGTGGGACACGCTCGGCATGCGCGGCACGTGCAGCGAAGGACATCGTCTCGTCGCGAGCGGCACGGCCGAACAGATCCTGCCGACGCCGTTCTCGAAGATCGCCGACGAAAGCATGCTGCCGGTATCGCATACCTTGTGGTCGTCGGTATGGTGCGGGATCGCGAGCGACGCGGCCAACCGCGCGCATCAGTTCTTCCGCAATCAGGCGCGTGGCAAACCCGCGTTGCCGCCCTCGGCTGCACGGCTCTCGCAAGTGCTCACGCTCATCAAGATGATGCAGGCGCGTCTGCGCGAATCGCTCGCCAATGTCGAGGCCGCGCAGACCGAACGCGCGGCGCGCAAGGCGAGCCAGAGCAATGACGATGACGCGCCGCTCGCGGCGTCGATCGGCATCAACGCGGACCTGAACATGCTCAAGCTGGCGATTTCGCAATCGGCGGTGCATGTCGTGCAGGAGACGCTGATGATCTGCGGCATGGCCGGTTACAAGAACGACACGCCGTTCAGCGTGGGGCGCCATCTGCGCGATCTGCATTCCGCCCCGCTCATGATCAGCAACGACCGCATCGAATTGAACACGGCGAATCTGCTGCTTGCGCAGCGCGCCGCAACGGGAACCATTTGACGATATGAACATGCCGACGGAACAGGCCGCCATGATGCAGGCCGAAGCACAAGCACAATCACAAGAGACTCGGGCACCGTACGACAAATCGGACCTGACGTTGCGCGATCGCCTGATCGAAGCCGGGATTCTGCTCGACACGGGCGAAGACGGTCTCTACGGCCGCAGCGAAGTATTCGAGGATGTCGTCGAGCGTCTCAATCAGGCGATCACGATGCTCGGCGCGGATCAAAAAGCGGAAGTGCTGCGCTTTCCGCCCGCGATGCGCCGCCGCGACTTCGAGGACAGCGAGTATCTGAAGAGCTTCCCGAATCTCGCGGGCACGATCCACTCGTTCCAGGGCAACGACCGCGGGCATCATCGCCTGCTCGAAGCGCTCGACAAGATCGTGCATATCGGCGAGGAAGAAGAGCGTTCCGACGACTGGATGGATCAGCAGAAGCCCACGCGCCTCGTGCTCACGCCGGCCGCCTGCTACCCGATCTATCCGCTCGTCGCGAAGCGCGGCAAGCTCGCCGAAGACGGCGCGACCTTCGACGCGTTCTCGTACTGCTTCCGTCACGAGCCGTCCATCGATCCGGGCCGCATGCAGATGTTCCGCATGCGCGAGTACATTCGCGTAGGCAGCCCCGAGCAGGTGATGGCATTCCGCCAGAAGTGGATCGAGCGCGGCTCGCTGCTCGTGAATCTGCTCGAACTGCCCTTCGAGATCGATCTCGCCAACGATCCGTTCTTCGGTCGCGGCGGCATGATCGTCGCCGATAGCCAGCGCGCGCAGCAACTCAAGTTCGAACTGCTGGTGCCGGTTGCCACGCCCGATCGTCCGACCGCGTGCCTCTCGTTCAACTATCACCAGGACCACTTCGGCGAGTTGTGGCACATCAACCAGGCCGACGAGCAGGTCGCGCATACCGCGTGTGTCGGATTCGGCATGGAGCGCACGACGCTCGCGCTGTTCCGCCATCACGGTCTCGATGTCAACGCGTGGCCCGAGCAAGTGCGTCAGTTGCTGTGGGGCGACAAGGCGCCGCTCATCGAGCAAGGTCTCGCCAGCCTGGGCAGCCAGGCATGAACGCACGCTCGCCGGCAGAAGCCGTAACCCACACGCCCGCATCCGCGGACGGCCAGTTCCGTCAGCACGCGCTGCATCGTGACGAGCGCGTGTGGCTGGAGACGAACTGCTACGTCGACCTGTGGATCGAGCTGCTGAACCACTATGGCTGCGATCCGCATGCGGCGCTCGGCTTCACGGTGACGCAGGCGTTCGAGGGCGATCAGTTCACGTTCCCGAAGTTCTCGCTCGACGATATATCGCGGCTCTACGGCCTGCAGGCCCAGGAACTCGCGATCTTCGACACGCTGGAAGCGCACGTGCGCGAGCAGACGCGGCGCGGGCAGATGGTGGTGGTCGAGATGGACTCGTACTATCTGCCCGATACGCGCGCGACCGCGTACCGGCAGACGCATACGAAGACGACCATCGCCATCGACGCGATCGATACCGATGCGAAGCGCATCACGTACTTCCATAACGCGGGCTATTTCGCGTTGTCGGGCGAGGACTACGATGGCGTGTTCCGTCTGATGCCCGGCCTCGCAAGCGATGTGCACGCGCTCTTCCCGTACGTCGAGTTCGTGAAGCGCGCGCGCGCACCGCTGCAAGGCCAGGCGATGGTGCAACGCTCGGTCGAACTGCTCGCGTTGCGCCTCGTGGATCGTCCCGCGACGAATCCGGTCGCGCAATGGCGCGCGGCATTTCCCGAGCACTTGCGCGCATTGCTCGAACGCGACCCTGCGTACTATCACCTCTACACATTCAACGTGATGCGTCAGCTCGGCTCGAATTTCGAGTTGCTGTCGAAGTATCTCGGCTGGCTCAACCAGCACGGCGTGGAAGTCGCGAGGGAGATTCAGGCGAACGCGCAGTCCATCGCCAGCGAAGCGATGGTCATGCAGTTCCGTCTTGCGCGCGCACGCATGCGTTCGCGCATCGATCCGTGCGAGGACTGTCTCGAATCGATGCAGGCTGCCTACGACAGAGTCATCGAGCCGCTCGCCGCGCGCTTTCTCTGAACGCCGAAGCCGCGCTTTCACGCGCGGCTTCGGTGTCGTTCATCGGATTTCATCAACGTCCATCAACGAGGAAGGTTCATGCACGTCTTGTCCGCGCACGCGCCGCGGCGTCTGTCCGAAGGCTGGCAGTGCGTGTGCACGCCCGCGGGCGCGTGCGCCGCGCCCGCATCGCTCGATACGTTCACACAGTGGATCGACGCGCCCGTGCCCGGCACCATCGCATCGGCCCTGCGTGCGTCGGGCGTGAACGATGAAGCGCTCGCGCAACCGTTCGCGCATGCGGATCACTGGTATCGCGTGAAGCTCTCGGGGACCGGCAAACGCCGTTTGCGCTTCAACGGACTCGCGACCATCGCGGAGATATGGCTCGACGATCGCAAGCTGCTCGATACGGATTCGATGTTCGTCGCACATGATCTCGATGTCGATCTGAACGGCGATCACATGCTGCATCTGTGCTTTCGCTCGATCGCACCCGCGCTGGCCGCAAAACGCGGACGCGCGCGCTGGCGGCCGAAGCTCGCGCAACCGGCGACGCTGCGCAACGTCCGTACGACGCTGCTCGGGCACATGTCCGGATGGTGCCCGACGATTCAACCGGCGGGTCCCTGGCGCGCGATCGAATTGATCGGCGAATCGCGCAGTTGCATCGACAACGTGGACATGCATACGCGCATCGACGGAAACGACGGCGTTCTGGATATCGCCGTGCGCTTCTTTCATGCGCAGGAGCACGCGCCGATCACGCTGCAATGCGGCGAAACGCAAGCCACGTTGCAATGGCAGGACGCGCATACGCTCACGGGCCAGGTACGCGTGCCGAACGTGCGCGCGTGGTATCCGCATACGCACGGCGAGCCGTCGCTATATGCCGTGAAGCTCGGCGATATCGCGCTCGGCGACGTCGGCTTTCGAACGATCGAAGTCGATCGCGGCGCGGATAACAAGGGCTTTCAGCTCGTCGTGAACGGTGTGCCGGTGTTCGCGCGCGGCGCGTGCTGGACCTCGGCCGATATCGTCGCACTCGATGCGCCGCGCGACAAGCTCGACAGCATCTTCAGGCTGATGCGCGACGCGGGCATCAACATCGTTCGCGTGAGCGGCATCACGCTCTACGAATCCGACACCTTCTACGAACTCGCCGACAGGCACGGCGTGCTCGTGTGGCAGGACTTCGCGTTCGCGAACTTCGACTATCCCGACGATGAAGCCTTTCGCGGCAGCGTGCAGCGCGAAGCCGAGCAATTCCTTGCGCGCACGCGCCGCTTCGCATCGCTTGCGGTGCTGTGCGGCGGAAGCGAAGTGCATCAGCAGGCGGCAATGCTCGGCCTGCCGTTCGACGCATATCAGCAACGCCTCTTCACCGAACTGTTGCCGAACGCGATCGCCGCACGACGGCCCGATGTCGCCTATGTCGTGAACTCGCCGAGCGCGGCACCCGGCGACACCGAATCGATGCCCTTCAACACGCGCGGCGGCATCACGCATTACTACGGCGTGCCCGCGTATCAGCGTTCTTTCGACGACGTACGCCGCGCGCAGGTGCGTTTCGCGTCCGAGTGCCTCGCCTTCGCGAACGTCCCCGACGATGTCGCGTTGCGCGCGATCCCGAACCCGCGCGCGCACGAACCGCGCTGGAAAGCGGGCGTGCCGCGCGATCCCGGCTCCGCATGGGACTTCGACGATGTGCGCGAGCACTACATGCACTCGCTCTATCGGCTGGACGTGCCGCGCCTGCGTTATGAAAACCCCGAGCGATATCTCGAACTGTCGCGCGCCGTCGTTGCGGATGTGATCGGCGCGGTGTTCTCGGAATGGCGTCGCGAGGGATCGACCTGCGCGGGCGGCATCGTATGGAATCTGCTCGATGTGCGGCCGGGCGCGGGCTGGGGCGTGATCGATGTGCTCGGCGCACCGAAGAGCGCGCTGCATGGACTCGCACGCGTGTTGCAGCCCGTGCAGGCGCTGATTCTCGATGAAGGACTCGATGGCCTCGACGTGCATCTCGTCAACGAAACCGCGCGCGAGATTCGGGCGCGCGTCGAACTCGCCTGCCTGCGCGATGGCGCGGTGAAGGTCGCGGGCGGCTCGCGCGATCTCGTGTTGCAGCCGCGCAGCGTGCAGCGCGTCTCGTCGAATGCGCTGATCGGCGCGTTCTTCGATATCGCATATGCGTACCGCTTCGGCCCGCGTGCGCATGATGCGACGCATGTCGTCCTGCGCGATACGGACACGGGCGCGGTGCTATCGGAAGCGTTTCATTTTCCCGATCCGTCGATTGGCGAGCGGCGCGATATCGGCCTGCATGTCGCCGTCGAGAAAGACGACGACGGCTGGAGTCTCGTCGTCGGAACGGATCAGCTTGCGCGCTGGGTGCATGTCGTCGATCCGAACTACTACGCGCGCATCGACTGGTTTCATCTCGCGCCGGGCAGCACGCGGCGCATTCCGCTGGCGGCGCGCCACGCGAACGTACGCGCCGCGCCCGAGGGCGATGTGTCCGCGATCAACGCGATGCGCAGCGCGACGTATCGCGCTCAATGAAACTCAGCCACGCACGCCGATCTCGGCTTCCTGCGCGGTCCATCCCGCGACCCGATCGCTCAGCGTCAATCCGAGGCCCGGCCGCGTCGGCACGATCATGCGGCCGTCGCGCGTTTCGAGCCGCTCGTTGAACAAAGGTTCGAGCCATTCGAAATGCTCGACCCACGGCTCGCGCGGATAGCATGCGGCGAGATGCACGTGCAGTTCCATCGCGAAGTGCGGCGCGAGCATCAGACCCGCATGGTCCGCGAGCGCCGCCACCTTCAGGAACGGCGTGATGCCGCCGACGCGCGGCGCATCCGGCATGAGGTAATCCGCGCCGCGTTGCCGGATGAAGTCCCAATGCTCGGACACGCTCGTCAGCATCTCGCCGGTCGCGATCGGCGTATCGAATTGCGCGGCGAGCGCGGCGTGGCCTTCGGCGTCGTAGCAATCGAGCGGCTCTTCGATCCAGATCAAATTGAACTGCTCGAATGTGCGGCACATGCGCTGCGCGGTCGGACGGTCCCATTGCTGGTTTGCATCGACCATCAGCGGGAAGCTGTCGCCAAGATGCTTGCGCACGGTCGCGACGCGATGGATGTCGAGCGCGCAATCCGGCTGGCCGACTTTCAGCTTGATCCCGCCGATGCCCTTCTCGCGCGATGCGTCCGTGTTCACGAGCAATTGATCGAGCGGTGTATGCAGAAAGCCGCCCGACGTGTTGTAACAGCGCACGGAATCGCGATGCGCGCCGAGCAGCTTCGCGAGCGACAGATTCGCGCGCTTCGCCTTCAGATCCCACAACGCGACATCGAATGCGCCGATTGCCTGCGCGGCCATGCCACTGCGTCCCACCGATGCGCCCGCCCACGCCAGTTTGTCCCACAGGCGCGCGATATCGCTCGGATCTTCACCGATCAGCACCGGCGCGATTTCCTTCGCATGCGCAAACTGGCCGGGACCGCCCGCGCGCTTCGAGTAGCTGAAGCCGAGACCGCGATGACCATCCGCCGTTTCAATTTCGACGAAAAGCATCGCGATCTCCGTCATCGGCTTCTGACGGCCGGTCAGCACCTTGGCGTCACTGATCGGATTGGCGAGCGGCAGAAAGGTCGACGCGATGCGAATCCACTTGATCTGATCGTGCGATATTCCGTTGATGAGCGAGGTCGTGTTCATGAAGCGTGTCCTTTGATGAAGTGAGTGCGTGCGCGTTCAGTTGCCGTGGCGCGGTTCGAGTGTTGCGGGCGCGCCGCGCTCGCCGGATGCGCCGTCGCGCTCGTCCGGGTCGAGCCGCTGCAGCTTGCCGACGATCACGAGATATGCGAACGCGCCGATCAGCGAGAGCGTCGCGATATAGGTCAACGCGACTTCGAACGAGCCGGTCTCCTTGATCATCCAGCCGATCGCGAGCGGCGTGACGATGCTCGCCAGATTGCCGCAGAAGTTGAAGATGCCGCCGCTGATGCCCATGGCGTGCTTCGGCGATACATCGCCGACGATGCACCAGCCGAGATTGCCCACGCCCTTCGCGAAGAATGCGATCGACATCACGAGGATCACGACGGAGGTCGACTGCACATAGTTCGCGACGACGATCGAACTCGACAGCACGAGGCCGAAGATGATCGGCGTTTTGCGTGCGGCGGTGAGTGAGAAGCCGCGCTTCAACATCCAGTCCGACCACACGCCGCCGATCAATCCGCCGACGCAACCGGCAATTGCCGGCAACGCCGCGACCATACCGACCTTGAGAATCGACATGCCTTTCGCTTCGATCAGGTAAGTCGGGAACCACGTGAGAAAGAACCAGGTGATCGACGTGAGACAGAACTGGCCGATGTAGATGCCGATCATCATGCGGTTCGCCGCAATCGCGCTGACCTGTTTCCACCTGAACGGCTGCGGGCTGTCGCCCATCTTCGGCAGGCCGCCGCCCGCCGCGATGTAATCGAGCTCGGCCGCATTCACGCGATGATCGCGCTGCGGCTCGCGCACCGCCTTGAGCCACCACAAGCCGATCAGAATGCCGACCGCGCCCGTCGTATAGAACACGTAATGCCAGCCCCACGCGCTGACGGTGTAGGTCATGATCGGCGTGAAGACGGCGAGCGCGAAGTACTGCGCAAGCTGAAAGACGGACGTAGCGAGACCGCGCTCGGCGCTCGGAAACCACATCACCGTGAGGCGGCTGTTGCACGGAAACGCGGGCGATTCCGCGATGCCCATCAGGAACCGCATCACGAACAGCGCGACGAACGCCGACGCGAACAGATGCACGTAGCCCTGCATGAACGTGAGCGCGGACCACACGATGAGACTCACGCCCAGCACCATGCGCGCACCGAAGCGATCGAGGATCAGTCCGCCCGGAATCTGCATGCCCGTGTACGCCCAGCCGAACGCTGAGAACGCGATGCCCATCGTCAGCGCATCGAAGCCGAGTTCGTGACGCATGCTCGGAGCGGCGATCGACAAGGTCGCGCGATCGACATAATTGAACACGGTGACGATGAAGATCATCGCGAGGATGAGCCAGCGCACGTTGGTGCGCTTCGTGGTGGGCTGTGCGGTTTCCAAGGCGTCTCCTGAGGTTCGCGGCATCGATATATGCCTTGGATGATACAATGATTGCGCAATCATTCAAGCGATAATGGTTGCGCAATCATCATGGTTTACACTGACGCCGCCGCGCGCCTTGTTGCGCGTGGTCTAATTCGATGATTGAACGGGAGCGCGCACGGGACGATTGAGATGGTGAAGAAACTCGAACGAAAAAATGCCGTATCGGGCCCAGGCGAAAGCGTCACGCTGATCGATGTCGCGCGCGTGGCCGGCGTCGCGCCGATGACCGTCTCGCGTGCGCTCAACCGGCCCGAACTCGTGCGCAGCGACACGCAACGCAAGGTGCTCGAAGCGGTGCGCAAGACCGGCTATGTGCCGAACATGCTGGCTGGCGGACTTGCGAGCAGCAAGAGCCGCCTCGTCGCGATCCTGTTGCCGACGATAGCGAACTCGATATTTTCCGACACTGTTCAGGCGCTGATGGACGGCCTGACGTCATCGAACTATCAGACCTTGCTCGGCCTGACCGCGTATTCGCCCGAACGCGAGGAAGCGCTCGTCGAGGCCATTCTCGGCCGCCGTCCCGATGGCATCGTGCTCGCCGGAACGAGTCACAGCAAGGCGACGATCGAGCGGCTCACGAAGGCGCGCATTCCGGTCGTCGAGATATGGGATCTGACGGACAAGCCGATCGACATGATGATCGGCTTCTCGCATGAGGCGGTGGGCAAGCAGGTCGCGCAACACTTGCTGGCGAAGGGTTATCGCAGGTTCGGCATCGTGTCCGTCGACGATCCGCGCGGCTTGCGGCGTTGCGAAAGCCTCAGGCGCGAGCTGACGAAGCATCGGGTCGCGAAGCCCGCGTTCGAAGTGCTGCCCGCGCCCGCGACCTTGCAGGCGGGGCGCGAAGGATTGAGCCGGATGCTGGCATCGGGTGCGCCTGAAATCGTCGTGTGCAGTTCGGATACGCTCGCGCAAGGCGTGCTCGCCGAAGCCGCGAGCCGCCGCATGGATGTGCCGCGCGATCTCGCCGTGATGGGTTTCGGCGATCTCAGCACGGCGGCGCATAGCTACCCAGCGCTATCGACGGTGCGTATCGATGGCGCGACCATCGGCATGAAGGCGGCCGAAGCGCTGCTGCAACGCTTCAATGCCGATGCGCCGCCCGCCGATGTGCGTATCGATACCGGCTTCACCATCATCGAGCGGCAGAGCACCTGAGATCAGCGCCCGAATGCTTCCGTTTCGATGCGCCGTCCGGTGAGAAACGCGTCGGCGACGAGACGCAGCGGACGCACATCGACATCGCTCGCCTTCGTTTCGATGAGCGCGTGAAATTGCTCGTATAACGCGGGATATTCGCGCTCGCGCCCGAGATCGATCTCCTTGCCCGCGATGGAAAGCCGCTTGCCGCCTTCGCGCATCGACAGGCGGCCCGCGTCGGTATCGATATCGATATCCCACTCTTCGACGGGACCGTGACGCCAGTCGAACACTGCGCGTACCGGCGCGCCATTGGTCGCGATGCAATCGAGTTCGGCTGCGATCGGCGTGGACGTATCGCTCGGCACCGTGAGTGTCGCCGCGCGCAACGCGACTTCGTGCGGCAGGATGCGCGTGACGATCGACAGCGCGTTGATGCCCGGATCGAACACGCCGAGGCCGCCCGGCTCCCAGATCCATTGCTGTCCCGGATGCCAGCGGCGCACGTCTTCCTTCCAGCGCACTTCGACGGAACGAATCGCGCCCGCCTCTTTCGACGCGAGCCAGGCGCGCGCCGGTTCGACGGCGCTCGCCGCGCGCGAATGCCACGACGCGAACAGCGTGCAGCCGCGTGCCCGCGCGATGTCATGCAGGGCTTCGACCTCGCTCACGCTCGCTCCGGGCGGTTTCTCCAGCATGACGTGCTTGCCCGCTTCGAGCGCGGCGAGCGCCTGCGTGTATCGCACTTGAGGCGGAGCGCACAGCGACACCGCATCGAGCGAGGCCTCGGCGGCGAGCAGCGCGTCGATATCCGGATAGTTGCGCACGCCTTCGACGCTGGCGTTGCGGCTCGCGCACGCGACGAGTTCGAACCCCGGCTGCGCGGCGATGGCGGGCAGGTGCTGATCCCGCGCGATCTTGCCGATGCCGACGACGGCGAGCTTATGAACGCCTTTCATGCGCTGTCTCCTTTGACTCCGCGTTTGTTTGCAAGCGTAACGATAACGCTTTTGGACCCGGCGCAACATCAGCGTTTCGCGTCCCGTCGCGAGAATGTCAGCGTCGTGCGGGCTCGGTCGGAAGAATCGCAGCGTAGAAAAGCTCTCCACCTAAGTGTCTGTATCGCATGTCTCCGAGGTTCGAACACTGAAACGCGTCGCTTATTGAGATTTCCATAAAAGATGACAACCGATTCGATGCTGGTGCGTTGTATCTCTGAGGGATTGATTGGAGATGCATGCCATGGCAAAGAAGCCGATGGACGAGGCAACCAAGAAGCGCTTGCGGGCCGCCCGCATGCTTACGGCGGGCAAAGGTCCGGCAGAGGTAGCACTTGCCGTAGGGGTAGCCCGACAGACGGTGTACACATGGAAGCGATTGCTCGATGAAGGCGGAATCGACGCGTTGCGCGCGGTATGTACCACGCCAAGGAGCCAAGAATGCTCGCAGCATGCGAAAGCTCAGGCTAAGTAAACCGCCATCAATGCGACTTTGAGACAACCTATTATGACTAATAGACCCGCGCAGCTGATTGACGGCCCATGCAAGCCGCTCTCGGGGCCACCGGGTTGGCACCAGGTGCCAGGCCCCGAGCTTGAAGGGCGCGCCTTAGAGGAATTCCCGTGCGTGGAAATTCAGGCTAGTCAATGTCTTGACTATCTCTCCGGCTAAAGCACAGACCGTTCAAAACCCGGATTACTGACTCGTCTTGGGGAAGGGGTGGTTGCACTCCGTCGAAAGTGCAAACATACCTTGTCGCCCCGACGAGCGATTTGCGACCAGCCGATTCAGGCCTGGCGTGATTCACGGTTCCTGCCGCTCCCTAAACCGCGCCGATGTCTTGCCGGCATCGCGTCGGGTCCCTGCGCTCCTATAGCTCGCAGTATTAGGAATGACTCGAAATGGCAAAAAACTTCACGGATTTTTCGGGCTCGCTGCCTGATTCGCAAGACGCGTATCACATCGCAGGCGATGGGATCTTCAAACTGATCAACTTCGCGGTTGGCGTTGGTGAATTGCGCGAAGAACACAAGCGCTTGATTGAAGCTAAGCTGGTCCCCTTTCTCCTTGCGGCTACCAAAGCGCTTGGCCCGGGCGACTGGCATTTACTGTGCGTCGGCATGGCTAGCGCTTCTGGCTCATTTTCGATGAACGAACAGCTCTCGGATCGTCGCGCAAAGAGCGCGCTCAGGCATGCGATTGATGCGTTCAACTCCCATAGCGCAACGGAACCTCACGTCAAGAACTGCACGCTGTTCGGCAATCCCCATGGCGACGGAAAGATCGAAGCGTCAATCGACGCGGTTGAGCATCATATCAAATCATACGAGATAGATCGCAAGCAGGCACGCTACCGCGCGGCGCTATTCATACTCGGCGCGAGAAAGGAACATCCCAAGGGATCGAGTACTTTCCAGATTCGTGAAATCTACTTATTCAACTTCAAAACTAAAGAAGAGCCGCTCCCCGTCGTCCTGAAGCGCCTGAAACAGTTCTACGATAGCAACAGCGTGTTGTTGCTCATTGGGAAGAGGTTCAGGGCACTGGCTCCGTTGATCGAGAAATTCAGTCTGTTCATGACGAATATCGACAAGGCGCTCGGGCCGGAGGGAGTCGTCGCAAAGATGATGATCAAATTCATGATCCCCGAGGAGACCGACGCCTGTTACGAGATCAAGAATAGCGAGGGGAATCATGCGCTTTACCGGTTCAACGGCCTCGGTCACAAGCTGGAAATCGGCATAATGACACTGCTCGAATTTGTATCGGAAGCGATAGCTGCGATGAAAGGCGTGATCAAGGTTCTGGGCGTGATAAGCAAGGTCCCCGGGAGCGCCGATAAAGCAGTGCAATCCATCGAGTCGATCATGCACGATTTCCACACGCAGGCGGTGCTGGTTGCGCGTCAGGTCGGCGACAACTTTGCCGAGCTCGTGGATATTATTCTCACTATGACTGAAAACGGCGTGACCGCGAAAGCCGCGTTCGCACCTTCGTCGCTCTGGTGTCCTTTCAGGTTCCATGACGGCTCGGCAAATCACCAGGTCGTCGAACCCAATCATCGAAGCGCGCAGCGAAATGTCTTTGGAGCCGTCTCGCATCAGGTGGTAAACCTGGATTTCGATGGCGGTGTGACGAATGACTGGCGTAATTTCAACGCAGAAGTAAAGATCACGCGAGTCATTCCGAATGTGCTGGATATCGAAACAGCGAAGTCGGGCTTTCTCTATCTGCTGAAGGGAAACTATCCGTTCGATACCGTGGTTGGGCCGACTAACATCGTTATCGATTGATAAGCCTGGTGGGTAGCGGCGCACCAATCACGCCAAACGCTGCACCGATTGCCGCCACGGAGTCCTATGGCGCCGTTGGTGTATGCTCGTCGATGTCGGCGTTATGAAGAATCTATTGAGATTTTCATAAAAGATGACAACCGATTCGATGCTGGTGCGTTGTATCTCTGAGGGATTGATTGGAGATGCATGCCATGGCAAAGAAGCCGATGGACGAGGCAACCAAGAAGCGCTTGCGGGCCGCCCGCATGCTTACGGCGGGCAAAGGTCCGGCAGAGGTAGCACTTGCCGTAGGGGTAGCCCGACAGACGGTGTACACATGGAAGCGATTGCTCGATGAAGGCGGAATCGACGCGTTGCGCGCGGTACCGGGTCGAGGTCGTCCGGCTCGGCTCGATGCGCAGCAACTGGCGCAGCTGCGGCAGGCATTGCTACAAAACCCCACCGAACACGGCTTTGGCACGGAGCTATGGACGCTCAAGCGCGTCGGTATGCTCATCAGGCGCATGTATGGCGTCGAGTTCGGACAAACGCAAATCTGGCGCATTCTTGGGACGCTCGGTTTCAGCGCACAGAAGCCTGAGCGGCGCGCCATCGAGCGTAACGAAGAAGCAGTGCGCCACTGGAAGCAGCACACCTGGCCCGCGCTTAAAAAAAAGCCAAGCGCGAAGGCCGACTGATCGTCTTTATCGACGAGACCGGCATAAGCGAACGCCCCACCCGGGTGCGTACTTGGGCACCGAAGGGGCAAACGCCGGTTATCCAGTTTCATTTCAACTGGAAGCATGTGTCCGCGATTGCGGGCCTCAGTCGCTCGAACTATCTGTTTCGGTTGTACGAAGGCAGCGTAAAGAAGGAGCAGGTGATCGAGTTTCTCAAGGCGCTCAAAGCGCATCTGAGGCAGCCGCTGTTGATCATCTGGGACGGTGCCAGGCCCCACCACGCGGCAATTGTCCGGCAATACCTGGACTCTCTCGAGGGCCAAATTCAGATCACCTTTCTGCCGCCGTACTGTCCAGAACTCAATCCCGTCGAGTATCTGTGGGCATGGCTCAAACGTCACGCGATTGCCAATTTCTGCCCCGACAACCTCGACGAGTTGCAGACCGTCGCCCGCAACAAGCTGAAAAGCGCGCAGCACCGACCTTCAATCATTGCCGCGTGCTGCATTCAGGCAACCCTGTGGTGACGTAAAGAATTATGGAAAGGTCAATAATACGCTCAGGCCGTCGCCGCGATTTCAACTGAATCGCGATAACGCGCGATCAGGCGTTCACGTTTGCTGTCTGCGGCCGCCATATTGCGCTCCTTCACATGACCGAAGCCGCGAATCTCGTCGGGCAGCTTCGCAAGTTGCAACGCGGCATCGAGGCGAGCTTCATCGAGCGTCGCGCAGAATTCATCGACCAGTGCGACGTAATCTGCAATCATCCGACGCTCCGTGCGGCGTTCGGCCGTCTTGCCGAACACATCGAGCGAGGTGCCGCGCAGCGCCTTCATCTTCGCGAGCACACGGAACGCGGGCAGCATCCACGCTCCGAAGCGCTGCTTCACGAGATGACCGTGCTCGTCGCGCTTGGCCAACATCGGCGGCGCGAGATGGAACATCAGCTTGTAATCGCGGCCCGGCTCGCCTTCGAACTGCTCGCGCAGCTTGTCGAGATACGCGGGATCGGCATAAAGACGCGCGACTTCGTACTCGTCCTTATAGGCCATGAGCTTCGCGAGATTCACCGCGACCGCGCGCGTGAGCGGCAGCTTCGCATTCAGCGGCTTTTCCTTTTCGCGGATGCGCTCGACCACGCTGCGATACGTCCGCGCATAAGCCGCGTTTTGATACGCCGTCAGCAACGCTTCACGCGTCGCAATCACGTTCTCCAGCGACTCGGGCATCTTCATCACGATCGCGTGTTGCGCGGGCTTGATGAGGTCGCCCACACCGTGTTGCGCGACGACGCGTCCCCAGTCGAACGCGAGGAGGTTCTTTTCGATCGCCACGCCGTTCAGTTCGATCGCGCGCTTCAGGCTCGAAAGCTCCAGCGGCAACCAGCCCTTCTGCCACGCAAAGCCGAGCAACAGCGGATTCGAATAGATCGTGTCGCCGAGCAGCTTCAGCGCAAGCGCGTTGGCATCGATGAATTCGCAGCCCGCGCCGATGCTGTCCGTCAACGCCTGCTCCGTCTGCGTCGCGGGAAAGGTCCATTGTGCATTGGTGACGAATTCGGCCGTCGGAGTCGCGCCGCTGTTGATCGCGGCCTGCGTGATGCCGTGCCGCGTGCGCGAGAGCACATCGTTCGACGCCGACACGATCGCATCGCAACCGATCACGAGGCGCGCCTCGCCCGTCGCGATGCGCGTCGCATGCAGCGCCCGCGGCTCGGGTGCGATCTGCACGTGGCTCAGCACCGCACCGCCCTTCTGCGCGAGACCGGCCATATCGAGCACGGTCACGCCCTTGCGCTCGATATGCGCCGCCATGCCGATCAAACCGCCGATCGTCACGACGCCCGTGCCGCCGACACCCGTCACGAGAATGCCGTAAGGCTTCGACAACGCGGGCAATACGGGCGACGGCAGGCTGTCGAAATCGGGCTTCGCGCCCGCGGCGGCTTTCGGCTTGCGAACCTGCGCGCCTTCAGCCGTCACGAAACTCGGGCAAAACCCGTTCACGCACGAAAAGTCCTTGTTGCACGACGACTGATTGATCTTGCGCTTGGTGCCGAGCGGCGTGTTCAGCGGCTCGACCGACAGGCAATTCGATTGCACCGAGCAATCGCCGCAACCTTCGCACACGGCGTCGTTGATGAACGCGCGGCGTGCCGGATCGGGATACGTGCCGCGTTTGCGGCGGCGGCGCTTCTCCGTCGCGCACGTCTGATCGTAGATGAGAATGGTCGTGCCCTGCGTATCGCGCAGTTCGCGTTGAACGCGATCCAGTTCATCGCGATGATGCACGTTGACGCCTTCTGGCAATGCGATCTTCGCATCGTATTTCTGCGGCTCGTCCGTCACGATGACGATGCGCTTCGCCCCTTCCGCATGCACCTGATGCGCGATTTGCGGCACGGTCAGTACGCCGTCGACGGGCTGGCCGCCGGTCATCGCCACGGCGTCGTTATAGAGAATCTTGTACGTGATGTTCGCGTTCGCCGCGATCGCCGCGCGCACCGCCAGCAAACCCGAATGGAAATACGTGCCGTCGCCGAGATTGACGAATACGTGCTTGTCGCCCGAGAAATGCATCTGGCCGATCCACGCAACGCCCTCGCCGCCCATCTGGCTGAAGGTCTCGGTCTTGCGGTCCATCCACATCGACATGTAGTGGCAGCCGATGCCCGCGAGCGCGCGCGAACCTTCGGGCACGCGCGTCGACGTGTTGTGCGGACAGCCCGAGCAGAACCACGGCTTGCGCTCGACATCCACGCGCGGCTTGATCGCCTCGCGCTCTTTCGCTTCGATGGTTTCGACGCGCGCAAGCATGCGGGCGCGCACATCGTCGGGAAGATCCGCACGCGAAAGACGCCGCGCGATGGCCTTCGCGATCAGCGCGGGCGATAGCTCGTAATGCGCGGGCAGCAGCCAGTCGCCGCGCGGCACGGACCATTCGCCGCCTTCGTTGTCGCGTTCGTCGAACTTGCCGTAGATGCGTGGTCGTACGTCCTCGCGCCAGTTATAAAGCTCTTCCTTCAGCGCGTATTCGAGAATCTGGCGCTTTTCCTCGACCACGAGAATCTCTTCGAGACCCGTCGCGAATGCGCGCGCGTCCTGCGCGTCGAGCGGCCACACGCAGCCCACTTTCAGCACGCGCAAGCCGATCTGCGCGCAGGTTGCATCGTCGAGCCCGAGATCGACGAGCGCCTGACGCACATCGAGATAGGCCTTGCCCGCCGTGATGATGCCAAAGCGAGGCTTGTCCGAATCGATCACGACGCGATTGAGCTTGTTGGCGCGCACATAGGCCAGGGCCGCGTACCACTTTTCGTCGAGCAGACGCGCTTCCTGCGCGAGCGGCGAATCGGGCCAGCGAATATTGAGGCCGCCCTCGGGCACCGCGTAATCGGTCGGCGTGACGATCTCCACGCGGTCCGGATCGAGATCGATCGACGCGGTGGATTCGACCACGTCGGTCACGCATTTCATCGCGACCCACAAACCCGAGTAACGGCTCATCGCCCAGCCATGCAGGCCGTAGTCGAGATACTCCTGAACATTCGACGGATACAGCACCGGAATGCCCGCCGCGATGAACGCATGATCCGACTGATGCGCGACCGACGACGATTTCGCCGCGTGATCGTCGCCCGCAAGGACGAGCACGCCGCCGTGCTTGTCGGTGCCGGCCGAATTCGCGTGCTTGAAGACGTCGCCGGTGCGGTCCACGCCCGGACCCTTGCCGTACCACATGCCGAATACGCCATCGCGCGTCGCGCCGGGCCATAGATTGACCTGCTGCGTGCCCCAGATCGAGGTCGCGGCGAGATCCTCGTTGACCCCCGGCTGAAAGACGATGTCGTTGTCCTTCAGATGCTGCTTGGCTTTCCACAGCGACTGGTCGAGCGCGCCGAGCGGCGAGCCGCGATAACCCGAAATGAACCCGGCCGTATTCAGCCCTGCCCTGCGATCGCGCGCTTTTTGCAGCATCGGCAGACGCACGAGCGCCTGCGTGCCGCTGATATAGACGCGGCCTTTCTCCAGCGTGTATTTGTCGTCCAGCGAAACGTCGGCGGCCAGGGCGGCGCGATCGGGTGCATTCATGGGGGCGTGTCTCCAGATTCGGGAATGGTCTTTTTTGGCGAGTATAGAAAGCCGATTTGCCATCGTAAAATCACGAATAAACAACTCTGGTATTCGAAAATCAGATGGCCTTCGATCTCACGCTCCGACAATTGCGCTATTTCGTGGCCGCCGCGCAAACCGGCCAGTTCTCGATGGCGGCGGCCAACGAGCATGTGTCGCAATCGGCGATTACGAACGCAGTTCTGGCCCTCGAAAGCGCGCTCGATACGAAGCTGTTCGAGCGTCTGCCGCAAGGTGTCGCACTGACGCCCGATGGCCAGGATTTCCATAACCATGCGCGCCGCGTTCTCGACGCCGCCCGCGACGCGCTGCACAAGACGCCGTTTCGCGCGCACGACATGCGCGGGGTCGCGCGCATCGCGGCGTCCTATACGGTGCTCGGGTATTTTTTGCCGGAATTGCTGGCGCGCTTTCGTGCGACGTATCCGTACATCGATTTCGATCTGCGCGACATGGAGCGGCCGCAGATCGAAGACGCGGTCGCGAATGGCGATGTCGATATCGGCGTGGTGCTGCTATCGAATCTGCAGCGGCCGAACCGCTTCGACAGTCAGGTGCTGATGCGCTCGCGCCGGCAGTTGTGGGTGGCGCCGTCGCATCCGCTGGCACGGCAGCAGGCGGTGTCGTTGAAGGATATCGCCGCGCATCCTTATATCCTCATTACCGTCGATGAAGGCGAGCAGTCGACGATGCGTTATTGGCACAAGAAGCGCATCGAGCCGAATATCGCGTTTCGAACGAGTTCGATGGAAGCGCTCCGTGGACTCGTGGCGCACGGTTTTGGCGTCACGGTGCTGTCGGATATGGTGTTTCGGCCGTGGTCGCTAGAAGGCAAGCGCATCGAGGCGCGACCCGTGAACGACGCCATTCCTCATATGGAAGCCGGCATGATCTGGCGCAAGGGTGCGACGTTGAGCACGCCGTCGACCGCCGTGCAGCAGTTTCTGATTCACGCGTGCGGGGGTTAGCACGCGTGAATCACGCGCTCAGTGAGAAATGCTTTCGAGCGACTTCCCGAGCGTGCGCGGCCCCATCAACCCGATGGACAGCATCACGAGCAACATCGCGCCCGCGATAAACCCGAATACACCCGTCACGCCCGCCTCTTTCAACACGAACGCGATCACGAACGAACTGAACACCGCCGACAGCCGGCTCCACGAATACACGAAGCCAACGGCACGAGCGCGGATCATCGTCGGATAAAGCTCCTGCTGATACGTGTGATACGTGAACGAAATGATGTTGCCCGCAAGCGTAAGCATCACGCCGAGCGCGACGATCATCACCGCCGCCGAAGCCTGGCTGAACAACAAGCCCGCAACGATATTCACGCCCGCCATGAACACGATCACATGCTTGCGTTCGAAACGGTCCGCGATCCAGTAACCAAGCAACGGACCGAGCGGCGCGGCGAGCCCGATCACGGTCGTATAAAGCAGGCTCGAAGTCACCGTCACGCCCTGCCTGACGAGCAGCGTCGGCACCCAGTTCGCGAATCCGTAGAACCCCACCGTCTGAAAGATATGGAAGATGATGAGCATCACCGTGCGCGTGCGATACGGCGGCTTCCACATGTCGGCGAAACCGGCCTTTCTGGCAATCGGGTCGGACGGTCCCGGCGCGGGCAGCGGTCTGCCATACTGCAACGCGACCTTGTCTTCGAGGCGGCGCAGGACTTCATCGGCTTCCTCGACACGGCCCTTGCTCGCAAGCCAGCGCGGGCTTTCGGGAAGATTGCGCCGGAAATACCAGACGAAGAGCGCGCTCACGCCGCCCGCCATCGCGACCCAGCGCCAGCCGTCGAAGCCGAACGGCGCGCGCGGCACCAGCAGATACGAGAGAAACGCGACCACGGGCACGGCGGAAAAGCCGATCGCCTGGCACACGGCGAAGGCTCTGCCGCGCAGATGCTTGGGCGCGAGCTCCGACATATACGTGCCGATGGTCACCAGCTCCACGCCGATGCCCAAGCCCGAAACGAAACGCCAGAAGTTGAGCCAGAGCGCCGTGTCCTGAAACGCCATCACGGTATTCGCCGCGACGTACCACAGCAGCGAATACGTGAAGATCGCGCGACGTCCATAGCGGTCGGCGAGAAAGCCGCACGCGATCGTGCCGATGAACAGCCCGCAAAACAATGCGGCGATGAAGCTCGCGACGCCCGTCGTGCCGAACAGGCCCGCGGTCGTTGCGGTGAGAATGCCGCTCTTCACGAGGCCCGGCGCGATGTAACCCGTGAAGAGCAGATCGTAGAGTTCGAAGAAGAAGCCGAGACTCAACAGAAAGACGAGCTTCCACACCGCGCGCGTCGCGGGAAGCCGGTCGAGGCGCGCCGAAATGCCCGCGGTGTCCGCGAGCGCGGGCGCATCCGTTAACGCGACGCCGGGGGCGTCGTGCAGACGCGAAGTGCCCTGCATGATGGCCATTGCTGTCTCCTGTAAGTATCTTTGATGCCGCATCGGTGGCGGCTCGATCGTGCTTACTTCGTGAACCGGTGCTGCAATTCCGCGAACGACGCGATGCTGCCAGCGAGCGCGCTCGCCGCGACGGTCGGCGGGCTTGCGAGCCACACTTTGCCCGGACCCGAGCGGCCCGGAAAATTTCGATTGATCGCGCTGATCGTGACCTGCTGCGCATCGGTCGATGTACCCGGCCCGCAATTCGCGCACGCGCCGCACGATGGCTGAAGCAGAATCGCGCCGACGCGCTCGAACGCATCGACATAGCCTTTCTCGATGCAATAGTCGCGCACGTCCTGCGTGCCGAATTGCAGATAGAGCTTCACGTGATCCGGCACGCGCAGGCCGCGCGCGGCAGCCCACGCAAGCACGTCGTGATAGTGATCGAAGTCCTCGCGCTTGCCCGCCGTGCATGAACCGCCATAGGCGATATCGATGCGCGGCCTTTGATCGAGCGCCGCAAGCGCGACGCCGTTGCCGGGATCGCCGGGCGCGGCGAGCATCGGCGAGAGACGCGCGCAATCGATTTCGATCACATCGGCGTAGCGCGCGCCTGCGTCGCTGCGCATCCACGGCTCGATCGTGAAGTCGATGCCGCGCCGCTCCTTCAGGAAGCGCACGGTTTCATCGTCGGGCGCGACGATGCCGGTGAAGCCACCGAGTTCGGCGGTCATGTTGGTGAGCGTCGTGCGCTCGTCGGTCGACAGGCTCGCGATCGCCGTGCCTGCGAATTCGAACACCTTGCCGACGCCAGCGCCCGCGCGGATGCGCGAATCCGCGAGCAAGTGGAGCACGATGTCCTTCGCCGTCACGCCCGAGGGAATCGGGCCGTTCAGATCGATACGCAACGATTGCGGCACGGTCATCCGCACCGCGCCCGTGACGAACGCATTGGCCATGTCCGTCGTGCCGACGCCGAACGCGACGCACCCGAGCGCGCCGCTATGCGGCGTATGCGAATCCGTACCGACGACGACCTGCCCCGGCAATGCGTAGCGCTCAGCCATCATCGCGTGCGAAATGCCTTCCGAGCCTTCGTCGACATCGCTTTTCGTCTCGCTCAGATAGCCGTGATTGCGCACGTCGTAGTCATGCGCAAAGGCGCGATGGGCTTCCGACAGTTCACGCACATTCGGCAGCAAGCCATTCCTGATATGCAGTTCGCTGCGATGCGAATACGAAAGATGATCCTCGAACGCAAGCATGCTGCGCGGTTCGCGCAGCGTCAGCGGACGCCCGAACGCCGCATGCAACATGTGCGCCGCCATGCCGGTGTAGTACTCGTGGATGAAGCGCCAGTCCGCGCGCACGAAGATGCCGTTGCCCGGCTCAAGCGAGGCGTTCGTGGCATCGGTGATCAACGCATGGCGCGCGAGAATCTTTTCGACGAGCGTGCGCGGCGTGTCATCGCGCGATGTCGCGCCAGCGCCGACTCGTTGCATATGCGACTTTCCGTAGCGCAGCAGCCCGCCGCTCTTGAGGATCGCGGCGGCGAGCGGATCGCGACCGGCTACGAGTTCGTCGATATCGATTGTCTCGCCGCGCCGGATTCGCTCGATCAGGCCGAAATCCGTCGACGTGAAAAGCCCGAGGTTGTCCGCGTTCTGCCGATAGATCCGCTCGAAGCTGCGCGCGATCACGAGGCGAATGCCCGCGTGATATTCCGCGAGCGGGCTATGCTCGCGCGACGATCCCTTGCCATATCGATTGCCCGCGACCGTCACCTGAAAGCGGCCCGCGCGCACCGCATCGATGCCCACCGGATTGCGCCCGCCCGCATGAAAACCCACATACGGACACTGGCCGAGACGTTCGTCGAAACGCGTGAGCACGCTGATGGGCGTGATTTCGTCGGTGGAAACATCGTCGCGCAGCGCGCCTGCTTCATCGGGCGTCAGGTCCTCGCCCGCGAGCTGGCGCTCGACGTTTGCCGGGTCCGTGCACAGAAACAGGACTCGTCCGCTCACATCCAGATTGGCCATCGCATTCTCCTTCGATGCCAATCTAGACGCACATGCGCGTATGCACGAAGTGTTCGTTCGTCACTGGGGGCATCGCGAGATGCGATGTCCGTATTAACCCTTGCCGTCGATGAGGATATCGATCAGCGCCTGCACCGCCTTCAGTCGCGACGACTTGCGCGGCGCATGCACGCGCAGGCAACGGCCGCCGCCCCACGGCTCGCGCAACGGCACGCGCGCGAAGTTGCGCGAGCCCGCGAACGCGGACGCCGCGCTCGTCGGCACGATGCCGATGCCGAGCCCCGCCTCGACCATGCGGCACTGCGCATCGAAGCTGTTGACGGTGACCGCCACGTTGAGCGGCAGGCGCGCGGCGTCGGCGTGCTCCTTCAAGATCTGATCGAGCGAGCCGCCCGCCTGCAACGCGACGAGCGCAAAGCGCGTGACTTCGGCGAAACTCAGCGCGTCGGCCTGCGCGAGTTCGTGCGCGTGCGGCAGGACGACCATCAGCGGATCGCTGGCGAAGTGCCACGCGTCCAGGCCCGCGGGCGTCTTCGCGCTCGCCGATATGCCGACGTCCGCGCGATCGTCGAGACAGGCGCGGATGACTTCATCGCTGATCTGCTCGGTCAGCGCGATCTCGACGAGCGGATAGCACGCCTTGAACCGCGTGAGCCGCTCCGGCAGGAAGCCGACGATCGCCGATGCGTTCGCATGCAGACGCACGACGCCCGCGATCTGACCGCTCATCGACTGGATTTCGCGCGCCATGCCTTCGAGCTGGCCGTGGATGGAACGCGCGCTGGAATACGCGTGCTGGCCCGCTTCGGTCAGTTGCACGCCCGACGGCGAGCGGATCAGCAGCGCGACGCCGATGGCCGCTTCGAGATCCGCGATGCGTCTGCTCAACGCGGAAGGCGCGATGTGACTGCGGCTCGCGGCGCGCGCGATCGATCCTTCCTCGACGACCGAGATGAAGAGCTCGAGACTGTAGGGATCGATACGCATTCGTGTGACATGCAAGGGCCAATGGCGAAGTATGTCACGGGCCCTTGCGAATCACGAAGCGTCGCTATGCGCTCATGTGCAAGGTGCCGTTGACGCCATTCGGGAAGAAGCCGCCCTTGGTCGTCGACGCGCTCGTCAGATACACGATATTGAGCACGTTGGCATAGTTGCGGCTGAACGCGAGGCCGTTGTCGTCGAGCGGGACGATGTTGGACGAGCCCGGCGTCGCGCCTGTGATGCCCTGATCGTCGGTGCCGACGTGATCGAGACTGCCGCGCGCTTTCGATATCGCATTGGCGGCCGTGACGAGGCTGCCCATCTGGATACCCTTTGCATAGAGCACGGTGCGTACGAGACCCGCGTGATAAGCCTCGGCGGCGAGAATGCCCGCGGCCGCTTCGAGATAGGTCTTGTTGCTGATGAGCGGCGCCGCGCCCTTGTATGCTGTCACGCCGACGTCCTCGAAGATGAACGCGCCGAGCAGAAAGTTATTGTCGTCCTGATAAGGATTGAACGCGACGCCCGCGCCCACGAGGCCCGCCGCGCGCGCGGCCATCGAGAACGCGCCGTTCGGATCGGTCCCGCCGATATCGATCGCAGGCTGCGCGACCGCCGAACCGCCGAGGGCCGAGCGCAGGAACGTCACGTGCTCGAGTTCGTCCTTCGCGATCTCGTTCGCATAGGCCTTCACCACCGGGTCCTGAAACGGCACTTGCTGTCCGCCGGTTACCGTGCCCATCGTTCCGACGCCGCCTGTCATGCTCGCGGCCAGCCCCGCACCGGTCGTTGCGAACGAGTAGAACTGCGATTCGAGGTATTCGAGATTGAGCGCGAAGTTGAGGATCTCCGCGTCCGTGGGCGCGCTCGAATTCGCGTTCGCGTTATCGCCGGAGCCGCCGCCGCAAGCGCTGATCAATGTGCCGCCGACCAGCCCCAACCCCAGGCCTCCGGCGTTCCTGAAAAACTGACGGCGACGCTCGCGCCGCTCGACACGACGATCCAGCGTCTCAATGAGAGGTTTGGCATTCGACATGACCTTTCTCCGAAAACATTCCGAACGATATGAAAAGGCGCGGACGAAAGGCCGAAGATACGGTCCGACGATGCGCTCACGCTGGCGTCAAGCAAGCGGAGGCCGGATCGAAGGACCTGAGTGAAAGGCATGAGGGTGCGGCGTCTCCAACATGACATACGGCCCGATGAACGAGCCGGATGCATGTGCATCGATCTATTTCGATGTGCGGACGCACATTGCTTTACTGGTTCTGGACGAGCGATGTGATGATTGCGTACGCGGCCTTCACGCGCTCTTCATTGGGGATGTTCCGGTTCGCCAGCATCACGATGCCCACGCGCTCCTTCGGCACGAACGCGATATACGCGCCGAACCCATTGGTCGAGCCGGTCTTGTTGATCCACACATTGTCGCGCGGCGCTTGCGGCGGCTCGATGCGGGTGACGGGCGTGGCGTTCATGATCATCGACGCCGAGTTTCCGTCGAGCAGCGCCTGCAACGCGACCGGATACGGATACTGCTCCCAGATGAGGTCCTGCGTCATCGCACCGGCCTGGAAATAGCCCGTGTGCGTGGCGTCGACGGCGCGCTGGAACGCCGGATCGATACGCACCATGTTCATGTTGATCTGCAGGAAGCGCGTCATGTCGGCGGCGGTCGATCTCACGCCGTACGCCTCCGAGGACAGCACGCCGCCCTTCATGCGGATCGGCGCGTCATCTTTTGCATAGCCTTGCGCATAGTCGCGCTGCTTCGAAGCGGGCACGTCGATATAACTGTGCTTCAGACCGAGCGCGGGAAAGAGGCGCGTTTGCATCAGCGCATCGAAGTCCTGCCGCATGCTCTTCGCGGTGATCAGCCCGAGCGTGCCGATGCCGGGATTCGCATACGTGCGGATCGTGCCGGGCGGCTGAGCCGGACGCCACGTGCGGAAGTACTGCATCAACTGATCATTGTCGTGAACCTGGTCGGGCACTTGCAGCGGCAGCCCGCCCGGCGTATGCGTGCCGAGATTCAGCAGCGTCACCTTGCCGAACTCGCTTCCCGCGAGCGACGGCAGATGCCTGCTCACCGGATCGCTCAATGAGAGATCGCCCTCGATCTGCGCATAGGACGCAAGCGTCGCGGTGAACGTCTTGCTGATCGAGCCGAGTTCGAAGAGCGTATCGCGCGTCACGGGTTGCTTCGTCGCTTTCGACGCCAGACCGTAGTCGAACACGTATGGCTTGCCCTGCACGACGACGCCCACCGCCATGCCCGTGATGCCGTGCAGCGCCATCAAGGGCTTGATGGTCTCATCGACGGTCGACTGGATTGCGTCCGCGTCACCGGCATACGCGGCGCGCGATATCGCGCCAAAAGAAAAAATGGCTGTCGCCAACAGACTCAGCGCACGAAACTTCATCGTCTTGATCCTTCTTTCTGGGTTGCATGATTGGAACGAAGCGAAATATCCGCTCTTTTTCGCGCTTCGACAATCGAGGATAATTTGCCGCAGGCAATAGAAAATCTTATGCGAGCCATGCGCCCTCATCTTCCCCTGAATGCGCTGCGCGCGTTCGAAGCATCCGCGCGGCACCTGAGTTTCACGCGCGCCGCGCAGGAACTGAACGTCACGCAGGCGGCCGTCAGCCAGCAGGTGCGCGCACTCGAAGAACGGCTCGGCACGCCGCTCTTCAGGCGCCTGCCGCGCGGCCTGCACGTCACCGATGAAGGCCGCGCCCTGCTGCCCGTGCTGAGCGACGCGTTCGGCCGCATCGAAGCCGTGCTCAAGCAATTCGAAGGCGGGCATTTTCATGAGGTGCTGACTGTCGGCGTCGTCGGTACGTTCGCGGTCGGCTGGCTGATGCCACGGCTGAAAGCGTTTCGTGAGACGCATCCGTTCGTCGAATTGCGGCTGCTCACGCATAACAATCTCGTCGATCCGGCCTCGGAAGGGCTCGATTTCGCGATCCGCTTCGGCACGGGCATCTGGCCCGCGACGCACAACGCGCTCCTGCTCGATGCGCCGCTCGCGGCACTCTGCGCGCCCGATATCGCGCGCCGCCTGAGCAAGCCAGCCGATCTCGCGAACGAAGTGCTGCTGCGCTCCTATCGCGCCGACGACTGGACCGACTGGTTCGACGCCGCCGGCCTCGAAGCGTGGACGATGAGCGGCCCGGTGTTCGATTCATCGCGCCTGATGGTGGAAGCCGCGGTGCAAGGCGCGGGCGTCGCGCTCGCGCCGCCGCGCATGTTCGTGCGCGAATTGCAGGCGGGCCTGCTCGTGCGCCCGTTCGATATCGAAGTGAAAACCGGCAGCTACTGGCTCACGTGGCTCAAGTCGCGGCGGCTCTCGCCGGGCATGCAACTGTTTCGCGACTGGATCGTCGCTGAGGCCGCGCAATCGCCGTGAGATCAGCGGCGCGCGCGACGCCGGCCCGCCGCAAGATCGTCCGCGAGCGGCACGGACGAGAACAGCAACAGCAGCGCGGCAAGCGGCACGGTCGTTGCAAAGCCCAGATGCGCGAAGCCGATCGCGCCCGCGAAGCCGCCGAGCATGAACATTGCGAAAAGCGCGCTCAGCAGCGCGAGACGCGCGTGATTGGCACGCACATAGCCGGCGTCATCGCGTGCGACGCCACGGTTCCAGTACAGGCTCTTGCCGATTTCGATGCCGATATCCGTGACGAGACCCGTCACGTGCGTCGTGCGGATCTCGGCCTTCGAGATCTTCGTGATCATCGCGTTTTGCAGGCCCATCACGAAGCACAGCAGCGCGACGGTCAACGGCACGTCCCACACGCGATGCGTTTCCAGATTCGCGCCGAGCACGCCGAACACGAGCAGAAGCGCGGCTTCGAGCAGCAGCGGCGTGGCGAATACACTGTGCGCGCGCCGCTGTCGTCCCCAGTTGATGAGCACCGCCGACGTGGCCGCGCCGCCGAGAAATGCGCCCACTGCGCCGATCGCGGAAAAGACGAACGCGGCCTGCCCGAGCACGAGGTTATCGGCGATCGAAGACACGAGCCCCGACATGTGCGACGTGTATTGTCCGACAGCCAGAAAGCCGCCCGCATTCGCAGCGCCGGCAACGAAGGCCAGCGCGCAACCCAGGCGCCGGTTCGCGGAGTCGGTGCGGCTGGGCGAGGTCAGGCCCCGCAGATAGGCGATCGGCATGGTGGCGCGCTCGGGATGGTCGAGCCGAAAAGATAGCACGACAATTTGCGTGCCCGGCGGCCGTATCGCCGTACACGTTCTGAAAGAAAAAACATAAGTCGATAGGATGCTAACGAATCGACTTCTCGCTATAATCCCGCCGCATGACCCATCTCGACATTCTGCGCCGCTCCGTGAGCAGCACGCTCGTGCTGGCCGCGCGACGCTGGCGCCGCACGAGTCACGGCGTGCTCGCTTCGTACGGTGTGTCGGAAGCGTGCGCCGTGCCGCTGCTCACGGCCAACCGGCTCGGCGAGGCGGTGCGCCAGGTGACGCTCGCGGAGCATGTCGGCATCGAAGGGCCGTCGCTCGTGCGCCTGCTCGATCAACTCTGCGCGGCGGGGCTGGTGCGCCGCGACGAAGATCCGGAAGACAAGCGCGCGAATACCATCACGCTCACCGATGAAGGCCGCGCCGTCACCGCGCGCATGGAAGCGCGCCTCGTCACGCTGCGTGCTCGGCTCCTGAAAGGCGTGAGCCGCGAGGATCTCGAAACGACGCTGCGCGTGCTCAACGCGTTCGGCGCGTCGCCCGACGCGAAGTTGCTCGCCGCGCTCGAAGCGGTCGACGAACCCGCGAAGCCGGCCCGCTCCGCCGCAAAGCGCGGAGCCTAGCGCCATGGCCTTTCCATCCGCGCGCGAGTGGCTCTTTTCCGCGAAGACCTTCGCCGCCGCGATGATCGCGCTGTATATCGGCCTCGCGCTCGAATTGCCGCGTCCCTATTGGGCGATGGCGACGGTCTATATCGTCTCGAATCCGTTCGTCGGCGCGACGCGCTCGAAGGCGCTCTATCGCGCGCTCGGCACGATGATCGGCGCGGCGGGGGCGGTGCTGATCGTGCCGCCGTTCGTCGAGTCGCCGTTTCTCTTCAGCGTGATCGTCGCGTTGTGGACGGGCACGCTGCTCTATCTCTCGATGTTCGACCGCAGCGCGCGCAGCTATGTCTTTCTGCTCGCGGGCTACACGCTGCCGCTGATCGCCCTGCCCGCCGTCACCAATCCGACGACCGTCTTCGATCTCGCCATCACGCGCACCGAAGAGATTGTGCTCGGCATCGTGGTGGCGAGCGTCGTCGGCAGCGCGGTGTTTCCGAGCCGTCTCGCGCCGACGCTCATCGAACGAACGGACGCATGGTTTCGCGACGCCGCGTTCTACGCGTGCGAGACGCTCTCCGGCCATGTCGCGGGCGCATCGATCTCGGCGGCGCGCCAGCGGCTCGCGGCGACCGTCAACGGGCTCGAACTGCTGCTGAGCCAGTTGACCTACGATCACACGCGCCCCGACATCATCCGCCGGGCGCGCGCGTTGCAAGGCCGCATGCAGATCTTTCTGCCGCTGATTTCGTCGATGGCCGATCCGCTCATCGAACTCGTCGACAAGCACGGCACGCATCCGGAAGGGCTCGAAACGCTGCTCAAGGAGGTGGCCGCGTGGGTCGGCTCGCCCGTGCCGCGCGCCGTGCAGGACATCGAGAACGACCGCGCGCCGGATGCGCTGCGCGAACGCATCCATGCGATGCGTCCATCCGTCGAAGCGCTCGCGAGCGCGGACGGCGCGCTGCTGTCGAATGCGCTGTGGCGTCTCGGCCAGGTCATCGACGTATGGCAGGACATTCGCGCGTTGCGCGCCGCGATTCTCAACGAAACCAGCGAATGGCGGCCGCATTTCCGCCACTGGCGTCTCGGCGGCACGGCGCGCTTTTTCGATCGCGGCATGATGCTCTTTTCGACGGGCGTCGCGGTGAGCGCGATCATCGTCGCGTGCGGGCTATGGATCGAATCGGGCTGGAACGATGGCGCCGGCGCCGTGACGCTCGCCGCCGTCGCGTGCTGCTTCTTCGCCGCGCTCGACGAACCCGCGCCGCAAGTGTTCACGTTCTTTCTCGCAACCTGCATGAGCGTCGTGTTCGCCGGACTCTACGTATTCGCGGTCCTGCCGCACGTACACGACTTTCCGATGCTCGTGCTGATTTTCTCGGTGCCGTTCCTGATCATCGGCACGCTGATTCCAAGGCCGCGCTTCACGCTCGTGACCATGCTCACGGCGGTGAACACCGCGACCTTCATCAGCATTCAAAGCGCCTATGAAGCGAACTTCTTCGTGTTCATCAACAGCAATCTCGCGGGCGTCGCGGGCCTGCTGTTCGCGTTCATCTGGACGCGCATGACGCGTCCGTTCGGCGCGGAACTCGCCGCCGCGCGGCTCACGCGTTCAGCCTGGGCGGATATCGTGTTGAGCGCGTCGTCTGCGGAAGTGATCGAGGATCAGCGCAATCTCTATGCGCGCATGCTCGACAGACTGATGCAACTTCTGCCGCGTCACGCCTCGACGGACTCGCATCGCCATCCGTCGATCGAGAGCTTCCGCGATTTCCGCGTCGCGCTCAATGCGCTCGATCTGCGCCGCACGCGCCGCAAGCTGCCGGTCGAATTGCAGAGCTCCGTCGACATCGTGCTCGATGCACTGCGCCATTACTTCGAACTGTGCATCGCGCGGCGCGCGCGTCAGCCGGTGCCGGCTGAACTCATCCACAACATCGATACGGCAAGCGCGCAGGTCACGTCGCGCGCCATCACGAACGCACAGGATGTCGTCGCGGAGAAATGGTTGCGCGATACCTTGCACGCGCTGGTCGGCATGCGCCTGTCGCTGCATCCGCCCGCCACGCCTCTTTCACCGGAAAGCCCTACATGATCGGCGAAATCGACATTCTCGGCGTGTTCGTGCCCGCCGTGCTCGTGCTGATGTTCATCGCCTATCTCGTGAATCTGGCGATCCGCACCGTGCTCGCGCGCGTCGGCTTCTATCGCCTCGTGTGGCACCGTTCCATTTTCGATCTCGGCATTTATGTTCTGGTGCTGGGTGTTGTCGTCATCGTTTCGCAGCGGCTCATCTCGTGAAAAATACCTGGTTCTCTATTGGGCGGATTCTGCTTACGCTCATCGTCGTCGCGATTGCGTGCGTCGTGTTGTGGAAGCTCGTCGATTACTACATGTTCGCGCCGTGGACGCGCGATGGTCACGTGCGCGCCGACGTGATCCAGGTCGCACCCGACGTGTCCGGCCTCATCACCGAGGTGAAAGTCGTCGACAATCAGCAGGTCAAGAAAGGCGATGTGCTCTTCGTGATCGATCAGGCGCGCTATGCGCTGGCATTGCGCAACGCGCAGGCGAGCGCGCAGCAACGCCGCGCGACGCTCGATCAAGCGCGCCGCGAAGATGCGCGCAATCGCGCGCTCGGCAATCTCGTCGCGCGTGAAGTCGTCGAGGAAACGCATTCACGCGTCGAACAGGCAACCGCCGCGCTCGCCGATGCCGACGTCGCGATCGATACCGCGCGTCTGAATCTGCAACGCACGGAGATCGTCAGTCCCGTCGACGGCTATCTGAACGATCGCGCTCCGCGTGTCGGCGAATTCGTGTCAGCCGGGCGCGCGGTGCTTTCGGTCGTCGACATGCATTCGTTCCGCGTCGATGGGTATTTCGAGGAAACGAAGCTGGGCGGCATCGATATCGGTCAGCCGGTCGATATCAAGGTGATGGGCGAGCCGGGCATTCTGCGTGGACACGTGCAGAGCATCGTCGCGGCAATCGAGGATCGCGATCGCCAGCAAAGCCCGAGTCTGCTGCCGAACGTGAATCCCGCGTTCAGCTGGGTGCGTCTCGCGCAGCGCATTCCGGTGCGCGTGACGCTCGATGAGATTCCGGCGGACTTTCGCATGATCGCGGGCCGCACGGCGACGGTGTCGGTGCGCGGCATCGGGCCGAAGATCGGCAAGCGCGCGGCGTCGGAGACGTCTCCGGCATCCGCGCCTGCACCGACTTCAAGCGTGTCGGGCGCATCGCAATGAAAGCTATCGCCATTGCCGTTTCGTCGGCCATCGCGCTCATCGGCTGCACGACCGTCGGACCGGACTACACGCTGCCCGGGAACGCCGCGCGCAACGCGCCCTATGCGAACGCGGCCATCGACGGCGCCGATCAGGCGCCCGTGACGCAGGGCGCGGTGCCTGCGAAATGGTGGCGTCTCTATGACGATCCCGTCGTCGACCAGCTCGTCACTCAGGCGCTCGCGTCGAATAGCGATCTGCGCGTGGCCGCCGCGAATCTCGCACGCTCGCGCGCCGAAGTCGAATTCGCGAATCAGCAAGGCGGTTTCTCCGGCAAGACATCGGCAGCGTTTCAGCGCGCGCAGGAATCGGCGGAGCAATATCTGCTGACGGAGAAGCTTCCAGTCGTCAATGAAGGCGTGCTCGATCTTTCGATATCCTATGAAATCGATCTGTTCGGCAAGCTCAAGCGCGGTGTCGAAGCGGCGAACGCCGACGATGAAGCCGTCGAAGCCGCGCAGGATCTCGCGCGCGTCACGGTGGTCGCGGATGTCGTGCGCGCGTATGTCGAATCGTGCTCGGCGGCGGAAGAACTGGAGATCGCGCGCAAGTCGCTCGACTTGCAGAAGCAGCGGGTGCTACTCACGCGACGTCTGCGCGATGCGGGCCGCGGCAATCAGTCGGAAGTCACGCGCGGACAGACGCAAGCCGACACGCTCGCCGCCGATATTCCGCGCTTCGTCGCGCGCCGCCGCGTCGCGCAATATCGGCTCGCGATGCTGCTCGCGCGCGCCCCGTCCGACTTGCCGAAAGCCGCCCTCGCCTGCAAGAAGCTGCCGAAACTGCGCGCGCCGATTCCCGTCGGCGATGGCGCCGCGTTGCTCAAGCGCCGCCCCGATGTGCGTCAGGCTGAGCGTCAGCTTGCGTCATCGACCGCGCGCATCGGCGTCGCCACGGCGGCGCTGTATCCGTCGGTGAGCCTCGGCGCATCGGCGGGGTCGGTCGGTATCGCGGAGGATCTGTTCAGCGCGAACACGAACCGCTGGGCGTTCGGGCCGCTCATCAGCTGGAGCTTTCCGATCAACGGTCAGCGCGCCCGCGTGCATCAGGCCGAAGCGGCGACGAGCGGCGCGCTCGCGCGTTTCGACGGCGTCGTGCTGAAGGCGCTGGAGGAAACGCAGAGCAGCCTCGCGACCTATGCATCCGATACCACGCGCGCCGATGCGTTGCGCACCGCCTACAAGTCCGCGATTCAGTCGGCGGATGAAACCAATCGGTTGTATCGCGCGGGCCGCGAGTCCTTTCTCAATGATCTCGACGCGACGCGTACGTTGACGGGCGTCGCGGCGCAGGTGGCGGCGGCCGAAAGTCAGGTCGCGATCGATCAGGTGAACCTTTTCCGCGCGCTCGGCGGCGGCTGGGAAACCGACGAAGCCATCGCGCAGAATTCGAAGGGAAAATGAGGCCATCGTGCGCGCGAGCGAATATCGATTCGTTACGGTCTGGAGAATCGCAGCGCCGCTTCAATGCGTGTGGGACACCATCCACGATCCGGCGACGTGGCCGCAATGGTGGACGTGTGTCGAACGCGTGACCGAAGTGGAAAGCGGCGCGGACGATGGCGTCGGCGCGTTGCATCGATATACGTGGAAAGGTCGTCTGCCGTATCGCGTGCGCTTCGACATGCGCGTCACGCGCGTCGAGCCGCTCGTATCGCTCGAAGGCGAAGCGAGCGGAGATGTCGAGGGCTTCGGATGCTGGCGATTTTCATCGCAGGGCGATATCGCTATCGTGCGATACGAATGGCGCGTACGCACCGGCCCTGAATGGATGAATCTGCCCGCACCCATCGCGCGCCCGCTGTTCAAATGGAACCACGACTACGTCATGCAGCAGGGTGGCGAAGCGCTCGCGAGGCGGCTCGGCGCGCGGCTTGTCGGCATCGATCATCGCGAGCCGGGTAGCTGAGTCATCAGCCTCAACCCCACCCTTCCAGCCGCAACGTCGACCGCACGAGCCGCTCTTCTTCCTTCTCGATTTCCGCAAGATTCTCGCGCACGCTCTTGACATGCTGGCCCGCCGCGCGACGCGCCTGCTCCGGCAGTTTGCCGGTCACGGCGTTGTACAACCGCGCGTGCTGACGATCGATCAGACGCTTCTGCGGCTCGCGATGATAGAGATTGTTCACCGATGCGAACACGGCGCTCAGCATCAGATCGTTGAGCATGGCGAGCGTATGCACCAGCACCGCATTGTGCGACGCCTCGCAGATCGCCAGATGAAACGCGTGATCGAGCCGCGCATGCGTCGATGCGTCGGTGTCGTGGATATCGGCGGCGGCGAGTTCTTCATAGCGACGCCGGATCATGATGTGATCGGCTTGCGTGCCGCGCAGCGCGGCAAGACGCGCCGCCTCCGCTTCCAGCATCTCGCGCACTTCCAGCAGATCGTAGAGCGTGCGCGGTTGCGATCCGAGCAGATGCATCATCGGCGTCTGCGCAGGCTCGGCCGTCAGTCTCGCGACGATCGAACCCTTGCCTTGCGCGGTTTCGATCAGTCCCCTCGCCCGCAAGACCTTCAGCCCTTCGCGCAGCGCGGTGCGCGAGACGCCGAGCTTTTCAGTCAGCCGCCGCTCGGACGGAAGCGTCTGTCCGACCTTCAGCACGCCGTCGACGATCAGCGCCTCAATACGCTCGACGACCACGTCCGCGAGTTTTCGTCTGCTTTCTTCCGCTTCCATCATTGCGCCCATCACTGGTATTACCAGCTTGAAATGCTAGCACGACGATGGTCAACGTGCCTCGGCAAAATGCAATAGCGGTTGCGCTTCAGTCGATTAAAGCCCGGTCCATCGATCCAAGAAACTGGTAATACCAGTTGAAAAACAATCGACATGGCGGCGCAGACCCGGAAGAATCGCAAAAAAACACACGTGGCCACGGAGACACCGCATGACCTACGCCTACGACGAACGGCTCGACGGGCCACTCGCCGATCACGACAAAGCCGCGATCGTGCGCGACCTGCACGCCCTCCTTCCCGATCTCGAACTGCTGCATGCGAAGGAAGACCTGCGCCCCTTCGAATGCGACGGCCTTTCCGCCTATCGCATCACGCCGATGCTCGTGGCGCTGCCCGCAACCATCGACGAAGTGCAGACGCTGCTCAAATACGCGAATGCTCATGGCGTGCCGGTGGTCGCGCGCGGCGCGGGCACGGGTCTTTCAGGCGGCGCGTTGCCGCTCGAAAAGGGCATCCTTCTGGTGATGTCGCGCTTCAACCGCATACTCGATGTCGACGCGCAAGCCTGCACCGCGCGCGTGCAGCCGGGCGTGCGCAATCTCGCGATCTCGCAGGCGGCCGCGCCGCACGGCCTTTATTACGCGCCCGATCCGTCATCGCAGATTGCGTGCTCGATCGGCGGCAATGTCGCGGAAAACGCGGGCGGCGTGCACTGCCTCAAGTACGGGCTTACGGTCCACAACATCCTTCGCGTGGAGATCGTCACGATCGACGGTGAACATCTCACGCTCGGCTCCGAAGCGCTCGACGCGCCCGGCTTCGATCTGCTTGCGCTCATCACCGGATCGGAAGGCATGCTGGGCGTAGTGGTCGAAGTCACCGTCAAGCTCCTGACGAAGCCGCAAAGCGCGAAGGTACTGCTCGCGAGCTTCGACGACATCGAGAAAGCCGGCGATGCCGTTGCGCAGATCATCGCGGCAGGCGTGATTCCCGGCGGCCTCGAAATGATGGACAACCTCGCGATCCGCGCCGCCGAGGACTTCATTCACGCGGGCTATCCCGTCGATGCACAAGCGCTGCTGCTCTGCGAAGTCGATGGCGCGGAATCGGATGTCGAGGAAGATTGCGCACGCGTCGATGCATTGTTGCGCACGGCGGGCGCGACCGAGATTCGCCTCGCCGCCAACGAAGCCGAACGTCAGCGCTTCTGGGCGGGCCGCAAGAACGCCTTCCCCGCCGTGGGCCGCGTGTCGCCCGATTATTACTGCATGGACGGCACGATTCCGCGCCGCGAACTGTCGCGCGTGCTGCGCGGCATCGCGGATCTGTCGGTGCAATACGGACTGCGCGTCGCCAACGTGTTTCATGCGGGCGACGGCAACATGCATCCCCTCATTCTCTTCGATGCCAATGCGCCCGGCGAGATGGACCGCGCCGAAGCCATCGGCGCGCGCATTCTCGAGTTGTGCGTGGAAGTGGGCGGCAGCATCACGGGCGAGCATGGCGTCGGCCGGGAAAAGATCAACCAGATGTGCGCGCAGTTCAACAGTGACGAGCTCACGTTCTTTCATGCCGTGAAGGCCGCATTCGATCCTTCCGGGCTGCTGAACCCCGGCAAGAACGTGCCGACGCTGCATCGCTGCGCTGAATTCGGCTCGATGCATGTGCATCATGGCGCGCTGCCTCACCCCGAACTGGAGCGCTTCTGATGCGACGCGACCTCATTTCCATCGACGACAGCGCGCGACTCGTCGACCAAGTGCAAAACGCGATCGCGCGCAAGGCGCCGCTGCGCATACGCGGCGGCGACAGCAAGGCGTCGCTCGGCAGGCCCGTGCAAGCCGACGAGATCGACACGCGCTCGCATCGCGGCATCGTGAGCTACGAGCCGAGCGAGCTCGTCATCACCGCGCGCGCGGGCACGCCGCTCGCGGAACTGAACGCGATGCTCGACGAAGCCGGACAGATGCTGCCATGCGAGCCGCCGACGTTCGGCGAAAGTGCGACGCTCGGCGGCGTCGTTGCGGCGGGACTGTCGGGACCGCGCCGACCGTGGGCCGGATCGGTCCGCGATTTTCTGCTCGGATGCCGCATCGTCACGGGCGAAGGCAAGCATCTGCGTTTCGGCGGCCAAGTGATGAAGAACGTCGCCGGATACGATGTATCGCGCTTGATGAGCGGCAGTTTCGGCTGTCTCGGGCTCATCACCGAAGTCTCGTTGAAGGTACTGCCCAGGCCGCGCGAAACGGAGCACCTTTCGCTCGCGCTCGAAGCGAGCGAAGCGATGCGCGAGCTTGCGACATGGCGCAAGGCGGCATTGCCGGTGACGGGCGCATGCCATGTCGATGGGCGCCTGCATGTGCGTCTCGAAGGCGGCACGGGCTCGGTGCGCGCGGCGGTGGACCGCATCGGCGGACAACATCAGGATGCACAGTTCTGGTCCGATCTGCGCGAACAGCGTCTGCCCTTCTTCAGCGACGAGCGTCCGTTGTGGCGTCTGTCCCTGCCGAACGATACGGCGCTCATCGACACGCCCGGCACAGTCGTGCTCGACTGGGGCGGCGCGCAGCGCTGGCTCAAGAGCGATGCGAACGCCGACGTCATTCGCGGCATCGCGAGCGCGGCGGGTGGCCACGCCACGTGCTTCACGCCGACTGCCGCAGCCGATCCGTTTCATCCGCTCGCCGCGCCGCTCATGCGCTTTCACCGGCAACTGAAGCAACGTCTCGACCCGCGCGGCATATTCAATCCCGGCCGCATGTACGCGGACTACTGACGCTTTCCTCGACAGGCACCCCATGCAAACGAATCTCAGCGACGAAGCCAAAACGCTCGCGCGCGCGAAGGAAGCCGAAGACATCCTGCGTTCGTGCGTGCATTGCGGCTTCTGCAATGCAACGTGCCCGACCTATCAGTTGCTGGGCAACGAACTCGACGGCCCGCGCGGGCGCATCTATCTCATCAAGCAGATGCTCGAAGGCGAGCCCGTCACCGACAAGACGCAGTTGCATCTGGACCGCTGTCTGACCTGCCGCAATTGCGAAACGACGTGTCCTTCGGGCGTCACGTATCACGCGCTGCTCGATATCGGCCGCGCGGAACTGGATCGCCGCGTGCGGCGTCCCGCACGCGAGCGCATGTTGCGCCACGGTCTGCGTCATGTGATACCGCGCCCTGCCGTGTTCGACACGCTCCTGAAGGCGGGCCGTCTCGCGCGTCCGTTAATGCCTCATGCGCTGCGCCAGAAGATTCCGGCTAAGACCGTCGCGGCCAAGTCCCGGCCGCCGGCGAGACACGCACGCCGCGTGCTGATGCTCGAAGGATGCGTGCAGCCTTCGCTGTCGCCCAACACCAATGCCGCAGCCGCGCGCGTGCTCGATCGTCTCGGCATCAGCGTCATCGATGCGCCGCGCGCAGGCTGTTGCGGCGCGACCGACTACCACCTCGACGCGCAGGAAGCTGGCTTGATGCGTGCGCGCCGCAATATCGATGCATGGTGGCCCGCGATCGAAGCGGGCGCAGAAGCGCTCGTGCAGACCGCGAGCGGCTGCGGCGCGTTCGTGAAGGAATACGGGCACTTGCTGCGCGACGATCCGCACTATGCGGCAAAGGCCGCGCGCGTGAGCGCGCTGACGCGCGATCTCGTGGAAGTGCTCGGAGCCGAACCGCTCGATGCGCTCCACGCAGGCGAGCGCCGCCGTATCGCGTTTCATTGTCCCTGCACGTTGCAGCATGCGCAGAAGCTCGGCGGCGCGGTGGAATCGATCCTCACGCGTCTGGGCTACGACCTCACCGCCGTGCCCGATGCCCACCTGTGCTGCGGATCGGCGGGAACGTATTCGATCACGCAACCCGCGTTATCGACGCAACTGCGCGACCGCAAGATGGACGCGCTCGAAAGCGGCGCACCCGAGATGATCGTCACCGCGAACATCGGCTGTCAGACGCATCTCGCGGGAGCGGGACGAACGGGCGTGCGTCACTGGATCGAACTGGTCGAAGACGCGCTGCGATAACGCGTTCATGTCGCAAACGGCGTGTCGCGATCGAGCAGCACGCTGCGCATGAAATGCAGGCGTGCAAGCATCCGGCGCATGTGCGGGATGCCGTGAGTCGAACCGCCCATCGTTTCGATGATGTGCGTCGCGTGCTCCGCCTGCGTGTCGATCGCGCGAATGGCTTCGTCGCGATTGAGTTTCGATGGCATGTCGAAGAGCATCGTCAGACGTTGCATCGTCGCCTCCGTGGAGGCATGCCAGTCCGCGTACACGATGCGAATCGCCAGCGCATCGCGGCTTTCTGCTCGAAGCTCGATCGACGCGTGCCCGAGTTCAAGCACGGCCAGAATCCACGCCAGCGCTTCACGATACTGCGCATTCGGCTGCGGCAAGAGCGCGCGAATCTGCGCGGTGATATCGTGCGTGCCCGACTGGAAGATCGGCTTCAGGTCTTCCAGCGGCGCAGTACATGCGACTTCGATCTGGCGTCGCAAGTCGCGGATCAGTGCCGCGATACGCCACGGCTTCTCGGCGGGAAACACGAACGCGCACGCTACCGCGCAGGCCAGCATCGCCAGCGTGAGCGCGATGCCGTCATTCAGCAGCGGCTCCGGCGCATAGCGGATCACGCGGTCCGGTCCGCCGAGCACGCAAAAGAAGATGCAGAAGCTCAGGCCGAAGCCCGTGAACTTCGGCCGCGTGGCGAGCAACGCACCGAGCCCGAGCAAGGGCGTCAGCACGAAGCACAATAGCGGAAAGCCTTCGATGGCCGGATACACGTAGCAGAGCACGAGATAACCCGCCAGCGTCGCCACGGCCGCGCCCGAAGCCATCTGCAGCGAGAACTTGATCGGCGTCGCTGAATTCGATCCCAGCGCGCAGACCGCGGCCGCGCCGATGATCGCATAGCCGCCGCTCGGCCAGTCGCTCGACAGCCACAACGCGCCGATCGTACCGAGCACGGCGCACGTCATCAGAAAGGTCACTACGATCACGTTCCTGTTCGTCACGAAGACGCGCTTCAAGTCTGCCTCTTCGAATACATGCTTCTGGAAGACGAGCGAAACAAAAGTCTCGGCATAGTTCGAACACGCCGATACATAGCCGGACAACAATTGAACCGCTGTATCGTAATCGAGCAGTTGTTGCGCGCTCGCCGTGTGTTCGAGCGCCTTGCGATCGGTTTCGACGCGTTCGGCAAGCTGCACACGAAACCTCGCAACGAGCGCGGCCCGGCGAACGAGAAAGGCATCGTCGACGAGACCGGCATCGCGCCTTACGATCAACAGATTCGCCAAATCCGCGCAGTAGCTTGCGACGAGATCGCTCGCGTGACTTCGTCGAGACGTCTCGACCATCGATACGAAGCGATGCAGCGCGTGCAGCCGCGTGCACAGTTCCATGAACGCGTTGTTGAGTCGCGCGAGACGCCGCGAGCGTGAACGCACCTCCGGGTCTTCGAACGATGCGAACGCGCGCGTAGCTTCGAAGCCGACCACGCTGTCGATGAACTCGCCGTACTTCAGCCGGAATCCGTTCCGGTCGATTTCACCGCGCAAAGTCTGCGCCGCGAAGTTGGAGAACGACACGAATCGCTCGCGACGAATATGCTTCAGCCGCGTCGACGACCATTGCGGCAGCACGATCGCACTGACCACGCCGCAGCAGACGATACCGAGCAGCACCGCCGCCGAGCGATTCAACGCGGCGATGAAGAGCCCGTTCGGGTCCGTCAGGCTCGGAATGCCGATGAGCGCCGCCGTATAACCCGCCAGCACGAACGCGTACCAGCGAAAGTTTCGATAGCGCAGCGCCGCCGCCGTGCAGAGCGAAACCCAGAGCGTCATCGCGCCGATATAGAGCGGTGGCTGTTGCGGAAACAGTGCCCCGAGCAAGACCGCGACGATCGTCCCGATGATCGTACCGAGCATCCGGTAGACGCTCTTCGACAGCACCATGCCGCTTTGCGGCTGCATCAGCACGAACACGGTCGCCATCGCGGTGCGTGGCGTCGGAATTTCGAGCTTCATCGCAATGCCCATCGCGAGGAAGGCTGCGGTCAGCGTCTTCGCGAGATGCAACCACACGAGGCCGTCCGTCGCGGCCCAATGCGCGAGGTGCATACGCAGATCATCGCTTCGTGAATAGCTCGCGTCCATGTGTCGTGCCTCGCCTTACAGCGCGCGTAGCATCAGATGCCCCGGCGCACCGCCTCCATCGACGACAACGGTGCATGTCGTCCCCGCAGTAAGCTCGACGCCTTGCGGCACGCTGTCGATACCGATACGCACCGGCACGCGCTGCGCAAGGCGCACCCAGTTGAACACGGGATCGACGTTGGCGGTGAGGTCCATGCTCTGCGGATTGTCGCGATCGTAGATACCGCGCGCGATGCTTTCCACGTGACCTCGCAGCAGCGTACCGCTCATCAGACGGATATTCACTTCGCGCCCGATTTTCACTTCCGGCAACTTCGTTTCCTCGAAGTAGCCATAGACCCAGAAGGAATTGCGATCCACGACCGCGAGCTTCGGCGTTGCGATGGTCGCGTAATCGCCCTGCCATGTGTTCAGGTTCGTCACGTAACCGTCGACCGGAGATACAACCCGGGTGCGCGAGAGATTCAACCTTGCCGCATCGAGCGCGGCAAGCGCCTGATCGTAAGCGGCCTTCGCAGCATCGGCCTGAAAGCCCGAATTCTGCTTCACTTCTTCGGAGACGACTTCGTTTTCGAGCGCGGCGCGGCGCTTCGCGTCGTCGCGGCGCAGCGCCAGTTCCGCCCTGCTCGCGGCGACTTTCGCCTCGGCCTCGTCCACCGCGATCCGATAATGCGACGGATCGATCTGCATCAGGAGATCGCCCTTTCTGACGAACTCGTTGTCATGCACCGGCACGCCGACGATCATGCCCGACACATCCGGCGCAATGGTGACGACGTCCGCGTGGATGCGGCCGTCGCGCGTCCACGGCGCATACATGTAGTGATCCCACAAGGTCTTGCCGATGAACGCGGCCATCAGGAAGAGCACCATCGTCGCGAAGACGCTCCAGATTCGCTTGACCTTCATCACGCCCTCTCATCGATGACACATGCGAAGCCACGCCGCACAGCGATGCGCGCGGCGTGGCTCATCACAGAAGACTCACACGCTCAAAGCCCGAGTTCGCTCAGGCCAGGATGATCGTCCGGCCTCCGGCCGAGCGGCCAGTGAAACTTGCGCTCGCTCTCCGTGATCGGCACGTCGTTGATGCTCGCGTGTCGATGATTCATCAGGCCGTCGAAACCGAATTCCCAGTTCTCGTTGCCGTAGGAGCGAAACCAGTTGCCGGCATCGTCGCGCCATTCATAGGCGAAACGAACGGCGATGCGATTCCCGCCGAAGGCCCACAATTCCTTGATCAGCCGATAGTCGAATTCCTTGCGCCATTTCCTGTCGAGAAACGCGCGCACATCCTCGCGGCCGTGAACGAACTCCGCTCGATTGCGCCATTGCGTGTCGCGCGAATAGACGTACGACACGCGATCGGGATCGCGCGAATTCCAGCCGTCTTCCGCCTGCCTCACTTTCTCGATGGCCGTCTCGCGCGAGAACGGAGGAAGCGGCGGACGAGACTCCGAAGTGTTGACCATGACGCCGCTCCCTTACTTGCGAATGAATGAGAGCAGGTTCTCGTTGACCGCATCCGCGTGCGTCGTGCACACGCCGTGCGGCGCGCCGGGGATGATGGTGAGCGAGCCATCGGGAACGATCTTCGCGGAGAGCTTGCCGGAATCGTCGATCGGCACGATCTGGTCAGCATCGCCTTGCAGCACGAGCGTCGGCACGGTCATCTTCTTCAGGTCTTCGGTGAAGTCCGTTTCCGAGAATGCCTTGATGCAGTCGTACGCGCTCTTTATCGAACATTGCATGCCCGCGAGCCAGAACCAGTCGATCGTGCCTTGCGAAACTTTCGCGCCCTCGCGATTGAAGCCGAAGAACGGCGTCGCCAGTTCCTTGAAGAACTGCGAGCGGTTTTCGATCACGCCACGGCGAATGTCGTCGAACACAGAGAGCGGCAGGCCGCCGGGGTTCGCTTCGGTCTTGAGCATCAGCGGCGGCACCGCCGAGATCAGCACGGCCTTCTTCACGCGCTTCGTGCCATGGCGGCCGATATAACGCGCCACTTCTCCGCCGCCCGTCGAATGGCCGATGAACACCGCATCCTTCACATCGAGGTGGTCGACGAGTTCGGCAAGATCGTCCGCATAGCGGCTCATGTCGTTGCCGTCCCACGGCTGGGCCGAGCGGCCATGGCCGCGCCTGTCGTGCGCGATCACGCGATAGCCGCGCTGCGCGAGATACATCATTTGCGAGTCCCACGCGTCCGCGTTGAGCGGCCAGCCATGAGAGAAGACGACGGGCTGGCCCGAGCCCCAGTCCTTGTAGAACAGTTCGGTTCCGTCTTGCAGTGTGAATGTGGCCATTGCTGATACTCCTTCAAGATGCTGGATTGACGCGGCGGGTCCGTCGCGTATGAAAGGAGTATTCATGCCGGAGGGATACCGGTCTTTTCGATGCAACCGGTGTTTTCGCGTACGCACGGCGGCGCATTGTCGGACTATTGCGTCGTGCTGACGCGCATTGTCGCGTGGCTTTTTAAAACCCTTCTCGCGCGTCGGAAGCTAGAGTGAGATGCAGACAACTCCACTCTATTCATCGCCAACATGAAGGTTGATCAGGACGATAACAGCGCTTCAGACCGCGATCATTTGCGCTTTCAATTACCGTATCTGCATCTGACGAGCGCGTTCGGCAACGACTGGTTCGCGTTGAAGGCGGAAGCGTTTGCGCGCTTCTTCGGCACGCCGACGTTCCTGCTCGCGCAGACCTTGATCGTCGTCGTGTGGATCGCGCTGAACGTGATGCGCGTCATTCATTTCGATCCTTATCCGTTCGTGTTGCTGAATCTCGCGTTCAGTCTTCAATCGGCCTACGCCGCGCCGATGATTCTGCTCGCCCAGACTCGCCAGGCCGATCGCGACAAGGCATTCTCGGATGCGGATGCGCGGCATCGCGAAGCGCTCGCGCTCGCGGCGCAGCGGCGCGACAAGGCGCTCGCGCGTCAGGCGGCGCAGATCGAAACGCTGTTACGACAGAACACCGAACTGACCGCGCTCACGCGCGAACTGGCGGAGCAGATCGCCGCATTGGTGAAGGACCAGGTTCATTGATGGCGCTCATACGGCGGGCGCCGCACAAGCGCGCTCGGCCACGACGCCACGCTTCGCCGCACCGCTCAGAAACCCCGGAAGCTCGGCCGCGGGCATCGGCCGGCTCAGCAGGAAGCCCTGCATCTGATCGCAATCGAGCTCGCCGAGCGTGCGGAATTGCGACTCCGTTTCGACGCCTTCCGCGACCACTTCGATCTGCAACGCGCGCGCGAGCGTCACGACGGCCGATAGCAACGCGCTGCCGCGATTGCCCGCGGTATCGAGATCGCGCACGAACGAGCCGTCGATCTTGATCTGGTCGAACCGAAAGCGCTGAAGATAACCGAGGCTCGAATAACCGGTGCCGAAATCGTCGACCGCCACGGCATAGCCACGCGACTGCAACGCTTCGATGGTGCGGCTCGTCTTTTCGATGTTCTGCATCGCCGTGGTTTCGGTGATCTCGAACATGAGGCGCGACGGCACCACGCCGGCCGCGACGATCAGCGCATCGATGCGCGCGACGAGATCCGGCACGTTGAACTGGATCGGCGACAGATTCACCGAGACCGGCACCGCAGGCAGCCCTTGCGCATCCCATAGCGCGATATTGCGGCAGACCTCGCGCAATACCCAGTCGCCGATCTCGACGATGAGACCCGAGCGCTCCGCGATCGGAATGAATTCGAGCGGCGCGATCTCGCCGAGCTCCGGATGACGCCAGCGAATCAGCGCCTCGACGCCCGTCACCGATTGCGACGCGACGCTGAACTTCGGCTGGAACGACAGGCTCAGTTCGTCGTCGCTCAGTGCACGATGCAGGTCGCGTTGCAGGATCAGCGACTTGAGCGCGGTGTGATTCATCTGCGGCTCGAATACGCGGAACGTGTTTCGCCCGCTCTGCTTGGCGGCGTACATCGCGGCGTCGGCGCTATGCAGCAGTGCGTCGGCATCGGCGCCATCGTGCGGATGGAAGGCAATGCCGATGCTCGCGCTCACGCGCAGCGGCAAGCCGTTGACGACGATCTCCTGCGACAGCCGCCGCAACACGCCATTGGCGACCGCCACCGCGGACGAAGTCTCCTGTGCGTTCTCCACTACGATCACGAACTCATCCCCGCCGAGCCGCGCGACCATGTCCGTATGGCGCAAATCCTGGCGCAGCCGCTCCGCGCACACTTGCAGCAAATCATCGCCGACGCCGTGGCCGAGCGAATCGTTGATCGACTTGAAGCCATCCAGGTCGATGAACAGCAGCGCGAACGCCGATTCCGTGCGCGCGCTGTCGGCCACCGCCTGTGCGATGCGCCGCGAGAGTTGCTGACGGTTGGGCAGGTTCGTCAGCGCATCGTGCGTGCCGAGATAATGCAGTTGACGGTTCGCGCGCTTCAGCGAGATCGACAGACTGCTCGTATGGAAGCCGAGCAAGGCGAGCGTGCCGACCAGCACGATGAACGACATGGCGGTGACGGCGAGCGCGAGCCAGTTCGCATCGAGTTTCGCATCGGCGAGACACAGGCTGCCCGCCGCGAAGTTGGCGGCGCTCATGCCGAGATAGTGCATGCCCGTGATCGCGATCGCCATGATGAACGCCGCGCCGAGCCGCTTGACGACGAGATTCTCCACGTCCGATGCGCGCAGCGTGAACGCAAGCCAGAGCGCCGCCATCGACGCGAGAATCGCGACCGCCACCGATAGCGCGAGCTTCCAGAACGTGTAGTCGATGCCCGGCGACATCTGCATCGCCTGCATGCCGGTGAAATGCATCGCGGCGACGCCGAGGCCCATGATCGTTCCCGCGACGAGGAGACGCCGCCACGACAGCGCGCCCCGGCTCGCCGTGGCGAGCGCGATGAACGACACGCCGATCGCGAGGACGAGCGAGGCGGCGGTGACGGAGACGTCGTAGCCGACCTCGATCGGCAGTGAGAATGCGAGCATGCCGATGAAGTGCATCGACCAGATGCCGACGCCCATCGACACCGCGCCGCCGGCAAGCCACACAGGACGGCGTTTCGCGCTCGCGAGCGCATTGAGACCGCCGGACAGCTCCACCGCCGTGTAGGACGCGAGGAACGCGACCACCAGCGACAGACAGACCAGCAGCGGGTTATAGAAACCAGTCATCGGCTCTCTCTCGTTTCGTATCAGTCTTTTGGTGACTGCTTGTTTTTGTGCCCCGACTCGGCTTGGGCCCGCGCCGCGATCCTGCGCGGCGCTTGGCTCCTCATGCGCTATCGGCCGGCTGCGGAAAAACTTTATGGCGTGCGTGCATCGCGTCCCGCCGCATACCTTCGTATAACCCTGTCAAACAAACCTCTTGGGCCATCGACTCATCGTGCAATGGTCCGCGTCGCGCCCCTCGCTTATCGTGGACTTGCCTCGATCAAGCCCAGGGAGCGTCCATTGAACACGATAGCCTTGCCGCCGCGACCGCTCGACACGCGTGGCCGCGCGTTGAAGGATCTCCGGCTATCGGTGATCGACCAATGCAATTTCCGTTGCTCGTATTGCATGCCGAAGGACGTGTTTACGAACGACTATCCGTTTCTTTCGTCCGATGCGTGGTTGTCCTTCGATCAGCTCTTCGCGCTCTCTCGTGCGTTTGTGCAGCTCGGCGTCGAAAAGATTCGGCTGACGGGCGGCGAGCCGCTGTTGCGCAAGGGAATCGAGACGTTGATCCAGCGGCTCGCAACGCTCGATACCGATATCGCCCTGACGACCAACGGCTCGCTGCTCGCGGCGAAAGCGCAGCGCTTGCGGCAAGCGGGTCTCAGGCGCGTCACCGTGAGCCTCGACGCGATCGATGACGATCTCTTCGCGCGCATGAACGGCGTCGGCTATCCGGTTGCGCGCGTGCTGGAAGGCATCGATGCCGCGATCGATGCGGGTCTGCTCCCGCTCAAGATCAATGTCGTGATGGAGAGAGGCGTCAACGAGTCGCAGATTCTGCCGCTTGCGCGGCATTTTCATCGACGGCCAGTGGATCTGCGCTTCATCGAATACATGGATGTGGGCGGCGCGCACGCGTGGAGCCACGACAAGGTCGTGCCTTCCGCGCAGATTCTCGCGCTCCTGAAACGGCATTTCGCGCTCGAACCCGAGGCGCGCGACGAACCGGAATCGACCTCGGTGAACCATCGCTTCGCGAATGGTCTCGCGCGCGTGGGCTTCGTGTCGAGCATGTCGAAGCCGTTTTGCTCGTCGTGTTCGCGCGCACGCGTTTCCGTCGACGGACAGCTTTACTCGTGTCTGTTCGCCACGCAATCGTTCGATCTGAAACCGTGGCTTCACGCCTCGCTCTGGCCGGATGAACTCGCCGACACGATCCGCGCGCGCTGGATGCAACGCGACGACCGCTATTCGGAGTTACGCAACGCGATGCACGCGCACGCTTCACGCAAGCGTTATCCGACCGTGCGGATGTCGCTCGTCGGCGGCTGACGAATACACACCGTTCGTGCACATCGCAAACGAGGCGCGCATTTACGCAAAGCCGCCGAAGGCCTAACGACCATCATCACGATCGACCCACTCTACTCAATGCGAGGCGAAGGAAATGAGCGACAAGAAAGTTATACGCATCTATAGCGAGCCCGCCGGTGGCTGGGGCGCGCTCAAGGCCACAGGCGAAGCGCTGAAGATTCAGGGCATTCCGGTGTCCGGCGCGCAGACGCTGCTGCACATGAATCAGCCGCAGGGCTTCGACTGTCCCGGCTGCGCGTGGCCCGATCCGAAGCACACGTCATCGTTCGAATTCTGCGAGAACGGTGCGAAAGCCGTTGCATGGGAAGCGACCGCAATGCGCTGCACGCCTGAGTTCTTCGCGCAACACAGCGTGTCGGAACTGACATCGTGGAACGACTACGATCTGGAAATGGCGGGCCGTCTCACGCATCCGATGGTGTATGAAGCCGCATCGGACCGCTATGTGCCGATCGAATGGAACGATGCGTTCGCGCTCGTCGGGCGTCATCTGAACGCGCTCGATCATCCGGATCAGGCGGATTTCTATACATCCGGGCGCGCATCGAACGAAGCGGCGTTTTTGTATCAGCTCTTCGTGCGCGAGTTCGGCACCAACAACTTTCCCGACTGCTCGAACATGTGCCATGAAGCGACCAGCGTGGGCTTGCCGCAATCGATCGGCGTCGGCAAGGGCACGGTGCTGCTCGAAGATTTCGAGCATGCGGACGCGATCTTCATCTTCGGTCAGAATCCCGGCACCAACAGCCCGCGCATGATGAGCGACCTGCATTCGGCGTCGCGCCGCGGTGCGAAGATCGTCTCGTTCAATCCGTTTCGCGAACGCGCGCTGGAGCGCTTCGCCTCGCCGCAGAACCCGATCGAAATGGCGACGCTGGGCTACACCAGCATCAGCTCGTTTCTCTATCAGGTGCGCGTGGGCGGCGACGTCGCCGTGCTCAAGGGCATGATGAAGGCGATCGTCGAAGCGGACGATGCCGCCATCGCCGACGATCAGCCGCGCGTGCTCGACGTCGAGTTCATCGCGGGCCATACGCACGGCATCGACGCGTTGCTGGCCGATGTGCGCGCGACACGCTGGGACGCAATCGAGCGTCATGCCGGCCTCACGCGCGACGAGATCACCAATGCCGCGAACATCTACATGCGTGCCGAAAACGCGATTCTCGTGTACGGCATGGGGCTCACGCAGCATCGGCGCGGCACGGAGACCGTGCAACAGATCGCCAATCTCGCGCTTCTGCGCGGCAATGTCGGGCGGCCCGGCGCGGGCATCTGCCCGGTGCGCGGGCATTCGAACGTGCAGGGCAATCGCACGGTCGGCATCACCGAGAAACCGAATGCGCAGCTCATCGCAGGCATCGAACGCGCGTTCGGCTTCACGCCGCCGGCCAAGCATGGCAACGATGTCGTCGCCACGCTCGAATCGATGATGCGCGGCGACGCGAAGGTGTTCTTGGCGCTCGGCGGCAACTTCGCGGCCGCGATTCCCGACTGGGCGCGCATGCAGGACTCGATACGCGAGCTCGATCTCACCGTGCATATCGCGACGAAGCTCAATCGCAGCCATCTCGTGCATGGCAAGGACGCGCTGATTCTGCCGTGCCTCGGCCGCACCGAAATCGATATTCAGGCGGACGGCCCGCAGTCGATCACCGTCGAGGATTCGATGTCGATGGTGCATGCATCCGCCGGACGCAACGAGCCCGCATCGCCGCATCTGATGAGCGAGCCGGCCATCGTCGCGGGCATCGCGCGCGCGACGCTCGGCGACAAGTCGCGCGTGCACTGGGAGCATCTCGTCGCGAGCTACGACCGCATTCGCGACGCGATCGAAATCGTGTTTCCGATCTTCCAGGCATACAACGCGCGCATTCGCGTGCCGGGCGGTTTTCATCTGACCTCTTCCGCACGCGAGCGCGTGTGGGATACGAACACGGGCCGCGCGAACTTCCTCGTCTTCGAAGGCCTCGACGCGGACCCCGCATCCGACGATCCCGATGCGCTCTCGCTCACCACGATGCGCAGCCACGATCAGTACAACACCACGCTCTATTCGCACTCGGACCGTTATCGCGGCGTGTTCGGCCAGCGCGATGTGATCTTCATGAACACGCGCGAGTTGAAGAAGCGTCATCTGCGGGCAGGCGATCGCGTCGATATCTTCGCCATTGCCGACGATGGCATCGAACGCGTGATCCGCAATTTCAAGGTCGTCGAATACGCACTGCCCGATGGTTGTTGCGGCGCTTACTACCCGGAAGTGAATCCGCTCGTGCCGCTTTACGCGTTTGATCCGCAAAGCCGCACGCCGTCCTACAAGTCCGTGCCCGTGAGAGTCGTGTCCACGGCCACCGCGCCTGAGGCCGTCTTGCACGCCATCGAACTTCAACACGGGGACGCGCACCATGCTTGATCACGTACTCGACCTGTCGCGCGCGCAGTTCGCGATGACCGCGATCTTTCACATTCTCTGGCCGATTCTGACCATCAGCCTGTCCGCGTTCCTCGTGCTGGTCGAAGTGCTGTGGATTCGCACCGGCGATGTCGCGTATTACCGGCACGCGCGTTTCTGGAGCAAGCTGCTGGTGCTGAACTTCGCCGTCGGCGTGGTGAGCGGCATTCCGATGGAGTTCCAGTTCGGCACCAACTGGGCAGGCTTCTCGCAATACAGCGGCCAGTTCATCGGCAACATACTCGGCTTCGAAGGCGCGATGGCCTTCATGCTCGAAGCGGGCTTCGTCGGCGTGATGCTGCTCGGCTGGGGACGCGTGTCGCGCGGCGTGCATCTGTTCGCCACCTCGATGGTCGCGCTCGGTTCCAGCATCTCCGCTTTCTGGATCATGGTCGCGAACTCGTGGATGCAGACGCCGGCGGGCTATGCCGTCGTCGATGGCAAGATCGTCGTGACGGATTATCTCGCCGCGATCTTCAATCCCGACATGGTATGGGGCGTTTCGCACATGTGGGTCGCGGCGATCGAGACCGGCATGTTCGTGATTGCCAGCATCTCCGCGTGGAACCTGTATCGCCGCCGGCACGCCGAGTTCTTCGCGCGTTCGTTTCGTCTTGCGCTGCTGGTGCTGGTGTTCGTCGCACCCTTGCAGATCTGGCTCGGCGATTCGAGCGGCGTGAGCGTATTCGAAACGCAACCGGCGAAGGGCGCCGCGATCGAAGGTCACTGGAAGACGAATGCGCCGGGCACGGGTGCATCGTGGTCACTGCTCGCGTGGCCAAACCAGAACGCGCAACGCAACGACTGGTCGATCGAAGTGCCCGGCATGTTGAGTGTGCTCGGCACGCACTCATTGCATGGCCAAGTGAAAGGCCTCACCGACTTCGCGCGCAACGATCAGCCGCCTGCCCTTCCGCTGCTCTATTACGCGTTCCGCGTGATGGCGGGCATCGGCTTCGCCTTCATGCTGCTCGCGTTCTGGACCGCGTATGCGCTCAGGAAAACGCGCGGCAGTCTCGCGGCGCTGCTCGCGCAACGCAAGCTTCTGCTCGCATGGGTGCTTTGCATACCGTTGCCGTATGTCGCCGTGGAAGCGGGATGGATCGTGCGTGAAGTGGGCCGTCAGCCGTGGGTCGTCTACGGCTTGCTGCGCACACGCGATGCCGTATCGACGATTCCGGCTTCGTCGGTCTCGCTCAGCATGGCGATGTTCCTCGCGTTCTATGTCGTGCTGCTCGTCACATTCTTCGTGCTGGCGCGGCGCTGGCTGCGCGCCGGACCCGATCTGGACATCATGCCGCCCGCGAACCTCGCCGCGCAAACGAAGGCGGCCAACACCATCGCCGGTTACTGAACTCTGGAGCTCGACTCATGGATAACGCAGTTCAAACGATGCTCGCCGACACCTGGTTCGGCCTGATTGGCCTGATGCTGGTCTTCTATGTCGTCACCGACGGCTTCGATCTCGGCGTCGGCATTCTTTCGCTGTTTCGCCGCAAGTCAGCGGATCGCGACGTGATGGTGCAATCGATCGGCCATGTCTGGGACGCGAACGAAACCTGGCTCGTCGTGCTGGGCGGCGCGCTGTTCGGCGCGTTTCCCACCGCCTATGCGCTGCTGATGGAGCATCTCTACCTGCCCGTCATGGCGCTCATCGCGGGGCTGATCATGCGCGGCGCGGCGATCGAGTTCCGTCATAGCGTGGATCATGGTCCGTTGTGGGACAAGGTATTCGGTATCGGCAGTCTGATTGCGGCGCTCTCGCAAGGCGTCGTGCTCGGCAAGGTCATCACGGGCCTCGCGCCGGGCAAGGCAGCGTTTGCGTTCATCGTCGTCACGGCGATCGGCGTCGTCGCGGGATATTGCCTGCTCGGCGCGACGTATCTCGTCAAGAAGACCTCGGGCATGGTCGAACAGTGGGCGCGGCGCATTTCATTGCTGAGCGCGTTGTTCACTGTGATTGCTGCTGCATTGCTGACGCTCGCGACGTGGTTCGACAGCGATATCGGTCACGGGCGCTGGACGCATCCGGCGGTCATGCATCTGCTGATCGCGCTGGGTCTCGCCTCTGTGCTCGCGTTTGCGCTCATCATGGCGTCGCTGTATCTCGGCAGCTCGCGCGGACCGTTCCGTGCATCGGTGGCGTTGTTCGTGTTGTCGTTTGCAGGACTCGCGATCAGCCTCTTTCCCGATTTCATTCCGGGCAAGCTGGGCATTCTCGAAGCCGCATCCGATGCGCCGACGCTTGCGTTCATGCTGATCGGCATCGGGCTCGTGTTCCCGGTGATGATCGGCTACAACCTTTACCAGTACCACATCTTTCGGGGCAAGCTCGCGGGGAGTGCACATGCGGGTGAGTGACTGATCGATTCAACTTCATTTGCAACGACGCTCGAATCGGTCACGTTCGAGCGTCGTTTTCGTTTGCACGCAACTCCGCACAAAAAAACACCGCCTCGCAGGCGGTGTTCGTTCGTGCATTGCGGAAAGCCTCATAACGGCGTCGCCTGATCCAGCACCGACGCCAGAATCATCGCACCCGCATTGCGCGGAACGGGCCGCGGATTCGGCCCATAGACCTGATCGCCCGGCCGAATCTCCGCGCCGCTCATCGCGCACACACCGGCCGTGCGCGCGCGCATCGCGCGCCATACCTGATCGCCATAACAGCAGCGCGTGGAGTCGCGCCATTCGATGGTGGCCGTCGTGGTCGACGGGCGCTCGATCAGTTTCACCGCGACGCGGCGCTCGCCTGTTTCGGCGAACGGACGCCTGAGCATCGGCGCCTCGAAACTCAGACCGTCATGCAACGACGTCAATCGGGAGATCGTTTGCGCCCACGGATCGAGGGCAAGTGCAGCTTCGGCCATGTTCGGCTCCTTAGCGAAGAATTGCGTCGAGCGCACCCGTCTGCCAGTGCTTCGGCGTAGCGCCGGCAAGACGCTTGAAGACGGTCGTGAAATGCGCCTGCGAACGAAAACCGCAGCACAGCGCGACATCGAGAATGCTGTGTCTGGACGTGCGCAAGAGTTCCTGCGCGCGTTCGATGCGCTTCTGCAGCAGATATTCGTGCGGCCGCATGCCCGTGGCGCGGCGAAACTGCGCGGCGAAGTGCATGCGTGTGAGTCCCGTGCTCGCGGCGATATCCGCGAGACTGATGTTTTCGGCGAGATGGGCATCGACGAATTCGGCGACGCGATTGATGCGCCATTGCGGCAAGGCCGAAGGCTCGCGCCCGCGCGCGACGGGCGCGGTGAAATGACGCGCGACGAGCCGCGACACGACCGCAAGGCCGATGCCTTCGATGAACACGCTGCCGAGCGCCGCGCCGTCGGTCTTGCACACGGCGAACGCCTGGCCGAGCCGTTCGAGCGCCGGATCGCGAATCAGCTTCGGGTCGCCGAGGACGATATCGCCCGCATGCGGACGATGAAACAGATCCTCGTAGCACTCGGCCAGCGTCTGCTGCGAGACGAAGAGATGCAGCACATCCATCGCCGATTCGAAGACGGCGCTCACGCGCGTCGCCGGCGCGGTCACCTGCACGACGCCCGCAGGCAAGCGGCCATGCAGCAGCCTGCGGCCCGCGTGATGAAAAATCAGCGACGCGCACTTCAGATTCAGGCTGATGCAATGAAACGTGGCGTTGCCGTCGTTCGATGCTTCGAGCGGCGACTCACCATGATGCATCCAGCGCGACATCGTGATCTGTCCGGGGCGAGCGCCGGTGTCTGGCTGACGCCATCGGTCTTCCAGTCCGATCAATGGCGGGCGCGTCGGCGTTCCGGGATGCGAAAGCAGGGTAAGCGTCATGATGGGTCCGTTATGAAAACTGAAGCCAGTGCGATGACTCCAAGTTAAACAAACGGCAACCGGCCGCCTAGCCGTACATACGGTTGACGCAACCGCCTAATGGTTGAGTCAACCTATATCAAGGTATAGGTTCGCGCGCCGCGCACCGGGGCTCGACGGGGGAACGCGAAGCGCTGACACCTTCGTATAAGCGCGCCAGCCGCGCGGATGACCCGGCTCATCCGGGCGCACTAGATGATGCGGCCCGAGGGATCGATCAACGACGCAAACGCCATGCGAACGTTTGGCCGATACACCGATGGTTGGTGCAGTCACGCTCTTTCGTAGGTGTAGTCGAGGCGCATCGCGGCCTATACATTTGTCACCAAGGTCGCGATACGAATACAGACCGACGGCCTTGACCACGGAAACCGAACAAATACATTTAATTCGGATACCGGATCAGAAGTACATCACCATCCACCTTGGAGTCGATCATGAACAAGTATCTCGTCAGCCTCACCCTCGTCGCCGCCACGCTCGCAGCGCCCGCACTCGCATTCGCACAGTCGAACGGTCCCGTCACGCGTGCGCAGGTTCGCGCCGATCTCGTCGCCGTCGAAAAGGCCGGCTACAACCCCGCCGTCGCAAGCGATGCGTACTATCCCGCCGACATCCAGGCGGCCGAGGCAAAAGTCGCTGCGCAACACGCCGGCGCCGCACAAGCCTATGGCGGCGTGCAGACCGGCACGAGCGCATCGGGTGCAGCCAAGCATGCCGCGATGAAGAACACGTGCGTCGGTCCGGTCGACTTCTGCCAGCCGTACTTCGGCAGCTGATCTCTCATTCGCGCAAACGGAGTCTTTCATGAAGCGAATCTTGCAAGCAGCTTCGGTGCTGGCGCTGTCGGCCGGTCTGTTCTCATCGGCTGGCGCAATGGCTCAGGATGCCGCCCCCGCCGCCGCCGGCCATGCCCCGGTCAAAAACATCGTGCTCGTGCATGGCGCATGGGTCGATGGCTCGGGATGGAAGCCGGTCTACGACATCCTGACCCGGGACGGCTATCACGTGACGATGGTGCAGGAACCCCTGACCTCGTTCGAAGCCGATGTCGCCGCGACCAGACGCGTCCTCGATCTGCAGAACGGCCCGGCGATTCTCGTCGGTCATAGTTACGGCGGGTCGGTCATCACGGAAGCGGGCGTGCATCCGAATGTCGCGGGTCTCGTCTATGTCGCGGCGCACGCGCCGAACGTGGGCGAGGACGAAGGCGCGCTCGGCAAGAAGACGCCCAGCTTCCTCGCGAAGCAGACGGACGCGGTGGAAAAGACGTCGGATGGCTACACGTATCTGAATCCCACCGTCTTCCCGAAAGACTTCGCGGCGGATCTGCCGCTCAAGCAGGCGCAGTTCGAATCGCGTTCGCAGATCCTGACGGCGGCGCAAGTCTTCACGACGCCGCTGACGGCGGCGGCGTGGACCTCGAAACCGAGCTGGGGCATCGTGGCGGGCAGCGACAAGATCATCAATCCGGATCTGGAGCGCTGGTACTACGAGCGCGCGCATAGTCACATGACGGTCATACCCGGCGCGAGTCATTCCGTGTATGAATCGAAGCCGAAGCAGGTCGCGGCCGTGATCGAAGATGCCGCGAAGCATGCGGTGCAGTAAGTGAAGTGATCGCGCGGCTGTCGTGCAACATGCATGACAGCCGCGTATTTGTCTGTGGTTTGATTTTCCGCGCTTGCGGCTTTCCCCGTCATTGCCTTATAAAATGTGTGACCGCGCGGGTCTCGCACAAGGCATCGAATGATCGGACGGAGGAAGCAATGGTTCGGCTCGTGATGATTCTTCTCGGCGTCGACTATCTGCGCACCCGCTGGCGCGCGGTGATGATCGTCGGGTTGCTCAGCATCGCGCTCGGTGGCGTCATCTTCACCGACGCGCTCGACGGCTCGCTCTACTTTCCCATCATCCCGTTCGCGCTGATGATGCTGTTCGAAGGCCTCGCCACGCTCGCGGTCGCGTGGACCGGCATGGGCGGCCAGCGCAAGCTGCGCTATGTGAAGGGCACGACGTTCTGCCTGTCGGCGCTACTCGTGCTGTTCGGCGGCGAACACGGCAATTTCGTGCTGTCGCTCATCTTCGGCACGCTCTTTCTGGTCGATGGCGCCTTGCAGATCGTCTCGGCGCGCCTGGTCCGCTTTCGCAAATGGCGTCTCGCGACGGCGGGCGGCGTGCTCGAAATCGCCATCGCAATCTTTTTTTATCAGCCGTATCCCGATCACTACGCGGGCACCGTCGCGTATTGCGTCGCGTTCGGGCTGTTCTTCGGCGGCTGGAACATGATCCTGCTCGCGGCGCGCGTGCGGCGCATGGCGGCGAATCCGGCCGTCGATGGCGATGCGGACGCCACTGCGCAGCAAGGATCGAGGCAAGCCGCGCCGTCATTCGCCGGCGCGGTCTGGGACGGTCCGCCCGCGCCCGACGAAGCGGCACTGACCGTGCACGTCTGGACGCCGGTCGGCACGGCCAAGTCGCAGCCGCGGCGGCAATTGCTCGTCGACCGCTATATCGCCGCGGTCGACAGGAACGGCACCATCTCGACCGGCCACGCCGCGCTGGAGACGCCCGAAGGCGTGTACATCAGCCTGTATCCGGCGGTCGAGATCGACCGTTCGCCGAACGAGTTCACGCGCACGCTGCGGGCGACCCGCGAGAACGATGTGCCCGGCCTGTTTCAGCCCGACTATGCGACCGAATCGAAAGCGTGGTGTCCGTCAACGCAGCAGGTGCGGATCCGCAATTACGATCCGGACCGGCTCGCGCGCTTCTGGCAGGCGTATCAACGCGACACGACCTACAACCTCACGTACCGCAATTGCTCGAGTTCCGTGGCGCGCGCGCTGGAAGCGGCGATCGAAGGGGCATCGGCGCGGGTCTGGGGCAAGGGCGGCGGGTGGAAGCCGCTCGTGCGCATCATGGCGACGCCCGAGCTGTGGGTCGCGGCGCAAGTGCGCAAACGCGCCGCGACGATGGCCTGGACGCCCGGCCTCACGCTCGATTACGCGCGCGCGCTAAGCATGCTCGCGGACCCGCGACATTCGGGCTGGGTGCGGATGGCGCGCATGGCTGTCGCGACCATGTATCGGTCGCGGCAGCGCTGGCGCGCCGAGGAAGACGCGGCGGCGCATGCGCGCGAAGCGGCCGCGGTGACGGCCGAACAGCGGCCGGGATGACCGGCTTACTGGTCGCTTGCCTTGTCGGCTGCTTTGCGTGAACGGCCCGAGCGCGACGACGACTTGCGCGGCGGCTTCACCGCTTCGGGTTCGGCAGCGAGCGCGCTTTCTGCAGCCGCTTCGTGAGGTACGTCAGCGGCGCGTGCCTTCGCTGTCGTCTTGCGCGCGCGGCGCGGCGCGGCGGTCTTTTTCGGCGCGGGCGCGGGTTCGAAAGCAGGCGCGGGTTCGGCTTGCGGTTCGGGCGTGTACGCTTCGACGATCGGCGGCGCTTGTTCGACGACCGCCACGGTTTCGGCCACGGGCATCGGCGCCTGCTTGCGGCCACCGCGCTTGCTCCGGCGGTTCGCATTCCCCGCGCCGTCGCTCTCTCTCGCGGCTACCGGCGCCTCGGCGTGCCGTACGTCCAGCGCCACTGACTGCGCGAACTGGGCGGATCGAAACACGAACGCGCCGGATTTATCGTCGCGGCCGACTTCCAGCAGACCGCGCGATTGCGCTTCGTCGAGCAGATTGCCGAACGCGCGAAAACCGTATTGCGTTTCGCTGAAGCCGGGCTTGCGCCGCTTGATCGCGCTCTTCAGGACCGATGCCCAGATCTTGCCGCTTTCGCCGCGCTCCGAGGCGAGCGCCTCGAAGGTTTCGACGGTGATCGCGATCGCCTGCGACTTGCGCGATTCCATCTCGTGTTTCGGCTGGCGCTCCTCTTCGGGCGGGCGCTTCGTTTCGCGCGCCTCGCGCTTGGCGATGGCGCGTTGCTGTTCGCGCACGAGGTCGTCGTAGAAGATGAACTCATCGCAGTTCGCGACGAGCAGATCGGAGGTCGACTGCTTTACGCCGACGCCGATCACCTTCTTCGCGTTCTCGCGCAGCTTCGAAACGAGCGGCGAGAAGTCCGAATCGCCGCTGATGATGACGAACGTATCGACATGCGCTTTGGTGTAGCAGAGATCGAGGGCATCGACGACGAGACGGATATCGGCGGAATTCTTGCCCGACTGGCGCACGTGCGGAATCTCGATCATCTCGAAGCTGGCCTCGTGCATCGCCGACTTGAAACCCTTGTAGCGATCCCAGTCGCAATAGGCTTTCTTGACGACGATGCTTCCCTTCAGCAGCAGGCGTTCGAGCACAGGTTTGATATCGAATTTCTCGTACTTCGCATCGCGCACGCCGAGCGCGACGTTCTCGAAGTCGCAGAACACCGCCATGCTGACGCTTTCCTGAGGTCCAGCCATTTGGTTCTCCAGCCCGTGCGGCATGTTTGGAATGTGCACATGATAGCTTGTCGGGCTGGGGACGCAGATCAAACCCAGAGATCGTTGGGCGCGGTGCGCTCGTTCTGCGTCTCGCCGGTATTGACGACGCCACGCGGCTCGATGAGCATGATCTTCACTTCGCGCGCCGCATACGGCTTATGCTCGACGCCCTTCGGCACGACGCCGAACTCGCCCGCGCGCAGAACCATCGCGCCGTCGCGAAAGTCGATGCGCAATTCGCCCTCGAGCACGATGAAGGTCTCGTCGGTGTCCGCGTGACGATGCCAGATGAAATCGCCTTCGAGACGCGCGACCTTGAACTGATAGTCGTTCATTTCGGCGATCACGCGCTGCTGCCAGAAGCCGTCGATCTTGCGCGCCTTGTCGAGCGGGTCGATCGCGACGCGCTGGCCGCGAGAGCTTTCGATGGATGTCATGACTGGGCTCCGTATCCGTGAAGTTGACGAAGCCAGACTAACGCTCACGCGCGGCGTGCGTCTTGAACGATCGTGCAGACGCTCAGCGCGATGCGACGCCGCTCGCGATCGTCCGCCAGCGCGCGGGCGGAATGCCGAACGCACGCGTGAACTGGCGCGTCATGTGACTCTGATCGGCGAAGCCCGCGTGCGCCGCGATATCCGCGAGCGGCGCGCCGGTCAGCATGAGGCGGCGGGCCAGATCGAGGCGGCGCATCGTCAGATAGCGATACGGACTCGTGCCGTAGAATTTGCGGAAATCACGCGACAGCCCGAAGCGGTCGCGCCCTGTCACACGCTCGAGTTCGTCCAGCGTGATGATGCGATCGCAGTTCGCATGCAGATAGGCATGAGCGCGCGCGGCGCTCGTGTAATCGCCGCTATCGGAGACCGTTGGCGCGCCGGCCGCTTGCGCGAGCGCAAGCGCCAGTTCGGTCAGCGCATCGTGCTGTTCGAGCGGCTCGAACGGCGGCTGCGCCCCTTCGGTGCGCTGCAGCAGGGCTTCCGTCGCGCGCGAGACGCGTACATCCGTCGTCACGCCGCCTTCGACGAAAGGCAGCGCGCGGCCGCCGAGTATCGCCTGAATCAGCGCGGGATCGACATACAGCATGCGATAGCGGAAGCCCTCGCCGGTGCCCGCCTGTCCGTCATGAAGTTCGTCGGGATGCAGGACCATCGTCTGGCCCGGCACGCTGTGACGCAGCCCGCGCCGATAGTTGAAGCTCTGCACGCCCGCGAGCGTGCGGCCGATCGCATAGGTGTCGTGCCGATGCATGCCGTAGGCCTTGCCGCCAAACCAGGCCTCGATGCGTTCGATGCCTTCGGTCGGCGCGGCGCGCAGTACCCAGTCCGGCGCGGTTTTCTTCATCTTGGCCACGGCTCCCCGCCTTCGTCGAAGGCGCTATCGGAATACGGCGATTCGGCGCACGCTGTCAGGGCTTCCCGTAACGCCCGGCAAGCGCCGCAAGATCCCGCCGAACCCAGTCCGCATCCGCAGCGAATTTTTCATCGCTCATGCCGGGCTGACGAAACAGCGTGAGCGCCACTTCAGCGCCCGCGCCGTTCTGATAGACGCGCAACGGAACATGGACCTCATCGCCGTTCGGCAGATACACCCGATGATCCATCACGCCGAACGCGTTGTGCTCCGTGAAGCGAATCGTCACGTCCCCTTCCGGCCCACGGGCGCGCCAATGATCGCCCATGTCTTCGAGCGTCGACTGCGCGAGCCCCGACGCCCACGTCGGAAACACCTCAGGACGCCAGATCGCGTCGTAAAGCTCGCGCCAGTCACGCGCGATCGTCACGGTAATGGTCTGCGTTTCCATCGTCAAACGCGCGTCAGGATTCGATCTTCGACATCACCGCCGTCGCCGGATCATAGCGATAACCCTTCTGCGCGAGCTGTTGCGCCATCTTGTCGCCGATCAGCTTCTGCTGCGCCTCGCGCAGCACGAGTTCGTGGTCCGGCTTCATGCGCTCCAGTTCGACCGCGAGCCTGCGCATCAGCGCGACTTCGCCGGTGCTGCGGGCATCGATGAAAAGAATCTTCTCGTTGGCCACATCGAGCCGCTGACGCAAGTCCTTCGCGTAGGTGACCCATTGCTCGGCGTTGGCGCGAAGTTCGTCGTACGCTTTCGAATGCGACTTGGCCTGCGCCGAAACCTGACGCTGCAACGACGCGAGTTCGGACTCTTCGCCCTGCTCCTTCTCGACGAGACGCTTCGCCAGATCGGTCGCGTTCTTCTCGGCGGACTCAGCGCGCTCGCGCAAAGCGTTGACATCGTTCGATACGCGCGCGAGTTCGGTGCCCTGCTCGGCCTTTTCTTCCATCAACGCGCTGATGCGCTTGCGGGTTTCCTCCAGCTCGCCGCTCACGCGCTCGACGTGATCGCGCTGCGCCACGACTTCCGCGCTGCGCGCAGCCGCGCTTTCACGCTCCGCCGCCAGCGCGGCGCGCACTTCGTTCAACTCGGCTTCCAGCGCGGCGACGCGCGCGAGACTTTCGCTCGCCTGTGCTTCGGCGGCTTGCGCGCGCGCCTGCGCGGCGTTCGCATCCTGCGACGAGCGCTCGACCTGCGCCGAATTATCATGCGCAATCCGGGTCAGCGCCTCGTGCTCCTGCCGAAACTGATCGCGCTCCTGCGCAACGCGCGCGAGTTCATCGTCCTTGCCCGACAGCAACGCATGCAGATCCGCGTGATCCTGACGCGCCCGATCGCGCTCTTCGGCGATACGCGCGAGGTCCTGGTCCTTGCCGGCGATCAAACCGTGCAATTGCTCGTGCTGCTGTTGCGTCTGATTGCGTTCATCCGCGATACGCGCGAGTTCTTCATCCTTGCCTGCAATCAAACCGTGTAATTGCTCATGCTGCTGGCGCGTCTGATCCCGCTCCTGCGCGATGCGCGCGATCTCTTCGTCCTTCGCGGCCAGCGCCGCGTTCAGCGCATCCTTCGCACGCCGCTCTTCCTCGAGCGACGCCGTCACGGCTTCGCGCTCGGCCTGTTCCGTCGATGCGCGCCGCGCCGCTTCCTCGATCTGCGTCTCGGCGGTCTGCGCGCGCGCCGTGGCCGTCCCAACCTCTTCGCGCAGGCGCGCGGCCGACTCTTCCGACGCCCGCAACGCGCTCAGCATTTCCGCCATCTGCTGACGGTTCTTTTCGGCTTCGCTGCCGGTCTTCTGGAACTCGGCGAGCGCCTCGTCGCGCTCCGCGAGCGCCGTCGAGAGCCGCTGGTTCACCACGGAGAGGCGCTGGCCGGCGAGTCGTTCGGTGTCGTCGCGGGAAACCGTCCAGAGTCGCCGCGCGACGTTCACGAGCGTCTCGGCCAGGTCGTCGGGAAGTCCGGTCAGGGCCTGCTGCTGCGGCACGTCCGGCGAACGCGCCTCGCGCCAGCGCTGCAGGCCGGCCGCGATGGCGAGGAGCGAACCGCCGCCGGCCGCCTCCCAAACGGTCAGTGGGGAGACCTTGCGGCCTTCTTCGGTCAGGCGATCGGCGATCGACGCGATCTGCTCGACAGTGATGATGTCTACGTCTGTGGGCATAAGCGCCTCGAAAATCAGTGGCGTCGCACTCAAAAAACTGCGATACGTTGTTACATTCGGCTCAATCCGCGCGGGGCGGACAGGGATGATACCCATTTTCCGCGCCCTTCCCTTTGGCCGGATGTCACATCCGGTCAAAAATGGGATTTTCTCGCAAGAGTGTATCGCCTGCATGGCGATAAGTTCGAAGGGTAATACGCTATTCACAGAAACGTATCAAGCCCGGACGGTCGATCCGTCCGGGCTTGCGAAGATGGCTGAACCCGCGCGCTTACGGCTTCGCGAAAACCGGTCCGAGACCGATGACGTCCGCGTCCGTCGAGCGCGCACCCGACGCGACGCTGCCGCCCGCCGGCGCGCCGTACGCGGTCAGGCCGTGGGCCGCATCGACACGCGCCTGCGCGGCCTGGATGTTGCGCGGGTATTGCGTCTGGTCGCTCGCGGGGTTGTAGCCCGCCTTTTGCAGTTCGACGAGTTGCGCGCGCACCTCGGCACGGGTAATCGGCTGGTTCGACTGCGCGAACGAAAGAGCCGGAATGGCGACAGCGGCAGCGACGATCAGCGATTGAATGACTTTCATGATTTACCTCCAGAGATTGTGATGGAAGGCCGTCTTGCCGATCCGCCGTGTGTTTCGGATCGTTCGGCTTGAAAGTATTAGAACCGCCGGACGTATCCGGCATGTTTCGCGAAACGCGCGTTATGAAACGCCGTATGTCGGCATTCGCCGCAGATACAGTGCGATACAAAGACGCCGCTTGGCCCCGCGCGCCGTCTACAATCGGCGTGTCCGTATCGCGACGGGAAACAATCGAGACCATCGACGGAGGAGACCCATGCAGACCCCGCGCCCTTCGCTGAACGCCCTGCGCGCGTTCGAGGCCGTGGCGCGCCTGCGCAGCATGACGCTCGCCGCGCAGGAACTGTGCGTCACGCACGGCGCGATCAGCCGGCAGGTGAAGGCGCTGGAGGACACGCTCGGCCTCACGCTGCTGGTGCGCTCGGCGCAGTCGTCGGACCCGACGCCCGAAGGCAGGCGCCTCGCCGAAGGCCTCACGACGGCGTTCAACCTCATCGACGCGAGCATCGAGCAGCTCAAGCCCGAGCCGCTCACGCTGTCGTGCTCCGCGACCATCATGATGAACTGGCTGATTCCGCGTATCGCCGGCTTTCACCGGCGCTATCCGCAGACCGAGCTGAAGTTCAACATGAACTACGACCAGATCGATTTCGTGCGCGACAAGATCAGCGTTGCGATCCGCGCGAGCACGATCGAGCCGCCGAAGGACGCGCTCACGCGCACGCTCATCGACGAATGGATCGGGCCGGTGTGCTCGCCCGATTACGCGCAGTCGATCGGCCTCGCGACGCCCGCCGATCTCGCGCGCGCGAAGCTGCTTGCCACGCGCACGCGTCCCGAGGCGTGGGCGGACTGGTATCGCGCGACCGACATCGCGCCCGTCGCCGGCGCGAGCGCGGATGCCTACGAGCACTTCTATCTGCTGATCCAGGCCGCCGTGTGCGGGCTCGGCGTCGCGCTCGTGCCGCAGATGCTCGTGATGAACGACCTCGTTTCCGGCAAGCTCGTCGCGCCGTTCGGCTTCGCGCCGGGGCCGCGCCAGCTCGTGCTGTGGGTCGCGCCGCATCTGCGCGCGCACGCCGACGTCGCGCAGCTGGAACGCTGGCTGATCGAGGAAATGAACGAGAGCCTGAAGGAGATGACCGCGTTCCTGCGCTCGCGCGAGAACGCTGCGCTCAGGACGTGATGAGCGTGCCGTACAGCGCGCTCGCGCGCGACAGATGCGCGTGCATCGCGGCGGCTGCCGCGTCGCCGTCGCGCGACGCGATCGCTTCGACGATGCGTTCGTGCTCCGCGAGCGTCAACGATTCGGCGCCGGGCGCGCGCACCATCGGCCGATAGTATTCGGACGCCCAGTTGAAGATGGATTCGACGATCGACGGATAGATCGGATTGCCCGTGACATGCGCGATCTCGCGATGAAACGCCATGTCGCAGGCGAGGAATTCGTCGCGATCATCGACCGCCGCGCGCTGCGCCTCGACCCGCTGCACGAGCCGCGCGATGTCCTCGTCCGACGCCTTCTCGGCCGCCATGCGCGCCGTGCCGGTTTCGAGAAAGAGCCGCGCCGCTTTCAGATGTTCGAGCATGTCCGGTTGCGTGCGCAGCAGATGCATCGTGCCGATGGCGATCTGTGCGATGAGGCTCTGCGCCGTCGGCACGACCACGCGCGCGCGCTCGCCGTGCGCGATCTCGACGATGCCGGAGCGCTCCAGCGTCTGCAAGGCCTCGCGGATCGCCGGGCGTCCCACGCCATAGGCTTCCATCAACTCGCGCTCGGACGGAAGCTGCGCGCCGGGCGCGATCTCGCCCGAGCGGATGCGCTCCATCAACCGGTCCAGTACGTCCTGATACAGCTTGCGCCGCTGAATGATGTCCGCCATCGGAATGCCCGTCTTCGATGATTCTTCGCGCCGACCTTATCACGAAGAAGCCGCTCGCGAAGCGCCGTCGCGCACATTGCCGAAGAAAGACACGCCGCCGATCTGCCCGCCTTTCAGCACGATTTCGAGGCCGTCGCGCGCGGGATCGCCGGACCATGCGCGGCACAGCGGCGCGCCCGGCGCCATGCCCGCCGCGACGCTCAATGCGCTGATGCCCAGCGTGCTCGCCACTTCGCCCGAGCTGTCGCCGCCAGCAACGACGACGCGTCGCAACGGCGCGCGATCGAGCAACCGGCGCATGACGTCGGCGAGCGTTTCGCCGACGCGGCGCGCAGCTTCGGCGCGGCTCAGGCCGGCGTCCGATGCGATGTCGTCGAAAGCGAGCACGGCGGGATCGTCGGGGCCTTCGGCGCTGAACACGAGCGGGCTGCGACCTTCGCTCACGGCTTGCACCGCGACGCCGACCACGCGTTCGATCTCGGCTTCGCGCGCACGCGCATCGAGCGCGCGGCGCAGTTCAAGCCGCTCGACGCGAAAGCCGTTGTCGCGCGCCCAGCGAATCTGCCCCGCCGTCACCGGCGAGCAGCTTCCGCTGACGGCGGCGATCACATCGACGGCGGATGCGTCGGGCAGCGCCGGCGTCTGCGGCACGAGGCCTTGCGAGCGCCAATGCGCCGCGAGCGCATATTGCAATCCCGACGACGACGCCGTGAACACGCCATCGCCGCGCCCTTCCCAGACGAGCTTGCCGCCGGCGGCGAGCGTCTCTTCGTCGAGCACGTCGATCATGACGATGGGCGCATCGTCGTTCGTCAGCGCGTTCAGGCGTTCGCGAACATCGGGCGAACGCAGCCGCACGAAATCGATCAGTTCGATGCGCCGCTGCGTTTGCTGCCGCAAATGCACGCGCAAGTCCGCTTCGTTCATCGGCGTGACGGGATGACGCGACATCGTCGGATGACGATCGAGCCGATAGCCTTCGCCGTCCACCGCCGCGAACAGATTGCCGAACGCCTGATAGCGCTTCAGACGCGGCGCGCCGACGATCATCGGCGACCATGTGCCGCGCATCCGCGTGACGCCGATATCGATGGCGCGGCCGATCGAGCCAGTATGCGGCGATGAATCGAAGGTCGAACAGACCTTGTATTGCAGGATCGGCGCGCCCAGTGCCGCGAGGCTCGCGAAAGCGCGCGGCAATTCGTCGTCCATCCATTGCGGACTGCGCCCGCGCGACGATCCCGCCAGCCCGACGCAACGCACATCGGGAAAGCGCGCGAGCAGCTCGGGCGTCGGCGCTTGCAGACAGAGCAGCGTCGGGACGCCGGCGGCGCTCAGCGCTTCCATCGCGTCGGTGGAACCCGTGAAGTCGTCGCCGTAATACGCGAGCAGCAGGCCAGCGGGCCATTGCGTGCTCATTTCCAGAACTCCAGTGCGGCCTTCAATGCCGGATTGCGCTCGGCATGACGCGCGAGCGGCACGCCTTCGATCGCCGCGACCCACGCCTCGCGCAACGCCTCGACGCCCGCCGCCACGCCGCCCGGATGACCGAAGATGCCGCCGCCCGCCGTGTGGATCAAATCCGCGCAGCCGATCGCCGCATACGTATCGGCCGCCTGCAAACCGGTCTGGCCCGAACTGAACACGGGCATCGCGGTCAGCGGCGCATCGTCCATCACCGGCGACAAGACCGCGCGCGCCGCCGCGATCACGCTTTCATCCGACTCGCTGAACTTGTTGCGCAAGCCATTCACATGCAGATGGTCCGCGCCCGCGAGACGCCACAGCATCTGCCACGGCGCGTAGTCCCAGCCGAGCGCTTCGGCGCGCGTCAGATAACCCCAGCCCGCGCGATGCGCGTGAATCGGCAACTGACTGTGCTTGCGCAACTCGGTCATGCCGACGAGACCGATCGAATTGAGCACCGCCATCACGCACGTGCCGCCCTGTTCGAGCACGAGATCGTGACGACGCTTCATCTGGTCGAGATCGCCGGTCACGTTGAACGCGACCATCACCTTCTTGCCGGTGCGTTCGGCGTGGTCGTTCACGACGCGCATCACCGCGCGCACGCGTTCATCGAACGGGCAATGCGAGCCATCGGCCTGTAGTTCGTCATCCTTGATGAAATCGATGCCGCCCGCGACCAGCGCCTTCACCTGCTCCGCGGTTTCCTCGGGCGAAAGTCCGACGCTCGGCTTGATGATCGTGCCGATGAGCGGCCCGTGCGTCACGCCCGACAGCTTGCGGGTGCCCTCGATGCCGAACGCCGGACCCGGATACGCCGCCGCGAACGATGCGGGCAGGCGCAAGCCGGTGAGACGCAAGCCCGACACCTGCCGCAGCTCGAACAGATTGCCCGCGATGGTCGACATCAGGTTCGGCAGCGATGCGCCGAAGTTTTCGATCGGCCATGACAGCTCCAGCACGCACTGCGTGTAGCGCGCCGATGCCGCGCCGCCCGGCAGACTCGGCGTCTCGCTGTGTCCCAGCACGTCGAGCCGTTCGACGCGCGCGCCCGAACGCGCCTTCAGCTCGGGCGTCTCGTTGGGCAGCGCGATGAAGGTGCCGCTCGACTGCTCGCCCGCGATCGTCTCGGCGGCAATGCGCGGGTCGACGCCGGTTTCGAGCCAGTAAGTGGCGTGGATGCGTTCGGTCACGGTCAGTTCCTCGTTTCAGGTAATACGGCGGATGCTTTCCGCGATCTCCTCGCGGTCGAACACGTTCTTCCAGTCGTCGCGCATCAGACGCGGCTTGCCGAACTCGATCGCCTTGTTGCACGCATCGGAGAACGCGCCGGGAATCTCGTTGAAGATCACCGCGCCGAGAATATTCATGTGGCCGAGCAGAAAGTCGCGTGCGGCCTGCTCGGGCACGCCGCGCTTGATGGTTTCATCCATCGCCTCGCGCATCACGTAGAGCAGCGTCGCGCAGATCGTTTCCGACAGACCCGGCTCCAGGATCGCCATCTGATCGACGGTCAGGCGATACGAGCGCAGGATCGGCGCATAGATCACCTTCGCGACGGCCTCGCCGAGATCGAACGCTTCCTCCGGCCCTTGCATCAGCGCGCTGACGATCGACTGCTTCGCGTGCGCGCCGCCGAAGTGATCGTGCACCGACTTTTCGTCGAGGTCGTAGTTGAAGATGATCGGATGGCACGGATGCGCGACGAAGTACGTCAGGTCCTTGCGGTCCGGAAGGTGGCCGGCGAACGGCGCGGCGGCATCGAGCGTCATGACCATCGTGCCGGGCTTGAGCTTCGGCGCGATCTCGTGCGAGAGCTTGCCGATCAGCGTATCGGGCACGGCCAGGATCACCACTTGTGCGCCGTCGAGCGCGGCATCGGCGGACACGCATTCGATGCCCAGTTCATCCTTCAGGCGCTTCTGTCCGGCCGCGCCCGGTTCGACGTGCGCGACGCGATAATCCGACTTCAGCAGATTGCTGGAGAGGCGCACGCCCATCTTGCCGCCGGCTCCGAACAACGCGATCTTTTCCTTCATGTCGATATCTCCAATGTGTTTAATGTGCGTTAGCGGCGACCGCTTCCGGCGTCCGCTCCTGGCTCGTGCGTCCGATGGCGAAAGCGAGCGCGGCGGACATGAGCATCATGGCGCCGACGATCAGCATCGGCAGTTGGTATGAGCCCGTCGCGTCCTTCGCCATGCCGGTGATGTACGGCGCGACGAAGCCCGCGAGATTGCCCACGGTGTTGATGAGCGCGATGCCCGCCGCGGCGGCGGCGCCCGACAGGAAACGCGCGGGCAGCGCCCAGAAGTTCGGCAGCGCGGAGAAGATCGCGCAGGCCGTCACGGTGATCACGGCGATGGTCGCGGCGGGCGAGTTCATCTGCATGGCGAGCGGCACGCTCAACGCGCCGACGAGCGCCGGCACGCCGATATGCCACGAGCGCACGCCGCGTTTGGTCGCGTCACGGCTCCACAGGAACAGCGCGAACGCGGCGGGCAGGTACGGAACCGCCGTGATCAGGCCTTTCTGGAACACGTTGAAATGCGTGCCGAAGCGCGCCTCGAAGCCGCCGATGATCGTCGGCAGGAAGAACGCCAGCGCATAGAGACCGTAGATCAGGCCGAAATACATCAGCGCGAACAGCCACACGCGTCCGCTCATCAGCGCGGCCATCGGACTGCCGTGGCCTTTGGCCGATGCGCCCTTCGCGCGCTCTTCCTCGTCCAGACGCGTGACGAGCCAGTCGCGCTCGGCCGTCGTGAGCCACTTCGCGTCGGCGGGTCTGTCGGTCAGATAGAACCACGCGATCACGCCGACGAGAATCGCCGGAATCGCGACGCCGAAGAACATGATGCGCCAGCCGGCGAGATCGAACAGCCCGTTGGCCTGGATCAGCAGCGCGGCGAGCGGCGCGCCGATGACGATCGTGAGCGGCTGCGCGAGATAGAACAGCGCGAGGATATGGCTGCGATGCTTCGCCGGCACCCACATGCTGAGGAACAGGATCGCGCCAGGGAAGAAGCCTGCTTCAGCGACGCCCAGCAGGAAGCGCAGGGTGTACAGCCCGTTGATGCTGCTGACCCACGTGAACAGTAGCGCGACGACACCCCACGTGACCATGATGCGCGCGAGCCAGCGGCGCGCGCCGAACTTGTGCAGCGCCAGATTGCTGGGAATCTCCAGCACGATATAGCCGATGAAGAACACGCCCGCTGCGAACCCGAATTGCGCGGCGGTGAGACCGAGATCCTTGGTCATCCCGTTCGGGCCGGCGAAGGAAATCGCGGTCCGGTCGAGAAAGTTGATGAAGAACATCAGTGCGACGAACGGCACGAGCCGCCACGACACTTTTCTGATCGCCGATTGCTCGACGGACTGCGTTTCTGCAACGTTCATGTCTCCTCCAGACGTAGCGCACGGATGTGGTCAACTGGTGTGATGAGTAGACCACTGCTGGAGGGGTGGTAAATATAGGTGGAAACGCCGAAAGGCCTCGATTTTTTCTCACATCTGGGTGCGTTAAGGTCACCGCCGTCGCCCAGAATTAAGCAGATCCTATTGCAGAAAACTCACATCGATCGCGGTGACGTTCTGGAGCGCTCACATTGACGCCGTCCGCCAACATCTGTATAGTGCAGCTATACACTATACAACTACTATCAGTGCCCATTGGAGTAATGCAAATGACTTATCTTTTCAGGCATTGGGAGAACCATGATCAAGTCATGGCGACACAAAGGGCTCGAGGAATTTTTCATTCGAGGAAGTAAGGCAGGCATCAGGCCGGATCACGCGTCGAAACTTAGACGTCAACTGGCTCAACTCGATGTCGCCCAGTCTGCGCAGGACATGAACGTTCCAGGCTGGAGACTGCACGGACTGGACGGCGATCTGGCCGGTCACTACTCCGTGAGCGTAAACGGAAACTGGCGGATGACGTTCAGGTTCGAAGGCACCGACGCCGTCCTGGTGGATTACCAGGACTATCACTGAGGTTCGGAATATGACTCAAATGTTCAACCCGCCGCACCCGGGTGAAACGCTTCGGGAAGACGTCCTTCCCGAGCTTGGTTTAACGGTTACTCAAGCGGCTGAGCAACTCGGCGTTACGCGCGTGGCGTTGTCGCGCGTGCTGAACGAGCGCGCCGGCGTCTCGCCCGAAATGGCACTTCGGATCGAGGGCTGGCTCGGCGTGGAGAATGGCGGACGTGCGGATCTGTGGCTGGCCCGGCAGGCAGCCTACGATTTGTGGCAGGCGCGATCGAAAGGCATGCCGAAGGTCGAGCGCGCACATCTCTGAGTTATCTGTCGAAGACTCAACGGCCGCTGGGAGACGCAGACGCTGCTATTCCCTTTGCCTGAACTCAGCGGCCTCCCGCGTGACGCCCTCGCATTCCGACGCAAAACTCATCCACATATCGCCGAAATCCCGCTCCAGAAGCTTGCAGTGAATCGGATAGAGCATCGAATTGCGTAGCTGCTGCATGTCCCGCTCATCGTAGGAGCACAGCAGGCTATGCAGTTTCACCTCGATGTCCCGATACGCCTGCGCATCGGGGCAGGCATCGACTTTCATTGCGATGAAATCAGCCGGGTAAGCGTCGATGAATTCCGCGACATCCGGATAGCGCTTCCGATCGTCGAATCGCGACACCTTGTCCAGTTCATTGAAGAAGTGATATTCGACGAACGGCTGGTCATACGTGTTGTACTTCCATCGGCCGGGTTCGATCCCGAAGCACACGCACAGCATTCTTCCGGCGATCTCGTGTGTGTCGCCGTCCTTGAGTTCCTCGATCAGCTTCTCGCGAAAGCCATTCCGATAACCGAGCGTGACCAGATTCGCATGTTCGAGCTCGCGTGCGATTTCTGTCGGGAATTCGTTGGCCTGTTCTTCGTCGAGCCGCTTCGCTTTGAGAAGATCCTGCAATGCTTCGAAGTGCCGGATTCGCTTGCCGAAAAGATTCGCCCGATTGATGTACGGCACCGGATTCGCGCTTGCCTCGATGGAACGCGTGTAGCAATCGATCGCTTCCGTGGACCGGAATTGCAGCGCATGGCGCATTCCCTGTTCGAAGAGCGCCTTGCCGCGCTCGTGTGCATCGTCGTGACCGGCTTTCTCTTCCGATGCATCGTTCGCTGCATGAAGGTGTGCGCGCGCGAAATCTTTCGTGAAATCGGCAGCGCCCACGATCTGCTCGGAACGGCTGAAGCCTTCCTTTTCGAAGCTGGCGGCAGCGGTCATCACCGCGTTGGCCACGCGCTGCTGCGAAAACCACGTCTTCGCCTGTTCCGCCGACATGCCGGCGTCGACCGCCGCCTTGGTCGTCTCGATCACGAGCTGCTTCTGAAACGCCGGGTTGAGAATCGATGTCGGCAACGTGGCGCTGCCCGCCTGCGCGGCCGCGCGGGCGCTGGCTTGCGCGTCCAGATAGGCGGCGCGGGTTTTCGCCGCCTTGCCTCGCAGATAACCGCGACCGAGCAGGATGGCGACGTAGGCGATCAGGGACAGGCCCGTCGTCGGCCAGGCGAGGAACAGGGCCACGAGAAAAAGCAACGCCATGAAAGAGCGAACTCCGTTTGCACCAAGAAGACCGGCCGCGCGTGGCCGGTCAGACGTGAATATCCGTACACGTCGATATCGGCATGTCGGCGGATATCTTTAGATTCATCGTGAAACTCGATTCACAACTATCAATAATATATTTTTCATAGATTTAATCGAATGCCTATATTGCGTATTTAGATTATCGGTACCAACGACGACGCCTCTAAGGTGGCGTCGTCAAGGCTTCGCGCGCATTTCAGGCTGGAAAGTCAGTTGAAATTTCCGTATGGAATTTAAAAGCAATCCATTCGAATAGACGAAATTTCCGGGGACGCGTAGATGATCGCTGAATTGTTCAGGTCTCAGCCGGAAATTGCGTTGTTCGCGAGTCTTGCATTCGGATATCTGATTGGCTCTTTCAAGATCGGCCCGATCCAGTTGGGCGGCGTGTGCGGCACGCTCATCGTTTCGCTGCTGCTCGGCCAGACGGGTGCGCGCCTGTCACCCGACCTGAAGAACGTCGCATTTGCGCTCTTCATCTTCGCGCTCGGCTTCACCGGTGGCCCGCAGTTCTTCGCCAATGTCGGGCGCGGCTGGCGCTATGGGGTTCTGTCTATCGTCGAAATCGTCTCGGTGCTCGTGCTCGTGTTGCTCGCCGTCGCGCTGCTGCATCTCGATCCTGGCACCGCAGCGGGGCTGCTGGCGGGCGCGGCGACCGAATCGGCCGTGATCGGCACGGCGTCGGAAGCTGTCTCGAAGCTCGGCTTGCCCGACGCCGACACGCTGCGCCTGCAGGCGAATATCGTCACCGCGTACAGCGTCAGCTATCTGTTCGGGCTTATCACCATCGTGCTCTTCACGAGTCAGTTCGCCGCGCTACTGATGCGCGTCGATCTGCGCGAAGAAGCCGAGCGCGTGTGGCGCAAGCTCGGCGGCGGCGATTCGCTGGGCGAAGGCGAGCGGCTCGCCGCACCCGCGCTCGTGGGGCGCGCGTTTCGCGGGGGCCGCGCGGCGGGCATCACGGTCGGCGCGTTCGAGGCGCAATACGGCCACAACCTGACCGTCGAGCAGATCGAGCGCGGCGGCGCGCCGCTGGCCGTCGCGCCTGACCTGATGCTCGCGGCTGACGATCTCGTGCTGGTCGGCGGGCGGCGCGAGGCGCTGATCCAGGCAGCGCCGACACTCGGTGAAGAGGTCGCGTCGGGTCATCATTTTTCGACGGCGCTCGCCGACATGGTCGACGTCGTGCTCACGCGCAAGGACGCCCACGGCGCGACGATCCGTCAGTTGCGCGAGCGCGCGGACCCCGAGCAGGGACGCGGCATCTACATCGCGGCCGTGACGCGGATGGAGAACCGCGTGCCCGCGCTGCCCGGCACCGTGCTCAATCGCGGCGACGTGCTGACGCTGGTCGGCGCGAAGGCCGACGTGCTGCGCGGCGCGCAGCGGCTCGGTTATCTGCTGCCGGCCACCTTGAAGACCGACTTCGTGTATCTCGGCCTGGGCGTGCTGGTCGGCATGGCGATCGGCCGGCTGTCGGGCACGTTCGGCGGCGTCACGCTCGCGCTCGGCACGGGCGGCGGATGTCTGCTGTCGGGACTGCTGTTCGGGTGGGCCCGCTCGTTCCATCCGATCGTCGGTTCACTGCCGCCGGCGGCGGCGCAGATCCTAAAGGACTTCGGGCTCGCGACCTTCATCGCCGCAGTCGGCCTGTCGGCCGGGCCGGATGCGATCAAGCTCGTGCATCAGTACGGCCTCGCGCTGCCGGTCGTCGGCATTCTGATGGTGCTGGTGCCGGGTCTGCTTTCGCTGTGGATCGGCAGGATGTTCCTGAAACTCGATCCGCCGATGCTGCTCGGGGCAATCGCCGGCCAGCAGTGCAGCACGCCCGCGATCAGCGCGCTCGTGGCCGTCACCGGCAATTCGACGCCCGTCATCGGCTACACGATCACCTATGCGCTGTCGAACATTCTGTTGCCGCTGATGGGGCCGGTGGTCGTCGGCCTCGCGGCGCAGTTCCGGGGCTGAAGGGGCGCCATGCGCCAATTGGACACAACCGGCGTCGATCGTCAGGGAGGCGCGGCTTTGCGATTGAGCAAGGAAGACGGCACCACATCGGTGCATAGTACATGTTCGCGTTTTCATTGAGAGGGCACGATGGACTGGATACACAACATCTTTCACAAGTCACCCGAGATAGCGTTGTTCCTGTCGCTGGCCGTGGGGTACTTCATCGGCCAGATCAACTTCGGCAAGTTCCAGCTCGGCGGCGTGGGCGGCTCGCTGCTGGCGGCCGTGGTGATCAGTCAGGCGGGCGTGTCGATCGACAACGGCGTGAAAGCGGTGATGTTCGCCGTCTTCATCTACGCGGTCGGCTACGACTCGGGGCCGGGCTTTTTCAACTCGCTCAACCGCAAGACGCTGCGTGAAATCGCGATGGCGGTGTTTCTGGCCGTATCGGCGCTCGTGACCGTCATCATCTGCGCGAAGATTTTCCATCTGAACAAGGGGCTCGCAGCAGGCCTCGCGGGCGGCGCGCTCACGCAGTCGGCCATCATCGGCACGGCGGGCGATGCCATCGCGCGTCTCGGTCTGCCCGCCGAAGAAGTGAAATCGCTGCAGTCGGACGTCGCCATTGCGTACGCGGTGACGTACGTGTTCGGCTCGCTCGGCGCGATCATCGTGTGCGTGAACATCCTGCCGAAGTTCATGGGACGCGACCTGCGCTCCGCCGCGCTCGATGCCGAAGCGAAGCTCGCGGGCGGCACGCCGTCGCGCGGGCCGGGGCAACTCGCGGCGCTGCCCGAACTGGTCGGGCGGGCGTTCAGGGTCGGACCGGCGGCGGGGCGCAAGGTCTCCGAGATCGAAATGGCGGCGCAAGACTTCGTGTCGGTCGAAAAGATCCGCCGCGCGGGCAAGGAGATCGAGCCGGGGCCGGACGTCGTGCTCGCCGCCGATGACATCGTGCTCGTGGTCGGGCGGCGCGAGGGCATGGTGCCCGTCGCGCCCAGGATCGGCACGGAAATATCGGACGTCACCGATGTCAGCGCGGTCATGCAGACGCGCCAGGCCGTGTTCACCGCGAAAGGCCTGAACCACACGACGATCCAGAAAGTGCGCGAGACCGTCGACCGCGATCTGCGCCACGGCGTCTTCCTCGAAAGCATCACGCGCGTCGGGCAGCCGGTGCCGATCCTGCCCGAGACACAGCTCGAACATGGCGACGTGCTCACCTACTTCGGCTCCGCGAAAGACACGAAGCGCGCGGTGGAGGCGACGGGCTACGAGCTGCCCTACTCGATCAAGACCGACTTCATCTATATGGGCGTCGGCATGGTCGTGGGGCTGTTGATCGGGCTGGTCGTGGTCAATATCGGCGGCGTGCCGCTCACGCTCGGCTCAGGCGGCGGCTGCCTGCTCGCGGGCCTCGTGTTCGGCTGGATGCGCGGCAAGCATCCGATGTACGGCGTGATGCCGCCCGCCGCATCGCGCCTGTTGCAGGACTTCGGGCTGGCGGCGTTCGTCGCGGTGGTCGGTCTGAATTCGGGACTGCAGGCCGTGACGACGATCAAGCAGCTCGGCGTCACGATCTTCCTGCTCGGCGTGGTCGTGACGATGGTCCCGCTGCTGCTCACGATGCTGTTCGGCCGCTACGTGCTGAAGTACGACAACGCGGCGATTCTGGCGGGTGCGCTGTCCGGCTCGCGCAGCGCGAACCCGGCGTTCGGCGGCGTGCTGGACAAGGCCGAAAGCGCCGTGCCGACCGTGCCGTTCGCGATCACCTACGCGATCGCGAACGTGCTGCTCACATTATTGGGACCGCTCGTCGTCGGTCTGGTTTGAATCTTTCACTGGAGAACGCATCATGGCAAAGGCCAACAAGAGCAAGGATCAGGCAGCGCTGCAGGCATTGAGTCCGTTCGAACTGAAAGACGAGCTGATCAAGGCGGCGGGCGGCGGAGCAGTCGAACGTCCGGCCAATATCTCGATGCTGAACGCCGGACGCGGCAACCCGAACTTTCTCGCGACGATTCCGCGCCACGGCTTCTGGCAGCTCGGCCTCTTCGCGATGCGCGAGTCGGAGCGCTCGTTCGCGTACATGCCCGAGGGCGTCGGCGGTTTTCCGAAGCGTGAAGGGCTGAGCGAGCGCTTCGAGTTATTCCTGCGCGAGAACAAGGGCGTGCCCGGCATCGCGTTTCTCGCGGGCGCGGTGTCGTATGTGCGCGATCAGCTCGGCCTGTCGGGCAACGATTTCCTCTATGAGATGTGCGAAGGCATTCTCGCGTCGAACTATCCGGTGCCGGACCGGATGCTGAAGCTCTCGGAAGTCATCGTCGGGCAATATCTGCGGCGCGAGATGATCGGCAAGTATCCGTTCGTCGGCGAGTTCGACATCTTCGCCGTCGAGGGCGGCACGGCCGCGATGACGTACATCTTCAACACGATGAAGCAGAACCATCTGATCAAGGCGGGCGACACCATCGCGCTCGGCCGCCCGATCTTCACGCCGTACATCGAGATTCCGACGCTCGGCGAGTACGACCTGAAAGTCGTGAATCTGGATGCCGATGTCGAGAACAACTGGCAATACTCGAAGGCCGAACTCGACAAGCTGCGCGATCCGAAGGTGAAGGCGTTCTTCCTCGTGAACCCGAGCAATCCGCCTTCCGTGAGGATCAGCGACGAGAGCCTCGAATACATCGCGCAGATCGTCAAGGAACGCCCCGATCTGATCCTGCTGACGGATGACGTGTACGGCACCTTCGCCGACGACTTCGTGTCGCTGTTCGCGCTCGCGCCGAAGAACACGATTCTCGTCTACTCGTACTCCAAGTATTTCGGCGCGACGGGCTGGCGGCTCGGCACGATCGCGACGCACAAGGACAACATCCTCGACAAGCTGATTTCCGAGTTGCCGAAGGACACGAAGAAGATCCTGCACCATCGCTACGAGTCGATCACGACCGAGCCGGACAAGCTGAAGTTCATCGACCGGCTGGTTGCGGACAGCCGCACTGTCGCGCTGAATCACACGGCGGGACTGTCGACGCCTCAGCAGGTGCAGATGGTGCTGTTCTCGCTCTTCTCGCTGATGGACACGCCGGATGCCTACAAGGACGCGCTCAAGCGCCTGATCCGCAGCCGCAAGCGCGCGCTTTATGAAGAGATCGGCATCGCGTTCGACGAGAAGGACGCGAATCAGGTCGACTACTACTCGATCATCGACATGGAGTATTTCGGCGAGCGTGCGTACGGGCGCGAATTCGTCGACTGGCTGCTCAAGCACACCGAGGCGTCGGAACTGCTGTTCCGTCTGGCGACCGACGCGCGCGTCGTGCTGCTGCCGGGCATGGGCTTCGGCACGAAGCATCCGTCGGGGCGTGTATCGCTCGCGAATCTCAACGAGTCCGACTACCGGAAGATCGGACGCGCGATCCGCAAGCTCACCGACGAGTATGTCGAGCGCTATATCAAGGAGACGGGCAAGAAGATCGAGAGAAAAGAGGTGAAGTAAGGACGACTGTGCCAGGACTGCCCGCTGCATGCGGCGGGCAGCCGCCCTCACGCCGCGACGCGCAACGCCCCCATCCCGCCCTTGCCCCGGCTCACCGCAGCCAGCGCCGCGAGACTGATCATCGCGGTGAACATCATGTAGAAGCTCGGCGCCGCCTTGCTGCCGGTCGCGCTCAGCAGCCAGATGATGATCGCGGGCGTGAAGCCGCCGAACACCGTCACGCCGATGTTATAGCCGATCGACATGCCCGTCGCGCGCGTCGACACGGGAAAGATCTCCGACATCAGCGCCGGCAACGCGCCGAAGTAGATCGCCTTGAGCAGCGCCAGCCACGCGACGAGCGCGAACAGCGCCGGCACCGACACATGCCCGACGACATACGCGAACGCCGGATACCCCGTCACGAAAAGCAGCAACGCGGCGGTCGACATCTGCTTCACGCGCCCGATCTTGTCCGACAGATGGCCTGCGAACGGCGTGACCAAGGTCAGCATCAATCCCGCGACGGTGCTCGCCGCGAAGCCCGTCGAGGCATCGAGATGCAGCTCGCGCATCGCAAACGTCGGCACGTACTGCAGCAGATAGTTCACTGCCGTCGACACCGTCAGCGCGCCGATCGAAATCAGCAGCAAGGTCTTTTGCCGCGCGAACACATCGCGCACCGGCGTGGCCGTATGTTCGGCTTCGGTGTAATCGGTCGCGTCTTCCAGATAGCGCCTCAGGAACAGGCCCGCCGGCCCGATCAGCAAGCCGAAGAAGAACGGAATGCGCCAGCCCCAGGCGGCGAGTTCGGCGGCGGGCATCAGCTTGGCGAGCGCGAAACCGAAGAGCGACGCGAGCAAGGTCGCGAGTCCTTGCGTCGCGAATTGCCAGCTCGCGAGCAGGCCGCGCCGGTCGGGCGCGTGCTCGATCAGCATGGCCGTGGACGCGCCGAACTCCCCGCCCGCCGAAAAGCCCTGGATCAGACGCGCGATGAACACGCCCGCCGGCGCGATCAGCCCGATCGACGCGTAAGTCGGAATCACCGCGATGATCGCCGTGCCGATCATCATCAGGCCGACCGACATCATCAGCGCCGCCTTGCGCCCGCGCTTGTCGGCATAGGCGCCGAGCACCATGCCGCCGATCGGCCGCACCAGATACGATGCGCCGAACGAGCCGAAGGTGAGCAGCATCGACGCTGTCTCGTTCGCGGCCGGGAAAAAGTTCTTCGCGATATACACCGCGAAAAACGCATAGATCGCGATATCGAACCATTCGAGCGCGTTGCCGACCGAAGTCGCGAGCACGATCTGCGTCAGACTCAGAGGCTTTTTGTTCATGATGTCCGCGTGTGAGTGAAGTCGTCTGTCAACGGGCGTTGCGCGTGGCGACGATCGCCTCGCCCGCTTCGCCGAGATCCCACCAGAGGCCCGCCATCAGGCCGAGCGATTCGCGCATGACCGGCGCGAGCACGTGCTCGTTCGGCGCGTGCTGATTGCAGGCGGGATATGAATGCGGCACCCAGAGCGTCGGCAGGCCGAGCGTTTTGGCGAAGACGTCGTTGGGCACGGTGCCGCCGAGATTCGGCAGCAAGGCCGGCTTCTTGCCGGTGGTCGCGCGCATCGAATCGAGCGCCCAGTGCACCCACGGATCGTCGAGTTCGAGACGCGTCGCGGGCGTGCCGCGCGTCGCCTTCACGCTCACTTCGGTGAAGCCCTGCGCCGCGAAATGGCTTTCGAGATGCGTCTGCAAGTTCTCCCAGTCCGTGCCGACGACGAAGCGCAACTGACACACCGCTTTCGCGGCGGGCGGAATCGCGTTGACGGGCGCATCGGCGTTGCCGGATTTCATCGCGAGCACTTCGAGCGCATTCCAGCCGATCACGCGTTCGGTCGGCGTCAGGCCCGGTTCGCCCCAGGTCGGATCGATCTCGGGCGAGCTTTCGTCGCGGCCCAGTTCGATATCGGCGAGCGCGGCGCGGACCGCAGCGGAAATCGGCGGCGGCCGCAATCCCTCGACAGTAATGCGCCCGTTGCGATCGACGAGACTCGCGATCGCATGGGACAGCACGACCGCCGGATTGCGCAGCACGCCGCCCCAGTTGCCCGAGTGATGCCCGCCTTCGCGCAGATCGACCGTCAGTTCAAACGGCACGCCGCCGCGCGAACCGAGAAAGAGCGTCGGCCGCTCCGCCGAGACGCGCGGGCCATCGGACGCGATGAACACATCGGCTGCGAGCGCGTCCTGGTGCGCGGCGCAGACTTCGTCGAGACCCGGCGAGCCGATTTCCTCGCCGGTCTCGAAGATCACCTTCACGTTGTAGCCGAGCTTGCCGCCGCGCGCCTGCAGCACCGCTGCGAGCGCCGCGAAGTTGACCGAATGCTGGCCCTTGTTGTCGGCGGTGCCGCGACCGTACCAGCGGTCTTTGTCGACGACGATCTCCCACGGCTTCAGGCCCGCGCGCCATTGCTCGTCGTAGCCGCGCACGACATCGCCGTGGCCGTAGGTCAGCACGGTCGGCGCGCGATCCGACTCGTGCCGTTCGGCGATCAGAAACGGCGGGCCGTCGGCGACGGGGTTTTCGATCACGCGCGCCGTGAAGCCGAGACGCGCGAGCGTGTCGCTGACTTCATCGGTCAGATAGGCGTGCAGCGCGGCATTCGGCCCGTTCTGGCTCTCGGTGCGAAACGCGACGCGGCGCTGCAAATCGGCCAAAAACACGCCCGAATCGAACGACTGGCACGCTATATCGATGGCGGTTTTTCGAGTGTTATGGGGCTCTTTCACGACGTCTCCGGATGAAATGATCACTGCAATTCCGGCCAGTCTAGGAACGCCAATAATTCGCGACAATTTCAAAATTTGCGGATAGCATTGCCAAAAAGGCAACGCTCGACGATCGGGGAAAGCATCGTGCTGCATGGCATAGCACTCAAATACTTCGTGGAAGTCGCGCGCGTCGGCTCGCTCGCGGCGGCGTCGGAACAGCTTCACGTGGCGGTGTCGGCGATCAGCCGGCAAATCGCGAAGCTGGAGGAGCAGGCGGGCACGCCGCTATTCGAGCGCATGCCGCGCGGCATGATCCTGACCGAAGCGGGCGAACTGCTGGTGCAGCACGCGCGTCGCGCGCTGATGGATGGCGACGCGGTGCTCGACGAAATCTCGGACATGCATGCGCTCGGGCGCGGGATCGTACGCATCGGCTGCACGGAGGGTTTCACGCGCTGCTTTCTGCCGAGCGTGATGGCGGCGCATTATCGCGAGCACCCGCGCACGCGCTTCGTGATGCGCTCCGGCACGCCCGGGCAGGTCGAGCATTGGGTCGCGAGCGGCGAAGTGGATATCGGGCTCGCGTTTTCGACCTCGACATCGACGGCGCTGAGCGTCGAATACAGCGTCAAGGCGCCGGTGTGCGCGTTGCTGCCGCCGACGCATCCGCTCGCGAGCAAGCCAGGCCTCACGCTCGACGATATCCTTCAGTACCCCACTGCCGTGCTCGATCGCGGCACCACCGTGCGCCAGTTGATCGACTGGTGTTGCTCGGCGCGCGGCGTGCATCTGGAGCCGGTTCTTACGAGCAACAACTCGAGCGCCATGCATCATTTCGCCGCGCTCACCGGCGCGATCACGCTGGGCAGCGCGGTCGCGCTCGAAGGCGATCCCGGCCGGCAGACGCTCGTCGCCACGCCTATCGACGAGCCTTTGCTCAACGAACGTCTGCTGCAGGTGACGGTGATGCGCGAGCGCCGTCTGCCGCCCGTGGTCGATCAGTTTCTGAACACGCTGACGGACGCGCTGCGCGAGAGTCTCGGCAAGCCCGAGGCGCGCGCAAGGAGAAAAAAACGTTAGCCGGTTACTGTGTCGCAACCCACCACGTCGTGCCGGCGGCATCGCAAAAGCCGCCACGGAAGTCGTCATCGGCGCGTTTGCGCCCGGGCGCCTGCACGCTGCGCGCGCCGTGTTGCAACGCGCGGTCGTAGACGGCTTGCGCGTCGGGCACATAGACGTGGATGTGCGGACCGGACGATTGCTGATCCGTCGCGCCGCCGCCGATCATCACGACACTGTCGTCGATGCGTACTTCGGCGTGCATCAGCGAGCCGTCGGGACGATCGAAACGGCGGATCAATGCGCCGTCGAAGACGCGTTCGAGAAACGTGATGATCGCTTCAGCGTTGGCGCAGACGAGATAGGGGCTGACGGAAGGGTAAGTGGCGGGTTTCCAGTCGGGCATGACGTTACTCGAAGTCGTGACGAGTGGATCAGCGTAATGGAAACCCGCGTCGGCTTCAAATCCCTTCGACCACATCCACATCGTCCAGCTTCTGCGCCACCGCCTTCGGCATCTCGGCGGTCGCCTTCGGCGCAGGCTCGAAGCGGTGCACGTCATGCGTCACGAAGCCGAGATCATGGCTCGGCACCTCGAACCACTCCGGATGCGCGAACGAGCGGCGAATGTCGTCGAGACCGCTCGCCCAGTGTTCGTCCATCGTGTCGTTGCTGAACTCGAAGTCCTTGTAGTGTCCTTCGAAGAACTTGTTCTTGTAGATGAGATGCACGACGTTCACCGCGCCACCATCCGCGACCTGCTGCGCCTCGCGCAACCCCGGATGCGTGCGACGCACTTTCTCGGGAACGTGCTCCAGCAGTTCCTTGATGAGCCGCGCATGCTTCTGGTTATGCGAAACGAAGTCGGTGATCGCGCGCGTCCGGCTCGAATACTGAATGTCCTTCGTGCGCTCGCTCACATCGAGAAAATCGCCGGGCAGCGTGCCGCGCGCGCTCCACAGATCTACCTGAAATACGAGCGTGTCCTTGTGCTGGCTTTCGCGGATGATTTCCGTCAGCGGCGTATTCGATACGAGGCCGCCGTCCCAGTAGAACTCGCCATCGATCTCCACCGCCGGAAAGCCCGGCGGCAACGCACCCGAGGCCATGAAATGCTCGGGCGCGAGACGCATCTTCGTATTGTCGAAGTAGACGAGATTGCCGGTACGCACATTCACCGCGCCCACCGACACGCGCATCGGCCCATCGTTGATGCGATCGAAATCGGCGAATTGCAGCAGCGTCGCGCGCAGCGCCGAGGTATCGTAGTAGCTCACTTCGCTGGGACGCCTGCTCTTCGTCTGGATCGACGGCACCTGCACGCGTGGCGAGAAGAAACCTTTCTGTCCTTCGGTCAGCGCGCGCGCCGCCGCCCACATGCTCGAAAACTTGCGGCCGAGATTGGCGAAGCCGAAGGCGGCGGGCACGAACGCGCCCACGTGCCCGATCAGATCCGCGGGCTGACAGATCGTGTTCCAGAAACCGCGCAGCGCGGCCACGCGGTCTTCAGGCGCATTGCCCGCGATGATCGCGGTATTCAGCGCGCCAATGGAAATGCCCGACGTCCACGTCGGTTCGACGCCGACTTCGGCAAGCCCTTCGAACACGCCGGCCTGATATGAACCCAGCGCGCCGCCGCCTTGCAGCACGAGGCAAACATCATCGTAGTCCGGCAGCGCGACATCGTTCGGCCGCGTGAGTGTGTTGCGTTGACTGCGGCGCATGAATTCTCCTTATTGCATGAACCAGCCGTGGCTCACGACGACCGACTGCCCCGTCAGCGCATTCGATTCGAAGCCCGCGAGGAACGCGACCGTGTTCGCGACATCGGCTACGGTCGTGAATTCGCCATCGACGGTTTCCTTCAGCATCACGTTCTTCACGACGTCTTCTTCCGAGATGCCGAGCGCCTTCGCCTGCTCGGGAATCTGCTTTTCGACGAGCGGCGTGCGTACGAAACCGGGGCACACCACATTGGCGCGCACGCCACGCGGACCGCCTTCTTTCGCGACGACGCGCGCCAGTCCCAGCAAGCCGTGCTTCGCCGTGACATACGCCGACTTCAGCTTCGATGCCTCATGCGAGTGCACCGATCCCATGTAGATGATCGAGCCGCCCTTGCCCGATGCGTACATATGCTTGATCGCGGCCTTGGTCGTGAGGAACGCGCCGTCGAGATGGATCGCGAGCATCTTCTTCCAGTCCGCATACGCGTACTCTTCGACCGGCGCGACGATCTGGATGCCCGCGTTCGATACCAGCACATCGATGCCGCCGAGCTTCGCCACCGCTTCTTCGATGCCCGCGTTCACCGCGTCTTCGCTCGTCACGTCCATCGACACGGCGATTGCCTTGCCGCCCGCCGCGACGATGCTGTCCGCGACCGTCTGCGCATTCGCGAGATTCAGATCGGCGATGACGACCGCCGCGCCGTCTGCCGCGAGCTTTCTCGCGGTCTGTTCGCCGATACCGCTCGCTGCGCCCGTGACGAGCGCGACTTTTCCTTGCAATGCCATTTGGTTGATCCTTTCGATTGATGCGAAGTTATTGATTGACGGCGAGCTTGAGTTCGTCGGGCGGTGCGAGATAGTCGTAGGCGACTTCGCCGATATCGAGCGTGAGATTCGCAATGACATGCCGCGCGCCGACGACCTTGCGCACCGGCAGATCGGCCACGGGCGCGAGCGCGTGCGCATGCAGTTCGAGCGCGGCCGGCCCTTCCCATGCGCCGATCACGCTCACATCGCGCAGAAAGAAGCGAACCAGTTCGCACACGCGCGCGGTGCCGTCGACATGCGGGATGACCTTCAGCAGATAGTTCGGCGTATCGGCGAGCTTCTTGCGCTCGGCTTCCAGATCGAGCGGACGATACTTGTAGCCCATCGTGCCCGTCGCGATGCGTTGTGTGCCGTAATCGAGCGTGCCGAGCAGCGTGTCCTTGCCATCGACGCCAAGACGCGGCGACGCGAGCTTCTTCGGAAAGCCCCAGATCTCGCGGCCGCCCGCGATCGGGCCTTCGTCGTCGAGATACATCGCATGCGTGTAGCTGCCCCTGTTGCCATCCGGATCGATGACGGAGATCACCTGACCGCTTTCGGTGTAGTCGCCGAAGCCCGATGAATCCGGCATGCGAATGAATTCGTAATGCACGAGACCGTTGTCCACCTTGAGCGGTTCGGGCACCACGGCGCGCAACGCGTCGAGATCGGTCTCATAGGAGATGATGAAGTACTCGCGCTCGAGGAAACGGAACGGCGGACGCGGGTAGGCGGGATTGTGCACAGGCATGGCGAAGGCATTCCTGCGGATGTCGTCTTCTTTCACTGGGTCGTCCCTGAGTTGAGAACAGGCACGATAGTAGATGCAGTCGATGACATTTGTCGCGGACCCACCCGCGCTCAAACGCAGCTATCGAAGCACTACGAAGCGACAAAATCTTGCTTGATCAGGCACTTGAGTACCCCTTCACTGAAATTGCACTTTTTTGTGCAATATACTGTTGCCGAAGCGGGACCGCCGCCCGGCGCTCAGATGTACGAACGCGACCGGGACAGTGGCCCTCTTTGTTGCACCGGAATCGAGTCTCATGTTGCTCACCGTGCGAAGCGGCAATTCCCGCGTTGCTTTGCCGGTTTCTAAGGCCATCACCTCCAAACGAGTCTGCGATGAAAACGTCCTTGAAGAAATCCCTCGTGCTTCTGGTCCTGGCAGCGTTCGCTGCGCCGACACTGTCGTTCGCGGCTGCGGACTATCCGTCCAATAAGTCGCGCCCCGCGTATCACAAGAAGGGCCAGAAACACCACAAGAAGTCCTCGTCAACGACGACGCCGCCTCCCGCCGCACCCGCGCAGTAAGCCTTTTTGATTGATAAAAGCACGCGCATCCTTGACGGGTGCGCGTGCTTCGTCGTTTTTCGGAAGCTATTTGTAAGAAAGCGCACGCATCGCTTCGATGCGTGCAGCGTCGATGTGTCCGCGCGCGGCCATCGCTTCGAGCGCGGCGAGCGCCGATGCAGGACCGCAGATCGATGCGGCTTTCGCGTCGGCATCGAGTTCGAGGGCGGCCGAACGGCTTGCACCATGCGCGCGCCGAATCTTCCAGCACACGATGTACGCCAGCACGAAACCGAGACCGGGAACGCTCACGCGCCACAGGTCGTCATCGGATGAGCTGGCAAAAAAGACACACGGCATGGCGAGGAGAATGACGACGCAGAGGCATGTCCACGCGAAGTCGATGAGCATCGCCCTGCGTTGCGTCGCATGGCCGACTTCGTGCGCCACGACGATGCACAGGAGCGGCTCCGGCAGCGCGAGCGTGGCGCGATCGATCTCGATACGGTTGAACAAGGCCTCATAGCACGGTCCGGCGGAAGCCGCGACAAAGCGCACGCATGGCGGCGCGACGTGCAGCGCCGCGGCGTCATCGGCGACGAGCGAGAGAATATGCCGTTCCTCCGCGCACAACGGCCTCATGACGATCAGCGCTCCGGGCTATCGGTCCACTCGCTGCGCGTCTGCCAGGCATCGATCTCGGCGGTGAGCTTCGCGAGCTTCGTGCGGACCAGTTCCAGCCCCGGCCCGCCGAGCACGAGATGCCCCGGCGGCTCGGCCGACGTGACCGCTTCGATGATCACCTGCGCGGCCCGCGCCGGATCGCCCGGCTGCTTGCCGCTGCGCTGCGCGATCGCCGCGCGCCGCACGCCCGAGGTCTGCGCGTAATCGTCGATGACATTGCGCGTCTGCTTCAGCGACCGCCCCGCCCAATCCGTGCGGAACGGTCCCGGCTCGACCGCCGTCACCTTGATGCCGAGCGTTTCGGTTTCGCGCGCGAGCGCTTCGCCGAGGCCTTCGAGCGCGAACTTCGTCGCCGCGTAATAACCGCTGCCCGGATTGCCGACGAGCCCACCCACCGACGTAATGTTGACCACGTGCCCCGAGCGACGCTCGCGCATGCGCGGCAGCACGGCCCGGATCATCGCGGCGGCGCCGAAGAAATTCGTCTCGAACATCGCGCGCACTTCGTCGTCTTCGCCCTCTTCCACGGCCGAGAGATAGCCGAAACCCGCGTTGTTCACGAGCACGTCGATATGGCCGAAAGCGGCATGAGCATCGTCGACCGCTGCGCGGATTTCATCGGCGCGCGTGACGTCGAGACGCACCGCGATCGCACGATCTCCGGCCCGTTCGACGAGATCGGCGACGCTGTCCGGATCGCGCGCCGCCACGACCGCACGCCAGCCCTTCCCGAGCACCGCCGACGCCAGTTTCCGGCCGAAACCGGTCGAGCATCCGGTGATGAACCAGACAGGCGTGTCATTCGAAACGGTCATTGCGGTTCTCCATGGAAAACGCGCGGCGTGCCGATCGTCGCGACCGTGACGCGCGCACGTATGTTCGTTCGAAATCGGGGTCTCACGTCATGTTGCAACAAATCGGGCGCGCACGCAGCGCGTGCTCGAACTAGCGCAGCGCCGGCATGCGAATGGCGCGATGCTGCCGCGGCTCGAATAACACCGACTGCTCGATGCGGGCAGCGACCTGTCGCCATCCGGCGAGTTCGTCGTCGAGCACGGCGAGCGTCAGAAGAATGCGCTCGCGGTCGTGTTTCGTCTGCGCATGCTCCGCGCTCGCGCGCAGAGACACGAGCGACGCTTCGCGCTCCGCGATCTGCCGCGCGATTCTTTCTGTCAGGCGTTTCAGCGATTGGTCCATTTCCGTATGACAGGATGATGTCACCAACGCATGAGCAAACACCGCGCCCGGCCCGTCCAACGCACAATGCCGCCTGCGTGCAAGGCGATGTCGCTCCCGTGCTACACGCCGGTGCGGTCCCGTCCTTATAGTGAGCCGTCGATCCGGCGCGCATTCATTCGAGGCGAGAGCGTGAGCACTGAAGAACTGGGCAGCATGAGTGCTGCGGGTGAATGCCATCAACGCGATGACACGGGGCCTCCTTTTGGCCGCATCGTTTCGTCGATCGCCAGCCTGTTGCTCGGCTTCGCGCTGCTCGTGATGGGCAATGGCCTGCTCGGCACACTGGTCGCGCTGCGCATGGTCCATGCGAACTTTCCGGCTTCGACGATCGGCTTCGTTCAGGCCGCTTATTACACGGGTTTCATGCTCGGCGCGTGGCGCGGCTCCGCGATCATCGCGCGCGTTGGGCATCATCGCGCGTTCGCGGCCTTCGCGGCGCTCGCCGCATGCAGCGCGCTCGGTTATGCGGTCAGTTCGCAAGCGCCCGTCTGGATGGCGTTGCGCTTCATGACGGGCTTTTCGCTCGTCGGCATCTTCGCCGTGATGGAGAGCTGGCTTAATGGCGTCGCGCCCAATGCATTTCGCGGACGCGTGTTCTCCATCTATCTCATCACCACCTATCTGTGCGTGGGCGCGGGGCAGTTTCTCATCGGCGTCGCGAGTCCGAATGGCTTCGAACTGTTCAGCCTCGTGGCGGGCCTCTTCGCGCTGTCGCTCGTGCCCGCGAGCCTCGCGCGTGTTGCCGTCGCGGACAGCGATGAACGGCCCGAGCCGGCCGGTCCGCTCGAATCGCCGCCGAAGACAAAGCTCAAGGCGTTGCCGACGCTATGGCGCGACGCGCCGCTCGCGTTATGGGGATGCTTCGCGTCGGGTCTGCTCAACAGCACGTTCTATGCGCTCTATCCCGTGTATATGCGCGGCGCGGGTTATGCCGTCGACGAGATATCGCATTTCATGGGCGTCGCGCTGATCGCGGCGCTGCTGCCGCAATGGCCGCTCGCTCATCTGTCGGACAGGCTCGATCGCACGCGCGTGATTCGCGGCATTGCCTTCACGCTGATGATCGCGAGCGCCACGCTGTTCGTCTTTCACGGCGCGGCGTTCGTGCAACCTGTCGCGTATCTCTTCGTGAGTCTCATCTTCACCATCTACGGCGTATCGGTCGCGCACGCGAACGACTGGATCGCTTCGCATCAACGCGTGGCGGTGAGCGCCGGCCTGCTGTTGACGTTCGCGCTCGGCGGCAGTATCGGCCCGATCGCGGCTTCGTTCGTGATGACTTGCCTGGGTCCGGCGGGCCTGTATTTCTTCTCGATGTGCGTGACCGCCGCCCTCCTCGCGCTCGCCTGGCGCAACCTGCGCGTGCGCCGCGATGCCGCATCGCATTGACCGTATCGTACATTCCCCTAGTTTCATACACGACTGATTTAAAAGAACAAATTGTAGTCACGTGTGCGTCATGCCGCTTTTGTGACAAACAATGTCGGGTCGATGTTAGCCATATGTCCCCACTCCGCTCTATCGTTTAGTCCATAGCAGGACCCAAACACAGACACGGCTCTTCAACGAAGGAGCTCAGGAGACATAGTGGAAACCCTTGCCTTCATCTGGGACAACCTGGCAAGCATCGCCAGGATGACCGCCGAGCACATCGAGATCGTCGGCGTGGGCGTCGGACTCGCGATCATCACCGGCGTGCCGCTCGGCATCGTCATCACCATCAATCAACGCCTCGCGAAGATCGTGCTGTATGTCGCCGCGATCATCATGACGATTCCCTCCGTCGCGCTGTTCGGCCTGATGATCCCCGTCCTCTCGGTGATCGGCCAGGGCATCGGCTTTCTGCCGACGGTCATCTCGCTCTTCCTCTACTCGCAACTGCCGATCGTGCGCAACACCTACACCGCGATCACCAACATCGATCCGGCGCTGCGTGAAGCCGCGCGCGGCATGGGCATGACGACCGGTGAGCGGCTGCGCAAGGTCGAGATCCCGATCGCGTTGCCGATCATCATGGCCGGCGTGCGCATGGCAGTGGTGATCAACGTGGGCATCGCGGCGATCGCGGCGTATATCGGCGCGGGCGGCCTCGGCAAGCTCATCAGCCGCGGCATTTCGCAATCGGACCCGCGTCAGTTGATCGCTGGCGCGATTCTGGTGAGCGTGCTCGCCATCGCCGCCGATATCGGTCTTTCATGGGTTCAACGCTTTCTCACGCCCAAGGGTCTTCGCGCGCCTTCCCGCGCAGGCAGCCTCGCGCTGCGTCTCTCCGCCATGACGGGCTTTCGCAAACAAACCGGACACGCGCAATAGATCATGATCAAGCTCTCCAACCTTACCAAGCGATATGACGGCGCGGCGAGCCCGGTCGTCGACGGCATCAACATGGAAGTCGGCGCGGGCGAGATCTGCGTGCTGCTCGGGCCGTCGGGATGCGGCAAGACCACGACGCTCAAGATGATCAACCGTCTCGTGCGCCCCACCTCCGGCAAGATCTATCTGGAAGGACGCGATACGGACGAGTTCGAAGTCGTCGAGTTGCGTCGCCGCATCGGTTATGTGATCCAGCAGATCGGGCTCTTTCCGAACATGACGGTCGAGGAAAACATCAGCGTGGTGCCGACGCTGCTCGGCTGGGACAAGGCGAAGGCGCGCCGCCGCGCGGCAGAACTGCTGGAGATCGTGGCGCTCGATCCGGCCACGTACCTCACGCGCTATCCGAAGGACCTGTCGGGCGGTCAGGCGCAACGCGTGGGCGTGGCGCGCGCGCTCGCCACCGATCCGCCCGTCATGCTGATGGATGAACCGTTCGGCGCCATCGATCCGATCAATCGCGAACTGATTCAGGACGAGTTCCTGCGCATTCAGAAGCAGGTGAAGAAGACAATCATGTTCGTGAGCCACGACATCGACGAAGCCGTGAAAATGGCCGACAAGATCGCGATCTTCCGCAACGGCCATCTCGAACAATTCGATTCGCCGGACAACATTCTCGCGCGGCCCGCGACGCCGTTCATCGCAGGCTTCGTCGGCTCGGACCGCGCGCTCAAGCGTCTGCGTCTGCTGCGTGCCCGCGATGCGCTCAGCGCATGCGACTGCCTCGTGCGCGTCGGCGAAGACAGCACGCGCGCCCGCGCGATGATGGAAAAGCACGGTGTCGAACAGATCGTGCTCGTCGATGCCGCCGACAAACCGCACGGCTATCTCACGGTCGACCGCCTGCTGAAAGTCGAAGGTCCGATCACGGCGGCGCATGCGCTGCCCGTGCAGGCCACCGCGAGCCAGAAGGACGACCTGCGCACAGTCGTTTCGACGATGTTCGCGAGCGGCGCATCGTGGATGCCCACCGTCGATGACGACGGCCGCTTCGTCGGCTATGTGAGTCAGGAACGCATCGTCGATATGTTGAAGCTTCCCGCGGGAGAGCACGCATGAAACGCCTCTTGTCAGTCGCGCTGCTTGCATTGAGCACGCAGGCGCACGCGGATAGCTGGTGGGAAAGCATCGTGCAGTACCGCAGCGACATCGTCTATCAGGGCGTGCACATGATGATGATGGTCGTGGTGGCGGGCGTGCTCGCGATCATCGTCGCGATTCCGGCGGGCGTCTATCTGAGCCGTCCTTCGCAGAAGCGCGGCGCGGCCGTCGTGATGCAGTCGCTCAACGCGGGACAGGCCGTGCCGAAACTCGCGCTGCTCGCCCTCGCGATGAGCGTGATGGGCATCGGCGCGGTGCCTGCGATCTTCGGGCTGTGGGTCGCGACGCTGCTGCCGATCGCATTGAACACCTACGAAGGCCTGCGCGCGGTGCCGCCCTCGCTGATCGAAGCCGCGACCGGCATGGGCATGACGCCGTGGCAGATTCTCTGGCGCGTCGAGCTTCCCAATGCGCTCTATGTGATCTTCGCGGGCATCCGCACGGCACTGGCGATCACGGTCGGCACGGCGCCGCTCGCATTTCTGATCGGCGGCGGCGGGCTCGGCGAGCTGATCTTCACCGGCATCGATCTGAATGACTTCGGCATGCTGCTCGCGGGCGCCGTTCCGACCGCGCTGCTCGCGATCTTCACGGATGCGTTCGTCGGGCAGATGCAGCGCCTGCTCGTTTCGCGCGGCGTGAATCCGCAAACCTGACTTATCAACCTGAACTCGCAACGGTGAGAGAGACCATGAGAAAGTTATTCGCTGTATCGTTCGGCATCCTTATTTCGATGTTCGCAAGCACAGCCGCAAGTGCCGCCTCGGTGGTGGTCGGCGGAAAGAACTTCACGGAGCAGCAGTTGATGGCCGAGATGACCGCGCGTTATCTCGAGGCGAAAGGCTTCACCGTGACGAAGAAGGACGGCATGGGCAGCGCCGTGCTGCGTCAGGCGCAGGAGAACGGCCAGGTCGACGTGTACTGGGAATACACCGGCACGTCGCTGATCACCTACAACAAGGTCAACGACCGTCTCTCGCCCGACGACACCTACAAGAAAGTCAAGGAACTGGATGCGGCGAAGGGCCTCGTGTGGCTGAACCCGTCGAAGGCGAACAACACGTACGCGTTCGCGATGAATCAGGACGAAGCGAAGAAGCTCGGCATCGTCACGATGAGCGATCTCGCGAAAGCGATCAAGGACGGCAAGGAACTCACGTTCGCTTGCAACTCCGAGTTCTATGCGCGTCCGGACGGTCTCCGCCCGCTGCAAAAGCAATACGGTTTCGAGTTCAGCCAGGGTGACGTGAAGCGCATGGACACGGGCCTCACGTATCAGGCACTGAAGGATCGTCAGGTGAATGTCGCGCTGGTTTTCGCCACCGATGGCCGCGTGCCGGCGTTCAACTTCGTCTTGCTGAAGGACGACAAGGGTTATTTCCCCTCCTACGCATTGACGCCGGTGATCCGCAAGGCGACGCTCGACGCGAACCCGACGCTCGGACCGCTGCTCAACGCGCTGTCGGCGAAGCTCGACGCGTCCACGATGGCGCGCCTGAACGCGAGCGTCGACGTGCAGAAGAAGTCGTTCTCCGATGTCGCGAATCAGTTCCTCAAAGAGTCCGGGCTGATCTGAGCCGCGCGTCTCGCAAAACCAAGGAACGATCTCATGACCACGATCAAGGTGGCGGCCGCGCAAACCGATACGGCTTACGGCGACCTGCACGCGAACCTCGCGCGGCATCTCGACCATATCGGCGATGCGAAGCAGCGCGGCGTGCGTCTGCTCGTCTTTCCCGAGCTTTCGCTGCATGGCCATAGCGGCGGCAAGGACGCGCTGCGGCTCGCGATGACGCGCGACGATCCCGCGATCGCCCAGCTCGCGGAAGCGAGCGCCGGGATGCACGTGGTGTTCGGCTTCATCGAGGAAGCGCCGGGCGGACAGTTCTACAACAGCCAGGCGACGGTCGCGAACGGCAAGCTGGTTCACGTGCATCGCAAGACCATGCTCGCCACCTACGGAAAGCTGCGCGACGGTCTCTACTTCGCCGCGGGCACAAAGCCTGAAAGCTATGCGATCGATGACGAATGGCGCGTCGCGACGCCCATCTGCAACGACATGTGGAACCCGGCGGTCGTGCACGGACTCATGTGCGACGGCGTCACCCTGCTCGCCGTGCCGATCAGCTCGGCGCGCGAGGCAGTGGGCGAAGGCTTCGACAATCCGTCGGGCTGGGACATCAATCTGCGCTTCTACGCGCTCACCTACGGCGTGCCGATCGTGATGGCGAACCGCGTCGGCACCGAGGGCATGATGACCTTCTGGGGCGGCTCGCGCGTTCTCGATCCGTTCGGCAAGACCATCGCGCAGGCGCAAGACGAAGAGGAATGCCTCGTCGTCGGCGAACTCGATTACGAAGCTGTTCGCCGCGCGCGCTTCCTTCTGCCGACGGTGCGCGACGCGCGCATCTACGCGCAGCGAACCTGAACGAACATACACGACAACCATGCGCGATTTTCTTTTAGACGATGCGGACCGGGCCTTCCGCGCCGAAGTCCGCGACTTCCTGCAACGCGAGCTTGCACCGCGCGCCGCCGATATCGAAGACCGTCAAAGCTGGGATGCGGTCAAACATGTGGTGCGCGCGCTCGGCGCGGCGGGCTATCTGAAGCTGATGTTTCCCGATCTGTATCAGGGCAAGCTCGAACACCCCGGCCTCACACACGCGACGATCCTTTCCGAAGAGGCGTCCTACATCAACTACGCGTTCGAGACGACCATCGCGACGGCGCTCTCGTGCGCGTATCCGCTGCATCGCCATGCGAGCGAGCGTCTGCGCGATACGTATCTCACGCCGATTCTCGAAGGCACGGCGATCGGCGCGATCTGTGTGACCGAGCCGAACGTGGGCAGCGATTCGGCGGGCATGGAAACGCGCATCGAATTCGATGAAGCGCGCAACGAGTGGGTCATCAACGGCTTCAAGCGATATATCTCGAACGCGTCGGTGGCGGATGTCTATATCGTGTACGGCCTGACCGGTGACGGCATGACCGCGGTCGCCGTGCCGAAGCATGCGCGCGGCATCAGCTTCCCGCGCAACTACACGTTCATGGGCCGGCGCGGCTGCATCGTCGGCGAAGTCAGGTTCGAGAATTGCCGCGTGCCGGCCGATCATCTGCTCGGCGAGCGAGGCGGCGGCTTTCGCATCATGCGCGGCATGTTCAACTTCGAGCGCGCGATTCTCGGCGGCTCGGGTCTCGGCGTCGCGCGCAGTGCATTCGATATCGCCACGGCGCACGCGCAGTCGCGCACATCGTTCGGTCAGCCGCTCGGCTGCAAGCAGCTCATCTGGGACAAGATCGCGCAGATGAGCTGGCGCATCGACGCATCGGAACTCATCACCTATCGCGCGACCAAGATGTACGACGCGGGCGCCGACGGCAAGGCGCTGATGAAGGAAGCCGCGATGGCCAAGCTGGTCGCGACCGAAACCGCGAACTACTGCGCCAACGAAACCGTGCAGATTCTCGGCGGCGACGGCATCACGAAGGAATACGGCCGCGCCGAGCAACTGTATCGCGATGCGCGTGCGCTGACCATCGTCGGCGGCACGTCAGAAGTCGCCAAGTATCTGATCGCGGGCCGCGATCTTCCCGACATCCGGATCACTCTCTAGAGAGCACCACCACGCATCATGCTCACGATCACGTCGCTCTTCGAAAACACGGTCGCCAAATATCCGGACCGTCCCGCGCTCACCTGCGGCGCCGTTTCACTCACGTATGCGCAATGGAGCATGCGCGTGCGCCGTCTCGCGCAGGCGCTGTTCGATCTCGGCGTGCGTCAGATGGACCGCGTCGCCATTCTGCAGAAAACCTCCGACGCGACGCCGACCGCCTACATGGCGTGCCAGTTGCTCGGCGCAATCGCGGTGCCGATGAACTTTCGCCTGTCCGCCAACGAAGCCGCGTTCATCCTGCGCGACGCCGGCGCGCGCGCGTTGATCTATGACGATTCGATGCTTCCGGTCGTCGGCAAGATCGAGCAGGCGCTGCCGGATCTGCGCACCTATGTGTGCGTCGACAACGGCGCCGACATACCCGCGCATCACCATTCGTTCGAGGCGTTGATCGAACGCGTGCAGCAACTCGATGCGCCGCTGCCGCGCCTCGAACCCGGCGATATCTCCGCGCTCGTCTACACGTCCGGGACGACGGGCCGCCCGAAAGGCGCGATCCATACGCATGGCAACGATGTCGCCATCGCGACGAACTGCGTGATGGAGTACAGCCTCACCAGCACCGACGCCGCGCTGCATATCGCGCCGCTCTATCACGTCGGCGGCATGCAGGCGTACTTCGTGCCGCATCTGATGGTCGGCGCGCACAACGTGATTTTGCCGCGCTACGAACCGCTCGCCACCTTGCAGGCGATCGCGCACTACGGCATCACGACGCTCTTCGCCGTGCCGACACAGATTCAGGACATGCTGTTTCATCCGGACTTCGCCTCGATCGACACGCACAGTCTGCGGATGATCACGACCGGCGGCGCGGCGATTCCGGCGAAGACGATGCAACGCGTGATCGACGAGTTCTGCCCGAACATCTTCAACGGCTACGGCATGACCGAAGCGAGCCTTACGCTGCTGCTGCATCCGCGCGATGCGCTCACGTATCTCGGCTCGTGCGGCAAGCCCACGCTGATCAGCACATGCCGCGTGATCCGCAACGATCCGGCGCGCGTCGTGACGCCCGGCGAGACCGTCGCGGCGGGTGAAGTGGGCCAGTTGATCGTGAAAGGTCCGCAGCTCGCATCGGGCTACTGGAACAACCCGGTCGAAACCGACAAGAAGTTCAAGTCCGGCTGGCTCTATACCGGCGATCTCTTCAGCATCGACGAAGCCGGTTACTTCCACTTTCAGGGCCGCGCCGACGACATGATCGTGTCGGGCGGCGAGAACATCTATCCGCGTGAAATCGAAGAGGTGCTGTATCACTGCCCCGGCGTGCAGGAAGCCGCGGTGATCGGCGTACCCGACGACAAGTGGGGACAGGCGGTGACGGCGTTCATCGTGCGCAGCGTGGCGACGCTGACGGAAGACGATGTCGTCGCGTTCTGCAAGAACGGCGACGATCTCGCGCCCTACAAGCGGCCCAAGAAAGTCTTCTTCGTCGAGAAACTGCCGCTGAATCCGAGCGGCAAGGTGCTGCGTCACGAACTCGCCGGACCCGTTTATCAAAGCATGCTGTCAGGAGCCCCGCAATGAGCGAACCCGTACTGTACGAACAGGACGGCCACGTCGTCACGATGACGCTTAACCGTCCCGAGACGCGCAACGCCATCACCGAACTGGCAGTCGTCGATGCAATCATCGCGTGTCTGGAGCGCGCGCAAGGCGACCTGTCGGTGCGCGCGATCGTGCTGACGGGCGCGGGTCCGGCGTTCTCGTCGGGCGGCAACATCAAGCATATGCGCGATGAAGTCGGCACGTTTTCTGGCACGTCCGCGCATATCCGCGAGAACTATCGGCGCGGCATCCAGCGCATTCCGCGCGCGTTCCATGAACTCGACGTGCCGTGCATCGCGGCGGTCAACGGTCCCGCGCACGGCGCGGGCTGCGATCTCGCATTGATGTGCGATATCCGCATTGCGGGCGAAAGCGCGCTGTTCGCCGAGAGTTTCGCGAAGGTCGGCATCATTCCCGGCGATGGCGGCGCGTGGCTGCTGCCGCGCGCGGTCGGCCTGTCGCGCGCCAATGAAATGATCTTTACCGGCAACGCGATCGATGCGAAGCGCGCCGAGCAATGGGGACTCGTGTCGCGCGTCGTGCCCGATGCGGATCTGATGGACACCGCGCTCACGCTCGCGCGCGAAATCGCGAGCAACGCGCCCGATATCCTGCGCATGTCGAAGCGCCTCGTGCGCGAAGGGCAACGCATGGACCTGCCGAGTCTGCTGGAACTGTCGGCGGCGTTTCAGGGCATCGCGCATCGCACGGCGGATCATCGCGAGGCGATCGCGGCGACCTTCGAGCGGCGCGCGGCAGTCTATACGGGAGACTGACGGATGGGCACATCCGCCATCGCATTCATTCATGAGCTGACGTTCGATGCGCTGCCTGAACGCGTCATCGAACAAGCCAGACTATGCGTGCTCGATCTGCTCGGCGTCGCGCTCGCGGGAAGGCAGACGGAACTGGCGCGCATCGCGGGCGATCACGCGGCCGAGTTCTTCGCGCCCGGCACGCTGCGCTCGCGCATGCTCTTCGATGGGCGCGTCGCCAGCCCGATCGGCGCCGGTCTCGCGGGCGCGATGACCATCGATAGCTGCGACGGTCACGACGGTCACGCGCAAACCAAAGGCCATGTCGGCGTGACCGTGCTGCCCGCGCTGCTCGCGCTCGCCGACATGCGGCCCGGCATGAGCGGCCGCGAGTTTCTCGCGTGCGTGGTGCTCGGCTATGAACTCGGCACGCGTGCGGGCATTGCGTTGCACGCGAGCGCCTGCGATTATCATACGTCGGGCGCGTGGAACGCCCTTGCCGCGGCGGCGCTCGCCGCGCGCGTGTTGCCGCTCGACATGCGGCAGACGCGCGAGGCGCTCGGCATAGCGGAGTATCACGGCCCGCGCAGTCAGATGATGCGCTGCATCGATCACCCGACGATGGTGAAGGACGGCTCCGGCTGGGGCTGCATGGCGGGTCTCTCCGCGGCCTTTCTCGCGCAGCGCGGCTTCACGGGCGCGCCGGCGCTCACTATCGAGCAGGACGAAACCCGCAGTCTATGGAGCGATCTCGGCGAACGCTGGCGCATCATGGAGCAATATTTCAAACCGCAACCGGTCTGCCGATGGGCGCATCCCGCCATCGATGCCGCACTCGCGCTCAAATCGAGGCACGGCTTCACCAGCGCGCAGATTCGCGCGGTGAACGTGCGTACCTTTCATCACGCGACGCGCCTCGCGCACGCCGCGCCGGCATCGACGGAAGAGGCGCAATATAGTCTGCTCTTTCCCGTCGCCGTAGCGCTGAAGCACGGTGCGGTACGTTTCGACGCGCTTCACGGCGACGCGTTGCGCGACAGCGAAGTGCTGCGCCTGAGCCATCTCATTCGCACCGAGGAAGGCGCGGAGTACACGTCGCGTTTTCCGGGCGAGCGCCTGGCCGAAGTGAGCATCGAGCTTTTCGACGGCAAGCGTTTCGACTCCGGCGCGACGCAAGCACGGGGCGATCCCGATACCCCGCTCGATGAAGCGGCGATCCGCGCCAAGTTCCACGCCTTTGCCGATACCGCATGCGGCACGGACATGGCGCATCGACTGGAGCAAACCATCGACGCACTCGACACCGGCGACGTGACGCCCTTGCTCGATCTCGTGCTCGGTTCGATTCGCGTCTAGCGCATGAACGCGAACGACATCCCGCCGACCACGCGCCCGATCAAAACCGGGCGCGTGAGCGCATCCATCGTCGGCGAAGATGCGGTGACGCAACGCATGGGCTTTTTCCTGGTCCCGCATTTTTCGATGATGGCGCTCAGTTCCGTCACCGAGCCGCTGCGCGCGGCGAATCGCGTGAGCGGCAAGGCGCTGTATAGCTGGCATCTGATGAGCGCGGACGGCGAGCCGGTTTCCTCGAGCTCGGGATTCGCGCTGTTGCCGGACTTCGCGATCACGTCGTCGCCCGCGCTGAGTCATGTGTTCGTGGTCGCGAGCATTGGCGTGTCTAACTATCGCAATGCACAGGTCTTCGACTTCCTGCGCCGCTATGCCGCGAACGGATCGACGATCGGCGGCATCAGTCTCGGCACGATGATCCTCGCGCGCGCGGGCCTGCTCGACAAGCGGCGCTGCACGATTCACTGGGAAGCGCTCAAGGAACTCGCCGATGAGTTTCCATCGCTCGACGTGAGCCGCGATCTCTACTGCATAGAAGGCGATCGCATGACGTGCAGCGGCGGCACCGCCGCCATCGACATGATGCTCGATCTGATCGCGCGTCAGCACGGGCATCAACTCGCGGCTGAAGTGGCCGATCAGTTCATCCACACGCGCATGCGTACCGCGCAGGAAAGCCAGAAGATGGCGATTCAATGGCGCTACGGCGTGGAAGACCGGCGCATCGTTCATGCGGTCACGCTGATGGAACAGAACATCGAGCGCCCTATTCCGATGAAGACGATCGCATCGCTCGCGGGCATTTCGCCACGCACGTTCGAGCGCATGTGGATCAAGCATTTCAACGTGCGGCCTTCGCAGTTTTATCTGGAATTGCGGCTGAAAGCGGCGCAAAAGCTGATTCGCGAATCGTCGCTCTCCTTGCTCGATGTCGCGATGCAATGCGGCTTCGCGAGCGCATCGCATCTCGGGCGCTGCTACAAACAATTGTTCTCCAAGACACCCGGACAGGAGCGCGCCGCGAGCGACGCGCGCTGAATGGGTCATCCCGCATCGCCCGCGCTGATCACCGATTGCATGCTCTTCAATAGCTTCGTCAGATAGCGAAGCAAACCGACCGTATCGCCGAACGCCAGGAAGCCGGGCCTGACGCCATCGCTGAAAAGCAGCGTGCCGTCCAGCGACGGATCGACGATCAAGCCTGCATAGGCCGCGTGCGGCATGTATTCGTCAGTGGGAATGCTGAACGTGTTGCCGTTTACCGCGGCATCGCGCACGCGCATGAGAAATTGCACTTCGGGCGCGCGCGACGCCGAAAACCGATGAATATCGAAGTATTCGGCGACCGCGAGAATCGCGTTCGTGCACGGAACGATCGACGCGAACGCGATGCGCTTGTCGGCGTCGTCGAACGATGGCCACGACCACGTGTCTTCCGGCGGCGGGGTCTTCATCGGCGTGCCGTCTTCGCTGTGCGTATGCGCTTCCGGATGCGAATGCCGGCGCGCCAATAGTGGCTGCGCTTTGGCGAAATCGGGCGGCGGCGCACCGCGTTCGATCCAGTCGGACAAGAGGCTGGCGTAAGCGATGAGCGCGCTCAATTGCGCCTCGATGAAAGCAACGCCGATTCTGCAAGCGTCCGGGTGTCTGTTCTCGGCCATCACGTCTCCTTTTGTGTAGCTTCAGCATCGGCCATGCAATCCGCGCGCCTGTTCGAAGTCGGGGTATGCGCAAGACAGTTAGTTGCGAACCAACTACGAGAACGTGATGGCCCTCGATGACAATGCTGTGGAAGAAATACTACAGATTGCGTTACCTAAATTTACCAACGCCTGACGACGCGCTATATTTCGATCGCTATAACGCGAAGCAACGATTCCACTGCTTGTCGCAGCGGGACCGCTTGCCCCCTTCTCGCGAAAGCAGCGACCTCAATATCATCACGTCCGACTCGACCTTCAAGCGATTAAGCGCGAAGCCGGGATGGCAGCGTTCGCGCTCTGAAAAAGCGTTGCGGCGCTTCCCAAAGCGAGCCGCGTCACGCGGACCACACCAAGGAAAAGAAAAATGAAGAAGCACATCGTAGCGGCAGCGGCACTCGGCATGTTCGCCATGTTCAGTGGTGCGGCGCACGCGCAAAGCAGCGTCACGCTGTACGGCATCATCGACGCCGGCATCACGTATGCGAACAAGGTCGCGACGGCCGGCGGCCACGATAGCGTGGTCAAGTACGCGGACGGCGTCGCGCAAGGCAGCCGCTGGGGTCTGCGCGGCGCTGAAGATCTGGGCGGCGGTCTGAAGGCGATCTTCGTGCTCGAGAACGGCTTCAACAGCGGCGATGGCACGCTCGGCCAGGGCGGCGCGGAATTCGGCCGTCAGGCGTATGTCGGTGTTTCGAAGAATGAATTCGGCTCGCTGACCTTCGGTCGTCAATACTCGTTCTCGACCGACTATCTCGGCGGCAACTACACGATGGGCAGCCAGACGCCCGCGGGCAACTACGCGTATCACATCAACGATCTGGATCAACTGACCTCGAGCCGCATCAACAACGCGGTCAAGTTCAGCAGCGCGAGCTTCTACGGCGTGACGTTCGGCGCGATGTACGGCTTCTCGAACTCGACGAACTTCGCGGGCTCGCCCACGATCGGAACCGGTGCGAACGCGGTGCAGGGTTCGTCGAGCGCGTACAGCTTCGGTTTGAACTACGCGCAAGGGCCGCTCGGCATCGGCGCGGCGTATACCAAGCTGCGCTATCCGAATGCCGCGACGCCCGCGTTCAGCGTGAGCATCGCCAATGTGAACACGCTCGGCCTGCATGATCTGGAAACCTTCGGCGTCGGCGCGCGTTACTCGATCGCCGCCGCGGTGATCTGGGCAAACTGGACGCACACGATGTTCCATCAGATCACGGCTGGATCGTCGACGCTGAACAACTATGAAGTCGGCGGCAAGTATACGTTCACGCCGGCCTTCAGCGCGGGCGTCGGTTATACGTTCTCGGACCTCAGCGGCAACTTCGACGGCAGATGGAATCAGTTCAACGGCGTGGTCGACTACGCACTGTCGAAGCGCACCGACGTCTATTTGATCGGCGCGTATCAGAAGGCGTCGGGCAGCAACCGGGGTGTGCCGGTGCAGGCGGAGATCGGTTCGGCGTCGTCGTTCATCGGCAATGCGGGCGCGAACACGCAGTTCGTGACGCGCGTCGGCCTGCGTCACAAGTTCTGATCGAAGTTGATTCAATGGAAGCGCGATGCCGATGAGGCATCGCGCTTTTTTTTATTGCTTCGATGCGCGGCACTATTGCGCTGCAACGATTCATTCGGATGGCGAATCGTTTTTCGGGTTTTCTGGTCAACGCCAATATATGCACGACGTTCACGTTTCCCTTGCAACAACTTCGCTTCTAATGCGCCAGTCGATATGTCATCGTGCCTTCATTCGAATCAAGGAGAAGATCGATGCCCCAGACTCAAGCCGCACAAACCAGCAAGGAAGCACTCATCGCGCGATGCCTGCCCTTTCTCGAAGAGATCAAGGACATAACGCCAGACACGAACGTCGAGCACTGGCTCAACACTCGATACGGCGTAAATAGCGCGTTATACAGGGATCTGGCACGGCTGATCAAGCTAGGCGTCGAAGAAGGCTGGGCAGCGGATGTCGAAATCTCCGGCCCGCAATATCGGCGGGGGCGTCTCGTCGCGCCGTGTCCGGAGACGTTCTTCTTCAGCATCACCGCCGTTCTGATGGACAGCACCGGCAACGAGCAGAACAATCCGGAAGGCAGCTTTCGCGGCGACTATCACGCGCACCCGTACGGCGAGTTCAACATGGTCGTGCCGCTCGATGAAAGCGCGGCGCTCGCCGGTCCGAACGGATGGTGTCATGGCGGCTGGACCGCGCCCGCGCCGGGAAGCCATCACTACCCGGAAGCGAAGGGCGGCGCGGTGATCGCGCTGTTCTTTCTACCGGCCGGGCGAATCTCATACGATATCGCGCCGCCGCGATGAGGCCATCGGAAAAATAGAAAACGCCGCGCGGCAGACTGCGCGCGGCGTGTCGTGTTACTTGGCGGATTCCGCCGTCTTGGCGGATTCCGCCGTCTTGGCCGGTTCCGCCGTCTTCGGAGCCGCAGCCGACCGCGCCAGGCGGTTCGCTTCCAGATACCCGGCGCGTTCCGCATCCGCCGGCGATACTTCGCCCGCCTGCCCGCCCGTCAGATCGATTCGAGGCGCGCCCTGCACGAGACAGGTCCAGTAACGATTGCCGCGGCACCAGACCTTGATCGCGCCACGCAATTCCTTCTCGTCGAGGCCGAGTTCCGCCGCATGTTTCACGAGGTCCTCGAAAATACCGACCTTGAGAGGAACCTTGGGAGCGGGATTCTTCGGAAATGCGAGCGGAAACCGCTTCTGCAGCTTGCCGATCGTGTGCACGACCGGATCCACCGGCTTCGATGGCGCCGCCGGCTTCTGCGCTGCCGCCGGCTTCGCCGGCTTCGACGGATTCACCGGCTTCGCTGCCGCCGCCGGCTTCGCCCCGGCCGCCGGCGCGGGACGCCGCCCGCGCGGCGCCTTTTTCTCTGCTGCCTTGCTAGCAGCCTGTTTCTCGAGTTGCTTTTTCAGTCCGGCGAGTTGTTCGAAACCCATCACATCGTGCCCGTAAAAAACGTTTCGGGGATTTTAACAGCCTCCGATGACACCTTCTCGCGCGGCACCTGGCGGCCCCGTCGGATGAGCTTCCGGTTCCGAGAGGCCGCGAGGTGCATTACGCTCACTGACCACCGCCCGAATAGATGTTGCAGAAAGGCTGCGGGTTGCATCTGACCGCTGCGCCGCCAGCCCACTTCGACGTGCTTCCGCTGGCGCTCTGACCCGTGGCCGCCCCGCCGTAAGCGGTGTCGCCGGAAGGTGTCGCGCTCTGCGCGCTCTGCTGGCGCGGCGCGGGGATGGATTGCAAGGTGTCGGTGGCCTCTTCCGCCTGAGCCAGGCTTCCGAGCGAGACGACGGCCACGAGCGTGGCCGAAACGAGAACGATCTTCATGACTTTCTCCTTCAACGAAGGCTCACTGCTGATGCGTGTGCGCTGCGCGCGCGCACACTTCAACCATATACCCAGGCGCGAGCGAAGGGTAATGCGTTCATGTCATCCATCCGGACCGACGTTTCGAATTCGAGCATGAACGTTCGACATATCGCCGATGAGGTCAATGCGCGAACGGCTGGCCATCCACGACTTCGGTCGTCGAGCGGGGACTCGCCACCTGCTTGAGCAACAGTGCGGCGCACGATGCCGCGCCCGCCATCGCCACCACGGTGAAGATGCCCGGCAAACTCATCTGCTGCCGCGCAAGCTCTGCGACCAGAAACGAGCCCGCGATGCCACCGAACCGGCCGACGCCCAGCATCCACGCGACGCCGGTGCCGCGTCCCGAGGTTGGATAGAACGCCGCCGCGAGCGCGGGCATCGAAGCCTGCGCGGTATTCACGAGCACGCCCGCCACGAACACCGCGCACACGAGCAGTCCGACATTGCCGATCGCCTGTCCGATCGCGTACACGCTCACCGCGCCGAGCGCGTATGCGCCCGCCACGACGCCGTTCGGATTGAAGCGATCCATCAGCATGCCGCACAGCACCGTGCCTGCGCCGCCGAGCGGAAAGAGCGCGGAAATCAGCGCCGCGCGCTGCGGGCTCAGACCCGCATCCTTGAGGAGCACCGGCATCCAGTTGATGAGGCCGTAGAAGATCACGAGGCCCATGAAATAGCACAGCCACAGCATCAACGAACCGAAGACATGCGCGCGCGACAACACGATGCGCGCCCCGCCGCTGCCCGCTGCGGGTCCGGCGGCTTCACGCATCACGAACGATTCCGCCGCCGCGACGTGCGGCGCGATGCGCGTAAGCACCTTGCGAACGCGCTCGACAGGTTTCTTCTTCGACACCATGTACTGGATCGATTCCGGCAGCGCGAGCACGAGCACCACCATCAGCAACAACGGCACGGCGCCACCGAAATGCAGCACGCTGCGCCAGCCGAAGTGCGGAATCATCCAGGCCGCGAGAAATCCGCCGAATGCCGCGCCCAGCGGAAAGCCGCAGAACATCAGATTGACGATGGTCGCGCGGCGGCCGTTCGGGCAGAACTCGCTCATCAACGTAACGGCGTTCGGCATCGCCGCGCCGAGGCCCACACCGGTCACGAAGCGCAGCGCGGTCAACGAAGTGAGATCGCCCGCCTGGCCCGAAGCGAGACACGCCAGGCCGAATATGAACACCGCCGCGATCAGCACGCCGCGCCTGCCCCAGCGATCCGCGAGCGGCCCGGACAACAGCGCGCCGCACGCGAGCCCGAACAGCGCCGCGCTCAGCACGGGCGCGAGCGCCGCCCGGCTCAGATGCCATTCGCCGACGAGCGATGGCGCGATGAAGCCGATCGCGGCCGTATCGAAACCATCCATCAATACGATCACGAAGCACATCGCGAATACGAGCCATTGATAGCGCGAAAACGGCTGCGTGTTGATGAGCGCCTGTACATCGACAACCTTTGTCTCTTCCATAACATCCTCTCTGATCGACGGACGCCCAGATTAAGAGCGCGCATACGGGCGAACAACCCGGCAAGTCACGAACGCGCGGCGCGCAGCGCGCACCGACGCCTCGCGCCGTTGCGCGCGATGTCACCATTTCGAATGAAAAAGCCCTTGTTTCAGGGACTTTCGACGACATTCACACGCGCGCACTCAGCAGCACGCACGCAGTGAATCCTTTGCACGACGATGTTGCATGCCGCGCATCAGCGGCTTCGCACCTGCCGCGATACGTCGATGAGTTGCTGCCTGAGCCATTGCAGCCCAGGGTCGGCATCGTTGCGTTCGTGCCAGACGGCGCGCACGGTCGCATCGGGACATGCATAGGGCGTCGCGCGCATCTTCAGCTCGCCATTGCGTTCCAGTTCGCGACCGAGCGACGACGGCACTATCGCAAGCATGTCGCTATGACGCAACAGCGCGGGAATCGCGAGCGAATGCGCGACGGCCACGCGCACGCGCGGAACATCGGCGCTATCTGCGAAGCCACGGTAAAGCGCATCGCGATCGAACATCTCCGATTGCCGCGCGAGTCCCCGTTCGACGATAAAGCCGCTCACCGCGCCCTCTTCCTCGCCGCCCTGCGATACCGCGACGAGCGGATACGTCAGCAAGTCGTCTCGCGTGAGCGGCCGCTCCGCGATCGGATGCTCGCGATGCAGCAGCAGCACGTCGGTCTGCGCCCACACATCGATCGAGCGAAAGCGACGCGGCACATCGGCAAAAATGCCGATCGCGATGTCGATCCGGCCGACATCGATCTGGCCCGCGAGATCGAGCCGCGTCGATGGCCGCACCACGATATCCACGAACGGGGCTTCCGCGCTCAGACGCTGGCTGAGCCGCCCGAGCAGGAGCGCCGTGACGTAGTCGTTCGCGGCCAGCACGAACGTGCGCCGCGCGATCGCCGGATCGAACCTGTCGACGCCCAGCGCCGCCTTGATCTGCGCGAGCGCGCCGCGCACCTGTGTCGCCATGGCGAGCGCGCGCACGGTGGGCTCCATGCCGCGCCCGGTACGCACGAAGAGATCGTCGCCGAGCACGTCGCGCATGCGTCCGAGCGCATGACTGATCGCCGATTGACTGAGGTGCAGACGCTTGCCCGCCAGCGCCAGATTGCGGTCTTCGAAAATGGCGTCGAAGACGCGCAGCAGATTGAGGTCGATGCGCTCGGCCGACATCGCGTCAGACCTCGCCGCGCGTCGCGTAGCGTCTGCAACTCGCGCCGAACGCCTCGAACAGCGCGCGCGAAAGGGCATCGCTTGCGACCATCGCTTCCGGATGCCATTGCACGCCGAGCGCGAATGGATGCCCTTCAAGGCGGATTGCTTCGATCAGGCCATCCGGCGCGCGCGCCTCGACCGCCAGTCGCGGCGCGAGCCTCGCCACGCCCTGACGATGCAGCGAGTTCACCCGCACGCGCCGCGCGCCGCCTGCGAGCGTCACCAACGCGCCGTCATCGGCGAGTTCGATTTCATGACGATAGCGATAGCGCTCGAGCAACGCTTCGCGCTTGTCCTCGAGATGATCTTCCGAATGCCCCGACGCATGGATGTCCGGATGCAACGTACCGCCGAACGCGACGTTCATCTCCTGAAAGCCGCGGCAGATGCCCAGGAGCGGCATGCCGCGCGCCGCCGCGCCGCGCATCAGTTCCAGCGCGACATGATCGCGGTCGGGATCGACGAGCATCTCAGCGTCATCCGCGCCACCGTACAGACGCGCCTCGACATTCGACGCGCCGCCGGGAAACAGCAGGCCGCTCACGCCGTCGAGATAGTCCGCGACCGCTTCGACATCGCGCGATGCCGGAATCAGCACCGGGCTGACTTGCGCGCACGTCATCAATGCGCGGACATAGCTGTGCTTCGCACTATGCAGATCGTATTCGCCGACAAAGAACCGGTCGCATACGACACCGACCATCGGTTTCATTGCGCCGCTCCTTTCAGATCGAACGCGGGATCTTCCGCTTCGTGCGGCGCCAGCTTCACGCTCTGCGCGAGCAGCTTGCGCGCGAGCATATGCTCCTGCGGACGATTGATGCTGTCCACCGCGATCAACGCGTCGCCGCGAAAGTAGAAGATCGAGAACTTCTTCTCGTCGACGGAACCGCGTAACACATGATTCGTGAAGCCCGAGTGAATGCCCGCCATCTGCAGCTTGAGATCGTATTGATCGGACCAGAACCACGGCACCACGCGATACGGCTGCGGCCGCCCGACGATCGCGAGCGCCGCGACTTTCGCCATATCGTTTGCGTTCTGCACCGATTCGATGCGGCTCGCGCGCGAATCGGGCGGCGCCCAATGCGGCACGAACGCGGCGCAATCGCCCGCGGCGACGATCGCCGGATCGCTCGTGCGCGCGCATTCGTCGACGACGATGCCGCCCGCCACCGTCAGGCCGCACTCCGCCGCGAGTTCGGTATTCGGAATCACGCCGATACCCACGACGACGAGATCGCACGGCAGATGCGTATCGTCGTCGAGCACGACGGACACCGCATCATCGAGCGGCTGGAGCGCGACCACCTTGCGCCCGAATTCGAAGGCGACGCCGTTATCGGCATGCACGCGCTGCATGAATGCCGACATCCACGGCGACGCGACGCGTGCCAAGAGGCGCGGCTCCGTTTCCACGACCGTCACGTCGATGCCATGCTGACGCAGCGACGCCGCCGCTTCGAGACCGATATATCCGCCGCCGATCACCACCGCGCGCCGCGCCGAGCGCGCCGTTTGCGCGAGACGCCGCGCATCGCGCAGATCGCGCAGGTAATGAACGGCATCGAGCGTCGCGCCCGGGCAATCGAGCTTGCGCACGCGCGCCCCGGTAGTGAGCGCGAGATGATCGTAGGCAATGCGCGTGCCGTCATGCAGCTCGAGTTCACGTTGCGCGCGATCGATGTGCGTTGCACGCATCGACGGCATCCATTCGATGTTCTCTTCATCGAAGAAGGCTTGCGAGCGCAACGGCAGGCGCGCTTCGCTGAAGCTTCCGGTGAGAAATCCTTTGGATAGCGGCGGACGCTGATACGGCGCATCGGCCTCGTCGCCGATGAGCACGATGCGTCCTTCGAAGCCGGCTTCGCGCGTGGCCGCCGCGAGCTGAACCCCCGCATACGACGCACCGACGATCACGAGCGTCTGATTCATAGTCTCACCCCTGTCTCTGCGGAATCTGTACGACGAGCCCGTTCATCGCGGCGCTCATCACGAGTTGGCAACTCAGTCGGCTTTCGGGACGCCGCTCCGCTGCGACGCCATCCAGCAATTCGAGCTCCGATTCGTCGGGCGACGGAAGATCCGCCGTCGACGATGCATCGATATAAACATGACACGTCGCGCAGGACAAGCAGCCGCCGCATTCCGCGTCGATGCCGCGCACGTTGTTGTGAATCGCGGCTTCCATCACGCTCGTGCCGTCGGGCACGTCGATGTCGCGGCGCGTGCCGTCGCGCAAGATGACCGTAACGATAGACATGATATTTCTCCTTGAGTGCGCGCCGTCAGAACGCGTCGAAGTATTCGCGATGTTCCCACTCGGTGACTTCCAGATTGAAGCGGTCGATTTCCGCCTGCTTCAGCTTGCAGAAGTAGTCGATGAACGCGCTGCCAAGGCCTTCGCGCAGGCATTCGTCAGTACGCAGCGCGTCGAGTGCGTCGCTCAATGTGCGCGGCAGCGCTTGCGCGTGCGCTTCGTAGGGCGTATCGGCAGAAGGCGGCAATTCGAGCTTGCGCTGCATGCCGTCGAGACCCGAGATCACTTGCGAGGCGAAGTACAGGTAAGGATTCGCGGTCGGCTCGCCCACACGATTCTCGATGCGGCTTGCCTGATCATTCACGCCGCCGAGCACGCGCAGCATCACGCCGCGGTTGTCGCGCCCCCAGCTCGCACGATCCGGCGCATTCGAATACGGCCGATAACGCCGATAGCCGTTGATCGTCGGCGTCGACAGCGCGGTCGCGCCCTGTGCGTGCGCAAGCAGTCCCGCGAGATAGCGTTGACCGGCTATCGACAGGGATTCGGACGCATCGCCGGGCATGAACGCATTCGCGCCATCGCCCGCATGCACGAGCGATTGATGCAGATGCCATCCGCTCGACACGACATTCGGAATGCGCGGACGGCACATGAAGGTCGCGTGATAGCCGTTACGCTGGCAGATCTGCTTCACCGCACTGCGGAAAAGCACCATGTCGTCAGCGCTCTTGATGCCCTTGGTCGGCGCGAACGTGAACTCGAACTGGCTCGGGCCGTATTCGACTTCGAGCGAACGCACGCCCAGACCGAGCGCGTCGACATTGCGCCGAAGGAGCTCCATCACGTCATCGACCCCGTCGTAGCGCAACTCCGTCAGATACTGATAACCATGCGACAGCAACTCGACATCGGGCGGCAAGCCGGGCTGTCCCGAATGCTCGGGCTTCATGTGCGGGTCGGTGACCTTGAAGACATGAAACTCCACTTCGAGGCCCGACACGAAGTCATAACCGTGATTCGATAGCCGGTCGAGCGCGCGCCGGAAAAGCTGTCGCGTGCCGAACGGCACCGGCATGCCGTTGGCGAAATGCACGTCGCACAGCACCCATCCCGTATGCGGCGCCCACGGCAGCACGCGAAACGTGTCCGGGTCGGCGACCATCAGCGTGTCGCATGCGCCCTGCATCTCGGGCATGTCGAAGCCGCCGCCCGCCGTGAACACCGGAAACACCGTGCGATGCGAAGTGTCCTTGGCAAACAGCGTGGTCGTCAGCGTGACGCCGCTTTTCATCGCGCGGATCGCTTCGTCGACGACGAGCGTCTTGCCGCGCAACAGGCCGTGCTGATCGGGAAACGAGAAGCGTACGACCTTCACATCGCCCTCTTTCAGACGTTCGACGAGTCCGGCATACGCGGCGTGCTGCGCGTCCGTCCACAAACCATGAGTTTCTACGAAAGACATGTGTGTTCCGCGCGGCAGCATCGGCGCCGCGCGCTCCATTCGGGTTGCGGTTCGGTGGGTTCAGGCTTTCGGCGCGGGCCACGGCGCATTCACGCGGCGCTTCACGTCGGACTCTTTCCAGTATTCGTCCCAGCGGTCCGCGGGCCCGATGCCGTCGATCGAAGCGGGACCGGTCAGATGCGCTGCCTGTTGTTCATCGATCAGCATCAGCGTCGGCTCGCCCGCCTGCGTCTTCTCGATCGCATCGACGAGCAGGCGTCGATACGCGATGATTCCCTTGTCGGTCGTGCCCAGATGCTCGCGCGTGCGGTCCTGAATCGCGCCCTGCGATTCCACGGCCCACTGATCGTGCACGTTGATGTCGAAGCCCATCCCCGTGTAGGTTTCGCTCAACTGCTCGCGCGGATCGAAACCGTAGTTGTTGCGCTTGTTTTTGCGCGAGGTGTAATCGGGCAGTTCGTACAGTTCGAGCCGTTGCTCGCGCATCTGCGCCTTGTCGGTCGGCGCGCCGAAACTCGTGAAAATCGCGTACCAGTAGCAGTTCTCGTCGTCGACGGGCACGTGCCATTGCGTGATCGTCATTTCCGAGCTCATCGGAATGACGAACGCTTGCGGGAACACGACGTTGGTCACGCGCACATGCGTATGCGCTTCGTCGAGCGGGCGCTTTGCGATGAGACGCAGGCCGTAGTCCGCCGGGCTCACGAGAATCTCGGGCGATTCGAATTCGCGCAGCACCTTGGTGATCGGCATGTTCGAATCCGCCGACGCGCCGCGGAACTGCTTGCCGTAGCTCTCGCTCACGTCCTCGTCCTCGAAGAAGCGATGCAGAAACGATGCATGCGCGGGGTCGATGCCGACTTCGAGCGCCTGCAGCCAGTTGCATTCGAACAGGCCTTTGAACGCGAATGTGTACGCATCGGGCGCAGCGAAGCAATCGAAGTTCGGAAACGCGGGCGGCGCGTCCTTGCCGATGTAACCGAACAGAATCCCGGCCTTCTCGACGATCGGATACGCCGACTGGCGCACCTTGTTGCAGAGCGTGCTGCCGACGGGCTCGCCCGGCGTCGAGAGACAGCGTCCGCTGGTGTCGAAGAGCCAGCCGTGGAACGCGCAACGCAGTCCGCCGTCTTCGAGACGCCCTGCCGCGAGATCCGCGCCGCGATGCGGGCAGTCGCGATCCAGCATGCCGTAACGGCCTTGTTCGTCCCTGAACACGACGAAATCCTGCCCCATCAGGCGCACGGCTTTCACGGGACGCTCGGCGGGCAATTCATCGACGAGCGCCACGGGCTGCCAGTACCGGCGCAACAACTGGCCGGCGGGCGTGCCCTTGCCGACGCGGGTGATCGTTTCGTTTTGCTGCGAACTCATCATGGCGATGTCTCCGGTTCGTTGAATTCAAACGGCGTTTGACTGCATGCAATGCGCCGTGTTCTTGAGACGGAGAATAGCCATAAGTACGCATTTGTACAAACGATGTATGCAGCACGCTTGTGCGAATCTCAACCTACAACAGCCTTAGTCAGTCCTATATCGTTGATTTTTCTGATTTTATAGAAGCAAATAAGGTTTACCCGCAGTCAGTCACGAAAACGTTTCGACCTGTATTTTCGCCATGTTGCATACATCAAAAAACATTACTGCAGTGAGTTCCCTCAAATCCCAAACGCAGCAGACCGTCTTTCGCCTAGAATCACCCACAGTGGCGACCGGAGAGAAAGCAATGGAATCCCAGCAAGAACGCGTATTGGTCTATCTGCGCGACCTGATCCTGAAAGGCGAATTCGCGCCCGGCGAACGCCTGGGCGAAGTCGCGCTCGCCGAGCGGCTGAAAGCGTCGCGCACGCCGGTGCGGCTCGCGCTCACCACGCTGGAGCAGGAAGGTCTGGTCGAGCCATCGCCGGCGGGCGGATATGTGATGCGGCGCATCACGGCCGCCGAAATCGGCGATGCCATCGCAGTGCGCGGTCATCTGGAAGGCATGGCGGCGCGTCTGGTCGCCGAGCACGGCGTGCCGCGCCAGCTATCGAATGCGCTGGCGGAATGCCTGCGCGCGGGCGATCGGCTGCTCGCGAAATCCGAACTCGATCTCGACGACTACGCCGCCTACACCGACATGAACAATCGCTTCCACAAGCTGATCGTCGAAGGGTCGGGCAACGCGGCGCTGATGCGCGCCATCGACATGAACAATCGCCTGCCGTTCGCCGCAGCGAGCGCGATGTTGCCGATGCAATCGGCCATCGAAGAAGGACGGCAATGGCTTTTCATGGCGCATCAGCAGCACCACAGTCTGGTGGATGCGCTGGAACGCGGCGAAGGCACGCGCGCGCAGGCGCTCGCGACCGAGCACGTGCAGATCGCGCAGAAGAATCTGGCGTATGCGCTGGAACGCCCGGAAGTGTGCGTGAAACTCGCGCCCGCGTTGCAACTGGTCGCGGAAGCGGTTTTATAAGGGTTTCGAAGTGGGTTTCGAAGCGGCGCGCTCATAGCGCGCAAGGAACATGTCGGCGGCCGCTTCCGCCACTTTCTTCTGCTCATTTTTTGAAAGCGGCGGCTGGCCCATCGTCACCTGCGGCCAGAACGCGAAACCCTTCACGATGCCATGCAACTGCTGCCCGGCGAAGACCGGGTCCGCGACCACGAGACGGCCATCGGCGGCGGCTTTCCTGATCCACGCCGTGACGTCTTCCTCACGCTCGCCGATGCGCGCGACCATGTCCCGCGCGCGCTCCGGCGAATGAATGCCCGCCGCGATCGCCACGCGCGCGAGCGACAGAAAAGCCTCATCGGTCATCAGACGCAGCTTGCGCGTGAGCAGCGCGAGCAGTTGCGCGCGCAACGGTTCATCGGCGCGATAGACGGGTGAATCGCCGGTTTCACTCGCGTCCCAGAGACGATGCAGGATCGCGGCGAACAACGCTTCCTTGCTCTCGAAATGGTTGTAGACCGTGCGCTTGGACACGCCCGCGCGTGCGGCGATGCGGTCCATGCTGGTCGCGTCGTAGCCCGCCGCGATGAACTCCTCCACGGCCGCGCTCACGATCGCGGCGCGCTTGCGGTCGGTCAGGCGCTGGGGAATTTCGTCGATGTCGTTCGAATCCATCCCCATATTTTACACCGGCCGGTTTACTTTTTTCTCAAAATTAAACTACACTGTGCAGTCTACTTTCCGATCCGGGATGACGCCCCATGACTTCGTTTGCCGCTCGCATCAGCCGTGCCCTGGGTATCGCCGCAGCCAAGCGCTCACGCGTGATGTCGAGCGCGTCGCCGCAACATGACGGCGAGCGCTTTCGCAACGTGAAGCCGCGTCCCGTCGAAGGCGTCGGCAAGACCTTGCGCATCGTGTGGAACATGCTTTTCAAGAAGCCACAGAACGCGGTGCCGGCGCAAGCGCCCAGCGTCGACGCGCTCACGCGCGCGCAACTCGACGCCGCGCCCGATCGCAGTCTGTACCGGCTCGGCCATTCGACGATGCTCTTCAAGCTGCGCGGTGAATACTTTCTGACGGACCCGGTTTTCGGCGAGCGCGCGTCGCCGTTCAGGCGCGTCGGGCCGAAGCGTTTTCACGCGCCGCCCATTGCGCTCGATGACCTGCCGCCGCTGCGCGCCGTGATCCTGTCACACGATCACTACGATCACCTCGATCGCGACACCGTGCTCACGCTGGCCGCGACGACGCAGGTGTTTCTGACACCGCTCGGCGTCGGCGACCGGTTGATCGAATGGGGCATCGACGCATCGAAAGTGCGTCAGCTCGACTGGTGGCAAAGCGCGCAACTCGACAGCCTCTCGTTCACCGCGACGCCCGCGCAACATTTTTCCGGCCGCAGTCTGCTCGACGGCAACAGCACGCTGTGGGCGTCGTGGGTCATCATCGATGATGACGTGCGCGTGTTCTTCAGCGGCGACACCGGCTATTTCGACGGCTTCAGAACGATCGGCGAACGCCTCGGACCGTTCGACGTCACGCTGATCGAAACCGGCGCCTACGATGCGCAATGGCCCTACGTCCACATGCAGCCCGAGGAAACCGTGCAGGCGCACATCGACTTGCGCGGCCGCTGGCTCGTGCCGATTCACAACGGCACCTTCGATCTGGCGTTGCATCCGTGGCAGGAGCCGTTCGAGCGGGTGACGGGACTGGCGCTTGCACGCGGCGTCGCGGCTGCGACGCCGCGCATGGGCGAGCGGCTGGATCTCGAAGCGCCGCATCGCGGGGAACGGTGGTGGCGTGAAGTGGCCGATGCAAAGCCGGCTGCGTCTTCGTGGCGCTTGTGCGCGTCGCGGGTGGAAGGGGTGGAATAGCGCGGTTCGCGCGCCGGTTACACCTTCCCCTCTCTGAGCCGCGCCCGATGCGCGGCCACCTTCGCGCGATTCCCGCAAATCGCCATGCTGCACCAGCGGCGCGCATGCCCACGCGTGTGATCGGCAAACAGCAACGTGCACGACGGCCCTTCACACGCCTTCACGTAAGTAAAGTCCTCTTCGCAGACGAGTTTCGCGAGCGCTTCGACGATCGGCATCAACAGCGATTCGGCCGTCGGCCAGCGCCGCTGCATGCCGTACGCGAAACCGCTCGCGGCATTCGCATCGGCGACGATCACACCGTGTTGTTCATCGCGCTGCAACACGCGATTCAGCGCATCGAGTTCGCTCAAATCCTTCGCCGATAGCGGCCTTCCCTTCCTCTTTTGCACGAATGCGCGAAACCATTCGCGCAAGCCACGCGCTTTCGCCGCGACGTCATCCAGTTCGGCCGGCGCGACATGCGAACGCATGTGCGCAAGCACTTCGATGGGCACGAGCCGAGCCTGTTCGAGCCATGACAGCAAGCCTTCGCCGTCGCCGATCCAGTCGACGGGTTCATCGACCGGCGTCGCAATCGAATTCAGGAAGTCGAGGCCGGGCGCATCGGCCAGGAAGATCGCCGGGATGGAGCGGTAGTCCATTTTTGAGTTCAGCCGTGTTTCTTCGATGACTTCATAGTAACCGCTAAAAAACCTCTTGACAAGTTACATGTTCGGTTTGTAACCTTCTCAACACACTTTTAACGGTTACACGGAGAGACAGCCATGCCCTCTATCGCTCATCGTCATATCGACGTCGACGGCTTCAACGTGTTCTATCGCGAGGCCGGTCCGGCAGACGCGCCGAAGCTGCTTCTGTTGCACGGATTTCCGAGTTCCAGCCACATGTTCCGCGACCTGATTCCGCTCTTGTCCGAACGGTTTCATATCGTCGCGCCCGACCTGCCCGGTTTCGGCCTTTCCGATATGCCGAGCCGCGACGCGTTCCCGTACACGTTCGAGAACATCGCGAACGTGATCGATCGCTTCACCGAAGTCATCGGTTTCGATCGTTATGCGGTCTATGTCTTCGATTACGGCGCGCCTACTGGTTTTCGTCTTGCGCTGAAGCATCCCGAACGCATCACGGCGATCGTTTCGCAGAACGGCAATGCCTACGAAGAAGGACTGAGCGACGGCTGGAATCCGATCCGCGCGTACTGGCAAGCGCCGACGCAAGCGAACCGCGACGCATTGCGCGCGTTCCTCACGAAAGACACGACGAAGTGGCAATACACGCACGGCGTGCCCGACGTATCCGCGATTTCACCCGATGGTTATGCGCTCGACGACTACTACCTGAACCGTCCGGGCGCGCATGACGTGCAGCTCGATCTGTTCTACGACTATCGCAACAACGTCGCGCTGTATCCGGCATTCCAGGCTTATTTCCGCGAGCATCAACCGAAGTTGCTCGCCGTGTGGGGCAGGCACGATCCGTTCTTCCTGCCGCCGGGCGCGGAAGCTTTCAAGCGCGATATCCCGAATGCGGACGTGCGCTTCTTCGACACGGGCCACTTCGCGCTCGAAACGCACGCGACGCAGATCGCGGAAGCCATCACCGAATTCCTCGCTCACTGAAACGCGGATTCCTCACCGCGCTCGTCCCTCCAAGGAGAACATCATGCGTGCAATCGTCCTCGAAAAGTTCGGCGGTCTCGACAGCCTCGTCCATGCGGAGATTCCGGAGCCGGAACCGTTGGCAGGCCATGTCGTCATCGAGATCAAGGCGTTCGGCATCAACCACGCCGAGATGCACATGCGGCGCGGCGAATGGGCCGAAGCTGCGAAAGTCAGCGGCATCGAATGCGTGGGCATCGTGAAGTCGTGTCCGGGCGGCGAGTTTGCGGTCGGCGCGAAAGTGGCCGCGCTGATGGGCGGGCTCGGGCGCACCATCAACGGAAGTTATGCGCAGTTCACGCGCGCGCCGGTGTCGAACGTGGCGCTGATCGAATCGGACTTGCCGTGGGCCGAGCTTGCCGCGATTCCCGAAACCTATGCGACAGCATGGACGTGCCTGTTTCGCAACCTCGAACTCGAGCAAGGCCAAACGATCGTGATTCGCGGCGCGACGTCGTCGTTCGGTCAGGCGGCCGTGAATCTCGCGGTGAACGCGGGCGCGAAGGTCATCGCGACGACGCGCAATCGCGCGCGCTTCGCGAAGCTCGAAGCGCTGGGTGTATCGCGCGTCGAACTCGAAGGACCGGACCTCAGCAGGCGCATCGCGGAAGCGAAGGAGATCGATGCCGTGCTCGATCTCGTCGGCAACAGCACGATTCTCGATTCACTCGCGATGCTGCGTCGCGGCGGCCGCGCGTGTCTCGCGGGCTGGCTCGGCGGCCTCGCGCCGATCGCGGATTTCAATCCGCTTTTGCAGATGTCGAGCGGCGTGCATCTGACCTTCTTCGGCAGCTTCGTCTTCGGTACGCCAGGCTTTCCGCTGTCGGATGTGCCTTTGCAAGCGATCGCGGCAGACATCGCCGCAGGCCGCTTCGACGCGAAGCCGTCACGCGTGTTTTCCTTCGATGAAATTCGCGAAGCGCATCGCGTGATGGAAGCGAATGAAGCAAACGGAAAGATGGTCGTCGTTCACTGAAAACGGGAGAAAGGATATGTCCACGAAAGTAGCCATCGTCACGGGTGCGAGTCAGGGCATCGGCCGTTCGACCGCGATCCGTCTGGCGCGCGATTTCGATTCGCTCGTGCTCGTCGCGCGCAATCGCGCGAATCTCGACGAAACCGCGCGAATGGTGGAACAAGCGGGCGCCGGCACGCTCGCGATCGATATCGATCTGGCGCTGCCCGAAGCCGCGCAGGAGGTCGTCGATCGAGCGCTCGCCGCGTTCGGTCGCGTCGACGCGCTGCTCAATATCGCGGGCGCGGTGCCGCAAATCGATCTGTTCGACATGACCGACGAACAATGGGACGCAGGACTCGCGCTGAAGCTGCATGGCGCGCGGCGGCTGACCGTCGCTGCGTGGCCCTCGTTGAAGGAAACATCGGGATCGGTCGTGTTGATGTCGGGCAATTCGGCGCTGTTTCCCAAGGCGCCGTATGCGGCGGTCGGCACGATCAACGCGGCGATCGTCGCGTTGGCGAAGGCGTTTTCCGATCGCGGCATCGCGGACGGCGTGCAAGTGAATAGCGTGTTGCCCGGTCCCGTGATGACGGGACGACGCCGCTCGTATCTCGAACATTGGGCGCCGCTGCACGACATGAGCGTCGAGGAAGCGACCGCGCGCTTTCCCGCTGAAGCCGGCATCGCGCGTTACGGCAACCCGGAAGAGATCGCCGAGTTGATGGCGTTCCTCGTCTCGCCCGCCGCGAAATGGATGACGGGCAGCACGCTGAGAATGGACGGCGGCGAAGTGAAATCCGTGTGATGGCGTCATTGCGCAGACGCAAGCGTTTCGCACGCTGAACCCTTGCAAACTCTGCGCATTCCTCGTATGGTCGGCGCGTTGCACGATTCTCCTTCACGACCGACCATGCGAATCGCACCGCTTCCTCCGCTGCAATGTCTCATCGCCTTCGAAGCTGCCGTGCGTCATGCGAGCTTCACGAAGGCCGCCACCGAACTGCATCTCACGCAAAGCGCGATCAGCCGCCAGATTCAGCAACTCGAGGAGTTTCTCGGCCGCTCGCTGTTCGTGCGCGAGCATCGCGCCTTGCGGCTCACGCTCGCGGGCGAGCAGTATGCGAGCCAGGTGCAGACGATCCTCGCGCATTGCGCCGAAGCCACGCACGACGTGATGAAGCATCACGGCGACATGGCGCTCACGATCGCGTGCTCGTCGGGAGTGGCCGTGTTGTGGCTCACGCCGCAATTGCCGCGCTTTCGCGCCGCGCATCCGAACGTGAACCTTCGACTCATCGTGCGCGATGGCCTCGCGACGATGACCGCCGCCGAGTTCGATGTCGGCGTCTACTACGTGCGCCAGGAACTCGCCTCGCATTTCAGCGCGCGGCGTCTGTATGACGAAGAAGTCTTTCCCGTTTGCGCGCCCGCATATCTCGTGGGCCGCTCGCTGAGTCTCGCGGATCTCGCGCACGAAACGCTGCTCGTGCTCGAAGACGGCCAGCGACAGTGGATGTCGTGGTCCGAACTCTTTCGCCAAAATGGCCTGGACATGCCGAAGTCGCCGCGCACGATCACGATCAATCACTATCCGCAACTCGTGCAGATGGCGATACTCGGCCAGGGCGTCGCACTCGGCTGGAAACACATGATCGATCCATGCATCGACGAAGGACTGCTCGTGCGCATGACGCGCGAGTCGGCGAGTCATGGCGGCGGCTACTACGTCATCACGCCGAGCGACCGTGCGCAGAATCAGGCCGCGCGCATCTTCACGCGCTGGCTCTTCGAACAGGCGGCATGATCCGTTCGCATGCGTCCAGCGCATGCATGCATGCGAATCTTTCGTTTCAGAAACAAATCTCCCCGTACTTAGCATGTCGTCATGCAAGGGAGACTTATTTCTGGAGGAGGATCGTCCGATGCAAGGAACACTGTCACCCGCCACGCCGCACGCGCCCGCTCTCGGGACGCAGCGGCGGCGCGCCATCGTCGCAACGGTGCTCGGCAACGGGCTCGAATGGTTCGACTTCACCGTCTATAGCTTTTTCGCGGTCACTATCGCGAAGCTGTTCTTTCCCACCGGCAACGAGCTGACCTCGGTGCTGCTCACGGTGGCGACCTTCGGCGTCGGCTTTTTCATGCGGCCCGTGGGCGGCATCGTGCTCGGCATCTATGCCGACAAGGTCGGACGCAAGGCCGCGCTTTCGCTCACCATTCTGTTGATGGCGTTCGGCACCGCGCTCATCGGCATCGCGCCGACGTTCGAACAGGCCGGCATCTTCGCGCCGCTCGTGATCGTCGTCGCGCGGCTGTTGCAGGGCTTTTCCGCAGGTGGAGAAATGGGCGGCGCCACGGCCTTTCTCACCGAGTACGCGCCGCCCAAAAAGCGCGCGTTCTATTCGAGCTGGATTCAGTCGAGCATCGGCTTTGCCGTGCTGCTCGGCGCGGCGACCGGTGCGTTCGTGACCTCGTCGCTAGATGCAGCCGCGCTCAATAGCTGGGGCTGGCGTGTGCCGTTCCTGCTCGGGATCATCGTCGGTCCGGTCGGTTACTACATCCGCAGCCATATCGACGAAACGCCCGCCTTCGCCGCCGTCAGCGACGAAGCGAAGGCGAAGTCGCCGCTCGCCGAAGTGCTGTCGAACTTCCCGCGCGAAACCTTCGCGAGCTTTTCGATGGTGATTCTCTGGACCGTCTGCACCTACGTGCTGCTCTTCTACATGCCGACGTACTCCGTGCGCACGCTGCATCTGCCGCAATCGACGGGCCTCGTCGCCGGCATGATGGGCGGCCTCATGATCATGTGCTTCTCGCCGGTGATCGGGACGCTCGCCGACCGCTACGGCCGACGCCCCTTCCTCTCCGGCGCCGCGCTCGCGATCCTCGTGCTCGCCTGGCCGATGTTCGCGTGGATCAACGCCGCGCCCGGCCTCGCATCGCTGCTCGTGTTTCAGGCGGTGTTCGGCGTGCTGATCGCGGCTTACACCGGCCCGATTCTCGCCGCGTTCGCCGAGCTGTTCCCGACCAAGGTGCTTTCGACCGGCCTGTCCGTCGCGTACAACTTCGCCGTGACGATCTTCGGCGGTTTCGCGCCCTTCCTCATCACCTGGCTCATCGCGAAGACCGGCAGCAACATGGCGCCCGCGATCTACGTGATGATCGCCGCGGCGATCAGCTTCGCGGGCACGCGCTTCATCAAGGACGCCACGAAGCGCGTCTGAACCAAACAACGAGGTCAATGCAATGACAACCATCGTCATCCAGGGCGGCAACGTGCTCGATCTCGAGCGTGGCGAACTGCTCGAACATCATCATGTCGTGATCGAGGGCGAGCGCATCGTCGAAGTGACGGACCGTCCCGTCGATATGCCGAACGCGCGCGTGATCGATGCGAAGGGCAAGACCGTGATGCCCGGCTTCATCGACTGTCACGTTCACGTGCTGGCATCCAATGCGAATCTCGGTGCGAACGCCGCGCAGCCGAACATACTCGCGGCCATTCGCTCGCTGCCGATCCTCGCGGCGATGCTTTCGCGCGGCTTCACGAGCGTGCGTGACGCGGGCGGCGCCGACTGGGCGCTGATGCAGGCGGTCGAAACCGGCCTCGTGCCGGGCCCGCGCATTTTCCCGTCGGGCAAGGCGCTGTCGCAAACGGGCGGTCACGGCGATTTCCGGCCGCGCAACGATCTGCTGGAACCGTGTTCATGCTGCTTTCGCGCCGGTGCGATCGCGCGCGTGGTCGATGGCGTCGATGCCGTGCGTCTCGCCGTGCGCGAGGAAATCCAGAAGGGCGCGACGCAGATCAAGATCATGGCGTCGGGCGGCGTCGCTTCGCCGACCGATCCGATCAACAACACGCAATACTCGGAGGACGAGATTCGCGCGATCGTCGCGGAAGCCGAAGCCGCGAACACCTATGTGATGGCCCATGCGTACACGGGCCGCGCGATCGCGCGCGCGGTGCGTTGCGGCGTGCGCACGATCGAACACGGCAATCTCGTCGATGAGGCCGCCGCAAGCCTGATGCGCGAACACGGCGCGTTCGTGGTGCCGACGCTCGTCACTTACGATGCCCTCGCGAAACATGGCGCGCAATACGGTCTGCCGCCCGAGTCGGTGGCGAAGGTCGCATCGGTGCAGCGCGCCGGACGCGAATCGCTCGAAATCTACGCGCGCGCCGGCGTGCCGATGGGTTTCGGCTCGGACCTGCTCGGCGAGATGCACGAGTTTCAGTCCGGCGAATTCCGCATTCGCGCGGACGTGCTCGGCAATCTGGAAGCGCTGCGCTCCGCGACGACGATCGCGGCGGACATCATCGGCATGAAGGGCAAGCTCGGCACGATCGCGGCGGGCGCGACCGCGGACGTGCTGATCGTCGATGGCAATCCGCTGAAGGATATCGAGGCGGTGTCGGGCAATGGCGAGCGCATCGAAGTCGTGCTTCAGGCGGGCAAGGTCGTCAAGTCCTGAGCGTATCCGCGCAAGCCCGCAGTTGCGCGACGAGCGACGCGGGCAATTCGATGCCCTCGCGCGCCGACTGCGCGGCCACGTCATGGCGCCGATAACCCGGCAAGCGCACGCCTTCATCGGCGAGCATCAGCTCGATCAGCGTCTCGATGCGTTCGAGATACGCATCGTTGCCCGCGAGCGCGCCCGGATCGATGATCCAGAACAGATGGCCCACGCGCGAGCGCTTGCCTTCGGCCGTCAGGAACGATCCCGCTTCCGCGCCGAACTGCGCGCCCGCAAGCGCCGCCGCGAGCAGTTCCACCATCAACGCCAGCATCGCGCCCTTCGCGCCGCCGAAGGGCAGCATCATGCCGTTCAACGCGGCATGCGCGTCGGTGGTCGGCTCGCCGTCGGCGGTCGTGGCCCAGCCTTCGGGAATCGGCTTGCCGTCGCGCGCGGCGACCATGATCTTGCCGCGCGCCACTTGCGACAAGGACAGATCGATCATCAGCGGCTTGCCGTTCACGCGCGGGAATACGGCGGCAATCGGATTCGTGCCGAAGAGCGGTCGCGAGCCGCCCCATGCGGGCATCGAGCCGGGCGCGTTGCTGAACGCGAGACCGACGAGCCCCGCTTCACCCACGCCTTCGAGGTGATACGCACCGGCGCCAAAGTGATGACTGCGCGTGATGCTCGCCGCCGCCGTGCCGAACGTGCGCGCGCGTTCGATGCCTGTGGCGATCGCGAGTTCGCAGGCGGCGAACGCGAGACCATCGGCGGCATCGACGAGAAACGCCGCGCCCTTGTCGCGCACGATGTGCGGTACCGCGGCCGGATCGACGCGGCCGTTGCGCAATTGCGCGAGGTACATCGGCAGGCGCGCGACGCCGTGAGACGCGAGACCGTGTGTGTCGGCATAGACGAGCGCTTTCGCGGTGGCTTCGGCGGTTGCTTCGGTGGAACCCGCTGCGAGCAATGCGCCGTGTGCAATTTGATGAAGCGCCTCGGGAGTCAGTGTTTCGTGATTCATGTCCGGAATATCTTGATGCACGTGAGACGACAGTGTAGCCGTACTCGTATAGCCAGAAAACGGTAGAGTATCGGCTCACCAGTCGTGCATCGCTTTTCGTGAGGCCATACATGAAACTCGCATTCAAGGCATTGCTGATCGTATCGCTCGCAAGTCCGCTCTATTGCGCGGCTCAATCGAAAGGATGCGATGCGAAGCGCAGTTCGATCGAACAGGAAATCGCGTATGCGCGCGCGCATGGCAATGCGAATCGCGTGGACGGGCTAGAGACGGCGCTCGCGCGTCTGAATGCCAATTGCACGGATGAGTCGCTGAAAAGCGAGGCCCAGCGCAAGGTCGCGGCGGCGCAGAAGAGACTCGACGAACGTCAGCACGACCTTCAGAAAGCGAAGAGCGAAGGCAAGAGCGCGAAGAAGATCGCGGAGCGGCAACACAAGGTCGATGAAGCCCATGCGGACCTGGAGCGTGCACAAACCGAAGCAAACGAGTAAGGTTATCGCCTTCTGTCTACTCGATTCATTGCACGATGCAGCCCACCGATTCCGACTTCTTCACGCTTCTCGACGAAAGCTATACGCGCTTGCTGGGAAAGTCGCTGGTTCCCGATCCAAACATGAGTTCCGCCGAAGCCGCGCGCTGGCTCTATGAAGACGCGCCCTTCGGCATTCTTGCGCACGACACGCAGGCCGATCCCGTTTTCGTCTATGGCAACCTGCGCGCGCAACGATTGTTCGGCTATACGTGGAACGAGTTGACGGCGTTGCCCTCGCGGCTCTCCGCCGAAGCGCCCGAACGCAGCGAACGTCAGGCGTTTCTCGAACAGGTGACGCGTGATGGATATGTCGATGGTTATCGTGGCGTTCGCGTCAGGAAGACGGGCGAGCGATTCTGGATCGAGCGCGCGACTGTGTGGCAGTTGTTCGATCGCGATGGCGTGTATCGTGGGCAGGCGGCGATGATTCCTCACGTGAGTGATATTGCCTGAGGCTTGGTAACGAGCCTGCGAATCACATCGACAAGCAACGTCGTCCCCTTGACGATCTCCGCGCGACCGTTCTCAAAATCGATCCAGCCTTCGTTGAACCCGTCGAGCATCCGCATGCGCGGCATCGGGTTCCTCATGCCCTGACTGACGAAGAGCGCCTGCCATGTTCCGCGCGGAACTGCCTCCATCCGTACCGGCTTGCCAAGCACCTCCTCGAACGCCGCAGCGATATCATTCGGACTCACGCGCCGCGGCCCCTCCAGTTCGACGACACGCACGCCCGCCCAGTCTTCCTGCATCAGCTTTGAGGCAAGCAAGCCGATATCATCGGTAGCCACCATCGGAATCGCGCGATCGAGCGGTTGCAAGAACGACTGCACAACGCCCTCGCCACGCGCGCCGTCGACATCCCATGCGCAGTTCTCCATGAACCAGCCAGGACGCAGAAACGTGACAGGAATCGATTGCCGACGAAGCGCGTCTTCCAGCAACGTGCGCTGCGTCAGCAAATTGGTCTGTGCGGCCTGAGCACCAATCGTCGACAGGCAAACGATCTTGCGCGGCTTCGCCCGCGCCACCGCCGCGACGATCGCGTCGATGACTTCACGCGCTTCCGGAAAGTCCGGCGCGGGATCGAATTCCGGCGGCGGAAGAATGAACACGGCTTCGGCACCTTCGAAGGCATGCGCGAGCGAGTCGGCATCGGTCATGTCGGCGAGCGCGACATCGCACCCCCGCGCCGACCACGCCGCGCCCTTTTGCTCATCGCGCACGACGGCGCGCACGGGCTTGCCCGCTTCCAGCAGCGCATTCGCGAGCGCGCCGCCGACTTGTCCAGTGATTCCAGTGATGACGTACATGGTCCGGCTCCTTATGCAATCCGTTTGACTTCGATGGATCGCATGTTAGGGCGCGGACGCTTCGGGAAAAATGACTTGCCGGTTATGGCATCGATGACGCGGTGTCATCGATGGCCGCTCAATGCCGCGGTCCGTTCTGTTCGATGCAACTCAGCACGAGCGTGCTATTCGCATCCGCTCCGGGTACGCCCACATAGCACGCTCAGCCTTGAGACCGCTTGAGGCGCATCGACACCGAAAACCGTTCGGCCGGATGCACGGTGACCGACACTTCGAACGTCGCGCCGGTCGCATCGAGATAGCGGCGCACGATTTCCAGCGCCGCCGTGCCCGCCTCCACGCGCAGGCGCTTCGCCATTTCGGCGGTCACCGTAATGGCCCGCACATCCTGCTGAATCTCGTCGATGCTGCGGCCATAGCGTGTCTCGATCAGCGAGCTGATGAGCGTATCCGGATTCTCCTTCGCGGCTTGCGCGATGTCCTCGTATTCCGGATCGATATACACGTCCGTCCAGCCGACGGGCGGGCTGTCCTTGTCGCCATCGATCCGCAGACTCGACACGCGCAGCCACGGCGCACCCTGCGCGCAGCGCAAGGTCTTCGCGAGCTTAGCCGTCGCCTCGATCTGCTGCGTCGACTGCACGAGGCGCAAATGCTCCGAGCCGAACTGCACGAGATCGTCGACGGACGCGAGCGAGGGCCGAAAGTCATTGCGTGGCTGCATCGACTCGACGCGCGTGCCGGCATTCTTGCGCCGCGACACGAGCCCCATTTGCTGCAACTCGTGCAACGCGGCGCGCACGGTGTGCCGGCTCGTCTGGTAGTGGTCACGCAGCTCCAGTTCGGTCGGCAGATAGGAGCCGACGGGAAAGCGCCCCGATGCGATTCCCTCGGTCAGTTCTCGCGCGATCTCGGCGAAATGCGGTCTGTTCATTGCTGCGATGGTGGTGATTTTCGGTGGTCAGGGTAAATCATATCTTGCCCGATATGTTCGAACATATTAATCTGCATATGTCCGGACATATTACGTGTCCTCTTTCATCTTCGTTCTGCATCCCCGAGAGGTCTTCATGACGAGTTCCGTGTCCCCCCTGGCCAGCACCGTGTTCGATTCCGTGCTGTTCCGCGATGCCTTCGGCACCGCGAAAATGCGCGCGTTGTTCGCGGATCACGCGCTGGTGCAGCGTTATCTCGACGTCGAAGTGGCGCTCGCGAAGGCCGAGGCGCGCGCCGGCGTCATTCCCGCCGAAGCCGCCGAGGTGATCGCGCGTGAATCGAAGATCGAGCGCATCGACTTCGATCACATGCGCGAGGAAACCGATATCGTCGGCTATCCGATCCTGCCGCTCGTGCATCAGATGGTGAAGATGTGCGGCGACGCCGGACGCTACGTTCACTGGGGCGCCACGACTCAGGACATCATGGATACGGCCGTCGCGCTGCAGGTGCGCGATGCGCTCGATTCGATCGATGGCGATATCCGCGAACTGCGCGCGATTCTCGCGAACCTCGCGAAGAAGCATCGCGATACGCCGATGGCCGGCCGCACGCACTTGCAGCAGGCGCTGCCCGTCACCTTCGGCTACAAGGTCGCGATCTGGCTCGCGATGTTCGATCGTCATCAGGAACGTATCGCGCAGATGCGTGAACGCGTGGCCGTCGTCGAATTCGCGGGCGCGGCGGGCACGCTGGCATCGCTCGGCGAGACGGGCTTCGCGGTGCAGAAGGCGCTCGCCGAAGAACTGAAGCTCGGCGTGCCGGCGACCACATGGCACGTCGCGCGCGACGGCTTCGCCGAAGCGGTCAACCTGCTCGCGCTCGTCACGGGTTCGCTCGGCAAGATCGCCATCGACATCATGATCATGGCGTCCACCGAATTCGCGGAAGTGTACGAGCCGTTCGTGAAGGGCCGCGGCGCGAGCAGCACCATGCCGCAAAAACGCAATCCGATTTCGAGCGAACTCATGCTTGCCGCAGCTAAAGCGGTGCGCCAGCACGCGGGCCTGATGGTCGACGCGATGATCCAGGACTTCGAGCGCGCCACCGGCCCGTGGCATGCCGAATGGATCGCGATTCCGGAGAGCTTCATTCTCACGTCGGGCGCGCTGCATCAGGCGAAGTTCGCGCTCGGCGGCCTGATCGTCGACGAAGCGCGCATGAAGCACAACCTCGGCATCAGCCGCGGCCTGATCGTCGCGGAAGCAGTGATGATGGGCATGGCGCCGTACACCGGACGTCAGCAGGCGCACGACATCGTGTACGACGCGTGCCGCACCGTCAACGAACACGGCGGCACGCTCGCCGAAGCGCTCGCCGCATTGCCTGAAGTGACGAAACACTTCGACCGAGCCGCGATCGATCGCATGACCGACCCCGCGAACTATCTCGGCCTCGCGCCGCAGATGGTCGATCGGGCCATCGCGCTGTCGAGCGAAATCTGATTACAGAAAATCATGGAGGAGCATGCGATGCATAACGAACACGCATCACACGACGACGCGACCGTCGCACCGCCAAAGAAGCTGCCGTGGTATCGCAAGCTCGGCATGCAGGTGCTTTTGTCGCTCGTGATCGGTATAGCAGTCGGTCTCGTCTTTCCGAAGTTCGGCGCGCAATTGAAAGTGCTCGGCGATATCTTTCTCGCGCTCATCAAGGCCGGCGTCGCGCCGCTCGTGTTCCTCACGATCGTGCACGGCATCGCGTCGGCGGGCGACGTGAAAAGCGCGGGACGCGTCGGCTGGCGCTCGATCGTCTACTTCGAAGTCGTGTCGACGCTCGCGCTCGCGTTCGGCCTGCTCGCGGGCAACTTGCTGCAGACGGGCAAGGCGATGACGTCGGTCACGGTCGGCGCCGTTCCCGCGACGGCCGCCAAAGCCGCGCCGCAAGGCTTCACCGAGTTCGTCATGCACGTGGTGCCGGACAACTTCATCGGCGCGTTCGCGAAGGGCGAGCTATTGCAAGTGGTCGTGCTCGCGGTGATGGTCGGCATCGGCATTCTCGCGATTCCCGAGCGCCGCCGCGTGCGGATCAACGAAGGCCTCGATCTCATCTCCGAAGTGCTGTTCTCGTTCATCAATCTCGTGATGAAGCTCGCGCCGCTCGGCACGTTCGGCGCGGTCGCGTATTCGGTGGGCAGCAACGGCACGGCGGTGCTGATCGCGCTCGCGCAGCTCGTCTTCAGTTTCTATGCGGTGGTCGTGCTGTTCATCGTCGTGGTGATGGGCGCGATCGCGAAGCTCGCGGGCTTCAGCCTGTGGCGCTTCCTGCGCTATATCAAGGACGAGATCTTTATCGTGCTCGGCACGGCTTCGTCGGAAAGCGCGCTGCCGCGTCTCCTGATCAAGCTCGAACGGCTCGGTTGCGCGAAGCAGACCGTCGGGCTCGTGCTGCCGACCGGTTACGCGTTCAATCTCGACGGCACTTCGATCTTCATGTCGATGGGCGTGATGTTCATCGCGCATGCCTATGGCGTGCCGATCACGATCGAGCATCAGATCGGCATTCTGTTGCTGATGCTGCTGACGTCGAAAGGCGCGGCCACGGTCTCGGGCGGATCGTTCGTGGTGTTCGCGGCGACCGTCACATCGACGGGCATCCTTCCCGTCGAGGGACTCGCGTTGATCTTCGGCGTGTACCGCTTCATGTCGATGGCCATCGCGACGTGCAACACGATCGGCAACAGCCTCGCGACCGTGGTGATTGCGAAGTGGTCGCGCACCTTCGATGCGGCGATCAGCGAACGTCATCTCTATCCCGAGCGCTTTCCGGAGACCGCGCAAGCCGACGAACGCCTCGCTGACGGCAATCTTCTTCCCGAGGACATGAATGACGCGAATCCGCATCCCGAAGGCATTTCGCTGAGAAGCGCGGGAACGCGTTGATAGCAGCACGATTCAACTTGCAGCGCGGCAATCGCCGCGCTTTTTTTCGTTTCGCTTATCATCGGAGAACCGCGCATCGAACGCATCGCGGGTTTGGATCGTCATCCGGAACGGAGGTCGCATGCCACCGCTACGCGCAATCCATCTGCTGCAGACGAAGGAAGGCTCGCGCCTGCACGGGCCCGAACTCGATCACTGGCGCCGCTGGGGACCGTATCTGAGCGAGCGTCAATGGGGCACCGTGCGCGAGGATTACAGCGAATACGGCACGGCATGGGATTACTTTCCGCACGACCATGCGCGCAGCCGCATGTATCGCTGGGGCGAGGACGGCATCGCGGGATTCGGCAACGATCCGCTCGACTGGTGCGTGTCGCTCGCATTGTGGAACGGGCGCGATCCGATCATCAAGGAACGGCTTTTCGGCCTGACCAACGAGCAAGGCAATCACGGCGAAGATGTGAAGGAGCTGTACTTCTATCTGGACGGCACGCCGACGCATTCGTACATGAAGATGCTGTACAAGTATCCGCACGACGCGTATCCGTATCAGCAACTGATCGACGAAAACAGGAAGCGCGGGCCCGAGCTTCCCGAATACGAAATCCTCGACACCGGCGTGTTCGATAACAATCGATACTTCGACGTCTGCATCGAATATGCGAAGCACACGCCGGATGACATCGTGATGCGCGTGACGGTGGAAAATCGCGCGGACGAGGCTGCGACGCTTCACGTCCTGCCGCAGTTCTGGGCGCGTAATCGATGGTCGTGGTCGAGCAAATGGGGTAAGCCGTCGCTGACACTCGAAGCGGATGCGGGCGAAGGCGCGCGCATAGTCGCGCACAATCCTTCGCAAGGAACGACGATCGTCACGGCCACGGCCGATGTTCCCATCGAATGGATCTTTTGCGAAAACGAAACGAACGTTCGTCGCATCTTCGGCATCGAGGGTGCCGGACCATTCAAGGACGGCTTCAACGACTATCTCGTCGAAGGCGACGACAAAGCCATCCGGCGCGATCGCGGCACACGCTGCGCCGCGCATGCGTGTCTGCAACTCGGGCCGCATGAAAGCGCCGTGATGTATCTGCGCTGGCGTCCCGCGTCAGTATCGAATGCGCCGCCGCTCGACATGCAACAGCTTTTCGCGCGCCGTGAAGCGGAAGCTGACGAGTTCTATGCGACGCTGCAACACGATATCGACGATGCCGACGCGCGCCTCGTGCAGCGCCAGGCGCTCGCCGGCATGCTGTGGTCAAAGCAGTATTACCAGTTCGACGTCACGCGCTGGCACGACGGCGATCCGGGCCAGCCCACGCCGCCGAAGGGACGCAGACGCGGCCGCAATGCGGACTGGCGGCACATGTGCAACGGCGACATCGTATCGATGCCGGACAAATGGGAGTACCCGTGGTACGCGTCGTGGGATCTGGCGTTTCATGCGGTTGCCTTCGCGACCATCGATCCCGACTTCGCGAAGAAGCAGTTGTCGCTGCTCGTGAAAGAGCGCTACATGCATCCGAACGGGCAATTGCCCGCGTATGAATGGGCGTTCGGCGATGCGAATCCACCCGTTCACGCATGGGCGACATGGCGCGTGTTCGAACTCGATCGCGAGATGACGGGCATCGGCGATCACGCGTTTCTCGAAGTGATGTTCCACAAGCTGCTGCTCAACTTCGCGTGGTGGGTGAACCGCAAGGACGCCGACGACCGCAACATCTTTCAGGGCGGTTTTCTCGGGCTCGATAACATCGGCATCTTCGATCGATCGCAACCGCTGCCCACGGGCGGGCGCATCGATCAGGCCGATGGCACCGCGTGGATGGCTTCGTATGCGCTCGATCTGATGCAGATCGGCCTCGAACTCGCGATGACGAACGAGTCGTATGTCGAAATCGCGGTGAAGTTCTTCGAGCACTTTCTGTATATCGCGGAAGCGGTCAGTTGCGGCGAAGGCTGCAACACCGGGCTATGGGAAGGCAAGGACGAATTCTTCTATGACGTGCTGCATCTTCCGAACGGCGCGCGCGTGCCCATGCGGATTCGTTCGATCGTCGGACTGATTCCGCTTTTCGCCGTGCATGTGCTCGAAGAGCGCGTGTATGGCGATCTGCCGGGGCTGCGCGAACGGCTCGTGTGGTTTCTGGATCATCGGCCGAATCTCGCAAAACTCGTGTCGCGCTGGACGGAGCCCGGCAAGGGCAATACGACTTTGCTTTCGCTGTTGCGCGGACATCGCATGAAAGCGCTTTTGCGCCGCACGCTCGATCAGAGTGAGTTCCTTTCCGACTATGGCATTCGGGCCTTGTCGCGTGTGCATTGTGAAGCGCCCTATGTCTTCGATCACGATGGCGTGAACGTCTGTATCCGATACTTGCCTGCGGAATCGAACACGCGTGTGTTCGGCGGCAATTCGAACTGGCGCGGGCCGATCTGGATGCCGGTCAATTACCTTCTGATCGAATCGCTGTACGAGTTTCATCGCTACTACGGCGATGAGTTTCGCGTCGAGCATCCGACGGGATCGGGAGAAACGCACTCGCTGAGCGAAATCGCCGACGATCTTTCACGGCGCATCACGACGCTATTCTTGAAAGATGCGGACGGCAAACGTCCTGTGATGGCCGCGTATCCGCAGTTGCAGGCCGATCCGCGTTCGCGCGATCTCATCCTCTTTCATGAGTATTTTCATGGCGACAATGGACGCGGTGTCGGCGCATCGCATCAGACGGGCTGGAGCGGGCTTGTCGCGTTGCTGTTGCAGCCAAGGTTGATGAAGCTGTCGCATGTGGGGCCCGAAGCGCCTGTCATGGCCGTGCGTTTGCATGAGGAGCCTGCGGCGATGGCGCGTTAGGGTTTTGGCTGTCGATTCGCCTACGACCGTCGACACGCTCGCCTATACTTGATTGTGTCACTTCACTGTCCCCAGAGAACCGGAGGACGTCATCATGTTCAAGCATCTGCTGGTTCCCACAGACGGCTCCCCGCTATCCGAGGCGGCATTGCGCATGGCGGTCGGGCTGGCCAAGGAAAACAGCGCGCGCATCACGGGTCTTTATATGGTGCGGCCGTTTCATATGACCGTTTATAGCGCCGAAATGGTGGGCTCGGATCAGGCCGATCTTCAATCCGTCGACAGGGCGCGCGCCGAACAATATCTCGAGAGCATGCGAAGCATCGCCACCTCGGCCGGCGTGGAATGCGATACCGAAGCGCCTACCGGCGCGCATCCCTACGAAGCGATCCTCGATACGGCGAAGGCGCGCCACTGCGACCTCATCGTGATGGCGTCGCACGGACATGGCGGCATTCGCGGGCTATTGCTCGGCAGCGAAACGCAGAAGGTGCTGACGCACAGTCACTTGCCGATTCTGGTGGTGAGGCCGCCGGAGTAAGCCTGAGAGCCTACCTCTCCAGATTCCCAAAACACACATACTTCGATTCCAGATACTCCTCGACCCCCGACGACGCCCCCTCACGCCCCATCCCCGATTCCTTGATGCCGCCGAACGGCGCGACCTCATTGAACACGAGGCTATCGTTCACGCCGACGACGCCGCACTCCAGCGCCTCCATCACGCGAAACGCGCGGCTGATATCCGCGGTGTAGAAATACGCCGCGAGCCCGGTGCGCGTATCGTTCGCAAGCGTGATCACATCGTCTTCGTCCCTGAAGCGCAGCACGCTCGCAATCGGCCCGAGCACTTCGTCGCCGCACACGCTCATCGACGGATCGACGCCGGTCAGCACCGTCGGCCTGAAAAAGTTCGAGCCGGGCGCGAGGCGCGAGCCGCCCGCCGCGATCGTCGCGCCGAGCTTCACGGCTTCGTCAATGAGACTTTCGACGCGCGTCACCGCCGTCTCGCCGATCAGCGGACCGATCTGCGCGCCTTCGTCCAGGCCATTGCTCACCTTGAGCAACGCGACCTTCGAAACGAGCTTCGCGACAAAGGTTTCGTACACGTCTTCATGCACGAAGAAACGGTTCGCGCACATCGCGGCCTGACCCGAATGACGGAAACGCGCATCGAGCGCGCCTTTGACGGCAAGGTCGATGTCCGCATCGCCAAACACGATGAAAGGACAGTTCGCGCCCAGCTCCAGCGACATCTTCTTGACCGTGGGCGCGCACAAGGTCATCAGCCGCTTGCCTTCGTCGATGGAACCGGTGAACGACACCTTGCGCACATCGCGATTCGCGAGCAGCGTGCTTCTGATCGGCTCGCCCTCGCCCGTCAGCACGGACAGCACGCCGCGCGGCAAGCCGGCGTTTTCGCCGAGCACGCAAAGCGCGAGCGCTGAAAAAGGAGTCTGCGGATCGGGATGATGAATGACCGTGCAGCCCGCCGCGAGCGCGGCGCCGACGCGTCGCGCGACCATCGAGGAGGGAAACGTCCATGACGTGATAGCGCCGCACACGCCGATCGGCTGATGCAGCACGCGGATGCGTTGATTGCGCCGCGGCGCAGGAATGTTGTCGCCGTAAATGCGGCGCGCTTCTTCCGCGAACCAGTCGAGATAATTCGCCGCCTGCGTGATTTCCGAGCGCGCTTCGTGCAGCGGCTTGCCCTGCTCGCTGCACAGAATGATGGCGAGATCGTCGCGATGAAGCTCGACGAGGCGCCCCCACTCTCGCAACACCGACGCCCGCTCACGGCTGCTCCAGCTGCGCCAGTCCTGCAACGCCGCGTTCGCGCATTCGACAGCTTCACCCACCTGCTCCGCCGTGACCTGCGGCACGCTGCCGATGATCTCGCCATTCGCCGGATTGGCGACAGGCACGCGCGGCAGCGACGTGTTGTCGACCCACGCGCCGCCGATATACGCCGATTGCTCGAAAAGACTCGGGCACTGCAGTTCCATGGCTCGCTCCAATGCGTGTGGCGCTTCGTGCATACAGTTGCAGCGAGCTTAACGCATTTTTTCGGCCATTCGATAACGCGGGACTGTGTTGTCGTATCAGTGCAGCGGCATGTCGCGCCGGCGATGTATTCATCGCAAAACGACCGGTCGGTCGATCGGAAGCGCTTACGCGGCGGCACGCCGATGCGCGCCGCCGCGTCAACCTCACATCAATGACTCGCGCCTTCCACCGCGCCGATGCCCGTCTCCGAGCGCACCGTCTGCGCTTCGAACCCGGCCTTGTCGATGCGTGCGCGCGCGGAGCGGTCGGTCACCGAGAAGAGCCAGATGCCGGCGAAGCCGATCGCCATCGAAAACAGCGCGGGCGATGCGTACGGGAACGGCGCGCTCGCGTAGTGGAACACGTCGACCCACACGGCCTTCGAGAGCACCGTCATCGCGACCGCCGACAGCAGGCCGAGGAAACCGCCGATCGCCGCGCCGCGCGTCGTGCAGCCGCGCCACAGTACGGACATGAAGAGCACCGGGAAATTGGCCGACGCCGCTACTGCGAACGCGAGCGACACCATGAACGCGATGTTCTGCTTCTCGAACACGATCCCGAGCACGACCGCGACGATGCCGAGCACGATCGTCGTGATACGCGACACCTTCAGCTCGCTCTTGCTCGACGCCTTGCCCTTCTTGAACACGGTCGCGTACAGATCATGCGACACCGCCGATGCACCCGCGAGCGTCAGACCCGCGACCACCGCGAGAATGGTTGCAAACGCGACGGCCGAGATGAAGCCGAGGAACACGTTGCCGCCGACCGCGCTCGCCAGATGCACCGCCGCCATGTTCGTGCCGCCGAGCAGCTTGCCGCCCGCGTCCTTGAACATCGGATTGGTGCTCACCAGCACGATCGCACCGAAGCCGATGATGAAGGTGAGAATGTAGAAGTAACCGATCCACGTCGTCGCCCAGAACACCGACTTGCGCGCTTCCTTCGCGTTCGGCACGGTGAAGAAGCGCATCAGGATATGCGGCAGGCCGGCGGTGCCGAACATCAGTGCAATGCCGAAGGAAATCGCGGAGATCGGGTCCTTGATGAAGTTGCCCGGGCCCATGATCGACTCTTTCTTCTCGTGTACCTCGACGGCCTTCGCAAACAGCGCTTCGGGGCTGAAGTGGAACTGCCACAGCACCATGAACGCCATGAACGACGCACCCGCGAGCAGCAGACAGGCCTTGATGATCTGCACCCAGGTGGTCGCGGTCATGCCGCCGAAGAGCACGTACACCATCATCAGTGCGCCGACGATCACCACCGCGATCCAGTATTCGAGGCCGAACAGCAGCTTGATGAGCTGGCCCGCGCCGACCATCTGCGCGATCAGGTAGAACGCCACGACGACGAGCGTGCCCGACGCGGCAAACGCGCGAATGGGCGTCTGCTTGAAGCGGTACGCGGCGACATCGGCGAAGGTGAAGCGGCCGAGATTGCGCAGGCGCTCCGCCATCAGGAACGTGATGATCGGCCAGCCGACGAGAAAGCCGATCGAATAGATCAGGCCGTCATAGCCGTTGCTGTAGACCGCCGCCGAGATGCCGAGAAACGAGGCCGCCGACATGAAGTCGCCCGCGATCGCGAGACCGTTCTGGAAGCCGGTGATGCCGCCGCCGGCCGTGTAGAAATCGGCCGCCGAGCGCGTCTTCTTCGCGGCCCATTTGGTGATGAACAGCGTCGCGATCACGAACGCGATGAACATGCAGATCGCCGTCCAGTTGGTCGCCTGCTTGACCGCCTGACCGAGATCGCCGCCCGCGGCGAAGGCACTGGCGGATGCGGCGAAGAGCGCGCCTGCCGCGAGGAAACGTTGCGACTTCATGCGGCCTCCCGCTTGATCTTGTCGGTGAGTTCGTCGTACGTGCTGTTGGCGTGGCGTACGTAGAGGCCCGTGATGACGACCGTGAAGACGATCACGAACAGGCCGATCGGCATGCCCCAGGTCATCACGCCCGCGCCCATCTTCGCGGAGAGCAGTTCCTTGTTGAACGCGATCAGCAGCACGTAGCCGTAATACACGATCAGCACGAGCGCGGTGAGCGTCCAGCCGAGCTTCGAGCGCTTTCGCACCAGTTCGCCGTACGCGGCGCTCGATTTGATTTTTTCTACGATCTTGAGGTCCATTTCCGTCTCCTGCATGGATGTCTTTTCTCTGCCTGCAAAAGCGCCCGCGTCCGGCGCGGCGCGCGAACGATAAGCGATGCGTAGAATCAAGGGAAATCCCCTAGCGGGGACATCATGCGATGCCTTCGCGCATGCGCTTTCAGGCGAGTTCTGCTTTCGATGCGCTGGAGACTAAGGTAAGAGCATCCGCTTACCCGTTTCTTACGGGAGGCGTTTTCTTTCGACGGGGTTTACGCGGAGCGTTGCGGCTATGTCGTCAGCGCGAGAGCTGATCGATCGTGCGCGCGGGCAAGGTCGCGGCGCTTTCGTCCTTGAGAGCGACGCCGGTCAGCTTGCGCAGACGCGCCTCGTTCAACAGCCAGGCGAGCTTGAACGCGGCCGCGTCGTAAGCAAGTCCTTCAGGGCGCACGTTGGAGATGCAATTGCGCTCTGCATCGCTGCGGCCCTGCATGGGATCGTACGTGACATAGACGCCGAGGCTCGCGGGCGAACTCAGCCCCGGCCGCTCGCCGATCAGCACGGCAACGATGCGCGGCTTCAAAATCGATCCGATGCAATCGCCGAGCGCCACGCGCGCCTGTGTCGCGATGACGACGGGACCGATGCGCCATCCTTCGAGCCGCGCCATCGTTCTTTCGATGAGCGGTATCGCGTGCGTCGACGCAGCGCTGGACGACAGTCCGTCAGCGACGACGAACACGAGGTCTGCGTGCTTCGCGTGGGATTCGAGACGCGCCGCACTTGCGTCGCTCAGGCGCCGGCCGAGATCGGGACGGCGCAGATAAACATCGCGCGAGGGCGCCGCACTTTCGACCGTGGCGGTGTCGAATCCCTTCTGTAGCAACGCGCTTCGCAATGCGTCGACATCGAGCGGCCGATGCACCGCATCGCGCGCCTGCGCATGCGCGAGATTGAACGCGAGCAGCGGCGCGGTCGGCAGACTGCTGCCCGCGCGGCCCAGCGCGATGCGGGCATCGGTGAAACGCCGCAGCGCGTCCCATGGATTAGCGCTTACGCTCATCATGCCCTCATCCAGTCGTTCAACGCGGGCCAATGCGTGCGTTCCTGAAGCATCCCGCGCCCGTTCGTGATCTGGATCGCGCGCAACCACGCTTCGAATTCCGGCGCGCGCTTCAGTCCGAGCACTTCGCGCACGTAGAGCGCGTCATGAAACGACGTGCTCTGATAGTTCAGCATCACATCGTCGGCGCCGGGCACGCCCATGATGAAATTCACGTTCGCCGCGCCGAGCAGCGTGAGCAGGGTGTCCATGTCGTCCTGATCGGCTTGCGCGTGATTCGTGTAGCAGACGTCGCAACCCATCGGCACGCCGAGCAGCTTCGCGCAGAAATGATCTTCGAGACCCGCGCGAATGATCTGCTTGCCATCGTAGAGATATTCCGGGCCGATGAACCCCACCACCGTATTCACGAGAAACGGATTGAACCTGCGCGCCACTGCATACGCGCGCGCTTCGCAAGTCTGCTGATCCACGCCATGATGAGCATTCGCCGATAAGGCGCTGCCCTGCCCCGTCTCGAAGTACATGAGATTCTCGCCGACCGTTCCGCGCTGCAACGACAGTCCCGCTTCATACGCCTCCTGCAACAGCGCAAGCGATATGCCGAACGATGCATTCGCCTTCTGCGTGCCCGCGATCGACTGGAACACCAGATCGACGGGCGCGCCCTGTTCGATCGCCGCGAGCGTGTTGGTCACGTGTGTCAGCACGCAAGTCTGCGTCGGCACGTCGTAGCGTTCGCGGAACGCATCCATCATCGCGAGCAGCTTGCCGATGGCCTGCGGCGAGTCCGATGCGGGATTGATGCCGATCATCGCGTCGCCGCAGCCGTACATGAGGCCGTCGATCATCGATGCGGCGATGCCCTGCACGTCGTCGGTCGGGTGATTCGGCTGCAGGCGCACCGACATGTGTCCGGGCAAGCCAACCGTGTTCCGGAAGCGCGTGACGACCGGCCGCTTCTTCGCGGCGAGGATGAGATCCTGATTGCGCATCAGCTTCGATACGGCCGCGACCATCTCCGGCGTCAGTCCCGGAGACACCGCCACGAGCGCGGCCGTATCGGTCGAATCGGCCAGCAGCCATTCGCGGAACTCGCCGACCGTGAGATGCGACACGGCGGCGAACGCGTCCTTCGAATGTTCGTCGATGATGAGGCGCGTCACTTCGTCGTCTTCATACGGAATCAGCGCGTCTTCGATGAACGCGCGCAGCGGCACCGCTGACAAGGCCAGCTTCGCCGCCGCGCGCTCTTCCTCGGTCGCCGCGGCGATGCCCGCGAGTTCATCGCCGGAACGTGGCGGACTCGCTTTCGCCAGCAGCGTCCTGAGATCGTCGAAGCGATACGTGCGAACGCCTACGGTTTCGCTGAAACTCATACGCCGTTCCCGCCGACCGTTTTCAAACTCTTCCACTGCCCCTGTTCGACCTGAAAGAGCGTATAGGGCGGCTTGATGAGATCGCCATACGGGTCGAACGATATCTTGCCGGTCACGCCGGTCACGTTGACCTTCGCGAGCGCTTCGACGATCTTGCCGCGATCGAGCGAGTTTGCATCGTGAATGGCTTTGATCATGGCGAGCGCGGCGTCGTAGGCGAACGGCGCATACAGTTCGACATCCTGATTGAAGCGCGCCTTGTAGCGCTTGCCGAACTCCTGCGCGGACGGCAGCTTGTCGAGCGCGGGCCCGGGTTCGAGATCCTGCGTGCCGTTTCCGGAGTTGCCTGCGATCTGCAGGAACGCATTGCTCTTCAACGCGCCCGCGCCGAAGAGTTGCGTCGTCATGCCGAGCGAGCGCATCTGCTTGACGAGCATCGCGCCCTGTTCGTCGAGCCCGCCGAAGAAGATCAGATCGACGTTCTGGCTCTTCATCGTCGTGAGAATCGCGCGGAAGTCGACGGCCTTGTCGTTGGTGTATTCACGCGCGACGACCTTGCCGTTCGCCTCCTTCACGCCCTTCTCGAACGAATCGGCGAGACCCTGGCCGAACGCCGTGCGATCGTCGATGATGCCGATGCGCTTCGGCTTCATCTGCTCGACGACGAAGCGCCCCGCCACCACGCCGCCCACGCCGTCGTGACCCATCGTGCGGAACACGTTCTTGAAGCCCTGCTTCGTGAGTTGCGGGTTGGTCGAGCCGGGCGTGATCATCGCGACATTCGCCTGGTGATACACCGTCGACGCCGGAATGCTGCAACCGGAGTTGTAATGCCCGATCACGCCGACGATGCCGCTATCCACCGCCTTTTGCGCGACCTGAATCGCAACGCGCGGGTCGGCCTGATCGTCATAGACGTCCAGTTCGAACTTGACGGGCTTGCCGCCGATAGTCGGATGCTTCGCGTTCTCTTCATCGATGGCGAGTTGCGCGCCGTACTGCAAATCCTTGCCGACACGCGCGACCGGACCCGTCAACGGCCCGACGAAGGCGATCTTCACGACTTCGGGATCGGCGGCCCACGACATCGGCATGTACGCGGCAAGCACGCCTGCGGCAAGACTCGAAAGCATTAAGCGGCGGTTCATGTTCGTGCTCCACAGAATTGGACGTCGCGCCAGGTTCATACGGTCCGCACGCGGCGCGACACCGCGAGCGGGCCTCATGGAAATGCGCGCCGCGTCAGTGAAAGCGCGACGCGCGATAGCTCGCGAGATCGAGCGGCGGCGCGCGCCGCGCGATCAGATCGGCGACGATGCGTCCGCTCACGCCCGCGAGCGTCAAACCCAGATGCTGATGCCCGAACGCGTAAATCACGCGCTCGCTCGCCTCCGATGCGCCGATCACCGGCACGCCGTCGGGCAGCGTCGGACGAAAGCCGAGCCATTCGCGATCCGGCGCGCCGAGCGCGGGCAACGCGCGCTTCGACGATACGGTCACGAGATCGAGCAACGCGCGATTGCGTTGTTCGGTGAAACCCGCAAGCTCGACCGTGCCCGCGACGCGAATGCCGTCGCTCATCGGTGTCATGTAGAAGCCGCGTTCCGCCCAGCCGCACGGCCGCGAGATCAGGCCCGACGCCGACGCATAGCGCACGTGATAGCCGCGCTCGGTGTCGAGCGGAACGTGATCGCCGCATTGATGCGCGAACTCGCGCGAGCGCGCGCCGGTCGCGATGACGACATGATCGAAACGGCGCGCATCGCCGTTCACGCGCAATGAGACGCCTTGTCCATTCGGTTCTATCGCGTCCACCTTCACGCGCTCGAGTTGCGCGCCGCGCGCGGCCAGACGTTCGAACAACGCCTGCAAAAAACCGGCAGGATCGGTGAAATGCCAGCTATCGCGAAACAGCACGCCGCGCGCGAAGATCGGCGCGAGTTGCGGTTCGAGTTCGCGGATCGCGCCGCTGTCGAGCACATCGAAACCCACGCCGAGGCTTTCGCGCAGGGCAAGCGAAGCACGCGATGCATCGAACGAGGCAGCGCTCGAATACAGATACAGACACTCGCGCGGCTTTACGAAACGCGGGAGGCCGTCTTCCTCGAGCAAGGGCGCATAGCCTTCCTGCGCGCGAGAGAGTAAGGCCGCCAGCGCCCGCGCGCTCGCTTCGTAATTGGCGCGCCGCGAACTCAAAAGAAAGCGCGCGAGCCACGGCGCGAGTTGCGGCAGATAACCCCAGCGCAATCTGAACGGGCTGTCGTTCGAGAGCAGAAAGCGCGGGATATCGCGGAACACGGACGGATTGTTCACCGGCACGCATCCGTAAGGCGCGAAGGTGCCCGCGTTGCCGAACGACGCGCCCTGCGCGACGCCCGCCGGATCGAACAGCGTGACGTCATGTCCGTCGCGCATGAGCCACGCAGCGCTCGCCATGCCGATGAACCCCGCGCCGATGATCGCCACCTTCGACATTACTCGCGCCCCTTCCAGGCAAGATCGCCTTCATGCGACAGGAATCCCGTCGCCGACTCGCTCTCTTGTTCGTGACGATGAGGATGCTTGGCCGCGAAGAAGTAAGCCGCCGACGCCACCGCGAGACTCGCGAGACTGGCCATCATCTGGGGACGCAGTTCGTGGTCCGCGCCCATCGCCGCGAGCACGCCGACGATCGCAAAGACCACCGCATACGACAGCCACGGAAACAGCCACATCTTCAGCGTGAGACGCTCGGGCGCCTGCTTCTCGATGCGCCGGCGGATGCGGATCTGCGCGAGCGCGATTGCGAGATAGACGAACAGCATCACCGCGCCCGATGCGTTCACGAGGAACAGGAACACACCCTGCGGCGACACGATCGCCGCGATGATCGCCACATAGCCGACCACGCTCGACAACATCACCGCAAGACGCGGCACCTTGTGCGGCGTAAGCCTGAGCAGCGACTTCGGCGCATCGCCGCGTTCGGCGAGACGGAACAGGATGCGCGACGACACATACAGACCCGAGTTCAGCGCGGACAGCACGGCGATGAGCACGATCGCGTTCATGATGTCGGCGGCATAGGGAATCCGCATCGTCTCCAGAGCGGCGACGAACGGCGAGTGACCCGTCACGATGCTGCCCCACGGCACGATGCACGCGATCAGGAACAGCGAGCCGACATAGAACGTGATGACGCGCAGGATCACCGAGCGCGTCATCGCGGCGACGCTCTTGGCGGGATCGTCCGATTCGGCGGCGGCGATGGTCGCGATTTCCGCGCCGCCGACCGCGAAGATCACCGTAGGCACGGCGGCGAACACGGACATCGCGCCGAACGGCAGAAAGCCGCGATCGCCGACCAGGTGCGTCGCCGCGCTGCCCGTGTGCCCGAAACCGAGCAGATAGCCCGCGCCGATCGCGATGAACGCGATGATCGCCGCGACCTTGATCGACGCGAACCAGAACTCGAATTCGCCATACGACTTCACGGACAGAAGGTTGATCGCGGTCATGACGGACAGCAGCGCGAGGCCGATGACCCACACCGGCGCCGGTATCCAGCGCTGCAAAATGGCCGCGCCCGCGACCGCTTCCACCGCGACCACGATCACCCAGAAATACCAGTAGAGCCAGCCGCTCGTGAAGCCGGCCCAGTTGCCGAGGCCGATGCGCGCGTATTCGGTGAACGAGCCGACGCCGGGCACCGCGAGCGCCATTTCGCCGAGCATACGCATGACCATCAGCACGACGATGCCGGCGACGAGATACGACACGCACGCCGCCGGGCCGACCGTGGCGAGGGTAGCGCTGCTGCCGACGAACAGGCCCGCGCCGATGATGCCGCCGAGCGCGATCATCGTGACGTGGCGCTGGCGCAGCGCCGAGCCGAGCTTCGGCGGGCTGCCGGATGGCGCCGATTGAGCGGATTGAGACAAGGACATCGGGAATCTCCTGCGGACAAAGATCGAATGAATTGCACACGCGGCCAAGGCAAAAACGCACCGCACACCAGACAAACTCTGATTCTAGAATCACACAAGATTTTTTTGTGTGCAATTAAAAACACGATTGTGTGGTGCCGGGATTTTCCCTAAGTGCGACTGGAGCGGCTCTTGCAGAGCCGACGCGACGCGCCTGTGGGGCTTATATGGGCATTGCATCGGCACCACTCTGAGTTAAAATCGGCTCACTTCCGCACAAATCGCGGACAAAGCATCGTTTGTATGGAGACAGAGATTCATGGCTTCCGACAAGGATCAGACGCTGACCGCGAACGGCGAAGCCGAAGGCACGACCAGGCGATCGACCTACATCGAGGTATCGAGCTCGATCGAGCGGGAAATCCGCAGCGGCATCTATCCGCCCGGCAGCCGCCTGCCGCCGCAGCGGCAACTGGCGAGCGAACTGGGCATCAATGTCTCGACCGTGTCGCGCGCATACAAGGAGCTGCAGTTGCGCGGCCTCGTGATCGGCAGCAAGCGGCGCGGCTCGCTCGTGACCGGCGGCGCGATGCCGAGCGTCGAGACGCCGCCCGCGAGCGCGGGAAGCGGCGTCATCGATCTGACCGTCAACCGGCCCGCGACCGGCGAATTCCTCGCGTGCCTCGCGCGCACCATGGGCGAGCTGCCGCGCGATCCGCGCTTCGCGCAGTTGCAGGAATATCAGCCGCCGCAGGGGCCGTCATGGGCGCGCGCGGCCGGGGCGCGCTGGATGAGCGCGCCGGGCTTCGCGCCGACCGCCGATCAGGTCGTCGTCACGAGCGGCGCGCAGCATGGGCTGTATGCGGTGCTCAACAGCCTGATCGGCACGGATGGCGTGATCCTCGCGGATCAGCTGACGTATTACGGGCTGAAGGCGCTCGCGCCGGTGTTCCAGTTCGAGATCGTGGGCATTCCGAGCGACCGCGACGGCCTCATCGTCGACGAGGTCGAACGCGTGTGCAAGCGCGTGCCGGTCAAGGCCATCTTCACCGTGCCGAATCTGCAGAATCCCACCGTCACGACAATGAGCCTCGAGCGGCGCATGGCGCTCGTCGATGTGGCGCGCCGGCATGGCGTGGCGATCATCGAGGACGACGTGTACGGCCCGCTCGTCACGCAACGCCTGCCGACGATCGCGAGCCTGTGCCCGGAGCTGACGTTTCATATCTCGGCGACGTCGAAGATACTCGCGCCCGGCTTGCGGCTCGGCTATCTGCTGAGCCCGCAGGACAACGCCGCGCTGTGTGCGGAAGCCGTCCGCACGACGGCGTGGATGCCCGCGCCGCTCTCGATGCTGATCGCGGCCGTCTGGATGGAGGACGGCACCGCGCAGCACATCATGGACGCGCAACTCGCCGAGATTCGCGCGCGGCACGATCTCGCGCGCGAGTTGCTGCCGCAGGAGTTGCTGCAGTCCGATCCGGCCTGCATGTTCGTGTGGCTGAAGCTGCCGCTGCCGTGGCGCGCCGATGACTTCGCCGCCAATGCGAAGGCGCGCGGTGTGGTGGTGATGCCATCGTCGGCATTTGCCGTGGACAGGTCCGAGATCGAGCATGGCGTGCGGATCAATCTCGCGTGCGCGGAGAGCCGGGAACAGCTCGTGAGCGGGCTGCGGATTCTGGCGAGCACGTTGCGGGATCGGCCGCGGGCGTTGTTCGGACATCTGTAAAGCGCGTGACGACGCAGGAAGCATCGACGGTTCTCTTCGGCATTTCACAAATCGGCATGACGAATCCGCGCCTTGCTAAGCGATCCATAGCTTCGCGCCTGCGATAGCGATTCGTCGGGCCGCCCGCCTATTCAGTAATTGCTACGCATGGCGATCCACAGCGTTCAGTCGATATGGCATTAAACGCTATGGCGTTTTCAGCCGTATTCAGCTATTAGTAGATTCGTCACGCACGCCACGCCATCAGGTGGCGAACCATGAGCATCTCTGGCTATAACTCGACCGCAAAACCGGAGGCAGCTACGACACATCACAAATATCAGGCTCGCGCTCGCTGACGTCGCCAAAGAATCCTGTCCCGCGCGATTTCATCTGAAACGCATACCGCGAGCATGTCGTGGCGAGGCGCCCTGCCGGCGCGCTCGCTCATCATCGATCGGCCATCCCAAGAGGGAGGCGCCTATGGCGTTCGTGTCGGAACAGATGCTGCACTGCTGCCCGTTCGCTCAATCTTCGCGCCGGATGCGCGCACTGCGCCTCGTTGCGCTCGCCGCATTCGCGTCGCTCTCGCTCGTGGCGTGCAAGAAGCCGCCGCCCGAAGCCGCGAAGCCCGCCGTCGATGTCACGGTCGTGACCGTCGCCGCGCAATCGACGCCCGTGGAATTCGATTTCACCGCGCAGACGCAGAGCTCGCGCGAGGTGGAAATCCGCGCGCGCGTGGACGGCTTTCTGGAAAAGCGCATGTATACGGAAGGCGCGGTCGTCTCGGTCGGCCAGGTGATGTTCATCATGGACAAACGCCCCTTCGAAGCCGCGTTGCAGACCGCCAAGGGCTCGCTCGCGCAGCAGCAGGCGCGGCTGCTCGTCACGCAGCAGAATCTCGGCCGCGTGAAGCCGCTCGCCGCGATGAACGCGTTGAGCAAGAAGGATCTCGACGACGCCGTCGGCAACGAAAAGAGCGCCGAAGCCGCCGTGATCGCCGCGAAAGGCGAGGTGCAGACCGCGGAACTCAACCTGAGCTACACGACGATCCGCTCGCCGCTCAAGGGCCTCTCCAGTTTCGCGCGCGTGCAGGAAGGCAGCTACGTGACGCCGACGCAATCGGGCCTGCTCACCTATGTCTATCAGCTCGACCCGATGTGGGTGAACTTCAGCATCTCGGAGAACGAGTTGCTGAACTATCGCGAGCAGATCAGAAAAGGCCTGCTGCACTTCCCACCCGACAACCAGTTCGACGTGACCGTCATTCAGGCCGACGGCTCGGTGTATCCGCAGACAGGCCGCATCGACTTCACGAATCCGGCGTTCAGCACGGAGACGGGCACGTTCCTCGTGCGCGCGGTATTCGCGAATCCGAAGGGCACGCTGCGCCCCGGCCAGTTCGTGAAGGCGCGCGTGACGGGCGCGGTGCGGCCCAACGCGATCCTCGTGCCGCAACGCGCCGTGCTGCAGGGCGCGAAGAGCCATTTCGTCTGGGTGATCGACGATCAGTCGAAACCGCATCAGCGCGTCGTCGAAGTCGGCGAGTGGCACGGCGACGACTGGTTCATCACGAGCGGCCTGAAAGCGGGCGAGCGCGTCGTCGTCGATGGCGCGATCCGGGTCAGCTCGGACTCGCAACTTCGCGTGGTCGCCGCACCCGCCGCGGGCGATGCGCCAGCCTCGGGCGCGCAGGAGGCGTCGCTCGGGCAGACGAAAAGCGCAACCGGCGGGACCGAAAAGTGATCCGATCCGATTTGAACTGACGACGATCGAAAACACGTCGCGCGGAAGAGGCCAATGAACATTTCACATTTCTGCATTGACCGTCCGATTTTCGCGTCGGTCATATCGATCGTGATCACGCTGGGCGGCGCGCTGTGCATGTTCGCGCTGCCCACCGCCCAATATCCCGACATCACGCCGCCGCAGATCACGATCTCCGCGACCTATCCGGGCGCGAGCGCCGACGTCGTCGCGAACAACGTCGCCGCGCCGATCGAGCAGCAAGTCAATGGCGCGGACAACATGATCTACATGAGCTCGTCGAGTTCGTCGACGGGCAATCTGACGATCAACGCGTACTTCCAGATCGGCACGAATCCGGAGCTCGCGCAGGTCGACGTGCAGAATCGCGTGAATCTGGCGCTGCCGCAACTGCCGCAGTCGGTGACGAATCAGGGCGTGCAGGTGCAGAAGAAGTCGCAGGCGTTCATGATGGTGATCGCCATCTATTCGCCCGACGAGCGCTATGACGCGACCTATATCGCGAACTACGCGAACGTGTATGTCCTCGACGCGCTCAAGCGCATTCCCGGCGCGAACCAGTCGGCCATCTTCGGCACGCCCGATTACGCGATGCGAATCTGGCTTAAGCCCGATCGCATGGCGCAGCTCGGCATCACGGCCTCCGACGTGCAGCGCGCGGTCGCCAACCAGAACCAGCAGTTCGCAGTCGGACGTCTCGGCCAGTCGCCGACGGGCGCGGCCGTCGAGCAGTCCTTCGCGGTGACGACGACCGGACGGCTGACCGAGCCTTCCGAATTCGAAAACATCATCATTCGCGCGCAGTCGGGCGGCGCCGCGATCGTGCGCCTGAAGGACGTGGGCCGGGCCGAGCTCGGGCAGAAAGACTATTCGATCCGCAGCCGCTTCCAGGGCAAATCCGCGACGGTGCTCGCCGTCTATCAGCAGCCGGGCGCGAACGCGCTCGACGTGTCGAAGCAGGTGCGCGCGCAGCTCGCCGAGATGAAGAAGACGTTCCCGCAGGGCATCGACTACGAAATCGCGATGGACACGACGGAGTTCACGCGCGCGTCCATCTCCGACGTGGTGCATACGTTCTTCGAAGCGGTCGTGCTGGTCGTGATCGTCGTGTTCGTGTTCCTGCAAAGCCTGCGCGCCACGCTGATTCCGGTGATCGCGGTGCCGGTGTCGATCGTCGGCACGTTCATGGGCATGGAGGCGCTCGGCTTCTCCATCAACATGCTGACGCTGTTCGGCATGGTGCTCGCGATCGGGATCGTCGTGGACGATGCGATCGTCGTGATCGAGAACGTCGAGCGCAACATGACCGTGTTCAAGCTCGATCCAAAGACCGCCGCGAAGAAGGCGATGGACGAAGTGGCCGGGCCGGTCGTCGCCATCGTGCTGGTGCTGTGCGCGGTGTTCGTGCCGGTGGCGTTCCTCTCCGGCATCACGGGGCAGATGTACAAGCAGTTCGCCATTACCATCGCGATATCGGTGGTGATCTCGGGCCTCGTCGCGCTGACCTTGTCGCCCGCGCTCGCCGCGCTGCTGCTCAAACCCGGGCATCACGAGAAGAAGGGCTTTTTCCGCTGGTTCGACAACCAGTTCCTGCGCATGACGCACGGCTACACCAGCGTCGTGCGGCTCATCATCAAGCGCTTTCTGATCGCGCTGCTGCTGTTCGTCGGCATGATCGCGCTCGCCGTCGTGATGATGCGCGACATACCGACCGCGTTCCTGCCGCCCGAGGATCAGGGCTATCTGCTCGGCGCGGTGATCATGCCGGACGCCGCATCGCTCGATCGCACCGGCGCGGTGTCCGAGCGCGTCACCGACTACTTCATGAAGCAGCCGGCGGTGAGCAGCATCACGACGATCGACGGTTTCAGCATCCTCGACAGTCAGAACAAGAACAATTCGTCCACCTTCTTCGTCGGCTTCAAGAGTTTCGACGAACGCTACAAGTCGGCCAACATCCGGACGCAGAACGCGCGCGCGGTGCTCGTCGACGCCTACAAGCATCTGTCGCAGATCAAGGAGGGCATCGTCGTGCCGCTGAATCCGCCGTCGATTCCGGGTCTCGGCACGACGGGCGGCACCGAGATGTGGATTCAGAGCAAGGGCGACGCGACCATCGGCCAGTTCGCGGCCATCGTGGACGATTTCGTCGCCAAGGCCAAGGCGCGCCCGGAGCTGACGGGCGTCACCTCGACCTTCAACGCATCGTCGCAACAGATGCTCGCCAATGTCGATCGCGACAAGGCCGAGACGCTCGGGGTGCCTGTCGAGGACGTCTATAGCGCGATGCAGACGATGTTCGGCTCGCTCTACGTATCGCAGTTCAACCGTTCGAGCCGCCTCTGGCAGGTGATTCTGCAGGCGGAGCCGCAGTACCGGCTGAAGCCCGACGATCTCACGCAGATCTTCGTGAAGAGCAAGACCGGCGAGATGGTGCCGCTCAAGGCCATGGTCACGACGCGCTATGTGACGGGCCCCGATCTCATCACGCGCTTCAACAACTTCCCGGCGGTGAAGATCACGGCGAACGCAGCGCCCGGCTACGCGTCCGGACAGGTCATCGCCGCGCTGGAAGATATCGCGAAGGGTCTGCCGACGGAGTACGGCATCGGGTGGAGCGGCGAGGCCTACGAAGCGCAGCAATCGGGCAGTTCGTCGGCGCTCGTCTTCATCTTCGGTCTGATCATGGTGTTCCTGATCCTCGCCGCGCAGTACGAGAAGTGGAGCCTGCCGTTCGGCGTGCTGATGGCGGTGCCGTTCGCGATCTTCGGCGCGCTGCTCGCCATTCTGCTGCGCGGCCTCAACAACGACGTGTACTTCCAGATCGGCCTGACGATGCTGGTCGCGCTCGCCGCCAAGAACGCGATTCTCATCTTCGAGTTCGCCGTGCTGAACCGCGAGGCCGGCAAGTCCGTGTACGAAGCCGCGATGACCGCCGCCGAAGAACGCCTGCGCCCGATCGTGATGACCTCGCTCGCGTTCATTCTCGGCTGCGTGCCGCTCGCCATCGCGACGGGCGCGTCCGCCAACAGCCGCCATTCGATCGGCACCGGCGTGATCGGCGGGATGCTCGGCGCGACGGTCATCGCCGTGTTCTTCATTCCGATGTTCTTCTGGGGACTGGAAACGATGTCCTCGCGCTCGAAGAAAAAGAAAGGCGACGAAGCGAGCGCCGCCACCAATGCCGCCGATCCAAAAGCGCCAGGCCAGAACGCGCCCGGCAGCGGCCCGAATGCCTCGCCGTCCGCTCCGGACAAGGGGGACTGACATGCGGCGCACTTACGCCAGCCTCGCCGCCGCGCTATCGCTCTCCGGCTGCCTGCTCGGTCCGAACTACTCGCGCCAGCCGGTCGAGACGCCCGCGACCTACCGCTTCGCCGCAGCCGAAGTCGCCGATACCGCGAACTCCGAATGGTGGAAGCAGTTCCAGGACCCGGTGCTCGACGAGCTGATCGCGACCGCGCTCGCGAACAACAAGGACGTGAAGATCGCGGCAGCGCGCGTCGAACAGTTCATGGGCCAGTTCGTCACGACGCGCTCCGCGCTGTTCCCGCAGATTTCGGCGGGCGCGAACGCGGCGCGGCAGCGCGCTTCGGTGGCGGGAACGCAGCCGCTCAACGGCTTCGGGCCGGTCTACAACAGCTTCGACGCGTCCGTGTCCGCCGCGTGGGAACTCGATCTGTTCGGGCGCAACCGGCGGCTTACCGAGGCCGCGCGCGCGAACCTGCTGTCGAGCGAGGAAGGCCGGCGCGCGACGATCCTCTCGCTGGTGGCGTCGGTGGCGACGTCGTATCTGAATCTGCGCAGCTTCGACAAGCAGCTCGAAATCGCCAAGGCGACGACCCAGAGCCGCGCCGAATCGGTGCATGTGTTCACGCTGCGCTTCGAAGGCGGCGAAGTCTCGCAGATGGAACTCGCGCAGAGCCAGTCCGAATACGAAGCCTCGCTCGCGACGATTCCGCAGCTCGAAACGCAGATCGCGCAGCAGGAAGACGCGCTCTCGGTCCTGCTCGGCGCGAATCCCGGACCGATCATGCGCGGCCGCACACTCGGCGAACTCGCGACGCCGGTGATTCCGTCGGGGCTGCCATCGGACCTGCTGGAGCGGCGCCCCGATCTGCTGCAGGCGGAACAGGATCTGGTCGCGGCCAATGCGCTGATCGGCGCGGCGCGCGCGCTGTACTTTCCGCAGATTTCGCTGACCGGCCTGCTCGGCACCGCGAGCGGACAGTTCTCCTCGCTCTTCACCGGCCCGTCGCGCGTATGGGCGTTCGCGGGCCAGGTCACGCAGCCGATCTTCACGGCGGGCAACATCTCGGGCCAGGTGCAATCGGCCGAGGCGCAACAGCAGGCGGCGCTGCTGACGTATCAGAAGGCGATCCAGGTCGCGTTCCAGGAAGTCGACGATGCGCTCATCTCGTCACAGAAGCTGCATGAGCAACTCGAAGTGCAGGGCCGCCAGGTCACCGCGCTCGCCACCTATTCGCGGCTCGCGCGGGCGCGCTACGAAGGCGGCTACACGAGTTATATCGAAGTGCTCGACGCCGAGCGCAGCCTCTTCAACGCCCAGCTTTCGCAGACGCAGACAGAGGCCGCCGCGCTCGGCTCGTTCGTGACGCTCTACAAAGTGATGGGCGGCGGCTGGGTCATGACCGCCGACAAGATGACCACGCAGCAACAATCGGCGACACCGCCCGCCGACGCGACGAAACCCGGCCAGACCGTGCAATGAACACGCTCGCCTCCGATGATCGCACGACGCGCCCGCTGATCGCGTGCCATGAATGCGATCTGGTGCAGCGCGAGGGCGAGGTGCCGCCGGGCGGCACGCTGCGCTGCTGCCGCTGCCGCGCCGTGCTCTATCGGCGGCGCGCACGCGGCTTCGACCACGCGCTCGCCTATGCGCTCACCGCCTGCGTGCTGTGGCTGATCTCGAATGCGTTTCCGATCGTCGGCCTCGCGGTCAACGGCGATCTCGTCGAAACGACGCTGATCGGCGCGGTGCGCGTGCTGTATCGCGACGGCATGTGGCCGCTCGCCGGCCTCATCTTCATCACGACGATCCTGATGCCGGCGCTGCAGGCGCTCGCCATGGTGTGGCTGCTGATGCCGCTGCATCTGAATCACAGGCCGTGGCACGCCGACGCGGTGTTTCGCATGCTGCGCATCGCGCGCAACTGGGGCATGACCGAAGTGCTGATGCTCGGCCTGCTCGTCGCGGTCGTGAAGCTCGCGCATATCGCGTCGGTGGTGACGGGGCCCGCGTTGTGGTCGCTCGCCGCGCTGATGCTGCTGCTCGTCGCGGCGACCTCCTCGTTCGACGAGCGCGCGATGTGGCTGCGCCTCGAAGGCGCGCCGCCCGGCATGCCCGCCGACACGCCGCTTCGCGGGCGCACGGCGGCCGCGAGCGGCATTTGCGTCTGTCACGACTGCGGCCTGTGCACGCGCGGCATCGAGCGGCATGAGCATCTGTACTGTCCGCGCTGCGGCGCGCGCCTGCATCTGCGCAAGCCCTCGAGCCTGTCGCGCACGTGGGCGTATCTGATCGCGGCGGCGGTGCTCTACATTCCGGCGAACACGCTGCCCGTGATGAACACGAGTTCCCTGTTCGGCGCGCAGAAGGACACGATCATGAGCGGCGTCGCGTATCTGTGGCATTCGGGCTCGTGGCCGCTCGCGATCATCGTGTTCATCGCGAGCATCGCGGTGCCGATGCTCAAGATCCTCGCCATCGGCTATCTCGCCGCGACCGCGAATCTGCGCATGACGCAGCAGAGCACGCAGCGCGCGGTCATCTACCGCATCGTCGAGCTGGTGGGCCGCTGGTCGATGCTCGATATCTACGTCATCGCCGTGCTCGTCGCGCTCGTGCAGTTCAGCGCGATGGCGACGATCGAGGCCGGGCCGGCGGCGATCGCGTTCGGCGCGGTCGTCGTGCTGACGATGTTCGCGGCGATGTCGTTCGATCCGCGCCTCATCTGGGACACGCCGCCACCTCGGGAAGAATCAAGATGAACACGCCCGGCGATATCCCCGATGCGGAAGTCGCGCCGAAGAAGCGCTGGCGCATTCCGTGGATCTGGATCGTGCCAGCGATCGCGGTGGCGGTCGGCATCTGGCTCGCGGTGCAGACGGTGCTCCAGCAGGGACCGACCGTCACCATCACGTTCAAGACCGGCGAAGGCATCGAAGCCGGCAAGACCAAGATCAAGTTCAAGGACGTCGACATCGGCCAGGTGAAGTCGGTCGCGCTGTCGGAGGATTACAAGCATGTGATCGCCAAGGCTGAACTCACGCGCGATGCGACCAACATGCTCGTCGAGGACACGCGCTTCTGGGTCGTGCGGCCGCGCGTGGCGGGCGGCTCGGTGTCGGGCATCGGCACGCTCCTGTCGGGCGCGTATATCGGCATGGATATCGGCCATACGAAGCAGAGCCGGCGCGACTACACGGGCCTCGAAACGCCGCCGGTGTTCGCGAGCGACGTGCCCGGCCGGCAGTTCGTGCTGAAGGCGACGGATCTCGGCTCGGTCGATGTCGGCACGCCGATCTATTTCCGCCGTCTGCAGGTGGGCCAGGTGACGTCCTTCGAACTCGACAAGGACGGCAGCGGCGTCACGCTGCATGTGTTCGTCAACGCGCCCTACGACCGCTACGTGAACGCCGATTCGCGCTTCTGGCAGGCGGGCGGCATCGACCTGACGCTCGGCACCGACGGGCTCAAGGTCAACACGCAATCGCTCGTGTCGATCCTGATCGGCGGGCTCGCGTTCGAGACGCCGGCGGTGTCGCTGAGTTGGTCCGAGGCGCCGCCCGACACGACTTTCAATCTGTATCCGACGCGCGCGGAAGCGTTGCGCGTACAGGAGCGCATCGTCGACAAATATGTGTTCGCGTTCGAGGGCTCGGTGCGCGGGCTGGCGGTCGGCGCGCCGGTGGAATTCCGCGGCATCCAGATCGGCGAAGTGGCGGCGATCAACACGCGCTTCGACCCGGTCACGAAGCGCATCAGCATACCGGTCGAAATCAATCTCTATCCGGAACGCTTCACGTCGCGCTTCACGACCGAGCCGAAGAGCGGCCGGGTCGTGGCCGACCGGCGCGAGCTCGCGGACGTGCTCGTCTCGCGCGGCTTGCGCGGGCAGTTGCGCACGGGCAGCCTGCTGACGGGGCAGCTTTATGTCTCGCTCGATTTCTTCCCGACCGCGAAGAAAGCGAGCATCGACTGGAACCGCGACCCGCCCGAATTGCCGACCACGCCGAGCGGCCTCGAATCGATGCAGGATTCGATCAACCGCATCATGACGCGCATCGACAAGCTGCCGATCGAGGAACTCACGGCGAGCGCGCGGCAAACGCTCAACAGCACGACCGCGCTGATGCAGGGTCTCAACACGCAGGTCGTGCCGCAAGCCGCGACGACGCTCGCCGCCGCGCGCGCCGCGCTCGACGCCGCGCACTCGACGCTCATGCCGGATTCCGGCCTGCAGCAGGACACGGCCGAAGCGGTCCGCGAACTGACGCGCACCGCCGCCTCGTTCCGCAGTCTCGCGGATTATCTGCAGCAGCATCCGGAAGCGCTGCTGCGCGGCAAGCCGGAGGACAAGAAGTGATGCGGCCCGCCCTACTGACTTTCTTTCTCCTCGCGGCGGTGCTCGCCGGATGCCGTTCGCCGCAGCCGAGCTTCTATCGTCTGAGCGCCGATCCCTCGCTCACCGCCGCGACCACGCGCGCGAACGCGCGGCCCGTGATCGTCGGACCGGTGACGGTGCCCGATCTCGTCGACCGGCCGCAGATCGTCACGCGCAACACCAGCAACGAAGTCGCGCTCAACGAGTACGCGCGCTGGGGCGAGCCGCTCCGGAGCAGCATCGCGGACGCCATCGCGGGCGATCTCGCGTTGCTGCTCGGTTCGAATCGCGTCGCGCCCGCATCGCGCGCGATTGCGGAACCGGAAGCGTTGCGCGTGCGCGTCGATATCCAGCAGTTCGAATCCGTTCCAGGCGATGCCGTCGCGATCGATGCGCAATGGTCCGTGCGCCGCTTCGGCGACGACAACGCGCTCACCGGCCGCTCGCTCGTGCGCGAACCCGTCAACGGCGCCGACTGGAACGCGCTCGTGGCCGCGCACAGCCGCGCGCTCGCGAGCGTGAGCCGCGACATCGCCGCGGCGATACAGGGCGCCGCGCCGCAGTAAGGACGGAAGTCACAGCACCAGACGCGCAGCCTCGTCGAATGCGGCGCCGGCGGGCGGCACATCGCGCCGCGCGATGCGTACGATCTCGACCGCGCGTGTTTGCGGCGGTTGCGTCGGCAGGTGCGCGAGTTCGATCGCGATGTCCGCATGCGGCCCATCGCAGCCCGCTTCCATCAGCAGGTTCATCTGATTCAGGCACAGCTCGCGATGCGTGAGCGAGATGAGCGCCGCCGGTTCGGCGAGCAGATCGATGATGGTCTGAAGCTGCGTCTCGATGGAATCGGCGAGCGAGCCCAGCGCGGCAAGCGCGGCTTCGTTTTCCTCGAAGTCGCGCTGAAGCCGCGTGGCGTCGCCCGAAAGATCGGTGGCGGAGATCAGGCTGCTCATGCCCGCGCCGCGCCGGCCGAGCATGTGCATGCGCGCGTTCAGAAGCGCGCGATGTTCCTGCAGCGCGTCGCGCCGCGCTTCCTGATTCGCGACGCGCGACATCGCCTCGAGCGCGAACTGCTCGACGATCCGATGCACGAGTTCGTGTCTGAGCGCTTCGTCCGTCTCGCTGCAAAAGCGCATGCGCTTGTCCTCGAAGCTCACTGCCGTGCGCGCGACATCCGAGCGCAGCGCGCCGTTCTCGACGGCCGAGACGAGCACGCGCCGCTCGACGAGCGTCGCCCCGAGCACCGCGAAGGCGTGGTCCGCGGCGATGTTCCCGTCGAACCAATCGCGCACGTCGCGCGACTCGCCGATGATTCGTACGATGTCGTCGGGTGTCGCGAACTTCGCGCGCAACGAGGGATCGTCGGCCCATGCGCCAGGCGTCGCATCGCGCGGCGCGGGCAGCGCGGCGACGAGTTCATTCGCATGGTCGAGCGTCTTGCCGATGACCGAGGCGATCCGCGACTCGTAACGATTCGCGAGCTTCACCTGCGGCGCGACCGCGACGATGCGATCGAGCGCCTGCCGGACGTCTTCGCGCGACCTGTGGTCCTCGCGCCCGAAAAGCCAGTTGAACATGCTCATCCCATGATGTGCACGCCGCCGTCCACGTAAAGCGTTTCGCCCGACATGCGGCGCGCGAAAGGCGTCGCGAGAAACGCGCAGGTGAAGCCGACGTCCATGATGTCGACCAGCTCGCCGAGCGGCGCGCGCTCTGCGGCCTCGGTCAGCAGCAAGTCGAAGTCCTTGAGTCCCGAAGCGGCGCGCGTCTTGAGCGGCCCCGGCGAGATCGCGTGCACGCGAATGCCCTGCGGGCCGAGTTCGTAGGCGAGATAGCGCGCGCATGCTTCGAGCGCGGCCTTCACCGGGCCCATCACGTTGTAGTTCGGGACGACCTTGTTCGCGCCGTGATAGCTCATCGTGAACATGGTGCCGCCGTCTTTCATGAGCGGCGCCGCGAGCCGCGCCATGCGGACGAACGAATGACAGGAGATGTCCATCGCCTTCGCGAAGCCTTCCGCCGAGCAGTTCAGCAGACCGCCTTGCAGATCGTCCTTCGGCGCCCATGCGATCGAATGCACGAGGATATCGAGCGTGCCCCACTCGCTCGCGATGCGTTCGAACACCGCATCGAGCTGATCCTGGTTCGATGCGTCGAGCGGCATGAAGATGGGCGCTTCGAGTGCTTGGGCGAGCGGCTCGACATAGGGCCGCGCCTTCTCGTCCGCGTGCGTGATGGCGAGATCCGCGCCCAGTTCGCGGAACGCCTTCGCGCAGCCATAGGCGATCGAATGTTCGTTGGCGATGCCGGTCACGAGCGCCTTCGCGCCCTTCAGCACGGGTTGCGGGACGTTCAGCGTCATGCGGATGCTCCTTCGATCAGCGTCAGCGCATGTCTCGCGATCATCAGTTCCTCGTTGGTCGGAATCACCCACGCGCTCACCTTGCTCGCAGCCGTGCTGATGCGCGGGCCGCCGCTCGCGTTGGCCTGCGCATCGAGCTCGATGCCCCACCATGCCGCCTGCTCGCACACGCGCTGGCGAATCTCCTTCGAATGCTCGCCGATGCCCGCCGTGAACACGACGGCATCGAGCCCCTGCAATGCCGCGCTCATCGAACCCAGCTCGCGGCCGATGCGGTACACGTACAGATCGATGGCGAAGCGCGCGCGTTCGTCGTGGCTCGCGAGCAGTGCGCGCATGTCGCCCGAGATGCCCGAGACACCGAGCAGGCCCGAGCCGCGATACAGCAGGTCTTCGATCTCGCGCGCGTTCATGCCTAGCTCGTCGAGCAGATAAAGGATCACGCCGGGATCGAGATTGCCGCAGCGCGTGCCCATCATCAGGCCGTCGACGGCGGTGAAGCCCATCGTGCTCGCGACGCTCTTGCCGGCCGCGAGCGCGCACAGGCTCGCGCCGTTGCCCAGATGCGCGACGACCGTGCGCCCGCGCGCCGCGTCCGGCGCGATCTCCGGCAACGCGCTCGCGATGTATTCGTACGAGAGGCCATGAAAACCGTAGCGCCGCACGCCGTTCTTCGTGATCGATTCGGGCAGCGCGAACGCCTGCGCAAGTGGGTTCTGCGTCGCGTGAAACGCCGTATCGAAACAGGCGACCTGCGGCAGCCCCGGATTGCGCTCGGCGATGATGCGAATCGGCTTGAGATTGTGCGGCTGATGCAGCGGCGCGAGCGGCGTGAGCTTGTCGAGTGCGTCGAGCACTTCCGGACTCGTCAGCACGGGCTTCGTGAAATGCGCACCGCCATGCACGACCCGATGTCCCACGCCGATCAGATGATGTCCCGCGCCGTGTCCGCGCAGGAACGCGCCCAGATGCGCAATGGCTTCGGCATGTTCGAGCTTCACGCCATCGCCCCATGCGTGCTCGCCGGTCTTTTCGCCGTTCGCATTGAACGCGACGAAACGTGGCGAACTGAAGAGACCTTCCACCTGCCCGTGCGTGACGAGCGAGAGCGCCTTGCCCTGCACGTCGAACGCGCTGAACTTGATGCTCGATGAACCCGCATTCAGAACCAGAATGACGTCGGCCATGGGATCACCCCGCCACTTGCGTTTCTTCGCGGCGCTTCGCCGCCACCAGCGCGGCGATGGCGCACGACGCGAGCCGCGATTGCAGCGAATCGGCGCGGCTCGTCAGGATGATCGGCACACGCGCGCCGAGCACGATGCCCGCCGCGTCCGCGCCCGCCAGAAACGACAGGCTTTTCGCGAGCATGTTGCCCGCTTCGAGGTCCGGCACGATCAGCACGTTCGCGCGGCCCGCGACGGGCGAGTCGATCTTCTTCGTCTGCGCCGCTTCGAGATCGATCGCGTTGTCGAGCGCGAGCGGCCCGTCGACGAGCGCGCCCGTGATCTGATGGCGGTCCACCATCTTGCACAGCGCGGCGGCCTCCAATGTCGAGGGCACTTTCGGGTTCACCGTTTCCATCGCCGAGAGAATCGCGACGCGCACCTCTTCGAAGCGCAGCGCGTGGCCGAGATCGATGGCGTTCTGCAGAATGTCGACCTTGTCGGCGAGCGTCGGCAGGATGTTGATCGCGGCGTCGCTGATGATGAGCACGTTCTCGTGGCCCGGCACGTCCATGATGAAGCAGTGCGACACCCGCCGTTGCGTGCGCAGTCCGCCTTCGCGTCTGACGACGGCGGCCATGACTTCGTCGGTGTGCAGACTGCCTTTCATGAGCGCTTCGGCCTTCGCCTCGCGCACCAGTTCGACCGCCTTTTCCGCCGCCGCGTGACTGTGCGGCGCGTCGACGATCGGCAGGCCCGCGATGTTCAGCCCGCATTCCTCCGCGACCTCGCGGATGCGCTCGCGCGGCCCGACGAGAATCGGCGCGATCAGGCCCATCTCGTGCGCCTTGACCGCGCTTTCGAGCGATGTCCGGTCGCAAGGGTGCGCCACCGCCACCGCGAGCGGCGGCAGGGACCGGCAAACCTCGATGAGCCGTTCGTACTTTTCGTGCGTATGAACCATATCGCCTCCCGTGTGAACGTGAGATGCGCCGCCCGCGCCTCAGTGCGCGGGCGCGGAACGTCTTGCTGCACGCGCCGCCTTCACGGGCAGCGCCGCGCGAATGCGCGCGAGCATGTCCTGCTGCGCGGTAGTAGGCTCGAAGCCTTGCATGCGGCTATCGGCGAGCAGCTTGTCGATGAGCGTGAGGAGCTTCTTGCGATCGCCGTTGTCGCCGAGCAGTTCGGGCAGCGTCGAGAGCGCCTGCTCCGGCTCGTAACGCACGATGATTTCCTGCTCGCCGCGCACGCGCCGCCATTCGTCGCGCGGCATCTGCGGCAAGTACTCCGCGTAGTCCTCCGCCAGTTCCTGCCGCAGCACCATGCGCGCGAGCGGCAGCGGCTCGTCGTGACGCACGAGCAGGCACGCGACGCGCGCGACGGCCTGCGCATAGCCGCCTTGCGCCACCGATGCGAGCGCATCCTGCACGAACGGCAGATCGCGCGGATCGGTTTTCTGCGCCGGGTCCTCGTGCGCCTGCGCCTGATGCACCGAAAACATGTTGCCGTACACGGAGAAGAACATCGCTTCGGTCGCGGCATCGCGCATCACGCGATAGAAATCGAGGCTCGCGCTGATCACGTCGGAGCCGCAATGTTCCGCGCGGCGCAGCACGTCGCGTTCGGTGTCGGGCTGGCGCGCGGCCTTGACCGCCTGCGCCGTCGGGCCGAGCCATGCGAGCCACGGATTCAGGTCGGAGAACATCCAGCGTTGCGCGCGCAGCGGATGGAACGCGCGCAGCATCGTCGCGGTCGTGTCGTTCGCGAGCGCCTGCACGACGGGTTGCGCGAACAGCTCATAGGCACGCTGATTGAAATCCGATACCTGTTTGACGGCTTCGAACGGCAATTCGTCGACGCGCTGGAAGCGATTGAAGCTGGTCACTTCTTCGAGACGCCGTTCGTGAAAACTCACGTCGTACTCGATCTTGCCGCCCTCGCCCTTGCGTTCGGCGATCTCCATGCCGTACAGCCCCGGCGGAAACGATTCGATCGCCTCCAGCACCGATGCGATCTGCGTGTATTCCTTCTTCGCGACCTTGCCGCTCACGAAGATGCCCAGATGGCCGATGCTCTTGTGCATCAGTCCGACGATCACCTGTCCGCGCGCCTTGATCTCGTCGGTGCTGCCGTAGATGTCCGCGACCCAGTTGAACGCCTGCTGCGGCGGCGTGATGTTGTCGCCCATCGACGCAAACAGAATGATCGGCGACTTGATCGCGCGCAGATCGAACGATGCGCCCGACGCACCGCTCACTTCACCCGACCATAGCTTGTTGCCGACGAACAGATTGCGCGTGATCCATTCGATCTCTTCGCGGTTCATCAGGTAATAGCCGCCCCACCAGCGCTCGAAATCGAGAAAGCGCGGCGGTTCGGTATCGATGTTGGCGAACAGGGTGTAGTACTTGTCCCAGAAGCTGTTGGCCGGATTGAGGTTCTCGAAGTTCTCGACGAGATACGCGCCGTCGAACTTGCCGTTGCCGAGGTCCGCCGTCAGCGACGCGAGCCAGGTGCCGCCCAGCATGCCGCCCGAATAGCGCATCGGGTTGTCGCCCTCGCCTTCGCTCCACGCGCCGCTCCAGTACGACATCGGCGCGCCGTTGATGACGAGCGGGCCGGTATCGTCGGGCTGGGAGCTTGCCAGCATCATCGCGGCCCAGCCGCCCTGGCAATTGCCGACGATCGCGGGCTTCGGGCTTTCGGGATGCAGCTCGCGCACGTGCCGCACGAACTGCTGCTCCGCCGCGCAGACATCGAGCAAGGTCTGACCGGGCTGCGGGTCGCGGAAGAACGTGACGAAGTACACCGGATGCCCCGCGCGCAACGCGACGCCCACTTGCGAATCGTCCTTGAAGCCGCCGATGCCGGGACCGTGCCCCGCGCGCGGATCGATGATGAGATACGGGCGCTTCAGCGCATCGACGATCACGCCCTCGGGCGGCACGATGCGCAACAGCGCGTAGTTCACCGGGCGCGTGAACGTGCGGCCATCGATCAGCATTTCATGGTCGAAATGCAGCACCGGTTCGAGGCCCCGCTTCGTCTGCTCGACGAAGTTATTGCCGCGCTGACGCAGCGTGTCCCAGAACAGCACGGAGCGCTGCACGAGATCGACCGCATACGCGTAGCCGTTGAACTGACCCGTTGCGTTCGCGCCCGGACCACTGAAATGATCCGCGCCGCCGTTGCTGAAAAGACGCATGCCCGCATCGCGTGCGCGCTCGCTGAAATTCTGCTGCGCCACTTCCGCGCGTTTCTGAAACACACGCGTAACCTTGTCCGCGATGTCCCGGCTGCGCGCCAGTTGATCCGCATACGTCATGACGTAACCTCCTCGACGAAAACCTGCAAGGGATGACGCTGGAAGCAGATGCATCGGCCAGTCTGACGAACGCATGGACCGATGATCTGAATACCATCAACAGAATATATTCGCAATGCGCGACAGGGACGTGGCAAAAATTGGCGACTTAACGTCGCGCGGCATCATCGCTATTGCGCGAATCAATCTCCCGATACTTCATCACGACATGTTCGAGGTTATAGAACATGCGTGTCTGGCCGAGCCGCTCGCCGAGCGGCGAGCGCCGCACTGCCGCGAGCACGCCCGGATTCAGGCCCGCGAGCCACAGCGTGGTGCCGTTCGCGGCGAGGCGCGCCTCCGCTTCGATCATCATCTTGAGCGCAGTGTATTCGACATCGAACACCCGGCTCAGGTCCAGCACGACGATATTCGCACCCGAATCGCGCACGAGCGGCCGGATCTTTTCGGCGAGACGTTCCGCATTGACGAAGAATATCCGTCCCTCCGGACGTAGCAGCAGCAGGCCAGGAAACGCTTCGTCGTCAGGGTGTTTCGACGAATCGCGGCGGAACACGTTGGTGCCCGGAATCCGCCTGAGCGCGTAGACCGGCGGGTCCGACACCTGATGCGCAAGCGCGAACAGCGACACCACGATCGCAACCACGATGCCTTCCAGCGTGCCCAGCAGCACGACGCCCGCGCATGCCGTCACCGCCCAGACGAATTCGGTGCGGCGAACCTTCAGGATTGCGTGAAATTCGGCGGGGCTGAAAAGCCCGATGGAATAGAACACGACGACGGCGGCGAGCGTCGCGTGCGGCATCGACGCCATCAATGGCGCGAACAGCAGCATGACCGCGAGCGCGATGAGCGCCGTCACGAGGCCCGCGAGTTGCGAGCGCGCGCCCGCTTGCCGGTTCACGGCGGTCTGGCTCGTTCCGCCGCCCGCGACCATCGCGCCGAGCACTGCGCCGCCCGCGTTCGCCAGGCCGGTCGCGAGCAGTTCGCGGTTCGCGTCGGGCGCGGGCTCGTCGTTGCGCGCGAATGCGCGGGCCGCCGCGATGCTTTCGGTGAAACTCATCAGCGCGATGCCGAGCGCGTCCGGCCATAGTTTCAACGCCTGCGGCAGATCCGGTTTTGTCCACGACGGCAATCCGGCGGGCACTGCGCCCACCGTTTCGATACCGTGCGCGCGCAGGCCGAAGAGCGCGACCGCGATAATCGCCGCCGCGACGACGAACAATGGCGCCGGGGCGCGCGGCACGAAGCGTTCGAGCAGCACCAGCGCGGCCAGCGTGAGCGACGCGAGCGCGAGCGTGCTCACCGACAGATGCGGCAGATCCGCGACGAACGCGCCGACATTGTGAAAGAACGATCCTTTCGGATAGTGCATGCCGAACAGTTTCGGCAACTGATCCATGACAATGACGATCGCCACGCCCGCCTTGAAGCCGACCAGCACCGGCTCCGAAATGAAGTTCGCGACAAAGCCCAGGCGCAAGACCGCGGCCGCGACGAGCATCGCGCCGACGAGCATCGTCAGCGTGGCGCTGGCGGCGGTGAGCGCGTGCGCGTCATCGCCGCCGACCGTCACGCTCAGCGCGTTGGCAGCGAGAATCGCGAGCGTGGTCGTCGTGCTGACGGAGAGCGCGCGCGATGATCCGGTGAACGCGTAGACGATCATCGGCACGCATGCCGTGTAGAGGCCGGCTTGCACCGGAAGGCCCGCGATCGTCGCGTAAGCCAGCGCCTTCGGAATGACGACGGCCGCCGCCGTCAGTCCCGCGATGATATCGGCGCGCGCCCATTGTTTCTCGTAGTGAAACAGCCACTCGGGAAGCATGGACGAGCGACGGGGCATGACGATGCCGCGCTCAGAAGCGTTCGGGCACGTAGCGCAGCGGCCGGTCGCTCTCGCGATAACCCTCCGCTTTCTGGCGTTTGGGCAGCTTCACCTTTTCGCGCGGCACGGCCTTGTACGGGATGTTCGCGAGCAGATGGCTGATCAGATTCAGGCGGGCGCGGCGCTTGTCGTCGGAACGCACGACATACCAGGGCGCGAGATCGGTGTCGGACGCTTCGAACATGTCGTCGCGGGCGCGCGAATAGTCGTACCAGCGGCTGTAGGAGCGCAGGTCCATCGGCGAGAGCTTCCAGATCTTGCGCTCGTCGTGGATGCGCTCTTCGAGCCGCCGCGTCTGCTCTTCCTGCCCGACTTCGAGCCAGTACTTGAACAGGAGGATGCCCGAATCGATGATCGCGCGCTCCACGAGCGGCACGCCCTTCAGGAAGGTGGTCGCCTGTTCGTCGGTACAGAAGCCCATCACGCGTTCGACGCCCGCGCGGTTGTACCAGCTCCGGTCGAAGAGCGTGATCTCGCCCGCCGCGGGCAGATGCGGCAGATAGCGCTGGACGTACATCTGGGTTTTCTCGCGCTCGGTGGGCGCGGGTAGCGCGACCACGCGGAAAACCCGCGGGCTCACGCGCTCGGTGAGCGCCTTGATCGTGCCGCCCTTGCCCGCGCCGTCGCGCCCTTCGAACACGATGCAGATCTTCGCGCCCGTATGGACGGCCCATTCCTGCAGCTTCACGAGCTCGACATGCAAGCGCGCGAGCTCCTTGTCGTACTGCTTCCGGCTCAGGCGCTCATTCACGCCCGCGCCCTCGCGCACGCCCCGCGACTCGCTGACAGTCTTCTCTTCTTTCACCCCGGTCTCCTCATGTGGATCGACGCAAACCGCGCGGCCACGCCCGGGCCGCCGTCGCGACGAAGCGAGCGGCAAATGGCGGCAGGCCGGTCACGATGCGCTCAGGTTTCGTTGCGCTCGGGCATGACCTGCACCACGAGCGTGCGATTCTTCCAGAACATGTTGTGGATGCGCGGCTGAAACGTGCGCAGTACGTGCGGCTCGACCGTATCGAAACTCACGACCGCGGCCGGATGCTCTCCGGTGCCGGGCACGCGCTGAATCGAATCGTACGGAGGAAAGCCGTAATTGCAGAGAAACTGCCGGATTTCGTCATCGGTCGTGGATTCTTCTACATTGCCTAGCCAAAGATCACCCATTGCGAGATTCTCCGTTGAGTTCTGTGGTGCTTCTACAGCCTAGTACACGAACGAGCGATCAGGTCGATCCATCGCGCTTTCCCGACCTGCGTTGCGCAAGCGGATTCAACGCGACGACGAAAATCACGATGCCGATGCCGAGCGCCCACATGCCGTAGCGAAACTCGCGCGTCATGTCGTACAGGAGACCGTGAATCGTGAAGTAGAGGCCGCCGAGCCAGATGAATACACCGATCGAGGCAACCACCATGCGCGGCTCATTCAGTCTCATCGACGTCTCCCCGATGCGTTGCGCGAGATAGCTCCAGTTTAGGCAAATCTGGGTCGCCGTGTGAACGTACGTGCATCTCCCGCACTTGGCGTACGGCGATCGGTAGACTACATTCTCTGCGTGTGACCGTGGATCGGGCAATGTACGACCAATCGCCGTTCAACGTTCGGGTGCGCTCCGCTCATGCGAAAGCCGATCCTCTCTTCGAGCCGGTCGTTCATCGTTTCGATGCTCATCCTGCTCGCCGTCGCGCCAGTGGCCGTGCACGCGCAAGCCGCGCCGGACCGCGCCGTGGTCGGGACCAACGTCAAGAACTACGCGAACGCCGTGCTCGCGATCATGTCGTACACGGCGGTGCCGGACGTCACGACGAGTTCGCTCTCCATCAACAGCGGCGCGACCGGTAACCCGGGCTTCGGCCAGACGCAGCTCGGCGGCGGCTTCACCATGAGCAGGTCGTTTCCGCTCTATCTCGAGGGCACCGTCGCGTACAGCCGCTACGATCCGACCTTCATCGCGACCGAAGGCAATCAGCAACGCCCGGTGCCGGCGAAATGGAACACCGCGAGCACGACGATCGGTATCGGCTGGGACATCCCGATCACCAACGAGTTGCGCCTGCGGCCGATCCTCAACGGCATGATCGGCCGTGTCGCGAGCGATCTGCGCGTCGCGCAGAGCGTGGTCAACCGTGTCGCCAACACCAACCTCCAGTTCCTCGAAGACGGCGCGCTAAACGCGTACGGCCTTGGCGGCTCGCTGATGCTGGATCTGGAGCACTATCGCGAGCACTACGAGGTCGATGTCGAACTGCGCGCAACCGATATCTATTTACGCAGCTTCGGCAGTTCGTCGGAAGCCGTGCAGGGTTCGGCGACGGCGCAGCAGTTCAGCCTCTGGGCGCGCTGGCGTGCGCCGACGGGCTTTGCCGCACTCGACCGGCCGGTGCGCTACGTGCTCGAAACCGCGTACTCGCATTACTTCGGCGACAGCGCCGGCGTACTCGGCTTCAACGACCTGACCTCGCTCGGCGTGGGCCTCGAACTCGATAGCAGCAAGTATCCCGTCGTCATCACGCGCACGCGCGCGATGGTGCGTTACGTCTTCGGCCACAACGTGCACGGTGTGTCGTTTGGCTTCGCCGTCAGCTTCTAGCGAGCGACGTCAGAACCTGTTTCGCTGACTGGGATCGAATTTCGGGTCCGGCTGCTTCTGCGTCTGTGTGAGTATGCCTTGCGGGTCGAAATAGAAGTTGAAGATCATGTGGTCGATGTTGTTCTCCATATACCGGTACGACCATACCTCCCGATCCATCCGTTTGAATTACGCCGTTTCGAAGGGTCTGCCAAATGCGACCATCACGTCGTTGCGCGTCCATTTGTTGACCACGGCGCGATAGAACTCTTTTTCCTGAAGCACTTGCCGCACACTGACGGTATTGCCCGACGCGTCGAGATCGACGGCGGTGGTCGTCGAACCCATCGGTTGCGTAGGCCACATCAGACGCTTGCCGCCGTTGGGCAAATCGTAGGTTTCCTTCGACGGCCCCAGCTTCGCGATGATCGCCTGCTGATCCATGCCGGGCTGCACGCGCTGCTCGGGCTGTGCGCAGCTCGCGAGCGTGAGCACGACGACGCACGCACATGCAAAGCGTTTTTTCATTGGTCTCTCCCGCGTCGCCGTGACCGGCGTTCTCGCTTATTTCGTCGTGGCGGGCTCCACGGCGATTGCAAGCGCTTCCGTGTAGACCGCTTTCACCTGATCGCCCTTCTTCAAGTGCTTCAGGCGCTCGGGGTCCTCCACGAGCAGATCCACCGTCTGGCCGCGCGGTCCGCGCAACGTGACAGTCTTGGCATGACGGTCGACGCCGACCACATCCGCGATGATCGTCACTTCGCGGCCTAGCTCTCCGCCCGGCTTCGCGCCGCGCGGCGCGCGCTCGGACGTGTCCTTCTCCGAACGCGATGCCTCCGTCTTTTTGTCGAGCAGGCTCAGCGTCAACGATTGACGATACTGCGCGGTCACGACATCGCCGAGGGCGAGCTGGTCGAAGTTGCGCGCCTCGTTCGTGACTTCGAGTTCGATCACCTTGCCCGCCGCCGTTTTCAGCGTGACGGTGCGCGTCGCCGGATCGATGCCGACGATCGTCGCCGTCACCTTGGCGGTGCCCTGCACCGTGGCGCCGTTCGCGTCGCGCACGACGCTCACGTCGGTTTCGGGCCCGGCGGACAATGCGCTCGTGGATATCGCAAGGCATGACAAGACAATGAGGCTCACACGCTTCATGATCGCGCTCCTGGTTTCAGCCGCACCGCAATGAGGTTACTGAATCGAGTAACCGCGTCCCTGCATGCACGCCGCCCATGCGCGGTAGTACGTGTTCATCGTGCCCTGACTCTGGGCTTGCGCGTTGGCCTGCTGCGCGCGTTTTTCCTGCCGCGCGCGCGCGCCGCCTGCCATCGTGCCCGCTACCGCGCCGACGGCCGCGCCCTTGCCGGCATCGCCGGCGATCGCGCCGATCGCAGCGCCACCGGCCGCACCGCGCGCCGCGCCACCCACGCGCTGGCCGCCGCCCACCGCCGCGCCGCCTTGCGGTGGCGGCGCCGCCGATGCGGTGGCCGGGTCGATGCCCGTGTTGCTCTTCGCCCAGCTATAGCACGCGCCATCGTCGTTTTGCTGTTGTTGGGCGCTTTGACCTTTGGCTGGGTAAGCGATCGGCTTGCTCTGCGCGATGGCATCGAGCGCCATCACGGCGATCACGATGGCGCAGCCCGCACGCAATTTATATGCATTCATGGCGACTCCTTGCCTGAGTTCAAGAGTTCAAGCGATTCAATGGTCCAGCGATACCGCGCATGCCCTTTGATCAGCGTTCCTGCACGCGGGTCCAGGATGCATCGGGATCGAACTCCGTCAGCGGCGCGGCAGATCCGCCGCGATTCTTCTGATACACGACTCCATTGTTGTTGACAATGAAAGTCATCACGCCGCTCTCGCCGTACTGTGCTGGATAAGCGGCCATCGCGAAGCCTGCGAGCATGCGCCCGTTGATGATATAGCTGAACGGGCCACCTGGCGCATGCTTTCCCTGCTTGGTTAGGATACGAAAATAATATCCGTGATAAGCGTCACCCGGGTTTCGATTCTTGAAATAATTCGTGCTCGCGGCGATCAAGGGTCCGAAGGGGCTCGGCTCTTCGCCCTTCGATTCATCGGCGGGCCAATAGAGTCCGTCGCGCTTGCCCGGCGAACTGCCCAGCTTGCGCGCGTACTGCAGCACGCCGTCTCCCATGCGATCTTTGGTCGCGTACTCGCGTTGTGCATCGAGATACGCGCGCAGCACCTTGATCGCCTCGCGCTCGTTCGCCCCGATGCGCCGGTCCAGCACTTCCTGCTCGCCCTCTTCGGTCGCGAACCGCCACGCGCCGTGTTCGCGCACGAGCGGAATCGGCATCGGCCACGCTTCGTCGCCGATGCGCAGAATGCGGCGGTCGGACGACGTTTGCTCCAGCGCGTGATACGCGCTGAATTCGGCGAGCGCATTAGCGCGCAGTTCGCGATTCTCCGCTTCATCGGGCGTCACGACGAGGCGCTTGTGCGCGTCGCCGAAGATCGCGATGAGCGCCGCGTCATCGTTCGACTTGAGCGCCTGTTCCAGCGCGCTCACGGCTTCGTCGGGCGTCGCGAACGTCTGCTGCTGTTCGGCGGCGAGAACGCGTATTGGCGCGAGCAGCATCGTGAGGGTTGCCAACGCAATCAACAAGCGCGTCGATATGTTCATGATCCGGCTCCTATCGACGTCCACTGCGACCGCCGCCGCCGAATCCGCCGCGGCCGCCTCCGGAGAAGCCGCCGCCGCCCTGGAAGCTGCGGCCGCCTTGCGCGCCCGACATCGATTGCCGGCTCGCCGCGCCGCGCGCTCCGTCCGCTCGTGCGTTCTGTGCAGAGCCATAGCCGCTGAACGCATCGCCGCCGCGTCCCTGAAAGTTGCCGGCGTTCTGCGCGGCCATCGGCGCGCGCCCCGCTGCGCCCTGTGCACCGCCGCCTGCGCGCGAAGGCGCATCGCCGACGCGTTGCCCGGAGGCGCGGGCAGTCGTGCCCGACACCTGTCCGGGCTTCTTCTCCGAGCGCCAGGTGCTCGACTGTTGCGATCCTGTTGCGCCGCGATTCGCCGCGCGATTGCTCAACTCGTTCTTCACGTCGGTGCGATTGACGTTTCCCTCGCGATTGATGTTGATCGTGTTGTTGCCGCCGTTGTAGTTGGTTTCGTAGTGCCCGCCGTGCCACACGGCGGTAATCGCCGCGCCCCATATCAGACCGGTCGCGAACGCCGCCCCGGGCGCGTACGGATAGTAATAGACGGGATAAGGCGCGGGCGCATAGGCGTAGACCGGCGTCGGACTGCTCACGATGACCGTGGCCGGGTTGTACTGCGGCACATAGATGACTTCGGGATTCGACGGCACGATCCTGATCACTTCCTTCTCGACGACGATCGTCTGCTTGTCATCGGTCGTGAGATTGCCGACTGACTGAGTCTGCCGCCGAAAACGCTGCACGGCCTGCAAAACGGCGCTTTGATCCGCGACCACCGCTTCGCCGAGCGCAACGGTCCAGTCGAGATCGTTGCTCAACTTCTTGACGACTTCCGGGTAATTGAGAAGCGCTTTCACCGGGTCCTGCCATGCTTCGTTCACAGGCAGATCCTTGTCGATCTTTCTGCGCTCGAGAAAGCGGTCAGCCTGCACGATCTCGATCGGATAGGTCGACGAGGGCAGAATGATCGCGATGAGATCGTCGGGATAGAGCGCGATCGGTCCGACGAGCCTGTCCAGGTCAGCCGGAGTCATCGCGACAGGCGCGGGCGCGTCCGTGCTCGCCACCGGCGCTTGCGCGCACACGCTGGCACCGCAGGCGAGCGCGGACGCGACGAGAAGCACGCTCATGAGTTTGCGCATCGTCTTGTACCCGCATCGAGCCGTGAAGCGTCGAATGCGTGAAGAAGCCTGAGATCGGAACAGCGTCTATATATTTTCGTAGTGCCGTTTGCAGCTCGATGCGCGCTGAAGTTGTCATTGCAAGATATGCGAACGCTTTCGCGATTACAAGAACGACGGCGTAGGTATTTATTCGCTCGTCCGTCCGTGATTTCAACGTTTAATTACCCGCCCAGGGCGATGATCGCCATCGTCAGGAGCACGCCCAGCGCCATCATCGAAAGGCCTGCTTTCCAGCCGCTCCAGCCCGCATAGCCGCCCAGCGCGAAGCCGCAGAAGAACAGCATCGCAAGCGTCAGCACCCGCGATATCAGCAGCGCGGTCGGCACGTGTCTGACGAGGACAAAAGGCGCGGCGACAGGAAACGTGGAAAGCACGATGATGATGAAGATGCCCAGTGCCGCGAGAAAGTCGCCGCGCATGAAACGCGCGCGTTCGGGCAGGCTCGTGCTCGCGGCGATGCGCTTGCGGATGGCTTCGAGATCGGCGTCGGAGACGAACGGGTCGAGCGCCGTGGATAGGCGCTCGCGCAAGGCGCGCACGCCCGCCGCCGCGTCGCGCTCACGCTGGATGGAAAGCGCGAGCGCGTGCCTGCGCGCGCGGTCCGCGATCGTGCGGACGAGATACATGACGGCATCGGCGAGACCCCACGCGAGATTGCAGCCGAAGGCCGTATAGAGCATCTTGCGGCCCGCGGCGTCGCCGCCTGTCGTCGCCGATACCGTACCGACGAACGTCAGCGCCATGAACAGCCCGAAGCACAGCTCGGACACGCGATCGACCGTGTCGAGCACCGGCTCTCGCGCGCGTTCCTGTGGCGAATCCCCGGCGGCCATCGGCGCGCGCCGCTACGCGACCTTCACTTCATTGACCAAGGGCTGATTCTTCTCGAACGCGGTGATGCTCTGCAATGTGGTCTCGCAGATGGTGGTCAACGCTTCGCGCGTCAGATATGCCTGATGCCCCGTCACGATGACATTGGGAAACGAAACGAGCCGCTGAAAGATGTCGTCGGTGATGATTTCGCTCGACAGGTCGCGAAAGAACAGATCCGCCTCCTGTTCGTAGACATCGATCGCGAGGCCGCCCAACTGGCCGGTCTTCAACGCTTCGATGACGGCTTCCGTGTCGATCAGCGCGCCGCGGCTGGTGTTGACGAGCAACGCGCCGGGCTTCGCCCGCTTGAGCGACTCCGAGTTGATGATGTGATGCGTCTGCGGCGTCAACGGACAGAACAGCGCGACGATGTCCGCGCGCTCGCCGATTTCGCCGGAGGTCGCATAGCGCAGCCCGAGCGCCTCGAACTCCTTCGACGGATAGGGATCGTAGCCGAACACATGACAGCCGAAGCCCTGCATGATCTTCGCGAACACGCAGCCGATCTTGCCGGTGCCGACCACCGCGACCGTCTTGCCGTACAGATCGAAGCCGATCAGGCCGTCGAGCGAGAAGTTCGAATCGCGCGTGCGGTTGTAGGCGCGATGCACCTTGCGATTGATCGCGAGCAGCAGCGCAACCGCATGCTCCGCCACCGAGTTCGGCGAATAGTTGACGACGCGCACCACCTTGATGCCGAGTTTCGCGGCGGCGGCGAGATCGACGTTGTTGAAGCCCGTGCAGCGCAGCGCGACCAGGCGCGTGCCGCCCTTGTGCAGCGCTTCGAGCACCTCGGCATCCGCCTTGTCATTGACAAAGACGCACACCGCGCCATAACCCGCCGCAAGCTCGACGGTATCCATATCGAGCGACATGTCGTGGTACCGGAGCTTGTGGTTCTCGGTCTTGTTCGCCTCGTCGATGTACTGCCGCTCGTAGGGTGTCGAGCTGTAGATCGCCACTTCCATGATGTGCTCCTTCTGACGTTCGATCCGGCATGGTGGGGCAAAGCCTATCCTGCGGCAAGCGATATGGCGATCTGCACGAAAAGCACTTTGACGATGGTCATCGAAGGGAAAATCATCGCGTACATGATGTCGGGCTGATCGGTCGGTGCGATGCGATTGGCGAACGCGAGGATCGCCGGATTGCCGGTCGCGCCGCAAATCACGCCGACCGACGTATCGAACGGCAGGCGGAAAATCCACAGGCAGCAGACGGCGGTCACGGCGACGAGAACCAGCAGCGTGATCACGCCGTAGATCAGCAACAATGGCCCGGCCGAGCCCACGGTCGCGACGAACTTCGGCCCGCATGAAATGCCCACTTGCGCGAGAAAGATCGTCAGGCCGAGATTGCGCAACACGAGATTCGCCGACAGCGGCATCACCCACACGAACGGCCCGTTGCGCCGCGCCTTGCCGAGACACAGCGCCACCAGCAGCAACGCCGCGAGTCCGAGGCTGAACGCGCCGAGGCCGGGCACGGGCAGCGGAATCGCGCCGACCAGCAAGCCCACCGCCGCACCGATGCCGAGGCAGATGAAGCTGAGATCCGCCGTGCCCTTGATCGAATCGCCGAAGAAGGTACGCATGGTCGCCTGATGCGCGCGATTGACGAGCAGGCCGACGCGGTCTCCCGCCTCGAGGATGAGATCGGGCGCCGAGACCATGTCGGCGTCGCCACGGCGCACGTGCGCGATCGCGCAGCTCACGCCATCGGGAAAGCGAATGTCGCCGAGCGCCATGCCGACGACCGCCGGATTCGACGCGAACACACGCATGTAGTCGAGATCCTCGCGATGACTCGCCATGCGCCCCGGCTGCGATTCGCCGCACAGCGCGGTGGCTTCGTCGAGCAGACGCCGGTCGGTGGCGGTGGCGAGCAGCACGTCGTCCGCGCGCAAGGTGAAGTCTGGCGTGGGCAACTGATTGTGATGCGCGCGCCGCACCGCCGCGATCACCACGCCCGACGGAAGCCGGCTCGCGAGCTCCGACAGCTTGAGGCCGAACAGGCTTGCGTTCCTGAGCGCGATCTCCGCCGTTTCGATCAGCTTCGCCGGCGGCTTCTGTATCTTGACCTTGAGCAGGACGTTCAGGAGGTAGATGAACAGAATCGGCCCGGCGACGCCGAACGGATACGAGATGCTGTACGCGACGGCGGCGTCGTTGCTGTTCATCGACGCGATCGCGACCTGCAGGCTCGCCGTGCTGGTGCCGCTGCCGGCGAACATGCCGAGCGAATCGGCGAGCTTGATGCCGAAGTGCATGAAGCCGCACGACACGAGACCCGCGACCACCACGCCAATGCACGCGGCAGCGTTCGCCTTCATCCCCTCGCGGCTGGTGAGCCCGCGAAAGAACTGCGCCCCGTACTGAATGCCGATGCCGTACAGGAACAGCAGCAGCCCCAAAGTGCCCAGCAACGGAGGCGGCGCGGACTTCGGCGCGAATGCACCAATCGCAAGCCCGACGAACAGCACCGCGCCGGAGCCAAGCGCCACGCCCTTTATATTGATCTCGCCGATCAGATAGCCCAGCGCGATCGTCAGAAAGAGCGCAAACAGCGATTGATTCTCGAGGAACGTTCTCACTGCCTCCATGCCGCCTCCTGTAGATGGGCCAACGCAGCAGTACACGGACATTAAAGGCGCTTTACGGCGCACAGTCCAGCACCACCGTGCACATCAATGCTTTTCGAGCACGACGACACTGCGCCCTTCGACGCGGCACTGCCCACGTTCGGTTTGTGCCGTTTCGGCATGCGGCACAATGTCTTGCGGCGATTCGGCGGCCGTATCGACGATTCTGTGCCAGCATCGATCGTCGGACGCGGGAAGCGCGACGTCGCGCGCATCGTCGTGCATATTGAACACGATGTGCAGCATCGGCTCGTCGGGCGTCTGCCCCGCCAGCGTGAACGCGACGAAACGCGCGCCGGGGTCGTGCCATGCGGGCGCGTCGAGGCGTTCGCCGTGCCATGCTACATCCGGATGCGTCTGCCCGTTCGCGGGCCGCCCGGTCAGAAAGCGCCGGCGGCGCAGGCTCGCGTGACGCTTGCGCAGCGCGATCATCTCGCGCACGAAGCGCAGCATATCGAGCGCGTCGCCGGTGAGTTGCCAGTCCATCCACGAGAGGGCGTTGTCCTGACAGAACGCGTTGTTGTTGCCGTGCTGGCTGCGCAGGATCTCGTCGCCGGCGAGCAGCATCGGCACGCCCTGGCTCAGCAACAGTATCGCCATGAGATTGCGCGCCTGCCGACGACGCATGCCGATGATCGCCGGATCGTCCGTCTCGCCTTCCGCGCCGCAATTCCACGACATATTGTCGTTGCTGCCATCGCGGTTGTCCTCGCCGTTCGCCTCGTTGTGCTTGGCGTTGTAGCTGACGAGATCGCTCAACGTGAAGCCGTCGTGACAGGTGACGAAATTGATGCTGTTCGCGGGCAGCCTGCCGTCTTCCTGATACAGATCCGCGCTGCCCGCGATGCACGTGCAGACGTCGCCGACCAGGCCCGGATCGCCGCGCACGAAGCGCCGGACCACATCGCGATAGCGTCCGTTCCATTCGGCCCATGCCATGCCCGGAAACGCGCCGACGTGATAGAGGCCGCTCGCGTCCCACGCTTCGGCGATCAGCGGCACGCGCGCGAGCACCGGCGACGCTTCCATCGCCCACGGCAAGTAAGGCGTGCGCAGCACCTCGCCGTTCTCGCCGCGCGCGAAGACGCTCGCGAGATCGAAGCGAAAGCCATCGACGTCGAGTTCGCGCACCCAGTATTCGAGGCAGCGCATGATGAACGCCGATACCAGCGGATGATTGCAGTTGACGGTATTGCCGCAACCCGTGTAGTCGCGATAATGCCGCGCATCGTTCACATCGACCTGATAGAAGGCTTCGTTGGCGAACACCTTGAAGTGGATCACCGGCCCGTTCCTGCCCGCTTCCGATGTGTGATTGAACACGACATCGAGCAGCACGCGGATGCCCGCCGCATGCAAGGCATCGACGAAGGCACGGAATTCCTGCGGCGCACGCGCCGGCTCGACGCAATAGCGCGGATGCGGACTATAGAAGCTATGCGTGCTGTAGCCCCAGTAGTTGCGCAGCCCGCGCGCGGCGGCGAAGTCGGGAATGTCCTGCTCGTCGAAGGCCATCACCGGGAGCAGTTCGACATGCGTGATGCCGAGCGCCTGCAGATAAGGAATCTTCTCGATGAGCCCCGCGAACGTGCCGGGATGGCGCACGCCGCTCGACGGATGCCGCGTGAAGCCGCCCACGTGCAGTTCGTAGATGATGGCGTCGTCGAGCGTGCGGACTTCGACATCGTCGTCGGGGCGGTCGAGCGGCTCGGTGACGATCGCTCGCAACGACGCGTGACCTGCGGCACCCTCGCCAGCCGCCTGCCTGCGATCATAGAAGCGGTCGCTCACGCCGCGCGCGTTGGGATCGAGCAGTTCCTTGGCTGCCGCGGCCTCGTCGCTCATCTGCGGCACGCCGAGCGGGCCATATGCGCGCCATGTAAAGCAGCAACGCAGCGGAAGACCCTCGACCAGCACATGCCAGAAGAAGAACGTGCGGTTCACGTCGCTCGTGAGTTCGACGATCTGAAACGGCTCGGCGCTTTCCTCGGATGCATAGAGCAGCAGTTCGAGACGCGTCGCATGGCGGCAGAACACGCAGAAATTGACGCCGCCCGGCACGACCTTCGCGCCGAGCGGAAAGCGCGAACCGGGCCGCGTGCGATAGCCGTCGCGACCCTGCGCCTCAGGGCTGAGCAAGATCGATCCTCACGGGATGCGTCTTCCAGATGCGCTCGCAATACTCGGCGATCGCGCGGTCCGACGAGAACTTGCCCGAGCGCGCCGTGTTCATGATCGACATGCGCGTCCATTGCCGCGCGTCGCGCCATGCCTGGCTCACGCGGTCCTGGCACGCGACGTAATCCGCGAAATCGGCGAGCACGAGAAACGGATCGTGTTGCAGCAGGTTATCGAGCAGCGGGCGGAACATCGCCGTGTCGCCGCGCGAGAAGCGCCCTTGCGCGATCTGATCGAGCGCATCGCGCAAGTCATCATGTCCTTGCGCGTATTCAGCGGGCCGATAGCCTGCGTGCTTCAGCTCGTCCACTTGCTGCGCGGTGAGGCCGAACAGAAAGAAGTTTTCCGCGCCCGCTTCCTCGCGTATCTCCACGTTCGCGCCATCCAGCGTGCCGATGGTCAGCGCGCCGTTGATCATGAACTTCATGTTGCCGGTGCCGGACGCTTCCTTGCCCGCTGTCGATATCTGCTCGGAGAGGTCCGCGGCAGGATAGACCCAGTGCCCGTTCTTCACATTGAAGTCCGGATAGAAGACGACTTTCATCCGGCCACGGACCGCCGGATCGTTGTTCACGACTTCCGCGATCCCGTTGATCAGGCGGATGATGAGTTTCGCCATCGCATAGCCCGGCGCGGCCTTTCCGCCGAAGATGAAGCAGCGCGAGGCCGTGTCGAGTTCGGGATTGCGGCACAGCCGTCGATAAAGACTGATGATGTAAAGCGCATTCAGATGCTGCCGCTTGTATTCGTGGATGCGTTTCACCTGGATGTCGAACAGCGCGTCCGGATCGACGTCGATGCCTGTCGTGTTTGTGATGCGCGCAGCGAGCGCCGTCTTGTTGTCGCGCCGGATTGCGCGCCATGCATCGTGAAAGGCGGAGTCGTCGGCGTGGGCGGCCAGCGCATCGAGGCGTGCGAGATCGCTGCGCCATCCATCGCCGATGGTCTTGTCGAGCAGGCGCGCGAGCCCAGGATTGCTCAGCATCAGAAAGCGGCGCGGCGTGACGCCGTTCGTCACGTTGAGGAAATGTTCCGGGAACATCTCCGCGAAATCGTGCAGCACGGTCTGTTTCAGCAAGTCGGAATGCAGCGCCGCTACGCCATTGACCGCATGACTGCCGACCGTCGCGAGATTCGCCATCCGCACTTTTCTGTCGCCGGTTTCGTCGATGAGCGACATGCGTTTGATGCGCGCATCGTCGCCGGGGAATCGGCGGCGCACCTCATCGAGAAAGCGGCGATTGATTTCGTAAATGATCTCCAGCGGGCGCGGCAACAGGCTCTGAAAGAGCGGCAAGCCCCATGTTTCGAGCGCTTCGGGCAACAGCGTGTGATTCGTATAGGCGAGCGTGCGCCGCGTGATGTCCCACGCCGCATCCCACGAAAGCAGACGTTCGTCGATGAGCAGGCGCATCAGCTCCGCCACCGCGACGGACGGATGCGTATCGTTGAGCTGCGCGGCGAAGAGGTCGGCGAATTGGTCGATCGGCGTGCCCTTCGCATCCATCAGGCGCAGCATGTCCTGAAGCGAGCAGGACACGAAGAAATACTGCTGCGCGAGACGCAGACGCTTGCCGGCTTCGGGCTCGTCGTTCGGATAGAGCACTTTCGACAGCGTCTCGGAGACCACCTTTTCCTCGACGGCCTCGTAGTATTCGCCCGCATTGAAGTCCTGAAAGTCGAACGACTCGACCGCTTCGCTCTTCCACAGACGCAGGATGTTGCAGGTATCGACGCGATAACCTTGCATCGGCATATCGCACGCGACGCCTTTCACCTGGCGCGCGGGAATCCAGCGCACGCGCAGCCGGCCTTCGGCGTCCGTGTCGCTTTGCGTGTGGCCGCCGAAGGACACATAGCAACTCACATCGGGCCGCACGATCTCCCACGGATTGCCCTTCTGAAGCCACTTGTCCGTGATTTCCGCCTGCCAGCCGTCGCGGATTTCCTGATCGAAGATGCCGAACTCGTAGCGGATGCCGTAGCCGATGGCGGGTATCTGCAACGTCGCGAGCGAATCCAGATAGCACGCGGCGAGGCGTCCCAGACCGCCGTTGCCGAGGCCCGGCTCTTCTTCCAGCGCGAGCAGGCCGTCGAGATTCTGGCCGAGCGCATGCATTGCTTCGCGCGCTTCGGCTTCCATCTCGAGATTGAGCAGGTTATTGCCGAGTTGCGGACCGATCAGGAATTCCGCCGAAAGATAGCAGGCGACCTTCACGTCCTTCGACTTGTAGCTTTTGGTCGATGCGGCCCAGCGCGCGAGCATGCGATCCCTCACGCTGAAGGCGAGCGCCATGTACCAGTCCTGCTGGGTGGCGATGTCGGGATAACGCGCCTGACGGCAAATGAGATTCCGCACGACGTCATGCTGGAATGCATAGCCGGACACTTCGCTCGCGGCGGCTCTGGCGTTCGCGGCTGCATCGGCTGCAGGAACATCGCTCATGATCGTCCCCCGGTTCGCTTATCGCACTGAGGAAGAATATGTTAGGTGCCGGGGATTACAAGCCGCGCGCGCGGGCGCGTTACAGCGATGGGCCTCGCGCGCCCGACTATTGTTGTCTGCGCAACGATCCGGAACCATTGCGCAGGATGGCCGCCGCCGCACTCGCCGCCACTTCGCAACCCAGCACGATATGCGCCTCGGCCGTGTTCTCGACGAAGTCGTGACTGATTCCGCCGATGCTCGGCACGAACAGCATGCAGGCGGGCACATGATGCGCGATCACCTGCGCATCGTGCGACGCGCCGCTCGGCATGCGCTCCCATTGCCCCGGCGCGAGCGCTTCGGCCGCGTCGGCGAGTTGCGCCTGCAACGCGGTGTCCATCACGACGGGTTCTTCGGGCGGTTCGCTGTCGATCATGGCGACGCTCACCTTGCCTTGCGCGTTGAAGTCGCGAATCAGCGCGGCGAGCGATGTTTCCATCGCGTGCAGACGTTCGGCGCTGGCGTCGCGAAACTGCAGATGCATGGTCGCCGCGCCCGGCACCACGCTGAACGAGCCGGGATCGAGCTCGATGCGTCCGACCGTCCACACGGTATCGGCGTCGGCGAGTGCACGGAACGCTTCGTCCATGCGCGCGATAAACGCGACGAGCGCCGCGCCCGCGTCGCGTCGAATCGCCATGGGCGTGGTGCCCGCGTGGTTGCGCTGGCCCGTGAAACGCAGTTTCATTTCCCGTATGCCGACGATGGTCGTCACCACGCCGATCGACTTGCCGTGCGCTTCCAGACGGCCGCCCTGCTCGATGTGCGGCTCCAGGTACGCCGTGTATCGCGTCCTGTCGAGGCGCACCCGCGGCGCGTCGATGATCCCGGCCTGCCTGAGCGCATCGCCGAGCAGCACGCCTTCGCGATCGCGCGCGCCGCGAATGGCTTCATCGACGTTTTCACCGACGAAACTGCGGCTGCCGAGAAAGCCCGAGAACGTGCCCTCTTCGTCGATCCACGAAGCGACGTCCACGGCGAAATGGCGCGTCTCCTCGCATTCGGCGAGCGCGCGCGCAATCTCCAGACCGTAGATGACGCCGAGCGCGCCGTCGAGCCAGCCGCCGGTCGGCTGGGTATCGGTGTGCGAGCCGATCAGGAGCGCCGGGCCGGCGTTGCGCGAACGGCCGAACACGGTGCCGACGCCATCGATGGTTGCGCTCAGTCCTGCGTCGCTCATGCGGCCCGCGAGCCAGCGACGCGCGTCCATATCGACCGGCGACAGCGACAGGCGCACGACGCCCGGCCCCGTCGCGCCGAATGTGCGCAGATGTTTGAGGTCGTTCAGCAAGCGTTGAGGGTTGATCTTCGGCACAGCGTGTCCTTGTCGTGCGTAAAAAGTATGGGTTCAGGCCAGCGTCCGCGCTTCGCGCCGCACTTCCTGCGGCGGCACGCCGAAGCCGCGCATGAACGCCTCGCGCATGTGACGCCGGTCTCTGAAACCCGTTTCCTGCGCGATCGTTTCGAGCGAATGGCGGCTCTTTTCGATCATCAGGCGCGCCGCCTCCAGCCGCAAGCCTTCGACGGCCTTCGCCGGCGACTGCCCCGTTTCCAGCGTGAACACGCGGCTGAACTGACGCGGGCTCAGATGCGCCTCGCCCGCGAGTTCCTCGACCGTCAATGGCCGGCTCAGATGCTTGCGCGCATAGTTCAGCGCGTTCTGGATGCGGTCCGTCTTCGGCGCGAGATCGAGCATCTCCGAATGCTGCGACTGCCCGCCCGCGCGGCGCTGGTGCATCACGAGCTTGTGCGCGACGGAACGCGCCACGTCCGCGCCGAGGTCCTTCTCGACCATCGCGAGCGCGAGATCGAGTCCGGCCGTCATGCCCGCCGAGGTCCACACCGGACCATCGACGATAAAGATGCGGTCCTCTTCCACACGCACATCCGGAAAGCGCTGCTGCATCTCGCGCGCGTACGCCCAATGCGTGGTCGCGCGGCGGTTCGCGAGCAGGCCCGCTTCCGCCAGCACGAAGCCGCCCGTGCAGACGCCCGCGATGCGCCGCGCGCGCTTGCCGGCCCGGCGACGCAGGAACGCGAGCACATCGGCGGGCGCGGGCGTGGTGAGCGGCGAGTTGACGCCCGCGACGATCCACGTGTCCATCGAGGTGCGCGGGGTGATAGGCCGCGTGTCCACTTTCATGCCGAGCGACGAGCGCACCTCGCCGCCCGTCGTCGAATAGTTTTCGATTCCGTAGAACGCTTCACCCGCAACGACATTCGCATACTCGAACACCGATTGCGACGCCAGCGCCATCACCTGGAAGCCTTCACTCAACAAAAAGCCGACGCGATGCATTTTTCTGTTCCGCTGTCATGTCCTGAATCAGTATCATATACGTCATTTGCGTCACGGTCAAACGGGCTCATCATTCACTCACGCAATTATCGAACGGAGTGAAATCATGACGCAGACTTATCTTGGCACCGCGCTCGTCACGGGCGCATCTTCCGGCATCGGCGCGGTCTATGCGGAGCGTCTCGCGCGCCGCGGCTACGACCTCATTCTCGTCGCTCGCAATCGCGACCGGCTCGCAACGCTCGCCGAGCGCATCACGAACGAGACGCGCCGCAACGTCGAAATTCTCGATGCCGATCTGAACGACCGCCACGCGCTCGCCGCCGTCGAAGCGAAACTGAAGCAGGACGCGAGCATCACGCTGCTGGTCAACAACGCGGGCGTCGGCACGCATACGCCCTTGCTCGACAGCGACGTCGACGCGATGACGCGCATGATCGACCTGAACGTGACCGCGCTCACGCGTCTCACGTACGCGGCGGTGCCGGGCTTCGTTGCGCGCGGCAAGGGTGCGGTCATTAATATCGCGTCGATCGTCGGCATCGCGCCGGAGATTCTCAATGGGGTGTACGGCGGCACCAAGGCGTTCGTGCTCGCGTTCAGTCAATCGTTGCATCGCGAACTGTCGGGCAAGGGCGTGCAGATTCAGGCCGTGCTGCCCGGCGCCACCGCGACCGATTTCTGGGAAACGGGCGGCCTGCCGATGGAAAATCTGGACCAGGCGATCATCATGTCCGCGGGCGATCTGGTCGATGCGGCGCTCGTCGGCTTCGATCGTGGTGAACTCGTGACGATTCCACCGCTGCACGACGGCGCGAAGTGGGACGCGTACGAAGCGGCGCGGCAGGCGATGGCGCCGGAGCTGTCGACCAACACGCCGGCTGCGCGCTACGCGGCTTGAGGCGTTATTTCGAGCGCGGCGCCAGCATGCACATGACGAGCGGGATCACCGCGATCGCGGCGCCTGCAAAGAACGTCGTCGATGCGCCGCTGCGATCCCAGAGCCACCCGGCGACCGTGCTCGACAGCAGCATGCACATGCCGCTCGCGAGATTGAACACGCCGAATGCGGTGCCGCGCAGCGACGGCGGCGCCGCTTCGGCGACCATCGCCGCGAGAATGCCCTGCGTGAAACCCATGTGAAGTCCCCATACCGCGACGCCTGCGAACAGCGTGATCATCGATGCGCCCGCGCCGAGCAGCACATCGGCCGCGATCAGCAAAACGAGGCCGCAGGCGAGCAGAGCGCGCGGATCCCATCGGTCCGACAACACGCCGGCGGGATACGCGCTCAGCGAATACGTAAGGCTCATCATCACCATCACGCCGGGAATCCAGGCGATGTCGAGTCCCGTCTGCTGGGCGCGCAGCACCAGAAACGCCTCGCTGAAACGCGCGAGCGTGAACGTCGCGCCGATGCCGACGACATACCAGTAGCGCCCGGAAAACTCGCGCATCGACCGCCAGTGGAGCGGCGCGCGGAATGCGCCCTGCGCGGGCGTACGTTCCGGTTCGCGAACCCCGAACAGAATAATGACGATGGCGATGAACGCCGGAACTGTCGCGAACCAGAGCACCGCCCGGATGTGATCGGACAGCGCGAGCATCAGCGCGATCGCGAGCAGCGGGCCAGCAAACGCGCCGATCGTGTCCATCGATTGCCGCAGGCCGAAGCAGGCGCCGCGAATGGCTGGCGGCGCGATATCGGCGACGAGCGCATCGCGCGGCGCGCCGCGAATGCCCTTGCCGAAGCGGTCGAGCAGACGCGCCGTCACGACCATCGTGGAAGTATCGGCGAGCGGGAACAGCGGCTTCGTCAATGCGGCGAGGCCGTAGCCGAACAGCAAGAGGCCCTTGCGGCGGCCGAGCCAGTCGCTGAGCGATCCGGAGAAGATCTTCACGATCATCGCGGTCGCTTCGGCTGCGCCCTCCAGCGCGCCGAGCGCGGTGACGCTCATCCCCATGGTCGTGACGAGGTAGATCGGCAGCAGCGCATGCACCAGTTCGGAAGACAGGTCCATGAACAGGCTGACGAAGCCTAGGGCCCAGACGGTGCGGGGGATGGGTGTCATGGGTTCACGCCCGGGCGACGAGTTGGACCGACTCCATCGTGCCAAAAAAATGCCCCGCACGAGGCGAGGCAGTTTTTCCTGCAGCGAGCGCGGTTCGAATCACGTCACCGGCGCCGGATTGAACAGCACGAGCGCGTTATGCAGCTTCAACGCCTCCGCCTTCGTCTGCTTCTTCCCGCTCGCAACATCCAGCATCAGCCGGAACAGCTCCCAGCCCACATCGGCGATGGTCGCTTCGCCCGTCGCGATGGTGCCCGCGTTCACATCCATCAGATCGTGCCAGCGGCGCGCGAGATCCGAGCGCGTCGCGACCTTGAGCACCGGCACTTCGGCGAGACTATAAGGCGTGCCGCGCCCGGTCGTGAACACATGCAGGTTGATGCCCGCCGCGAGTTGCAGCGTGCCGCAGATGAAATCGCTCGCGGGCGTCGACGCGTAGATCAAACCCTTCTGCGTCACCTTCTCGCCCGGCGACAGCACGCCTGAAATGGCCGAGCTGCCCGACTTGACGATGGACCCCATCGCCTTCTCGACGATGTTCGACAGCCCGCCCTTCTTGTTGCCCGGAGTGGTGTTCGCGCTGCGGTCCGCGCCGCCGCGCTTCAGGTAATCGTCGTACCACTGCATCTCGCGGATGATCGCCTGCGCCACGTCGCCGTTCGCCGCGCGCGCCGTGAGTTGCGCGACGCCGTCGCGCACTTCCGTGACTTCCGAGAACATCACCGTCCCGCCCGCGCGCACGATGAGATCCGTCGCGAAGCCGACCGCCGGATTCGCCGTCAGGCCGGAAAACGCGTCGCTGCCGCCGCATTGCACACCGACGACGAGATCCGCCGCCGGACACGTCTCGCGACGGCGATTGTTCAGCCGCTTCAGATGCGTGTCGGCCATCCGCATGATCGAATCGATCATCGAGCCGAAGCCGACATGCGCCTCGTCCTGCAGAACGACTGTGCCGCCGTTGTCGTCGTGGGTGTTGTCGCCGATATCGGCCACGTCTTCCGTCTGCGCGGTTGCCGCCGCGATCGGAATGGTGCCGGGCGGCATCAGGCGCTCGGGCTGAAGCTTCTCGCAGCCGAGACTCACCATCATCACTTCGCCGCCGAAGTTCGGATTCAGCGCGATGTTGCGCACGGTGCGGATCGGCACCATCGCGTCCGGGGCGTCGATCGCCACGCCGCAGCCGTAGGTGTGACCGAGGCTCACGACATCGTCGACATTCGGATACTGCGGCAGCAGTTCCGCCTTGATGCGCGTGACCGCGTGCTGCACCACGTCCGCGACGCACTGCACAGTGGTCGTGATCGCGAGGATGTTGCGCGTGCCGACCGAGCCGTCCGCGTTGCGATAGCCCTCGAACGTGAAGCCGTCCAGCGGCGATTCGTCCGGCGCCTTGATCGTCGCGATGGGCAGGTCGTGCAGTTCCGGCGACGCCGGCATGCGCGTGACGTGCTCGTTCACCCAGCTTCCCTTCGGCAACGCTTTCGTCGCATAGCCGATCACCACGTTGTAGCGCATCACGGCCTCGCCTTCCGCGAGATCCTTCAGCGCGACCTTGTGGCCTTGCGGCACGCGCTCGCGCAGCACGAGGCCATCGGAGAAGGCGGCGCCTTCGCCCAGACCGCCGTCATTGACGACGATCGCGACGTTGTCGTCCGGGTGGACGCGAATATAGAGAGGGGACTGATTCATTCTGACGAATCCTTGAGCGGACACACCGCGCGGCTTGCGGCTGGAGTTATGTCATCCTACAACATAGAGAGTCACAATTGCTTAGTATTTACCCGTATCCGTTGATTCTATTGGCTTAAAACGGTTGTCCGATGTCATCTCATGTTGTACGATGACTTATAAGCTCGGCACCCGCCGGTCGCTGACCAACGAGATATTCACCATGACGACACCGCAAGAACTGAAGCAAATCGTTTCCGAAGGCCTGCTCTCCTTCCCCGTGACGGACTTCGACCAACAAGGCAACTTCCGCGCAGATACCTACGCGGAGCGCCTCGAATGGCTGGCTCCGTACGGTGCTTCAGCGCTGTTCGTCGCGGGCGGCACGGGCGAGTTCTTCTCGCTGACGCAACCCGAATATTCGCAGATCGTGAAGACGGCCACCGAAGTGTGCCGCGGCAAGGTGCCGATCCTCGCGGGCGCCGGCGGCCCGACCCGCACGGCCATCGCGTTCGCGCAGGAAGCCGAGAAGCAAGGCGCGCAAGGCGTGCTGCTGATGCCGCACTATCTGACGGAAGCGTCGCAGGATGGCATCCGCGTGCACGCCGAGGAAGTGTGCAAGGCCGTGCCGAACATGGGCGTGATCATCTATAACCGCGCCAATTCGAAGCTCAACGCCGACATGCTGGAGCAACTGGCAGACAGCTGCCCGAACCTGATCGGCTTCAAGGACGGCGTGGGCGAAATCGAGAACATGGTGACGATCCGCCGCCGTCTCGGCGACCGCTTCTCGTACCTCGGCGGCCTGCCGACGGCCGAAGTCTACGCAGCGGCGTACAAGGCGCTGGGCGTGCCGGTGTACTCGTCGGCGGTGTTCAACTTCATCCCGAAGACGGCGATGGACTTCTACCGCGCAATCGCGGCGGACGACCACGCGACCGTCGGCAAGCTGATCGACGAATTCTTCCTGCCGTACCTGAAGATCCGCAATCGCAAGGCGGGTTATGCCGTGTCGATCGTCAAGGCGGGCGCGAAGCTCGTCGGCCACGATGCGGGTCCGGTGCGCGCGCCGCTGACCGATCTGACGGAAGAAGAGCTCGAACAGCTCGACGCGCTGATCAAGAAGCTCGGCGCGCAGTAAGCAGCATTACGGAAGGAGACAGCGAAGCGTGGGAACGCGTGGCGCCGCAACGGCGCCGTGCGTCGCTTCGCCCATGAGGGCCGCTGCTGCGGCCCTCCGTGCATCAGCACGATCGAATCAAAGGGGAAGTCCATGTCGATGAGCCGTACCGCGAATCCCGCAGACGTCATGAAGCGCACCCGCGTGCGCTATCTCATCCTGTTGCTGATCTTCGTGATCACGACGTTCAACTACGCAGACCGCGCGACCCTGTCGGTGACCGGTTCGGCGATGCGCGCCGAATTCGGCTTCGATGCGATCCGCATGGGTTACATCTTCTCGGCCTTCAGCTGGGCGTACGTGCTCTCGCAAGTGCCCGCGGGCTGGCTGCTCGATCGCTTCGGCGCGCGGCGCGTGTATGCGGCGAGCATTTTTCTGTGGTCGCTGTTCACACTGCTGCAAAGCTCGATCGGCCTGCTCGGCAGCGCGGCCACGGCGGTGACGGCGCTGTTCGTCCTGCGTTTCGCGATGGGCGCGGCGGAAGCGCCCGCGTTTCCGGCCAATGCGAAAGTCGTCGCGAGCTGGTTCCCGACGAAAGAGCGCGGCACGGCTTCGGCGATCTTCAACTCCGCGCAGTATTTCGCGGCCGTCGTGTTCACGCCGCTGATGGCGTGGCTCACGCACGCTTTCGGCTGGCATCACGTGTATATCGTGATGGGCGTGGCGGGTCTCTTGCTCGCGCTCACGTGGCTGTCCGTGATGAAGAATCCGGTTGACCATCCGCGCGTGAACAAGCAGGAACTGGAGTACATCGAGGAAGGCGGCGGTCTCGTCAGCGGTCATCACCGCGCGGGCGGCGCGGCGGGTGCCAGGTCGAACAGCGTGGGCTGGCCGGTCGTGAAGCAACTGCTGACCAACCGCATGCTGCTCGGCGTGTATCTCGCGCAGTACTGCATCAACGTGCTCACGTACTTCTTCCTGACGTGGTTCCCGATCTACCTCGTGCAGGCGCGTCACATGACGATTCTGCAGGCAGGCTTCGTCGCGTCGCTGCCGGCCATCTGCGGCTTCACGGGCGGCGTGCTCGGCGGCGTGATCTCCGATGGCCTCATCCGCCGCGGCTGCTCGCTTACGCTGGCACGCAAGGCGCCGATCGTCGGCGGCATGCTGCTGTCGTCGTGCATCATCGGCTGCAATTACGTCGATACGGACTGGGTCGTGGTCGCGCTGATGTCGCTGGCGTTCTTCGGCAAGGGTATCGGCGCATTGGGCTGGGCCGTGGTCGCGGATACGTCGCCGAAGGAAGCCATCGGGCTTTCCGGGTCGATCTTCAACATGTTCGGCAATGTGGCGGGGATCGTGACGCCGATCGTGATCGGCTATCTCGTCGCGCAGTCGGGCTCGTTCAATGGCGCGCTGGCGTTCGTCGGCATCAATGCGCTGATCACGGTGTTCAGTTATCTCGTGATCGTGAAGGACATCAAGCGCGTGGAATTGCGCGCCTGATTGGACTTGCAAGCCCGTTCCGTCGATGGCGGAACGGGCACACGCATCAACTCGCCTGAATCACGTCGATGCGCAGCGCTTCGCCGCCATCGACGATCGCGAGCAGCCGATCCACATTCGGATGCGCGCCCGGCCGGTTGCGCGCATCGGCGGTATGTTCGGCGAACACGGCAAGCGCGTGCTGCGCGGCCTTCGCGTCGAGCGTGCCGAACGTCTGCTGCACGTAGTTGTAGACCGCCAGCGAACCCTGCTTGCCCGGCTTGTTCTCGATACTCGCGACCACATCGCCCCGGCCGTCGACCAGATCGATGCGCTCGATGCCATCGATGGCAGGCAATTGGGCGAGGTTATCCTTGAATACGTTGCTCGGCTGGATCACGAAAAGCACTCCACGTTATGAGTTGATGATACGGGGCGCAGTATCTTATCCGATCATCGCAATGGCTCGACCAGACTCGCGAGCCCGATCCCTCCGCCGACGATCACGCGCGCCGTAATGCCGCCGAAACCGCGCACCGCGTTATAACCGCCCACACCGAAAGTCTCTTCCATGCGCGAGCACGGATGACACTCGCCGCTCGCTTCGAACACCGCATCGCCGATGCGAAAACGCTGCCCCTTCAGCGCATGGAGATTGATGCCGGATGTGACGATATTGCGCCGCAGATCGCCCGGCGCGACGTCGTCGAGGCCGAGATGGCTCGCGATCGCGCGCAGGCTTTCCGCCTGAATCAATGTGACCTGGCGATTGCCGTCCTTTCGGCAGTAGTGATCGCCATCGAGACCGATGCCTTCGATCGCCAGCGCCGATTCGACCACACGAAGCGGCGCGCGCCGCGCTTCACGCAAGCCGATCCATTCGACGCGGCCCGCCTTCACGGACGCGTTCATGAGACGGGCGAGAGGGGAATCCGGATTGAGCGCCATGAGCGGGAATCGAAAATAGTCCGTCCGATTCTACCCGTGGCCGGACATGGCCTAGTCCAAAGCGCGATTCTTGGCTCTTTGGGCTGTGTCATCGCGCCGATATCGTAGGTGGCATGCAACGTGGAGAACACGCATGGACACTTCGATCACCTTTCGGCATCTCGACTCGCCCGACGACTGGACGCGCGCCTTCGACGTCATGAAGGAACTACGCCCGCATCTGACCGACGCCGCCGCGTTCGGCGCGCAAATGCGCCGTCAACGCGAGGAATGCTATCGCCTGCTCGCGGCATGCAGCGAAGACGGCGCGATCCTCGGTCTCGCAGGTTATCGCACGCAAACGAATACGCTGTACGGCCGTTTTGTCTATGTAGACGATCTCGTCGTGACGGCGCGGCTGCATCGCAGCGGCATCGGCGCGCAATTGCTCGACAAGGTCCGCGAGATCGCGCGCCATTCGCGCTGCGCGCATTTCGTCCTCGACACCGGCCTGCACATGGCGCTCGCGCAGCGCTTCTACTATCGCAATGGCCTGCTCGCGAAGGGCATGCATTTCGTCCAGCCGCTGACGGGCAACGACACGGAGGCCGTGCGATGAAAGTGCTCTTCATCAACGCGAGCCCGCACGGCGACGCGAGTCATGGCTACCAGCTCGCGCTGGAAATGATCGAGATGTTGCGCAAGACGGCGCGCGTGGAGATCGTCGAACGCGATCTCGCGGCGGCGCCATTGCCGCCCATCACGCAGGATTACGCGAGCGCGATCACATCGCGCCAGCCGGATGCGACCCGGTTCGACGTCTCCGAACAACTCATCCGCGAAATCGAAACGACCGACGCGCTGATCATCAACACGCCGATGCACAACTTCACCGTCCCCGCCGCGCTGAAGCTGTGGATCGATTATGTGCTGCGCATTCACCGCACGTTCGCCGCGACGCCCGAAGGCAAGCTCGGACTGATGCGTGACCGGCCCGCGTTCGTAATCGTCGGATCGGGCGGGTTTCATAGCGGCGAGCACGCGCGCCAGCGCGATTTCCTCACGCCGTATCTGCGTTACGCGCTCGGCTCGATCGGCTTGCAGAATCTGCATTTCCTCTTGCTGCAAGGACTCGTGCACGGCCATGACGCCGTGGCCGAAGCGCTGCGAAGCGCACGCGACGAGATCGCGCGACACGCGCTCTTCGCATCGGATGACGCCGTCGCGTTTTAACCGTCGTAGGCCCGCCGAAGCATGCCCGCGAGGCGCGCCGCTTCGGCGGCATCGGCGACATTCGCAAAGCCGACGACGATCCCGCGCAACGCATGCTTCGCGCGCGCGTTCAGATACCACGCCGATAGCGCGAGCACCGCGAGACCCGCTTCGCGCGCGCGTGCGGCCATCGCGGTGTCGTCGATGGGTCCATCGCGTCCCGCATGGAAGATCGCGACGAGATGCATGCCGCCGGTCGGCAGTTCGATGCTGACCCTGTCGCCGAAAGCCGTCAGGATCGCATTCATGAGCAGCATGCGCCGCTCGGCATAGAGCGCGCGCATGCGCTTCAGATGCCGCGCGAAATGCCCCTGTGCGATGAAGTCCGCCACCGCCGCCTGATAGAGATACGGCGACCCCGCATTCATGCTCTTCGTGATCTGCCCGAACCGCGCGACGGCCCGTTCGGGCGCCACCACGTATGAAAGCCGCAAGCCCGGAAACAGCACCTTGCTGAAGGTGCCGCAGTAGATCACGCGGTCGTCGCGATCGAGGCTTTTAAGCGCGGGCAGCGGACGGCCCACGTAGCGGAACTCGCTGTCGTAATCGTCCTCGACGATCCAGCTTCCCGCGCGGCTCGCCCAGTCGAGCAGCTTCATGCGCCGCGCGAGCGAGAGCGTCACGCCGAGCGGACTCTGATGCGACGGCGTGACGAACGCGAAGCGCGCATCGTCGTACAGCGCGCGGGCGGTGTCGACGTCGAGTCCTTCATGATCGACGGGCACCGGCACGAGCCGCATGCCGGCATCGACGAGAAAGTTTCGCGCGAGCAGATAGCCCGGCTCTTCGAACCATGCGCGGTCGCCGGGCTTCGCGAAACCGCGCAGGATGAGTTCGAGCGTCGCGCGATAGCCGTTCGTGACAAACACCTGCTCCGGCACGCACTCCACGCCGCGCGACAGGCCGAGATAGGTTGCGATGCGCTCGCGCAACGGGCGATAGCCGGACGGATCGGGATAACTCAGCGTGGCGGGATCGCCGCCGCGCGCGCGATACGCGACGAGCCGGCTCCAGACCTTGCGCGGAAACGCGTCGAGCGCGGGCAAGCCGGGACGCAGCGGCTTCGCGTCGTTGCCGATATCGGTGTCGGCCTGCGTGCGCTTCGCACGCGGTGCATCGGCGCGCTCGCGGCTCGTGCGCGCGGGTGTCACCGCGCCCGGCAGCGACGTCGACACGAACGTGCCCGCCGCGCCGCGCATCTGCAAATAACCCTCATCGACGAGGACGTTATACGCCATCTCGACCGTGCCGCGGGCAGTATTCAGTTGCGTCGCGAGCGCGCGCAGCGCGGGCACGCGGTCGCCGGGCTTCAGGTGACCCGCCGCGATCGCCGCCTTGAAACGCTCGCAAATCTGCAGATAGATCGGCGAAGCTTCGCGCCGGTCGATCTCTATGTTCAACGCATGGTCAGTGGTCGGCATGTCACGGCTCATGGACTAGTTGAATCGACGATTCTTGTCCCTTTCTGCTAAGCCATGATTGTCACACAATGACTTCACTTTCACTTATCCAGCGAGGTGCATCATGAAGATCGTCGTCATTGGCGGTTCGGGTTTGATCGGCGCGAAGACGGTTGCGATTCTGCGCGCGAAGGGCCACGAGGCAGTCGCCGCGTCGCCGCGCAACGGCGTGGATTCGGTGACGGGCGCGGGATTGGATGAAGCGCTTCGCGGCGCGCAGGTCGTCATCGACGTGTCGAACGCGCCTTCGTGGGCGCCGGATGACGTGATGGCGTTTTTCCGCGCGTCGACCACGAACCTCGTGAAGGCCGAAGCCGCAGCGGGCGTGCACCATCATGTGGCGCTGTCTGTCGTCGGGACGGATCGCATGCCGGACAACGGTTATTTCCGCGCGAAAGTGGCACAGGAAAAGCTGATCGCGGAATCGCGCGTGCCGTATTCGATCGTCCGGGCGACGCAGTTCCTGGAGTTCCTCGGCGGCATCGCCGACGCGGGCATGCAGGACGGCAAGGTGCATCTGTCGACGGGACAGTTTCAGCCGATCGCCGCCGATGACGTCGCGGGCTTCGTCGCGGACGCCGCGCTCGATACGCCGCTGAACGGCATCGCCGATATCGCGGGGCCCGAACGTGCGCCCTTGCACCGGATCGTCGGCCAGTATCTGAAGGCGCAGGGCGATGCGCGCGAGATCGTCGTCGATCCGAAGGCGACGTACTTCGGTGGCACGATCACGGAAGACTCGCTCGTGCCGACCGGCGTCGCGCGTCGTGGAAGCATCAGCCTCGAGCAGTGGCTGGCGCGCGCACACGCGTAACCGGGCGATGACGGGCACGGCTAGAACACATGCATCATCCCGATGTACGCGCCCGTCTGCGATTCGCCTGCCATCGGGCTCGTGCCCGGTTCGGCATCGCGCGGTGTCGCGAAGACCGAAAACGAGCCGTTTGCGCTGTTGCGCACGTAGGCCACGGTGCCGTACAGGAAGGTGCGCTTGCTGAAGTTGTAGGTCGTGCCGAGCGCGTACAGCATTGCGTGGCTCGCGGGGTCGTGCGCCGCATCGCCCGCGCCTTCGCCGACGTGGATATAGAAGCCCGCTGCCGTGACGGCCCATGCGGACGTCGCCTGATAGGTCGCGCCGAGCCAGTAGTGATCGGCGCTATCGGCCAGGCCCGCGGGCGAATCGGGCGCGGCGTAATGCGTGTACGCGGCCTGCACCTTCCACTTGTCGATTCTCACGTTCGCGCCGACGAAGACTTCGCGCGACGCCTGAAAGATGTTGTCCAGCTTGCCGTTCTGGCTGCGCAACTCATCGTAGATGCCGCGCACGTCGAACAGGGTCGAGTGATACGTCAGCATGACGCCTTCGGAGCGTCCGAACTCGCCCTGCGCGCCCTGATTGAATGCTCCCGGCTGATTGCCGAATGCATATTGCCCCTGCACGTCGAAGCCATGAAACACGGGGCTGTGATACTCGACGTTATTGCTGGTCTGCTGCCAGTTGCGCCCGCGCACGAGCGATGCCGACGATACCGCCTGTTGTACGAAGGGATCGAATTCCCACACGCCGTCGCTGTCGATGAACAGGTTGCGCCCCGCCTGCAACTGGCCCCAGGTCTTCGAATTCAGCCCGGCATAGGCGCGGCGTGACCACAGGCGCCCGCCGCCAGTCGTGCCGTTCATGATCTGAATGGCGGTTTCGAGGTCGAAGACCGCGCTCAGGCCGCCGCCCAGATCCTCACTGCCTTTCAGGCCCCACATGCTGGTGCCCCAGTCGCCGCCTTCGGCGCTCCATCGCGAGTCGCTGCCGCCCGTGCCGTTCGCGATGTGATTCAGATACTCGATGCCGCCATCGATCCGGCCGTACATCGTGACACTCGTCTGCGCCGCCGCGCCCGTGCTGACGAGCATCAAAAGACCTGCCGCTTTCCAGAGACGAACTTTCATGGTCGACGACTCCATGCGGGTTCTGTTCGGTTGAGAGAAAACGATTGGCCGCACATTAGCACCATCCAGGAAAGCCGGCACGAATCGAGGCCGAAGCGAAACCGTCGAACTGGCTTAAGGGCGAACACCAGATATCGCTTCTTTCATTCGGATGCCTAATATCCGCATGATGTCATACGACATTATCGATTCGATCGTTTTACAAAGAGGCACAATAATTGAACCAAAACCCTGCTCTTTCTGAGCTAGTCAAGCATGGCGCCGCCTGGCTCGCCGCCGCGTCCATCGCGCTGACGCTCAGCGCGTGCGGCGGCTCGGATGCGTCGCCGTCACTGGCTACGACGTCCGCCGCGACCAGCGACGTCGTGAATAGCGACGACGGCAATCCCGCAGCATCGGGCGCATCCACGCCTTCGGCGGACCCGACGCCGACACCGACGCCGACGGGCTTCCAGGTTGGCACGACGACCTACGATCCCGCGCTGCCGCCAGAACCCACCCTGCCCCTCCCCCCGCAAATCTGCGCGACGCTCCCCGCCACGCTGACCGCGCAGCCGAACGGCCTGCTGCCCGACAACGCCGACTCGACCAACACCGCCCCCGACAGCCCGCGCATCCAGGCCGCGCTCGACGCATGCAAAAACCCGTCGAGCAGCGGTCTCTCGACCAACAAGGCCGTGCGGCTCGTCCCCGGCCCGAACGGCGCGAACGCGTTCGTCGCCGGCGCGCTGAACCTGCAAAGCGGCGTCACGCTCTGGATCGACAAGGGCGTCACCCTGTTCGCCTCACGCGATCCGCGCCAGTACGACAAGACCCGTGGCACCACGAGCTGCGGCATCATCACCGCGAGCGACAACGGCTGTCTCGCGCTCATCAATGCCAGCAAGATCGCGAATGCCGCAGTGATGGGCGATGGCGTCATCGACGGACGCGGCGGCAGCCCGCTCGTCAGCAGCAAGCCGAACGATCCGGACCTGATGATGCGTCCGGACGGCAGCGGCACGATGAGCTGGTGGGATATCGGCTGGATGGCGAACAAGGTGCAGAACCTCGCGCAGAACAATCCGCGCCTCATCCAGATCAGCAATGGCCGCAACTTCACGCTGTATCGCGTGACGCTGCAGAACGCACCGAAGTTTCACGTCGTGCCGAGCGGCGTCGATGGCTTCACCGCTTGGGGCGTGAAGATCTATACGCCGACCGCCGTCTACGAGGCGATGACGAACTATCTCGGCATGCACTACAGCCCGGACACGGCGAAGAACACGGACGGCATCGATCCCGCGAGCTCCGGCCCGATCACGAGCAACCCCGGCAATCCCGGCAAGCTGACCGGCGATGCGAGCAACATGCTGATCGCGTACACGCACATCCGCACCGGCGATGACAACATCGCGATCAAGGGCGGCACCGGCACGGTCAACGGCCGCACGTACAACATCACGGTCGCGCACAGCCGCTTCTATACGGGACACGGCATGTCGATCGGCAGCGAGACGGCGGGCACGGACGCAGGCACGGCCAATCCGGACGTCACGCCCGTCGATGGCGTCCTGCCGAGCGTGAGCAACGTCAATGTCTACGATCTCGTGCTCGATGGCGCCGACAACGGCCTGCGCATCAAGTCGGACTGGAGCCGCAGCGGGCTGGTGTCGAACATCCGTTACTCGAATGTGTGCATTCGCATGCCGGAGACGTCGACGGACGGCAAACCGCAGGCGCTGATCTTCTCGCCGTACTACAGCCCGACCAAGAACAACGGGCTCTATCCGAGCTTCAGGAACATCGCGCTCGATGGCGTGCGCGTCGTCAATGCGTCGAGTTACACGTTCCAGGGCTTCAGCTCCGCGAGTCCGGTCCTGCAAGGCTCGGGCTGGTCGGGCGGCTCCTCCGGCTGGCCGGCGCCGCCGGTCGTGAATCCGTTGACGATCTCGCTGAACAACGTCATTGCGGATGTCGCGCCTGCGAATTTCACCGTCACCGATGCGCTCGTCACGATCGGCGCGGGCGGCACGTCGCTGCCGTTCAAAACGGGCGGCACGGTCAGCGTCACGCGCGCAGCGCCCGGCACGGAAGACGCCGCGCCGGTCGATTGCAGCAAGGCGTTCGGGCCGTTTCCCGGGCAGTGATAGCGCTTTCGGTAAAGAAACGTCTACTCGTGCCGATAACTGAAACAGAAGGAGCCGGACGATCGTCCGGCGCTTTATCGATACCGAGACGAGTGCCCCGGCGCCGCACGCCGGGGACCGACAATATCCGACAGAGAGAGAAATGGTCTTCAGCTACAGGGACATGATGGTCACGCCGGCAGCGGTCCGGCAGGGCAATGTGTTTGCCGCAACGGCGCGAATCCAGGATTTGAACGGGATGGAACGTTCCGTGAGACTGCCGGGCGAGTTCGCGAACGTCGAAGAAGCGATCCGCTACGCGATCGCGGCGGGCTTCGAATATATCGACTGCGAGCGGCGCTGCTGATTGCACGCGTGCCGTCACGAGCCAAAAAACCGACGCCGCGACTTTCGTTCGCGGCGTCGTCACATCGTCAGCTCAGTTTGATCGAAGCCGGATCGGCGGTCAGATAACCCACCGCCGCGCCGAAGCGATCCTTGTAGTTCGCGCGGATGAGCGGATCGAGCGTCGACTGCACCTTGCCGTGCAGCGCGCTTTCCCAGTCGCCCGCGTGCTGGAAGTTGCTCATGATGTAGGTCCAGCCGTTGATCTCGTCGACCGCGTGCAGGCCCGTCGACTCCGCGCCCGCAGGCGCCGACAGGATGCGCGTCAGCGACTTCGTATCGACGTTGTACGCCCACAGGAAGTTGTTGACGTGCGCGCCGCTGTCCTCGCCAATGAACAGCGTGCGCAGCTTCTCCGAGAACTTGAGGTTGTCCGGATTCGCGATACGCTCCGGGTTCGCGAGATTGCCGAGCGCGTCGGCCGCGATGTCTTCGCCGACGAGCGCGGCGGGCGCAGCCATGTCGACCGGCACCCATTCGCTGTCGATCGCCGCGCCCGCGAGATCGCGCTGGCCGCCCTTCAGGTTGAACGCGTAGACCGCGCCGGCGGTGATGGCTTTGTCGAGCTTGATGTCGGTCGAATGCGCGTCGCCCTTCACCATCGACTTGACGATCTGCGACATCGCCGAGTAGACGATCTTGTCCTTCGCGTTGACCGTCGTGCCTTCGAGCTTCGTGAAGCACATGCTCGCGCCGCGCAGCGCGGCATAGCGATGCGTCTCCAGGAACGCGGCTGCCTTCTCCATGCCGGGCTTGATGCGAATCCAGTTGAACTTGCCGCCGAAGTGGATGCGCGTGTAGCTCGCGTCCAGCGTCGGGCCGACCTTTTCGTCGGTGGCGACGTCCATGATGTCGGTGATCGTCAGCGTGTTGGCGAGGTTCTCGATTTCATCGCTCGTCGCGTGACCGAGATTGAGCCATGTCAGCGTGGCCGAACCCGCGCCCGCCGAAGACGTCTGCGCGCACTTCGCAACGTACAGCGTGCCCGCCGAAAGATCCGCCTGCCTGTCCGCGACGAACATGAAGACGCCGCCGTTGGTGGCGTCATCGCCCATCATCACAGTGCGCTGGTCGGGCATCACCTGAATCAGCTCGTGCGAGATGCGGCCGAGGCAATAGTGCTTCTGGATCGTGCCGGTGCCGTCCGGATGCACGGTGACTTCCGGAATATGACCGTAGTGATACGGACGCGCCTTCGTTTCGTCGCCGTAGAGATTGCGGCTGTATGCCTTGAACTGCGCGTCGCTCGATGCCAGCGCCGCGTCCGGCTCGTACTCCTCGCTCGACAGATGCGTGTTCCACGGCGACAGGCTCGCGCCACAGGTGATCCACAGGCCGTGCGCCTTCGACGTATCGACGTTCGCGTAGCTCACGAGCGAGAGCTTGCCGGTCGCCGGGTCCTGATCTAGCGTGAGCACGGCGATCGGCGACGGCAGGCGACCGTACATGCTGGCCGCGCTCTGGTCGCGCGTGGTGTATTCGAACTGCACGACCGCGAACACGGCGTTGCCCTTCACGCCCTTCACCGTGGGATTGTCGAGCTTGATGAGCGACGTGCCGTCCGGGCAGTCCGAGAAGAACTGACGTTCCTTGCCCGCAGCCGAACGGTCGATGATCGGCTGATTATCGATATCGAAGTAGCCGCCCGCGACGATCGTGCCGCCCGTCGTGTTCGGCACCGTGTCGCCGGTCATGAAGAACGGCTGATACGCGAGCTTGTACGCGCGGCTGCTGCCGTCGCTGAAGTTCGCGGTCAGCGTCGAGGCGACGGTGGTTCGGGCCATCGCGTCGGGCGCGGCGAGCGTCGGCGCGGCCATGCCGGTGAACGTGGCCGTGGTGAACGCGGCCGTCGCTGCGGGCGTGGGCGTGGCCGCGTTGCTGTCGCTGCCGCCGCAAGCCGTGAGCAGAGACGCTACGGCGGTGCCGCCGAGCGGCAGCATCGGTGCGCCGGCAAGGATCTTCAGTGCCTTGCGGCGGGAGAGGTCGAGTGGCTGCGCCATGTGTGGTTTCGATTCCTTGATTGTGGGTGACATACCGGCGATGGAAGTTGTCGTTTCAGACCATTGCGGCCTGATATTCCGGATGACGCGCTACTCTAGGAAATCAATGTGAAACCATTTTGACAAACTTACGTAATTATTCTGTTTATGTGTTGAAAGCACGGTCAGATCGCGAACCTGTGGCGCGGGTGCTGGCCCGCCGCACCACGCGTCTCACCGATTTCCGCCCAGCGGCGTATCACATTGCTTGCATGCGGGCGTCCCGGGCGGATTGGACTTGCGGCATTTCGGGCAGATCAGATCGGGCGGCATTGCTGGAATCGAGCCGGGATGACGGTCCCATCGTTCGTCGTAATCGTCTGCGCGATAACGCTGGTCGTATCCCTTCCCGTTCCGGCGGCGACGGTACCGGCCGCCCTCGTGCTCGATGCCGAACAGCTTGCGCAGCAAGTTCATGATTTCCCCTTTTTTCTTGATGTCTTTAGATGAAGCGCTTGTGCAGCACCCGAAGCCCGGCGATGAAGGTTTTATTATTTGCTTCGTATTCCTTTAAATCATTTCGAATTTGAAAACTTCTCTTGTTCGATCCGGGCTTGCCGATACTCCCGGGACGCAACATACTGATTCCGTTTTCTTGACACTATGACAAGTAAACACCTTGGAGCGGCTCCAGGGTCAAGAAGGAAGTCGAGATGAAAATTGGGGAACTGGCGCGCATCACGAATTGCACGCCCGATACGATTCGCTTTTACGAAAGAGAAGGCCTGCTTCCGCCAGCCGGAAGGACGGAAGCCAACTACCGGACCTATGACGAAACGCATGTCGAGCGCCTGCGTCTGATCAGAAATTGTCGCGAGCTCGACATGACGCACGACGAAGTGCGCGCGCTGCTTCAGGCTTCGGAGGCGAACGCGTCGAGTTGCTGCGCCATCAATGCGCTCGTCGAAGCGCATATCTGCCGTGTCGGCATGCGCATCGACGAATTGATCAAGCTACGCGACCAGCTCAACGCATTGCGCAAGAAATGCCGCGGCGAGCGCGCGGTCGATTCGTGCGGAATCATGCACGAACTGACATCGCGCAAGACGCCCGGACGCAAGCAGAAAAAATCGCATCTCGCGTAGCGTCGTTCGCGCTTACATGCGGTCGGCTTCGATCACCGCATCGGCGAATGCCTTGGGCGCCTCCTGCGGCAGATTGTGGCCGATGCCGCCCGCGACGTTGCGATGCCTGTACTTGCCCGTGAACTTCTTCGCATACGCGGAGGGATCGGGATGTGGCGCGCCGTTGGCATCGCCTTCCATCGTGATGGTCGGCACGCCAATCGTCGGTGCGCCGGCGAGACGCTGTTCGAGCGCGTCGTATTGCGCCTCGCCCTGCACGAGCCCGAGACGCCAGCGATAGTTGTGAATCACCACCGCGACGTGATCAGGATTCACGAACGATTTCGCCGAACGGTCATAGGTCGCGTCATCGAAATTCCATTTCGGCGATGCGAGTTGCCAGATGAGCTTGTTGAAATCGTGACGGTTCGACTCGTAGCCCGCCTGGCCGCGCTCCGTTGCGAAATAGAACTGATACCACCACGCGAACTCGGCCTTCGGCGGCAAGGGCGCGCGATTCGCCTGCTGGCTGCCGATCAGATAGCCGCTCACCGACACCATCGACCTGACGCGCTCGGGCCACAGCGCCGCGATGATGTTCGCGGTGCGCGCGCCCCAGTCGAACGCGCCGAGTGTCGCCTTCTGGATCTTCAGCGCATCCATGAGCGCGATGATGTCCACCGCGACCACCGCCTGCTGACCGTTGCGCGGCGTATCGGTGGAGAGGAAACGCGTCGAGCCGTAGCCGCGAAGATACGGCACGATCACACGATAACCCTGCGCCGCGAGGATCGGCGCGACGTCGGCAAAGCTGTAAATGTCATAGGGCCAGCCGTGCAGCAGGATCACCGCCGGGCCGTTCGCCGGCCCCGCTTCCGCATAGCCGACATTGAGCGTGCCCGCGTCGATCTGGCGAATCTCGGCAAAGCCCGCGCTCGACGATGCACGTTGCGTCGTTTGAGCGCGAACCAGGTCGCTCAACCCAAGCTGCATGGCGCCGACACTGGCGATCGCTGTGCCGAGAAAGCGGCGTCGCCACGCGTTGATCTGATCATCCGGCATGTTGTGCTTCTCCTTGTTCGATGTATTCGATGAAATCGTCTCACGCAGCCGACGCCCGCAGCGCCGCGAGCGTCGGGCCCATCGGCCGCACGCGCATGCGCGCATCGAGACGACGCCACGGCAGATCGGCGGGATCGGCGGCCATCGGACCGGGCGCTTTCGCGACCAGTATGCGATGCGCGATCGGCTCGAAGTCGGCGCGAAAATGCACCGAGCTCTTGTTCACCAGAATCTTCATGCGCTCGGGCTCGATGCCCGCGACGCGAAACAGATTGCGGTCGAACACCTGCATCTTGACGCTGCTCACCGCGATACGCACGCCGTCGATGCGCAGGCACGCGGTCGGTCCCAGTTCGCCCGACATGCCGTTGAGCATCGGCCCGTCGAAACGAAAGCGCCCGTCCGACAGATACTCGACTTCGAACTCGCCTTCAAGCGGCGAATCGCCCGGCACGTTCGACCCGCCGCCCAGCGCGAGCCGGATGCGCCCGCCGACGCCCGCGCGATGCGCCGCACGCGCCGCCTGCTCGTCCCAGATGACGCCCACGGCCGCATCGCGCGCGCCGTTGCGCAGAAGCGCCCGGACCATGCCCATCGTGTTCGAATCGCCGCCGACGCCCGGATTGTCCTGCGTATCCGCGATGATCACGGGCTTCGTCGCATCGCGGCTCGCGTCGATCGCGTCAAGCGCGGCTTCGTCGGGCGAAAGGAACGGCACGTCCCAGCGCGCTTCGTCGTTCACGAGCTGCGCGTAGAGCGCGTCGACGGCTTTGTCCGCCGCGTCCTGATCGAGCGCGTAGCCCCAGAAAACGGGACCGCATTCATCGAAATCCGATGCGGGAAAGCCCGGCGCGAACGACAGCGACACGACTTCCCTTTCAAGCGATTCGAGCATGCCGTACATGCCGCGCGCGGGTTCGACGAGCGTGCACATGCCGTTCACCGGAATCAGGAACGGAACGCGGCGCATCGCGCGCTTCAAAGGCTTGCCGTACGCGATGCGCTGCGCAAGCAGATGCGCCGCGCGCAAACCGGTTTCGGCCATGTCGACGTGCGGATACGTGCGATACGCGACGAGCGCATCCGCGAGCGCAACCATGCGCGCGGTGACGTTCGCATGCAGATCGAGCGAGACGATCAGCGGCATGTCTTCGCCGATGATATTGCGCACGCGCGCCAGCAGCTCTCCTTCGCCATCGTCGAGATGTTCGGTCACCATCGCGCCGTGCAGATCGAGATAGATCGCATCGAAACCGCCCTGCTGAACGCGCTCGACGATCGCGCCTGCGATGCGCTCATACGCATCCTTCGTCACATGCGCCGATGCGCTCGCGCCCGCCCAGATCACCGGTATGAGTTCATGTCCTTGCGCCTCGGCCCACTGAATGAAACCGCCGATCGGCACGTTCACGTCGCGCAGCTTCAGGACATCGTCGCCGTGCGCCATCGGCGGGAAGCCTTCGCCCTGAATGAAGCTCTGGTAGCTCGCCTTGGTCGGCGCGAAGGTGTTCGTTTCGTGCTGGAATCCAGCGATCAGGATCTTCATGTTCGTCATCCTTATGAATATCGATTGAGATTCAGGCCGTGCGCGCCCTGGCGGCGGCAGCGGTTTGGCGGTTCGCCAGGATCAGCACGCACGAGAGCGCCGCCATGCACGCCATCACGACGAGGCCGCCGTTGGTGCTGCCGGTCGCGGATTTGACCCAGCCGATCACCGCCGGGCCCCAGAAGCCGCCCGACAGACCGATCGTGTTGATGAGCGCGATGCCGCCCGCCGCGGCCGGGCCGGCAATCGTTTCGGACGGAATCGCCCAGAAGACCGTGTAGGCCATCCACATGCAAGCCGTGGCGAGCGTGAGCAGCGTGAGCGTCGCGACGAGATTGCCCGATGCATACGGCGTCATCACCAGCAGCGCGGCGGCGCCGAGCGCGGGCAGCGCGCAGTGATAGCGGCGCTCGCCGACCTTGTCGGAGCGTCGTCCGGCGGCGTACATCGCGATCGCGGCGGCGACGTACGGAATCGCGGCATACCAGCCGAGGCGAATCGTGTCGCTGACACCTTGCTCCTTGATGAGCGTAGGCAGCCAGAAGCTGATCGCGTAGATCGGGAAGATGATGCAGAAGTACGCGATCGCCAGCAGATAGATGCGCGGATTCTTCGCGATTTCCCTGAACGAATCGATACGATGCGACGTCCCGCCATGACCGCCGACTTCCGCCTCGACCAGACGCTGTTCGTCCTGCGTGAGCCAGCGCGCATCGGCCGGACGGTTTGCGAGCACGCGCCACACGAGCGCACCGAGCGCGATGCACGGCAGGCCTTCGACGAGAAACATCCACTGCCATCCCGCCAGGCCGCCGACACCCGCGAGCGACGAAATCAGCCACGCCGAAAGCGGCCCGCCGACGACACCGCCGAGCGGCCCCGCGACGAACACGAGCGCGATCGCGCGGGCCATGCGCTTCGGCCCGTACCAGCACGACAGGTAATAGATCATGCCGGGCGCGAAACCCGCTTCGAACACGCCGAGCAGAAAGCGCATCGCGTAGAACGCGGGCACGTTGTGCACGAACAGCATGCACGCCGACGTGATGCCCCACAGCACGAGAATGCGGCTGAACGTGAGGCGCGCGCCGATCTTCGGCAGCATCAGGTTGCTCGGCAATTCGAATAGCACATAGCCGATGAAAAAGATCCCGGCGCCGACGCCGTACGCTGCATCGGAAAAGCCGAGATCGCTTTGCATCTGAAGTTTCGCGAAACCCACGTTCACGCGGTCCAGATACGCGAACATGTAGCACACGATGAGCAGCGGCAGGAGCCGCCAGTTGATTCTGTTGTAGAGCGCCGAAACGGCATCGCCGCCTCGCAGGGTCTGAATCGTCGGCATCCGCGTCTCCTGGTTTGTCTCCCCCGTCTTCGGGTAAGGCCATGTTGAGCGCGTGCGACTGTGCGAGCAAGAGCAACTAAGTTCACGTATCGTTGCTCTGTGAGCAACACGGAGACAATGACCATGCGGGAAATCAATCAGCAACGGCTGCGCTATTTTCAGGAAGTGCTGTCGCACGGCACGATTCGCGGCGCGGCGGACCATCTGAATACGTCGCCTTCGGTGATCGCGCGGCAGATCAGATTGCTCGAAGACGAACTCGACACGACGCTGTTCGAGCGCGAACCGCGCGGCGTGCGGCCGACCGAGGCGGCGTTTCATCTGCTCGAATTCTGGCGCGGCTACCGCTCGCAGCAGGAAAAGCTCGAAGACCAGTTGCACGCGCTGAAGGGTTTGCAGCAGGGCCAGATTCGGCTCGCGGTGAGCGAAGGTTATGTCGATACGCTCGTCGACGACGTGCTCGCGCCGTTCTGCGCGCGCTATCCGCGCCTCGAAATCGACGTGCAGATGCTCGCCGTCGACGACCTGCTGGAAGAAGTCGCGCAGAGCCGCGCGCATATCGGGCTGGCGTACAACCCGCCGCCGCACGAGCGCATCGAAATTCGCGCGAGCTCGGCGCAGCCGGTCGTGCTGCTTGCGCGGCGCGATCATCCGCTGGCGCGGCGCGGCGGCGCCGCGAAGATTCGCGATCTGCTCGATTATCCGCTCGCGCTGATGCCGCCGACCTTCGGCATCGGCCATGTCGTGAAGATGCTGGAGACGACCGACAATCTCGCGATCCGCCCGACGCTCACGACGAACTCGCTCGGCGCGCTCAAACGCTTCGTCGCAGCGGAAAATTTCATGACGCTGATCGGCGAGTTCGCCGCGTATCGCGAACTGGCGAGCGGCGAGCTGACGACGATTCCGATCGCGCATCCGCTGTTCGAAAGCGCGCAGGCAAAGTTGCTCGTGAAGACCGGGCGGCCACTCGCGGCGGGACCGCAGGAATTGCTCGACTGGATTCTCAAACGCATGCCGATGTTCGCTCATCCGCCCACGGCGAGCGTCAAACGAGCGCGCCTTCGGGCACCTCGGCGAGACGCGCCGCCGGAGAAACCACGATGATCCACGCCTGCACCACGAACCCCGCCGCCGCCGCGACGAGGCACGGCCCCATGCCGTAGCGCGCGGTGATCGCCGCGCCGAGCAGCGCGCCGAGCGGCCGCGCGCCGTACGTCGCCGTGCTGTTGAGCGCCGAGACGCGGCCCATCATGGTCGCGGGCGTGATGGCCTGGCGCAGCGTCGTCGAGCCGACGGTCCACAGGATCGGTCCCACGCCCAGCAGGAAGAAGCTCGACGCCGCGAGCCAGAATGACGGCGCGGCGAGCGTCGCGACCATTGCGAGCGATGCGGCGAGCCCGCAGAACGGCCCGACGAGCAACATGCGGCCAAAGGCGATGCGCCGCGCGACCACGGGCGCGGCCAGCGCGCCGCATACCATGCCGACGCCGTACGCGCCGAGCGTCACGCCGACCGCCGACGCGCTCAAGCCAAGCCGCTGCACCGCGTACGGCACATAGACCGACTGCAACGTGAAGAAGCCGAGGTTGAAGAACACGGCGGTGGCGAGCATCGGGCGCAGCAGCGCGTCGCGGGAGACGAAGCGCGCGCCCTCGCGCAACTCCGTCAGGAAATGACGCGCGGCGGCGCGCTGGCGTGGCGGTTCGCGCAAACCCGCGAGCAGCATCGCCGCCGATGCCGACAGCCCCGCCGCGCAACCGTACGCCCATCCCGCGCCGATCCATCCGACGAGAAGCCCGCCCAGCGCCGGCCCCGCCGAATACGCGACGCTGCGCGCCAGTTCGATCCGACCGTTGGCGGCGGGCAGCGCGGCCCGCTCGACCAGCGCCGGAACGAGCGCGGGCGCGGCGACGTTGTAGGCCACCGTGCCGGTCGCGCCGAGAAAGCCGAGGAGCGCGAGCAGCGGCAGCGTCAACGCCTGCGACAGCACGAGCAGCAACACGCAGAGCATCGCGAGCGCGCGGGCGCATTCGGCCACCGTCATCAGCGCGCGGCGCGAGCGGCGGTCCGCGATCACGCCGAGCGGCATCGACAGCAACAGAAACGGCAGCGTCTGCGCGCTCTGCAACAGGCCGATATCGACCGCGGACGCGCCGAGCGCGAACACGGCGGCGAGCGGCGCGGCGGCAAGGCCGATCTGCTCCGCCGATTGCGCCAGCAGATTCGACCAGGCGAGGCGCTGAAAGGAAGCGGGAAAGCGCATCGAAGTGGCTCCGTGACGTGATGAGATGGCTCATCGTCACGGATGCGGCGCGTGCCGGCACTCCAGTTCTTGCGCCGTGATTCGCGTTATTGCGCGCCGCTTTCGAGCTTCGCCTTTTCCGCCGCTATCTGATCGGCGATCTTCGCCGCGAGATCGTCGAGCGACGAGATCGATTCGGCCGTGTTGATGACGAAGCGCGCCGCCGCGCCGTAAGGCTTGGGTGCGGCCGCCGACTTCTGTCCTTTCAGCTCGCTGCTCGTGTCGATCTGCGTGAGCGGCGCATCCGGGCTCGCCGCGAGATCGGCAAGCTGCACGGTGACGTGCGTGTTGGGCGCGTCCTTCCCCGACGAACCCATCGACGGCAATCCGGCGCCGAGCCCGGTGGAGAGCGTTTCGTCGAACTCGCCGGTGACGAGCCAGCCCGAGCCGGGCGGCGACGATTGCGCCGTCACATGGCACGCGCCGATGCCCTTCGCGTTGAGCGCCTTGACGATGCCGTCCGCCAGCGCCGATGCGTTCTGATCGACCTTCATCGAATTGCGCGCGGCGCGCAGCCGCGAGCCGGGAAAATGCGACGCGCTGCTTTGCTGGCTCACCGGCGTGAAGTCGCGTACTTGCACCAGCCTGCCTGCGTTCGCCTCGTTCACGCCTGGACACGGCGGCGCGGCGTCGGCGAGCGCGAGCGTGCTGATCGCGCAGCCGAGCACGGCCAGTGAAACGCTTAAGGATGATGTTTTCATCGATTGTCTCCGGCTCGCATGCGCGAATGCCGCGATGATACGCGCGTCAGCGCAGCGTCGCGGCTTCCTGCGCGTGCGCCTGCTCCATCAGGCTTTCCAGCCGGACCGGACGGCTCAGCAGGAAGCCCTGCACCTTGTCGCAGCGCGCCTCGCGCAGCAGGTCGAGTTGCTCGCGCGTCTCGACGCCTTCCGCGACGACCGTCACGCCGAGCTTGTGCGCGAGATCGATCACGCCTTCCACGACCGTGCGAACCATCACGTCGGTCGCGATATTGTCGACGAAGGACTTGTCGAGTTTCAGCACGTCCGGCCGGAACCGCGCCAGATAGCTGAGGCTCGAATAGCCCGTGCCGAAATCGTCGATGGCGATGCGCACGCCCATCGCGCGGACGTTGGACAGCACGTCCTGAGCGTGGTCGACATTGTCGATCAGCGCCGACTCCGTGATTTCCAGCGTGATGCGGCCCGAGTCGATGCCGCCACGCCTGATCGCGTGCCGCAGCACGGACACGAGGCGCGGGTCGCGAAACTGCTTCGGCGACACGTTGACCGCGACCGAGCATGCCGCGGGCAGCGCGAGCGCGAGCTGCGACGCCGCCAGCACCGCCTCGCGGATGACCCAATGCCCCGCCTCGACGATGAGCGCGCTTTCCTCCAGCACCGGCACGAATGCGCCGGGCGCGAGCAGCCCGAGCTGCGGATGATTCCAGCGCAGCAAGGCCTCCACGCCGACAAGCTCACCCGAATCGACACGATATTGCGGCTGATAATGCAGCACGAACTGATTCTCGCGGATCGCGCCGTGCAGTTCCGCTTCGAGATGCGCGCGCGCGAGATCGTCCTTCTCGCGATCGCCGAACACGCGGAACGTGTTGCGGCCGGCGCGCTTCGCGGCGTACATCGCCATGTCGGCACTGATGAAAAGCGCTTCGGGCGTGCGTCCGTGCTCCGGATACAGCGCAACGCCGATCGAGCATGTCATCGTCAGGCTCTTGCAGTCGATCTTGATCGGACGATGACACGCGAGCGAGAGCTTGCGGCACGCCCGCGCGATACTCTCCTGATCGAACGTGCCCGGCAGGATCACCGTGAATTCGTCGCCGCCCGGACGCGCGGCCACCGCGTCTTCCGGCAGCGTCTCCTGAATGCGCCGCGCGATGGTGCGCAGCACCGCGTCGCCGGCGATATGGCCGGCCGTGTCGTTGATCGACTTGAAGCGGTCGATATCGATGAACAGGTACGCGAACGGCGCACCCGATTCGCAGCGCTTCAACAGCGCTTCCATCATCGCGTTGCGGTTGCTGAGGCCGGTGAGGCTGTCGGTATTCGCGAGCCGATGCAGTTCCTGCAGGCGCTGGCGCTCGTCGGTGGCGTCGACGCACACGCTCACGACGCGCGACACCGCGCCTTCTTCGATTACCGGGTAGATGTCCGCGCGCACCCAGCGCGTGCGGTCGAGCGGCAGACAGAGGCGGAAGTAGCTCTGCGTCGCCGCGCCCGTGTTCACCGCCGTACGCATTTCGTCGCGCAATGCGGGCAGATCGTCGGGATGCACGCGTTGCGACCAGGCGGTCTGATCGGCTTCGAGCGCGGACATCGGCATTTCCCACATGCGCTGGAACGCCGAACTCACGTGCAGAAGCTCGCGGAAATCGTGCGTCGCGGTCCAGAAGACGGCGTCGACGTGATCTTCCATGTCCTTCTGCACGCGCGCGTTGCCGCGCAACTCGTCGATGAGATCCACCTCCGCCGTGATGTCGCGCGACTTGCACAGCACGGCCGTGACCTTGCCGTGCTCGCCGTAGACGGGCGCGAAGGTCGACGTCCACCATTTGAGCTTGCCGTTCATCGTACGGCACGCGCCGGAAAACGACGTCGATTCACCCAGCTTCGCGCGCTCGAACGCCTGCCGCGCGTCGGGGCCGTCCCACAGCGCGAGCCAGTCGAGGCCAACGAGATCGTCGGCGCAGTCCGCTTCGATGAGGCCGCGGCCGATCTCGGAGATACACATGATGCGGCCTTCGAGCGACAGCAGCTTGAGGCAATCCTCGGCGATGGAAAGCAGCCCGTTCGCGACCTGCCGCGCGACGAAAATCTTGCGGTTCGCCTCCTGCATCCGATGCACGACGATCGTCGCGCCGATCACGAGCGCCGCGAGCAGCACGTTCCACGGCAGCGGCACGAAAAAGGTGCCGCACGCGGCCAGAAGCACGGCGAGCGGAGCGAGGCCGAGCCCATCGAAACGGCGCGCGTGTTCGATGTACGGCAAGTTCCTGGCGACGTTCTCGCCGATGATTCCGAGGAAATCGGTCGCTTTGCTCTGCACCGCTGTGGCCCTGTTGCGCTGATTGCTTGTATCGGTGTTTATCGGCCAGGCAGCGGAAGTCTTTAGTAAGGATCGAGACCTCAACCCCGCTTGGGCTTGCGCACGGCCCGCACCTTGCCGGTGCGCCCGCCGCCGCAAAAGAAGCGGTCCTGACCATCCGATTCGAGCCCGGATACGCCCATGCCTTCGGGCATGTCGAGCCGCTCGATGACCTCGCCCGATTGCGGATCGATATGCCTGAGTTCGCTCTCGTCGCCTTCCCAGGTGGCGTGCCACAGTTCACCGTCGATCCACGTCACGCCGGTGACGAAGCGATTCGATTCGATCGTGCGCAAAATCGCGCCGCTCTCCGGATCGACCTGATGAATCTTGCGTTCGTTGTATTGACCGACCCACAGCGTGCCTTCGGCCCACGCGAGACCCGAATCGGCGCCGCCGCCGGGCGCGGGAATCGTCGACAGCACGTGTCCCGTCTTCGGATCGATCTTCTGGATGCGGTCTTCGGCGATCTGGAACAGATGTTCGCCGTCGAAGGCCGTGCCCGCATGCGCCGCGATGTTGAGCGTGCGCTCCTTTTCTCCGCTCTCGGGATTGAAGGCGTTGAGCGTGTCGCCGGCGGCGAACCACACACGCTCACCGTCCCAGGTCACGCCGTGCACGCCTTCGATGTCCGCAAACGGTCCGTATTCGCGGATGATTTCCGCCTTTGCGCGTTTCATGCCGTTATCCTCCGTGCTTCGTTGATCGTGACTTCATGCTAATCACTCGCGAGCTCGACGGGGAGTAACAAGGCCGTCGTGAATCCGGGCATCGGCGGCGTGGTCCAGCGGCGCGCACGGCCACGCCCGAACGATTGCACCTTGCCGCTCGTGGCGAGCGCATCGAGCGAACGCTGCACGGTGCGCTGGCTCGCGCCGAGCGCAATCGCGAGCGCGGAACTCGACCACGATTCGCCATCGGACAGCAATGCGAGCAGCGGCGCGTATTCGTCTTCGACGGGCAGCGCGAGCACGGCCACCTCGCGCGCGTGGCGCGGCTTCAGCACGAAGCCGCGCGGCGTCGCATCGATGTCCGCAAGCGCGCGCAGCAGCGTGCGCAAGCGGCCCATTTCGACGCGCAGCCGCGCACGATGCGTCTCGTCCGCTTCCCTGATGCGAAACGCGCGCAGGATCAGCGCATCGCGCGGCACGTCGCCGGGCCAGGCCTGCGCGAGCATGCGCGCGAGCGTGAACAGCACGGGACGCGTCGCGAGCGAGATCGACGTGCCGTCCTCGCGCACGCATAGACGGCACGCATCGACGACGAATGTATTTGATGCGAACAGCGCCTCCACTTCGGCAAGCCGAAGCAGGCGCTCGTTCCCTTGAGCGATAAGACGCGCCGCGGGCGTGTTCAGGATGCGCCACGCGCTCTCGACTTCGGCGGCGAGCGCGGGGATCGCCGCCTGCCGCGCGGCTCGCGTCGCGCGTTCGAGCGCGGCGTGCGCGGCGCGGGTCTGAAGACGGCGCATCGCGATGCCCGCCGCGATCAGTTCATGCGCGGTGCGCGAAGCAGCCGGCAGCGTGTCGGGAACCAGTTCGGCGAGCATGCGCGCGGCATCGTCGATCCTTCCGATGAGCAGCGCGCGACGCACCTCCAGATAGCGCGCATGCGCGGCGTTCACATGATCGCCATGCGCGTCGAGAATCGCGCGTGCGTGATCGAGCGCTTTCGCGGGCCACGTGAGATCGCGCGATGCCAGCGCGATCTCCGCCTCCGCGACGATGCAGCGCGAGCGCGCCAGCGCCTCTTTCGTGCCGAACGCGCGCGCCGCGCTTTTCACGAGCGCGCGCGCACGCACGAAGTCGCCGAGCTGAGCCATCGCGATGCCGCGCAACGCGAGCGCGCTCGCATCCTCGCGCAGCGCGATGCGGTTCAGCGCGCCGAGCGGATCGCCCGCGGCGAGCGCGCGCGCGGCCGCCGTGATCAGCGAATCCATGCGCGTCCCGCCAAGACCGCCATCATCGTGACAGACGGCTTGCCGCCGCATGCACGCCGAGCACGCACACGATGCCGATCACGCCGCCCGCGAGCACATGCGTGATTCGCTCGAAGGCATCGGCGGTGGACTGATTCGCCAGCATGATCGCGAGCGTGACGAACACACAGCGAAAAAAATATCCGACAACATAGCGCTGGAACGCGACCAGCGTGAGAAACACGGCCAGCGTCGCGAGCGTCACAGCGATGCTCGAATGCGGCACCACATAGCGCCCGAGCACCATGCCGAGCGGCACGCCCGTCATCACCCCAAAGGCGCGATGCTTCAGCTTCACGCGCGCCGTATCCACCGTGCCCGTCACGATGCTGGCCGCGCCCCAGATCACCCATTGCGCGCGATCCATATGCCAGTACACGACCATCATCGCCGCGATGCCGACGCCCGCGAGCATCGCGGCGAGATCTTCGCCGAAGGGCGCGCGCGGGCCGAAATCGTCGAGATTGGACCAGTGCGCGGCGGGCTTGCCGCGCGAGCGTATCGTCGCGGAAATCACCGAGGGCACGAGCGCCACGAGCAGATATGGCAGATACGCGGGCGTCTCGCGCAACAACGCATCGACGGTGCGCCCGCCATGCAGTTCGTTCGCGAGGATCAACACCGGAAGGAAGGTCCAGTTGCCGAGCGCGCGCAGCTTTTTTCCGCGCGATGCGAACAGAATCACGCCCGCCGCGAGCGTCATGCACGCGATGACGAAGAACGCGGGCACCAGTTCGGCGAGCAGCAGCAGATACGTTCCGGCGATCACCGCGAGCCCGTACGCGATCACGCCGGGCGGCCTGAGCGCGAGCTTGTCCTCTGCGATGACGGCGCCGATCGCGAGCAGCGACGCTTTCATCCATATCGCGTTGCCGGTCGCGAGCGCGAGCACGACGAACGGCAACAGCGCGATGGCTGCGTGCAGGAGCGTCCAGACCTTGATCTCGCTGGCGAGACGGAATTGCTGCGGCGCATCGGCGGGCATACGCGGCCATATCGAGTGTGAATCCGCATGAAGTTTAGAACGGTTTTCAAATCGAAAGCCCTTGAATCAGGGGCGATCGCGCGCCGTAAGCCTTTCGTAGCTTTTAAGCAATTCCTAAAGGCGTTCGCGGCGCGGTCGTTATACAGGTCAGCCGATGGGTTTCATCGGCCGCGCAGCAGGCGAAGCATCGCCGCCCCCGCGCTCGCGTCCCTGCGATGCAGCCACCTTGAGAGAGCTATGTTTTCCACAATCAAAGGCCGACTGGCCCTGGCCATGACGCTTCTGAGCGCGCTGCTGATCGCGATCGGCATGGTCGGGCTGATCGGCATGAGCCGGTCCAATTCGGTCACGCACAACCTTTTCACGAATGAAATGCCGAGCGCGGTGTCGGTCGGCAATGCGGAAATGTTCATGGCGCGCGAGCGCCTGAGCTTCGACCGTGCGGCGCTGAATGTCGGCACGCCGGGCGCGGAAGATGCCATTGGACGCGGCGCGCTGATGCGCAAGACCTCCGACGACGCATGGACGACCTACACCGGCCTGCCGCAAGGCCCCGGCGAAAAGCAGCTCGCGGACAACTTCAACGCGCAGCGTCTCGCGCTGCAAAAGCTGATCGACGAAGGCTATGCCGACGTGCGCGCGAAGGATCAGGCGAAGATCCTCGCCGACGCGAGCGCGATGCAGGCCGCGTTCAACGACTTCGCGAAGACGGGCGCCGGGCTGCGCAAGCTGCAATTCGAACAGGCCAAGGCCTCGTATGACGAAGGTGAAGAAATCTTCGGCATGTTCCGCATCGGCTGCATCGTCGCGATTCTGATCGGCGTGGCGGCGGCCTTCTATACGTGGATCTCGCTGCGCCGCCGCATCTCCCGTCCGCTCGATGCGGCGCTCGCCCAGTTCGATGCGATCGCTTCCGGCGATCTGCGCCGCAGCGTCAAGGCGACGTCGAACGACGAAATGGGTCAGTTGCTGCACGGTCTCGCGACCATGCAGGCGAGCCTCATCGAAACCGTTCGCACGGTGCGCGGCGGCAGCGAATCGATTGCGTCCGCGACCAAGCAGATTGCCGCGGGCAACGTGGATCTTTCCTCGCGCACGGAAGAACAGGCATCGGCGCTTCAGGAAACCGCGTCGAGCATGGACGAGCTCACCGGCACGGTCAAGCAGAACGCCGACAACGCGCGTCAGGCGAGCGTGCTGGCGGCAAATGCATCGGAGATCGCGGGCAAGGGCAGTCATGTCGTGTCGCAGGTCGTGACGACGATGGGCGAGATCAACCATAGTTCGTCGAAGATCGCGGACATCATCACGATCATCGAAGGCATCGCGTTCCAGACCAACATTCTCGCGTTGAACGCGGCGGTGGAAGCGGCGCGCGCGGGTGAAGAAGGACGCGGCTTCGCGGTCGTGGCGGGCGAAGTGCGCTCGCTTGCGCAGCGTTCGTCGGCGGCAGCGAAGGAAATCAAGGAACTGATCGACGATTCGGTCGAGCGCGTGCAATCGGGCACCGCGCTGGTCGATGAGGCGGGCCGCACGATGACCGAGATAAGCACGGCGGTGCAGCGTGTGACCGACATCATGGGTGAGATCGCGGCGGCATCGGAAGAGCAGAGCAGCGGCATCGAGCAGGTGGCGCGTGCGGTCACGCAGATGGATGAAGTGACTCAGCAGAACGCGGCATTGGTGGAGGAAGCGGCGGCGGCGGCCCAGTCGCTGGAGGATCAGGCCGGGGCTTTGCGGACGGCGGTGGAGACGTTTCGTCTTCACGAGTGACGGGGTGGGGTCGCAGCATTCCGTTCGTCAAACGAAGCGTCCCCGCCGCATTTCTCATGTTCGCGTCACGCTGACGCACTGTCTACCTTACATACTGCTCTCATGACGCGTCACTTGGCGCGTCGAAACCTGGAGAACAGCAATGAGGGCAACTCACAGCGCAGTCGTGCTCGCGATTACGGGCATATCGTTCGGCCTGATCTCTCAGTCCGCACTGGCACAAAAGTCCCGTCAGCAGGTCCAGCAGGAACTGGTACAGGCCCAGCACGACGGAATCACGCCGAGCACCAAAACCCAGTACCCGCCGACGGATGCGATGGTCGCACGCAACAAGGAAGTTCACGCGGCCACGACTCATCGCGGCGAGAAGTCGCCTGCAACCGATCATCACGATCAGGGCGTGAGCCGCCAGGCATCGGCGACCCCGCCGACCACGAAATAGCGAAGATGGCGCGTCGCGATGCGCGCCATTCACGCGCACTGCGCCGCGCTGGGAAAACGCAAGGAGAACGTCGTGGCGACGCCGGGTTCGCTGTGAACCCGGCACACCCCGCCATGGCTTTCCATGATCGATCTCACGATCGCAAGCCCAAGACCGGTTCCCGCAGCGGAATTGTGTCGCGCAGGGTCGACGCGGTAGAACCGTTCAAAGATCCGCTCGATGTGCGCAGCCTCTATGCCGGGGCCCGCGTCGGACACGGCGACCGTCGTCGAGTCCGGCGACGCATTGCAATCGACGCGAATGACCGTGCCTCGCGGCGCAAACCTGAGCGCATTCGATATCAGATTGCTCAGCGCCCGCTGATACAGCAGCAGGTCGGCATCGACGTGCGCGCGCCCCTGCACGACAATGCTTACGCCGGCCTCTTCCGCCATCGATTCGTAGTAGTTCGCGACGCGCTCCGCTTCGGCGGCAGCATCGAGTCTGACCGTTACGATGCTCGCGTCGACACGCTCGGATCGCGCGAGAAACAGCATATCCTCGATCATTCCCGACAGCCGCCGATACTCATCGATACTCGATTCGATGACGTCCCGGTAATCGGCCGCGCTGCGGGGATGCGAGAGCGCGACCTGCGCGGCGGCCTGGAGATTGGTGAGCGGCGTACGCATGTCGTGCGCGAGATTCGACGAGAACTGGCTCAGCCGGGTAAATGATTCATCGAGCCGTTGCAGCATTTCATTGAATGCGCGCTCCAGTTCCTTGAGTTCGCCCGACGCGTCGAGATCATCGAACGGCTGAGCCAGTCCCGTGGAAGACATCTGCTCGGCTCGTGCCACCAGCCGGCGAAGCGGACTCAATCCGACGAGCGAGATGCCGTATGCCAGTCCCGCCGCGACGAGGACACCCAGCAACTGAATGACGATGATGGTGCGGGCATGAGCGCGCAGCAAGGCGACATCGCTGCTGCGGTCGTATTGAATCGTCACGCGCACATGCGGCCCATTCGCGCCTGCGAGCGACACATCGGCGACGAGGTAACTGAGCGTCGACCCGTCTCGTGCAACCAGTCGCGGCGTCTGTCCCGGTTCCACTGCCTGTATGTATGGAGACGACCTGAACCCGCCTGTCGTGACCAGGCCGCGTCCGTCCATGTCGGAAATGGCAAGCTCCATCTGTCGGTGCCCATGCAATTCATCGACCAGAAGCGCGCGATTGGCCGGAATCGCAGGTGCGTCGCGCATCTCGCCGAGGTGCGACTGCAACGCGTTCAACGCACTGATCATCTGTTCCTCTGCCATCGATTCGAGCCGGCTTTGCAAGGCTCCATAGAGCGCCGCGCCGCTCATGGTCAGAATCGCGGACGTCGAAAGAACGATGAGGACCGTCAGCCGCGCACGCAATGTCCGGGGCAGGAAACGCCGGATCAACATTTGTTGACGTCTCGGCATTCGAGGACGTAGCCCATGCCGCGCACGGTGTGGATCAGCTTGGGAAAGTAGCCCTCGTCGACCTTCGATCGCAGGCGGCGGATCGCGGAGTCCACGACGTTCGTGTCGCTGCTGAAGTTCATGTCCCAGACCTGCGAGGCGATCGTCGCGCGCGGCAGCACTTCGCCTTCGCGACGGATCAGCAGCCACAGGAGCGTGAACTCTTTCGCGGTCAGCAGGATCGTGTCGCCCTGGCGGATCGCCTTGCGTCGATTCAGGTCGAGTTCGAGATCCGCCACGCGAAGCGTGGAGACGTCGCGCGACTGGCCGCGGCGCAGCACCGAGCGGATGCGGGCGCTCAGTTCCACGAAGTCGAACGGCTTGGCGAGGTAGTCGTCGGCGCCGAGTTCCAGGCCCTTCACGCGGTCGCCGACCTCGTCGCGCGCGGTCAGGAACAGAACGGGCGTCGAGTGGCGCTGCCGGATCTTTTCGAGCAGCGTCCACCCGTCCTGACCGGGCAGCATGACGTCGAGGATCAGCAGGTCATAGCTTTCCGATTCGGCCTGATGCTCGCCCGAGATGCCATCCTGCACCCAATCGACGACGTATCCCGCCTCGGTCAGCCCTTTCTTCAGATACGAACCGGTTTTCTGTTCGTCTTCGACAATCAGGATTCGCATTTACACATCTCCTTCATTGACACGTGCGTCTTGCAGCCATCGCGTCGTCAAACCGCGACGCGCGCTGCTTCTGAACGACATCGAATGGCACACACGATAAAGCACCGGCAAGACCAGTAGCGTCAGCGCCGTCGACGACAGAATGCCGCCGATGACGACCGTCGCGAGCGGTCGCTGCACTTCCGATCCGGTTCCCGTCGCGAACGCCATCGGCAGGAAACCGAGCGATGCGACCAGGGCGGTCATGAGAACGGGGCGCAGTCTGGTCAGCGCGCCTTCCCGCACCGCTGCGTCGATCGGCGCGCCTTCTTCGCGCAGATTGCGGATGAACGAAATCATGACCAGGCCGTTCAGCACGGCAACGCCCGACAGCGCGATGAATCCGACCGCGGCGGTGATGGAGAGCGGGATGCCGCGCAGCCACAGCGAAACGACCCCGCCGCTCAGCGCGAACGGAATGCCGGTGAAGACCAGCAGCCCGTCTTTTACATTGCCGAACATGACGAACAGCAGCACGAAGACCATGAACAACGCGAGCGGCACGACCAGCTTCAGCCGCTCGCTCGCGCTCTGCAATTGCTCGAACTGTCCGCCCCACGACACCCAGTAGCCCGCCGGCACCTGCACATCCTGCTGAATCAGCTCACGTGCTTCGGCGACGAAGGAACCCACGTCCCGGCCGCGCACATTGGCGCTCACCACGACCCGGCGCTTGCCGTCTTCGCGGCTGATCTGATTGGGGCCCGGTCCGACCGTGACCGTCGCCAGTTCATCGAGCGGAACATACGGCGCCTGAAGCATCGACGCGCGAGGCGCGGACGATGCGGGCGGCGGCAGCGCAATGGGCAGCCGCTTGATGGCCTCGATGTCCGAGCGAAGCTCATCGGGCAGGCGAACCACGATGTCGAACCGCCGATCGCCCTGAAACACCGTGCCCGCCTTCTGTCCGCCCACCGCCGCCGCGACCGTGTCCTGCACGTCGGCCACGGTGATGCCATAGCGGGCCAGCTTGTCGCGCACCAGATCGATGGTCAGCACGGGCAGACCCGTCGTCTGCTCGACCTTCACTTCGGCGGCGCCCGGCACCTTGCGCAGCGCGGCGGCGATCTTCTCGCCGGTATCGCTCAACACGGTCATGTCGTCGCCGAAGATCTTCACCGCGACGTCGCTGCGCACGCCGGAGATGAGTTCGTTGAAGCGCAGCTGAATCGGCTGCGAGAACTCGTACGCGTTGCCGGGCAAGGTGGCGAGCACGGCTTCGATTTCCTTGATGAGCTCGGTGCGCGGCTTGCGGGGATCGGGCCATTGATCGGTTGGCCTGAGCATCACATAGGCGTCGGACAAGTTCGGCGGCATGGGGTCTGCGGCGATCTCCGCCGTGCCGGTGCGCGCGAATACGCGGTCGATCTCGGGGATTTTCTCCTTCAGCGTGCGCTCGATGCTCTTTTGCATCTCCAGCGACTGCGACAGGCTCGTGCCCGGAATGCGCAGCGCGGCGACGGCCAGGTCTCCTTCGTTCAGGCTTGGAATGAACTCGCTGCCCAGGCGCGTCGCGAGCGCAGTCGTGACAGCGACGATCACCACCGCGCCGACCATCACGCGCTTCGGCCGGCTCATGAAGCGCGTGAGCGCCGGTTCATAGGCGCGCCGCGCCCAGCCCATCACGCGATTCTCCTTTTCCGCGACATGCTCGCCGATGAACAGCGCGACCGCGGCCGGAATGAAGGTGACGGTCAGCACCATCGCCGCCGCGAGCGCCATGACGACGGTGACGGCCATCGGATGAAACATCTTCCCTTCGACGCCGGTGAGCGCAAAGATGGGCAGATAGACCACCATGATGATGAGCTGACCGAAGATGAGCGCCCGGCGCGCTTCCTGCGAGGCACCGAACACTTCCGCGGAACGTTCTTCCCGCGTGAGCGGCCTGCCCGCTGCCGCCTGGGCGTGAGCAAGACGCCGCACGCAATTCTCGACAATGACCACGGCGCCATCCACGATGATGCCGAAATCGAGCGCGCCGAGGCTCATCAGGTTCGCGCTCACTTTCGCGTTCACCATGCCGGTGATGGTCATCAGCATCGACAATGGAATCACGAGCGCGGTGATGATGGCCGCGCGCATGTTCCCGAGGAACATGAACAGAATGACGATCACCAGCACCGCGCCTTCGAGCAGGTTCTTCTTCACCGTGTTGACCGCTTTCTCGACCAGCACGGTCCGGTCGTACACCGGGATCGCGCGCACGCCGGCCGGCAGGGTCCGGTTCACGTCGTCCATCTTGCGGGCGACGGCGCGCGCAACGGACCGGCTGTTCTCGCCCATCAGCATGAAGACCGTCCCCAGCACCACTTCCCGGCCGTTCGACGTCGCGGCGCCCGTGCGAAGCTCGCGGCCCGCATCGACCTGAGCCAGGTCTTTCACGCGCACCGGCACGCCGCTCACGTTCGTGAGCACGATGTTCGCGATGTCGTTGACGGAGCCGGCCTGACCCGGCACGCGAACGAGATACTGCTCACCGCGCTTTTCGATGTAGCCCGCGCCCACGTTATCGTTGTTTCGTTCGACGGCCTTGACGATATCCGCGAGCGTCAATCCGTATGACATCAGTTTCGTGGGATTGGGCGCGATCCGAAACTCCCTGACATAACCGCCGATGGAATTGACTTCGGTGACGCCGGGCACACTACGCAACTGAGGCCTGATCACCCAGTCCTGCAACTCGCGCAGATCGGCGGGCGTGTAGAGCGTGCCGTCCGGCTTGCGAGCGGACGCGCCCGCCTCGACGGTCCACAGGTAGATCTCGCCCAGTCCGGTCGACGTGGGGCCCATCGCGGGCGCGATGCCGTCAGGCAGCTTTTCCCTGGCCTCCTGAATGCGCTCGTTGACGAGCTGGCGAGCGAAGTAGATGTCCGTGCCATCCTTGAAGATGACGGTGACTTGCGACAGGCCATAGCGCGAGATGGAACGCGTCTGACTCAGGTTCGGCAGGCCCGCCATCGCCGTCTCGATCGGATAGGTGATCCGTTGCTCGGACTCGAGCGGCGAGTAGCCCGGCGCCGATGTGTTGATCTGCACCTGCACGTTGGTGATATCGGGCACCGCGTCGATCGGCAACTTCTGGTAGCTGAAGACGCCGAACGCCGCCACGCTGACGACGGCCAGCATCACCAGCCAGCGGTGAAAGATCGCGAAACGAACAAGTCGCTCGAACATTGAATGGTCCTGTGAACTGGGAAGCGTCGATGTCACTCTTCCTCGACGCTGCCCTTGCCGAGTTCGGCCTTCAGCACGAAGCTGTTGGACGCGACGTACTGCTGACCGACGGACAGGCCGCTCACCACTTCGACCATGCGGTCGTCCTTGCGGCCTGTCCTGACGGGCTGCGCGACGAACCCCTTCGGCGTCGCGACGAACACGGCGGGCGAGCCGTCGATCTCCTGCAGCGCGTCGCTGACGACCGCGACCGGGACAGTCTGCCCCCCGGCGCTTACAAACACGTTGACGAACATGCCGGGACGCCACGCGCCGTCAGGATTCGGCAGAACAACGCGAGCCTGCGCCGAGCGTGTCTGCTCTCCGAGCAACGCGCCCACATACGAAATCGGGCCTTGCGAACTCGAAGCGAAAGCGGCCGCCTTGACGGTCGCGGTGCGGCCCACGCGGACCGCATCGAAGTGCTGCGCGGGCACGGCCATTTCCGCCCATACCGTCGAGAGATCGGAGAGCGTGAACACGTTCGCCTCGGCTGCGATCGCCTCGCCCGGCGTGACGTGTTTCGCCACGATGGTTCCTGAAAACGGCGCGCGCAGCTCATAGCGATTCAGCGCGCCGCCGCCCGGGTTTGCGTTCAACGCAATGAGTTTCTGCCGCGCGTTCTGCACCGCGATCTCCGCCTCACGGAGCTGGACTTGCGCTTGCAGATAATCCTGCTCCGCGGAAATGCGCTCCTCCCAGAGCATCTTTTCCCGCTGGTAAGCCGTGCGCGCGGCGGAGAGTCGGCGCTCCGACGTCAGGAGTTCGCTCCTTCGGTCGGCGAGGTCCGTGCTGGCGACGACAGCAAGCAACTGGCCCTTCCGGACCGTTTCGCCGATCGAAACTGCAACCTGTTCGACGATGCCCGCCACGCGCGGGACGACGTGCGCCGTGCGGTCTTCGTTGAAGCGAATCTCTCCGGGCACCTGGACGATCGAAGCGATCTGCGCGGGCCCGGACTTCCTGACATCGATGCCGGCGTTGCGCATTTGCTGCGCATCCAGTGGGATGGCGCCGTCGCTGCGCGCGAACTCGAATGTCGCCTGCTTGCCGTTCCATAGGACCTGCAGCGTCGATTCGAACACGTGTGGCTTCGCGATGGATTGCGCGGACGTCAGCCTGTTTCCGGCAGCGATGAAGCGGATGGTCTCGGTGGTTCCTTGCGCGCGTCTCAGTTGCACCGTGGCGGTCACGCCGTTTCGCAGCGGCTTGCCGCCCGCGGACGGATACAGAATGATGCGAGCGTCATCGGGCTTTTCGGAGAGCACGACTTCGAGCGTGAGGTCGCCGGACTTGAGCATCGTGCCGCCGTGCGGGCTGCCCGCTGCGACTGATGCGCCATCGCCGACAACATCGGTCTGCTTCGCCCTGAGCGTCGTTACCAGCACGGCAAGCGCGATGCTCACCCCGACGGCAGCCACAGTGATCGCTAGAAGTCTGGAACGCGGCATGGCGAATCCCTCAGGGAGCGGTGGATGGACTGACGCTCGCAGCCGGCAACGGCGTGCCGGTGAGGCGGCCGATATCGGCTACGGCGAGATGCGCGTCCTTGAGCGCCTGCACGTAACGCGACTGCTCCTGAAAGAGCGTGCGCTGCGCATCCAGAACGTCGAGGAAACTGAACTTGCCTAGCTGATAACCGCGCGACATCGCGTCGAGCGCTTGACGAGCGGCGGGCAGCACATCGACCTTGAGCCGCGACGCCTCCTGTTTTGCGCGCTCGTAGTTCGCGTAAGCCTGTGTCAATTCGAGTCGCAGGTTGGCCCGCTCGGTATCGAAGTCGGCCTGTGCCTGCTCGGCCTTGTGTGTCGCTTCGAGCAGCGCGCCCTTGTTGGTGTCGAAGAGCGGCAGTGGAATCGACACGCCGATGACAGCCTGATTGTCGCGAAGCCCTCCGGCGACGACGCGCTTCACGCCGGCCGTCACCGTGATGTCCGGAATGCGCCGCGCACGTTCGACAGAAATCACGGCATTGGAACGCAGCACTTCGGCTCGCGCGGCACGCGTCAGCGGCGCATCTTCGAGACGGGGGGCAAGCTCGGAGTAGGCGTCGACCTCGGGTATGGCTTCAATGTCGTCGAGCACGTTTCGATCGCGCACCGACGGCGCGCCCGTGACCGTGACGAGCTTTTCCGCGGCCGTCGAGACGCGCGCCTGCGCATTGACGACTTCGATCTGAACGCCGCTCGCCGCGACCCTGGCCTTGGTGGCTTCGACCGGCGACACCTTGCCCGCTTTCGCCCGCTTGTCGGCCAGGTCGGCGGAGCGTGTGGCGATCTGGGCCGATTCTTCCGCGACCTGCAATTGTCGTTGTGCGGCGAGCAGTCCGTAAAACGCTGCGATGACCTGGGCCCGTAGCGTCGCGCTGCTGCTGTCGAGCGTGGCCAGGGCCACCTCCCTGCCGTATGACGCCACGTCGAGCCGCGCGCCGCGCTTGCCGCCCAACTCGATCGGCTGATTCACGGCGGCGGTCGACGTGCGATCGGTGCCACCGAAACCTTCCTGGAGGAAAGAGAGTGACGGATTCGGCCGTGCGCCGGCTTGCATGAACACACCCTCGGACGCGCTCACGCCGGCGCGCGCACCGCGCAGCATCGGATTGGCGTCGGCCGCGAGACCGAGCACCTCGGCAAGCGATAAATCGGCCGGCGCTTGCGCGTACAGCGCGGGCCCGGTCAACATCAGCAGCACCGCAGTAAAAGCGCGTAGGACCATGATGGTGGATAAAGAAACGCTGTGACGAATGCTACGGTCTGTCCGGCGTGTGACGATGACGCGAACATGAATTTTTTCGTATGCCATTCGTTTCGATATACGAATCAATGGCGATCGATGCCGACACTTGCGCGCCCGATCGATCGCGCGAAACCTTCAGTCCGCGTGCCTCGAAAGCGACGCCTCGTTCGGCGAGTCTTCCGGGTACTTGGTGGCATAGCGCTTCTTGTTGCGCTCCCGCGTCGCTTCGGTGGGCGGATATTCGGAGCGCTTGTTCGGCAGCCATCCATCGCGCCACGCCTGATCGAGTTCGGCTCGCGCCTGCTCTCTCGTCTTGCCTCCGGATGCGCTGAGTTCTGGCGATGACGCGCACCCGGAGAACAGGACAACGAGGGCGGCCGGGAGTATGACGGTTCGTGTCGGAAGCATGTTTGCCTCGATGATCTGGATGACTGAGTATCGAGTTTGCGACACTGCCGGTGCGCCATCATGAGAAAGAGATGACATTTTTGTCATGTGAGCGACGCCAGCGACGGGAATATTCGCCAGGCGGCGACAGTATTGCCATACAACGAACGGCAACCCATCGAGAACGAAATGCCAATCAATCGCCGTTTTCAGCCAACCTTGCCGAAGCCGACGGCCTCGCATCGATCAGCCGATGACTTTTGTCTTGCGCCGCACATTGCGGCGCGATCTGGCTGGATAACCTTGATCATCGATGACTGCGGTCCGCCCGGGAACGGACCTCATCAAAGCGAGAGCGCTCAAGGCGCCAGATGACGAACCACAGTTTCAAAAATAAAAAGGCAAGCCGGCAAGACACGGTGAAGCCATTACCACTGAGGGAGCCCAACCATGAATCGTTCGGAATCGCCCAACGAGGCGAAGACACGCCTGCCGCTTTTCGATCCACCACCCGAGCGCGCCACGCCATCGCAGATGACCGTGTTCACCGCGGCGCTGCAGGCACGCACGGGGCGTTCATTCGACGACTACGCCGCGCTGCACGACTTCTCGGTCCGGGAATTCCGGACATTCTGGAATTATTTCATGCAGTGGCCGCCGGGCCTGACGTGGTCGGGCGAAGCGGAGCCAGTTTGTATCGGCGATATCTGCGAGCACGCGAGCTTCTTTCCACGCGTGAAGCTGAACTACGCGGAGAACCTGCTCGGTCTGTCGATCACCGGCGCCGATGCGCCCGCGCTCATCGCCTGTCATGCCGATGGCCGCCGCGTGCGCTTCACGCGCGGTGAGCTGCGCGAGCGCGTTGCCCGCCTCGCCGACGCCCTCACGCATCTTGGGATGCGCGAAGGCGACCGCGTTGCGGCCGTGATGCGCAACGACGCCGACGCGATCGTCACCGCGCTTGCCGTGACCGCCATCGGCGCGACGCTATCTACGGCTGCGCCCGAGATGGGCATCGAAACCTTGCTCGATCGCTTCACGCAGCTCGAACCGCGCTTCCTGTTCGCGCATAGCGCAGCGAAGCCTTTCGACACCGGCACGCCGCTCGCGCAGAAGATCTCCCAGCTCGCCGATGCGCTGCCGACGCTCGCGGGCATCGTCAGCCTCGACGGCGATCCATCGGCCGTACACGCGACGCCAACCGTCAATTCGCTCGACGCGCTCGTCGCCGCTGGCGACCCGCAACGCGTGCAATGGAAGCGCTTCGGCTTCAATCATCCGCTCTTCGTCATGTTCTCGTCGGGCACGACCGGCAAGCCGAAATGCATCGTGCACGGCACGGGCGGGAGTCTGATCGAGCATCTGAAGGAGCATCGGCTGCACTGCGACCTGCGGCCCGGCGATCGCATGTTTTTCCACACGAGCTGTGCGTGGATGATGTGGAACTGGCAATTGTCGGCGCTCGCATCGGGCGTCGAAATCGTGACCTACGACGGACCGATCGCATCGGTCGATACGTTATGGCGGCTCGTCGCCGAAGAGCGCGTCAACGTATTCGGCACGAGTCCCGCCTATCTGAAAATGTGCGAGGACGGCGGGCTCGTGCCCTCGCGCGAATTCGATCTGAGCGCGCTTCATTCGATGATGTCGACGGGCGCGATTCTCTTCGACGCGCAGTTCGAATGGGTCCGCGACAAGGTGAAGCCCCTGCGCCTGCAATCGATTTGCGGCGGCACCGACATCCTCGGCTGCTTCGTGCTCGGCAATCCGAACCTTCCCGTGTACGCGGGCGAAGCGCAGTGCAAGAGCCTCGGGTTCGACGTTCAGGCGTGGCGCGACGGCGCGCGTGCGCAAGGCGTCGGGGAACTGGTCTGCGTGAATCCGTTCCCGTCGCGCCCGCTCGGGTTTCTGAACGACCCGGACAGCGAACGCTTTCACAAAGCCTATTTCAGCGCCAATGCCGGCGTGTGGACGCATGGCGACCAGATCGAATTTCCGCCGCGCGGCACGGCGCGCCTGCACGGGCGCAGCGATGGCGTGCTCGTCGTGCGCGGCATCAATGTCGGGCCGGGCGAGATCTACCGCGTGCTGAACGACATTCCCGGGATTCGCGACGGCATCGTCGTGCAGCAACGCATCAGGGAGACCGGCAGCGAGCGTCTCGTGCTGCTGGTCACGCTCAAGCCGGGCGCGCAGCTCAACGGGCCGCTCATCGCGCGGATTCGCCGCGAACTCGTGCGCCGCACGTCCGCTGCACATGTGCCGGACGTGATCGCCGCCGTCGACGATCTGCCGGTCACGCATAGCGGCAAGCTCACGGAAGCCGCCGTGCGCAACGCGGTCAACGGACTCGACGTGACCAACGTGGCAGCGCTGCGCAACCCCGCCTCGCTCGATGCGATCCGCGCGCACCCTGCCCTGCGGCATCAGTCCGATGAGATGCCGCGAAGCTACGCGTCGCGCGAGGAGCTGGAGCGGCTGCTGCGATCGAAATGGGAGCAGCTTTTCGCCTTCGCGCCGATCGGCCGCGACGACAACTTCTTCGAACTGGGCGGCCATTCGCTGCTCGCCGCGCGCCTGCTCGCGGAATTGCAGCCGCTCATCGGACGCCCGATTCCGCTTGCGACGATGCTGCGCGCGCCGACCATCGCCCAGCTCGCCGACGTGATCGACAACGGCGCGCTGCCGGAGACATCGGAAGTGCTGGTGCCGATGCGCGAAGGCGACGGCACGCCGCTCTTTCTCGTGCACAGCGTGACGGGATCGGTGCTCGAATGCACGCGGCTCATCGGCTCGATGCGCAAGCAGCGTCCGGTGTACGGCCTGCAGGCGCTCGGGCTCGATGGCGAAACGCCGCCGCAACGCCGCGTGGAAGATATGGCGAGGACTTACGTCGAGCAGATTCGCAAAGTTCAGCCAACCGGTCCGTATGCGCTCGCCGGCTTTTCGTTCGGCGGACTCGTGGCGCTCGAAATTGCGCAGCAACTGTTCGGCGCGGGTGAGCAAACGGAGTTCGTGTGCCTGCTCGATACCTACGTGCAGGAACGCTGGCTGCCGTGGTTCGCGTGGCTGGACTTCCGGCGCGACTACGTGAGCCGTCTATGGAAGACGTTCACGAAGATGAAGCCGCAGGAGCGCGCGGGTTTCGTCGCGGCCAAGTTCGTCGCCGCCACGAACAAGCTGGCGATGCGGCTCGGCCGCGTGCCGAGCGCGCAGGCAGCTCCAACCGCCCATCCGATGCCGCCGGTGCTGCGACGGCTGCGTGACACCTGCCGCACCGCGATGAACAACTATCGGCCCAGACCGTATGAGGGCGGACGGATCGTCTATGTGCGCGCGGCCTCGCGCGAGCAGGACCGCGGCGACCCGCTGCCGCTCTGGCGGAACATCGCGCGCCGTGGCCTGACGGTCGCGGAAGTGCCGGGCAACCATGCGGGCGTCATCGAAGAGCCGGGTGTGTATGCCGCCGCCGCCGCGCTCGATGGCGACTATGGCGTCGCGCATGCGCCCGAAGCGCCGAGCCGCGGCCATGGCGGCATGGTCCGGCGCGCGTGAGGCATAGGGCGGGCGGGAACCTTCGGCCGTTCACCCGGCTGACGGTTCCCGCCCAAGTACGATTTCGGACGCGTAAACCAACACCGCTATCATGGATGGTACAAATTGAAATTCGTTTTTAGGGTGGGCTGGAGCAAATGAGAAAACCCATCGTGATCGGCGTGTTACTGGTTGGCGTGGCGGCAGTGGTAGTCGGCATTCCGGGTGTGACGAGACAGGTGCAGACGGCCTATGCGGCGTGGCAGGACGGCCGTATCCAGGACCACCTTTCGACGGGGAATTTCAGACGCTGGTGGCATAAGATCAGATACGGGCGCGACGAAAGCGTCCCCAGCGCGAGTCTCAACAGCTCACCGGTCCCGCCCACGGCCAGTTGCCCGCAGACGTCCTTCACGCCGCCCAAACTGATCGACCCGCGCAGCCCGAAGGATTTCGGCGCCAAGGGCAACGGCACCACCGACGACACCAGAGCGTTCCAGGCCGCCGTCGATGCGGGCGACGTGCTGATTCCCGCCGGCACTTATCTGCTCAATCACACGGTCGTGATCTCGGCCAGCAACCGCCATATCCAGTGCGAACCCGGCGTGACGCTCAGGAAGTCGGTCCGCGCGGACAGCAACATGTTCAACTACGAAGGCCCGTCGACGGGGAACAGTCTCGTAGGCTGCAACTTCGTGGGCGCGAATCCGACCCGCGTGCGCGACTGGGAGAACCCCGGCCACTACGACATCCCGGTTCAGACCAACGGTGCGGTGGACAACTTCGTCCTCGCGGGCAACAGCTTCCGCGACTTCTTCGGCCAGTCGATGTTCCAGACCGAAGGGCAAGGCGGCGGAACCGGCGCCGTGCTGGTGTTCAATTCTTTCGCCAACTGTCCGCTCTACGGCATCGCGCTGGTGGGCTCGGTGAACGGGCGTATCGCCTATAACCTCGCCGACAACTGCCGCATGGGCCCCGAGAACAACGATGCCACGCAGGATTCCGGCGGCAATGTTCTCGAATGCAACCGCATGGTCAATGGCGGCAACATCACCGGCGGGTCCAACGGCGAAGGCGGCGTCGACTATAGCCGCAACGTCGTCCGTCATAACGTCCTCGATGGCGGCTATATGCAGATCAGCCCGCCGGAGCGAGGCAAGGCGGCGCGCTACATCGACAACACCTGCAACGACTGCGAAACCGAATGATGTAGTCGCGCGTGCGACTGCACGTCCCTCATTCTTCGCTCATTCAGGACGTCCACAATCTTTCTCAACCGATGCGTGTCCACGCCGCACCGCGTTTCCAGGAGAAGAATCATGAGAAAGATCGGTTATGTCGCCGTCGCTACGCTGTGCGGCATCGGATTGGTGAATAGCGCGCAGGCGCATGTGTTCGTCGGGATGAGCGTCGGCATGCCGGTCGTGCCGGTGGCGCCCGTCGTCATTGCGCCGATGGCGCCTGTGGTTCCGGTCGCGCCCGTCGCGGTCTATGGGCCGCCGCCGATGCCCTATTACGCGCCGCCTGCGCCGGTGTATGCGCCGTCCGTCGCGGTCGGTTACTGGGGGCGTCCCGGATGGGGATATCGACACTATGCGGCCGGTTACTGGCGCTAGAGCGAGTTCTGTACCTTTTCTAAGGAATGGAAAGTTTCCTGGCGAAAGCGCATTACACGTTTCTGGCTTTTCGTCGGATCCCGTGATCGTGTCGGTCTATTTGCGTTGCCCCTGTGCGGGGCGGCACCTACTTTCTTTGCTGCTGTGTATAGACCGGGGACATAGCTGACAGATCCGCGGGGACATGGTTGACACTTTCGGGCATCTCGATGCCCGGACCCGACCATGCCTTGGAACCCGCAGGACACCATGCAACTGCGCCTTGAGTTCGTAACCCTGGCCATGCAACAAGAGATTGATTTCAGCGAACTGTGCCAACGCTTTGGCATCAGCCGGCAGACCGGATACAAGTGGGTCAACCGCTATCAGGCCGGGGGCCGCGAGGCGCTGGGCGATCTCTCCAGACGTCCGCACAGCAGCCCGAATCGAACCTGTGACGAACTCGAAGCGCGGGTGCTGGAGGTGCGAAGCCAGCATCCGGCCTGGAGCGCGCACAAGATCAGCCGGCGCCTGAAGGATCAAGGCCTGCAAGGCGTGCCTTCGCACAGCACGGTCAATGCCATTTTGCAGCGCCATGGATGCATCGGCGAGAAGGCTTCGGACGCGGCCACCGCCTGGACCCGTTTCGAGCGCGCCGAGCCTAACGAGCTGTGGCAAATCGATTTCAAGGGCCACTTCGGCATGCTCGATCAAAGGCGCTGCCACCCGCTCACCGTGCTCGACGATCATTCGCGCTTCAATCTCGTGCTGCAGGCGTGCTGCAGCCGGGACACCGAGACGGTGTACACGCACCTGCGAAACGCTTTCGCCTGTTACGGGCTGCCGCAACAGATCGACGCCGATAACGGCGCGCCGTGGGGCACGCCAAGCAAGCCTGGCGAATTGACCGAGTTGGCCATCCGATGCATTCGGCTGGGTATTCGTATGAGCCATAGCCGTCCCTATCACCCGCAGACCAACGGCAAGGACGAGCGCTTTCATCGCTCGCTCAAGGCCGAGGTGCTGAACCACCGCAGCTTCACCGGGCCCGATCAGGTGCAGGCTGAATTCGACCGCTGGCGCCAAAGCTACAACTTTGAGCGCCCGCACGCGGGCATCGCCATGGCGACGCCGATCTCGCGCTATCGGCCCAGTGCGCGGGCGATGCCCAGCCGCCTGCCGCCGCTCGAATACGGACCGGATGATCAGGTTCTGCTGGTGGGCTGGAACGGCAAGGTGACGTTTGGAAAGCACCGCTTGCGCGTATCCAGCGCACTGCACGGACTGCACATCGCGGCGCGACCGAGCAGCACGATTGCCGATGCCTACGACCTCTATTTCGCGCATCACCGACTCATGACGTTTGACCCGAACCAGCCCGATACACAATGATCAAAGTGTCAACGATGTCCCCGACGAAAGTGTCAACCATGTCCCCGGTCTATACACAGCAGCAAAGAAAGTGACTGCCGCCCCGCACAGGGGCAACGCCAATCAACCGACACGAATACGGGATCCGGCGACAAACCCAAACCCAAACCCCGCCCCTTCACCCCCCGCGCCGCTTCCTCACCGCCTCAGCAAGCAGCTCCAGCACCGGCTCGCTCTGCGTCCACCCCAGACACGCATCCGTAATCGACACACCGTGCTTCAACGGCACACCCGGCTTCAAATCCTGCCGTCCCTCTTCCAGATGGCTCTCGATCATCACACCCGTGATCCGCCGCTCGCCCGCTTCCAGCTGCCGCGCGATATCCTGCGCAACGTCCACCTGCCGCAGATGCGATTTGTTCGAATTGGCATGCGAGCAATCGATCATCACCTGCTCGCGCTGCCCGAGCTTGGCCAGCGCGCCACACGCAGCCGCCACGCTTTGCGCATCATAGTTCGGCCCCTTCGTCCCACCCCGCAAGATGACGTGACAATCATCATTGCCGCGCGTCTCGAAGATCGCGGCCATGCCCATCTTGGTCATTCCCATGAACGCATGACTCGCGCGCGCCGCGACGATCGCGTCCGCCGCTACCTGCACGCCGCCATCCGTGCCATTCTTGAACCCGATCGGGCAACTCAACCCCGACGCAAGCTGCCGATGGCTCTGACTCTCGGTCGTGCGCGCACCGATCGCGCCCCACGCGATCAGATCGGCGATGTACTGCGGACTCAACAGATCGAGAAACTCCGTTGCGGTCGGCAGGCCCAGGCCACTGATGTCGAGCAGAAGCTCGCGCGCACGGCGCAAGCCCTCGTTGATGCGGAAGCTGCCGTCCAGACGCGGATCGTTGATATAGCCCTTCCAGCCCACCGTCGTGCGCGGCTTCTCGAAGTACACGCGCATCACGATGAAGAGATCGTCGCGCAGCCGGTCGGCGACAGCCTTCAGGCGCTGCGCGTATTCCATCGCCTGATCGTGATCGTGGATGGAGCACGGCCCCACGACGACGACCAGCCGGTCGTCGCGGCCATGCAGAATGTTCGCGATCGCCGCGCGGCTCTCTTCGACGAGCGTCTGCACGCTGGACGTAACCGGCAATTCGTCGAGCAGCAACGCGGGCGAAATCAGCGGACGCACGGCGCCGATGCGCGTGTCGTCGATACGGGTCGTGTCTTGCGTGGAGTCGGCCACGCCTGCCTCCTGATCGCGGGAGGGATTGTCGATGCGGGTCAAGATCAGCTCCGTCATGCGTAATTGATGCAAAATTCAGGGACTTTATGCGTACTTTCCGCTCGCTCAGCGGCGTGCGGCGCAAACATCGATTATCGCATTTGCGACGCCCCGCGCGCTCGATCGTGCGTATGATGAAGCCGGAACGACACCTTCACAGGGAGCCAGTCATGCGAATCGAAACTTCATTCCTTTTCGACCTCGACGGCACGCTCGTCGATAGCGTCTATCAGCACGTGCTTGCATGGAAGGAAGCGCTCGACGCCGAAGGCATCGAACTGTCCGTCTGGCGCATCCATCGGAAGATCGGCATGAGCGGCGGCCTCTTCACCAATCAACTGCTGCGCGAAACCCACGGCGAAATCAGCGCGGACCGCGTCGAGCGTCTGCGTCAGTTGCACGCGGAAGCGTACAAGCGGCTGCGCGCGCAGGTCTGTCCGCTGCCGGGCGCGCGCGAACTGCTCGATGCACTCACGCAAGCCGGCACGCGTTGGGCCATCGCGACGAGCGGCCGTATGGAAACCGCGCAGGTGAATCTCGAAGCGCTGGGCGTCGATCCGGCGAAGCAGGTCGTCATCACGCGCGACATGGTGAAGTACGCCAAGCCCGATCCCGATCTCTTCCTCGCCGCCGCCGCGCGCCTGAACGTGCCGATCGAACATACGGTCGTCGTCGGCGACAGCATCTGGGACATGCTGGCCGCGCGGCGTTGCCGTTCGCTGGGCGTCGGTCTGCTGTCGGGCGGTTATGGCAGCGATGAACTGGAACGCTCCGGCGCGTTGCGCGTCTATGAAGATCCGGCGGATCTGTTGCTGCATCTCGATGAAGTCGCGGCGCGGCCGTGAGATGATCGCGCGCATGACTCAATCCAATATCGATGTCCGCCCCTGGGGCGATGCGCGTCTCTATACGTTATGCAATGTGTCGGGCATGCGCGTCGAGATCAGCGATCTGGGCGCGACGCTCGTCTCATGGCACGCGCCCGATCGCGACGGACATGTCGCCGATATATTGCTCGGCCATGACACGCCCGCCGAATATCTGAACGGCAGCGCGTTCATGGGGGCGATCATCGGACGCTGGGCGAATCGCATTCGCGATGCGCGTTTCATGCTCGATGACGTCGCGCATCAGGTCGAACCCAACGAAGGCGCGAATCATCTGCATGGTGGATCGGCGGGTTTTCATCGGCAGATGTGGCGCGCCGAAGTCGCCGGCGATGCGCTCGTCATGACGTTGCGTTCGCCCGATGGCGCAGCCGGCTTTCCCGGCAATCTGGACGTCACCGTGCGCTATGCGCTCAACGACGAAGGCACGTTGTCGATCGACTACGAAGCGCGCACCGATGCGCCCACGCCCGTCAATCTGACGAACCATGCCTACTTCAACCTGAGCAACGGCGCGAGCATTCTCGATCATCGGATATCGATCGCATCGGATAGCTACTTCGCGATCGATGCCGCGTCGATTCCCGTTGCACGCGAACAAGTCGCGGATAGCGTGTTCGATTTGCGCGCGCCCGCTTCGATCGGCGCGCGGCTCGCTGCATCACACGCGCAACTCGCCATCGCGGGCGGCTTCGACCATTGCTATGTCCTCGATGAAGACGCGCAGGAACCGCGCGTGGCCGCCGTGCTGTTCGATCCGTCGAGCGGACGCGAGCTGAGCGTATCGACCGATGCGCGCGGTTTGCAGTTCTATTCGGGGAATTATCTGGAAGGCGTGTCCGCGCGCAACGGATCGCGCTATCGCAAGCATGCGGGGCTGTGTCTCGAAGCGGGCGGTTATCCGGACGAGATCAACATGGACGGCGAGCGCGCCGTCCTGCGTCCTGGCGAGACATATCGGCAGCGCACGCGCTATGGCCTGCGCGTGCGGCATGAACCTTGACGCGTGATCAGAAGATGTTGCGCAAGCCGATCGACACGCCGGTCTGATTCGACCGGCCCGGCAATTCGACGTCGGCCGCGCCCGTCACCTTGTTGAAGTCCACGGTGCCATACACTTCCGTGCGCTTCGACAGCGCGTATTCCGCCAGCGCGACGCCCGTATAACGATTGCCGCTGCCCGTCGCGCCGCCGCCAATGGCCGCGTTCTTCATGTGGTCGTAATAGAACGCGCCGGTCAGCAAGAGCGCCGGCGTGACCTGATACGTGACGCCCGCGAACGGGCCATCGTCGCGGCGGCCCGAGCCCTTCAGGATATCCGTGCCCGCCACGAGCCCGCGCTGCTGCAGGATGCTGTCGACGAAGCCGGTGTCATCGGTCGAATGCAGATAGCCCGCATAGAGCTTCGCCGCGCCGATCGAGTAGACGAGATTCGCATTCCAGATCTTCTGCTTGTTCGCCGAGTTGTCGCTGTTCTGCTGATAGCCGCCGCCGATGGACAGCGGACCCAGCGCATACGACGCCGTGAAGCCGTACATGTTGCCCGCGCCGAGATGGCCCGGCACCTGACCCGAGAAGCCGCCCGCGCCCGTCGAGGTGTAGTTCGTGCCGAACGAATACATCGCACCGATCGTCAGACCCGCGAACGTGCCGTTGTACTTCACCGCGTTATCCGCGTAGAGGCCCGCGCCCAGTGCGACCGGCAGCCACGCGTTCTCGAAGTAATTGCCGACGGTGAGCGGGTCGTAGGTGTCACCGAGCATGTCGAAGAGCGGCGTCTTCTGGCGGCCGAGCGTCAGCGTGCCATAGCGGCTCGAAAGACCGACGAAGGCCGCGCGATTGAATGCGCGCGCGCTGTCGGCGTACTGGCCGTTCTCCAGTTCCACACCGCTCTCCAACTGGAAGATCGCCTTCAGGCCGCCGCCCAGATCTTCCGTGCCCTTGAAGCCGATACGGCTGTTGGTGATCGCGCCGTTCGTCATGAACACCTTGCCATCGTTATTGGCGTTGGCGTTCGTCAGATAGCGCACGCTCACGTCGGCGACGCCATAGAGCGTGACCGAGCTTTGCGCGAATGCGGACTGACAGGCGAGCGCGATGAACGAAGCGCCGATGCCGGCGATGGCGCGCGATGTGTTTGTCTTCATGATGTGATGGACGCGTTTAGTTATAAGCAGTTATCGATGCGTTTCGATGGGCCGCCTTTCAGTTCACTGTCTGCGCAGCGATGGCTTCGGCCTGGCGCATGAACGCACGCGTTTTTTAGCACATCAAATGTCGCGATGCTCGGTTTGGTGCAATACGTGTGGTGTTTTTTCGCAACAATGCTCGCGATTCACGCTCTTGCCTGAACCGGCTCGGGCACCGCGCTGAGAAAACCGCGCCCCATCTCCGTCTCGAAGCGCGACGGACTTCCTTCCCAGACGATGCGCGCGTGTTCGAGCACATAGACACGATCCGCATGCGGCAGCGCAAAAGTGACATTCTGCTCGCCGAGCAGCACGGTGATCGGCGTGGTCTTCTGCAGCAGTTCCATCGCCTTCGACAATTGCTCCAGAATCACCGGCGCGAGACCGAGTGTCGGCTCGTCGAGAATGAGGAGCTTGGGCTGCATCATCAGCGCCCGTGCGATCGCGAGCATCTGCTGCTCGCCGCCGGAGAGCGTGCGCGCGGTCTGCGCCTGACGCGATTCGAGTATCGGAAAGAGCTCGAAGAGCCATTTGAGTTGACTTGCGCGCGTCTTGTCCGGCAGATGATAGCCGCCGAGATCGAGGTTCTCGCGTACGGTCATGTCGCCGAACAGCTCGCGGGTTTCCGGACATTGCACGATTCCCGCGCGCGCGATCGCCGCACCGCTCATGCCTTGCAGATCGCGCGCGCCGTAGCGGATGGTGCCCGCATAGGGCACGAGTCCGGAGATCGCATTGAAGAGCGTGGTCTTGCCCGCGCCGTTCAATCCGACCACCGACACGAACTCGCCCTCGCGCACATGCATACTCACGCCGTCGAGCGCGCGGGCCTTGCCGTAGAGCACGCCGACATCCTCGACCTGAAGAACCGGCGGCCGGTTGTTCACGACTTCCGCCCCGCGTTCGCGCGCTTCGATCTTGCCGCCGAGATAGACACGTCGAACGGTCTCGTTCTGCATCACCTCAGCGGCTGTGCCTTGCGCGACATACTCGCCGAGATACATCGCGAGCACGCGATCGGCCAGCGCGGCGAGACTCTTCACGTTGTGATCGACGAGCAGCACCGCGCGCCCTTCCGCGCGAAAGCCGTGAATCAGCTCGGAGAACACTTCGGACTCGGCCGCCGTGAGACCCGCGAAAGGCTCGTCGACGAGCACGACGCGCGGATCGCGCGCAATCGCCTTCGCCATCTCCATGCGCCGCAGATCGGCGAACGGCAACGTCGCAGGATGACGATGCATCACGCGACTCAAGCCCACGCGCTCCGCGATCTCGCGCGCGCGCCGGTTGACGTGCGGATCGGCGGCGAGCTTCACGAGCGAATCGGGCAACAGCGCGAGCTTGATGTGCTCAAGCACGGTCTGACGATGCAGCGGCCGCGAATGCTGAAACACGATGCCCACGCCCGCGCGCGCGATGCGATGCGGCAGCCAGCCGCTCATCTCGACGCCATCGACCTTGATCGATCCCGCATTGGGCCGCTCGATGCCCATGATGAGCTTCATCACCGTCGACTTGCCCGAGCCGTTTGGACCAATCAGACCGAGTATCTCGCCGGGCGCGATATCGAAGCCGATGTCCTTCACGGCGACGAGGCCGCCAAAGCGTTTCGTCAAACCGCGCACGGAAAGCAAAGGCGTATCGTTCATTCGCGCTCCCTCACGCGCAGGATGTTGCCGAGCAATCCATCGGGAAAGAACAGGATCACCGCGAGCGCGACGGCCGCGACCACGAATGTATTGATCTGCCCGAGCGGACGCAGGAACTCGCCCGCGACGATGAGAAAGATCGAGCCGAGCACCGCGCCGAGTATCGTGCGTCTTCCGCCGAGCACGGCCGCGATGATGATCTGCACGCCGATGCCGATATCGACCACCGTGCTGACCGATGCCGTGCCTTGATAAAACACCAGCATCGCGCCTGCGAGGCCGGAAAACACCGCGCTGATGCAGAACGCCGCGAGCTTGTGCTTCACGACGTTGAAGCCGAGCGCCTGCGCGCCGACCGTGTCCTGCCCGCTCGCCTGCAGAATGAGGCCGATCGCCGAGCGCGACAAACCGAACAGGATGATCGCGCAGACGATCAGGAACGCGAGCGCGATCCAGTAGTTGATGCCCGCATCGACGGACATGACGTCGGGCACCATCATGCCGATCTCGCCGCCCGTGATGCCCGCGAAGATCACGATCGCGTTTTGCAGCAGCAGGACCGCGACGAGCGTGACGAGACCGAAATACGGCCCGCGCAATCGCAACGCGGGCACCGCGAGCAGCAAGCCGCCGACGAGCGCGACGAGGCCGCCCGCCATCACGCATATCGGTATCGGCGCGGCAGCGTGCGCGTTCAGGATCGCCGCGGAATACGCGCCCAGACCGATCAGGAATGTCGGGCCGAAGTTGACTTCACCGGCGAAACCGAACAGCAGGTCCCACGACATCGCGAAGACGCCGAAGTAATACGCGACCGTCAGCACGCCGAGAATGTAGCCGGTGAGCCACCACGGCAGCGTCGCGGCAATGATCGCAAGCAGGATCGCACACACCGTCAAACGCGAACGAGCGATGTCTTTCATGATCAGCGCCGTCCGAGAAAGCCTTGCGGCCGCACATACACGACGAGCACGAGCAGCAACAGCGCGGGCAGCGGCCGCAGCGTCGGCGCGATGAGATACGCGGTGACCGTCTCCAGATAACCCACCACATACGCGGCCATCAACGAACCCGACACGCTCCCCAGCCCGCCCAGCACGACGATGGAAAAGGCGCTCGCCGTGAGTTGTCCCGTGTTGTTCGTACTCACGCCGAGGAACGACGCGAGCAGCACGCCCGCGATGCCCGCGAGCACGCCGTAAAGCGTCCACGCCAGCAGATAGATGCGCGAGAGCTCGAAGCCGAGCAGCGTGAGACCGCGCGGATTCATCGACGCCGCTAGCAGCGCCTTGCCCGCCTTCGTCCGATTCACGAAGAGCCACAGCAAGCCGATCACGACCCAGCAGACCACGGCGATCATGATCTCGTTGTACGGCACGCGCACGCCCGCGATGTTCGCGACGCCGGGAATCAGCGGGCGCATCGTGATGGGGTTGTCGGAGAAGAGCCAGGCCATGCCTTGCTGGATCATGATGCCCCAGAGGAGCGTGCCCGTCAGCACGAAGATTTCTTTCTCCTCGCGGGGAATCGCGGTGGATCGTTGAATGGGCCGCACCACCATGAAGTACGTGATGTACGCGGCGATCATCCCGCAGATCACGCCGAGCGGCGTGCCGAGATAAGTGCCGAGACCCGCTTCGCCCGCGAGCGCCCAGCCGAGCAGCGCGGCGATCAGCATCACGCCGCCGTGGGCGAGATTGAGCACGCCGGAGACGCCGAAGATCAACGTGAAGCCGATCGCGCCGAGCGCATAGAGCGAACTGATCGCGAAGCCGTCGATGAGTATCTGCAGTGGCAACATGGCGGCCTTTATGTCGATGCCAACGTGACGCATGCGCCTTACGCGACGCATGCGCTTCTAATTCGCTGCCGCCTGCACCTTCACGAAAGCCGGGAACTTGACCTTCCCGTTCGCCACCGATTTCGGCCAGATCGCCACTTGCCTGCCGTTCTGCCATTGCAGGTTGATGCCGGTGATATAGCCTTCGCCGTACTTCAACGCATGCGTGAACTGATCGTTCTTGCCGTAGAACTGCCAGCGTCCGATCGTGCCGACATAGTCGGTCTTCTCCAGCGCATCGACCATCATGTCCGGATCGGTCGATCCTTGATTGCGATGGATCGCGTCCGCGATGATGTACACGAGGTCATAGCTCGTGAAGCCGTCATACGCGGGCGATACGCCCGCGAAGTGCTTCTGATACGACTCGACGAAAGGCACGGTCTTCGGTGTCATCGCGACGCCGGGCGCCGCCGCCGATGCCGTGATCACGCCTTCGGTCGCGCCGTTGGTGTCTTTCCAGAAGCTCGTCGTCGTGGCTTGCGAGCTTTGGCCGGACATCGGAATCGGCACTTGCTGGTCGTGCCATTGCACGGTCGGCTGCACGCCGACGTGACTGATGCCCGTGGTGATCGTGTCCGGATGCTTCGCTTCGATCTGGTTGAAGATCGGCGTGAAGTCCGACGTGTCAGGATTGAAGCGGATGTGATCGAGCACCTTGAGGCCCGCTTTCGGCAGGCATTCGAGGTAGCGTTCGTCGAGCGGCTTGGTCCATGCCGCATCTTCGCTCATCACGACGGTCGTCTTCATCTTGAACTCGCCGACGAGCACGTCATGCGAGAAATCGCAGATCGACTGCGCGATGAACGCCGACGTCATCCAGCCGTGGAACGTGTACTTGTAGTTGTTGTAGTCGTCGTGAACGCGCTTCGAGATTTCATTGCTTGCCGCGCCCGGCGTGATGAACGGCATCTTCAGGCGCGCGGACCACGGCTCCATCGCCAGCGCGACTTCGCTGATATAGCTGCCGATGATCGCGACCACTTTGTCCTGGCTCGCCGCGCGCTGGAATGCGCGCACGCCGTCCGACGCCGACGAGTGGTCGTCATACGCGATGATCTGGATTTGCCTGCCGTCGACGCCGCCCTTGGCGTTGATCTCTTCCGCCGCGAGCTGCGCGGCCTTGCTGATCGAAGCGCCCGCCACCGCGGACTCTTCGCTGATGACGCCGATCTTGATCGGCTCTCCCGCCGCATGCGCCGATGCCGACAGACTTAGCCCCGCCGCCACCGTCCCCGTTGCGATGACGGCGTTCACTCTCCGCCACGACTTGCCTTTTGACATCATCAGTCTCCTCTTTGTAGTGGATCGTGGAGCGACGCCAGCCAGACACATGCAGCAATTAAGGATTTGCCGACAAACAGTAGCACTCGCGATTCACACGCTGAATTGGTGATAACGATAAAGACGATCATGCGAAAACGTCATGAATGGACCGCGATACTTTCAAACAGCTTGCGCGATGAATTCACGCAGCCATCGGTGCGCGGGATCGCGATGCACACGCTCATGCCAGTACATCGACATTTCGTAGCCCGGCACGTCGACGGGTGGCGCGACGATGCGCAACTCCGGCCAGTGCTTTGCGAGGCGCAGCGGTTGCATCGAAACGAGATCGGTCGTGGCGAGCACGGAGCGCACGAACAGGAAGTGCGGCACCGAAAGCGCCACATGCCGCTTCATGCCGAGCGTTGCGAGCGTGGCGTCTGTCGGCCCGAAGAACCCGCCGCCATCGGGCGACACGATCACATGTTCCAGCGCACAGAATTGCGCGAGCGTCGGCCGCCGTTTCAATCGCGGATGATCCTTGCGCCCCACGAGCACGTAGCTTTCCGTGAAAAGCGCCTGCTGGTGAAAGCCCGCTGTTTCGGTCGACACGATGTGAAACGCGAGATCGATCTCGCCGTTCTCCGCCTGCTTCGTGAGCCGTGGTGGCATGATCTCCAGCACCGCGATGCGCGTGCGCGGCGCAGCCGCGCGCAAGCCGCTCAACGCTGGCAGCAGCACGGTCGATTCGGTGTAGTCGGTGGCGGCGATGCGCCATGTGTTGTCGGCGGTCGCGGGATCGAATGCAGTGTCCGGCGACACCGCGCGTTCGAGCGAGGCCAGCGCTTCGCGCAACGGCTCGCGCAGACTTTCGGCGCGCGCAGTGGGCCGCATGCCGCGCGGTCCGGGCAGCAACAAGGGATCGCCGAAGATATCGCGCAGCTTGGCCAGATGCACGCTCACGGAAGGCTGTGAGAAATGCAGACGCTCGGCCGCGCGCGTGACGTTCTGCTCGGCGAGCAGGACATCGAGCGTGACGAGCAGATTGAGATCGAGCCTTCTCAAGATATTATTCATCGTAATTTCTGCAATTTCAGATATTCATTTCCAATATACCCGAGCAGTCTTTAAGCTGGTCTCCATTCCTGAATCGAACTGGAGAAAGCTTGATGAATGTGCTGATCGTATATGCCCATCCCGAACGCCGCTCGCTGAATGGCGCGCTCAATGATTACGCCGTCGAGCGCCTGCGCGCCAGCGGCCACCATGTGCAGGTCTCCGACCTGTACGCGATGAACTGGAAAGCCCCGCTCGATGCGAAGGACGTCCGCGAACGCAACGGCGATGCGCCGTTCCACGCGAGCCTGGACTCGAAACACGCGTTCGAGAACGGCCTGCAAAGCCGCGACATCGAGACCGAACAGGACAAGTTGCGCTGGGCCGATGCGCTGATCCTGCAATTCCCAATGTGGTGGTTTTCGATGCCCGCGATCATGAAGGGTTGGGTCGAGCGCGTGTATGCGTACGGCTTCGGTTACGGCGTGGGCGAGCACTCCGAGACGCATTGGGGCGACCGTTACGGCGAAGGCATGATGGCGGGCAAGCGGGCGATGATCGTCGTGACGACGGGCGGATGGGAATCGCATTACAGTGCGCGCAGCATCAACGGTCCGATCGACGACATCCTGTTTCCGATTCAGCACGGCGTGTTGTTCTATCCGGGATTTGACGTGCTGCCGCCTTTTGTCGTCTATCAGACGAGCATGATGGACGACGCGCGACTCGATGCAACCTGTGACGCGCTTGGTCGGCGTCTGGACCGGATCTTTGGTGATGCGCCCATCGCGTTTCGCAAGCAGAATCACGGGGATTATGCGATTCCTCATCTCACTCTCCGCGATGAACTCGCGGCCGAACAAAGCGGGTTCGCGGCGCACATCGACTGAGGCTTTCGCCGGATCCCGTGGTCGTGTCGGTCTATTTGCGTTGCCCCGCACAGGGGCAACGCTAACCGACCAACACGCCAATGGGATCCGGCGAAAAGCGAAACCCTGCGAAGCGTCTATAGCGCCGCCCAAAGTCCCCGACATGCTCGAGGCGCGGATCGCCCCGCTCAGCGACCCGCCAGCACCGACGCCGACGCGAAACCCGCAGGCCGCTCCCGGCCATCCTCGATGCGAATGCCCTCGTTCCACTTCGCCATGCGCTCGGAGCGCGCGAACGATCCGACCTTCAGTTGCCCCGCGTTCCAGCCCGTGGCGAGATGAACGATCGCGACATCCTCGGTCTCGCCTGAGCGCGCCGACACGATCGACGCATAGCCATGCGCTTTGGCCACCCGCAGCGCCGCGAGCGTTTCGGTCACCGTGCCGGCCTGATTGAGCTTGATGAGCGCGGCATTGCACGCGCCTTTCGACGCGGCCGCTTCGATGAGCGCGGCGTTGGTGACCAGAAAATCGTCGCCGACGATCTGCACCTTGCTGCCCGCCGCGCGCGTGAACGCGATCATGCCGGCTTCATCGTCTTCCGATAACGGGTCTTCGATCGACACGATCGGATAGCGCTCGATCCACGTCAGCAACTTCTCGATCATCGCGTCGGTGTCGAGTCGCGCTTTGTCCAGACCCAGCGTGTACTGTCCATCCTTGCCGAACTCCGATGCGGCGATGTCCAGTGCGATGCCCACGTCCGCGCCCGGCACAAAGCCCGCCGCTTCGATCGACGCGACCAGCACGTCCAGCGCTACTTCGTTGCTGGAAAATGCCGGCCACCATCCCCCTTCGTCGGCCACGCCCTGCGCGGCGCCGCGCCTGCGCATGAGCTTGCCCGCGTGGAGATAGACCTCCGCCGTCATCTCCAGCGCCTGCGCGAAACTCGTGGCTGACGTCGCAATCACCATGAAGTCCTGCACGTCGACGCGCCGTTGCGCATGCGCGCCGCCACCGAAAATCTGGATCTGCGGAAGCGGCAGCCGCACTGCCTCGTCGCCGGCCACGTAGCGCCACAGCGGCAGGCCCGACTCATGCGCCGCCGCGTGCAATACCGCAAGCGACGTCGCGATCAGCGCATTGCCGCCGAGCCGCGACTTGTCCGCGGTGCCGTCGAGCGCGATCAGCATCGCATCGATCGCGGCCTGCTCCGATACGTCGAACCCGCTCAGCGCGGGCGCGATCTCGCGTCCGATGCCCGCGATGGCCGTCTTCACGTCCTTCCCGTCGAACGCCGCGCCGCCATCGCGCAGTTCCATCGCTTCGCGCGAACCGCGAGATGCGCCGGCGGGCGCGATGCCGCGTCCGCGCGCGCCGGACTCGGTGACGATCTCCACTTCGATGGTCGGCCGTCCGCGAGAATCCCAGATACGCCGCGCATGCACCGCTTCGATTCGACTCATTCGGAGAACTCCTTTTGCCAGAGCGTGGTGATGTCGTGGAGCGTGCTGTCGGGCCGCCCGAGCAGTTCGATGGCCGCGACACGCACGCGCGCCCGGCGGTTTTCGTCGAGATATTCGACCGGCGACTTGCCGTCCACGCGCGCCAGCAGCAGCGCCGGGAGCAACGCTTCGACGCGTCCGAGCAGCACGTCCGGCTCCGTCCATATGACGTGCGGCACGTAATGCGCGACGAGTGTCTCGAACGACGTCATCAGCGCCGCGAGCGTATCCGGCGCGCGCGCCGCCTTGAGCAGGAAATGGTTGAGGCAGAAGGCGACATCGAAGGCGGGATCGCCGTACCACGCGCATTCCGCGTCCAGCAACACCGGCCCGCGCGGACCCAGCAGGATGTTCTTGGGACTCACGTCGCCATGAACCAGCGCTTCGCGCGTGCGCGCCGTGCGCCCGATCAGCGCGCGCAGCCTGAGCGCCACATCGGGATGCTGTCGGGCGGCCTCTTCCAGATAAGGTTCGAGACGGATCGCGTGGAATATGTCATCGGTGGCGAAACGCGCGGCGATGTCCGGGTCGCCTGCCGTTGCCGCGTGGATCCGGCCTAGCACGTCGCCCAGTTGCGCCGCGATCGCCGGGTCCACGCGGCCATCCATCAATACGCGCTTCCAGTTCGCACAGGTCGGCGGAAGCAAGGTCATGACGAAGCTTTTCGTTTCGCGATCGACGCCGAGCACCTCAGGCACGTGACCCGGCACGATCCGGCCGGCCGTCTGAAGCCAGCCGATTTCCGCATAGACGCGCTCGACCGGCACGAGCCAGTCCTTCGCGACTTTCAGCTTCGGTAAGGCCTGCTTCAGGCAGTAGGTTTCATCGCCGATATCGAGGCGAAAGATGTTCGAGGAGACGCCGCCCGTCAGCGGCGTCAGTGTCGCCGTGGCCGCGGCATTGACATCGGCGAGGCCGAGTCGCTGCACCAGCGTGGCGAGCGCGGAAGAGTCGTTTGCCAGATCGATATAGTGGTCCAACTTGGCGCCCTCGGAACGGGGATTCGAACGCATCGTCGGCCCATGGTAGCCGATTCGATCGGCTGTGGACCGTGCGCGCACGTGAGGCGCATCTTTCTTGCTTGCCGGTCCAGCGTCCGCGACTTCATTCCCGCCTGACGAAGAGCCTTCGCCACGCACGAAGCCGCGCAGGCCAACGATGGAACGGACGCGCAATGGGCCATATCGCGATGACTTCCGGCATCCGCAGAGCAATTTCTGCCATGCTGATTGCACTGCTTACCGCATGCGGCGGCGGAAGCGACTCGGGCGGGAGCGACTCGGGCGGGAGCGACTCGGGCGGGAGCACCACCACCGGACCGGCGGGCGGCGTTCATCTGCAGGTCGTGTCCTTCGGGGACAGTCTCTCCGATGTCGGGACGTATGCGCCGATCGCCAGCGCGGTTGGCGGCGGCCGGTTCACGACGAATCCCGGCCAGGTCTGGACGCAGAACGTCGCGCAGTATTACGGCGACACCCTCACTGCCGCATTCACGATCAACCTGGGGCACGAACTGAAGCCGCAAAGCGGACTGGGGTACGCGCAAGGCGGTTCCACCGTCGCCACGCCGGCCGATCAGTCGCAGTTCCTGACCGACGTGATCGGCGATGTCGAGATGCCGGTCAATCAGCAGATCGCGAGCTATCTGTCCGCACACGGCAGCTTCAATTCGGGTCAACTGGTGCTCGTGTGGGCCGGCGCGAACGACGTGCTGCGCGCGGGCAGCCCGCCCGCAGCCAATACGACGGTGCAGAACGCGGCCACCACGCTCGCGCAACTCGTCGCGCAGATCGTGCAGAACGGGGCCACGCATGTCGCGGTGATCAACGTCGCGAATATCGGGCTTTCGCCCGATGGCATCAAATCGACCGATGGCGGCGCGAACTTCACGCAGCTATCGCAACTCTTCAACGCCACGCTGAACGGCGCGTTGCAAACCAACGGCCTGCAAGGCAAGGTCATTCTGATCGATTCCTATACCTGGACGACGCAAACCATCGCCAACTATCGGGCCAACGGTTTCACCGTGTCCAATACCGCGCAAGCCTGCGATCCGTCGAGAACACCGCGCGATACATCGCTGCTGTGCTCGCCCGCCACGTACTCGACACCGGATGCGGACCAGACCTACATGTTCGCCGATGACCTGCATCCGACGACGCGCATGCACGCGCTCTTCGCGCAGTATGTGGAGCAACAGATCGCGGCAAGCGGGCTGGGCCGCTGATAAACAGCCAGTAATTTTTGCTGTGACACGACGCAACAAACGTCTGTTTTTTACTGTGACAGTGGTTTACATTCATCTCATAAGACGATAACCTTGCTCCCGTTGATCAAGATTTCGGCAACGGTTGCCGGTAGCGAAGCAAAAAGCCGGCACTATCGGTATTTTTGACCTCTACTGCGCAAACGTTACCGAGTTTCCGTCGACACCGCCTTCGAACTGAGCTCGTTGTCATTTCGTAAGGCCCGCGCGGGCAGACGTGATCGTTTGCCCGACTCCGCCATCCAGAGCGCTTGCCGTGCCGCGCGCTGGACCTTGTCAGCGAATCCGTGCCGCTCCGGTTGTCATTCCACGCTTCGACTCTGGCGTCGGAACGATCGGACTTGCTTCGGATATGTCGTTTGGATGACTAACTAAACTCATCCGACGGCGACACGAATCATCACCGTCATCCCAACGCATTTATCGTTGGATCGCGCATCGCCGAAAAGGCCAGACAGCGTGCTCGAACTCACGGGCATCGTGCTAATGACTCTTAGCAATGCTAAACGCAAATGACGACTCAAGAACGAACCTCTCTTCGCACTTTCAATATGTTCTCGGCACGTAAGGCCGCAGCGGTCGCGACCGCACTTCTCACGAGCGTGCTGCTCGCAGCGTGCGGCGGCGGCGACGTCGACAGCACGCTCGACGCGACCGGCAAGAGCGCCACTCTGCCGGAATCGACCGCGAAGGCATCGACCAGCACCTCCATCTTCTACGGCGCGAATGGCCGCAACACCAACGGCGGCGCATACGACTCCACGGCTGTCGCGACCCAGCTTGCGCAACTGCAGGACATCGGCGCGAAGATCTACCGTAACGACGTCTATAGCCTGAGCTCGGCGAAGGTCGTCGCGAAGATGGCGCAGACAATGGCGGCCAGCGGCATCACGGTGTACCCCGTGATCCTGCTCGGCACCGGCTACAGCAACGAGCAGACCGCCTACAACGCGGGCTACACGCTCGGCCAGCAGGTCGCGGGCACCTACAAGTACAAATACTACGAAGTCGCCAACGAACTTGAAGCGCAAGCCCTCACCGGCAATGTGGACGGCACCAACTGGACGCACTACAAGAATCAGCCGTTCGTGGTCGCGCGCGGCGTGATGCGCGGTCTGATCGCAGGCGTGAAGTCGGTGGACAGTTCGGCGAAGATCGTCGTGAACGGCACGTGGCTGCACTACGCGTTCTTCCAGATGCTCATGGACGGCTCGCAGCCTGACGGCACCCACGGCCATCCGACCGTGAACTGGGACATCACTGCATGGCACTGGTATTCGAACCAGGGCGACATGACGCGCGCCTGCGGCGGCACGGGTTGCTACGACATGCTGGGCGTGCTCCGTTCGTTCGGCAAGCCGATCTGGATCAACGAATTCGGCGTGCGTCCGAACTACGGCACCGATCAGCAGATCGCGAATTACATGGCGGGCAACACGATGATGGCGCAGTTCCAGAGCGTCGCGTCGAAGTACAACATTCAGTCGATCCAGGCGTTCGAACTGTATGACGACAGCGAAGGCAACTTCGGCCTGATGAAGTCCGACGGTCAGACGCCGAAGGCCGCGTACTACGCGTACAAGAACTTCGTCGCCAGCCACCCCATGTAAGTTGCATGCGACTCGGCGGCCTCGCTGAGTCAGGTATTCCACGAGCGACCCGATGCGGTCGCTCGTGGCGTTTCAGGCGCTCCATCGACGCACGGGCTAGTTGCAATAACCCTGCGATGCATACGTACCACCGCCACTGGGCGCCGCGCTGCTGCACAGCGAATTCAGCAGCGACGCGATGTTGCCCGAGCCGTAATTCCCATAGGTCGCGTTCGGATACTGCGTGTTCTGCCGGAACTGCGACGCGTAGTTGTCCTTGGGCGCGTTCGGGTCCGACGATCCCCAGGACGTTACGCCGACGATCGCAAGGTTCGACGAATTGCCGACGACCGCGCCGCCGGCGAGCGCGGCATCGCGTGCTCTGAAGTTCACGATCCACGGACCGCCGCTCGCGCCACCCGTGAGATTGCTGCCCTGCCAGAGTTGCGATGCGCCGCTGACTGTCGTCGTGTAGGTCGGGCCATCGGTTCGCTGCATGATCGCGCCGCCATCGAGCAACGCCGGATAGCCAAACGTCGTGACGGCCGCCGTCTGAAGATTGCCGGTCTTGGGCGACGATATGAAGGAATAGTTGTTCCACCCATAGTTCAGATAGCCGGTGATGTCGCCGATGAACTGGTTCGATGCGTTCTTCGCCAGCGCGATCACCGCGATATCGTTGTTGCGCGCCGAGCCCGATCCGGTATCGGTGCCGTTCGCCCACGTCGATGGCCGGACCAGCGCGATCCAGGACCATCTGCCGTAAGGCGCGATTTGCGCGGCCGTGGCGCCGGAAGCGCCGTAGTGTCCGGGGATGAACTGCCAGCCCGAGAAGAGCGTGCCGCCGCCGCCGAAGCTCTGGATGCAGTGCGCCGCCGTGACGATCACGCTGCGGCGAATCAGGCTCGCCGTGCAGTATCCGGCCGAAAACGTGAGCTTGCCGATCGCCCGGTATGGATATGTGGTGCTGAGGTAGTTCGCGGTCGTGGTGCCGGACGCGCTTTGGTTGCCGTCCTGCACGCGACCGGTTGTATATGGAATGCCGAAATCGCCGAAGGCTCTCGTCTGTGCATTGCTCACGATGCCGCTTTGCGTCTTCATGCCCGGCGTATAAGGCCCGGCGTCGGTATTCGGCACGATCGAAGAGGTGTCCGGCGGAAGCAGCACGTTGACGACCGGCTTGAGATTCGACACATCCGCTGCCGCAGTGCGCGCCTCGGAGGGGTTCGTATTCACGACGACTTCATCGTCCGCACGGGCGATGCCCGCGCTCGCCATCGACAGTGCGACGACTGCCGTCGCCCCGATGCAGGCGACTGGTTTGCATCTTTGCATGACGTCCTCCGGTTATAGATAAGATGTGTCAATGTTTATCTGATCTTTTGTTTGGTATTCCTAAGTCTTATGAAGAACACTGCTTTTACGATGAATTCTTCTCCTGCGGCGTACGCTTAACTTCGACGAATCAGCGCGACAATCAGTAAAGCGAACAATAAAGAACTCTAGTCCATAAATTCGCTCGTCTCGGTACTGATTCTTTGGTCAGCGGATATGTGCGATTTCCACGTAACGATATGTCTGACGGCATCTGCGGCCCAGAGCACATAGCGTGTTTGACGGCTCACAACCATACAGTTAGCCTACATATAACCGATGAAGAGCTTTCGCATCAGGTTACGGCGAACGCCCTTCTTTCTCGATGCTGACGGCAGACGTCGTCCGCGTGATACCCCTCGATCTTCACCGCCGATGGCCGCACCAGCCGCCATCGCCAGTCACAAGTCCGACGAACGAAGCCGCCGCAAGCGGTCACGATCCGGGCTTTCCCACTGCGCGCAAACGTTCTCTGCGCGGTCTCGCACGACGTAAAACGACAGTGGCCCCGCTTCGGGTTATGTAACGCACAGAACGCTCCATGGAGCCTGTCATTCTTGCCCCACGTCGCATCTGACGCTTCAGGTGACGCGTGGCGAAGAAAGACCATAAGGGGCAACCATGAGTAATCCTAAAAAATTGACGTTAAATACCGCGATCAAACTCAGCGTGATCGTGATCGCCGCGGCCGTGTCGAATTTTGCGTCCGCGCAAACGGCGGCGGATCCTTGCACGAACCAGACATCTCCGGGATGCGCGCCAATCGTTCTGAGCGCCGTGATGACCGTTGCGGCGGCGGACTCGCCGGCGGGCACAGCCCCGGCGACGGAATCGACGGCCGATACGACGTCACCCGTCGTGCCCCTGATCCAGGGTGGTCACGGCAACGCCGGATCGACCGGATCGACTGGAGCAAGCGCGGGCGGGGGCACGAGCGGATCGAGCGGCACGAGCGGTTCGGGCGCCGGTCAGGGCTCGACCGGCTCCGGACCGGGCGCTACGGCCGGCGCGGGCGGCACGGGAGGCACGGGCAACGGATCGTCGGGCGCTCCCGGCAACGGCTCGGGATCGACCGGAGGCGGAAACACGGGTGGTGGCGGTGATTCGGGCGGAGGCGATTCAGGCGGAGGAGATTCCGGCGGAGATACGGGTGGTCATGGGCACCACGGCCATGGTCATGGCGACGGGGATGGACACGGCGACGGGGATGGACACGGCGACGGCCATGGTCACGGCCACGGCGATGGCGATGGCGACGGTCACGGCGATGGCCATGGTCACGGTCACGGCGATGGCCATGGTCACGGCGATGGCGACGGACATGGCGACGGACATGGTCACGGCCACGGCGATGGTGACGGACATGGCGATGGTGACGGACATGGCGATGGTCACGGCCACGGCGATGGCGACGGGCACGGCGACGGCCACGGACAAGGTCACGGCGATGGCGACGGACATGGCGATGGCCATGGTCACGGCCACGGCGATGGCGACGGGCACGGCGACGGCCACGGACAAGGTCACGGCGATGGCCATGGCGACGGCCACGGCGATGGCAACGGGCACGGTGACGGCCACGGACAAGGTCACGGCGATGGCCACGGTGACGGCCACGGCGATGGCAACGGACATGGCGATGGCCATGGCCAGGGTCACGGCGATGGTGACGGCGGTCACGGCCACGGTGCTGCCGGTCATGGCGATGGTGGTCATGGCGATGGTGGTCATGGCGATGGTGGTCATGGCGATGGTGGTCACGGCGACGGCGGTCACGCCAGTGGAAATGGCAACGGCGGTGATGGCGGTGGTCACGGTAGTGGTCATGGCAATGGCGGCAGCGGCTCCGGTGGCGGTCACGGCAACGGCGGCGGTAATGGCGGCGGCAACGGCGGCGGCAACGGCGGCGGCAACGGCGGCGGTAACGGCGGCGGTAACGGCGGCGGCAACGGCGGCGGCAATGGCGGCGGTAACGGCGGCGGCAATGGCGGCGGTAACGGCGGCGGAAATGGCGGCGGTAACGGCGGGGGCGGTCATGGTGGTGGCGGCAACGGCGGCGGCAATGGCGGCGGTAACGGCGGCGGTAACGGCGGGGGCGGTCATGGTGGTGGCGGCAACGGCGGCGGCGGCCACGGTGGCGGCGGCGGTAACGGCGGCGGAAACGGTGGTGCTGGCGGCGGTAACGGCGGCGGAAACGGTGGTGCTGGCGGCGGCAACGGCGGCGGCGGCCATGGTGGCGGCGGCGGCAACGGCGGCGCTGGTGGTGGCAACGGCGGCGGCGGTCATGGTGGCGGTGGCGGCAACGGCGGGGGTAACGGCGGCGGCAACGGCGGCGGCGGTCATGGCAGCGGTGGTGGTAATGGCGGCGGCAATGGCGGCGGCAACGGCGGCGGTGGCGGTGGCGGTGGCGGTGGCGGTGGCGGTGGCGGCAACGGAAATGGCGGCGGCGGTCATGGCGGCGGCGGACACGGCGGTGGCGGCGGCAACGGCAACGGCGGTGGCAACGGCGGCGGCAACGGCGGTGGCAACGGTGGCGGCAACGGCGGTGGCAACGGTGGCGGCAACGGCAATGGCGGCGGCTCGGGCGGCGGTCACGGCGGTGGCGGCCATGGTGGCGGCGGCCACGGTGGCGGCGGCAACGGCGGTGGCGGTGGCGGTGGTGGCAACGGCGGCGGCGGCGGCCGTGGCCGCTGATCGAGCGGCAGCACAACCATCGCATTACTGATCAACCGATCAGCGCAAGTGAAGAACCGATGCCCTTGACCAGGCATCGGTTTTTCTTTTTGCATTCTCCACTCGACCAGAGATCATCCACGCGCACGCCAATCACGGGAACAATCGTGACGCGCGCGTACGCCCGGCTCCAAATCACGCCCACATCAGCAAGCTTCACCTCCCCCGCAGGCAACGCTGCGCCGCTCGCATAACCTAAAGTAATGGCGCCGGGAAAATAAAGCGCATTGACGGTGTTTTTGCGCAAACCAATACTCGGCCCCAAGCGCAAGCAATCGAGCAGCTCCCAAACCGAAGGAAGCTTTCGCGAAGCCACCACCATCCGCACACGCACGTCGAGCAGACGTTTCAACAGACTTGAGGCCATGAACTCGGTAGAAAGAATTTTCACTCCCGCGCCAGAGACGGACGAACGATTTTCGGACCCCGGCACGTGGGAAAGTGGCGGCAGGCTCTGGCCGAGTGGCGAGCAACGAACCCTGACGTGTTGTCGCGTGGTCGACGAAACCCACGACGTGAGAACTTTCGAATTCCGTGTCGGAGATGGCGCGCCGGTGCGCTTCGAGCCCGGTCAGTTCATGACTATGTCGGCGAGCGTACACGGACAATCGGTGGAGCGCTGCTACACGATCTCATCGCCGCCGACGCGGCCTTACCTGCTGTCGATCACCGTCAAGCGCGTGCCCGGCGGCGTCATGTCGAACTGGCTGCACGACCACATGAAGCCCGCAAGCCTGCTGCGCGCCTACGGCCCTTCCGGCACGTTCACAGCGACGGCCGCCGGTTCCGCGAAGTCGCTTTATTTGTCGGCGGGTTCGGGCGTGACCCCATTGATGTCGATGACGCGCGCGAGCATCGACCTCGGGCTGGATCGTGACGTCGTCTTCGTTCATAGCGCGCGAACGCCGGCCGATATCGTTTTCAGGAAGGAACTGCGGCGACTCGCCGAGTCGTCTCCGCGCCTTCGCACCTACTTCGTCTGCGAGGGAACCGGCGATGAAGAAGACTGGACAGGACCAACCGGCCGGCTCAGTCTTCAATTGCTGTCCGAGTGGGTGCCCGACTATGCCGAGCGCGAAGTCTTCACATGTGGTCCGGCCGGATACATGAACGCCGTGCGCGCGCTGCTGCGCGAAGGCGGACACGACCCGGCGCGCTATCACCAGGAGAGCTTCGACATCACCGCCGGTGTCGCGCCGGAGCCCGCTCACGAAACCGCGACCGCTACGCAGGAGACGTTCACCGTTAAGCTCTCGCGCTCGTCGAGAAGCTTCAGCATGGGCCCCGCTGAAACGGTGCTCTCAGCGGCGAGAAAGGCCGGTGTCTCGATACCATCATCATGCAGCCAGGGCGTCTGCGGCACGTGCAAGACACGGCTGATCGAAGGCACGGTCGATATGAAGCACAACGGCGGCATTCGCGACAGAGAAGTCCAGAAAGGATTCCGGCTGCTCTGCTGCAGCCGGCCGACTTCCGATCTGGTCCTCGAACTCTGACGCATCTTCGAACTCTCCAGGAGCGACAGCATGGCCGGCGACCGCCTGTCCGAAGCGAAGAGCACGGTTGAACAAGGCGGAAAGGAAGCGCTATTGCGCGACGTCCGCGCATACAGGCTCGGGCGAGTGCAGGCGCAATTGCGCGCGCACGACGTCCCGGCGATCCTGCTGTACGACCCCGTCAACATTCGATATGCAACCGACACATCGAACATGCAGGTCTGGGCGGGACGCAATCCGGCGCGATACATCATGGTGTTCGCCGATGGCCGCATCGTCGCCTGGGAGTTTCATAGCAGCGAGCATGTCTGGGACGGATTGAATCTCGATGTCGAGTTGCGGCACGCCCTGAGCTGGACCTTCTTCAACGCGGGACATAAAGCCGAACGGCGCGCGGAGGCATGGGCCGCCGAGATCATCGACGTATTTCGAAAGCACGCTCCGGGCGACCAGCGTCTGGCGGTCGATCGGCTCGACCCGTTCGGCAGCGCGTGTCTCGAGAAGCAAGGCATCACGTTGCTGGACGGTCAGGCCTTGATGGAAACGGCGCGGCTGATCAAGTCTCCCGGCGAGCTGGTCCTGATCGGCGAGTCGTTGCGAACCGCCGAGACAGGCATCGCGCGAATGCGACGCGAGTTGCGCCCGGGAATAACCGAGAACGAACTCTGGGCCCATCTTCACTTCGAAAATATCCGGCATGGCGGAGAGTGGATCGAAACGCGGCTGCTCGCTTCCGGAGACCGGACGAATCCGTGGATGCATGAATGCTCATCGCGCGTGCTGAACGACGGCGATCTCCTCGCGTTCGACACCGACATGGTCGGACCGCACGGCTATTGCTCCGATATCTCGCGCACCTGGCGGGTGGGCGACGGCCGGCCATCGGACGAGCAGCGCAAACTTTATGAATATGCCTATGCGCAGGTTCACAACAACATGGAGCTCCTGCGGCCCGGCATGACGTTCCGCGAGTTCTCCGAGAAGGCGTGGAAGATTCCGGAGCCGTTCATCAGGAACCGCTACTGCTGCCTCGCGCATGGCATCGGCATGGTCGATGAATATCCCTCGATCGCGCATCAGGTCGATTGGGACAGCTCGGGCTATGACGGACGGTTCGAAGCGGGCATGACGGTGTGCGTCGAAAGCTATATCGGCGCTGAGGGCGGCACGCAGGGCGTCAAGCTCGAACAGCAGGTCGTGCTTACCGAGCAAGGTTGCGTCTCGCTCACGGCGTGCGGCTTCGAGACCGACTGGCTGTGAGCCAGTCCTGCCACAGTATGTCTCACGCGATGACACTGTGCCCCGCGTATCCGCGTGCCGACCCGACATGTCGAGTCGGCACGTCTTATGCATTCGACGCACGGCAGCGCCCGGATCACGCATCCGGTCATTCACGCTCGCCTCGTCACGATAACCATGGCATCGGAAAGCGAACTGCAGGACTGGCGCGGCGACGCCCTGAAGATGGAAGCCGCTGTCGCGCATGCCGTCGTCGGTCAGAAGGATACGATCCACCTGATCAACGTCGCTCTGTATGCGCGCGGACACGTCCTGCTCGAAGGCGGCGTGGGCGTAGGCAAGACGACCTTGCTGCGCGCATTCGCGCGGGCGACGGGCGGCGATTTCGAGCGCATCGAAGGCACCATCGACCTGATGCCCGGCGATCTGATCTATCACACCTTCGTCGATGCGGACGGCAAGCCGCGCATCGATCCCGGTCCGCTGCTGCGCCACGGTGAACAACTCACCACCTTCTTCTTCAACGAAATCAACCGTTCGCGGCCGCAGGTGCAGTCGCTGCTGCTGCGCGCGATGGCCGAGCGCACCGTGTCCGCGTTCGGCCGCGACTATCGCTTTCCGCATCTCACCGTGTTCGCTGACCGCAACAAGGTCGAGAAGGACGAGACCTTCGAACTGGCCTCCGCCGCGCGCGACCGCTTCCTGTTCGAACTCAACATGCCGACGCCTTCGAGCGCCGACGTGCGCCGCGCGCTCGTGTTCGACCCGGTTTTCCACGATGCCGACGCGCTCATGCAGGCCGTCCCCGCCGCCGTGATCGATGCCGCGCGCCTGAACGACATCGGCGCGGCGATCCAGCGCGGCGTGAGCCTCAGCCCGAGCATCGAGAAATACGTGCTCGACATCTGGCAGGCGACGGAGACGCCGCAGCGCTTCGGCATCGAGATCGATGGCGTCGACATGGAACGGCTGATTCTCGCGGGCGCGAGCCCTCGCGGCATGAGCGCACTGGTGCGCGCGGTGCGCGCGAACGCCTGGCTCGATGGCCGTCTGCACGCGCTGCCCGAAGACGTGCACGCCGTGCTTTTACCCGCGCTCGGTCATCGCGTGTTCTTCACGCCGGTGTATGAAATGCGCCGGCACGAGATCGCCGAAGCACTCATCGCGACGATGGTGCAGAAGATCGCGGTGCCTTGAATCATGAAAGATCCGGTCGAATTCCACTATCGACTGCCGGGACGCGCGCGCGGCTTCAGGCCCGGTTCGCATCCGGGGACGAGCTTCGGCGCGGGACAGGAATTCGCCATGCACGCGCGCCTGTTCGATCATCCCGATCCCCGCAGGCTGGATCTGCGCGCGAGCCAGCGCTCGGTGCCGCAGCAGTGGCTCGTGCGCCTGCATCTGCAGCGCGTCGCGGTGCCGGTACAGGTGATCGTCGACGTGTCCGCGTCGATGCGCTTCGGCACGGACCGCACGAAGCTCGATCTCGCCGCCGATTTCGTCGAGGCGCTTGGCTATAGCGCATTCCGGGCCGGCGATCAGGTCGGCATGCTCGGGTTCGATCACGAAGCGCGCGAGGACCTTTTCGTGCCGCCCCGGCACGGCCGCGCCGCCGGCGACGAAATGGCGGCGCTGTTGCGCCATTGCGTACCGTCACCCCACACGGCAAATGGCGACGCGGGTCTTGCGCGCACGCTCGACCGTCTTGCGGGCCGTCGCGGGCTGGTCTTTCTGGTATCGGATTTTCATTGGCCGCTTACGCGCCTCGACGCGGCGCTGGACCGCCTCGTCAGCGCCCGCGTCGTGCCTATCGTGATCTGGGACAAGGCCGAAATCGAGCCGCCGGACGCGGGCCGGTTCCTGCCGGTGCGCGACATGGAAACCGGCGGCAAGCGGACGCTCTGGCTGCGGCCGCGCATGGTCGAACAGTGGCGCGAGAATGTCGCGAGGCGCCGCGTCGAACTGAAAGCGGCGCTTGGCAGGCGCGGCGCGCATCCGTTCTTCGTCGAAGGCGCGTTCGATGCCGAAGCGCTGTCCCGCCACTTTCTGGAAAGCGCCGCATGAGACGCGGCCGGGCCGTGCGTATGGCCATCGTCGCGATGATTGTCGCGCTGAATGGCCCTTGCCACGCGCAGGATGCCATCGTCGAGCAACCGCGCGCATTCGGCCACGTTCTCGGCGATGTGCTGACACAACGCGTGCTCCTTCCCATCGATGGCGACCTGCCGATGCCATCGGCGGGACGCGTCGGCGTGTGGCTCGAACGCCGCGCGCCGCGCATCGAGAAGGATGCGCAGGGCCGCTCGTGGATGGTCATCGACTATCAGATCGTCAACGCCGCGCAGACGCTCACGCAAGCCGAACTGCCCGCATTCGAACTCGCGGCGGCCAACGGCGCAACGCTGCATGTGGCCGCGTGGCCGATCAGCGTCGCGCCCCTGACGCCGCGCGCGTCATTCCGCGCGGGCGATCTTCAGCCGCTGAGGCCGGACCGCATCGTCGCGCCGCCGGATCAAGTGGAACCGCGTCGCCGCATGCTGATGATGCTCGCGCTCCTCTTCGTCACGCTGGCAGGCTGGGCCGCGTGGGCATCGTGGCGCAGGCGCGAGGACGCGAGACGGCTGCCCTTCGCCCGCGCATGGCAGGCGATTCGCACGCTCGATACCCACGACATCGACGCCAGCGACCGAGCATGGCTCCATCTGCATCGCGCGCTCGACGAAGCCGCCGGTCAGGTCGTTCACGCCACGTCGCTGCACGCGCTGCTCGCGCGCGCGCCGTATCTCGAAGCGCTCCGGTCGCGCGTCGAAGCGTTCTATGCAAGCTCGCAGCAGCGCTTCTTCAATCGCGATGGCGCACCGACGCCGTTCGCCCTGCGCGAGTTCGCGCGAGCGCTGTATCAGGCCGAGAAGAGGCGCTGACGGTCATGCCTGTCGATTTCCTCCGGCCCTGGCTCCTGCTCATGCTGCCGCTCGCGCTTCTACCCTTGCTGCCGAGGCCAGCGGAGGCATTCTCTTATTCGTCGATCGACTGGCTGCCGCGCGATGCCATCGGCGCGGCGATCGAACATGGGCGACGCCTGTGCGCGATGCTGGCGCTGCTCGCCATCGTCTTCGGTCTGGCGGGTCCGGGGCGCTCGCATGTGCAGGTCATGCGCACCGGCACCGCCTCCGAGATCCTGATTCTGATGGACCGCAGCGCGAGCATGGATGGCGTGATGTCGAAGACGCCCGTCGCCGAGCCGCGCGGTCAAACGAAGAACGCTGTGGCACGCCATGCGCTCGAACGCTTCGTTGCCGGGCGGCCGGACGACCGGCTCGCCTTCATGATGTTCGGCATCAGCCCCGTTCTCGCCGTGCCGTTCACGGCGAATCACCGGATAATCGACGCGGCGCTGTCGGGCACGGCGATCGGCCGCGGCACGCCGGACACGCGCCTCGACCGCGGCCTGATCGCCGCAATCCGTCAGTTCGATGGACACAGCTACGCCGGCCGCCGCGCCATCGTACTGGTCTCCGACGGCGGCGCGCATCTCGATGCAGACGCGCGCGCCGCCATCAGCGGCGGCCTGGCGCGCAATGGTGTCGCGCTGTACTTCGTCTATCTGCGAAGCGGCGTCTACAGTCCCGATCTCACGAAGCCCGCTCTCGCCGACGATCAGTCCGAGGAAGCGGAACTGCATCGCTATTTTCAGGGGCTTTCATCGCCCTACCGGCTGTATCAGGCGGAAGACGCGGCAGCGATGGCCACGGCGATGTCGGACATCGACCGGCAGCACAGCGCGGTCGTGACATTCGAGGAGCGCCTGCCACGGCAGGATTGCAGCACGCTGTGCTTCGCACTCGCGCTCTTCGCGTGCGCGGCGCTGCTGGCGCTGCGGCTCGTTCAGGTACGGAGCTGGTCATGAGGCGCGGCGCCGTTCACCTCGCATTCGGCGCAGCAGCGCTCTGCTTCGCCGCGATGGCCGCTTACGACTGGGCGATGCTGCGGCACGCGCAAGCCGTCGCGGCGGCGCTGAACGCAGTCACGGCCAATGGCCCTGCCACACAGCAGCGTGACGACGCGCTCGAAGTGCGGCTCGCGCGCGCGGTGTCGCTCGCGAAAGCGGGACGGCCGAACGAGGCGCAACGGCTCTTCGATGCGCTCGTCACGCAGCCCGACGATCACGCGATACAAGCCGCAGCGCTGTTCGATCTCGGCAACATGCATCTGCGCGAAGCGGCCGGTGTGGACGGCGCGGGTCCGATCCGTTCGCTGCCGCTGCTCGAGCAAGCCAAGGAGCGCTATCGCGCGGCGCTGCGGTTGATGCCCGACGACTGGGACGCGCGCTACAACCTCGAACGCGCGCTGTGGCTCGCACCCGAAACGCCCGGCGATCAGGAGGACGCGGAAGTCAAGAAGCGCTCGACGGTGAAACTGCGCGGCGCGCAAAGCGATGATCTGCCATGAGCGCCATCGCTGCGACGGTCGCGTTTCTGAAACGGCGAAACTGGGCCATCGTCGCGGCCGTGCCCCTGCTTGCCGCCGCGGTCTGGATGCCCGATGTGATGTTTCAGCGCAACGTGTACAGCTACATCGTCACGTTCGACATCACGCAAAGCATGGATGTCGAGGATGTCGGCACCGGAAGCACGCCGGTCAGCAGGCTCGACTTCGCGCGCGCGGCCATGCGGGAAGGTCTGGAGCGTTTGCCGTGCGGATCGAAGATTGGCTGGAGCATCTTCACGGGACAGAGCACGTTGCTGCTCGTTCCGCCGATCGAGGTCTGCGCCAATTTCGATGCGCTGCTCGCTTCGCTGGACAGTATCGGCGGCGACATGCGCTGGACCAACTGGAGCCGCGTGGCCGAAGGCGGCGTTTATGCGGCCGTGCGCACGGCGACAAGCATAGGACATGATGCGAGCATTCTGTTCTTCACGGACGGGCAGGAAGCGCCGCCGGTCCTGCCCGGCGATCAGCGCGTGACTGATATCCCGCGCGGCCAGGTGAAGGGCTGGCTGATCGGCGTCGGCGGCGATCAGCCAGCGCCGATTCCGCGCACCGACCGGGACGGCAAGCGCATCGGCTACTGGCGCGCGGATGACGTGATTCAGGTGCCGCCGCAATCGCGCGCGAGTGCGGGCGTTGAAAGCCACGAGGAACTGTCCGAGTTGCGTGAGCGGTATCTGTCGTCGATCGCGCAGCAAGTTGCCTTCGACTATCGCCGATTGCGCGCGCCGCAAGACTTGATCGCAGCGATGATGGACGAGCGTTACGCGCATCGCGACCGCGTGCCAACCAGTCTGAACTGGGCGCCTGCAGCGCTTGCTCTCGCGCTGCTCGTGTGGCGCTTCCTGCCGGCGCCCGCCCGCATACGCTCAAGGCGTTTGCAGCCCGCCGTCCATCAAACGCGTTTGCGTCCATAGCGTGACGTCGCGCTCGCACGGATACTTCGCCGCTTCGGTCTCGTCGAGATCGACGCCCAGCCCCGGCCTGTCGTTCGCGTAGACGAAACCGTTGCGAAACTGCGGCAGCCCGGGGAACACATCGAGCAACGCCTCGCGCGGTCCTTTGAGCTCCTGGATGACGAAGTTCGGCGGCTCCGTGCCCGACCATTCCTGCACGCCGAAATTACGCGACGCGAGATCGATATGAATGTTCGCCGCATGCGCGAGCGGCGACATATCGCCCGGACCATGCCACGCCGTGCGTACGCCGAACTGCTCCGCGAAAATCTGCAGCTTGCGTCCCGCCGTGATGCCGCCGATCTGACTCAGATGCACGCGGATGAAATCGATCAGACGTTCCGTGATCAGAAAACGCCACTCGTACGGATTGTTGAAGAGCTCGCCCTGCGCCAGCGGTGTCGTGGTCTTCTCGCGCAACTGGCGCATCCACTCGCCCTCTTCGAGCGCGATCGCATCTTCGAGAAAGAACAGTTCGTAGGGTTCGAGTTCGCGCGCAAAACGAATCGCTTCGATGGGCTTGAGGCGCTCGTGCACGTCATGACACAACGCGACATCGAAGCCGATCTTGCTGCGGATGCCATCGAACAGTTTGAGCGTTTCGCGGATGTACTTGCGGCTGTCGAGATAGATACCGTCCGCCGCGCCTTCGGGCGCATGGGACGGCGCGCGGCCGAACGCGCCGCCGCCATAACCGCCGCTCTGACAGCGGATATGCGTGATGCCCTGCTCACGATAGCGCTGGATGTTCTCGCACAGTTCGTTCAGATCGCGGCCATCGGCATGACGATAGATCGGCACGCCTTCGCGCACCTTGCCGCCGAACAACTGATACAGCGGCATGTTCGCCTGCTTGCCCTTGATATCCCACAACGCCATATCGACGCCTGAAATGGCGTTGTTTTCGATCGGACCATTGCGCCAGTACGCGTTCTGATGCATCAGCTGCCACAGCTCTTCGATCGCTTCGGCATCGCGTCCGATGAGCAAAGGCCGCAAGTATTCCTCGATCAGACACTTGACCGCGAGATGACGGTAAGCGAACGTCGCGCAGCCGAGCCCATACAAACCGGGCTGATTCGTCTCGACCCTGACGACAATGAGATTGATGCCTTCCGGCGCGGTCAGAATGACCTTGACGTCGGTGATGAGCGTTGCCATTGCGTTAATCCACGAGAGCGGAAGACACGGCATCGGACTTCGTGCCCGCGCCTCCCCTGGGTGTCGAGCGCTGGCCCGACTGCGCGGGCACCAGCATCATGAGGACGACCGCCGCGAGCAACGCCGCAGCCATGAACACGTAGGATGCCGAAGGACTTCCCGTCGCGCCATTCAGATACCCGACGAGCCACGCACCGAGGAACGCGCCGAGCGCGCCACATGCGTTGATCAGACCGATCGCGCCGCCCAGCACGTTGCTCGGAATCAGTTCGGGCACGAGCGCGAAGAACGGTCCGTACGGCGCATACATCGTCGCGCCCGCGATCACGAGCAACCCGAACGACAGCCAGAAATTCGAGCTTCCGACGAGATAGGACCCGACGAACGCGATCATGCCGACCAACAGCAGGGGCCACACGAAGAGCTTGCGATTGCGCGTCTTGTCCGACAGATACGACGCGATCAGCATCAGCACGATGGCCGCGAGATACGGCACGGCGGAGAGCCAGCCGACCGATACGATATCGATCGTCTTCGATGCCGACTTCAGAATCGAAGGCAGCCACATGATGAAACCGTACACGCCGATGCTCCACAACGCGTGAATCGCGCAGCATTTGAGCACGATCGACGAACGGAACGCCGCCTTGTAGTCGCGCACCGGCGCGATATGCGCCTGCTCGGACTTGAGGATCGCGTCGAAATCGGCTTTCTCCTTGTCGCTCATCCACGGCGCGTCGGCCGGACGATCCTTTACCGTGAACCACCACACGATGGCCCACAAAACCGCAGGCACGCCTTCGATCACGAACATCTCGCGCCAGCCGAAGTTGCGCACGAGATAGCCGGACACGATCGACATCCACAGCACCGTCACCGGATTGCCGAGAATCAGGAACGTGTTGGCGCGCGAGCGTTCGGTGCGCGTGAACCATCGGCTGATGTACATGAGCATCGACGGCATCACCGCCGCCTCGACGATGCCGAGCACGAAACGCAGCGTCATCAGCATCGGAATGTTGCTGACCATGCCGGTTGCGGCGGCGCACACGCCCCACAGGATCAGGCTCGCGAAGATCAGTTTCTTGACGCTGTTCTTCTGCGCGTAGATCGCGCCGGGCACCTGAAACAGGCAGTAGCCGAGGAAGAACAGCGAGCCGATCAGCGATGAAGTCGCGGGCGTGATGCCCAGGTCCTTGTCGATGCCCGCCGCCGCCGCGAAGCCGTAGTTCGCGCGATCCAGATAAGCGAGGCTGTACGTGATGAAGATGATCGGCATGAGATGCCACCATCTTTGCGGCGCTATCGTCTTTAAGCTATCCATAATATCTCCGATGTCAAAGGACGGCGAGCCAGCCGCCATCGACGTAAATGATCTGTCCGTTCACATAGCTCGATGCGGGCGACGCTAGATACACCGCCGTGCCGACGAGTTCTTCGGGCTTGCCCCAGCGTTGCGACGGGTTGCTGCTCTTCACCCATGCGTCGAAGCTCGCGTTATCGACGAGCGCCTGATTCATGTCGGTGAGGATGTAGCCGGGGCCGATCGCGTTCGCCTGAATGTCGAACGGCGCCCATTCGGCGCTCATCGCGCGCGTGAGCATCTTGATGCCGCCCTTCGCGGCCGTGTAAGGCGCGACGGTGGCGCGCGCGCCCTCGCTCGTCAGCGAGCCGATGTTGATGATCTTGCCGCCGCGCTTGCGCTCGATCATGCGCCGCGCCGCCTCCTTCGCGACGATGAACGCGCTCGTCAGATTGGTATCGATCACGCGTTGCCAGTCGGCAAGCGCGAGTTCGATCATCGGCTTGCGGAACTGGATGCCCGCGTTGTTCACGACGATGTCCACTTCGATGCCCTCCGCGTCCCATGCCGCGAAGGCGGCGGCGACGGACGATTCATCGGTCACGTCGAAGGCCCGGCCGCGCGCATCGAAGCCTTGCGCCTGCAGGCGGCTCACCGCGACGTCGACGGTATCGGCCTTCGTGCCGTTGACGATGACGCGCGCACCCGCCGCCGCGAGCCCTTCCACGAGTGCGTAGCCGATGCCGCGCGCCGAGCCCGTGACGAGCGCCGTGCGGCCATTGAGATCGAACAACTTGTTCATGCGTGTTTCCCTGATCAGATACATTCAAAAACGCGGACGCGAGCGCGCCCGCGCGACCTCTTTTCGAGGCTGCGGTCCTTCAATTGCGTATCGGAGACGCGCTGCTACAGAGGCTTGTCGTTTGCGGTGCGATTGAGCATCGCGCGATCGTCGAAGTCCTTTTCCGCGCGTTCGATCAGCGTGAGCACGGCCTGCTCGGCAGCGGGCGCATCGCCTTGCTCGATGGCGATGCACAACGCTTCGTGCATCGGCAGCGAGCGCGCGGGGCCGCCCTCGATCTCCGAGCTCAACTCGAAGCTCGTGCGCAGGATCGCGGAGAGCGCGTTTTGCATCTGCTGAACGAACTGGTTGTGGCATGCGGTGAGGATCGCGCCGTGAAACGCGAGATCCGCGGGCACGTATTCGCCCTGCCCCGCGACGGCGCGCTCCATTGCCCTGAACGCGCGACGCACCGCGACGCGGTCTTCCGGTGTCGCGCGCTTTGCCGCGAGCTTGGCGGCGTTCGGCTCGATGATCGTGCGCAATTCCATCAGGTCGCGGATGAGATCGGCGTCGACCGTGCCGGCGCGCGCGCGCCATGTGATGACGTCGGGATCGAACAACTGCCAGCTCGAGCGCGGCAGCACGATCGTGCCGTGACGGCGTCTCACCTGGAGCATGCCCTTCGCAGACAGCGACTTCATCGTCTCGCGAATCGTGATGCGGCTTACCTGCATCAGTTCTGCGAGTTCGTCTTCGGCGGGCAGAATCTCGCCCGGCGCGAATTTACCCGCGCAGATCTGCTCGCCCATCTGGTTCAGCACTTGCCGGTGCAAGGTTGGCATCGGATTTCCTTCTAGATCATACGTATGATGTTGAAGGTATCAGAGCACGGCGCATCGGAACAATCAGGGTTGACCCTGCTGTCTGCGCAGATACATGCGGCGATAGAGCATCGTCCAGACCGTCAGTCCGCCGTAGCAGGCGTATCCGATCCAGTTCGAATCACGTCCGGCGTGTTCGACGTCGATCGAGTTGACCACCCACAGTCGCAAGGCGTTCTCGCTCACAAGGCCGATGCCCCAGACGGCCGTCATCAGCCGAATCGATCGCACGAGTTGCGGGCGGTTTTGCCACATCGCGTCGAATTCGCGTTCGCGGCCCTGACGCTCACGCGAGAGCGTCGAGCGCGCCAGGTAAAACACGAGCGGCCGGCGTAACAGGAGCGAAAGCAGAAACAACACGCCGATGGTGCCGCTAACCAGTGGCGCACGCGATTGCAGAAGCCAGTTCGCGGGTTTCAGCGCAAGCACGCAGGTGGAGATCAGAATGCCGGCCAGTACGATCGCGCTCAGGGCATCGAAATGAGAAAAACGGGCAAGGTCGACGCAAACCCAGATACACAGCGGCACGGCTGAAGCCAGGAGCGCGCCTTCTGTGCCGAGACTCGGCAGTGCGAGTCGATAAGCGACCCAAGGCAGGATCACATTGACGAGGAACGCAAGCGCGTAGCGCACTGAAACGGCTCCGTGGCGGTTGTCACCGTGAATCGTCGCAGCGTCGGACCGGTTTCGCGCAGACCTGACGCCTGTCGAATAATATGGTGAAGGTCCGTGATAAAGCCACTGACATCATGATCAAAGCCGAAGACCGACTGGCGCGCTTTTATGCGCTCTCCGACGGAATCTTTGCCGTCATCATCACCGTCATGGTGCTGGCATTCAAACCGCCGACGGGTCACGATTTGCGCGCGTTGCTGAGCCTATGGCCGGATCTCGTCAGCTATGCGGTGAGTTATGCATTTGTCGCCGTGGTCTGGTTGAACCATCACGCTGTGCTCCGGCACGCTCAGCATCTGACCGGCACGTTGGCACTGGCCAATTTCGCCAACCTGTTCGCGATATCTTTCATTCCATTTACCACGGCCTGGCTCGCTGAAAGCGAAATGGCCACCTTTCCGCTCACGCTCTATGCGCTCGTGTTTCTTCTGGTGCAGGGCACCTATATGGTCCTGATGTGGGAAAGCTATTCCCATCATCGAGAGAACAGAGCTGACGTTTATCCCCGAAGGTGGCAGTGGTTCAGGGCGTGGATCATGCTGACGGTATTCTTCATATCCGCTTTGGTCGTGATCATGCCGCCGCTCTTTCGGCTCGGATTGCTCGCTTCCTTTCTTATTCTGTATTGCCGTCCTGATCCGTTCCTGCGCAATCGTCCAGCACGCTAAACCTTCTGCTTATCCCCGCGATAGACAATCTCGACATTCTCCGGCGATGGCGTCAGCAGCAGCAATCCCACGAACACGATAACCGGCGTAAGGAACAGGCTCAGAAGAAAGCTGCCGAGATAACCGATATGCGTGCGCCGGCCACGATAAGCGACGAGCAGGCAAAGCACGACATAAACGAAGGTTGGAATGACGATCATGATGGCGCCTCCCGAAATCGAATCAAGGTTTCTTCACGCCGGGGCTGGCGGCCTGAGAAAGATTCCTGTCATTGCCTGAACCCGTGCTGCCGCCACTGTTTTCAGCACCCGAACTTCCATCGCCCGCGTTGGGGAAAAGCTTCGGAAGCTCATGCCATTGCGGAAGCTGATGCGACTGCGGGTCCACCGGCTTGGGCGCAGGCAGATCCGGCTGTTTGGCAATATCGCTCCCGAGAATCAACGGGAGCTGATCCTTCCCGCCGCCCACGACGACGATCTTCGAGTTACTGGAATTGGACAACTGCACGGTCGCTTCGATGCCTCGCCATGTCAGCAATTGAGGCGTCAGCGAATTGGCGACGATGGAATAGAAAGTCTGAATGCCGATAGCTTCGATCCTCTTGCGCTCCGCTTCATCTTTCGCCTGCGCGATCAGGAACTGATAGGCCTGCGCATTCTGCTCTTCCGTGAGCTTTCGGTTGATCGAGTCATTCACGGTTGTCGGCAGATCGAGATCGCGCACGACAACGCGCTCGAAGAAAATGAGCCCTGCCGCAGCCGGCGACCCGTGCATCTTTTCGAGTATGCGGCCTTCCAGTTCTTCGACGTTGATGCGATACAGATCATGCGGATCGCTCTTGCCGATGATATCGCGCACGGCGCCGAGCGAAATCGGCCGCACCACGCGGTCGACATAATCATAGCCGACTTCCTGATGCAGCTTTCCCGCGTTATCCGGCACCGGGCGATACAGAACCGAAATCTCGACCTGGACACTGAGTCCGTCCCGGGCGAGCGCATGGACGCTTTCGTCGAGCGTCTTGGTCCTGACTTCGTAGGTATAGATCCGATCAAACGGCCACTTGACGTTGAGCCCTTCGTGATAGACGAAGTTCGTCTCGGTACCGTGTCTGAGCAAGCGATACAGCACGCCGACGTGCCCCGCCGGAATGATGATGAACACAAAGGGAATCAGCGCGAGCACGATGACGCCGACGATCAGCGACACCGCAATGAACTTTTCGCTGCGGCTCATCCGATACCGGACGTGCCTGACTACGCGATGCTTTTGAGGTTCGGAAGCATCGTCATCGACTGGATCCGCTGTGCTCATCTGGCATCAACTCGTGCGGAGAACGAAGAATTCGGATAAATTGGCGGCGCAAGAAGTGTTTGCATAGTAACATCGAGCGCAAGATCGGACGACACCCCCGGATAGAAATGCTCGCTCCCGCATCTGCTTCCATCCCCTCCATAGACGCCTCGGCAACGCCCGCGCAATTGCGGCGTTTCTTCTACGCGGCCTATTGCGACACGCCCACGCCATTGCGATGGCTGAGCGCGATTCGCCCGTATGTCTGCCCTTACGACAAGCTGCTGCAATTCGTCCGCGACGGCGCCGATGTGCTCGACGTCGGCTGCGGCGCGGGCTCCCTGCTCGCGGTGCTCGCCGCGACAAAGAAGATCCGGCGCGGCGTGGGTTGCGACGTCATGGCGCCGCCGCTGGAATCGGCGCGCGCCGCCGCGCAGCGGCTCGGCGCGCAGGACATGCTGACGTTCGAACATATCCGGTCCGTCGCCCACGCGCCCGAAGGGCCGTTCGATATCGTCGCGATGATCGATGTCCTGCATCACGTTCCGCCGCCGGACAGGCGCGATGTATTTGCAGCCGCCGTCCATCGTGTCAGGCCAGGCGGCATCTTTCTCTACAAGGACATGACGGCGCGCCCGGGCGGGCGACGCCTCGCTCATAACATCGACGATTACGTATTTACGCGCGAGTGGGTGGAGCAGGTCCCCGAAGGCGCTGTGGAAGCCTGGGCGCGCGATCACCAGCTCGCTCTCGTGCATGATGAGTTCATTCCCCGCCTGATCTATGGGCACGAGCTTCGGGTCTTCCAGCGACTCGAGCATTGAAACGAGCGTCCGAACTCCTTCAGACGCGCGTATGGACTGCTTCGAGCGCATCTGAAGGAAAAATGCTCAGTGATGCTTGTGGTGTTTCCGGCAGTGAATCAGGCGGGCTTCATTCCACCGGCGGACGTGCCGCCTCTGCTCTCGCCTTGCGGGTTTCCTTGGCCTTGTCGACCAGATCGCTGACGTGATTCCACAGGTATTTGTCGGTCACCGATTTCGAGTAGGAATCGGCCGCTGCGAGCAGCAGACCCACCGGCCCGAACAGCATCTTGATGCCGATGCCAGCGGCGACATGCGCGGCCCCGTTGACGACGTTTCCATCCATCAACAGACTCGCGCCGGGAACGAATGCTTCACCCACGAGCTTGACGCCATTGGTGGCCGGACTCGTGCTGCGGACCACAGCGGGCGTGTCGCTTGTAATTTTTTCCGTATGAGGAGTTTCGGCGACTGCAATGTTGTCTTTCATGTCATTACCCTCAGGGAAACTTAATTGACAACTTCAATCACACTAGAACAATATACGCAGAAATTCTGGTGACTACCAGTAAAAAGGTGGTGTCGCATGGTCGTCATGATCCCTGGTGGAAATGATCGCATAAAGGCATCGCAAATGTGTGACACGGCAACCGGAGCCGTGTCGTGATGCGCCGGCACATGCTTCTTTCGGCGTATGTGCTTACTCCGGGTAGCCACTTCGGCGCAATGTGGCGCCATCCCTATAGCGAAACCGATTTCTGCGATCGCGAGCTCTACGAAAACCTCGCTCGCAGCCTCGATCGCTACGGCTACGACTATGCTTTCGTGCCGGAGTCGCTCGCCGTTCCAATGGGCGATGACGGCGTCTGGCAAACGATGACGAGCCGTGGCGCGAGCGGCGCGCTCCGTCACGATCCCGCGCTGCTCGTTTCACCGATGATCGGCGTAACACGGCGACTCAGGTTCACGGTCACGCTGTCGACCACCTTCATGGAACCGTATCATCTCGCCAGAACGCTTAGTACACTGAATCATTTCAGTCATGGCCGCATGGCATGGAATATCGTGACTTCGGCGGGAGCGAGCAATGCCATCAACTTCGCGCATCTGACATCGCTCGATCACAGCGATCTGTATGAGCGCGCCGAAGAAGTGCTGACGGTCTGTAACGACCTCTGGTCTTCGTGGGATGAAGGCGCGCTCGTCGCCGACAAAAAATCGGGCGTCTATGCCCGCGCCGACAAGATCCGTCAGATCGATCACAAAGGCCGTCACTTCGACATACGCGGCCCGTTGACCTTGCCTTATCGGGGAAATCCGACGCTGATGGCCGCCGGCGTGTCGCCCCGAGGCCGGGACTTCGCGGCGCGCTGGGCGGAAGTCATCTTCGCCATCCAGAACGAGCCCGCCGCCATGCGCGAGTTGCGTGACGACGTCCGGGCGCGCGCCGCGCGCATGGGCCGCTCGCCGCAGGACATCCGCCTGATGGCCGCCGTGCAGCCCGTGATCGGTGAAACGCGCGATATCGCCGAGGCTCGCGCCGCGCATCTCGACACGCTCGTCGCGCCGGACGCGGCGAGAAGCTATCTGGCCGCGATGCTGGGCCTCGATCTGTCAGACGTGTCCGGTGATGCGCCGCTGCAGCCGATTCTCGAAAGCCAGCACAGGCGGCCCGCGGTCGACGCAGGCGGCACGCTGGCGTGGCTCGCGAAGCTGCTCGACACGAGGCCGGACGTCAGCGTCGACGAGGCCGCCATCGCGCTGTCGGGCAGCACGGGCACGCCGCGTCTCGTCGGCACGGTGGTTGACATCGCCGATCAACTGCAAGCCTTGTTCGAAGACTGCTGCGACGGCTTCGTCATCACGCCGACGCATTTCCCGGGCACCTTCGAGGAATTCGGCCGCGCAGTCATTCCCGAGTTGCGCGCGCGCGGACTCGTAGCCAGTCATCATCAGGATCACTGACGGAATGGACGCATTGACCGATCAGATCGGAGGCGGCCACGACGCTGCGCGCTGGTCCGCCGACGGTTTGGCCACGCTGACCGTGTGCGACCTGCTGGAGCGGCAGGCCGCGCGCACGCCGACCGCCTTGGCACTGGTGCAAGGCGCCCGGCAGATGACCTATGCCGAACTGAACGTGCGTGCGAACCGGCTCGCCGATCAGCTCATGTCGCGCGGACTCGGGCCAGGCGACATCGTCGCGATCGCGCTGCCGCGGTCGTTCGACATGGTGATGGCCATTCTCGGCGTGCTCGGAAGCGGCGCGGCCTATCTGCCGCTCGACCCCGCGTATCCCGCCGAGCGGCTCGCCTTCATGTCCCGCGACGCGCGCCCGTCGTGCGTGCTGACCAGCACCGCGCTCGCCGCCGAACTGGCCGATGCCGTGCAGGACATACCGATACTGCATCTGGTCGACCTGCCCGGCAACGAACAGTGCGCCGAAGGGGAAACCGCCGTTCGCGGCGGCGCGCGTGCGCGGCCGCTCGATGCGGCCTACGTCATCTACACATCGGGTTCCACGGGCAGGCCCAAGGGTGTGGTCGGCCTGCACGCCGGTCTGGTGAACCGCCTGTGCTGGATTGCCGCGACGTATCCGTTCGCGCCCGGCGAGACGGTGCTCGCCAAGAGTTCGATGAGCTTTATCGACGGCGCCACGGAACTCCTCGCGCCGCTGATCGCCGGCGCGACCGTCGCGCTTGCCGATCCGCAAGTCGCCCGCGACCCGGCGCTGCTGGCAGCCGAGATCGCGCGTCTGGGCATCGGGCGCATCACGATCGTGCCGAGCCTGCTCGCCGCCCTGCTCGATCAGCCCGATCACGCCGCGCTGAACCAATGCCCGCTCTGGATATGCAGCGGCGAGCCGCTGCCGCCCGCGTTGGCCGCGCGCTTCGCGGCGCGCGTGCCGGACGCGTGTCTGGTGAATTTCTACGGCTCGTCGGAAGCGAGCGGCGACAGCCTGCACGCCGTCGCTACGATGCAGAACGGCGCGCCGATCGGCCACGCGCTCTGGAACACCTCGGCTTACGTGCTCGACGAAAGCCTGCGGCCCTGCCCCGACGGCGAGCCCGGCGAACTCTACCTCGCCGGCGCGGGACTGGCGCGAGGCTATCTCGGACAACCCGGCCTGACGGCGGAGCGTTTTCTCGCCGATCCACATGGTCCGCCCGGCTCGCGGATGTATCGCACGGGCGATCGCGCGCGGCGGCGCGGCGACGGCGAGATCGACTATCTCGGCCGCGCGGACCGGCAAGTCAAGATTCGCGGCTTCCGGGTCGAGCCCGGCGAGATCGAGGCGGCGCTGCTCGCGCACAAGCAGGTTGCGGCGGCGGCCGTCGCCTTGCAGGAGAATGAGCGGCTCGTTGCTTATGTCGTGCCCGCGTCCGGATATGAAGAAGCCACCGTGCGCGACGCGCTGGCGCGACGGATGCCGGATTACATGGTGCCGTCGTCCTTCGTTGCGCTGCCGGCGCTGCCGCTGCTTCCCAATGGCAAGCTCGATCGGGCCGCTTTGCCCAAAACGCGGCGCGATACTGCTGGACGCACCGCAGCCCGGACGCCCGTCGAGATCGAACTTGCGCGCCTGTTCGCCGACGTATTGCGGCTGGACGCCGTAGGCATCCACGATGATTTCTTCGCATCCGGCGGCCATTCGCTGCTTGCCGCTCAGTTGGCGAACCGGATCCGCGCCGTACTGAAAGTCGATGCAAGCGTCAGCGATGTATTCAGCGCGCCGACCGTCGAGCGGCTCGCGGCTTTGCTCGCAGGCGGCGGTGCGCGTCGCCCGCGCTTGTCGGCGGCGGGCTCGGGCGCGCACGCTTGCGTGTCGGCGGGTCAGCAGGGACTGTGGTTTCTCGCGCGGCTGGGACGCGGCGACGCCGCCTACAATCTGCCTTACGCCTTCGATCTGACGGGATCGTGCGACTTGCACGCGCTGCGCCTCGCGCTGCTCGACATCGTCACGCGTCACGAGAGCCTGCGCACGCTTTTTCGCGATGCGGAGCATGGCGTGGTCCCGCATCTCGTGCCCGCCGATGAGTTCGATGATCTGCTCGCCGTCACCGACTCGACGCCTGCCGAACTCGATCGCCATATCGCCGCCGAAGCCGGCACGCCATTCGACCTGGCAAGCCAGATACCCTTCAGGGCGCGCTTGCTGCGCTGGGCGCACGATCGCGCCGTGCTGGTGTTCAGTTTCCATCACATCGCGTTCGATGGCGCATCGCTTGCGCCCTTTCTGCGCGATCTGTCGACGGCCTATGCGGCGCGGCGCGAAGGCGCGCAACCGGACTGGACGCCGCTGCCGGTGCAGTACGCCGATTTCGCGCAGTGGCAGCGCACGCTGCTCGGCCCGTCCGATGAAACCGGCAGTCTTGCGCACCGGCAACTCGCCTACTGGCGCGATGCGCTGGCCGACCTGCCGGATGAATTACCGCTGCCGCGCGTACGCGCGCGACCCACCGACGGATCAGGCCGCGCCGAGCGTATCGCGTTTCGCATCGAGCCGGACTTGCATCGCCGCGCGGCGCACTTTGCGCAGGCTCACCACGCCACGCTCTTCATGGTCTTGCAGAGCGCGCTGGTTGCCGTGTTGCGGCGCTTCGGCGCTGGCACCGACGTGTTCATCGGCACGCCGTGCGAGGGGCGCTTCGACGAGCAACTCAAGGACGTCATCGGCTACTTCGTGAACAGCCTGGTGCTGCGCGTCGATGCCAGCGGTCGTCCCACCTTCCGCGAGCTGCTCGCGCGCGTGCGCGCAGCCGATCTCGCCGCCTACGCCCATCAGGAAGTGCCGTTTTCGAGCATCGTGGAGACGCTCAATCCCGAGCGCAGCGTCGCGCGCCATCCGCTGTTTCAGGTTGCGCTGACGCTCGAATACGGCGCTGACGCGCCACTCGCGCTGCCAGGCGTGAGCGCGCTTCCCCGCGTCATCGGCAATGCGGCGGCGAAGTTCGATCTCGCGTTCGAACTCGTTGCGCGCGGCAGCGGCGACGACGCGTACGGCGTCATCGAAGGCAGTCTCGAATTCGCTGCCGAGCTGTTCGATCCGGCGACGGCGCGCCGCATGGCGTCCGCGTTTCAGCGTCTGCTCGATCAGGCCATCGCCGATCCCGACGCGAGCATCGGCCGACATGCCGTGCTCGCCGCCGATGAACGCGCGGCGACGCTCGCGTTCGGCGTGCCGTCGCCGCAGCGTCGACGGGACGCGCAGTCGATCCCGCAACGGTTCGCGCAGATCGTCGAGCGGCAGCCCGACGCCATCGCCCTGCGTAGCGGCGGCAGCGGCGGGCGCGCGCTGACGTATCGCGAACTCGACCGGATGTCGAACCGGCTGGCCCATCGGCTGCGAGCGCATGGCGTCGCGCGCGAGGCGCGCGTTGCGGTCGACATGGCGCGTTCGCTGGAACTGATCGTCGCGACGCTCGCCATCGTGAAGGCGGGCGGGTGCTATCTGCCGCTCTATCGCGGCCAGCCGCCCGAGCGCCGCCAGCGCATGCTGGACGACACGCACACGGCACTGGTCCTGCACGACGCCGGTTCCAGCGCCGTCGATTGGCCCGTGGCCGCGCTGCGTATCGATTCCACGATGCTCGATGAAGGCGACGACCGGCCCGTCGATATCGACATCCCGCCGCAGTCACTCGTCAACATCATGTATACGTCCGGTTCGTCCGGGCAGCCCAAGGGCATCGAGCTGACGCACGGCGGTCTCGTCGACATGGCGATGGATCTGCTGGACTTCCCGCCGCAGTGCGTGCTGTTCCAGTCCTCCTATGCGTTCGACGCCAGCAGCTACGAAATCTGGAGCGCCCTGTTGCGCGGCGACGAACTGGTCGTGGCCACGTGCGAGCAGTTGACGCCCGCCGACCTGCGCCGCGAAATCGCCACGCACGGCGCAGGCAATCTTCTCCTGACGACGAGCCTCTTCAATCTGCTGGTCACGGAAGATCTGGAATGCCTCCGCGGACTGCGCACGATCCTGACCGGCGGCGACACGGCGTCGGTCGCGAGCTTTCAGCGCGTGCTGCGGCGTTTCCCGAACATAACGCTCCTGAACTGCTATGGCCCGACCGAGACCAGCGTGTTCGTCACGAGTTTTCGGGCAAGGCCGGACCGGCGGCTGCGGCATCCGGTCCCGATCGGCGCGCCGCGCGCATCGGCGCGGATTCATGTGCTCGATGACTTCCTGAACGTCTGCCCGATCGGCGTCGCGGGCGATCTGTACATCGCAGGCGATGTCCTCGCGCGCGGTTATGTCGGTCTGACGGGCATCACGGCGGAACGCTTCGTCGCCGATCCTTACGGCGCGCCCGGCGCGCGCATGTACCGCACGGGCGATCTCGCGCGCTGGAACGAAGCGGGAGAACTTGAGTTCGCGGGCCGCGCCGATCAGCAGGTGAAAGTGCGCGGACTGCGCGTCGAGCCGGGTGAAATCGAAACCGCGCTGTCCGAGCAGCCTGCGATCCGGGCCTGCGCAGTGCTGGCGCAGCAGGACGGCGCGGCCAGCCGCCTGATCGCTTATGTCGTCGCGGACGGGCATTACGACGAAAGCCGCGTGCGCGCGGCGCTCCGCCAGCGTCTGCCCGACTACATGATGCCGGTCGGCTTCGTCCGGCTCGACAGGCTGCCGATCACGCGCAACGGCAAGCTCGACCGCAAGGCGTTGCCCGCGTTCCAGGCGCGACCGTCCGCGACGCGCCAGCCCGCGAGCCCACGCGAAGCGACGCTGACGAAGCTGTTCGCCGAAGTGCTCGGCCTCGCATCGGTCGGAGCGGACGATGGCTTCTTCGCGCTGGGCGGCGACAGCATTCTGTCGATCCAGCTCGTCAGCCGCGCGCGCAAGGCGGGGCTGGTGCTGACGCCAGCCGACGTCTTTCGCGAAAAGACCCCGGCAGCGCTCGCCGTCGTCGCGCGCGATCCAGACGCCGAGCCGCAGCCCGCCGACGCTTCGTGGCCGGGCGTGCCTGCGGCGGTCGTCGCGGCGCTGCGAGCCGAGATTCCCGCCGCGACGGAGATTCTGCCGCTCGCGCCATTGCAGGAAGGCCTGTTGTTCCACGCGATGTTCGATGCCTCCGGCCCCGACCCGTACATCGTGCAACTGGTGCTCGACTTCGACGGCAAGCTGGACCGGGACAGGCTGCGCGCCGCCATCGACCGGCTGGTCGAGCGGCACGAAGCGTTGCGGGTCAGTTTCCATACCGTCGACGGGCGTGTCGTGCAGGCGTTGCACAGTGCCGTCTCCACACCGTGGCGCGACGTCGATCGACATGAAGCGCTCGCGGACTGGCTTGCGCAAGACCGCGAACGGCGCTTCGATCTGACTGCCGCGCCCTTGCAGCGCGCCGCCTTGCTGCGGCTCGGCGACGGCCGTCATCGGCTGGTGCTGAGCCTGCACCATCTTTTGATCGATGGCTGGTCGATGCCCGTCATGGTGTCGGAATTGATGCAGGCATACGCGGGCGAGCCGCTCGGCCTCGCGCCGCCGTTGCGCGATCAGTTCGTGTGGCTGGCGAAGCAGGATCGCGACAGCGCGCGCAAGGCATGGCACGCGGCGTTGGCCGGGCTGGACGGCCCCACGCGTCTCGTCGCGAGCGCCGATCCCGGCCTGCATGCCGCGCGGCAGCAGTCCGTCACCGGCACACTGGATGCGGACACGACGCTGTGCCTGCAAGACTGCGCGCGTCATCTCGGCCTGACGCTGGCGACTTTCGCGCAGGGCGCGTGGGCGATCCTGCTCGGCCACCGGACCGCGCGGGACGATATCGTTTTCGGCGTCACGGCGGCCGGCCGGCCGGCCGAGCTACAGGATGTCGAGCGGCGCGTCGGACTGTTCATCAACACGCTGCCGCTGCGTGCGACACTGCGCGCCGACGAAACCATCGCGCAGTTGCTCGAACGCATCCAGCGCGACCAGTCGGCGCTGCTGCCGCATCAGCATGTCGGATTGACGGAGGTTCAGGCGCTCGTCGGGCACGGCGAACTGTTCGACACGCTGATGGTGTTCGAGAACTATCCTGCCGCGCACACGCATGCCGAGATCGACGGCGCCGCGCTGACGGGCATGACCATCAACGACACGACGCACTATCCGGTAAGTGTGATGGTCACGCCGGGACGCGAACTGGAGGTGCGGATCGATCATCGCGCGGAGCTGGTTTCCGGCGACGACGCGCGGCGGCTGCTCGCCACGCTCATGCAGATTCTGCGGACGATGGCCACGCAGCCTGACAGTCTGGTTGGACGCATCGATCTGCTGTCGCGCGACGAACACGATGAGCTCCGCCACTGGAACGCGACCGCGCATCCCGTCGCCGAAGCCGATGTCGCGACGCTCTTCAGCGCGCAGGCTGCGCGCACGCCGGACGCCATCGCCGTGATGCAGGGCGGCGAGCGGCTGACGTACCGCGAACTCGAAGCGCGCTCGAACGCGCTGGCGCATTGGCTCGTGGAGCATGGCATCGGCCCGGAGCGCATCGTCGCCCTGACCATGCAGCGCACGCCCGACATGGTGGTCGCGATGCTCGGCGTGCTCAAAAGCGGCGGCGCGTATCTGCCGGTCGATCCGCACTATCCGCAGGCGCGCATCGACGCGATGCTCGCCGATGCACGGCCCGCGCGTACGCTCGCGGCCTTGCCATCGCTCGCGAACTGGCCGACCGGCGCGCCGTCGCGCGTTGTCGCGCCCGGCCATCCGGCCTATGTCGTCTATACGTCGGGCTCCAGCGGCAGGCCGAAGGGCGTCGTGGTGACGCGCGCCGGCATCGCGAGTCTGGTCGGCGCGCAGGCCGCGCGCTTCGGCATCACGGCGGCATCGCGCGTGCTGCAGTTCGCGTCGCTTTCGTTCGATGCCGCCGTGTCCGAAGTGCTCGTCACGCTGCTGCGCGGCGCGCGGCTCGTGCTGGCCGATCCGGCGTTGATGTCTGCGGAACGGCTCGCCGGGCTGATCCGCGGGGAGGAAATCACCTGCGTGACGTTGCCGCCCGCGCTGCTCGCGGCGATGGACCCCGCCACGATTCCCGCCGCGTGCACGATCGTCACGGCGGGCGAAGCCATCACGCCCGACACGGCCGGACGATGGTCGAACGGGCGGCGCCTCATCAACGCATACGGACCGACCGAAGTCACCGTCTGCGCGACCATGAGCGACGACCTCGCCGGCCCGGTCGCGCCGCCGATCGGACGGCCCGTCTGGAACAGCCAGATTCATGTGCTCGATGCCTGCCTGCGACCGTGCGGCGCGGGCGTGACCGGTGAAATCTACGTCGCCGGCGCGGGGCTGGCGCGCGGCTATTTTGGGCGGCCCGATCTGACGGCCGAACGCTTCGTCGCCAATCCGTTCGGCGCTGCCGGCACGCGACTGTACCGAACCGGCGATCTCGCGCGCTGGCGTGCCGATGGACAACTCGAATTTCTTGGCCGCGTCGATCAGCAAGTGAAGTTGCGCGGCTTTCGCATCGAGCCGGGCGAGATCGAAGCGGCGCTGATGGAACACGAGGGCGTGCGCGCATGCGCCGTGGCCGTGCGCGAGCGGCAGCTCATCGCTTATGTCGTGCCGGCATCGGCGGTCGACGAACCAGCGCTACGCGCAGCCGTGGCGAGCCGTCTGCCCGAGTACATGACGCCGTCGGCCTTCGTCGTGCTCGACGCGCTGCCGCTCACGCCCAACGGCAAGCTCGATCGCCGCGCGTTGCCTGCGCCGTCGCGCGCGGCGTCCTCGCTGCGGCGCGTCCCGGCGACGGAGCGGGAAGCGCTGATCGCACGTCTTTTCGGCGAAGTGCTCGGACGCGAGGACGTGCAGCCCGACGACAGCTTTTTCGCGCTGGGCGGCGACAGCATTTCGTCGATCCGCTTCGTGAGCCGCGCGCGTGCCGCCGGACTCGATCTGAGCCCGGCGCATGTGTTCCGGCACAAGACGCCGGCCGCGCTGGCGCGGGTCGCCGGTGCGGTTCCGGAGGTCCTGAAAGCCACGGAGGACACAGCCGGCCGCGTGCCCGCCACGCCCATCATGCGTTGGCTGATGGCGCGCGGCGGTCCGATCGACGCATTCAGTCAGTCGATGCGCGTGGCCTTGCCGAACGATGCGCGACAAGCACCGCTCGCAGAAGCGTTGCAGGCAGTGATCGCGCGGCATGCGCTGCTGCGGGCGCGCTTCATCGACGGAGAACTCGATACGGCCGCGCCCGCCGCCGATGCGCAAACCCCGTTGTATCGAATCGACGCGCGCGCCTGGACCGATGCCGATATCGATCGACACATCGCCCGCGAGCAACAGGCGTCCGAACGATGGCTCGCGCCGCAGCAGGGCCGCGTGTTGCGCGCAGTGTGGTTCGACCGGGGCGCGGCGGCGGGCTTGCTTCTGCTCACGATCCATCATTTCGTCGTGGATGGCGTGTCGTGGCGCATCCTGCTCGACGATCTGGCGCAGGCCTACGCACTCGCCGCGCAAGGCGAGCCGCCCGCGCTGCCGCCAGTGCCGACGTCCTTTCGCGGCTGGGCGCGCCATCTCCACGACGACGCACATAGCGCGCGGCGCGTCGCCGAACTCGCGCGCTGGCGATGGATCCTGGCCGCGCCCGATACACCGCTCGGCGGCCGCCCGCTCGAGCGCACCGACACACTCGCGACCGCGCGCCGCGTGAGCTCGGTGCTCGACGCCGCGACGACATCGCGTCTGCTCGGCAGCGTGCCCGCGCTGTTCCGTGGAGGCGTCAACGACGTGCTGCTCGCCGGCTACGCGCTCGCCGTGTCCGGATGGCGCGACGATACGCGCCCGGTCCTGCTCGATCTCGAAGGGCACGGCCGCGAGCCGGGCGAAAGCGGGCTCGATCTGTCGCAGACGGTGGGATGGTTCACGAGCCTGCATCCCGTGCGGATCGATCTCGACGGCGTCGAGCCCGGCGCGGCGCTGGTGAAGCGAGTCAAGGAAGCGTTGCGCGCGCTGCCCGACCACGGCATCGGCTACGGCATGCTGCGCTATCTCAATGCGCGCACAGCGGCGGAACTGCAAGGCGCGCACGCGCAGCTGTCATTCAACTATCTGGGCCGCTTCGGCCGCTCGGGCGACGCGTGGACTTCGATCGGCGGCCTGTCGCTCGAAGGCGGCGACGACGCCGATGCGCCCTTGTCCCATGCGATCGCGCTGGATGCGCAAGTCGTCGACAGCGACGAGGGCGCGCGCCTGCACGCGCACTGGACCTTCGCCAGCCGCGTGTTCGACGAGACCTCCATCCGCGAACTGGCCCGGCGCTGGTTCGACGCGTTGCGCGCCATCGCCCGAATCGAAACCGGGGGACTGACGCCGTCCGATATCGGCGTCGCCCTCACGCAAGCCGAGATCGATGCGATCGAGGCCGCCGCGCCCGGCGCGCAGGACATCCTGCCGCTTCTGCCCTTGCAGGAAGGACTGCTGTTCCATTCCCTCTACGATGCGTCCGGCCCCGATCCCTATATCGCGCAGATTTCGCTTGCGCTCGAAGGACGCGTCGACGCCGCGCGTCTGCGGGCCGCGGCGGATGCGCTGCTGGCGCGTCACGAAGCGTTGCGCGTCAGCATTCGCACGGTGGGCGGCCGGCCCGTCCAGGTGATCGCCGATGCGGTGAGCGCGCCGTGGCGCGAGACGGATGTGTCCGGCGCGGATGACGTCGCCGGGGCGCTGTCGGCCGTGCTCGCGTCCGAGCGCGAGCGCCGCTTCGATCTGACGCGCGCGCCGCTGCTGCGTTTCGCGCTCGTCCGGACCGGGCCACGGCGGCATCGGCTGGTCATGAGCAATCATCATCTGCTGCTGGACGGCTGGTCGATGCCGATTCTGGTGTCCGAACTGATGTCGCTATATGCGGGCGATCCGCTCAAAGGCGGTCTTCCGTTGCGCGACCAGCACGCATGGCTGACGCGTCAGGACAAGGCGGCTGCGCGCGCGGCATGGCGCGAAGCGCTGCGCGGGCTGGACGGACCGACACGGCTGAGCCGCCCCGAAACGGGTTCGCATGCACCGGATGTGCGTACCGCCCGCATCGAATTGCCCGAGTCTCTGACCAGCCGGCTCGCCGCGCTGGCGCAGCGCCTCGATGCTACGTCCAGCACGATCCTGCAAGGTTGCTGGGCCGTGCTGCTCGCGCGGCTCACGGGACGCGCGGACATCGTGTTCGGCGTCACGGTGTCGGGCCGTCCCGCCGAGCTGCCCGAGGTCGAGCGCCGCGTCGGCCTGTTCATCAATACGTTGCCGCTGCGCGTCACGCTCGATCCGGGCGAGCGCTGGACGGCGCTGTTCCGGCGCATGCAGGCGGCCCATGCGGACCGCTTGCCGCATCAGCATCTCGGCCTGACGGACATTCTGGAGGCGTCCGGACACGGCGAGCTGTTCGATTCGCTGCTGATCGTCGAGAACTATCCGATGGATGCCATCCGCGCCACCGATTCCGCCGATGAACTCGCGATCGCGGGCATCGACGGATACGACGGCACGCATTATCCGGTGACGCTCGTCGCGATTCCGGGCAGGCGCATGACGCTGCGTCTCGACTGCCGGACCAGCCAGTTCGATGCCGACGCGACGCACACGCTGCTGGAAAGATTCGTGCGCGTGCTGGAGCACGTCACGACGGCGCCGGATGCCGCGATCATCGCCCGCGATCTGCTCGCGCCCGCCGAAGCCGAACGGCTGGACGCGTGGAACCGGACGGCGCGCGCGATTCCCGAAGCGGATGTCGCTACGCAGTTTGCGCGGCAGGTACGCCGCGCGCCGCACGCCATCGCGGTCATGCAGGGCGACGAGCACTGGACTTACGCCGACATCGAACGGCGCTCCGACCGTTTCGCGCAGGCATTGATCGCACGCGGCATCGGGCCGGACGATCTGGTCGCGCTGACCCTGCCGCGCACGCCCGACATCGTAGTGGCCGTGCTCGGCGTGCTGAAGAGCGGCGCGGCCTTCCTGCCGATCGATCCGACTTATCCGCAGGCGCGCATCGCGGCCATGCTCGCCGATGCGAAGCCCGCGCTGGTAGTCGAAAGCTTGCCTGCGCATGAGGTCGATGGACACCCTGTCGCGTCCGCTTCCCGCGCGGAACATCTGGCCTATGTGATCTACACATCCGGTTCCACCGGCACGCCGAAGGGCGTCGCGGTGTCGCGCAGCGGGTTGGCAAACCTGCTCGCAGCGATGCAGGACCGCATGAGCCTGAAGGCTGGCGACCGCCTGCTCGCGGTGACGACGCTGGGCTTCGACATCGCCTGTCTCGAATTGCTCGGTCCGCTGCTCGCGGGCGCGACGATCGTGCTGGCCTCGTCCGACGACGTCAAGGATCCGCGCCGGCTCGCGCGTCTCGCCGGTTCATCGCGCGCCAACGTGATGCAGGCGACCCCGACGCTCTGGGACGCGCTGCTGCGCGAAATGGAGGACATGCAGCATGCGGACTTCACGCTCGCGCTCACAGGTGGCGAAGCGCTCTCCGCGCCCCTCGCCGAACGGCTTCACGCGCACGCCCAACGCGTGATCGATGTCTATGGACCGACCGAAACCACGATCTGGTCGACATCGGCGCAACTCGCGGTGCAAAGCCCGGGACCGGTCATCGGACGGCCGCTGTGGAATACGCGCGCGTACGTGCTCGATCGCTGGCTGGGCCGCTGCCCGCCGGGAACGGCCGGCGATCTGTACATCGCGGGCCGGGGACTCGCACGCGGCTATCTCGGCAGGGCCGATCTGACCGGCGAGCGCTTCGTCGCGGACCCATACGGCGCGCCGGGCGAGCGCATGTATCGAACCGGCGATCTGGCGCGCTGGTCCGCCGATGGCGAGCTGGAATTTCTCGGCCGTTCCGATCATCAGGTGAAGATACGGGGCTTTCGCGTCGAGATCGGCGAGACCGAAGCCGCGCTGCGCGCGCAGCCATCGGTGCGTGACTGCGCGGTTGCGCTGATCGACGGGCAACTGGCCGCCTATCTCGTCGCCGGCGCGGATTACGACGAAGCCCGCGTGCGCGCCGCGCTCGTCGGCAGTCTGCCCGACTACATGATTCCCGCGATCTTCACGACGCTCGACCGGCTGCCCGTGACGCTGAACGGCAAGCTCGACCGTGCCGCGCTGCCGGCTCCGGCGCGCGCGCCGCAACGCTTCCACCCGCCGCGCAACGCGCGCGAAGCGGAACTGGCGCAGCTCTTCGCGGATACGCTGGAACGCGACGCCGTATCGATCGACGACAACTTCTTCGCGCTGGGCGGCCATTCGCTGCGCGCGGCGCGCCTCGTCAACCGCATCCGCGACCGGATGGGCGTGGACGTCGGCATCCGCATGCTGTTCGAAGCGCCGACCGTCGCGCAGCTCGGCGAGCAGATGCGGCATCGTTACGCGCCGGATGCGCTCGCGTCCCTCTTGCCGCTGCAGCATGCGAGCGCCGCCGCGCCGCTCTTCTGCGTGCATCCCGGCTACGGCCTGAGCTGGTGCTATGCGACGCTCATTCCACATATTGGCGTCGATGTTCCGCTATACGGCCTGCAATCGCCGATGCTGATCGGCGAGGCCGCGCCGCCTTCGGTCGCCGGGCTCGCCGACCGCTATATCGCGCATATCCGCACGCTTCAGCCGCGCGGTCCGTATCGGCTGATGGGATGGTCGTTCGGCGGGCTGGTCGCGCATCAGATCGCGACGAGCCTCGAAGCGCAGGGCGAAACCGTCGCGCATGTCGTGCTGCTCGACAGCCATCTGCCGCGCGGCCTGCGGCACGAAACGCTCGCGCCGGCCACGCATCTGGGCAATGTCCTCGCGATGATCGGCTATCCGTTCAGCGAGGCGTCGCACGGCGCGCTGCAATGGGACCGCGTGATGGAGCATATGCGCGCGATCGAAAGCCCGCTCGCGCACATTCCGCAAAGCGCGTTGCCGGCGCTGGTCGAGGTGACGGCCTGTCATGCGACACTTGCCGCGTCGTTCCGGCCCGCGCCGCTCAGCGCGCCGATGACTTTCATGCGCGCCACCGCTACCCTCACTAACGAATCCTCGTTGGGCGCATGGCGGGCGAGCGCCCGTGGCGCGCTCAACGTGATCGATGTGCCCTTTGAACACGACCACATGCTGCGGGCCGACGCGCTCGCGGTCATCGGACCGGTCATTCGTGATCTATTTGCCAATCGGGTGAGACACAGTGAATGAGCTATCGCGACCTCTGATGGCGCGGCCGTTGACCGGGCGGGCATTTATCGACAGCCTGCGGGACGGACGCGACGTCTTCTTCAACGGCGAGCGCATCGACGACGTCGCGGCGCATCCCGCGTTTCGCAACAGCGCGCGCTCGATGGCCCGGCTCTACGACGCGCTGCACGATCCCGCGCATCAGAGCGCGCTCACCTGCGCGACGGACACGGGAAACGGCGGCTACACGCATCGCTACTTTCGTCACGCGCGCAACGCGGACGATCTGGTCGCGCAGCAGGAAGCGATTGCGTCGTGGGCGCGGCTCACTTATGGCTGGATGGGACGCACGCCGGATTACAAGGCGTCGATCATGAATACGCTCGACGTCAACGCCGGTTACTACGGCGCGCATGCCGACAACGCGCGGCAATGGCACAAGCTCGCGCAGGAAACGGTGCCCTTCATGAATCACGCGCTCGCCAATCCGCCGATCGATCGCGCGCGGCCCGAGCAGGCGCAGGATGTCTACATTCATATCGACGAGGAAACCGACGGCGGCCTCGTCATCTCGGGCGCGAAAGTGGTCGCGACCTCCGCCGCGTTCACGCACTACACGTTTCTCAGCCATCACGCGGGCATCGCGCGAAGCGACAAGAGCCGCGCCGTCATGTTCTTCACGCCGATGAACGCGCCGGGGCTCAAGCTCATCTGCCGCAACTCGTACGAATATCAGGCAGCGCAGGCGTCGAGCCCCTTCGATGCGCCGCTCAGTTCCCGCTTCGACGAGAACGACGCGATCCTGATTCTCGACCGCGTATTCGTGCCGTGGGAAAACGTGCTGAGTCACGGCACGGACGCCATGCCGCCGGATTTCCCGACCGCTTCCGGCTTCATGCACGGCACGAGCTTTCACGGCTGCACGCGTTTCGCGGTGAAGCTGGACTTTCTCACCGGGCTGCTTTCGAAAGCGCTGCACGTCACGAGCGGCGACGAGTTTCGCGGCAATCAGGTGATGCTCGGCGAAGTCATCGCACTGCGTCACATGTTCTGGTCGCTCGCCAACACGATGGCGCGTCAGCCGGATCGCTGGGTGCATGGCGCGGTGCTGCCGAATCTGCACGCGGCGCTCGCGTATCGCGCGCTTGCGCCGGATGCCTACGGGCGCATCAAGGAAATCGTTCACAAGATCGTGGCTTCGGCGCTGATCTATCTGCCGTCCTCCACGCGCGATTTCGATAACCCGGAGATCGACCGCTATCTGTCCCGCTACGTGCGCGGCTCGAACGGGATCGGCCACCGCGAGCGCATCAAGCTGATGAAGCTCATGTGGGACGCAGTCGGTTCGGAGTTCGCGGGCCGTCACGAACTCTACGAACGCAACTACATGGGCAGCCACGAAGAAATCAAGGTGCATCTGCAAGCGATGGCGTCGGCGGATGGTTCGCTGGCACAGATGACCGATCTGGTCGATCAGTGCCTCGCCGACTATGACGAACACGGATGGGTGAATCCCGTCTGGCAAACGCCATGATCCGGAGAGCGAGATGAATCCTTTCGATGACGAAACCGGCGAGTTTCTCGTGCTGCGCAATGAAGAAGGGCAGCATTCCCTGTGGCCTTCGTTCGCCGCCGTGCCCGCCGGATGGGATAGCGTGTTCGGCGTGGCGACGCGTCAGGCGTGCATCGCCTACATCAACGAAAACTGGACCGACATACGGCCGGCAAGCCTGCGGCGCGAAGCGCCGTAGCACGGGGATAACAAGCACTTATGAAATTCATCAAGCTGCTGTTCGGCGAGGCCAGACGCGACCGCACGCCCTTGCTCCTGGCCTCGACCTTGCCAGGCGTGATGATGTCCGGCGTGATCGCGCTGGTCACGACCGTCGCGAACCAGGATCAGTCGAAAGGCCCGAACCTCTATCTGATGGCGTTCTTCTTCATCGCGAGCGTCGCGTTGCTTCTCGCGATGAACTATGCGCTCAACGCCACCACCACCGTGATCTCCAACTTCATCCTGCAGAAACGCCTGAGCCTCGCGCGGGCAGTGCGTTCGCTGGACCTGGAGGCCTATGAGAACATCGGCGCGATGCGCGTGGACTTTGCCATCGGCCGGGACCTGCAGACCATCGAGGAAGCCGCGCCGACCGTCATCGTGCTGATTTACTTCGTCACGCAGCTATTGTCTTCGGCGCTGTATATCGGCTACCTGTCGCTGATTGCGTTCGGTGTCACGCTGCTGTTTCTGGGCGTCGCGACGTTCTTTTATCGCAGCAGCTACAAGTATGCGGAAGCGCTGTCGAAAGAAGCGACGGAACTCGAAAGCGCGTTTCGTTCGAGCTTCGATCACTTGCTGCGCGGCTTTCGCGAGATCAAGATGAATGCGCGCCGCGACACCGACCTCTTCGACAACTACATCGTGCAGCGGGCGCTCGCCGTGCAGGATTTGCGCGTGAGTTCGGGGCGCGGTTTCAATCGCGGCCAGACGCTGAGCGACGCGTTTTTCTATGGCCTGCTCGGTTGCATGGTGTTTCTGATGCCGTACTACATCAGCAATACGTCGACGCCGGCGAAGATCATTCTCGTCATCGTGTTCTCGGGCGGCGCCATCGCCAGTCTGATTCAGGCGCTGCCCGCGGTGTCGCGCGCCGATCTCGCCGTGGACCGCCTGGACGCGCTCGAACGCGAACTGGAGCAGGCCAAACGCGCGGCCGAATCGGGGCCCGACGCATCGGCACCCGTACTGGCGCACGGCATCACGCTAAGCGGCGTGAGCTACAGCTACAAGAATGCGGACGGACAGCAGGGCTTTCATGTCGGTCCGTGCGATCTTTTCATCAAGGCAGGCGAAGTGACGTTCATCGCAGGCGGCAACGGCAGCGGCAAATCCACCTTGCTCAATCTGGTCACACAATTGTACGCGCAGGATAGCGGCGAAGTGCGCTGGGATGAAAAGATCGTCACCGATGCCAATGCGACGGCGTATCGGCAATTGTTCTCGGTGATCTTCTCCGACTTTCATCTGTTCGATCGTCTCTATGGCCTCGATGCCGCGCAGGATGATCTGGCCGAACTGATCAGGGAAATGGATCTGTCCGACAAGGTTCATTACAAGCTCGGGCGTTTCAGCACCACGGATCTGTCGAGCGGGCAGCGCAAGCGGCTCGCGATGGTCAGCGCGCTCGCGGAAGGGCGCCCCGTGCTGATCTTCGATGAATGGGCGGCCGATCAGGACCCGCAGTTCCGTCGCTATTACTACGAGAAACTGCTGCCGCGGCTGAAGGCGGCAGGAAAGACGATCATCGCCGTCAGTCACGACGATCGCTGGTTCGGCGCCGCCGACAAGGTCGTCTGGATGGAAGAAGGAAAAGTCGCGCGCGTGATGACGGCGGCCGTCGATACCTGAGCGCATCTTTTCCCTCACACGACCCCTAATTCATTGCTAACTCCCTTTGCCTATATTTCATTGCGACTGGAAACGCGAACGAAGGGAGCAACAGCATGGACAACCCATTCGACGATGAACGAGCCACGTTCCTTGTCCTGATCAACGCATCGCGGCAACGCTCGCTCTGGCCCGCTCATCTCGACGTGCCGTCCGGCTGGGAAGTGGAGCATGCGCATAGTTCACTCAGGCAATGCCTCGACTTCATCGATGCCCGTTCGATCGATCCGCGTTCTCATTGAACCTTGCTCTGGGGATAGAAAATGGCAAAGCGCATCGTGAAGGTTATCGATCTGGTTCCGGGCCGGAATGTGGAACTTCCATCGATCGAAAACGAAACACTCGGACACGACAGATTCTGGCGCGATTTCGTCTGCGCCCAGCAGCCTGTCGTCATCAGACATGCTGTCCCGAACTGGCCTGCATTGAAGAAGTGGGGCACGCCCGGTTATCTCGAAGCACTGACGAATCGTGAGGTAGGTGTATCCGATACCTTCAACGCGAGTCCGGCCGGACTCTGGCACCAGAACCTGCCGAAGTACCGCCTCGATGAAGCCATCGCGCGACTGCGCAACGCCACGCCGGAAGACACGTTGGCCATTCGCGCGTTGCCCATTCCACCGGAATGGAAAGCCGATCTCGGCAGCTATGATTTTCTCGGCGCGAACCGCGATTTGCCGCCACGCGTCTATGCGCGCGACCGTCTTTTCATTTATCGCAATGCTTCGACCGAGTGGCATTACCACACGACGGACGAGACGTTGACGACACAGATTCTCGGATCGAAACGCATCTCGATGTTCAGGCTCTCGAATGAAGACTGGCACGCGTATGCCGGGCCGATCAGGTCCAACCTTCACCACATGGAGGAACGGGCGCGTTTCTTTCCCGCGGACGCGTCGCTGATGAAATTCGAAGCGACGCTCGAGCCCGGCGATGTCCTCTATATCCCGCCGTTCTGGTGGCATGGCGTCGACCCTGCGGATACCGGGTTCGGCATCACGCTGGCGCATTGTTTTCGTACGCCGCTCAACCGGCTCGGATCGTTGAGCGACCCGGCCGTGAGGGACGTCATCCGGGCACAGGGAAGCCTCGCGCTGGCGCTGCGCATGAGAGCGTTCGTCGCGCTGGGCTCGCTGTCGCGAATCGTGAATCCCTGATCGATTCCGCCCTTCATCGCCCTGTCACCGCCGATGCGCGAGCATCTCTAATTCGACCATAATTCATCGGGCTCATCCTGTACGCATTGGATTGGCCTGTTGTGTCGAATGCGAGAGATCCCGCGAAGCGAATATCGACGGCAATCAGGTTTGACAGTCTGATCACTACGCAAGGATCCGTGGCCGGCTGGAAGAAACGCGAACAAACGTGCATTTCTTCCATGCGTGTTGGGTAACGATGTCCTTGATCATCGGTTTCCAGAGCACCCGCGTGCTCGCATATACGGATTGATGCCATGCTCAGCTTTCCTCTTGCTCCCGCTCAATCGGGCATCTTCTTTCGGCAACAACTCGACTTGCGCGATCCGCGCTTCAATCTCGCGCAGTTGACCGAAATCATCGGACCGCTCGATATCGAAATTCTGCAAGCGGCGGTGCGGCAGACGGTCGGCGAAGCGGACGCGATGCAGGTACGCATCGTCATCGAGGATGGCATGCCGCATCAGGCCGTGCCGGATGCGCTCGTAGACTTCACGCTGCCGGTGGTCGATGTCAGCGATGCGCCCGACCCCGTAGAAGCCATCGATCGCCATGTGCAGGGCGCGCTTGCCGAAGCCATCGATCTCGGCCGTCATCCCCTCTTCGACGGCACGCTTTTTCAGGCCGGACCGACGCGGTTCTTTCTGTTTCAGCGGATTCATCACATCGCATTCGACGGCTTTTCGTTTTTCCTTTTCACGCAGCGTCTCGCGTCGGTCTATTCCGCGCTGGTCGAGCGACGCGAGCCCGCGCCAGCCGGCTGGGGACGGCTCGCCGATCTGCTCGACGACGATGACGCCTACCGCGCGTCCAGCGCGTTCGAGCGTGATCAGCAGTTCTGGCGCGACTATCTGGCCGACTGTCCCGAGCCGGTGATTCTCGGCGAATGCATGGCGCACGAACCGATTCACGCGGACGGTTCCGCACAGGCGATCGCGCAAATGCGCCTTTCAGCCGAAACGACGCGGCTTCTCCGGCAAGTCTCCGAGCGCAACGGCGCGACGTGGCCGCAATTCATCACGGCGGTCATGGCCGCCTATGTCGCGCGTCTGAGCGGGCAACCCGAAGTGGTGCTCGGCTTTCCGGTGACGGCGCGGGTCGGACGACTGGCGAGAAGCGTGCCGGGCATGTTGTCCAACGCGCTGCCGTTGCGGGCGGCGCTCGGCGAGGACACGAGCATCGTCGATCTGCTCGACGCGGTGTCGAAACAAAGTCGCCGGGTCCTGCGACATCAGCGCTATCGCGTCAAAGACATCCGGCGCGATGTGGGACGCATCGAATCCGACCGGCCGCTTTTCGGCCCCACCGTGAACATCATGCCCGACTACAGCGTTGCGCTGGACTTCGCGGCCTGCCGGATCGGCTCGAATCGCTCTTTCTATGGAACGCCGGATGACCTCGCGCTGATCGTGCACGACGAAGGCGATGCATTCGGTATTGAACTGATGTTCGACGGCAATCCGTCGCTCTATACGCCGGAAGACGTGGATGCCCATGCGCGGCGCTTCACGCGTCTGCTCGAACAGGCGCTGGAGCGGCCCGACGCGCCGCTGCATGAGTTCGAACTCCTGTTGCCTGAGCGAAAGGCGCTGCTCGAACAATGGAACGATACGGCCGCGCCTTATCCCGAACATCTGTGCATCCATCAGCTTCTCGAACAGCAGGTTCGACTCACGCCCGATGCCGTCGCGCTCGTCTGCAACGACGAAACGCTCACGTTCGCGCAACTCAACGCGCGCGCGAACCGGCTCGCGCATCGTCTGATCGCGCTCGGCGTGCGTCCGGAAGACCGCGTGGCGCTGTGCATGGAGCGCGGTATCGGCGCGATCGTCGCGCTGTTCGCGATCCTCAAGGCCGGCGGCGCGTATGTGCCGCTCGATCCGGCCTATCCGGGCGAGCGCCTGAGTTACATCCTCGAAGACGCCGCCCCCGTGCTGCTCATCGCCGATGCCGCCGGCCGTCATGCGCTCGGCGACACGGGCGCGCTTACTGTGCTCGATCCCGCCGCATCATTCGATGACACGCTGCCGCAGGGCGATCCGCTCGTGCCCGGACTCGCCTCGCATCATCTTGCCTATGCGATCTATACATCCGGTTCGACCGGCAAACCGAAGGGCGTGCTGGTCGAGCATCGTCATGTGCTGAACCTGCATCACGCCTTGCAATCGACGGTATTCGCCCATTGTGCGCCGCACTCCGGCGTCACGCTGAACGCGAGCATCGCGTTCGACGCGTCGGTGCAGAACCTCACCGCCTTGCTGTCCGGACATCGGCTGATGATCGTCTCCGCCGACGTACGCACCGATGCGATGGCGCTGGTCGATTTCCTCGATACCGCCGGCATCGACGTATTCGACTGCACGCCGACTCAGCTCGAATCGCTGTTTTCCGCTGGTCTGCTCGAACGGCGGCAGTCGGCTCTGACGATTCTCGTGGGCGGCGAGCCGCTCACGCCGCAGACCTGGAACCGACTGGCGCGCGCCGGACAATTTCGCGCCTTCAACGTCTATGGTCCGACCGAATGCACAGTCGATGCGACCGTCGCCGAGATCACGGCCGAACAGGCGCAGCCCGTGATCGGCAAGCCGCTTGCCAACACGCGCGCCTATGTGCTCGATGCGCAACGTCGCGTGGTGCCGCCGGGCGCGGTCGGCGAGCTTCATATTGGTGGTGCGGGCGTGGCGCGCGGCTATCTGAATCGACCTGAACTCACCGCCGAGCGCTTCCTCGATGACCCGTTCGTTCCCGGTGGCCGCATGTATCGCACGGGCGATCTCGCGCGTTATCGGCTCGATGGCAATATCGAGTTTCTCGGCCGTAACGATCATCAGATCAAGATTCGCGGCTTTCGCATCGAGCCTGGTGAGATCGAGACGCAGATCGAAAGCCACGCGGCCGTGCGTGAAGCGGTGGTCATTGCGCGGGCGCGCCATCAAGGTTCGCAGGATCAGCAGCTCGTCGCCTATGTCACGCTGCATGCCGATATCGATGCCAGCGCCCTGCGCGAGCATCTTGCCTCGCGTCTGCCCGACTACATGGTGCCATCGGCCTTCGTCACGCTCGATGCGCTGCCGCTGACGCCGAGCGGCAAGCTCGATCGCCGCGCGTTGCCCGATCCGCAAGCCGATGCGTTCGCGCTGCGCCCTTTCGAAGCGCCGCAAGGTCGAACCGAAACCGCGCTCGCCGAGTTGTGGGCCGAGTTGCTCGGGCTCGAACGCGTCGGACGTCACGACAATTTCTTCGCGCTCGGCGGCCACTCGCTGCTCGCCGTGACGCTCATCGAACGGCTGCGGCGCATCGGCATACAGGCAAGCGTGCGCGACCTGTTCGCCACGCCCGTGCTCAGTGCGCTGGCGCCTTCACTCGATCGCGGTACGTCCACGGTCGATATCGTCGTGCCGCCCAATGCGATCACGCCTGGCTGCACCGCGCTCACGCCGTCGATGCTGCCGCTCATCGAACTCACGCAGACGGACATCGATCGAATTGTCGCGCAGGTTCCCGGCGGCCTCGCCAATGTTCAGGATATCTATGCACTGGCGCCATTGCAGGAAGGCATCCTGTTCCATCATATGCTGACCACGGAAGGCGATCCGTATCTGCAAACTGCGCGTCTCGCCTTCGATAGCCGCGCACGGCTCGATGCGTGGCTCGATGCCTTGCAGCGCGTCATCGACCGGCACGACATCCTGCGCACCGCCTTCATTCACGATAGCCTCAGCACCGCCGCTCAGGTCGTCTGGCGCAAGGCGCCCGTGACGATTACCGAGATCGACGGGCCGTTGGCGCAACACTTCGATGCCCGCACGCAACGCCTCGATCTCACGCAGGCTCCGCTGCTGCGAATCGCGATCGCCCCGGAAGCGCAAAGCAGCCGCTGGCTCGTGCAACTGAACTGGCATCATCTGATCGGCGATCACGCGACGCTGGATGTGATGCATGCGGAAATCGATGCGATCGTCAACGGAAAAGGCGATACACTCGGCGCGGCTCAACCGTTCCGCAATCTGGTCGCGCAGGCGCGGCTCGATGCGAATCAGCAAGCGCATGAAGCGTTCTTCCGCGACATGCTCGCCGATGTCAGCGAACCGACGCTGCCCTTCGGCCTCACCGACGTGCATCATGACGGCTCGGCCATCGCCGAAGCGCGTGTGACGTTGCCCGCGTCGCTCGATTCACGTCTGCGCACGCAGGCCCGAAGCCTCGGCGTAAGTCTCGCGAGCCTCTGTCATCTCGCCTGGGCCCGCGTGCTGAACGCGGGCAGCGCGGTCGACTCCGATGGACGCATCGTGTTCGGCACCGTGTTGCTCGGGCGCATGCAGGCGGGCGTCGATCAGGCGTTGGGGCTGTTGATCAATACGCTGCCGGTTCGCCTCGACATAACCGGTGCCGCAGTCGCCGACAGCGTGCGTGACACGCATGAACGGCTCGCAGCCTTGTTGCAGCATCAGCATGCGCCGCTCGCGCTCGCTCAGCGATGCAGCGGTGTCGCCGCGCCCGCGCCGCTCTTCAGCGCCTTGCTCAACTATCGCCACAACCAAGGCCCGGCGGATGAGCGCGAAGGTTTCGACGGCATAGAATTGCTCAGTGCCGAAGAGCGCACCAACTATCCGCTGACGCTTTCGGTGGATGACAACGGCGACAGTCTCGAACTCACTGCGCAGACCGTTGCGCCGCTGTCGCCCGAGCAATTGTGCGGCTATATGCAGCAGGCGTTGTCGAGTCTCGTGCAGGCGCTCGAACAGGCGCCTCGGACGCCGGTGAACCAGCTCGACGTGTTGCCGCCCGATATTCGTACGCTGCTGGTCGAAACGTGGAACGGCATCGGCGCGGGCTATCCTGCGGATCTGTGCATCCATCAGCTCTTCGAGCAGCATGCCCGACGCACGCCCGATGCGATCGCGCTGGTCTTCGAAGATGCGTCGCTCACTTATGCGCAGCTCAATGCGCGCGCGAACCGGCTCGCGCATCATCTGATCGCGCTCGGGGTTGCTCCGGAAGATCGCGTGGCGCTGTGCGTGGAGCGTGGCATCGGCATGGTCGTCGCGTTGATGGCGATACTCAAGGCCGGCGGCGCTTATGTGCCGCTCGATCCGGCTTATTCCGGCGAGCGTCTGAACCACATCCTCACCGACTCCACGCCCCGGCTGCTGCTCGCCGATGCCGCCGGCCGTGAAGCGTTGGGAGACACCGGCTCGCTGACCGTGCTCGACCCCGATGCATCGCTCGATGACTCATATCCGCAGGACGATCCGCAAGTGCCCGTCGCTCCGCCTCATCTTGCGTATGTGATCTACACGTCCGGGTCGACAGGCAAACCTAAAGGCGTGATGGTCGAGCATGCGCAGATCGTGCGCCTGTTCGACGCGACGCAGGACTGGTTCGGTTTTCATGAACGCGATGTGTGGTGCCTGTTTCACTCGTTCGCGTTCGATTTCTCGGTCTGGGAGCTTTGGGGCGCGCTGCGCCATGGCGGCAAGCTGGTGATCGTGCCGCAGCATGTGGCCCGGTTCGCACCCGATTTCCTTCGTCTGCTTCAGCGCGAAGGCGTCACCGTTCTGAATCAGACGCCCAGCGCGTTTCGCGCACTCATTCAGGCGCAGGAAGCGAACGACGGCCCTATTGCACTGCGCTATGTGATCTTCGGCGGCGAGGCGCTGAATCCGTCGATGCTCGAACCCTGGTACGCGCGGCACTCGGACCAGCAACCGCGCCTGATCAACATGTACGGAATCACGGAGACGACCGTTCACGTGACCTATCGGCCGCTGACGCGCGAGGACTGCGCGGACGGCAATAGCCCGATCGGTGTGCGTATTCCTGATCTGACGGTCTATCTGCTCGATGCGCAAGGGCAACTGGCGCCTGTCGGTGCTGTGGGCGAACTGTATGTCGGTGGTGCGGGGGTGGCGCGGGGATATCTCAATCGGCCAGAGTTGACTGCCGAGCGGTTCATCGACGATCCGTTCGTTCCTGGATCGCGGCTTTATCGTACGGGTGATCTCGGGCGTTATCGTCCTGATGGCAGTCTGGAGTTTTTTGGCCGCAACGATCATCAGGTCAAGATTCGCGGCTTCCGTATTGAACTGGGTGAGATCGAGGCGCAGATCGCCAGTCATGCGGCGGTGCGCGAAGCGGTGGTCATCGCGCGGGCGAGACAGCAGGATGATCAACAGCTTGTCGCCTATGTCACGCTCGCTTCGGAGATCGATGCGAACGCGTTGCGCGAGCACTTGAGTTCGCGTCTTCCGGACTACATGGTGCCCTCTGCCTTCGTCGCGCTCGATGCGCTGCCTCTCACACCCAATGGCAAGCTCGATCGTCGCGCGTTGCCCGATCCGCTGTGGCAAAGCCTCGACGAATACGTCGCCCCGCGTACCGCGCTCGAAGCGACGCTCGCGCAGTGCTTCGCCAGCGTGCTCGGTCTCGAGCGGGTGAGCGTGTTCGATAACTTCTTCGCGCTTGGCGGGCATTCTTTGCTTGCTACGCAACTCGTGTCGCGTTTGCGTGAGGCACTTGCTATCGAATTGCCTCTGCGTGCGCTGTTCGATGCGCCCAGTGTTGCCTCACTCGCTGAAGCTCTTGGGGAATCGTCTCGTCAGATCATTGCATTGCCGAGTTTGCAGGCACTTCCGCGCCCCGCGCATCTGCCACTGTCCTTCGCGCAGGAACGTCTGTGGTTCCTCGAGCAATTGAACCCCGGACAATCGACCTATCACATCCCGATTGCCCTGCGTCTGCGCGGCGCGCTCGATGTTCCCGCGTTTCATGCTGCTTTGAACGCGCTCGTCGCGCGTCACGAAAGCCTTCGTACGTCTTTCGCCCAGCACGATGGTCAAGCCGTTCAGCGCATCGCTGCGGAAGTGGAACTCGCACTGCCGTTGGACACACTCGCTCCCGGTACACAAGCCGCCGAAGTCCGACGCCTCGCGCAAGACGAAGCCCGCCGTCCCTTCGATCTTCAACACGGTCCGTTGTTGCGCGCCCGATTGCTGCGCCTCGCAGAGGAAGAACACGTCTTGCTGTTCACCATGCATCACATCGTCTCCGATGGATGGTCCAGCGGTGTATTGGTGCGTGAACTCGGCGCCTGCTATACGGCCGCATTGCGTAACGAACCTATCGCCCTGCCGCCGCTGGCCGTGCAATACGCCGACTACACCCTGTGGCAGCGCGACTGGCTCGCTGGCGCCGAACTCGAACGTCAGACTCAGTACTGGCGCAATCAGCTCGCCGAACTCGCACCGCTGGATCTGCCCACCGATCGCCCTCGCCCCGCGCAAATCAGCGGACGTGGTGCAACGCTGCCCTTCGCTGTAAATCCCGCGTTGTACGAGCGCCTGAACACGCTTGCGAATCGTGAAGGCGTCACGCCCTTCATGCTGCTGCTCGCCGTGTTCCAGACGCTGCTTGCACGTTTGTCAGGGCAAACGGAGGTGGCCGTGGGCTCGCCTATCGCCAACCGCACGCATGCGCAGATCGAGCCACTCATCGGTCTGTTCGTCAATACGCTGGTGCTGCGTGCCGATCTCTCTGGTGCGCCTTCTTTACGCGATCTGCTTGCGCAAGTCCGTGATACGACGCTGGCCGCTTACGCGCATCAGGATCTGCCATTTGAAAAACTCGTCGAAGCACTCGCGCCAGTTCGCGACACTAGCCGCACGCCGCTGTTCCAGGTGATGTTCGTGTTGCAGAACGCGCCGATGGACGCGCTCGCGCTGCCCGGTCTCACTCTGGAATTGCTGCCCGCAGCCGAAGCCGGAGCCAAGTTCGATCTCACGCTCAGTCTGACGCATTCGCAAGACGGACTGGCTGGTACGTTCAGCTACGCCACCGACCTGTTCGATGAGCGCACCATCGCGCGGCTGGGCGAACGCTTTACGCGCTTGCTTCAACAAGCGCTCGATCAACCTGATGCACCGCTGCATGCACATGAACTCGTGCTGCCCGAGGAGCACGCACTGCTCGAACGCTGGAACGACACGGCGGCGGCGTATCCGGAGCATCTGTGCATTCATCAGTTGTTTGAACAACAGGTGCAACGCACGCCCGATGCGATCGCGCTGGTCTTCGAAGACGCATCGCTCACGTATGCGCAACTCAACGCGCGCGCCAATCAGCTTGCGCATCATCTGATCGCGCTGGGCGTGTGTCCAGAAGATCGCGTGGCGTTGTGCATGGAGCGTGGCATCGGCATGGTCGTCGCGCTGATGGCGATACTCAAGGCTGGCGGCGCTTACGTGCCGCTCGATCCGGCGTATCCGGGCGAACGTCTGAGTCATATCCTCACCGATGCCACGCCCCGCTTCCTGCTCGCCGATACTGCTGGTCGTGAAGCGCTGGGAGACACCGGTTCGCTGACCGTGCTCGATCCTGATGCATCGCTCGAGGACGCGCTCTCGCAAGACGATCCGCAAACAGCCGTCGCTCCGCATCATCTTGCTTATGTGATCTACACCTCGGGTTCAACCGGCAAGCCCAAAGGCGTTGCGATTGAACATCGAACGTTGGTCGCCTCCACATGCGCCCGGCACCAGTTCTATGAGCGCACTTCGAACGAGCGCTTCCTGTTGCTTTCGTCGCTCGCCTTCGACAGTTCTGTCGCCGGCCTCTTCGGGACGCTCACTAACGGGGGCTGTCTCGCCCTCGTTGATATCGACACTGCACGGGACCCCAACGCAATCATCAAGCTCGTGCGGGATCGTGACATCACACGCGTCCTGTGCGTTCCTTCTCTCGGTCAGGCCATTCTCGACAGTATGTCGTCGAGCGGCGAGCATCAGCTTCGGGAAATCATCGTCGCGGGTGAGGCGTGCCCTCCGAATCTCGCACGGCAAAGCTCGACGTTGCCGCGGCCCGTATCGCTTTATAACGAGTACGGTCCTACGGAGGCGACTGTCTGGGCAACGGCGTATCGATGCCTTCCTGAAGAAACGAATCTGGTGCCGATTGGTCGCCCCATAGCAAACACACGCATCTATCTGCTCGATGCACAACGTCAGTTGATGCCACCGGGTGCGGTGGGTGAGCTTTATGTCGGTGGTGCTGGGGTATCGCGTGGGTATCTGAATCGGCCAGAGTTGACTGCCGAGCGGTTCATCGATGATCCGTTCGTTGCCGGCGCACGCATGTATCGCACGGGCGACCTCGCGCGTTATCGCGCCGATGGCAATATCGAGTTTCTTGGCCGCAACGATCATCAGGTCAAGATTCGCGGCTTCCGGATCGAGTTGGGTGAGATCGAGGCGCAGATCGCCAGTCATGCGGCTGTGCGTGAAGCGGTGGTCATCGCGCGGGCGCGTAATGAGAAGACGCAGGATCAACAGCTTGTCGCTTATGTCACGCTGGCTTCGGAGATCGATGCGAACGCGTTGCGCGAGCACCTGAGTTCGCGTTTGCCCGACTACATGGTGCCGTCAGCCTTCGTCGTGCTCGATGCGCTGCCTCTCACACCCAATGGCAAGCTCGATCGTCGCGCGCTGCCCGATCCGCAGTGGCAAAGCCTTGACGAATACGTCGCCCCGCGTACCGCGCTCGAAGACACGCTCGCACAATGCTTCGCCAGCGTGCTCGGCCTTGAACGCGTGAGCGTGTTCGATAACTTCTTCGCGCTTGGTGGGCATTCTTTGCTTGCTACGCAACTCGTGTCGCGTTTGCGTGAGGCGCTTGCTATCGAATTGCCTCTGCGCGCGCTGTTCGATGCGCCGAGCGTTGCATCGCTTGCTGAAACGCTGGAGAAATCGTCTCGCCAGGTCATCGCGTTACCGCCTCTGCAGGCACTTCCGCGTCCCGCGCATCTGCCGCTGTCCTTCGCGCAGGAACGTCTGTGGTTCCTCGAGCAATTGAACCCCGGACAATCGACCTATCACATCCCGATTGCCCTGCGTCTGCGCGGCGCGCTCGATGTTCCCGCGTTTCATGCCGCTTTGAATGCGCTCGTCGCGCGTCACGAAAGCCTTCGCACGTCTTTCGCCCAGCACGATGGTCAAGCCGTTCAGCGCATCGCTGCGGAAGTGGAACTCGCACTGCCGTTGGACACACTCGCTCCCGGTACACAAGCCGCCGAAGTCCGACGCCTCGCGCAAGACGAAGCCCGCCGTCCCTTCGATCTTCAACACGGTCCGTTGTTGCGCGCCCGATTGCTGCGCCTCGCAGAGGAAGAACACGTCTTGCTGTTCACCATGCATCACATCGTCTCCGATGGATGGTCCAGCGGTGTATTGGTGCGTGAACTCGGCGCCTGCTATACGGCCGCATTGCGTAACGAACCTATCGCCCTGCCGCCGCTGGCCGTGCAATACGCCGACTACACCCTGTGGCAGCGCGACTGGCTCGCTGGCGCCGAACTCGAACGTCAGACTCAGTACTGGCGCAATCAGCTCGCCGAACTCGCACCGCTGGATCTGCCCACCGATCGCCCTCGCCCCGCGCAAATCAGCGGACGTGGTGCAACGCTGCCCTTCGCTGTAAATCCCGCGTTGTACGAGCGCCTGAACACGCTTGCGAATCGTGAAGGCGTCACGCCCTTCATGCTGCTGCTCGCCGTGTTCCAGACGCTGCTTGCACGTTTGTCAGGGCAAACGGAGGTGGCCGTGGGCTCGCCTATCGCCAACCGCACGCATGCGCAGATCGAGCCACTCATCGGTCTGTTCGTCAATACGCTGGTGCTGCGTGCCGATCTCTCTGGTGCGCCTTCTTTACGCGATCTGCTTGCGCAAGTCCGTGATACGACGCTGGCCGCTTACGCGCATCAGGATCTGCCATTTGAAAAACTCGTCGAAGCACTCGCGCCAGTTCGCGACACTAGCCGCACGCCGCTGTTCCAGGTGATGTTCGTGTTGCAGAACGCGCCGATGGACGCGCTCGCGCTGCCCGGTCTCACTCTGGAATTGCTGCCCGCAGCCGAAGCCGGAGCCAAGTTCGATCTCACGCTCAGTCTGACGCATTCGCAAGACGGACTGGCTGGTACGTTCAGCTACGCCACCGACCTGTTCGATGAGCGCACCATCGCGCGGCTGGGCGAACGCTTTACGCGCTTGCTTCAACAAGCGCTCGATCAACCTGATGCACCGCTGCATGCACATGAACTCGTGCTGCCCGAGGAGCACGCACTGCTCGAACGCTGGAACGACACGGCGGCGGCGTATCCGGAGCATCTGTGCATTCATCAGTTGTTTGAACAACAGGTGCAACGCACGCCCGATGCGATCGCGCTGGTCTTCGAAGACGCATCGCTCACGTATGCGCAACTCAACGCGCGCGCCAATCAGCTTGCGCATCATCTGATCGCGCTGGGCGTGTGTCCAGAAGATCGCGTGGCGTTGTGCATGGAGCGTGGCATCGGCATGGTCGTCGCGCTGATGGCGATACTCAAGGCTGGCGGCGCTTATGTGCCGCTCGATCCGGCGTATCCGGGCGAACGTCTGAGTCATATCCTCACCGATGCCACGCCCCGGCTGCTGCTCGCCGATACCGCTGGTCGTGAAGCGCTGGGAGACACCGGTTCGCTGACCGTGCTCGATCCTGATGCATCGCTCGAGGACGCGCAGGACGATCCGCAGACACCCGTCGCTCCGCATCATCTTGCTTACGTCATATACACCTCGGGTTCAACCGGCATACCCAAGGGCGTGATGGTCGCGCATCATCATGTAGCGAACCTCCATCACGCGTTGCAATCGACGGTGTTCGCACATTGCGCGGCGAACTCCGGTGTCAGCCTGAATGCCAGCATCGCATTCGATTCCTCGCTTAAGAGCCTTACTTCCTTGCTGGCGGGACATCGTTTGATCGTGATTCCCGCCGACGTGCGGGCCGATGCCGCAGCGTTGATCGAGTTTCTGAACGCCGCCGACGTCGATGTGCTCGATTGCACGCCCACTCAGCTCGATGCACTGCTCGCGACCGGTCTGCTCGAACGGCGACAGTCTGACCTGACGCTGCTCGTCGGCGGCGAAGCACTCACGCAACAAATGTGGAATTGCCTGGCGCACGCCGATCAAATCCGCGCGTTCAACGTCTACGGTCCGACGGAATGCACGGTGGATGCCACTGTCACCGAGATCACGACCGACCAAACGCAACCTGTCATCGGCAAGCCGATTGACAATGCACGCATCTATCTGCTCGACGCACAACGTCAGTTGATGCCACCGGGTGCGGTGGGTGAGCTTTATGTCGGTGGTGCTGGGGTATCGCGTGGGTATCTGAATCGGCCAGAGTTGACTGCCGAGCGGTTCATCGATGATCCGTTCGTTGCCGGCGCACGCATGTATCGCACGGGCGACCTCGCGCGTTATCGCGCCGATGGCAATATCGAGTTTCTTGGCCGCAACGATCATCAGGTCAAGATTCGCGGCTTCCGGATCGAGTTGGGTGAGATCGAGGCGCAGATCGCCAGTCATGCGGCTGTGCGTGAAGCGGTGGTCATCGCGCGGGCGCGTAATGAGAAGACGCAGGATCAACAGCTTGTCGCTTATGTCACGCTGGCTTCGGAGATCGATGCGAACGCGTTGCGCGAGCACCTGAGTTCGCGTTTGCCCGACTACATGGTGCCGTCAGCCTTCGTCGTGCTCGATGCGCTGCCTCTCACACCCAATGGCAAGCTCGATCGTCGCGCGCTGCCCGATCCGCAGTGGCAAAGCCTTGACGAATACGTCGCCCCGCGTACCGCGCTCGAAGACACGCTCGCACAATGCTTCGCCAGCGTGCTCGGCCTTGAACGCGTGAGCGTGTTCGATAACTTCTTCGCGCTTGGTGGGCATTCTTTGCTTGCTACGCAACTCGTGTCGCGTTTGCGTGAGGCGCTTGCTATCGAATTGCCTCTGCGCGCGCTGTTCGATGCGCCGAGCGTTGCATCGCTTGCTGAAACGCTGGAGAAATCGTCTCGCCAGGTCATCGCGTTACCGCCTCTGCAGGCACTTCCGCGTCCCGCGCATCTGCCGCTGTCCTTCGCGCAGGAACGTCTGTGGTTCCTCGAGCAATTGAACCCCGGACAATCGACCTATCACATCCCGATTGCCCTGCGTCTGCGCGGCGCGCTCGATGTTCCCGCGTTTCATGCCGCTTTGAATGCGCTCGTCGCGCGTCACGAAAGCCTTCGCACGTCTTTCGCCCAGCACGATGGTCAAGCCGTTCAGCGCATCGCTGCGGAAGTGGAACTCGCACTGCCGTTGGACACACTCGCTCCCGGTACACAAGCCGCCGAAGTCCGACGCCTCGCGCAAGACGAAGCCCGTCGTCCCTTCGATCTTCAACACGGTCCGTTGTTGCGCGCTCGATTGCTGCGCCTCGCAGAGGAAGAACACGTTCTGCTGTTCACCATGCATCACATCGTCTCCGATGGATGGTCCAGCGGTGTATTGGTGCGTGAACTCGGCGCCTGCTATACGGCCGCATTGCGTAACGAACCTATCGCCCTGCCGCCGCTGGCCGTGCAATACGCCGACTACACCCTGTGGCAGCGCGACTGGCTCGCCGGCGCCGAACTCGAGCGTCAGACTCAGTACTGGCGCAATCAGCTTGCCGAACTCGCACCGCTGGATCTGCCCACCGATCGTCCTCGTCCCGCGCAGATCAGCGGACGTGGTGCAACGCTGCCCTTCGCTGTAAATCCCGCGTTGTACGAGCGCCTGAACGCGCTTGCGAATCGTGAAGGCGTTACGCCCTTCATGCTGCTGCTCGCCGTGTTCCAGACGCTGCTTGCACGTTTGTCAGGGCAAACGGAGGTGGCCGTGGGCTCGCCCATCGCCAACCGCACGCATGCGCAGATCGAGCCGCTCATCGGTCTGTTCGTCAATACGCTGGTGCTGCGGGCCGATCTCTCTGGTGCGCCCTCTTTACGCGATCTGCTTGCGCAAGTCCGTGATACGACATTGGCCGCTTACGCGCATCAGGATCTGCCATTTGAAAAACTCGTCGAAGCACTCGCGCCAGTTCGCGACACCAGCCGCACGCCGCTGTTCCAGGTGATGTTCGTGTTGCAGAACGCACCGATGGAAGCGCTCGCGCTGCCCGGTCTCACACTGGAATTGCTGCCCGCAGCCGAAGCCGGAGCCAAGTTCGATCTCACACTCAGTCTGACGCATTCGCAGGACGGACTGGCCGGCACGTTCAGCTACGCCACCGACCTGTTCGATGAGCGCACCATCGCGCGTCTGGGCGAACGCTTTACGCGCTTGCTTCAACAAGCGCTCGATCAACCCGACGCACCGCTGCATGCGCATGAACTCGTGCTGCCCGAGGAGCACGCACTGCTCGAACGCTGGAACGACACGGCGGCGGCTTATCCGGAGCATCTGTGCATCCATCAGTTGTTTGAACAACAGGTGCAGCGCACGCCCGATGCCATTGCGCTGGTCTTCGAAGACGCATCGCTTACGTATGCGCAACTCAATGCGCGCGCCAATCAGCTTGCGCATCATCTGATCGCGCTGGGCGTGTGTCCGGAAGATCGCGTGGCGTTGTGCATGGAGCGTGGCATCGGCATGGTCGTCGCGTTGATGGCGATACTCAAGGCTGGCGGCGCTTACGTGCCGCTCGATCCCACCTCCGTCGCGGATCGCCTCGGGTACATGCTCGACGACGCCCAGGTCTCCATGCTGATCACTCAGCCGCAGCTTCTCGAGCGCCTCCCGGACGTTGCGCGGAACTTGCCCGTCGTGTGCCCCGACATCGAAACGAGTGCGATCGAAGCCCGCCCTGACACTGAGCCCGCCATCGAAGCGCACCCGCAGTACCCGGCCTATGTGATCTACACATCCGGCTCCACCGGCCAGCCAAAGGGCGTCGTCCTGAGTCACAGGAACCTTGCCAACTATCTGAACGGCGTGCTGGCAAGAATGAACGTGCCCACGCCAAGCAGCATGGCGCTCGCTTCAACCATCGCCACCGACCTCGGTCATACGATCCTGTTCGGTGCGTTGATGGCAGGTCATGCCCTGCACATTCTGTCGACCGAGCGGACCTCCGATGGCTATCTGTTCGGGCAGTATATGCGCGACAACAATATCGGCATCCTGAAGATCGTGCCGGGTCATCTGCGTGCGCTCATCGATGTAATGTCCGATACATCGGCGTTGCCCACGCAGTTGCTGGTGCTGGGCGGCGAGGCGACCCGGTCCGAGTGGATCATGTCCGTGCAGGCACTCAACCCGGATCTGCGCATCCTGAACCACTACGGACCGACTGAAACGACCGTGGGCGTGCTGACCCATGCGTTCAGCGATACCACCACCTATGGCACGTCGATTCCCATCGGACAGCCGCTTGCCAACACGCGCGCATACGTGCTCGATGAATATCTTCGCGCCCTGCCCATTGGTGGCACCGGCGAGCTTTACATCGGCGGTGCGGGTCTCGCGACCGGTTATCTGCGACGCGCGGCGCTCACCGCGCAACGGTTCGTCGCGAGTCCATTCGTCCCCGGCGCACGCATGTATCGCACGGGCGACCTCGCGCGTTATCGCGCCGACGGCAATATCGAGTTCCTCGGCCGCAACGATCATCAGGTCAAGATTCGCGGCTTCCGTATCGAACTCGGCGAGATCGAGGCGCAACTCACCGACCATCCGGCGGTGCGTGAAGCGGTGGTCATCGCGCGTGCCCGACAACAGGATGACCAGCAACTGGTCGCCTATGTCACGCCGCTTGCCGATATCGACGGCAGCGCCTTGCGCGAGCACTTGAGCGCGCGCCTGCCCGACTACATGGTGCCCTCTGCCTTCGTCGTGCTCGATGCGCTGCCCCTCACGCCCAACGGCAAGCTCGATCGTCGCGCACTGCCCGATCCGCAAGCCGATGCCTTCGCCCTGCGCCCCTTCGAAGCACCGCAAGGTCAAACCGAAACCGCACTGGCCGATCTGTGGGCCGAACTGCTCGGCCTCGAACGCGTCGGCAGGCAGGACAACTTCTTCTCGCTCGGCGGCCACTCGCTGCTTGCAGTAACGCTCATCGAGCGCATGCGCCGCGTCGGCCTGCACGCCAGCGTGCGCGATCTATTCGCCACGCCCGTGCTCAGCGCGCTGGCCGCTTCACTCGATCGCGGTACGTCCACGACCGATATCGTCGTGCCGCCCAACGCCATCACGCCCGATTGCACCGCGATCACGCCTGCGATGCTGCCGCTCATCGCGCTCACGCAATCGGACATCGATCGCATCGTCGAACACGTGCCCGGCGGGCTCGCCAATGTGCAGGACATTTATGCACTCGCGCCACTGCAGGAAGGCATTCTGTTCCATCACATGCTGACCACGGAGGGCGATCCGTATCTGCAAACCGCGCGTCTTGCCTTCGATAGCCGCGCACGGCTCGATGCCTGGCTCGATGCCTTGCAGCAGGTCGTCAAACGGCACGACATCCTGCGCACCGCCTTCATCTACGATGCACTGAGCACGCCCGCGCAAGTGGTTTTGCGTGAAGCACCGGTTAGCCTCGATGAGATCGAACTCGATCCGACGCACGGTCCAATCGCTGAACAACTCGCGGGCCTGTTCGATGCCCGCTCCCAGCGCCTGTCATTGACTCAAGCTCCGCTGCTTCGCCTCACCATCGCTCAAGAACCCGCATCGGGCCGCTGGCTCGCGCTGCTCGTCTGGCACCACCTGATCGGCGATCACGTCACGCTGGAGGTCATCCAGAAGGAAATCAGCGCGCTGCTCGATGGCCGCGGACATTCGCTCGGCGCGGCTCAACCGTTCCGCGATCTGGTCGCCCAGGCGCGACTCGGCGCGAGTCAACAAGCACACGAAGCCTTCTTCCGCGACATGCTCGCCGATGTCAGCGAACCCACGTTGCCTTTCGGTCTTACCAACGTCCATCACGACGGCTCGGCTGTGGCCGAAGCGCGTGTCACGTTGCCCGCATCGCTCAATACGCGTCTGCGCACGCAGGCCCGAAGCCTCGGCGTGAGTCTCGCGAGCCTCTGCCACCTCGCCTGGGCACGCGTGCTCAGTGCGAGCAGTGCAATCGATTCCGACGGACGCATCGTGTTCGGCACCGTGTTGCTCGGGCGCATGCAGGCGGGCGTCGATCAGGCGTTGGGGCTGTTGATCAATACGCTGCCGATTCGTCTCGACGTGAACGGGACTTCCGTCGCCGACAGCGTACGCGATACGCACGAACGTCTCGCGGCTTTGCTGCAGCATCAGCACGCGCCGCTCGCACTCGCTCAGCGATGCAGCGGTGTGGCCGCGCCCGCGCCGCTCTTCAGCGCCTTGCTCAACTATCGCCACAATCAGGCATCGGCCGACGATGCTCAGGCCTTCGACGGTATCGAATTGCTCGGTGCCGAAGAACGCACCAACTATCCGTTGATGCTGGCGGTCGAAGACAACGGCGAGAGCCTCGGGCTCACTGCGCAGACTATCGCGCCGCTGTCGCCTACGCAGTTGTGCGGGTATATGGAACAGGCGTTGTCGAGTCTCGTGCAGGCGCTCGAACAGGCGCCTCGAACGCCCGTCAATCAGCTCGATGTGTTGCCGCCTGAAACCCGCACGCTGCTCGTTGAAACATGGAACGACACCGCTGCTACGTATCCCGAGCATCTGTGCATTCATCAGTTGTTTGAACAACAGGTGCAGCGCTCGCCCGATGCGATCGCGCTTGTCTTCGAAGATACATCGCTCACCTATGCGCAACTCAATGCGCGTGCCAATCAGCTTGCGCATCATCTGATCGCGCTGGGCGTGCGTCCGGAAGATCGTGTGGCGTTGTGTGTCGAACGTGGCATCGGCATGGTCGTCGCGTTGCTCGCGATACTCAAGGCGGGTGGCGCTTATGTGCCGCTCGATCCGGCCTATCCGGGCGAGCGCCTGAGCCATATCCTCACCGACTCCACGCCCCGCCTGCTGCTCGCCGATGCCGCCGGTCGTGAAGCACTGGGCGACACCGGTTCGCTGACCGTGCTCGATCCCGACGCATCGCTCGATGACACCCTCCCGCAAGACGATCCGCAAACGACCGTCGCCCCGCAACACCTCGCCTATGTGCTCTTTACTTCGGGTTCCACCGGCAAGCCCAAGGGTGTGATGGTCGAGCATCGCGAGATGCTGAACTTCCTCTGTTCGATGCGCGATGTCACCGCCATGCGTGCAGACGACACGCTTCTGGCCGTCACGACCATCGCCTTCGATATCGCCGGGCTGGAGCTGTATCTGCCCCTGAGCACGGGCGCCCGCGTCGTACTCGCGCGCAGAAGCGATGCGGCCGATCCGCTCGCCCTGCAAGCGCTGCTCACGAAGCATGACGTGAGCTTCATGCAAGCGACGCCTGCCACCTGGCGCATGCTGCTCGATGCGCAGTGGAGCGGCAACGCGCAGTTGACCGCATTGTGCGGCGGCGAAGCGTTGTCCGCTGGTCTGGCCGCCCGTCTTGGCGACAAGGTGAAGTCGTTGTGGAATCTCTACGGTCCGACGGAAACCACGGTCTGGTCTTCGTGCTATCACGCAGGCGTCGAAGCGAGCGTGTCATCGACGGTGCCGGTCGGTCGACCGATCGCCAACACGCGCATGTATCTGCTCGATGCGCAATATCGGCTGGTGCCGCCGGGTGCGGTGGGTGAGTTGTATATCGGTGGTGCGGGCGTGGCGCGTGGGTATCTGAATCGCCCGGATCTGACTGCCGAGCGGTTCCTCGATGATCCGTTCGTTGCCGGCGCACGCATGTATCGCACGGGCGATCTCGCGCGTTACCGCGCCGATGGCAATATCGAGTTCCTCGGCCGCAACGATCATCAGGTCAAGATTCGCGGCTTCCGGATCGAGCTGGGTGAGATCGAGGCGCAGATCGCCAGTCATGCGGCTGTGCGCGAAGCGGTGGTCATCGCGCGGGCGAGACAGCAGGATGATCAGCAGCTTGTCGCTTATGTCACCGCAGCGGCTGAGGTCGATGCCAGCGCGTTGCGCGAACATCTCGCCCAGCGTTTGCCCGACTACATGGTGCCGTCCGCCTTCGTCGTGCTCGATGCGCTGCCTCTCACACCCAATGGCAAGCTCGATCGTCGCGCGCTGCCCGATCCGCTGTGGCAAAGCCTCGACGAATACGTCGCCCCGCGTACCGCTCTCGAAGACACGCTCGCGCAATGCTTCGCCAGCGTGCTCGGTCTCGAACGGGTGAGCGTGTTCGATAACTTCTTCGCGCTTGGCGGCCACTCCTTGCTCGCTACGCAACTCGTGTCGCGTTTGCGTGAGGCGCTTGCTATCGAATTGCCTCTGCGCGCGCTGTTCGATGCGCCCAGTGTTGCCTCCCTCGCTGAAGCTCTTGGGGAATCGTCTCGGCAGGTCATTGCGTTACCGCCTCTGCAGGCACTTCCGCGCCCCGCGCATCTGCCGCTGTCCTTCGCGCAAGAACGTTTGTGGTTCCTCGAGCAACTGAACCCCGGACAATCGACCTATCACATCCCGATTGCCCTGCGTCTGCGCGGCGCACTCGACGTTCCCGCGTTTCATGCTGCTTTGAATGCACTCGTTGCGCGTCACGAAAGCCTTCGCACGTCTTTCGCCCAGCACGATGGTCAAGCCGTTCAGCGCATCGCTGCGGAACTGGAACTCGCACTGCCGTTGGACACACTCGCTCCCGGCACACAAGCCGCCGAAGTCCGACGCGTCGCGCAAGACGAAGCCCGTCGTCCCTTCGATCTTCAACACGGTCCGTTGTTGCGCGCCCGATTGCTGCGCCTCGCAGAAGAAGAACACGTCTTGCTGTTCACCATGCATCACATCGTCTCCGATGGATGGTCCAGCGGTGTATTGGTGCGTGAACTCGGCGCCTGCTATACGGCCGCATTGCGTAACGAACCTATCGCCCTGCCGCCGCTGGCCGTGCAATATGCCGACTACACCCTGTGGCAGCGCGACTGGCTCGCCGGCGCCGAACTCGAGCGTCAGACTCAGTACTGGCGCAATCAGCTCGCCGAACTCGCACCGCTGGATCTGCCTACCGACCGTCCTCGCCCCGCGCAAATCAGCGGACGTGGTGCAACGCTGCCCTTCGCTGTAAATCCCGCGTTGTACGAGCGCCTGAACGCGCTTGCGAATCGTGAAGGCGTCACACCCTTCATGCTGCTGCTCGCCGTGTTCCAGACGCTGCTTGCACGTTTGTCAGGGCAAACGGAGGTGGCCGTGGGCTCGCCCATCGCCAACCGCACGCATGCGCAGATCGAGCCGCTCATCGGTCTGTTCGTCAATACGCTGGTGCTGCGGGCCGATCTCTCCGGTGCGCCTTCTTTACGCGATCTGCTTGCGCAAGTCCGTGATACGACGCTGGCCGCTTACGCGCATCAGGATCTGCCATTTGAAAAACTCGTCGAAGCGCTTGCGCCAGTTCGCGACACCAGCCGCACGCCGCTGTTCCAGGTGATGTTCGTGTTGCAGAACGCACCGATGGACGCGCTCGCGCTGCCCGGTCTCACTCTGGAATTGCTGCCCGCAGCCGAAGCCGGAGCCAAGTTCGATCTCACGCTCAGTCTGACGCATTCGCAAGACGGACTGGCTGGTACGTTCAGCTACGCCACCGACCTGTTCGATGAGCGCACCATCGCACGGCTGGGCGAACGCTTTACGCGCTTGCTCCAACAAGCGCTCGATCAACCCGACGCACCGCTGCACGCACATGAACTCGTGCTTCCCGAAGAACACGCACTGCTCGAACGCTGGAACGACACGGCGGCGACGTATCCCGAGCATCTCTGCATTCATCAGTTGTCTGAACAACAGGTGCAGCGCACGCCTGATGCCATTGCGCTGGTCTTCGAAGACGCATCGCTTACGTATGCGCAACTCAATGCACGCGCGAATCAACTCGCGCATCATCTGATTGCGCTGGGCGTGTGTCCGGAAGATCGCGTGGCGTTGTGCATGGAGCGTGGCATCGGCATGGTCGTCGCGCTGATGGCGATACTCAAGGCTGGCGGCGCTTACGTGCCGCTCGATCCGGCCTATCCGGGCGAACGTCTGAGTCATATCCTCACCGATGCCACGCCCCGGCTGCTGCTCGCCGATACCGCTGGTCGTGAAGCGCTGGGTGACACCGGTTCGCTGACCGTGCTCGATCCCGATGCATCGCTCGATGACGCGCTCTCGCAGGACGATCCGCAGACAGCCGTCGCTCCGCATCATCTTGCTTATGTTATCTACACGTCCGGCTCCACCGGAAAGCCCAAAGGCGTAGCGATCGAACATCGAAATGCCGTCAACTTCCTGGCCTGGAGCCACGAGGCCTTCGCGCCGGAAGAGCTCTCGCAAACACTGTTCGCAACCTCGCTCAATTTCGATCTCTCGATCTACGAATGTTTCGCTCCTCTGACGCGAGGCGGAACGATTCATCTGGTCGACAACGTTCTCGCACTCGTCAGAAGTCCGCATGACGTCAGCCTCATCAATACGGTGCCATCGGCGATCACGGCATTGTTGGATGCGAGCGCATCGCTGACATCGATCCGCACGATCAACCTCGCCGGCGAGCCGTTGAAGCTTGCGCTCATGAAGCGGATCTTTGCCGAAACCGGAATCGAGCGGCTGTGCAATCTGTATGGCCCATCTGAAACGACGACGTACTCGACCTGGATCGAGATGAAGAACGGCGAGCGTTTGACGGAAACCATCGGCAAACCCATCGCCAACACGCGCATTTATCTGCTCGATGTGCAACGCCATCCGGTGCCACTCGGTACGGTCGGCGAGCTTTATATCGGTGGCGCGGGTGTGGCGCGTGGCTATCTGAACCGACCGGAACTCACCGCCGAGCGCTTCCTCGACGATCCATTCGTTCCGGGCGCACGCATGTATCGCACGGGCGACCTCGCGCGCTATCGCGCCGATGGCAATATCGAGTTCCTCGGCCGCAACGATCATCAGGTCAAGATTCGCGGCTTCCGTATCGAACTCGGCGAGATCGAGGCGCAACTCACCGACCATCCGGCGGTGCGTGAAGCGGTGGTCATCGCGCGTGCCCGACAACAGGATGACCAGCAACTGGTCGCCTATGTCACGCCCCTTGCCGATATCGACGGCAGCGCCTTGCGCGAGCACTTGAGCGCGCGCCTGCCCGACTACATGGTGCCCTCCGCCTTCGTCGTGCTCGATGCGCTGCCCCTCACGCCCAACGGCAAGCTCGATCGTCGCGCACTGCCCGATCCGCAAGCCGATGCCTTCGCCCTGCGCCCCTTCGAAGCACCGCAAGGTCAAACCGAAACCGCACTGGCCGATCTGTGGGCCGAACTGCTCGGCCTCGAGCGCGTCGGCAGGCAGGACAACTTCTTCTCGCTCGGCGGCCACTCGCTGCTCGCCGTGACGCTCATCGAGCGCATGCGCCGCGTCGGCCTGCACGCCAGCGTGCGCGATCTGTTCGCCACGCCCGTGCTCAGCGCGCTGGCCGCTTCACTCGATCGCGGTACGTCCACGACCGATATCGTCGTGCCGCCCAACGCCATCACGCCCGATTGCACCGCGATCACGCCTGCGATGCTGCCGCTCATCGCGCTCACGCAATCGGACATCGATCGCATCGTCGAACACGTGCCCGGCGGGCTCGCCAATGTGCAGGACATTTATGCACTCGCCCCACTGCAGGAAGGCATTCTGTTCCATCACATGCTGACCACGGAGGGCGATCCGTATCTGCAAACCGCGCGTCTCGCCTTCGATAGCCGCGCACGGCTCGATGCCTGGCTCGATGCCTTGCAGCAGGTCGTCAAACGGCACGACATCCTGCGCACCGCCTTTATCTACGATGCGCTCAGCACGCCCGCGCAAGTGGTTTTGCGTGAAGCACCGGTTAGCCTCGATGAGATCGAACTCGATCCGACGCACGGTCCAATCGCTGAACAACTCGCGGGCCTGTTCGATGCCCGCTCCCAACGCCTGTCATTGACTCAGGCTCCGCTGCTTCGCCTCACCATCGCTCGCGAACCCGCATCGGGCCGCTGGCTCGCGCTGCTCGTCTGGCACCACCTGATCGGCGATCACGTCACGCTGGAGGTCATCCAGAAGGAAATCAGCGCGCTGCTCGATGGCCGCGGACATTCGCTCGGCGCGGCTCAACCGTTCCGCGATCTGGTCGCCCAGGCGCGACTCGGCGCGAGTCAACAAGCACACGAAGCCTTCTTCCGCGACATGCTCGCCGATGTCAGCGAACCCACGTTGCCTTTCGGTCTTACCAACGTCCATCACGACGGCTCGGCTGTGGCCGAAGCGCGTGTCACGTTGCCCGCATCGCTCAATACGCGTCTGCGCACGCAGGCCCGAAGCCTCGGCGTGAGTCTCGCGAGCCTCTGCCACCTCGCCTGGGCACGCGTGCTCAGTGCGAGCAGTGCAATCGATTCCGACGGACGCATCGTGTTCGGCACCGTGTTGCTCGGGCGCATGCAGGCGGGCGTCGATCAGGCGTTGGGGCTGTTGATCAATACGCTGCCGATTCGTCTCGACGTGAACGGGACTTCCGTCGCCGACAGCGTACGCGATACGCACGAACGTCTCGCGGCTTTGCTGCAGCATCAGCACGCGCCGCTCGCACTCGCTCAGCGATGCAGCGGTGTGGCCGCGCCCGCGCCGCTCTTCAGCGCCTTGCTCAACTATCGCCACAATCAGGCATCGGCCGACGATGCTCAGGCCTTCGACGGTATCGAATTGCTCGGTGCCGAAGAACGCACCAACTATCCGTTGATGCTGGCGGTCGAAGACAACGGCGAGAGCCTCGGGCTCACTGCGCAGACTATCGCGCCGCTGTCGCCTACGCAGTTGTGCGGGTATATGGAACAGGCGTTGTCGAGTCTCGTGCAGGCGCTCGAACAGGCGCCTCGAACGCCCGTCAATCAGCTCGATGTGTTGCCGCCTGAAACCCGCACGCTGCTCGTTGAAACATGGAACGACACCGCTGCTACGTATCCCGAGCATCTGTGCATTCATCAGTTGTTTGAACAACAGGTGCAACGCTCGCCCGATGCGATCGCATTGGTCTTCGAAGACACGTCGCTCACCTATGCGCAAGTCAATACGCGTGCCAATCAGCTTGCGCATCATCTGATCGCGCTGGGCGTGCGTCCGGAAGATCGTGTGGCGTTGTGTGTCGAACGTGGCATCGGCATGGTCGTCGCGTTGCTCGCGATACTCAAGGCGGGCGGCGCTTATGTGCCGCTCGATCCGGCCTATCCGGGCGAGCGCCTGAGCCATATCCTCACCGACTCCACGCCCCGCCTGCTGCTCGCCGATGCCGCCGGTCGTGAAGCGCTGGGCGACACCGGTTCGCTGACCGTGCTCGATCCCGACGCATCGCTCGATGACACCCTCCCGCAAGACGATCCGCAAACGGCCGTCGCCCCGCAACACCTCGCCTACGTGCTCTTTACTTCGGGTTCCACCGGCAAGCCCAAGGGCGTGATGGTCGAGCATCGCGAGATGCTGAACTTCCTCTGCTCGATGCGCGATGTCACCGCCATGCGTGCAGACGACACGCTTCTGGCGGTCACCACCATCGCCTTCGATATCGCCGGGCTGGAGCTGTATCTGCCCCTGAGCACGGGCGCCCGCGTCGTACTCGCGCGCAGAAGCGATGCGGCCGATCCGCTCGCCCTGCAAGCGCTGCTCACGAAGCATGACGTGAGCTTCATGCAGGCGACGCCTGCCACCTGGCGCATGCTGCTCGATGCGCAGTGGACCGGCAACGCGCAGTTGACCGCATTGTGCGGCGGCGAAGCGTTGTCCGCTGGTCTGGCCGCCCGTCTTGGCGACAAAGTGAAGTCGTTGTGGAATCTCTACGGTCCGACGGAAACCACGGTCTGGTCTTCGTGCTATCACGCAGGCGTCGAAGCGAACGTGTCATCGACGGTGCCGGTCGGTCGACCGATCGCCAACACGCGTATGTATCTGCTCGATGCGCAATATCGGCTGGTGCCGCCGGGCGCGGTGGGTGAGTTGTATATCGGTGGTGCGGGCGTGGCGCGTGGGTATCTGAATCGCCCGGATCTGACCGCCGAGCGGTTCATCGATGATCCGTTCGTTGCCGGCGCACGCATGTATCGCACGGGCGATCTCGCGCGTTATCGTGCCGATGGCAATATCGAGTTTCTTGGCCGCAACGATCATCAGGTCAAGATTCGCGGCTTCCGTATTGAACTGGGTGAGATCGAGGCGCAAATCGCCAGTCATGCGGCGGTGCGCGAAGCGGTGGTCATCGCGAGGGCGAGACAGCAGGATGATCAACAGCTTGTCGCTTATGTCACCGCAGCGGCTGAGGTCGATGCCAGCGCGTTGCGCGAACATCTCGCCCAGCGTTTGCCCGACTACATGGTGCCGTCAGCCTTCGTCGTGCTCGATGCGTTGCCTCTCACACCGAATGGCAAGCTCGATCGTCGCGCGTTGCCCGATCCGCAGTGGCAAAGCCTCGACGAATACGTCGCGCCGCGTACCGCGCTCGAAGACACGCTCGCGCAGTGCTTCGCGAGCGTGCTCGGCCTTGAACGGGTGAGCGTGTTCGATAACTTCTTCGCGCTCGGTGGCCACTCCTTGCTCGCCGTACAACTGACAGCGCATATCGACGCTAAACTCGGCCAGAACATTTCCATCCGCGAATTGTTCAAGGCGCCCTCAGTGGCCGAACTTGCCGACCGCCTGAACACGACGCCGTCGAATACGGAATTCGACACCATTCTGCCGATCCGCGCTCCGGGCGAAGGCGCTCCGCTGTTCTGCATCCACCCGGTCGGCGGGCTGGCCTGGAGTTATGCGGGTTTTGCTCAGAGCCTCGAAGGGAATCAGCCGATCTACGCCATACAAACTCCAGCGCTCCAGCAACCCGATTACAGCCCGGCCACTATCGAAGAGATGGCGAGCGACTACATCGCGCGCATCCGCAGCATTCAGCCTCACGGGCCATATCGCCTGCTTGGCTGGTCTTTCGGGGGATTGGTGGCTTATGAAATGGCGACACAACTTCAGAGCCTGGGCGAAACAATCGATCAGCTCGTTCTGCTGGATTCGCGTCTCTCTGATGGCCGCCAAACGCACGAAGTCGACGAATGCACGCTCATGGCAGCCGCGTTCCCGGGCATGTCCGACGAACTGACCATCGCGCTTCGCGACATGCGCACGACTGCGGAACGAGTCGATGCGCTGCGCGCGAACCGTCTGATTCCGGCCTACATCACAGACCGACACGTCATGACCCTTATCGATGCAACGCAGCAAAACATGCATTTGCAAGCCACGTTCGCGCCGAAGCGATATGGCGGCGATATCGTCTACTTCACGGCCGCTCGATCCGAGAAACCCGGACAGCCACGTCATGTCGCAGAATGGCGCGAGTGGGCCGATGGCTCGATTGTGAATGTCGATATGGATTGCGCGCACGCCGATATGTGCCAGCCATCGTCCGTCGTGACGATCGGACATCAGCTCGCGTCGTTGAACGTCTTCGAAGAGTCGAAAGTAGCAAATGATTGAAATGCGGCGCGTATTGCCATCGGTCGATAGACCGATGGCAAGCGCAGCTTCGGGAGAAAGGAGAACAGAATGACGGAAAACAAAAAGGCGGCGCACAACGCGCCGCCGCCCGCTACTCGATGCGAATCGCTAACTTCCTCGCCGCGTCTTTCGATCGCTATGCTTGCGCACGTTACTGGCGAGTTCGGAAATGATTTCGGTGGCCGCGCCGATGATCTGATTGAAATCGAAACCTGCGCGCGTCATTTCGCGATAGAAGGATCGCGCGAGCATCTTCGAAAGCTGGCCCGGATTCTGGACCGACTGAGCGACGATGTCACCGATCGTCTGATCCGAAGCGCGCTTCAGTGTCATTCGCGCGAAGGGCGAAGCGACGAGCTTCTGCAATCGGTCAGCCTCGACCGCTTTCGCAATGAACGCAGCAAAAATGCGCAGCAGCTTCAGGTCATGCTCGCTGAATTGCCGCTTGTCTCGCGGACCCGAAACCTGCACGACGCCAATCGCTTTCCCGCCCAACTCGAGCACCGAAAACATCTTGTCGCGCGCGTCCGAGTATTCGACGATCGCCGTCGTCGCGCTCAAATGCACCTCGCCGAACGACGCATAATGACCGGAGCACACTGCGGCAATGCGCTCATCGTGCGTCATCGAAACGACACATCGCTTCGCGCCCAGCGCGTCGGCGACCATCGTCGCGAGTTCCTCTGGTGAACTGAGGGAATCCGGTGTGCCCGCGACCTCAGGCTCCGGATATTGTTCTTCGAATACAGGTTCTGAATTTTTCATGTGGATATCCAGCGGAAAATTTGAACATGCGTCGTCACGGCGACGACATCGGGTCCAGTCAGAAAGGGCTGTAACCTGCTGCGCGCCCGACAAAAAGTCCTGCCTCGTAAGCGGCATCGAGCGCGCGTCTGAGTTCGCGCACGCTCACGGTTCGAAAGCCAGCAGACGGAATGCCCGCCGGCTCGAAGGAATCGATTCCAAGCACTTCGTCCGAAATGGTGCGCAGTACTTCTTCGCGCGCTTCGTTTCTTGTACTTTCCATGATCGTGCACATTTTCGTCGCCTCCATCGTAAATGTGACCGTAGGTTATGCGTCGAAAATTAGCATCCGGTTAGCCTGACCGGATACGGTTGCGTCGAGATCCCTAATTTGCCTGTAACTCTCGACCGCCAAGCTGTCTCCGTTCGATTCCCGACAGGTGACATGATGAAACGACCCTCTTTCGTGCAACGACGCAGCGTCAGAATCCGTAACGGCCGTTTCGAAATTTCCATCGAGGATTCAGGGAGTGCCGGAACACCGTGCGTTCTGCTTCACGGTCGCGGCGAGTGCAGCGGCGTATGGCGCACCTTGACGGAAGCCGCATCCGCCGATCGCCGTTTCATATCCATCGATCTTCGCGGCCATGGCGATTCGAGCTGGGATCCGGAGCGGGCCTACGATGCCAGAACCCTTGCGGGCGACGTGCTTGAAGTTCTGCTGGCATTGAACATACGAAAGCCGGTATTGGTAGGTCACTCGCTCGGCGGCAGCGTTGCGTTACATTTGACCGGAATGCTCGAACAGTTTACCTCCGGACTCGTCCTCGTCGACTTTGGACCGGATTCGGATGCCGCCGGTTCGCAAAGAGTCGTTGCCGAAATTCGCGAAACGCCCGCGCAATTCAATTCGATCACCGAATATGCGCAGTGGCTGCAGGAACGCCGTCCGCTCGCGAACGGTCGTGCATTGCATCATCTGGCGTCGCACGCGTTGCGCCGCACCCAAACGGGCGCTTTCGAGCCGAAGCTCGACCGCGCCGTCGCCGATGATTCGCAGTTGAATGAAGGATCACGCGAAGCGCATCTGTGGGACATGCTCAAATCCGTGCGATGCCCGAGCCTAGTCGTGAGAGGCATCGGCTCCGCCATTCTCAAGCCTCAGGTGGCATGGCGCATGGCGCATCAGGCGTTGCCCCAAGGACGCCTCGCCACCATTTCAGGCGCCGGTCACTCCGTGATGACCGACAATCCAGACGAATTCAACCAGACGATTCAAACCTTCCTCGCGTCCCTGTCGCCCGTCGCGCATGGAGGCCTGCCATGTTCGCGTTGATTCCCGCCGAGATTCGACGTCAGTCCTTGCCGCGTATCGCGATTGGCATCGTCGCCGGATTCGCCGGTGCCATTTGCAGCGCGGAAATCGCACGGCTGATCAGCGGCGTCGCCGGAGGGCACATCCCGACGCGCGGACTGGCGATCGCCTTCTTCGGCGTCTGCGCAGCACAACTGCTCTTCAGAACGAGCTCGCAGATACTCATCATGGACTTCGGGCAGCAGGTGATATGCAGCTTGCGCATCGAGTTATGCCGGAAGATCCTGCAAACGCCCTACAAGAAGCTGGAAGCGCTCGGCAAGCCGCGCCTGCTCGCCATTCTCACGACGGACGTAGGCACATTCGCGCAGGCAGCGCAGATGCTTCCGGTGACGTTCGGGCATCTGGTCCTGATCGCGGTGTGCCTCGGATATATGGCGTGGCTCTCGTGGCAGGCATTCGCGTGCTTTTTTCTTTTTCTGATAACCGCAGCTGTCATTTATCACTGCGTGGAGCGCTGGCCGCTGCGCGAGATGCAGGCGGTTCGCGATCAGCTCGACGTCATCTTCCGGCATTTCCGCTCGCTGCTGGAAGGCACGCGTGAATTGCAGCTCAACACCTCGCGAGCCGCGTATTTCACGGATCACGTCGTGCATCCTACTGCGCATAACTTCCGGCGCTCCTTCACGCGAGCGATGCTCATCTACTCGCTCGTCGCCAATGCGGGCGGCATGTTGTTTTACGTGGCCATCGGCCTGATCCTCCTCGTCATGCCGCACTGGTTCCCGCAATCGCCTGGCGTTCTCGTGACGCTCACGCTTTTGCTGCTCTTTCTGATTCAGCCTGTCAGCGAAGTGATGACCACCCTGCCGATACTGCGTCAGGCGTCCATCGCATTGACGCGAATCCGCGTGCTCGATGCGGAACTGACACAAGCGACGAACGACGACGCCCACGTGACAAAAGACGATCCCTTTGCCGACACGGTCGAAGGCGCTCCGCTCCTTAGATTCGCCGGTGTGTCGCACCGCTATCCGGGACTGACCGAAGACCGTCCGTTCACGCTCGGGCCAATCGACCTCTCGGTCAAACAGGGCGAAGTGATCTATCTGATCGGCGGAAACGGCAGCGGCAAGACCACGCTCGCGATGCTGCTGCTCGGGCTTTACGAACCCGAGCAAGGACATGTCGAGCTGAACGGCATCGAGGTCGATAAACATAACCTGACGCAATATCGTCAGCGATTCTCCGCCGTGTTCGCTGACTTTCATCTGTTCGACGAGATCCTCTGTCACGATCAGGCGCAGATCGCGAAACAGGCGACGCATTATCTGCGCACGCTCGAACTCGATCACAAGGTAAGCCTCAGAGGCAACCGGTTCAGCACGACGAGTCTGTCGTCCGGACAACGCAAGCGCATGGCGCTCATTGCGTCGTATCTGGAAGATCGTCCGATCTATCTTTTCGATGAATGGGCGGCCGATCAGGACCCCGTGTTCCGGCGTGTGTTCTACACGGAGCTGATTCCCGATCTCAAGCGCCGGGGCAAGACGGTCATCGTGATCTCCCATGACGATGCCTATTTCGAGTGTGCCGACCGGCTGGTACAGGTCGCGCAGGGACGTCTTGTCGACGTATCCGCCGAAGCGCTGAAAGCAGGCCTGTATGCAAGACGCAATGGCTCGACGGTGGCCGAGTGATGCGGCAGTGTCATCGAAGTCCGTGCCTCATGAGAAGAACGGCAATGCGGCGCGTCTGGTTAATACTTTTTCGTCGAGTGAAACCATGCTCAGCTTTCCTCTTACTCCCGCACAGTTGGGCATCTTCTTTCGACAACAGGTCGACTTGCAGGATCCCCGATACAACCTGGCGCATCTGACCGAAATCGTCGGGCCACTCGATATCGACGTATTGGATTCGGCTTTGCGGCAGACCATCGCGGAGGCGGATGCAGTACAGGTCCGACTGCGCGGCACGGACGGCTTGCCGCATCAGGTACTGGAGCGCGTCGACTTCAGACTGCCAGTGCTCGACGTCAGCGGCGCTGCCGATCCGCTTCAGGCAGTCGAGGACCACGTACAGGCCAAACGTTCCACCGCGATCGATCTGAACGCGTGGCCGTTGTTCAACATCGCACTGCTGCGGACTGCGCCGGAGCGCTACTTTCTGTTTCTGTGCTTTCATCACCTCGTGTTCGACGGCTACTCGTTTCTTCTTTTCATCGAGCGGCTTGCGCAGATCTATTCGGCCTTGAAGAGCGGATCACAGCCCGCTGCGGCCAGTTGGAGCTCTCTGACCGATCTGCTCGCCGATGACGAGGCTTACCGCGGATCGAGCGCTTTTCAGAAGGACCAGCATTTCTGGGGCGAATATCTGGCGGATTGCGCCGAACCCCCGATCCTCGCCGGGGACGTGCAGAACGCATCGCCTGACGTTTCGACAGTCAAGGCCAGGATCAGGATTGCGCGGGAAACGGCTGTATCCCTGCGCCAGACGGCCCAGCAGAACGGCACCTCGTGGTCACAGTTCATCACCGCTGCGATGGCCGCCTATCTGGCGCGCGTCAGTGGCCAACCCGATGAAGTAGTGCTGGGGATGCCCGTCACTGCCCGCGTCGGACGTACGGCCAAGAACGTGCCGGCCATGATGTCCAATGTCCTGCCGCTGCGCGTTCCCGTCGATCCGACGTCGAGCATGATCGACCTCGTGAAGCGCGTTTCGGCTCAAAGCCTGCGCGTATTGCGTCATCAACGCTATCGGATCAAGGATATCCGGCGCGATCTGGAACGCCTCGATATTGGTCAGCGATTGTTCGGGCCGATCGTGAATATCATGCCCGGCTTCAACAATGCAATCGCCTTCACGGATTGTGAGGTTGCTTCGACTCGCACCTTTTCGGTCACTCCGGATGACCTGACGCTGCACGTACACGATGAAGGAGAGGATGCAGGACTGAGGCTCGTGTTCGATGCAAGCGCCGCGCTCTATACCGCCGAAGCGGTGCAAACGCATTTGCGGCGGTTCACGCAGTTTCTGGAGCATGCCATCGCACAGCCTGGCGCTCCCTTGCATACGCTCCCGCTGCTGTTGCCCGGCGAGCGCGCGCAACTCGATGGATGGACTGACACGAACGCTTCGTTATCCGAATCGCAGTGCGTCCATCATCTGGTCGCGCGGCAAGTCGCGCGTACTCCCGATGCGATCGCGCTCGTCTCCGAAGATCAGTCTCTTACCTATGCGCAACTCGATGTGCGGGCCAATCGGCTTGCGCATCAGTTGATCGCGCGGGGCGTCGGACCCGAAGCGCGCGTGGCGCTGTGCGTGAAGCGCGGCCCTGAATTCGTGATCGCGCTGCTGGCGATTCTCAAGGCAGGCGCGGCCTATGTGCCGCTCGATCCGGCCTATCCTGGCGAGCGGCTGGCCTACATGCTCCGCGACGGGGCGCCCGTACTGCTTATCGCCGATGCCGCCGGACGCGAGGCGCTCGGTCATACCGGCGAGGTGCCGACACTCGGCCCCGACGCCATCCACGACACCCTGCCCGGTCACGCTCCGCAGGTTCCCGGTCTCGGTTCCCGCGATCTCGCGTACGTGATCTACACATCCGGGTCGACGGGCACGCCGAAGGGTGTCATGGTCGAGCATCGCAACATCGTCAATCTCGCTGAAGCGCAGATCGAGCTTTACGGTGTCTGTCCGGAGAGTCGCATCGTGCAGTTCGTGTCGCCCGGCTTCGATGTCAGCGTTGCCGATGTATTCATGACCCTGGCTGCGGGCGCTGCGCTCTATCTGCCGGTTCGTGACGACTGCCTCGCGGCCACTTCGTTGATCGAGTACATGCGACGGCACGCCATCACGCATGCGCAATTGCCACCCGCGCTGCTGCAGGGACAGAATTCGCTGGCCCTGCTGCCGAGGCTTCAGGTTCTCGTGCTGGGTGGCGAATCGCCGGGTGTCCCGCTGATGCGAGCGGTGCAATCCGAAATAAAAATTTTCAACGCCTATGGGCCGACGGAAACCACGGTGTGCGCAACAGCGTGGCGCAGGCCAGAGGGATTCGACGGCAACACCGTGCCCATCGGCCGGCCGCTTCCCAACACGCGGATCTACCTGCTCGATGCACACGGCCAGTTGATGCCGCCCGGCGCGGTCGGCGAGATGTTCATCGGCGGTGGCGGTGTCGCGCGTGGTTATCTGAATCGACCGGATCTCAGCGCCGAACGCTTCCTCCATGATCCCTTCAGCGACGCGCCCGGCGCGCGCATGTATCGCACCGGCGACCTCGCCCGCTGGCTCCCCGACGGCAACATCGAGTTTCTGGGCCGCAACGACCATCAGGTCAAGATACGGGGCTTTCGCATTGAACTCGGCGAGATCGAGGCGCGGCTGGCGGCGCATGAAGGCATCCGCGAGGCGGTCGTTCTGGCGCGCGAGACGGGTGGCGCAAGCAAACATCTGGTGGCCTATTACACGCCTGCCGCCGGGCACGAAGCGCCGCAGAACCAGCAGATGCGCGCGCATCTGATGCAGACGTTGCCGGAGTACATGGTGCCCGCAGCTTACGTGATGCTGGAGGCGCTGCCGCTCACGCCCAACGGCAAACTGGACCGGCGTGCGTTGCCCGCGCCGGACGACGAAGCGTTCACGCGCCGTGATTACGAAGCGCCGGTGGGCGACTCGGAAACGCTCATCGCCGCGATCTGGGCCGAAGTGCTGGGGCGCGAACGCGTGGGCCGGCACGACAACTTCTTCGAACTGGGCGGCCATTCGCTGCTGGCGGTGACGCTGATCGAAAGAATGCGTCAGGCGGGCGTGCAGGCCGAGGTGCGCGTGCTGTTCAGTCAGCCGAGCGTCGCTGCGCTCGCGGCGGCGGCACATGACGTGCGCCACGCGGTCGCGGTGCCGCCGAACGGCATTCCCGCCGGCTGCGAAGCGATCTCGCCGGAAATGCTCACCCTCGTGAAGCTCAACGAGCGGCAGATCGAGGCGGTCGTGGCGCGCGTCGAAGGCGGCGCTAGCAATGTTCAGGATATCTATCCTCTTGCGCCGCTGCACGAGGGGATGCTGTTCCACCATATCGCGGAAGCCGACAGCGATCCATATCTGCAAAGCATGATGCTGGCCCTGCCCGAGCGCGTGGAACTCGCGCGCTTCGTGGAAGCGCTGCAAACGGTGATCGCGCGGCACGACATCCTGCGCACCGCGATGCTGTGGGAAGATCTGCCCGAACCGGTTCAGGTGGTGTGGCGCGAAGCGCGGGTGATCGTCGAGGAAGTCACGCTGTCGCCGCAGGGTGGCGAGATCGAAGCGCAATTGGCGCAGCGTTTCGATTCGCGGCATCATCGGCTGGACGTGCGGCAGGCGCCCATGATGCGCCTTTATGCGGCTCGCGATGAGGCCAACGGCCGCTGGCTGCTGCAACTCCTGGGCCATCACATGGTGATGGACTACACGGCGCTCGAACTGATGCTGCAGGAGATCGAGTCGATCCTGCGTGGCGAGACGGATCGCCTCCCCACTCCGCTTCCGTACCGCAACTTCGTCGCGCAGGCGCGACTGGGCATCAGCCGCGACGAACACGAGGCTTACTTCCGCGAAGTGCTCGGCGACGTGGACGAACCGACGCTGCCGTATGGCCTGAGCGACGTTCAATCCGGCGGCTCGGGCATCGCGGAGTTCAGGACGATGCTCGCGGCGGGACTGAACCGGCAGTTGCGCGAGGAAGCGCGCAAGCTGGGCGTGAGTGTCGCGAGCCTGTTTCATCTTGCGTGGGCGCATGTGCTGGGGCGGGTATCGGGCCGTGAGGACGTGGTGTTCGGTACGGTGCTGCTCGGCCGCATGCAGGGTGGCGAAGGCGCGGACCGCGTGCTCGGCATGTTCATCAACACGCTGCCGATTCGAATCGACCTGCACGATGTCAGCGTCGGCGATGCCGTGCGGCACACGCACGCGGCATTGTCCACGCTGCTGCACCATGAACACGCTTCGCTGGCGCTGGCGCAGCGTTGCAGCGGCGTGGCCGCGCCGTCGCCGCTCTTCAGCGCGCTGCTGAATTACCGGCATGGCCGCGCGTCCGCCGCAGCGAACGACTTGAGCGGCGTGACAGTGCTGCGCGGCGATGAGCGCACCAACTATCCGCTGTTGTTGTCGGTGAACGACTTCAGTGACGACTTCGAACTGGTCGTGCAGGCCGACACGCGTGTCGATGCATCACGCGTGGCCGGCTACATGAACTGCACGCTCGACGCGTTGGCGGTGGCGCTCGCGCAAAGCCCGTCGCTGCCCGTACGCGGTCTCGAGATGCTGCCGCTCGCCGAGCGCGAACGCTTGCTGGTGAAGCGCAACGAAACCGCGATGGAGGTGCCCGAAACCACGCTGACGGCGATGTTCGAAGCGCAGGTCTCGAAGTCGCCCGACGCCGTCGCCGTGGTGTACGAAGCACAGCGCCTGACTTACGGCGAGCTGAACGCCCGCGCCAATCAACTGGCGCATCACCTGATCGCCGAGGGCGTCCAGCCCGACGACCGCGTCGCGATCTGCGCGGAACGCGGCCTCGAGATGATGATCGGCGTGCTGGGGATTCTGAAGGCCGGCGCGGGCTATGTACCGCTTGACCCGGCGTACCCTGTCGAGCGGCTCGCCTACATGCTGGACGATTGCGCGCCGGTGGCGGTGCTCGCGCAGGCAAGCGTGCGCGACGTGCTGGGCGAACCTTCCGCGCCGGTCATCGAACTGAACGCCCGGGCCTTCGACGCACAACCGGCGCACAACCCGGTGGTGGCGAATCTGAACTCGCACCGCCTTGCCTATGTGATCTACACGTCCGGCTCGACGGGCCAGCCCAAGGGCGTGATGATCGAGCATCGCAATGTGGTGCGGCTGTTCGCCGCCACGGCCCACTGGTTCGAATTCGGCGCGAAGGATGTCTGGACGCTGTTCCACTCCTTCGCGTTCGATTTTTCGGTGTGGGAAATCTGGGGCGCGCTGCTGTATGGCGGCCGGCTGGTGGTGGTGCCGAAGCTGGTGAGCCGCTCGCCGCAGGACTTCTATCGCCTGCTGTGCGACGAAGAGGTGACGATCCTGAACCAGACGCCGAGCGCGTTCCGGCAATTGATCGCGGCTCAGGGTGAAAGCCATCTGACTCATCGTTTGCGCCAGATCGTCTTCGGTGGCGAAGCTCTGGAGCCAGCGATCCTGCAGCCGTGGTATGCACGCGAGCAGAACGCGGCCACGCAACTGGTGAACATGTATGGGATCACGGAAACCACGGTCCACGTGACCTATCGCGCGCTGAGCGCCGAGGATGCGCTGCGCACGGGCCGGAGTCCGATAGGCGGGCGGATTCCCGATCTTCGCGTCTATGTGCTGGACGCTCAGGGCCAACCGGTGCCCGAGGGCGTGACCGGCGAGATTCATGTCGGTGGCGCGGGCGTCGCGCGCGGCTACCTGAACCGTGCGGAACTGACCGCGCAGCGATTCGTGCACGATCCATTCAGCAGCGACGCGCAAGCGCGCATGTACAAGTCCGGCGATCTCGGTCGCTGGCTGGCCGATGGCACGCTCGAGTATCTGGGCCGTAACGATGACCAGGTGAAAATCCGGGGCTTCCGGATCGAGCTGGGCGAGATCGAGGCGAAGCTGCTGGGATGCAAAGGCGTGCGCGATGCTGTCGTAGTCGTTCGACAGGATAATTCGGATGACAAACAATTGGTCGGATATGTGGTGGCTCATGACGGAACGGCACCATCGGCGGCAGATCTGCGTGAACAGCTCTCGATGGTACTGGCCGACTACATGGTGCCGAGCGCCTTCGTGAAACTGGATGCGTTGCCGCTGACGCAGAATGGCAAACTGGACCGGCGTGCGTTGCCGGCGCCGGATCAGTCATCGGTGGTGACGAAGAACTACGAAGCGCCGCAAGGAGAGGCGGAAATCACGATCGCACGGATCTGGCAGGAGCTTCTGGGTGTCGAACGAGTTGGCCGTCACGATGACTTCTTCGCGCTCGGAGGCCATTCGCTGAAAGTGATCACGTCGCTGGCGCGTCTTGCCAGTGTGTTCGATAAGAAGATCGCTCAGCTCGATTTCTATCGCCAGCCGACGGTCGCGGGCGTCGCCGCCCTGCTTGCTCGCGATACCCACGCGGCGGACGAGACCAGCGCACTGGTCCCGCTGATCGCGCGCGGTACCGCACCCACACGACTGACGGTCGTGTGCGCACCGTATGCGGGTGCATCGGCCACCGTGTTCCGGCCTTTCGCCGACGCGCTCTGCTCGCGCGATCCGACGCTCGCCGTGCGCGCGATCGCGCTGCCGGGCAATGAGCTTGGCAGTGATCCGCAAGATTACGTATCGGTGGAGAAAATGGCGCAAGCCTGCGCCGACGAACTCATCGATACGGACACGGGCGAGATCGCAGTGTACGGCCATTGCGTCGGGAGTTTTCTGGCGTTCGAACTGGTTCGCCAGCTCGAACGGCGTGGGCGGAAAGTCGCGCTGCTCACGGTTGCGGCGGCGTTTCCGCTTCCCTGGCTTCTGCGCAGGCTGCCGATGCCCGCGCCCTGGAGCTTCACCAGCGACAGCAAACTGCAGGCGCTGATAAAACGCTGGGGCGGCACGGCCGAAGAGATGGAGCCGGATGTCATCGCCTTCATGATGGGCAACTTCCGCAGAAACGCGCAACTGACGTTCGAATACGAGCGGCGCCGGGCAGACGAGAAGATCGCCGCGCCGATACTCTGCATCGTCAGCCGCGACGATCCCCTGACGCGCGGACATGCGCTGCGCTTTCGCGCGTGGTCCGCGTTGTCGGATCGGGCGGCGCTGGCCGTCATTCCGGAGGGGCAGCACTATTTCATCGGCACTCGTCCCGGGCAGGTGGTCGATATCGTCTGCAGACATCTGGATGACGGCGCGCCGACGCGCGCGAACGAACCGCACGGGACGTTGACGACCGGGTAACGTGCAAAATCCGGGGCGCGCGTTTCGAATTTCGCGCGCTTCGACCGAGTCTTACCCAATACTTGATCAAATCGGTTGGACTTGATATACTCTAAGGCGAAGTTCAAGAAGTCGACTGCTGCTCATCAATCGTCCGTCCGTTGCCGGAATTCGTTGTCCACTCCCTCCTTGATTCTTCTCCCGCTCAACAGGCACATCATATTTTTCAAGGTTTCACATGGATAACGGCACCGTCAAGTGGTTCAACGACACCAAGGGCTTCGGCTTCATTACGCCCGATAACGGCGGCGATGATCTGTTCGCCCACTTCTCCGAAATTCGCGCCGATGGTTTCAAGACCCTCGTCGAAGGTCAGAAAGTAAGCTTCGAAACGAAGCGCGGCCCCAAGGGCATGCAAGCGTCGAACATCAAGCCGCTGTAAGCGTAGTATCCGGGATCCGGCGTCCGGATCCCGTCCCTTCAGGTCCTTTCCCCGCACCCCCGCACCCCCGCTTCATCGCAGCGAGTCCCGACAACGGTCGGTATCTACGCACGCACTCCTCCATTTCCGCGTTCGAACCTAAGTGTCGACGCTCAAAAATATAAAATTCAAATGACATCCATTCAGAGCTACCGCGGCTATGCGGTACAAGCATCCGCACACCGTCTACCCGATCGAACCTTCTCGGCCAATGTGTCCGTCGACCGTTCGAACGAGCATTTTCCTGAATCGCAGTACACCTTTTATTCCATCGGTTATTTCTCGAAGGAAGGCGAGGCGATCTCCTACGCGCGCCGCTGGGCGAAGGACTGGATCGACACACGCGGATAGACGAAGCGAAAGATTCATTTTGCACGCGCGCTGAAGCGCGTACCATGAATCACTCCGCCCGGATGTCCGTTCTGGCGTGTCTTCCTTGCAGGAACCACCGCCATTTCCTATTTGCTCAACGAGCCTGACACAGCGCGCAAGCCCACGGTGGAAGCACTCTTGCTGACCGCCGTGCGAGTTCGCACATTTGCACAAACGCGCCATCTGACCAACGCGAGCGGTTTCTTCTTCGCGCGCGAGGAGCGTCTCTTTCTCGTCACGAGCCGTCATGTGCTCGTGGATGCGCCAAGCCAGCATTTTCCGGATCACGTCGAGATCGAACTGCACGTGGATCGCGGCAATCTGGGCGCTTCGGCGTGGGTGTCGCTGCCGCTCTATGCCACAGGCATGAGCCTGTGGCGGCAGGCATCGGATGCGGGCGGCGAGATCGACGTCGCCGTGCTCGAAGTTCCACGGGATCAGTTGCCGCGCACGGCGGTATTTGCCGCGTTTCGTCCTGAACATCTGCCTACATCGAGCGACTCGATGCCGATCGGCGCTTCCGTGCTGATCGTCGGTTTTCCGCTGGGATTTCACGACTCGCTGCATCATCTGCCGGTGGTGAGGCAGGGCGTCATCGCGTCCGCTTTCGGGCTGCGGTTTCAGGGCAAAGGCTGCTTCATCACCGATGCCCGCACACACCGGGGCACGAGCGGCGCGCCCGTCGTGATAAGCCACCTGTCGACCGATGCCAACGGCGCGTCGTGCGCGCTTCCCTGGCGCCTCCTGGGCATCCATTCATCGACCATCGACATGACCCAGCGCGACCTGCACGTCGACGAAACGCTCGGCCTCAACAGCGCCTGGTACGCCGATGTCCTGATGCGCCTCACCGAAAACTGATTCGGCAAGCTAACGATCGAGAAACGAACGCAGCTTGTCCGCGCGGCTGGGATGCATCAGCTTGCGGATAGCCTGGCTTTCGATCTGCCGGACGCGTTCGCGCGATACGCCCAGTTGCGTACCCAGCTCGCCAAGCGTGAATTCGCTGGGCATATCGATTCCGAAGCGCATTCGCAGCACCTTCGCCTCGCGTGGCAACAGCACGCTCAACGCATCGTTTATGGCGATACGCATGTCCGCGTGCTCGGCGGCCTGGAGCGGCGAAGCCTCGTTCGAATCCTCGATCATGTCGCCGAGCGTCGTTTCGGCTTCGTCGTTGGCCGGCGCGTCCAGCGAGATCAGATGCATCGCCATCTTCTGAATGCTGCTGATGCGCGCCTCGGGCAACTCCATGCGCTCGGCCAAAGCAGCCGACGGCGCAGGCTTGCCGGTCTGCTGCAGAATCTCGCTCGAAATGCGGTTGAGCTTGTTGATCGTCTCGACCATATGCACCGGCACGCGGATGGTGCGCGCCTGATCCGCGACCGCGCGCGTCACCGCCTGACGGACCCACCACGTCGCATACGTAGAGAATTTCCAGCCGCGCCTGTACTCGAATTTGTCGACGGCCTTCATCAAGCCGATATTGCCTTCCTGAACCAGATCCAGAAAGTGCACGCCGCGATTCACGTATTTCTTGGCGATCGAAATCACCAGGCGCAGATTCGCCTCGATCATGTCGTTCTTCGCGCGCCGCATGCGCGATTCAGCCGCGAGCAATTGCCGGCTGACTTGCTTCAACTGTTGAATCGGCATCGCCGCGAGCCGTTCGAGATCGATCAGACTGTGCTGCTCGGCCTGGATATCGGGCAGGCTGCGTTCCAGCGATGCGCCATATTCGTGCGATTTCGCGGCGGCTTTCGTAGTCCAGCCGAGATTGGTCTCGTGGCCCGGAAACGATGCAATGAAATGCTCGCGCGGCATCCCGCAACGGTCGATAGCGATGCTGCCGATCCGCCGCTCGATCTGACGCACATTCGCGAGGCGCTGCTGCATGTCGCTGCAAAGGCGATCGACGGTGCGTGCCGTGAAGCGCACGCGCGCAAGTTCGCTGCGAATGGCGTCGTGAGCCTTCGGGTCTTTGCGCGATCGATCGACGCACTCGCCCACGCGGGCAAACAGGACAAGTGCGCCGTCCCTGAGTTGCGTCAGCCGCAAGCGGTTCGCTTCGTCCTCTGAATCGGCGTCGCTTTCGTCATCGTCGCGCGTGGATTGCGCGACCTCCAGCGCTGCCGGCATGCTGTCGTCATCGATACCATCGATCAGTTCATCGATGCCGAGTTCGCCGGCCGCAACCTGGCGCGCGCTTGCGAGGATCATCGAGATGATCGGCGGGCAGGCCGCGATGGCCTGAATCATCTCATTGAGACTTTCTTCGATACGCCTGGCAATCTGAAGCTCGGCCGTGCGCGTCAGCAATTGCTTCGCGCCCATCTCACGCATGTACATACGCACCGGATCGGTCGTGCGGCCAAGTTCGGCATCGACGGTGGACAGCGCGCTTTCGGCATCCTCGTCCGACTGGTCGTCGAGCGTGACGATCGGGACCGTGTCACCGAGCAGCAGCGTCTCGGGGTTGGGCACGTGTTCGTAGACCGCTACGCCCATCTCGCGGAAGGTGCGCGAGATGTCGTCGAGCACGGCGGGTTGCGCGAGATCGCCCGGCAGATGATCGTTGATCTGTGCGTGCGTGACAAAGCCCTGATCCTTGCCCAGATGGATCAAGGCGCGCACTGCGTGTTGCTGTTCCGTCCGCAACATATCGACGGGTGCGGCCGCGATGACCAGCTTGCCCTTCTTCGCCGTTGCGGCGCGGGCCTTCGGCGCCTGTGAGCGCGAATCTTCAGTTGCTTCTTTTACGTGGGAACCGGCCATTCTCTCTCCGCCGCAAGCTGCATTGCCAATGTGAGACTCAGGGTCTGTTCACCTATAAAACGGCCATGCGAACGCCCGAAATCGGCTGCAGTGCAAGGAGCGCGTCGCGCCGTTTGGCCGCCCCAAACAAGCGACGCGCGACGCCGCAATGCGGCCGATTTCGGGCGTTCCCCTGACTTGAATTTAGAGCTAGGGGTTGCCCCGTAAAAGGGCCGCTCGCGGCGTCATGCTCCTCGCGAATACGCCCGGTATTAGCTTCGTCGCATTCCTTGCGATCGGCCCTTTTACGGGGCAACGCATGGCCGTTTTATAGGTGAACAGACCCTGGCCAGCACGCGTTTCAATCGACGGAAAAAGAAGCCGATTCAACCGAAACGAACATGGAGCCATTCCTGCGCCCAGTTCCTCGCGAACGCGACAGCTTCGTCACGCCGGTCGAAGCCGGCAAGATCGCCGCTGATGAAAACATCCGTTTCGCTGCCATCCACACCGTTGGTGCTGATGCGCGCATGCGCCATATACTCGCCGTCGGCCCGGCGCGGTGTTGGATCGATGCGAAAGCTGGTGGTGCTGGGTTGCATATCGTTGTCTCTCTCATGATCGCGGATTGCGAAGATGACGCGTATCGCTAATCGAGGAACGACCTCGCCTGCGGACACGTATCGATCATCTGCTCGGCATAGGCAGTCGATGCGCGACGCGCGTCGCCGGCGCTCTGAAACGGCTCCTCGCTGACTTTGAAGACGCGGCTTCGCGGTACGCCCATCGGCACTGGCGGTTCCTGGATACGCACGGCGGCGTCGTATCCCTCGTCCGGATTGGCACCATGTCCAGACCCCGCGGGCCGATGCGCAAAAACGAGCGGATAAATTTCCAGGCCACGATAAAGACGGATTTCGGCTGTCATCAGATGATCCCGCGCCGCATTCACGCGGCAATAAGGCAATTAAGTAAGGGTGCGTGGAGCAGTATCGGCAAAGCTGACTCACGACCGCGTTGCACGGTCTCCGATCTGAGACTGATCCCGTTCAGGGCAGGCGCTCAAGCGCCAGCGAGTGCGCGAAGTGTGCGCCGCTCACTTGATAGGCCCATCCTACGCGGTTTGCAGGTTTTGTATAGCGAAATTTTGCCTTGCAGCCCGGCCCGGCTGGGTAGACGATGTCTATTCTTCCCTGATCGCCGCGTGCCGAATGCGCGCGGACGCTTCGAATAGCGTGGGTACACGTATTGCGCGCCATCCACGCGCAAGACTTCCGCGAGAATTCGCGCATCCTTCGCGTGTTCACGACAAGGACGACAAGTGCCGCTGTCATCGCACCCCTCAACACTATGCCAACGATCCCGAGGTATGCATGAAAGTCCGCTTCATCACCTACGTGAACTGCCCCTGCGGTCATCGCGGCTCGATTGTCGAGAGCATCTACGATGATGGACAGTCTCACTGGTATCAGGCCACGCTACACGACCTGTCGCACGCCGGTCACTACGACGGAGCCGATCGGCTCTTCGCTGAGAACACGCCCGCGTGCGCCGCGTGCGGCCTTTCGCTGACGCCGGAACATGTCGATTCGAACGAGTACATGACCCGGCAGATCGGCAGGCACGCGGCGAACAGCGCTTAGGCGCTCAACGCGCCACGACCACGAAGGGCGCAACGTTGCTGTACACGGAACCGCTCGTGAACGACCGCATCCCGAGGTCGATGCTTCGGTACTTTCCGTTAGCCATCTGCTTCAACTGACTGACGGACCATGTGCCTTCCTGTTCGAGAAAGATCGATTGGGTCGTCGGCTCGTACTGGATGAAGTCGACCGGTTTCGAGGCGCTCAGCAAGGTCGCCTTGGCTCGTGTCGTCACGTCATAGAGAATGACCGGACTCGGGCTTGTAGCATGGTCATCGGCAAAGAGGATTTGCTGATTTCCGATGGCCGTGAGCGATGTCGGCTGCTTTTCCGCCAGATCGGTCAGCACACGCGTGATGCCGCTCTCCAGATCCATTTCCGTCAACCTGCCGTCGGCGAGCGGCGACGCAAAGCTGACGAAGTAGGCCTTCTTCGCATCAGGCGTCACGGTGAATTGATCACGGATCACGCTGGGCACCGAGCCCGCCGGATAACCGCCCGTGATCAACGCGCTGGCGATATCGATGCGAAGCACTTCCAGATTCGTCCCCGATGCGTTCGTCAGCGCGAACAGGGTTCCGGCGTCGTTTCTGGCCGTTGCCATCCGGATGACGGCATAGCCTTCGGGCACCGCGATTTTCCTGAGCAGCGCCCCCGAGTCCGTGTCGATGATGCCGACGAAGCCCTTGCTCGACAGATAGACCTGCCTTCCATCCGGCGCGGGCAGGAGGCTATAACCGGTAGAAGCCGCCAACAAAGGACCGATGGGCGTGACGTGCAGCACCGTATTGCTCGCGGTGTCGATGGTGGCGAGATCGATCGAGGTCGGACTTCTCTCCAGCAGCACATGCAGACGCTTTCCGTCGGTGCTGGCGAACATCTGATCGACCCGTTTGTAGTCGCCCGTCAGCGTAAGATCGATCGACGCCTTCACGGCGCGCGAAGCGAAATCATACGCGGTCACCTGCGCCGGAGCCTGAGCGCGCGTCAACGCATAGACGGTCTCGTCGGTCCTCGGAGGCCCGTAGTACTTCTGCGCCATTTCGATGTCGGTAGCACTTAATTTACCGTCGCCGTTCCAGTTCGGATTGCAGTAATTCATGATCGATGCGAGATCCCACTCGCCGATCATCGTGTCGCCCGAATTGCCTTGCACGGGCTCCTTGCAGGTCGAAGGTGTGTCGGGCCTGTTCTGTTCATGCGCGAAGCCCAGCGCGTGACCGAATTCGTGCGCGGCAATCCGGCGAATGCAGTACTCCTCGCGCCCCTGACAACTCGGACTCCAGTTCTTGAACGTGAAATCGAGCGTCATTCCACCCACGGCGTTATTCAGCATTGCGCCGAGGCCGAAGGTATGCGGTCCGGTCTCGGCATTGTCCTCGACCTTGACCCGTATGCCATAGTAGTTCGGATCGCTCTTGCATTGCTGCCAGCCCGTGAACCGTGCGCCGGAATGCTGCTCCCAGGTTTCCTGGACCGCGAGACGGCTCCAGTTGCGCTGCGCCGAGTAGCGCGCGAAATCGGCGTTGTTCATGTCCCAGCAAACGCCGATTGGTACGCGGTCCCAGATGACGGTCGACAACGCGTAACCCTTGGTCGTGGCCGCTCCCTGTGAGGCGGATTGTCCGGCGGTGCTCTTCGCGTTCGAGCCCAGTGCATCCGAGCCTGAGTCGCCGCCGCATCCACTAATCAATACTCCTGACGATATAGCCAGTGCCAGCGCGCATATCCTTCTCATTTTCGTCTCCGTGTATCGAGACCATGCGAACCTGCGCGCATGGCGGAAGGAAGGGTATTCTCAGCGTGTAATCAAACTGGAAGCTTTATTACGGAGTATTGCTGAAGCTTGTGCCCTACAGCATGAATACGTCAATCAATAATTCTCCGAATTGTCGGATCAGAGAGACGGCGCGCTTTGTGATCGCATAACGCGCTCTAAGCGCTGCGTGGAATGAAGCCGGGGCTGCCGGTTTTCACGACTTCGTTGAACCTGACCCGGGTCTGGATCGCGTTGATCGCGTCGAACGCATCATCGGGCAATGCGCAGATATCGAAGTTTTCCTGGGCGCGCTGCGCGCTCTTGGGCGTGGTCAGCAAAGCCGTGCCACGCTGCACGGCCCAGGCAAGCAACACCTGAGCAGGCGTGCGTTGCAATCGCGCGGCGAGCGCCGTGATGACCGGATCGTCCAGCGGCCCGGGCTTGATGCCGTGCCCGAGCGGCGCGAATGCGAGCAACACGATGTCATGCGACTTGCAGAAATCCAGCAGATCGGCTTCCGGAAGATAGGGATGCGCCTCCACCTGCACGACCGCCGGTTTGATTCTGGCGGATTCGTACAGCGGCCGCAGTTCCTCCAGTCCGATGTCGGACAGTCCGATGGCGCGGCATCGGCCACGGTCGACGAGGTCTTCCATCGCCGTCCACGTGTCGAGCAGCGTCACGCCATCGTCATAAACGATGTTGCCGTGTTCATCGCGCGGATCCTGCTCGTCGCCTGGCCGAAACGCAAACGGCGTATGCATGAGATAGAGGTCCACATAGTCGAGCCGAAGCCTTTCGCAACTCGCCTCGAAAGCCGGCCCGACGCGCTCTGGCCGATGATTCGAATTCCACAACTTGGTGGTAACGAAGATTTCATCGCGCGCGATTCTTTCGGACGATAGTCCCGCCTGCAACGCCTCGCCTACCTCGCGTTCGTTTCGATATCGCTCGGCGCAATCGAAATGCCGGTAGCCGACCTTCAGCGCATCGCGGGTCGCGCTTTTCGTCGTGGCGGCATCGGCAATGAGCGTGCCGAAACCGATGGCGGGCATCGCGCCGCTGCCTCGGGCGAGCGGCAACCTGACAAGCCGGAAATCTGAAAGCGTGGTCATAACGATACCCTCCGTAATCCGGAGAGTATGCGCCTCCATACCGGATGCCGCGGGACGACCGTTTCTGCTAGATTGGGCGCGATCCGCTCACTGCGCAAACGCATTCCGATCGCGCGATACGCTACCGCAAAACGCCATGCTGTAGGCGCGATCGTCGTATTCGACCTGACGCATGCGGCGTTCGAGATCCGCCATATCCGATGACGACGCGAGATAAGCGCGGTTCGAAGGAACGTCCGCGCTGGAAACCAGTTTGCCGATGAGATGCGAAAGAAGTGCGAACATGATGTGCTCCTTGTCCTGAAGATGGCGACGTTCGCGGAATGCCTCGCCGCCTGACGCAGCGCACGTAAAATCCGTTTCGTTGAATCGCTTCACATGCACCGCCGATGTGAAGCAGATTAATGCCTGAGAATTAGCTTCCAATGAGTGCGCCGAATGGGGAGCAGGCCGCAATGATGAGTACATGGCTGCACAATCTGCCGATCGGACTCATGGCGCTCGTCGTCTTCGGCGCGACGTTTCTCGCGGGCGCAGTGATTCATGTCATTACCAGCTCGCTCGCCGCCGGCAGGCACGGCAAGTCGTACAAGGCGATATCACCGGGCCTGCTTTCTCCGATCGGCGTCATCTTCGGTTTGTTCATCGCATTCACTGCCGCGCAGGTCTGGAACGACACGACGCGCGCCGATGCCGCCATCGATTCGGAAGCCGGCGCACTCAGATCGGTTGTCGTCATGTCGGCCGTTCTTCCACCGGAAGCGCAGACCGAATTGCGCAAGCTGATTCGAGACTACATTCGGGAAGTCGCCAGCTCCGAATGGCCGTTGATGGCGCAAGGCATCGTGACGCTGAACATCAGCCCTCCTGCGCTGAACAAGGCAATCCAGTTCACGCTGTCCCTCAAGGTCGATACGCCCGGACAGCAGACCGCGCAGCGCGACGTGGCGGCATCGCTGGAGCAGGCGCTCGCCGCGCGACGCGAGCGCATTCTGATCAGTCGCTCCGAAGTGAGCGGTGTCAAATGGGCATGTCTGTCGTTTCTGGCCGTCTGCCTGCTGTTCGCGATCGCGCTGGTTCATGGCGAGAGCCGGCTGACATCAGCCGTGGCGATCGGCTTGTTCTCGGCGGCGCTCGCAACGACCGTCCTGCTGATCCTCGCGCACGACCGGCCTTTCACGGGCGAAATCGCCCTGACGCCCGAACCGCTTCTGCAAGTAATGCCCGACGATCGTTGATCGTCGCGGAGGACTTTGCTTTGTAAGGAGCGGTTAACTATCCTTGCAATTCCCGTCGTATATTTCGCTACGGCGGCTCGGGACGACATTCGCCGTAACGCAGGGACCGCACACCGCAGATTCCGAAACAATAACAAGGAGAACGGCCGTGTCCAGAATCAAACGCAATTATCCAGACCCCTTCCGCGCCGGTCGCCGGCAATTTCTCGGCGTCACCGGCGCGGGCATGCTTGCGACGCTCTTGCCCGGTTGCAGCGGCAGCGACGACAACGGCTCGCCCTATCCCCAGACTATCGCGATGGGTCAGCAGATGATCCAGCAGGCCGTCAGCAATACCGCGCAACCTCCCGTGGCGGGGATTTCCATCGCCATGCTCAAAGGCACCAGCGTGGTCTGGCAGGAGGCGTTCGGCGTATCGTCCGTGCCGGGCCAGACCAAGGCGACGGCTCAGACGCGCTTCAATATCGGCTCGGTCAGCAAGCTCTTCGCGGCGCTCGCGGCTGCCATTCTTCAGGATCGCGGACTGATCGAACTCGATACGCCGATCGTCCATTATCTGCCGACCTTCACGATGCTTTCGCCCCAGTACGCGCAGATCACCACGCGGCATCTGCTGTCGCACGCGTCGGGGCTGCCAGGCACCAATTCGCGTAACCTGTTCACGTTCGCGCCGGTTCCCGGCTACGCCGCCGATACGCAAGCCGAATTGGCGAATACGCATCTGAAGCATCTGCCGGGCGAACTGGCCGTGTATTGCAACGACGGCTTCACGATGATCGAACAGATCGTCCTCGCGCTGACCGGGCAGAGCTTTGCGAGTTTCGTCGAAACGAACATCCTCGCACCGTTGAAGATGACGAACTCCAGCTATCTGACGAGCGTGCCCACCAGCGGCTCGTTCTCGTATCCGTTTGCAGATGGCACGCAGTATCAGGAATTCGTCAACGCTTACGCGACCGGCGGGCTGAGTTCCACGCCCGGCGACATGATGAATCTCGCACAGATGATTCTCGGCGGCGGCGTGTTTCAGGGGCAACGTGTGATATCCGCTGCGGCCATCGCCGAGATGGGCAAGGATCAATCTACCGGACTCCTGATCAACCCTTCACCCGAGTGGCGCTGGGGGCTCGGCTGGGATTCCGTCCAGCAGCCAGCGCTCGCCGCGGCCGGCGTTCTCGGATGGGAGAAGGACGGCGGAACCGCGTTCTACTCGAGCGAGTTCTTCGTCGTGCCGCAGGCGCAATTCGCGCTGATGGTGACGGGCAATTCAGGCTACGACGCTCGCAAGCTCGCCGAAACGCTCGTGTTGTCCGCGCTGAAGGAAGACGGCACGATCGCCGCGTTGCCGGCGCAGGTCGGCGGCACGGCACCGCCGGCCGCTTCGGGTCCGGCAATCGCGAACGCAGGCGGCATCTACGGCAACTCCGATTCTCCGCTGCAAGTGGTCGCCAACCCGGACGGCAGTGTGCAGCTCAATCAGTGGAACGGACCCAAGCGCGTCTGGACGCAGCTCGGCGCGTACCAGTACCGCAACGACGGCTGGTGGTGGAGCAACAGCGATCCCGCGTCGTATCGCTTTACCGTCGTCTCCGGAACCGACAGCGCCGGCAACGCGTTCAGCTATCGCTATCTGATGAAGCGCGTCGTGCCGGGCGCGGGCTACGCCTTTCTCACGCTGGCGATCGGTCAGCAACTCGCGCCGCTTGCACCGCTCGACAGCGCGTGGCAGCAGCGCCTCGGCACACAATGGACCTTGACCAATGATTCGCCGACGGCCGTGCCGATCGTCATCCTCGGCAACGAACCGGCTTATCTCACCACCTTGTCCGAGCTTCCGGGCTACGTCCTGTACGGCAATACGGACCTTCGCTATCAACTCTTCGTGCCGCTCTCGGACGATCGCGGCGGCATGTCGGTGAAGGTGCCCGGCAACTTCGGCCGCGACCTGTATGAGATCCGCTTCGCTTCGGCGAGCAGCGCTACTTCGCTAACGCTGGGTAGTTCGATCTACGCGCTCGCCTGATTGCGTTGGGGCGCGCAACGACGCGCCCCGATTCCTCATATCTGAAACCAATTGCTTGACATCTAAACTATCTAAGCCTAAATTACCATTTCGAGGAGACACCAGTCGGAGAGCAAGCATGCGCATCGTCTGCATCGGCGGAGGCCCGGCGGGCCTGTATTTCGCGCTTTTGATGAAACACCGCCACCCCACGTACGACGTCACCGTGGTGGAACGCAACCGCCCGTACGACACCTTCGGCTGGGGCGTCGTCTTCTCCGATCAGACCCTCGGCAACCTGCGCGCAGCGGACCCGCAAAGCGCCGACACCATCCTCGATGCCTTCAATCACTGGGATGACATCGAAGTGCATATCAACGGCCGCACGATCCGCTCGTCGGGTCACGGCTTCTGCGGCATCGGCCGCAAGCGCCTGCTGAACATCCTGCAAGCGCGTTGCGAAGAACTCGGCGTGAAGCTCGTATTCGAAACGCACGTCCTGAACGACGAAGACTACGACGCCGACCTCATCATCGCGAGCGATGGCGCGAACAGCGCGGTCCGTCAGAAATACGCGTCGACATATCAGCCCGATATCGATCTGCGCGAATGCCGCTTCGTGTGGCTCGGCACCAACAAGTGCTTCGAAGCCTTCACGTTCGCATTCGAAAAGACCGAATGGGGCTGGTTCCAGGCACATGCCTATCGTTTCGACGAGAACACCTCGACGTTCATCGTCGAAGCGCCCGAGGGCGTATGGCGCGCCGCGGGCCTCGCCGACATGAGCAAGGAAGAAGGCATCGCGTTCTGTGAAAAGCTCTTCGCGAAGTATCTCGACGGCCACGCGCTGATGTCGAACGCCACGCACTTGCGAGGCTCGGCGCAATGGATCCGCTTTCCGCGCGTCGTGAATCGCGAATGGGTGCATTGGCGTGACGGCGCGAACGGCAAGCGCACGCCCATTGTGCTGATGGGCGATGCCGCGCATACGGCGCACTTCTCCATCGGCTCGGGCACGAAGCTCGCGCTCGAAGATTCGATCGAACTCGCGAACAGCATCGACACGGCCTTCGCGAAACAGGACGGCGATCTCGATGGCGCGCTCGCGCATTACACGCAAGTACGCAGCGTCGATGTGCTGCGCATCCAGAACGCCGCGCGCAATTCGACCGAATGGTTCGAAAACGTGGACCGTTATGCGTCGTTCGAACCCGAGCAGTTCGCTTATTCGCTGCTCACGCGCTCGCAACGGATCTCGCATGAAAACCTGCGCGAACGCGATGCACGCTATCTCGCCTCGTTCGAAGACTGGCTGGCCGCGCGCGCGGGCATCGAACGCGACGCGCAGCAACGTTCCGTTCCGCCGATGTTCACGCCATTCACACTGCGCGGCGTCACGTTGAAGAACCGCGTGGTCGTCTCGCCGATGGCGCAGTACTCCGCCATCGACGGCATCGCGGGCGACTATCACCTGATGCATCTCGGCGCACGCGCGATGGGCGGCGCGGCGCTCGTGATGACGGAGATGACCTGCGTGTCGCCCGAAGCGCGCATCACGCCGGGATGCCCCGGCATGTACGCACCGGAGCATCTCGCGGCGTGGAAGCGCATCGTCGATTTCGTGCATGCGCAGTCGGACGCGAAGATCGGCATGCAGCTCGGTCACGCAGGCGCGAAGGCGTCGACGCGCGTGAGCTGGGAAGGCATCGATCAGCCGCTTCCCAGTGACAACTGGTCGCTCGTCTCCGCTTCGCCGCAGCAGTATGTGCAGGGCGTGAGCCAATGGTCGCGCGAGGCATCGCATGAAGCGTTGCGCGAGATCGAAGCGCAATTCGTGCGCTCCACCGAAATGGCCGCGCATGCAGGCTTCGACTGGCTCGAACTGCATTGCGCGCACGGCTATTTCCTGTCGGGCTTCCTGTCGCCGCTCACCAATCATCGCACTGACGAATACGGCGGTTCGCTCGAAAACCGTCTGCGTTATCCGCTCGAAGTATTCAAGGCGATGCGCGCCGCATGGCCGCAGGACAAGCCGATGTCGGTCCGCATCTCCGCGCACGACTGGGTCGATGGCGGCACGACACCGGACGATGCCGTCGAGATCGCGCGCGCGTTCAAGGCCGCGGGCGCGGACATGATCGACGTCTCGTCGGGGCAAGTCAGCAAACAGGAGAAGCCCGTGTATGGCCGCATGTTCCAGACGCCTTTCGCCGATCGCATCCGCAACGAAGCGGGCATCGCGACGATCGCGGTCGGTGCGATATCGGAAGCGGATCATGTGAACAGCATCATCGCGGCGGGACGCGCGGATCTGTGCGCGGTGGCGCGTCCGCATCTCGCGAATCCATCGTGGACCCTGAACGAAGCCGCGAAGATCGGCTACTTCGATATCGCGTGGCCGAAGCAATACGCCGCCGCGAAGTCGCAACTCGAACGCAATCTGGAACGCGAACGCTCGATGGCCGCCGACAATGCGCGCCTCACGCCGCAAGAACGTGCGCAACGCGCCGAAGGAACGGTCTGATCATGACAGGGCTTGCCAATCAACACGCGGTCGTCACGGGCGGAGGCAGCGGCATCGGCGCCGCGTGTGCAGAAGCGCTCGCGCGCGCCGGTGCGCGCATCACGCTGATGGGCCGCGATATCGCGCGTCTCGAAGCGCAGCGCGACGCGATGCGCGCGCATGGCGATGTCGCGTGCATCAGCGTCGATGTAACGAATGAAGCTGCCGTCGATGAGGCATTCGGGCGCGCCGGTCCGGTCGATATCCTCGTCAACAACGCCGGCCACGCGCAGGCCGCGCCGTTCACGCACACCGATGCCGCGCTCTGGCAACGCATGCTCGATGTGAACCTCACGGGCGTGTTCCTGTGCACACGCGCCGCGCTGCCTTCGATGCTCGAACGCGGCCATGGCCGCATCGTGAATGTCGCGAGCACGGCGGGGCAGATCGGCTATGCGTATGTCGCGGCCTATTGCGCCGCGAAGCACGGCGTGATCGGCCTCACGCGCGCGCTCGCCGCCGAAGTCGCGACGAAGGGCGTGACGGTCAACGCGGTCTGTCCCGGCTACACCGAAACCGAACTGTTGCGCGCATCGCTCGACCAGATCATGTCGAAGACAGCGCGCAGCGAACAGGACGCACGCGATGCGCTCGTGCGCCACAACCCGCAACGCCGCTTCGTGCAACCGGAAGAAGTCGCCAGCGCCGTGCTATGGCTATGCGCGCCCGGTTCCGAAGCGATGAACGGGCAATCCATTTCCGTATCCGGTGGAGAAGTAACGTGACCCAAGCCGCACGCAACAGAAAGACGACGTCCGCGACGGAGCCCAGGGCGCCGCGCAAGGGCATCGAGAAGCCGGCGGAAAACGTCGTCGATCTGGAGATGAGCACGGGCGCCGACAGCCACATGGGCCTGCGTCTGTGGCTGCGCATGCTGACCACGACGAACCTCGTGCAGACCGAATTGCGCAAGCGCCTGCGCGCCGAGTTCGATACGACCTTGCCGCGTTTCGATCTGATGGCGCAACTCGAACGGCATCCGGAAGGCCTGAAGATGACCGAGCTGTCGCGCCGCATGATGGTCACGGGCGGCAATGTGACGGGCATCACGGATCAGCTCGAAAAAGAAGGACTGGTGTCGCGCTATACCGATCCGAACGATCGCCGCTCGATCAGCGTGCGTCTCACGCCGCAGGGCCGCGCCGCGTTCGACAAAATGGCGACCGCGCATGAGCAATGGGTCGTCGAAATGTTCGGCGGTCTCGAACTCAACGAGAAATCGCAGACGCATCAGCGGCTCGGAAAGCTCAAGCAGCATCTCATGAATACATTGAAAGACTGAAGGAGATGGCGATGACCCGATCCTCCGCCGACGCGCTGCTCGCCGGCAATCGAACCACGCTCGCGGCCTATCGCGCGACGCATTTTCTCTGGTCCGTGACGAACGGCGTCGCGACCATCACGCTGAATCGTCCCGAGCGCAAGAACCCGCTGACGTTCGAATCGTATGCGGAGTTGCGCGATCTGTTTCGCCAGCTTGCCTACGCGAGCGACGTGAAAGCCGTCGTGATCCACGGCGCGGGCGACAACTTCTGTTCCGGCGGCGACGTGCATGAAATCATCGCGCCGCTGATCGATCTGCCGATGCCGGAACTGCTGCTCTTCACGCGCATGACGGGCGATCTCGTCAAGGCGATGCGCCATTGCCCGCAGCCGATCATCGCCGCTGTCGATGGCGTGTGCGCGGGCGCGGGCGCGATTCTCGCGATGGCCTCCGACATGCGTCTCGGCACCGCGCGCAGCAAGCTCGCGTTCCTGTTTGCGCGTGTCGGCCTCGCGGGCTGCGACATGGGCGCGTGCTCGATCCTGCCGCGCATCATCGGTCAGGGGCGCGCGGCGGAACTGCTCTTCACGGGCCGCTCGGCAACGGGCGATGAAGGCCGTGACTGGGGCTTCTACAACCGCCTCTGCACGCCCGAAACCCTGCTCGACGAAGCCGCGAAGCTCGCCTCCGAACTCGTCGCGGGCCCGACCTTCGCGCATGGCATCACGAAGAAGATGCTGCATCAGGAATGGAGCATGAGCATCGACGAAGCGATCGAGTCCGAAGCGCAGGCGCAAGCCATCTGCATGAGCACGCGTGACTTCGAGCGCGCCTATCGCGCGTTCGCGGCAAAAGCGCGGCCCGTGTTCGAAGGAGACTGAATGAACGCCGATCCACACAGCGCGCTCGCGTGGCCTTTCTTCGATGCGCGGCATCGCGAACTCGCAAGCGAGGTCGATGCATGGGCCACGGAGCATCTGCAGCACATCGATCATGCCGATACCGACGCAACCTGCAAGCGCCTCGTGCGCATGCTGGGCGATGCGGGGTGGCTGCGGCATTGCATCGGCGGCACGCAATACGGCGCGACGAACGACACGATCGATACGCGCGCCGTATGTCTTCTGCGCGAGACGCTCGCCAGGCACGATGGCCTCGCGGACTTCGCCTTCGCGATGCAGGGACTCGGCTCCGGCGCGATATCGCTCGCGGGCACGCACGAGCAGAAGGCGCGCTATCTGCCGCGCGTCGCGAACGGCACGGCACTGGCGGCGTTTGCGTTGTCCGAGCCCGAAGCGGGTTCGGATGTCGCGGCGATGTCGCTCGATGCGCGCGCCGATGGCGACGACTACGTGCTGAACGGCGACAAGACCTGGATCTCGAACGGCGGCATCGCGGATTTCTATGTCGTGTTCGCGCGCACGGGAGAAGCGCCGGGTGCGCGCGGCATCAGCGCGTTCATCGTCGATGCGGATACGCCGGGCCTGCAGATCGCCGAACGCATCGATGTGATCGCGCCGCATCCGCTCGCGCGCCTGCATTTCGCCAACGCCCGCGTGCCGCGCAGCCAGATGCTCGGTGCGGCAGCCGAAGGCTTCAAGATCGCGATGCGAACGCTCGATATCTTCCGCACGTCGGTTGCCGCCGCGTCGCTGGGCTTTGCGCGCCGCGCCATGCAGGAAGGGCTCGACCGCGCCGCATCGCGCAAGTTGTTCGGCCAGACGCTCGGCGATTTCCAGCTCACGCAAGCGAAGCTCGCGCAGATGGCATTGACCATCGACACGAGCGCGCTGCTCGTCTATCGCGCCGCGTGGCTGCGCGATCAGGGCGAGAACGTGACGCGCGAAGCGGCGATGGCGAAGTGGCACGCGAGCGAAGGCGCGCAGCAGGTGATCGATGCGGCCGTGCAGTTGTGGGGCGGGCTCGGCGTGAAAAGCGGCACGGCGGTGGAATCGCTGTATCGCGAGATTCGCGCGCTGCGCATCTACGAAGGCGCGACGGAAGTGCAGCAACTGATCGTCGGACGAGACTTGCTGAAAGCGCACGGAGAACGTCAACGATGAGCCGAACCTTCGACATGCCGGTGCGCATCCGCTTCTCACATTGCGACCCAGCGGGCATCGTCTATTTTCCGCAATACCTCGTGATGACGAACGCACTCGTCGAGGACTGGTTCAACGACGCGCTCGGTATCGACTATGCGCAGATGATCTCCGCGCGCCGTGTCGGACTGCCCATCGTCAGGCTCGGTTGCGATTTCTCGCGGCCGAGCCGCATGGGCGAAACGGTGACGCTCACGCTGTCGGTCGATTCCGTGGGACAGCGCTCGATTCGCATCGACATCGTCTGTCATTGCGATGGCGAAGTGCGCTTTCGCGCGAAGCAGGTTCTGGTGACGACATCGCTCGACGATGGACGCTCGATCGACATTCCCGGCGACATCGCCCGCGCCATCGAGCAGTTCGCGCCGGGCACGAGCCGCGCATTGCAAGAGGAGACACGCTCATGAAAAAGACCCTTCTGCCTTCGGGCTGGATCAAGCCGCGCGGCTATGCAAACGGCGTCGCGGCGCGCGGCACGCAGGTGTTCATCGCCGGACAGATCGGCTGGGACGAACAGGCGCGCTTCGTCAGCAGGGAGTTCGGCGCGCAGGCCGTGCAGGCGTTGCGCAACGTCGTGGCGATTCTGCGCGAAGCGGGCGGCAAGCCCGAACATCTCGTTCGCATGACGTGGTACGTGACCGACAAGCGCGCCTATCTCGCGGCGGCGAAGGAAATCGGCGCGGCGTTTCGCGAGCTGATCGGCGACTACGACATCGCCATGAGCGCGGTGCAGGTGGTCGCGCTCATCGAAGACGAGGCACTGGTGGAAATCGAAGCCACGGCTGTCATCCCCGACTAAGCGGAGAGCATGATGGAACGGTCAGCACACGTCGATACATTCGCGCGCGATCATCTGCCGCCAGAGGAGCAATGGCCGGTCTTCATGCTCGACGACGCGAATGTCGCCTACCCCGCGCGCATCAATTGCGCGACCGAATTGCTGGATCGCGCGATCGAAAGTGGACACGGCGATCGTCCCGCGATCTGGTCCGATGTCGACGGCAAGCCGCATGCAACGAGTTATCGCGCGTTGCGCGCGCTCGTGAATCGCAGCGCGCACGTGCTCGTCGATGAGATGCGCTTGCGTCCGGGCAATCGCGTGCTGCTGCGCGGGCCGAATACCTTGCAGATGGCCGTCGCGTTTTTCGCGGCGCTGAAGGCGGGTCTCGTCGTCGTGCCGACGATGCCGCTGCTGCGCGCGAAAGAGCTGAAGCAGATCATCGACAAGGCGCATATTTCAGCGGCGCTATGCGACGTGCGTCTCACCGACGAACTGCAACGCTGCGCAACCAGAGGCGACGAGTTCCATTGCGAAACGCTCGCGCAAATCCGCACGTTTCACGACGATGCAGCCGATTCGCTCGAAGCGCTCGCGGCCACCAGGCCCGATCAATTCGATGCCTGCGACACCGCCGCCGACGACGTATGCCTGATCGCATTCACGAGCGGCACCACTGGCGCGCCGAAGGGCTGCATGCACTTTCATCGCGACGTGCTCGCGATGTGCGATCTCTTCCCGCGCCATATCCTCAAACCGACCGCGAACGATGTGTTCTGCGGCACGCCGCCCCTCGCGTTCACATTCGGCCTCGGCGGCCTGTTGTGCTTTCCGCTGCGCGTCGGCGCATCGACGGTGCTGCTCGAAAAGCTCACGCCCGAAACGCTGCTGCAAACCGTCGAACGCTTTCACGCGACGATCATGTTCACCGCGCCGACGTTCTATCGGCAGATGGCGCCGCTCGTCGGGCGCTTCGACCTGTCGAGCCTGACGAAGACCGTATCGGCGGGCGAAGCCTTGCCCGATTCCACGCGTGCCTTATGGCGCGAAGCGAGCGGCATCGAGATGATCGACGGCATCGGCGGCACGGAGATGATCCATATCTTCATTTCGTCGGCGGGAGCGGACGTGCGCGAACATGCGATCGGCCGCGCGGTGCCGGGCTATATCGTGCAGGCCGTCGACGATGCGATGCAGCCTGTGCCGACCGGCACGATCGGCAAGCTCGCGGTGCGCGGTCCGACCGGCTGCCGCTATCTCGCCGACGAGCGCCAGTCGAAGTTCGTGCGCGACGGCTGGAACCTGCCCGGCGATTCCGTCGTGATCGATGAAGACGGCTACGTGTTCTATCAGGCGCGCGCCGACGACATGATCGTATCGGCGGGCTACAACATCTCAGGGCCGGAAGTCGAAAGCGTGCTGATGCAGCACGAAGCCGTTGCGGAATGCGGCGTGATCGGCGTACCCGACGAAACGCGCGGACAGATCGTGAAGGCGTTCGTCGTGCTCAATCCCGGCTTCACCGGCGACGACGCGCTCATTGCGCACTTGCAGGACTTCGTGAAGCGCAATGTCGCGCCGTATAAGTATCCGCGCGTCGTAATGTTTCTCGACGCGCTGCCGCGCACGGAGACCGGCAAGCTCAAGCGCTTCGCCTTGCGTTCGATGTAGCAAGCTCGCAAAACGTTTGCTTGGTAGAGTATGGCTCACGCCCGCCGCGAGGCGGCTTGCCCACTCTTCCGAGCAAACAAGAAAAATGGCTTCGACGCACCGACTCCTCGCCGTCTCCCTCTTTGCTGCATTCGCATTGACCTCACAGGCCGCATCGGCCGCGAGCAAGACGCTCGTGTTCTGCTCCGAAGGCAGTCCCGCCGGCTTCGATTCCGCGCAATACACCACCAGCACGGACTTCGACGCGGGCGCTCACGTCGTCTATGACCAGTTGGTCGAATTCAAGCGCGGCACGCTCGATCTCGTGCCGGGTCTCGCGGAGAAATGGGACGAGTCGCCGGACGCGAAGACCTTCACATTCCATCTTCGACGCGGCGTGAAGTTTCAATCGACGGCGTGGTTCAAGCCTACGCGCGACTTCAATGCGGACGATGTCGTGTTCACGTTCAAACGCATGATCGATCCGAACGAGCCGTTTCAGAAGGCGCATCCGGTCAGCTTTCCGTATCTGACCGATCTCGGCTACGACAAGAACATCGCATCCGTCGACAAGCTCGACGATTACACCGTGCGCTTCACGCTGAAGACCGCCGATGTCGTGTTCGTGCGCAACATCGCGATGGAATTCGCGTCGATTGTCTCGGCGGAATATGCGGCGCAACTGCTCAAGCAGGGCAAGCCGGAAGACTTCAATCAGAAGCCTGTGGGCACGGGCGCGTTCGTATTCCGCGACTATCAGAAGGATGCGACGATCCGCTACGACGCGAACCCGAGTTACTGGAACCGCAAGGACGTGCATATCGACAAGCTCATCTTCTCGATCACGCCCGATGCCGCCGTGCGTCAGCAAAAACTCTCGGGCGGCGAATGCCAGGTGACCTCATTCCCGCGCCCCGCCGATATCGCCGCATCGAAGCAGGACCCGAAGCTCACGGTGCTGTCGGGCGTGGGCTTCAACGTCGCATACGTGGGCTACAACACGACGCACAAGCCGCTCGATAACGTGAACGTGCGCCGCGCGCTCGACATGGCGATCGACAAGCAGGCGATCATCAGGACGGTCTACGAAGGCGCGGCTACCGTCGCGACCAACCCGATGCCGCCTTCGCAATGGTCGTATAACAAGGCATTGAAGGACGCGCCGCACGATCCCGCGAAGGCAAAGGCGCTGCTGAAGGACGCGGGCTTTCCGGACGGCTTCACGATCACGCTATGGGCCATGCCCGTGCAGCGCGGCTATAACCCGAACGCGCGTCTGATGGCGCAACTGATTCAGTCGGACTGGGCGAAGATCGGCGTGAAGGCAAACATCGTCACGTACGAATGGGCCGAGTACAACAAGCGCGCGAAGACCAACGGTGAGCACGACGCGATTCTCTACGGCTGGCTCGGCGACAACGGCGATCCGGACAACTGGCTCGGCACGACGCTCGGCTGCGATGCGGTGCACGGCAGCAATATGGCGAAGTGGTGCAACCGGCAGTTCGACGATCTGCTCGCGAAGGCGCGCCTCGTCACCGATCAGAACGCGCGCACGAAGCTCTACGAAGAGGCGCAAGTGGTGTTCAAGGATCAGGTGCCGTACACGCCGCTCGCGCACGCCAATATCTTTCAGCCGATCTCGAAGCGCGTGCACGGCTATCTGATCAGCCCGCTCGGCGGGCATCGTTTCGACGGCGTCACGTTCGACTGATCAGCCTCCGCGATACCACGCATCGATGCTGTCGCGCTGTTCCCGCTTGCCCGCCTGCATCCGGTACGTATCGGCGCCGCCGACCGCGCTGGTCGCGGCATCGGGCACGACGTGCGTGATGGGCTTCGCGCTCATCGCATGAACGGCGCGCGTGTCGTGCGATACCGGCGCGACCGCGCCACGGCAATGCATGCTTGCCGTGGCGCAATCGTCGGCGAAAGCGTGAATGGCTGAGAACGCCGCGCTCGCGGCCAAAAGAACAGCAATGGTCTTCGCTTGCATGGCGATCCCCGTGAACATGTCGATAAAAAGAGGCGCGTGCCGAAGCAAGGCGCCCGCGCCGACAAGTGCACGGCCTGTGCCAGGAATGGTTCCGATTCGCTGAGAGCCTTGCAGGCGGACGGTTTCGGCGTGACGCACGGTCACGCCGAAAGCGCCCGCATGTCGGGATCGCGCCAACGCTTTCGCCACGCCATGTGCGACGCAATCCGACAGCACGACTGTGCGGGTGTCGTTTTCTGCCGATTTCCGGACGCGTGAGCGAAGGCACGCGCGCCGCTCGATCCGCACACTCTATCGAACCATCATGCCGAGGGCCGCGCGCCTCATCGGCAAATCAGGAGTGAGACAATTGAGCCTTTCGCACGAGCGCAACGCCCGCATCGAATCGTCGCCGCATCTCACTGCAGGCGATATCACCGTCGTCGATCATGCCCTGCTGAAGCGCGCCGTCGGCGCGATGGCGCTCGGCAATGCCATGGAATGGTTCGACTTCGGCGTGTATAGCTACATTGCCGTCGTGCTCGGAAAGGTGTTCTTTCCGTCGAGCAGTCCATCCGCGCAATTGATCGCGACCTTCGGCACGTTCGCCGCCGCGTTCCTCGTGCGGCCGATCGGCGGCATGGTCTTCGGTCCGCTCGGCGACAGGATCGGCCGCCAGCGCGTGCTCGCGATGACGATGATCATGATGTCCGTCGGCACCTTCTGTATCGGCCTGATTCCCAGTTATGGCTCGATCGGCATTCTCGCGCCCGTGCTGCTGCTCGTCGCGCGGCTCGTGCAGGGCTTCTCCACGGGCGGCGAGTACGGCGGCGCGGCCACGTTCATCGCCGAGTTTTCGACCGATGCGCGGCGCGGCTTCTACGGCAGCTTTCTCGAAGTCGGCACGCTCGTCGGCTACATACTCGGCGCGGGCACGGTCGCATTGCTGACCGCGACGCTCTCGCACGACGCGCTGCTTTCGTGGGGATGGCGCGTGCCGTTCATGATCGCGGGGCCGCTCGGACTCGTCGGCCTGTATATTCGCGTGAAGCTCGAAGAAACCCCGGCCTTCAGGAAAGAAGCCGAGACGCGCGAGGCGCATGAACGTTCCCGGCCGAAGCAATCGTTCAAAGCACTGCTCTCGCAGCAGTTCAAGCCGATGATGCAATGCGTCGGGCTCGTGCTGATATTCAACGTCACCGACTACATGGCGCTGTCGTACCTGCCGAGCTTTCTCTCGGCGACGCTGCATTTCGATGAAACGCACGGCCTCTTTCTCGTGCTGCTCGTGATGGTGCTGATGATCCCGATGACGCTCTTCGCGGGCCATCTCTCCGACCTGATCGGCCGCAAGCCTGTGATGATGGCTGGCTGCATCGGCCTCTTCGCGCTGTCCATTCCGGCGCTGCTGCTGGTGCGAACGGGCGCGCTGCTGCCGGTGTTCCTCGGACTGCTGATTCTGGGGGCACTGCTTTCGACGTTCACCGGCGTCATGCCTTCTGCGCTGCCCGCGCTCTTCCCGACGCGCATACGTTACAGCGCGCTCGCCATCGGCTTCAACGTTTCGGTGTCGCTGTTCGGCGGCACGACGCCGCTCGTGACCGCATGGCTCGTCGATGCGACCGGCAATCTGATGATGCCCGCGTACTATCTGATGGCGGCATCGGCGATAGGCGTGGTGTCCGTGCTCGCGTTGCGCGAAACCGCGCGCCAGCCGTTGCTCGGCTCGGGACCATGCGTCGCCACGAAGGCGGAGGCGCTCGCCCTCGCGCGCAAGAAGCTGAAGGTCGTTCGTTCGGGCAGACGCGAGCGCGACGTCGTTCCGCAAAAGAAGCGCGCATGAATCGGGCGGCATTCATGCCGTCAGCGCATTTCTCAACGCTTCGAGAAACCTGACGTAAGCGGTCGCGCCGGGGTCCGCGTGCCCGATGCTGCGTTCCTGCACCCACGCGGCGCGGCCTTTCTTCGATTGCATCGCGGCCGTCGCGCTGACCTGCTCGCGCGCTTTCGCGATCATCGCGTCGAGCCTGTCGGTTGCGCTGCCTTGCGACGCAGCCAGTATGTCGAGACTAGGCACGAGTGCGTCGAGCACGGTCTTGTCGCCGACCTGACTCTTGCCGCGTTCGATGATGCGCGTCGCCACCGCCTGCCCGATCGCGAGCGCTTCGTCGGGGCCGATCGCGTCCTTCCCGTTGACCGTTTTGGCCGCCGCGAGCAGGCCGCCGCCGACGAGCGCCGCGAACGTGGACGGATTCGCCGTCGAGAACGCCTTGGCCGCGGCCAGCATGACTTCGTTCAGCGTGGCCTCTTCGGGCAGCGCGCTCAACGACTTCACGACAGCCGCCGAACCCGCCTGTACCGTGATGCCGAGATCGCCGTCGCCGAGCGCCGCATCGAGGTCGCGCAGTTCATCGGCGTGTGCGGGAAGCGCGCTCAGCGCGCGCGTGAGGATGTCCCGCAGTTCCTTGCTCGTCACACTCATCGCACGCTCCTTTCAGGATGTGGTGCCGTCACGGAAGAACGGCGAATGCGCGGGCGCGTCGAGCAGCGCATCGAGTTCGTCGTCGAGCAGCATCACGGTGATCGATGCGCCGGCCATCTCCAGGCTCGTCACATATTCACCGACATACGAGCGCGCGACCTTCAGTCCTTCATCGGCGATGAGTTTCGCCGAGCGCCGATACAGCAGATAGAGTTCTTCGAGCGGCGTCGCGCCGAGGCCGTTCACGAGCAGCGCGACGCGCGAACCTTTGGGCGCTGCGAGATCGCCGACGATCTGTCCGGTGAGACGTTCGGCGATGGCATCAGCGGATTCCAGCTTGCCGCGATGCGTGCCCGGTTCACCGTGAATGCCGATGCCGATTTCCATCTCGCCGTCGGGCAGCGTGAAGGTGGGCTTGCCTGCGGCGGGCAGGATCGTGGGTGACAGGCCGACGCCCATCGTGCGGCAGTTGGCGTTCGCCTTGGCGCAGATGCGTGCGACTTCATCGAGTGAATCGCCGCGTTCCGCGGCGGCGCCCGCGCATTTGAATGCGAACACCATGCCGGCGACGCCGCGACGGTCGGCGGCGCGTTCCTTGGGCGCGGAGGCTACATCGTCGGTGAGCACGACGGTTTTGATGTCGATGCCTTCGGCTTCAGCGAGGTCGGCGGCGAGGTCGAAGTTGAGTACGTCGCCGCCGTAGTTGCCGTAGACGTAGAGCACGCCTGCGCCGCCGTTCACGGCTTTCGTCGCTTCGAAGATCTGCTCCGATGAGGGAGAAGAGAAGACGTTGCCTACCGCTACGCCACTGCACAGGCCCTCGCCTACGTAGCCGAGGAAGCCCGGCATATGGCCCGAACCGCCGCCGGTGACGATGCCTACTCGGTCCGCGTTTGGTGCGTCGGCGCGGACTAATGCGCGGTGGTCTGCTGTTGCTGACTTGATCCAGTGCGGATGCGCAAGCAGCAAGGATTCGATGATCTCGTCGACGAATGCTTCCGGGTGGTTGATGATCTTTTTCATGTCTGTTTGTCTCCGTGAGTTTGGTTGGATTTGGCTTCTATGGATGGCCTGTGTTCGTGTCGGTCTATTAGCATTGCCCCTCCCCGGGGCGGGGGTCACTTTCTTTGCTGCTGCAAAGAAAGTAACCAAAGAAAGCAGCTTTCCCCATCCAAAGTACTTCATGCCGGCCCCGGCACAGGCGATCGGTCTTGGCACAGCAGTAGCGAGTGCCCTCAGAGGCCATCTCGGGCGTGGACCGCGCACGGTCTGACACATCGCGCCGCAAACGTGGCTGGTTCAGCACCAAATAGCTCCGGCCCGCTGCGCGGCCGACGGGTGCATCGGGTCTGCGAGTACTTCTACGTTTCCCTTTTTTTCGTCGGTTTCCCTTGCGTACCCAACGGCAGCGCGTAGCGCTGTGCCGGAACTCTTTCGTGCTGAACCGGCGCCTTAAAAGTCCTCGCTCGGCAGACCGTGCGCGGTCCAAGCCCGGTCAGGCCTACGAGAGCACTCGCTACAGAGGTCACGAACAACGAGAAGAACACTCAAATTGCGTATGACCGCGGGCGTCTCGAGCTGCTTTCTTTGGTTACTTTCTTTGCAGCAGCAAAGAAAGTGACTGCCGCCCCGCACAGGGGCAACGCCAATAAACCGACACCAATACGGGATCCGGCGAAAGAAACCTCAAACCTTCTTGCGCTGACTGAGCGCATCAAGCAAAACGGCAGCAAAAATAACCCCACCTTGAATGAACTGCGTCCAGAACGGATTCACGCCGAGCAACGAAAGCCCGACATTGATCACCCCGATGAGCACGACCCCGATGAAGGTGCCAACAATCGACCCTCGCCCGCCAGCAAGCGAAGTCCCCCCAATCACGATAGCCGCGATAACCTGCAACTCGAGCCCATTAGCCGCCGAAGGCAAAGCCGAGTTCAACCGCCCGGCAAGCACGATGCCCGCGATCGCCGCCGTGACTCCCGCCAGCATGTAAGTGAAGAACACGACGCGCCGAACCGGAATCCCCGCCAACCGCGCCGCCTCCTGGTTCCCGCCAACGGCGAACACCTGATGCCCAAACGTCGTCTTGCGCAGCAAAACGTGCCCGACGACAAAAACCACGAGCATCACGATCATCGGCATAGGCAAACCCGCAACAGTCTTCGCACCGAAAAATGTGAACGCGTTGGGAAAATCGAACTTGGTACGGCCATCGGAAATGGCGAGCGTGAGGCCTCGCGCCATGGCCATCGCCGCCAGCGTGACAATGAAGGGCACGAGCCTCAACCACGACACCACGAACCCATTGAGCGCGCCCGCAACCGCGCCGACTGCGAGCGCCACGCATAACCCCGTCACGCCCAAACCGACCGCGCCGGGACTCGACCCCGCCATCACAGTCGCGGCGACCATGCCGCTCAGCGCCACGAGCGATCCAACCGACAAGTCGATCCCCGATGTGATGATGACGAACGTGCCGCCCACCGCCGCGATTCCCACCACGGACACCTGCACCATGATGTTGGTGAGCGTGCTCGTCGTAAGAAACTCGGGCGAGGCGATCGACAATGCAATACAGATGATGACGAGCGCCGCGAACAAAGGCCCGATGCCGCTCCTCAACTGACGGATCACACGGCGCGACAGCGCCTCCGTATCCGAACGATTGGCTGCCGTGGAGGTCATGCGCCTGCTCCTGTCGTTGCCCACTGAATGACCGTTTCCGAATTCGCCTTGTCGCGCGCAATCTCGGTCACGATGCTGCCGCGATACATCACCAGCACGCGATCCGACATGCCGAGCAACTCCGGCAACTCCGAACTCACCATGACGACCGCCGCGCCCGCGCGCGCCATCGTCACCATGTGCGCGTAGATCTCGGACTTCGCGCCCACGTCGATGCCGCGCGTCGGTTCATCGAGCATGATGACCACAGGACTCGTCGCCGTCGCGCGGCCCAGAATCACCTTCTGCTGATTGCCGCCCGACAGCGTGCCCGTCATCTGCAACACCGACGAAGCCCGCACGCCGAAGCGCGCGCTCGCTTCCTGCGCAAGTTTGCGCTTCTTCGCGCGGCTCACGAAACCGCCGCTCGCGAGCGCCTTCAGGCTAGACAGCGCGATGTTCTCCTCGATGTTCGCCTCCAGCACGAGCCCTTCGAGTTTGCGGTCCTCGGATGTATATACCAGCCCGTGACGCACGCCTTGCGTCGGCGAATGATTGCTGACCTTCCTGCCGCGCACGAGGATCTCGCCGCCGGTCACGGGCAGCGCGCCGAAAATCGTTTTCAGCAACTCCGTGCGCCCCGCGCCCGCGATTCCCGCAATCCCGACGATCTCGCCCGCGCGCACCGAAAAGCTCGCGTTGCGCAACAGCGGCGCACTCGCAAGACTGCGCACTTCGAGCACGACGGGACCATACTCGCGCGGTTCCCACGGATAGAACGATTCGAGGTTGCGCGCGACCATCGCCTGCACGAGATCGGCTTCGGTCCATTCGGCCATCGGACGCGCGCCGACGGTCGCGCCATCGCGCATTACGACGGCGGAATCGGCAAGCTCGAACACTTCTTCCAGATGATGCGAGATGAAGATGATGCCCATGCCTTCCGCGCGCAGCCGCCGCACCACCGCATACAGATTGGCGATATCGTGGCTTTGCAGCGCGGCGGTCGGCTCGTCCATCACGAGGATGCGTGCATCGCGCGCGATCGCCTTCGCCACTTCGACGAGTTGACGTTTGTTCAACGGAAGATCGCCGAGCCGCATCCACGGCGGCACGTTGTCCAGGCCGACGCGCGCCAGCGCTTCGCGCGCCATGGTGTTGGCCTCGCGCATGCGCACGAAGCCGTTGCGCGAAGGCATGCGGCCGAGGAACAGGTTCTCCGCGACCGTCATGTCGTTGATGAGCGACAGCTCCTGATAGATGACGGCGACACCCGCATCGATCGCTGCATGGGTGCCGCGCGCGAGCGGCATGCCGTCGATCTCGATGGTGCCTTCGTCGGGTTCATACGCGCCCGACAGCACCTTCACGAGTGACGACTTGCCCGCGCCGTTCTCGCCGACGATCGCCATCACATGACCCGCGCGCAGGTCGAGACTCACGCCGCGCAGCGCCTTCACGCCGGGAAAGCTCTTGACGATGCCCTGCATGCGCAATAGCGGCGCTTCGGCGTGCGTGGCCGTATGCGTGTGCGCTTCGGTTTCCACTTTCATGTCGTGCATTCCGTGTGCGGGCCGCGCGTTTCGGGAAACGCGCGGCCGCCGGTTGCCCTTACTGCTTCACTTCCTCGGACCACAGGCCATATTTCTTCACTTCATCCGAATCGATGTTCGACTTGTCGATGAGCATCGTCGGCCACGCGTAGTTCGCGGGCACGTCCTTCTTCGCGTTGTAGTCCGCGATGAACTGCAGCGACTTCGCCGCCATCTGGATCGGGTTCTGCGAGATCGTCGCGTCCTGCTTGCCCGCGCGGATCGCGGAAAGCGCCTGCGCGGTGCCGTCGGCGCCGATCACGAGAATATGCTCCTTGTCGCCGAGCGGCTTGTAGCGGCCCGCATTGTCGATGGCCTTTTCCGCGCCCACGGTGTTGTCGTCGTTCGCGCCGAACACGGCATCGATCTGCGGGTATTTCTGCAGGATGCTGGTCATCGCGTTGAGCGACTTCTCCTGATCGAACGCGCCTTCCTGACGGGCGACGACCTTGATGTGCGGATACTTCGCGATCTCTTCGCTGAAACCCTTTTCGCGGTCCGTCGCGGCCGTCGTGCCGACGAGACCGATCAGATCGACGACGTTGCCTTTCTCCTCGCCATAGCGCTTCTTCAGTTGCTCGGCGATCCATTTCGCCCCTGTCTGCCCGAGCGCGACATTGTCCGACGCGACGAACGACGTCACCTTGCCGCCATCCGAGCCGCGATCGAGCGTGAAAACCGGGATATTCATCGAGTTGGCCTTTTCGACGGCGGGAATGATCGCCTTCGAATCGATCGGATTGAGCACGAGCGCGGTCACGCCCTGGCTCAACAGATTGATCGCATCGTTGACCTGTTGCTGCGCGTCGCCGTTCGCGTTGGTCTGCACGAGCTCGAAGCCCTGATCCTTCGAACCGCGCTCGACGCCCGCTTTCAGGCCGACGAAAAAGGCATTGTTCAACGTGGCGATCGAGAAGCCGATCTTGGGCTTGCCGCCCGCTGCGGTGGCGGGCGCGCTGGCGGGTGCGCTCGCGCTCGCCGCCGAACTCGTACTGCTCGTCGACGACGAGTTGTCGCTCTTCGAACATCCGCTCAACGCGGCCGCCGCGCACAGCAATACGGCGCTCGTTGACTTGCCGAACGTTCCCCAACTGTCGAATCTTGTCGTGCTCCAGGCCATGACTGTCTCCGTTGTACGCATTGTTCAAAGCGAATTTCGTTGCGGTGAGTCTTATCGATCCTCTTCGTTGCGCCTGCCGTAAGTCTTGAACTTCTCCAGCACTTCATCCATCTGTTGATCGGAAAGCAAGGGCGGTGCGCCGATCTGCAGTGCAAGCAGATACTGCTTCGCGAGCACTTCCACTTCATGCGCGAGCCACACGGCGCGCGCGAGATTCGCGCCGAGCGCGATCACGCCATGATGCGCGAGCAGACACGCGCGACGATCGGCGAGCGCGGCGAGCGCGTGATCGGATAATTGCTGGCTGCCGAACACGGCATAAGGCGCGCAGCGTATCGACTTGCCGCCCGCCGCCGCGACCATGTAATGCAGTGCGGGAATATCGCGGCCATGAATGGCGAGCGCGGTCGCCGCGATCGAATGCGTGTGCACGACCGCGTCGACATCGGCGCGTGCGCGCAGGATGTCGCGATGAATGCGCCATTCCGACGATGGCCGTTCGATGCGCAAAAGCTCCGCGTCGTCGCTGATGTCGAGCGGCAGCCACACGATATGCTTCTCATCGAGTTCACGCGCGCTCGTGCCGCTCGGCGTGATGAGCAAGCCGTCTCGATACCGCGCGCTCACGTTGCCCGACGTGCCCTGATTGATGCCGAGCCGCTCCATTTCGAGCGACGTCTCGACGATCGCGCGGCGCAGCGCGCTTTCATCGGCCGCGATCATGCGGCGTTCCCCTCTGCGGCGAACAAACTTCTCAGCGAGCGCTCGAACGGCGCGCGCACGATGCCGCGCTCCGTGATGAAGCCGCTGACGAGCGCATGCGGCGTCACATCGAAGGCGGGATTGCGCGCCTTCATCGCGTCCGGCGCGATGCGCCGTCCGGCGAGATGCGTTACTTCTTCCGCGTCGCGCTCTTCGATTTCGATGCGCGCGCCGCCCGGCGTCTGCAAATCCAGCGTCGATGAAGGACAGGCGACATAGAACGGTATGCCGTAATGATGCGCGGCGATGGCGACCCCGAGCGTGCCGATCTTGTTGGCGAAGTCGCCATTCGCGGCGACGCGATCCGTCCCGACGATGACGACATCCACGAGCCCTTGCGACATGATCGATGCAGCCGCGCTATCGATGATGAGCGTGACATCGACGCCCGCCTGCTGCAATTCGAACGCCGTCAGCCGCGCGCCTTGCAAAAGCGGCCGCGTTTCGTCGGCATAGACCCGGAACGCGATGCCCGCGCGATGCGCCGCATAGATCGGCGCGGTGGCGGTGCCGAGGCCCGTCGTCGCGAGCGCGCCCGCATTGCAATGCGTGAGCACGCCGCAGCCTTCGGTGATGAGCGGCATGCCGTGCTCGCCGATGCCTTCGCACAACGCGCGATCCTCTTCGTGTATTCGCGTGGCTTCGTCGACGAGGGCTGCGTAGAGCGTCGCGGCATCGCTGGCGTCGATATCGCGCGAATGACGCAGCATGCGCCGCACGCCCCAGCTCAGGTTGACCGCCGTGGGCCGCGCCGTTTCGATGTAGTCGGCATGCCTTGCGAGTTCCGCACGAAACTGCGCGACGGGCAGTGCCGTCGATCCGCGCATCGCGATGCATAGCCCATACGCCGCCGCGACGCCGATCGCGGGCGCGCCACGCACGCGCAGCTCGCGAATGGCGCGCCACACCGCTTGAACATCGGCGATGTTCTCCACCACGATCTCATGCGGCAAGCGCGTCTGATCGAGCAGCAGCAGGTCGCCGTCGCGCCATTCGATCGTCGGGGGAAGCGTGCGTGAAGCCATGAGGTCTCCTGTCACATCGTCGCGGTGTCGCGTTGAATGTCGCGGGCGAGCGGCGCCACCTGTTCGATATCGCCGAGCGATGCGCGCCCGACGAGCAAGGCTTCCGCGCATCGCAGACAACGCACTTCGATGCGTGCGCGGGCGTCGGCATCCGCGATGCGCGTGATCTCCGCGACCTTGGCCATGCCGACGATGCGGCGAATCATCTTGCAGCCCGCGAAACCGAGGGTATCGGCCAGCAGACGCCGCATGAAATGCGCGCGATACGCCGTGAGCGCGCCGCTTTCCGCCTCGCCGCCGATGAAGCGGCGCTTGCTGCGGTTCTCGTGATCGCGCCACAGTTCGAGAAACCGCGCGCTGAAGCCGGTCCAGATGCGCGTCATCTGTTCGAGCAGCCATTCCTGATACGCAACGGGATCGCGGCCGTCGATGCGGCCGTGCCAGTCGCGCGAAAAGTACGCGAGCAACAGGTTCGCGATCACCGCGCCGACATCGAAGCCCATCGGTCCATAGAACGCAAACTCCGGATCGATCACGAACGTCTCGTCTTCGTTGACCATGATCGAACCGGTATGCAGGTCGCCGTGCAACAAGGTCTCGGCATGATTCATGAAGGCCCACTTCATGTCTGCCGCCGCGAGGCGCAATGGTTCGTGCGTTCTGAGCCGCTCGATCGCGGCCTTCGGCAAAGCGGGGCTATATACGTTCGACGGATGATCCTCGAACGGAAACGTGAAGACGAGGTCTTCGGTGATCTTGCACAGCTCGGCATTGACCGCCGCGCTCGCGGCCTGCTTCTTGATGTCGGGCGCGAGAAACAGATCGGAGCCGTAGAACAGCGTGTGCGCGAGATAAGTCGAAAGATGATCCGCGAGGCGCGGATAGGTCATGCCGTCGATCAGACCTTGCCGCAGGATGCGATGCGACGCGAGGTGCTGCATCACCATCAGAAAGCGCTTGCTGTCGGCGTGATAGACCTTTGGCACATGTTGCGGGCACAGCGCGCCGAAGCGCCGCAGCGCAGCGACTTCGTGTTCCATGCGCTGACACGAAAGCGGCCACGCCTTGCCGACGAGCCGCAGAAACGGCGGCGCCTGCTTGACCACGACACTGCGTTCGCGCGCCTTCGCATTGGTCACGAAGTACACGTAGTTCAGATTGCCGTCGCCGACTTCGGCGACTTCGAGATCATCCGGGTTGCCCAGCAGCGCGCGCACGTCGGGCACGCCGCCTAGATAGGCGGCGAGTTCCTGCGCGGTGAAAGCTTCAAACTCCATCGGTGTCTCCTCCGATGAGCGACCGCACGCGCGTCCTGTCAGCGACGCTTGCGCACCAGATCGAACTTGAAGATGCTCGTGTTGTAGTAGTCGTTGCTATAGCAGAGCGGCTCGCCGCTCTGATCGAAATCCACTTCGTCCAGCAGCAGAAACAGACCGAAACCGTCGCCCAGTTCCGGCAGATCGCGCGGCGTGAGAATGGTCGGCTGTATCGACGTATGCGTATGCGACAAGCGACGCCCGGTGCGCGCGAACATGCCGAAGAGCGATTCGCCCAGTTCGCCCTCGGCGGCATCGAACACGCGCTGCGGAATCGTGTCGATGCAATACGCAGCGATGGCGTCGTTCGCGCGCCGCACACGCTCGATCCTCACGCAAGGCGCGCCAGGCTCGATGGCGAGCTTTTCCGCGAGGCTCTCCGAAGCCGCGACGTGCTCCATCTGCATGCGGCTCGTCGAAGGCACCGCGCCCACACTGCGAATCATGTCCGTCACCGACATCAGATCATCGAGCCCGCCGTGCAGCGTCAGCGAAATTTGTCTGATGAAGGTGCCCTTGCCCTGCTGACGCGACAGCAAGCCATGCGAGATCATCTGCGCGACGGCTTCGCGCAAGCTGGACCGGCCGACGCCGAGCAGCTCGCAAAGCTCTATTTCAGTGGGAATCTGGTCGCCGGGCTTGAGCTTGCGCTCGCGGATCATGGTGAGGAGCGACTCCTGGATCTTGTCGCTCATCGATCGCTCGACGCTCAGGCGCATGAGGGTCTCTCGGATGACAGTCCCTGAAATATACATCAGACGTCTGATGTTTCTCTAAGGACTTTCCCGAAGCGTTTAATGCTTTACGGTGCGCGTTTTCGTTACGCGGATGCAGCAAGAAAACGCCCGTCACGCGCAATGCGACGGGCTTTGCAGTGCACGATTTTTTCGTTATTACGCGAGTGTGGCCACGTCGAGATACGGCGAAATATTTTTCATCGTGCGCTCGACGTAGATCTCCTTCTCGCCGACCGGCGCGACGTAATGCATTGCGCTGCGCGCCGCCTCGACGCCTTCGAGCCGCGCGATCACCCATGCCGCCAGATACTGCGACGCGAGACATCCGCCCGCCGTGGCCACGTTGCCGTTCGCGACGAACGGTTGATCGAGCGTCTGCACGCCCGCTTCCTCGACCCACGGCTTCGTCGTCAGGTCCGTGCAGGCGGGAACGTCCTGAAGCAATCCGAGCTTGGCGAGGATGAGCGTGCCCGAGCATTGCGCGGCCAGCAACTGGCGCGCGGGATCGAGCCTGATGCGCGCCATCAGTGCCGCATCGGCGACGACTTCGCGCGTCAGCATGCCGCTGCCGACGATCACGGCATCGGCGTTCGCGGCGTCTTCGAGCGTCGCTTGCGCCTTCAGGACGACGCCGTTCATCGACCGCACTTCCTGCGATGGACACGCGATCGACACCTTCCAGTCCGGCTTTTTCACGCGATTGAGAATGCCGAGCGCGATCAGCGAATCCAGTTCGTTGAAGCCCTCGAAGGTGAGAATGGCGATGTGCATGAGGATCTCCTTTCAGCGCATGAATCACGTAGGCGCATGCTAAGGCTCAAAACAAATACAATCAAATGATTGTCATGGATACATCCGATACCTCCGCTCATGCCCAAACCGCCGCGCTACAAGCAGATCGTCGACCGCTTCGTCGAGGATATCCGTTCCGGCCGGCTCAAGCCGGGCACTCGTCTGCCGACACATCGGGAACTGGCCGCGCGCGAGGGACTCGGCATCGTGACGGCGACGCGCGTCTATGCGGAACTGAACGCGATGGGGCTCGTCAGCGGCGAAACGGGACGCGGCACCTTCGTGAAGGAAACGACGCTGGCGCGCGAACTCGGCATCGATCAGGTCGCCATTGCCGCGGACAGGGTCGATCTCAACTTCAACTATCCCGCGCTGGCCGGCCAGGCGGAGCTGCTGCGCGCTGCGTTGCGGCAGTTGTCATCGGCGGGCGATCTCGAAGCGCTGCTGCGCTATCAGCCGCACGGCGGACGCGCGCGCGACCGGGCGACGGTCGCGCGCCATCTGTTGCGCCGTGGGCTCGATGTGAGCGCGGATCGCGTCATGCTCGTCGATGGCGCGCAACACGGCCTCGCGACGACCGTGATGGCGCTTCTGAAACCCGGCGATGTGGTCGCCGTGGACACGCTGACCTATCCCGGCTTCAAGCTGCTGGCGCAGGCGCATCGGCTCGAACTCGCGCCTTTGCCGGCAGCGGGCGCGGGCCTCGATCCCGATGCGCTCGATGCGCTATGCAAGCGCCGGCGCGTGCGCGCGATCTACACGATGCCGACGCTGCACAATCCGCTCGGCTGGGTCATGACGGCGACGCGACGCAGGCAACTGGCGTCGCTCGCGCGCAAGCATGGCCTCTTCATCATCGAGGATGCCGCGTATGCCTTTCTCGCCGACGATGCGCCGGCACCCTTCGCCGCGATCGCGCCTGAACTGACGGTGTACGTGTCGGGCTTTTCGAAGAATGTCGCGACGGGATTGCGCGTCGGCTATGTCGCCGCGCCGCTGGAATGGGTGCCGAAGATCGAACGCGCCATCAGGGTGACGACGTGGAACACGCCTGGCGTGATGACGGCGATCGCGTGCGGCTGGCTCGAAGACGGCACGGTCGAGCGGCTCGAAGCGGAGAAGCGCGCGGATGCGTCGATGCGGCAGGTCATCGCGAGTCGCGCGTTGGGGCGCCTGAGACGCGTGGCGCACCCGGCGTCGTACTTCGTGTGGCTGCCGATGCCCGAGGAAGTCCGCGCGGACCGCATCGCGGCCGCGCTGATGGACGAGCGGATTTCTGTATCGACGGCCGAACCGTTTTGCACCGCAACGCCTGTGCCGCATGCGTTGCGGCTGGCGTTGGGGTCGGTGGACGTAGGGACGTTGAGGAAAGCGTTGGGGACGGTGGCGGAGGTGGTGGGGCGGTATGCGTATTGAGCGTGACAACCTTGAAGAAAGGCCGCAAACATCGCGACCTTTTCTGTCCTGACGCGGCGAAATCAACCGAATATCGCCAGACCGTTTTTCTGCACGAGTTGCAGCATGCGAGCCGCGATACCGCTGGGTTTCTTGTCGCCCTGTTCCCACTGTCGGACGGTAGACGCCGTCGTGTTCAGGTACAAGGCGAACACGCTTTGACTGACGTTCACGCCTTTCCGGATGCGAACTATTTCCTTGGCACCGAATTCGGGTGCCTTTTCAATGCAAAGATCGTCGTACTCACGCATGGTTTTTTTATCGATGACCTTTGCATGATGCAGACCGGAAGCCGCGCTATGAATTGCTTCCGACGCATCGCTTCTGAACCGTGTCTTAGCCATTGCAAATCTCCGCAAGATCTTTCGATTCCAGCATCCGATCGATGTCGGCATGCCTCGCCTTGCCGTAGTCACGAGCGAGCTTTTTGAAGTCGCGCAACTCGCGCTCGTCGATGTTTTCCCGATCACTCTTTGCGAACAGATAAACGAACACCCAGAAGTCGCCGACTTTGGTGACGACGATACCGCGCTTCGTGTTTCTATCGAGGCGCTTCTTCCAGACGTTTCCGCCAAGATCGTCGCCCTGACCAGCAATGAGTTCGCGCGCCGTTTTGCACAGTTCCGCATCCGCGATGCCCGCGGCTTTTGCCTTCTTCGCGAACCAGGCTGTCTTGAATACTCTTGGAGTCGATTTCTGCATCTACGGATGAATCGTGAATACTCCAATACTATACCACTTGGTGGTATAGAACAAAAGCTTCGAATTTCCCCGTGCAAACGATTGCCCCCGCATTTGTGTTCCAATTGAACCCATCATCGATCGCACCAACCCACCCTCGCGATCCATCAATCGGAAATGGCCCATGCGGACTCAATACGAGGCGTCGACGCCGGACCAGCGAAACAAGGCGGAGCACAAGCGTCAGGCGCACTTCCAGCGGTGGTTCGCCACCTTCGCCAGCCTCGCCCATTCACGGCTTCCGCTCCCCGACTATCTGCAGAAAGTCACTGACACCCTTCGTGAAGTCGCCGGCGTCGCGTCCGCCGTGGTCGAATGGATCGAGGGCGAGGAACTCGTCTATCGCGCGGCGAGCGGCGCGGCGGCGGTGCACACCGGCGTGCGGCTGCCTACATCCGGCAGCCTGTCCGGCCTGTGCATCACGCGCCAGCAGCCGCTCATCTGCCGCAATTCGGCGACCGACCATCGCGTGGATCGCGCTGCGTGCGAGGCCGTCGGCGCGGTGTCGATGGTCGTCGCGCCCGTCATCTACGAAGGCCGCTCGGTCGCGGTGCTGAAGCTCATATCCGGCGAAGTCGATCACTTCGGGCAAGCGGATATCAGCATTCTCGATGCGTTCTGCGCGTGCATCGCCGAAACCATCGCGCGCGAGCAGATCGGGCAGGAAAATCGCGCGCTTCTGAAGGAGAACGCGAGCGTCGCCGCGACTCTGTCGGTCGAGTCGTCGCTGCGGATCGAATTCGAAAAGAAGCTCGCCGACGCCATGCGCCGCCGTCAGACCGTGCTCGACAACGCGCACGTCGCGTTCGTATCGATGGACGAGGCCGGCATGGTCGTCGAATGGAACGAGGCCGCGACGCTGCTGTTCGGCTGGAAGCAGCAGGACGTGGCGGGGCGCGAGCTGGCGTCGTTCATCGTGCCCGAGCGCCTGCGCGACGCGCATCGCGCCGGGCTCACGCGCTATCTCGCGACCGGCGAGGCGCGCATGATCAACCAGCGCGTCGAGTTGCCTGCGCTGCGCCGCGACGGCAGCGAGTTCGCGGCCGAGCTGACGATCAGCGAAGTCTGGTACGAGGGCCAGCGCCAGTTCGCGTGTTTCGTGCACGACATCACCGACCGGCGCGCCGCGACCGAGGCGAACGAGCGCCTGCGCCTGCTCATCGACTCGGTGAGCGATTACGCGATCTGCATGCTCGACCAGAACGGCTACGTGCGCTCGTGGAACGAAGGCGCGCATGCCATCTACGGCTTCGCGGCGCATGAAGCGATCGGCCGGCACGTCGCGCTCTTCTACACCTCCGACGAACACGGCCGCGACCGCCCCGGCGACGATCTCGCGCGCGCGGCCCAAAGCGGCCGCGTCGAGCACGAGGACTGGCAGGTGCGCAAGGACGGCTCCGAGTTCTGGACGCACGTGATCCTGAGCGCGCTGCCGAATCCGACCGGCGGCGCGCAAAGCTTCGTCAGAATCACGCGCGACATGACCGCGCGGCGGCGCCTCGAAGAACTGGAAGCGTCGAGCCGACGCATGAACGAGTTTCTCGCGCTGCTCGGCCACGAGTTGCGCAATCCGCTCGCGCCGATCCGCAACGCGGTGAGCATCCTGAAGCTGAAATCCTCCGACGACGCCGACGTGATCCACAGCCGCCAGATCGTCGATCGTCAGCTTGCGCATCTGACCAAGCTCGTCGACGATCTGCTCGACGCCGGGCGCGTGAGCTCGGGCAAGATACGTCTCGCCACCGGCATCGTCGATATCGCGGATGTCGTGCATCTGAGCGTCGAAGCGAGCCAGCCCTTGTGCGACGAGCGCGGGCAGCGCATCGACGTGCAGGACGGCGGCCAGCCGCTCTTCGTCAACGGCGATTCGACGCGGCTCGTGCAGGCGCTCAACAATCTGCTCAACAACGCCTCGAAGTTCAGCCCGCCCGATTCGACCATCACGCTCGAAGTCGGCCCGCGCGGCGGCTCGGTGCTCGTGCGCGTGACCGATCAGGGCCGCGGCATCTCTCCCGAGGCGCTCGGCATGGTGTTCGATCTGTTCGTGCAGGAGCATCCGCCGGGCGCGCATCTCGACGAAGGCGGTCTCGGCATCGGCCTCACGCTGGTGCGCGCGATCACGGAACTGCACGGCGGACATGTCGAGGCGAAGAGCGGCGGCGCGGGACAGGGCAGCGTGTTCTCGCTGTGGCTGCCGCTCGCCGAAGCGCCCGCGCGCGGCGCAGCGGCGGATGCACCGCCGTCCGCCGCCGTGACGCGTGCGCTCGACGTGCTCGTGGTCGACGACAACCGCGATTCCGCCGACAGCATGACACTGCTCGTCGACATGCTCGGTCACCGCGCGCGCGCCGTCTACGATGGCCCGGGCGCGCTCGATTCATTCGAGGCGTCGCGGCCGCAGGTCGTGCTGCTCGATCTGTCGATGCCCGGCATGACCGGCTTCGACGTGATCCGCCGCATGCGCGACGACCGGAAGCGCGTGATCGTCGCGGCGATGACCGGCCTCGGTTCCGACGAAGACATGGCCCGCACGCGCGCCGCCGGCTTCGACGCGCATCTCGTCAAACCGGTCGATCTTCCGGAACTGGAGCGCGTGCTGGCGCTGGCGGGGCGCGTCTGACGGGTTCGGGCGCGCCGGGCACCGCACGCACGCTGGCGGGCGTTCTGCTCAGCCGATAAGGCACCTTCAACACCGGCCAGAACGCGCCGTTCGCATCGCGCGCGGCGGAGAGTACGTCCGCGAGGAAGTCGCGGTCTTCAAGCAGTTCGTCCACGCGCAGCACCGCCACGGCGCCCGCGATGCTCGCTGCCGCCGCCGCTTTAGGCAACGTGATGCAGCGTGCGCGCTCGGCGTCGGACACTTCGCCTTCGATCCACACATGGCCGTCCAGACAGGCGAACGCCTCGCCGCGCGGCGCGTCCTGGCCCGCCGCGAACAGCGCGCCCCACGCGGCGACGTCCTGCATCGAAATCTCGATGAACGTGCCTTGGTCCGCAGGCGATGCCAGGCGCGCTACGATCGCGAACAGCGCCGCCTGGCCGCCGAGAATGTCCGCGCCCGATGCGCCGATCTTGACCGGCGCGCCGTCGCTTTTGGTGAGGTCCATGAGGCCGCCCATCGCCTGAATGACGGTATCGAACGCCGGCCGCGACGGATACGCCGACGCGATGCCGAAACCCGATATCGAACAATAGACGAGACGCGGATTGATCGCGCCGAGCGTCTCGCGCGTGAAGCCGAGCTTCGCGAGCGCGCCGGGGCGCAGGTTTTCGACGAGCACGTCGGCGTCTTTCAGCAGCGCGCGCAGATGGGCGCGATCGGCTTCGTGCTTGAGATCGAGCGCGATCGTCTGCTTGTCGGTGTTGTTGAGCGCGAAGAAATAGCTCGTGCCGCCCTGCCCCGGCTGCCACGAACGCGCGACTTCACCGTCGGGCGGCTCGATCTTCACGACTTGCGCCCCGAGCGCGGCGAGGTGCTTGCCGACGAGCGGCGCGGTCGTGTACTGGCCTATTTCGATCACCTTCACGCCCGCGAGCGGCGCCGCTTGATCGTCGCTTTTGCGCGCGTGGGTCTTCGCGACGCCACGCGCTTCGCTCAACGCGAACGTTTCGAATATCGAAACCTGCCGATACGTGTGCGCGTCGATGCCGTTCGCTTCGATCGCGCGCGCTGCCTGCGCGTGACGCATACGGAAATTCGGCTCGCCGTGCAACTCCGCGATGCCGACGATCGGTCCCGCCGCCACGCCGATGCGCTCGCACAGGCGCGTGCAATCGTCGGTGGCGAGCGTCGTCGTCCAGGTTTCGATGAGCGCGTCGAGTTCATCGACATGACGCACGCGAGCGGCGAGCGTCGCGAAACGCGCGTCGTCCATTTGCGGCACGCGCGCTTCCTGTCTGAGCTTGCGCCACTGTTCCTCGGTGCTCGTGCAGATGAGGATCCAGCCGTCGCGCGTGCGGTACGCGTTCCACGGCGCGCACGCCGGATGGCGGTTGCCCACGCGGGCGGCCGTGCGGCGCGCGAAGGCGGCGGGCAGGAAGGTCGTGAGCGCGCTGGCCGCGCAACTCATCAGCGTCACGTCGATGTTCTGGACGATGCCGCGCTGGCGCTTGACGCGCACCGCCGACGCGATGGCCGAAGCCGCATAGAGCGCCGCCGATATCTCCGCGAACGCAATGCCGATCCGCACCGGCGCGCCGTTGGCGAAGCCGGTCGTGTCCATGAGGCCGCTCATCGCCTGGATTTGCGCGTCGGTCCAGGGCGTGCCCGAGCGCGAGTCCTGCGCGCCGGTCGCGGTGATGTCGCACACGATATGCGCGCCCGATGCCTTCCACTGCGCGCTGTCCATATCCGACGATACGACGATGACCTCGTAATCCGCGCCGTCTGTCGCGGCGGAATCGACTTTGGCGCCCGCCCGTTCGAGCAGCGTCGCGCACAGCTTCACCGCGTCGCGCGCGCCGCAGGCCAATACTCGCAAACCTTCCAGCATTTTCGTCTCCTTCCTTCGTATCTGCACGGCTGGCGCGCCCGCGCCCGCGTTGCTACCATCGTCCGATGCGAACCCTTCCGTCACTCAACGCGCTGCGCGCCTTCGAAGTCTGCGGGCGTCTGCTCAGCATCCAGCTCGCCGCCGATGAGCTGAACGTCACGCCCGCCGCCGTCAGCCGCCAGATCAAGCTGCTGGAAGACCAGCTCGGCGTGCTCCTTTTCGAGCGCGGGCATCGCGCGATCACATTGACGCCGATGGGCTCGCGCTATCTCGCCGACGTGATCCGCAGCTTCGACACCTTGCGCACCGCGACCGTCAATCTCACCGAGGCCCGCAAGCGCCGCACGCTGAAGATTCGCGCGTACACCACGTTTTCGATGAACTGGCTGCTGCCGCGTCTCTCGACGTTTCATCGCGACCATCCGGATATCGAAGTGAGTTTGACCACGTCGCTGCAACCGGTCGACTTCAACACCGAAGACGTCGATGCCGCGATTCGTCTTTCGCACGCGCCCTCCTCCGATCTCGGCTTCGACCGGCTCGTGCCGAACGAGCTCGTGCCGGTGTGCAGCCCCGGGTTTTTGCGCGCGCATCCTGAACTCGGCGATGCATCGCCTGAAGCATTGCGCAACGTGCCGTTGCTGCATTCGCTCGCGCGTCGCGAGGACTGGGCGAAGTGGCTCGACGCGGCCGGGGTTCAGGGCGTGAATCCGCTGGGCGGGCTGAGCTACGAGAGCTCGATCCTTGCGTATTTCGCGGCGACGCAAGGGCATGGCATCGCGATGGCGCAGCGCGTACTCGTTGCGGATCAGTTGAGCGCGGGCACGCTCGTCATGCCGTTTTCCTTCGTGCTCGATCTCGGGGCGTTCACTTATTACCTGATCTATCCGCCTGAGCATCTTTCCAGTGCGGAATTCGCTGCGTTTCGGACTTGGTTGCTCTCTACCGGCGAGGCTTCGGGGTGATGTGGTTGCTATGGGCATTTTTTGGTGCTCCTGCTGCGGGTCGGTTTTCTGGCGCTTTCGTGGAAGCCTGATTTCGTGTCGGTCTATTAGCGTTGCCCCTGTGCGGGGCGGCAGTCACTTTCTTTGCTGCTGCAAAGAAAGTAACCAAAGAAACAGCTTTCCCCATCCAAAGTACTTCATGCCGGCCCCGGCACAGGCGAACAGTCTTGGCACGGCAGTAGCGAGTGCCCTCATAGGCCACCTCGGGCTTGGACCGCGCACGGTCTGTCACATCGCACCACAGGACAAACTGGTTCAGCTCGAAATGGCTCCGGCCCGCTTCGCGGCCGATGGGTACATCGGGTCTGCGTGTGCTTCTATATCAAGGTATCCATACCAATGGTTTCCCTGGCAAACCAAACGGCAGCGCGAAGCGCTGTGCCGGAACTCTTTCGTGCTGAACCAGCACGCTGAAACGACTAGCTAGTCAGACCGTGCGCGGTCCACGCCCGAGATGGCCTATGAGGGCACTCGCTACTGAGCCCACGAGCGACGAGAAGAACACCCAAATTGCGTGTGACCGCGGGCGTCTCGAGCTGCTTTCTTTGGTTACTTTCTTTGCAGCAGCAAAGAAAGTGACTGCCGCCCCGCACAGGGGCAGTGCTAATAAACCGACGCGAATTCAGGATTCCATAGAAGAAGCCCAAAACCCTAACGCCCGCAATACCGAGGACCACGTTTCTCCGCAAACGCCTTGCGGCCCTCTACCCGATCCTCCGATTCCCGCATCGCCCCCCAGGCCAGTTCGGTAAATTCAAGCGCCTGCGCAAGCGGCACATTCGCGCTCGTCTCGATGACTTTCTTGATCATCTGCACCGCAAGCGGCCCGTTCGCCGCGATCGCCCGTGCGAGTTGCAACGCATCGTCCATCAACGCTTCGGGCTCCGCGATATCGGATATCAAACCAACGCGATGTGCATACTCCGCATCGATCCTGCCGCCAGTGAGCAGCATCTTCATCGCGATGGCGGAGGGCACCGCGCGCTGCAGCGCCTGAATGCCGCACACAGCTGGAATGCTCGCGACGACCGCTTCCGGCAACCCAAACACCGCGCTCTTCGACGCGATGCGCAGATCGCATTGCAGCGCAAGCTCCAGGCCGCCGCCCAGGCAATAACCATTGATCGCAGCGATCATCGGCTTGAAGATGCGCAACGAACTCAGCTCCATCAAACGCACGTAAATGCCTTCAGCACCCGCACGATCGAGCGACTTCACGAACGACGACCCGAACGATGTCGATGGCGGCAACGTGCGCTTCAAATCCGCGCCGACGCAAAACGACTTCACGCCCGCGCCAGTGATGACGATCACGCGAACATCGTCGTCTTCGCGCGCATCGGTGAGACGGGCGCGCAGTTCGGTAAGGGTGTCGATATCGAGCGCGTTGAGCGCTTCGGGCCGATCGAGCGTCACGACGGCGACGTAATCGGTCACGCTGTAGCGAATGGTCATGATCTTCTCCGCGACTCAGACGCTCGGCGACGAAAGCGAGCGCCCGCCGCACACATAGAGCGTCTGCCCGGTGATGTACGACGCCTCGCGCCGCGCGAAAAAGCACACCGCCTGCGCGATATCCTCCGGCGTGCCGATACGCTGCACCGGCACCGACCCCTTCAGCTTCTCCTGCAACTCGGGATCGAAGGCCTGAAAGAGCGGCGTATCGACGATGCCCGGCGCGACCGCGTTCACCGTCACGCCGTCCTTCGCCCATTCGAGCGCGAGACTGCGCGTGAGACTCACCACGCCGCCCTTCGCCGCCGAATAGTTCGCCTGCCCCACGCCGCCGAGCCACGCCCGCGACGAAATGTTCACGATGCGCCCGTGCTTCGCCGCGCTCATATGCGCAAGCACCGCGCGGCAGCACAGAAACTGCGACTTGAGATTCACGTCGATGACGGCGTCCCAGTCGTCATCGCTCATGCGCGTGATGCGCTTGTCGCGCACGATGCCCGCGTTGTTCACGAGCACGTCGATGCGTCCGTAGCGTTCGATCACCGCCTCGACCGCGCGATTCACCGATTCGCTTTTGGTCACATCGACGGCGAGCGCGATCACGTCCGCGCCGGATGCGGCGAGCCGTGTCGCGGCTTCGTCGAGCGCCGCGCGATCGAGATCGAAGAGCGCGATGGTTTTGCCGTCGCGTGCAAGCGTCTGTGCGATGCCGAATCCAATGCCCTTCGCGCCGCCCGTGACGATCGCGACTTCCGTTGATGAAGCATTCATTGCTGTCTCCTTGAACGAATGCCCCGATGCTAGGCCGCCTCGTCACGTCTGCTCAAACGACATTTTTTGCGGCGTCGATTGAGTTTTTGTGCGCGCGGTTTCGATTGATCAGAAGTCAATCGAGAACGCAGAAAAAGTCGTTTGAGCGCGCGAAGAGCCGAACCTACGATGCGTCCATCATGAACACACACGGAGACGACATCATGGACACCACGCTTCCCAACGTCGCGGAACCCGCCGCGACGCCACTCAGCCGCACGCAGAAAAAAGCCATCGTCGCGGCGACGCTCGGCACCATCGTCGAGTTCACGGACTGGATCATCTATGCGACGTTCGCGTCGCTGTTCTCGCGGCAGTTCTTCCCGGCGAACAACGCCAGCATCGCGCTGCTCGCGACTTTCGCCGTGTTCGCGGTCGGCTTCGTGATGCGGCCCATCGGCGGCGCGCTGCTCGGCGCCTATGCCGACCGCCACGGCCGCAAGAACGGCCTCGCGCTATCCGTCGCGCTGATGGCGGGCAGCTCGCTCGTCATCGCGGCGTGTCCGGCGTATGCGTCCATCGGCGTCGCGGCGCCGCTCGTGCTCGTCGCCGCGCGGCTCGTGCAGGGGTTCGCGGCGGGCGGCGAGTTCGGCTCGGCATCGACGTTCCTGATGGAATCGGCGTCGCCCTCGCGGCGTGGGTTCGCGGGATCGTGGCAGCACTTCGCGGTGAATGCGGGCGTGCTCGTGGCGGCATCGATCGGCGCGCTGCTCACGTCGATGATCGATGCGCCCGCGATGGCCGCGTGGGGCTGGCGCGTCGCTTTCACGATCGCCGGCCTGATGGGCTTCGTCGCGCTGTGGTTTCGCCTGGCCGTCGCCGAAACCGATGCCTTCAAACGCAGCGCGTCGGCGCGTCAGCACACGCGGCATCCGTTCATCACGATCGTGCGTGAGCATCGCCGCGCGGCGCTCCGTGTGATCGGCATCGCGATGGCGGGCAATCTCTGCATCTATCTCTGGCTCGTGATGTTCCCGACGCTCGCTCACATGCGCGGCCTGCCGTTGCGCGATGCGTTCAGCGCCAGCGTGGTGTCCATCGTCGTGTCGCTCGTGGCGATTCCGCTGCTCGGCATGCTGTCGGACCGCATCGGGCGCAAGCCGGTGCTGATCGCGTTCGCCGCAGGCTCCGCGCTTTTCGCGTATCCCGCGCTGCACTTTCTCAACAACGATTACTGGAGCGCGACGGTCATCGTCACCATCGGCATGCTGCTGTCGTCCGGGTTCGCCGCGACCTGCGCGACGGTCATGGCCGAGCAGTTCCCCGCGCATGTGCGGGCGACGGGCGTCGCGCTGCCCTACGCGATTTCGGCTGCGCTCTTCGGCGGCACGCTGCCGACCATCGTCACCGCGATGAACAGCGCCGGTCTCTCGCAATACCTCTGGATCTACGTGGCCGCCGTGTGCGCCGCGAGCTGCATCGTCTATGCGCGCATGCCGGAAACGCGCGGCAAGACGCTCGACTGAGACTTTCTTCTTTTACATGCAATGGAGACAACCATGCGCAAAGTAGTGATCGGCGGCGTCGGCATGACGCCCTTCGGCAAGTTTCTCGAACGCAATCTGAAGTCGCTCGCGGAGGAAGCCGTGTCGCTCGCGTTGAAGGACGCGCACGCGACCGTGAACGACGTAGACCGGGTGTTTTTCGGCAATGCGGCGGCGGGCGTCGTCACCGGACAGGAAATGATTCGCGCGCAGTCGTCGCTGCGTAACACCGGCCTCGACGGCAAACCCATGTTCAACGTCGAGAACGCCTGCGCGTCCGGCAGTTCGGCGTTGAATCTCGCGCGGCTCGCGGTGGCGTCGGGTCAGGCGGAGACGGCGCTGGTCGTCGGCGTGGAAAAGCTGTCGCACGAGGACAAGGCCGTGTCGTTCGGCGCATTCGCGAAGGCCGTGGATCTCGAAGAGCCGCTGCCCGAAGGCGTGACGACCGGAACCGGCTCGCTCTTCATGGACCTGTATGCCGCGAAGGCGCGCAAGTGGATGGAAAAGACCGGCGCCAAGGCGAGCGATTTCGCGCGCGTCGTCGTGAAGAGCCGGCATGCGGGATCGCTCAATCCGCACGCGCAGTTCCGCAAGGAAACGAGTGTCGAGGAAGTGCTGACGAGCCGCATGGTCAGCGATCCGCTGACGCTCTTCATGTGCTCGTCGATCGGCGATGGCGGCGCGGCCGTGTTCATCTGCTCCGAGGACTTCGCGGCGAAGCACGACATTCGCCCGGTGTATATCCGCGCGAGCTCGATCGTGTCGGCGAAAGCGGATGGCTCGGGCGAACTCGTCGCGGTGCGCGCGGCGCGTGAAGCGTACGAGGAAGCGGGCATCGGACCGGAGGACGTGCATGTCGTCGAATTGCACGATGCCTCCGCGCCTGCCGAGCTGATTCACTACGAAAACCTCGGCCTGTGCGCGCCCGGCGATGCGCCCAGGCTGATCCGTTCGGGCGATACGGACATCGGCGGAAGGATTTCCGTGAATCCGAGCGGCGGCTTGCTGTCGCGCGGGCATCCGGTCGGCGCGACGGGCGTCGCGCAGATCGTCGAGCTGACGCAGCAGTTGCGCGACAAGGCCGGCGCGCGGCAGCGGCCCGGCGCGAAAGTCGCGCTCGCGGAAAACAACGGCGGTCAGCTTGCGGGCGATTCGGCCGTCGCGCTGGTCACGATTCTTTCGACGTAAGCTCGGCGCATTCCACCGTCACATTCCCCCGCTCCTCGAAGCGCGCGAGCACCGGCGCTTCGGCCATCGCATCGGTGACGAGCGTCCAGTTGCGCTCCAGCGGCGTCCAGTGCTGCTGGTTCGCGCGCTCCAGCTTGTTCGACGTGACCAGCACGAACACGCCCGCCGCCTGCCCCACGATGCATTCCTTCAGAAACGCCTGCTCCGCCGTGGCCTCGCACAGCCCGCGCCCCGCGACGACGCCGTCCGCGCCGAGAAACGCCTTGTCGAAGGTGACGCGCGTGAGCGCCACCTGCGCGATCGGCCCGAGCGTGCTCATGCTCGACGGCCGCACGTCGCCGCCGATCAGCGTCACGCGCACGTCCGCCGCCGCGAGCACGCTCACCGCGAGCAGATTGTTCGTGACGACGTGAACTTCCGAACGACCGGCGAGGCAGCGCGCGAGCGCGGCGGTCGTCGTGCCGCCGTCGAGGAAGATCGTGTCGCCGTCCTGCACGTGCCGCGCGGCGGCGCGCGCGATCGCTTCCTTCTGCTCGCGAAAACTCTCGCGCCGCGTATCGAGCGATTCCTCCGGCTCGTGCATGCCCACCGATGCCGCGCCCCCATACGTGCGCACGATGCGCCGCTCGTCGGCGAGCGCGCGCAGGTCGCGCCGCACCGTGGCTTCCGACATGCCGAAGTGGTCGCATAGCGCAGCGACATCGTTCATGCCGGACAGCACGGCCTTGAGCATGGCTTCGCGGCGTTTCTCGACTTTCATCCTTATTCCTTTCTGGCGAGGACGCTCAGTGTAGCGAACCGGCCGGGTCCGTCGAATGCTCGCGCTGTCTTTGACCCAAACGCTCACAATTGATCGTTTCGATCATTCGAACAGGCAAAATGATCGACATCGATCAGAGTAAACACGTATACCGCGCGATTTGCGCAAAGCACGACGGAAGACTACACTTCGGTTTGATCGATTCAATCAATTTATGATCGAATCGGACAGAAACCACTCTGGAGACTCGCATGGCTCAGATCCACATCAAGCGCGCCGTCGAGCGCGTCCCCGGCGGGATGATGATCGTCCCGCTGCTGATCGGCTCGCTGATCGCGACGTTCATGCCCGGCATGCCGAAGTTCTTCGGCTCGTTCACCAACGCACTCTTCACCGGCGCGCTGCCGATTCTGGCGGTGTTCTACGTGTGCATGGGCGCGAGCATCGACGTGAAGGCGACGCCGTATCTCATCAGAAAAGGCGGCGCGCTGTTCGCGACGAAAGTCGGCACGGCGATCATCGCGGGCGTCGTGCTCGGGCACTTTCTCGGCGAGCAGCCGATCTCCTCGGGACTGTTCGCCGGCATTTCGACGCTCGCCGTCGTGGCCGCAATGAACGACACCAACGGCGGCCTGTACATGGCGCTGATGGGCCAGTACGGACGCTCGGAAGACGTGGGCGCGTACACGATCATGTCGCTCGAATCCGGCCCGTTCCTGACGATGGTCACGCTCGGCGTCGCGGGCCTCTCCGCGTTTCCGTGGCCCACGCTCGTCGGCAGCATTTTGCCGCTCGCTGTCGGCATGCTGCTCGGCAATCTGGATCGCGAGATGCGAGACTTTCTCGGCCGCGCCGTGCCGGTGATGATTCCGTTCTTCGCGCTGGCGCTCGGCGCGAGCCTCGATCTGCACAAGGTCTGGCAAGCCGGTTTGCTCGGCATCGGGCTGGGTTTCGCGGTCGTGATCGTGACGGGCATTCCGCTCTACTTCGCGGATCGTCTGACGGGCGGCACGGGCGTCGCGGGCGCGGCGGCGGCGAACACCGCGGGCAACGCAGCGGCGGTCCCGGCGCTGATCGCGGCGGCCAATCCGGTCTACACCGAAGCGGCGAAATCGGCGACATTGCTGGTCGCGGCCTGCGTGGTCGTGACGGCGATCGTCTCGCCGATCCTGACAGCGTCGATCGCAAAACGGGTGAACGCACGTGAAGCAGCACGCGCCTCGTCCAGAACACGCGAGGCCACGCAATGAAGAGTCTGCTGATCGTCGCCGACGATCTGTCGGGCGCGGCCGACTGCGCGATCGCGTTCGCGGCGGCGGGCCTCAGGACCGTCGTATCGCTCGATTCGAATGCATCGAATGCGAATGCGACGGTGATCGCCGCCGACACCGACACGCGCCGCCTCTCGCCCGCCGACGCCGCCAAGCGCACGGCGAGCGCGTGGCAGGCCTTGCGTGCGCCGGGCCGGCGTCTCTACAAGAAGATCGATTCGACCTTGCGCGGCAACTGGAGCGCCGAAGTCGCGGCGCTGACGAAGCTCGCGGGACCCGCGATCGTCACGCCGGCGTTTCCCGCGACGGGCCGCACCGTGCGCGACGGCCGCGTGATCGTGCGCGGCGTGCCGCTCGAAGATACCGAGACGTGGCAACTCGAACACGCCGGGCAGAACGCGGATTTGCGCGCGATGCTCGACATGGTCGGCCTGCGCGTCGCGCATGTTTCGCTCGATGCGCTGCGCGCCGCGCCGCAGGACATCGCCGCGATGGTCGCGTCGGCGGCGGCGAGCGCGCATGGCGTCGACGCGATCATCGTCGATGCAGAAACCAGCGACGACCTCGCGTTGCTCGCGCGCGTCACGGCATCCATCGACGAACAGTTTTTCTGGGTCGGCTCGGGCGGACTCGCGCGCGAACTGGCCGCCCTGCCCGATCTCTTCGACGCGAGCGCCGCCGCACGCGCAACGCGTTCGATCGAGCCGGCGCAAGGCCCGATCCTCGCGCTCGTCGGCAGCCTCTCCGCCATCTCCGAGCGTCAATGCGCGCTGCTGCGCGCCGAAACGGGCATCGGCGAAATGATCGTGCCGCCCGCCGTATTGCGCGACGGCGCGCGTCATCCGCACTGGCAGGCGTGGCATGAACGCATCGACGCGAGCGTGCGCGGCAAGGAAGACGCGATCGTGCGTATCGGCCGCGACGAGGCCTTCGATCCCGCCGAAGGCGCGCGGCTGTCGAACGCGCTCGCGGCGCTCGTCGCGCCGCACTTCGACCGGCTCGGCGGGCTCATCGCGACGGGCGGCGAAACCGCGCGCGCGATGCTCGCGGCGGCGAACGTCGGCAGCCTCGAACTCGTGCGCGAAATCGAAGCGGGCGTCGCGCTCGGCCGGCCATCGAACGGCATGGGCCCTTCGATCGTCACCAAGGCAGGCGCGTTCGGCAGCGAACACGCGCTGCTCGGGGCTTACCTGCATCTGCGCGGCGCGGAATTTCCCCGCGCGCGTCAGGACATGAACATCACAGGCGAAACATCATGAGCAACACTCTCCCCGTAATCGGCATCACGATGGGCGACGCGAGCGGCGTAGGCCCCGAAGTCGTCGTCAAGAGCCTCGCGCACGATGCGGTCTACCAGCAATGCCGCCCGCTCGTGATCGGCGATGCGCGCCGTCTCGAGCGCGCGAACGAACTCGTCGGCGGCAAGGCGCGCGTGCGCCCCGTCAAGGATGCGAGCGAGGCGCGTTATGAGCCGGGCGTGATCGACTGCATCGACCTCGGCCTGATTCCCGACGATCTGCCCTTCGGCGAGCTTTCCGCTATCGCGGGCGATGCGGCTTATCAGTACATCGCGCGCGCGGTCGAGCTCGCGCAGGCCGGTCAGATCGATGCGATCTGCACCGCGCCGCTCAACAAGGAAGCGCTGCACGCGGGCGGCCACAAGTTTCCCGGCCACACCGAAATGCTCGCGCATCTGACGGGCGTGGACGAAGTGTCGATGATGCTCGTCGCGCCGCAACTGCGCGTGATTCACGTGACGACGCACATCGGCATCATCGATGCGATCCGCAAGATCGAGCCGGGTCTCGTGCAGCGCACGATCGAACGCGGCAACGCGACGCTCGTGAAGGCGGGCATCGCGAAGCCGCGTATCGGCGTGTGCGGGATCAATCCGCACGCGGGCGAAAACGGGCTGTTCGGTTATGGCGAGGAAGAGGAAAAGATCATCCCCGCCGTACAGTTGCTGCAGGAACGCGGGCTCAACGTGACCGGCCCGCTGCCCGCCGATACGCTGTTCTATCGCGCGGGACGGGGCGACTTCGATCTCGTCGTCGCGATGTATCACGATCAGGGACATGGTCCCGTGAAGGTGCTCGGCCTCGAAGCGGGCGTGAACGTGACGGTCGGGCTCGACGTGATCCGCACGTCGGTCGATCACGGCACGGCGTTCGATATCGCGGGCAAGGGCATCGCCGACGAAGGCAGCATGCTCGAAGCGCTGCGGCAGGGCGCGGAGCTGGCGACGCGGCGGCATTGAGCGCGCGGCGCGATAATGGGCGCTCCACACGAAGCGCGCGCGCCGACCGATCATGACATCTCCGCTCGATACGCTGCATGACCTATGGCGCATCGCCGGCTTGCCCGACGATGCGCTTTCCTTCATCGACCTTTCTGGTCGCGATCCCGTTTTTCCCACGACCTTCGCCGTCGGCACGGCGGCGCAGGCGACCGTCGGCGCGGCGGCGCTCGCCGCGTGCGAGCTTGGCGCGGCGCGTGGCGTCGAGCGGCAGCGCGTGGCGGTCGACATGACGCATGCCGCCGTCGAATGCACCGGCGCGTTCACGGTCGACGGCAAGGAGCCGGAAACGTGGGGACGCTTTTCCGGCCTCTATCGCTGCGCCGATGGCTACGTGCGGATTCACGCGAACTTCGAACATCATCAGGACGGCGCGCTGCGTCTGCTCGGGCTCGATCCGCGCACGGCCACGCGCGAGGATGCCGAGCGCGCGTTGCTCGCGTGGCGCGGCGCCGAGTTCGAGAACGCGGCGGCGGAACGCGGTCTCGTCGTCACGATGTTGCGCACCTTCGAACAATGGGACGCGACGCCGCAGGCGCGGGCCGTCGCCGCGCAGCCGTTGATGACCCTCACGCGCATCGGCGATGCGCCGCCGCTCGCGTTGCCTGCGCTGTCTCCTCAGGCGCGCCCGCTCGACGGGCTGCGCGTGCTCGATTTCACGCGCATTCTCGCCGGGCCGGTCGGCGGGCGGGCGCTCGCCGCGTTCGGCGCGGATGTCATGCTCGTGAACGGGCCGCATCTGCCGAATATCCCCGCGATTGCGGATACCAGCCGGGGCAAGCGCTCGGCGCTGCTCGATCTGCGCACGGCGAACGATCGCGACGCGCTCTGGCAGTTGATCGACGAGGCGCATGTGTTCGCGCAGGGGTATCGGCCGGGCGGGATTGCTTCGCTGGGATTCGGGCCGCAGGCGCTGGCGGCGCGCAGGCCGGGCATCGTCTATACGTCGCTGAGCGCGTATGGCACCGAAGGACCGTGGGCCGAGCGGCGCGGTTTCGATTCGCTCGTGCAGACCGCGATGGGCTTCAACGCAGCCGAAGGCGAAGCGGCAGGCGACGGCAAGCCCCGCCCGCTGCCGATGCAAATGCTCGATATGGCGAGCGGTTTCCTGATGGCCTTCGGCGCGGCGGCGGCGCTCTGGAAGCAGCAGCGCGAAGGCGGAAGCTGGCACGTGCAGGTTTCGCTCGCGCAGACGGGGCATTGGTTGCGCGGACTGGGACGCGTCGACGGCGGGTTGAAGACCGCGAAGCCGGATTTCGCGCCTTACGTCGAGCGTTATGAATCGGGCTTCGGAGAGTTGATGGCGGTGCGGCCGAGTGCGCAGTTCGCCCGGACGCCGGCGGGTTATGCGCGGGATGCGGCGCCGCCGGGAACCTCGGCGGCGCGGTGGTGATGGACGGCCGCTACTCCGCGCGCGACATCGCTTCGCCCAGTTCCTGATTTCCGCGCGATTTCAGCGTATCGGCGGCATTGAGGCGATCTCGCGCCTCCTTGTTCTGGCTCAGCTTCGATTTACCCACCAGCGAAGTCACCGCGATCTCGATGCCGACGATATTGCGCAACATGCCATCGATGAACTCGCGCTCGGAGTCGCCCATCTTCCACGGACGCGGCTCGTTCGCCTCGTGCCGCCGCGTCAGGCGCGCGACCAGTCCACGCACGAACTGCTCATCGTCGCGCACGGTGAGCACGCCGTGGGCGTGCACCACTTCGTAGTTCCACGTCGGCACCTGCCGATGCGCTTCGTGCTTGCTCGGATACCAGTTCGGCGAGATATAACCTTCGGCTCCGCGAAAGATCACCATGACGGGAGTACCGGTCGGGCAGCGCTGCCATACGTCGTTCGCGCGCGCCACGTGCGCCGTGAGCAGGCCGTGCGTGCCTTGCGCCGGATCGAATTCGAACGGAATGTGATTGGCGTCCAGACCGGCGTCGCCGTGGGTCACGAGGACGCCCAACGCGTGCGTGCTGATGATCCGTTGTAGTTCTTCAGGGCGAGTCTCGGCGAAGTGCGGCGGGATATACATCGTGGATGTCTCGGCAAGAGGCGACTGAGGTCCGTCAATATTGCGCGAAACAGGCACAATGAGAAGGTCCAGTTTCGATCGATTTTCATGGTCCAGTCACACGTCCCCGGTACGGGCCGCCGCATCTACGACCTGCTGCGCGCGCAGATCGCCGACGGCACGCTGCCGACCGGCGCGCCGATGCCGTCGACGCGCGCGCTGGCGGCGGACCTCGGCGTGTCGCGCACGACGGTCACGGCGGCCTACGAGCAGCTCGCGGCCGAGGGTTTTCTCGTCACGGCGGCGGGCCGTGTCGCGCGCGTCGCCACGCCGCCAATGACACCCGCCACGCCCAGTCCCGCGCGCGCGGCGCGCCGCGCGCCCGCGCTGTCCGGCTACGGCCGGCGCGTCGCGAATCTGCCGATGCCTGCTCTGCCTCAACCGAAGCGCAACGGCATCGACTTTCTGTACGGCGCGGTGTCGGCGCGCGACTTTCCGTCGTTGATCTGGAAGCGCGCGTATCAGGCCGAACTGCTGCATCAGCCGGACCACCTGTATTACGCCGCGCCGGAAGGCGACGCCTCGCTGCGGCGCGCGTTGCTCGCTTATCTGGGCCGGGCGCGCGGCCTTGTCTGCGACAGCGAGCAGATCGTCGTGGTGAACGGCACGCAGCAGGCGCTCGATCTGTGCGCGCGCGTCTTGCTCGATCCCGGCGATGCCTTCGCTTTCGAGGACCCCGGCTATCTGATCGCGCGCCACGCCTTCGAGGCGGCGGGCGGGATGCCGCTCGGCGTGCCCGTCGACGAACACGGTCTCGACACGCGCCGCCTTCCCGCCGATGGCCGCGCGCGGCTCGCGTATGTGACGCCGTCGCATCAGTTTCCGCTGGGCGGCGTGCTGCCCATCGGGCGGCGGCTCGAACTGCTCGAATGGGCAGAGCGGCACGACGCGTGGATCATCGAGGACGACTACGACGGCGAGTTCCGCTACGGCCAGCGCCCGATCGACGCGTTGCAGTCCATCGATTCGAATGGCCGCGTGATCTATATCGGCACGTTTTCCAAGGCGCTCTCGCCGCACCTTCGGTTGGGCTACATGATTCTGCCGCACGATCTCGTGCCGGTATTCCGTCAGGCCAAGAGACTGAGCGACCGTCATTCGGCGATTCTCGATCAGCGCGTGCTCGCCTCGCTGATCGAGAGCGGCGCTTACGAACGCCATGTGCGGCGCGTGCGGCGGGAATACGAACGGCGTCGCGCGGCCTTGCTCGATGCCATCGCGGAGCTTCTGCCGGCGAGCGCGGAAGTGACCGGAACGGCGGCCGGATTGCATGTCACGCTATGGCTGCCGATGCTCGATTCGAACGACGAAACCGCGCTCGTGACCGCCGCGAATGCGCAGGGCGTGGGCGTCTATCCGGTATCACCGCTGTATATCGCGCAGCCAGGCGTCGCGCGTCCGGCCGGGCTGATTCTGGGCTATGCCAGCGTGCCGGTCGAACGGATTCGTACCGGCATACAGACGCTTGCTGGCGTGATCGCGCGTCTGAGCGCTTGAGCGCTTTGTATTCCCATCGCACGCGTCTATTCTGAATGTCGTTGTTCAACGAAAACAAGACGATGGGAACAAGAACATGCGCGCGAGAATCCTGGCTGTCCCGTTGTTGATCGCCTCCAGCCTTCTCGCCGCGAGCTGCGGCGGCGGATCGTCGGATGATCCCATCGATCAGGTGATGAAAAAGCCGCGCTACACCAGCGCGAATTCCCAATGGTCGATGGTCGTGATGGACGCGACCACGGGCGAAACGCTCGTCGCACTGCGACCGGACGCGCTCTCGTTCACCGGCTCCGTGCGCAAGCTCTATTCGGTCGGAAGCGCGCTCAACACCATCGGTGCGGATCATCGCTTCGAGACGCCGGTGTATCGCAACGGCACGCTCGATGCATCGGGCAAGCTCACGGGCGATCTGATCCTGAAGGCGTCCGGCGATCTGACCTTCGGCGGTCGCCAGAAGCCCGACGGCACCATCGACTTCACCGACTTCGATCACAACGAGGCGCGCGCCTTCGACGGCGCGATCCTGACGCCGGAAGATCCGCTCACCGCCGTGAACCAGCTGGCGCAGCAGGTCAGGGCGGCGGGCATCACGTCGGTGAGCGGCGATGTCATCGTCGACGACAGGCTCTTCGATGCGTTTCGCGTGCCCAACGGCAACGTGCTCATCTCACCGATTCTCATCAACGAGAACGTGATCGACGTGACGCTCGCGCCCACGGGCACCGGCCAGCCCGGACAGCTCGACTGGCGTCCGCGCACCAGCGCGATGACCATGCAGGGCACGACGCTCACGACGGCGGCGAACAGCGAGGCGGACATCGTCACCTCGGGCGATGCGCTCGACGAAGGCCCGCTCAGTTGTCTTGCCGCGCCGGGCTGTCACGGCACGATCTCGGGCGCGGCGAGTCTCTCCACGCCCGCGACGATTCCGCTCGGCTATACGTCGCCACTCGTGGGCAACGCGTTGTACGTCAGCAATCTGCGTGTCGAAGATCCGCCTTCGTTCGCGCGCACCGCCTTCATCGATGCACTGGCGCGCGCGGGCGTGACCGTGTCGGCGGCCGCCGTTCAGCCCAATGACAGAAGCAGGCTGCCATCGGCGCAAATCTATTCGGGCGCGACGCAGGTCGCGAACTTCACGTCCCTGCCCTACTCGGAAATCGCCAAGCTGATACTCAAGGTGAGCCTCAACACCGGCGCGAATCTGAGCCTGATGTACCACGGTCTGACGCAAGGCGCGCATACCGTCGACGCCGCGCTCGTCGCGGAGCGGCAGTATCTGACGAGCACGCTCGGCATCGACGGCGCGGGCTTCGACTTTCCGACCAACGGCAGCGGTTCGCCCGACAGCCGCGCGAGCGCGCGCACGACTGCGAACCTGCTGACTGTGATGAGCCGCCTGCCGATCTATCCGGTGTATCGCGACGCGCTGTCGATTCTCGGCGTCGACGGCTCGCTCGCGGCGATCGGCAGGGATGTGGTCGGCAAGGAGCATATCCGCGTAAAGAGCGGCGCGACCGTGACCAACGGTCAGATGGTTGCGATGAACATGGCGGGCTACATGGACGCGAAGAGCGGCCGCCGGCTCGCGTATGCGCTGTTCGTCAACAACGCGGGGCCGGTGCAGGCGCTCACCGACACGCTCGAAGTCTTCGACGATGAAGCGAAGATACTTGGCATCGTCTACGCGCGTTATTGAACCGGCGTCACTGCGGCGGCACCGGAATCATCCACGGGAACACATAAGCCTGCAGCATCGCGATCACGCCGATCACCGCCGCCCCCGCGATCGAATGGAAGAACACGGTCCGGAAGATCGGCCCGAGCGCGAAGGCGCGCTCCTTCGGATCGTCGTAGCACGCGGCGCACGCCACCATGATCGATTGCGCATCGATCATCTTGCCCATCACGCCGCCCGTCGAGTTGGTCGCGACGATCAGGATCGGATTGAGGTTGAGCTGTTGCGCGGTGATGCGCTGCAGGCTGCCGAAGAGCGCGTTCGACGCCGTATCCGAACCCGTCAGAAACACGCCGAGCCAACCCAGAAACGCCGCGAAGAACGGATAAAACACGCCCGCGCCCGTGAAGGCGAGTCCGAGCACGGCGTCGGTGCCCGAGTAGCGCGTGAGAAAGCCGAGGCCCAGCACCTGTGCGATCACCAGCACGGGAATCTTCATGCGGCGCATGGTCTGCATGAAAGCGTCCTTCCATTGCACGGCGGACAGACGCAGCACGATGCCCGACAGCATCGCCGCTACGAACACGCCGGTGCCCGCCGCCGACAGCCAGTTGATCGTGAAGCGGGCCGCTTCCGCTTTGGCGTTGACGGGCGCGACTGGCGGCATCCGGTGCACGAGGTTGTGCAGCGCGGGCATATCCCAGACGGGCAAGGACAGCGTGCCTTTGAACGGCGAGCCGAGGAGCGTCGTCGAGAAGGTGACGCCGGCGAACACGTTGTTGAGGAATTTCTTGAATTCGGGCACGCCCCACAGTGCGCAACACGCGATCAGAATCACCCACGGCATCCACGCATATACGGTTTCGCCGACAGAATATTTGTACTTCCACTCCGACTTGTCGGTCGCGACCGTGGCCGTGCTCTTGCCCTGCCGGGCGAGCGCCTCACGCTCGGACCTGAGCAGAAAGCGCGTCTTCGGATGCCAGACGAAACGCAGGAACAGCGCCGTGCAGATCACTGAGAACACGCCCGACACCACGTCGGTCATCAGGTGGAGCGCGTGACTTCCGGACGCATAGAACTGCATCAGCGCGAACGATGCGCCTGCGCACAGCATCGCCGGCCAGACTTCGAAGACTTCCTTCCACGAGCCGCCCTCCATTTTCACGAAGGTCGCGACGAGCCAGAACGGCACGAGCAGCGATACGAACGGCAACTGGTGGCCGGCCATCGCGGAGAGCGTGAGCTGGTCGAGCTCGCTCACGGCGGCGAGCGTGACGATCGGCGTGCCGATCGCGCCCCACGCAACGGGCGCCGTATTCGCGAGCAGGTTGAGCACGGCGGACTGGAACGGCCTGAAGCCGAGCCCGACCATCACCGCGCCGGCGATCGCCACGGGCGTGCCGAATCCCGACGTGCCTTCGATGATCGCGCCGAATGAAAACGCGATCAGCACGCATTGCAGCCGGCGATCGAACGAGATGTGGACGATCGATTCCTTGACGATCTCGAACTTGCCGGTGACGACGCTCATCGTGTAAAGGAACATCGCGGCCAGCACGATCCAGATGATGCCGAGAAAGCCCGACAGCGAGCCGAGCGCGAACGCCGACACCGCCGAGGCGACCGGCATCCGGAACACGAGACATGACACGATGAACGCGGCGATCACGCCGAACAACGCCGCATAAGGCGCCGAAATACCGAGATGCACGTTGCCCTGCGAATCGCGATGGCGATGCAGCGCGATGAAATAGAGCAGCGTCAGAATGGGGATTGCCGCGACGATCGTCGAAAGGAATGCGTTGCCCAACGGGTTGTAGGTCTGCTGGTACATGTCGTTTCCTTTTTGATCCTAGGATTCGAACTTTGCCCGCAGTCCGGACGAGACTTCACGCCGCCGGGACGTGCGAGCACCCGGGCAACAAAAACGCGTTCCTTACAGATTTACTACCGATCCTTTGAGGTATAGCGGGGGGAAGGGTCGAATGCAAGTTTTGCGGCGGCCTGATGAAAGGTCAGGCGATCGTCACCGGCACGCGGCGCGCGAGCGCGCACATCAGCTCGTAGCCGATGGTGCCGGACGGCTCGGCAACTTCATCGACCCTGACGTGCTCGCCCCACAGCTCTACGGCCGAACCGATGCCCGCCGCAGGACACGGCGTGAGATCGACAGTGAGCATGTCCATCGACACGCGCCCGACGATACGCGTGCGCGCGCCATCCACCCTCACCGGCGTGCCGGTCGGCGCATGGCGCGGATAGCCGTCCGCGTAGCCGCATGCAACCACGCCGATCCTCATCGCGCGATCCGCCGTGAAGGTGCGGCCATAGCCGATGGTCTCGCCCGCGTCGAGCGTCTGCACGCCGATGATGCGACTTTCGAGCGTCATCCCGGCGCGCAGCGGGATGCCTTCGAGATGCCGCGCGCAGCCCGTCGGCGACGCGCCGTAGAGGATCGTGCCGGGCCGCACCCAGTCGCGGTGCGCGCGCGGATGCCACAGCACCGCCGCCGAATTCGACAGCGAGCGCGTGCCGGGCAGATTGCGCGTGGCGGCGTCGAATTCGTCGATCTGCCAGTCGATTGCGCCATCGTCCGCGTTGGCGAAGTGGCTCATCAGGCCGATCGAGCCGATCGCCTCGATGTCCGACGCGCGCCTGTACGCGCCTTCGAACGCGCCAGGCCGATAACCGAGCCGGTTCATGCCCGAGTTCATCTTCAGTTGAATGTCGATGCGCTCGCGCGGCCGCGCCGCCTTAAGCAATGCGAGCTGGTCGTCACAATGAACCGTGACGGTGAGGCGATGACGGTCCGCCGTCTCCACGTCCGCAGGCTCGAAAATGCCCTCGAGCAATAGGATCGGCTTCGTCCAGCCGAGTTCGCGCACGCGCACGGCTTCGTCGAGATCGAGCAGCGCGATGCCGTCCGCGTCGGCGAGCGCCGGATAGATGCGCTCGATGCCGTGACCGTACGCATTCGCCTTGATCACGGACCAGACGCGCGAGGACGGCGCCGTGCGTTTGACGAGCTGAAGATTCTGACGAATGGCGTCGAGATGAATGCGCGCGGAAATCGGACGTGGCATGACGTGCTGGATTCAGGGTTGAAGGCAGTGGAATGATGAATCGTATCGACCAGAAGGCAGTTGTTGTTATTTTATTTATGCCGATTTTTAGTCGATTCGCCTGAGCACTCCACGGCCTTCCGGCGCGCGCGCAGGCTCAGCTCAGATAGCCCAGATGCTCCGCGAGGATGACGCTGCCGACGCCGATCAGGATCAGCCCGCCGACGATCTCCGCCCGCTTGCCGATGGTCGCGCCGACCAGCCGCCCGACCATCACGCCGATCGTCACCATCAGCATGGTCGCGAAGCCGATCGTGGCGGCGGTCGAGAAGATATCGACATCGATGAACGCGAGGCCCGCGCCGACCGCCATCGCATCGATGCTGGTCGCGAAGCCGGTGAGCGCGAGCACCCAGAACGAATGCGAGTTGGGCTTTTCCTCTTCGTGGTCCACGCTGCCGAAGCCTTCGCGGATCATGCGCGCGCCGAGCAGACCCAGCAGGCCGAACGCGATCCAGTGATCCCAGGCCGTCACGTACTGCGCGGCCGCCCTGCCGAGCGCCCAGCCGACGAGCGGCGTCAGCGCTTCGATCACGCCGAAGATCACGCCGGTCTTCAGCGCTTCCGTGATGCGGGGTTTGTGCAGCGTCGCGCCCTTGCCGACAGCGGCGGCGAAGGCATCGGTGGACATGGCGAAGGCCAGAAAAATGGTGGAAGCGAGATTCATCGGGTAGCGCTCTGGTCGGGCAAGACGGAACGACAGAACGCGCGCCCGACCGGTCGCGCATTCCGTCGATGGTCTTGCCAACCTGTGATGGCTGCCCATGCCACGGTCCGAACGACCGAGCGTGTTGACATGGGCGCTTTTCCGGGCGGAAAAGCCGGCTACTCCCCAGCGAAGAAGTGAGAGATTAACACGGCCTGGCGACCGTTCCTGCGTTTGCGCGACTGCTTGGGGTACAGTGAGTGCGCTATGTCGCCGTTCCCACCTCATGCAGACCGCACCGTGTAGGAGGCACCATGCAGCCCGCCCACCTGACTCAATCGGCCGCGCGCGAAGCGGTCGAGCGTCTCTACCGCGCGTTTTCCACCAAGGACGTCGCGCTCCTGCGGCAAGCCGTCACGCCCGACTGGCAATACCTTCCCGAGCCGCCCGGACAGTCGCACGGACCCGATCAGATGATCCCGATCTTCGAAGACCTCGCAACCGCGCTGCCCGACATGCGTATCGAGATTCTCGACATGCTGACGCAGGACGATCGCGTCGGCGTCCGCGCGGAAGTGAGCGGCACGCAATCGGGCCCGTTGATGGGTATCGCCGCGACGAAGAAGCCGATTCGCTTCGCGATCCACTCGTTTCATGAAATACGCGACGGCCGGGTGTCCAAAACCTGGCATCTCGAAGACTGGCTGAGCGTGTTCCGGCAGCTCGACGCCGTCCCGCCGAAGATGAATCCGCCGGTCTAGGCGCGGCGCATGCCGGGCCGCGCGCGCATCGGAGCATTCACGCGCAGGACATGCTCCACGCACAGTCCGACGAGCGTCGCGTCGAGCCGCTCCAGTTCGCGCGCCGCCTCACGCAAGGCGGGCGCATCGGTGCCGAAGGAATCGAAGAACAGCAATTCGCGCTGACGCGCCGCCACGCGCGCCGCCTGCACGGCCGCGCTCAATTCCCGCATGCGCGCAAATCCCGCCGCACGCGCCTTTTTCTCCAGCAGGCCGACGAGCGCTTCGAACGCACGCGGCTCGTTGCGCGTGGAGCGCGTTCGGGCGTCGTCGAATAACGAAAGAAAGCGCAGCACGCTACCCTGCAGCCGCCGATGCGCGTCCACGAGATCGCGCAACGACTCGGCGCGCTCGTGATCGTGCGCCGCCTTCAGGGTGGTGATGGTCGCGCCGTAGCCGCTCTCGGAGATGTCGATGGATGGTGTAAGCATGGTGCCGGGAAAATCGGTTCGCTATATACTCATGAATATAACGCATCCCGTTTCCCGCGGACTAGGCGGTTCGTCGTTTCGCGCGCGCTGCCTAGCGATTTCCGAAAAGTAAATTGTTGCAGCGCGTCAACTGTGCTAACCTAGGGTTATTACCTAGTTAGTTACCCCTAGTACGGAACACACCATGGGAATCATCGCCGCCACCCCGATCGCACTCGTTTCCTTTATCGCCACCAAGCTGCGCAACGCCGCTCGCGACGCCTTCAAGACGCGCGCCAAGGTCAGCGCGCTGATGGCCGAAGCGTATCGTCGCACGTAACCTCGAAGCCTCATTGCAGCGTATAGGCGATCACGTAATCGCCTGCTTTCGTGCCGAGCGAGCCATGGCCGCCCGCCGTCACGAGCAAGTACTGCTTGCCGCTGGCATCGGCGTAGCTCATCGGCGTGGACTGACCGCCCGCCGGCAGCCGCGCTTCCCATAGCTTCCTGCCGTCGCGCACGTCGTACGCGCGCACGTACTGGTCGAGCGTGCCCGTCAGAAACGCCACGCCGCCCGCCGTCACGATGGTGCCGCCCAGACTCGGCACGCCGAGCGGCATCGGAATGGGTAGCGGCGCGCTGTCGACGATCGTACCGTTCTTGTGCATCCACGCGATCTTGTTCGTGCGCAGATCGACGCCCGCCATATAGCCCCACGGCGGCGCCTGGCACGGAATGCCCAGCGGCGACAGGAATGCGCTGATCTCATAGGCATACGGCGTGCCGCGCGCCTGCTTGATCCCGCTCGTCTCGCTCGTGCTGGTAGCGCCTTCCTGTAGCTTTTCGCGCGGAATCAGCTTCGACGTGAACGCCATCCAATCCGGATTCGCGATCAGAATCTGCCGCACCGGATCGACGGAAATTCCGCCCCAGTCGAACACGCCGAAGTTGCCCGGGAACACCAGCGTGCCCTGCTCGGACGGCGGCGTGAACGGTCCGTCGTAGCGCAGGCTCCTGAACTTGATGCGGCACCAGAGCTGGTCAAACGGCGTCGTGCCCCACATGTCCGCTTCCGTCACGCGGGGCGGATTGAAATTGAGCGCGGAGACCGCCTGAGTCGGCGCGGTGTGGTCGCCCTTCGCCGCGCCTTGCGGCACCGGCACCTCGTTGATCGGCACGATCGGCTGCCCCGTCTCGCGATTCAGCACATAGATGCTGCCCTGTTTCGTCGATGCGATCACCGCCGGCTGCATGCCCTGCGCCGTCTGCAAATCGACGAGCGTCGGCTGCCCGCCGACATCCATGTCCCACAGATCGTGATGCGTAAACTGACGGTTCCAGCGCAGCTTGCCCGTCGCGGCGTCGAGCGCGACGAGGCCCGCCGCGAACTTTTCCGCCTGCGGCGTGCGCTCGCCGCCCCATTGATCCGGCGTCTGATTGCCCATCGGCAGATAAATCATGCCGCGCTTTTCATCGACGCTGAACATCGACCACATGTTCGGCGAATTGCGCACGTAGGTGCCGCCCGGCGCGATCGGCTCGGTGGCGTCCGGATTGCCCGGGTCCCAGTTCCAGACGAGATGGCCGTCGTTCACGTCGAACGCGCGGATCACGCCCGAAGGCTCATTGTTCGATTCGTTGTCGGTGACATGCCCGCCGACGATCACCAGATTGCGAAACACCGCCGGCGGCGACGTCGAGTAATAGCCGCCCGGCGTGAACGGGCCGATGTTCGCGCGCAGATCGATCGCGCCGTTCTTGCCGAAGCTCGCGCACGGCTTGCCGGTTTCCGCATCGAGCGCGATCAGGCGGGCGTCGGCAGTCGGAAGGAACAGACGGCGCGGACATTCGGCGAGCGCGGTGGTTTGCGCGGGCGTCTGCACGGGCGCGGCGGGCTCGGAAGCGGCTTGCGGTTCGGAAGCCGCAACCGCTTCGCTCGCCTGAGCAGGCGCGGACGCGGCCACCGCCTCCGACGCCACGGCGGCAGGCATCGCATGCACGGCGGCATCGTAATAAGCGACGCCCCGGCACGTCATGTGTTCCCAATGCTTGAACCCGATCGGGCTCTGAATCTGCGGATCGAAACGCCACTTCTCCTTACCGCTCGTCGCATCGAGCGCGATCACCTTGCTATGCGGCGTGCACAGGAAAATCGTGTCGCCGACCTTGACTGGCGTGTTCTCGTCGGTGGTTTCGGTGGGATCGCCGGGGCCGGGCATGTCGCCGGTGCGGAAGGTCCACGCCACTTTCAACTGATGCGCGTTCTCCGGCGTGATCTGTGCGAGCGGCGCGTAGCGCTGCGCCAGTGGCGATCCGCCATAGTCGGTCCAGTCGCCCGGCTGGCGTCCGGTCGCGGCGTTGGCATCGGCCTGATTCGCGTCGGCGGCCACGTTCACGTCGATACGGCCGGGCCGGTCATGCGGATCGTGAAAATACGTGCCGGCGCCGAGCAGCAGCGCAAGAACGATTGCAGCCGCGAGCGGCGTGCGCGCGGCGCGTGCAGTGGACGGCGGTCCGAACAGCGCGCCGCGATGCACGAATGGAATCAGCAGCCAGAGCGCGAGCAGCACCCAGATCCACAAGCGCGGCATCAATTGCCAGAAATCGAAGCGCACTTCGAAGACGGCCCAGACCGTCGATCCGAACAGCACGAGCGCGAACAACAGAAGCGCGGAGCGTCGCCGGATCAGCAGCAAAAGCCCCGTCAGGACGATGGCCGCGCCCGCGATCGCGTAGTACCACGATCCTTTCACCGTCACGAGATACGCGCCGCCCGCCGCCAGCAGCGCGCCGAGCATGATGAACACGATGGCCGTAAAGAACGTGAGCGGATGAAGTCTTCCGTTGCCAGCCATGCTGAAACCCTCCGTGACGATGAATGGCGGAACACGGCCGCGGGCGGTCGTGGTTCGGGCACTGTCGCGTCGTGGGAGAGAGCAATCGTTGTGCCGTTCGGCGGGAGTAAAGCGTGCGAGGAGTGCTTACAAATGACTTTCCCGCGATTCAGCGATCAAAGCGCCCGCGGCCAGAGCCCGCCTGGCAGGCTCACGGGAATCACGCCGGCGACGAACGCCGCCTTCAGATCGGCGCGTTCGGAAAAGCGCGGCGCGTCGAACCAGGTCAGGAATTCATCGCGCCAGTTGCCCCACGCGTTCTCGTCGAAATCGAAATCCTCGTCGATCCGGCCGTTGTCGCGCAGATAGGCGCCGACCACTTTCGTGCCGTTCCAGTACGCGACGGCCACATCCGTCAGATCGGCGGTCATGCCACGCGGAAGATCGCGCAGCAGCATCGCGACGTGCGCTTTGAACGATTCGAATTCGGTCGGTTTCATCGCGTGCTCCGCGTCAAAAAGTGCGTGAAAAACCTGCATGCGGCATGCTCGTTCAGCCGAACACGCCCTTGTTCAAATCCTTCTCGAACGCGGCCGTCCATTCGGAGCCGTGTCCAATGCGATAGTCGCGTTCCTTCAGCGTGGAACGTCGCGTAATGGTGACGGTGCCCTGCAGCGGATAGACATCGTCCACGACATCGGACGCGCCGCCTTCTGCGACGAGAAAATCGCTTTCGTCGAGCCTATGGCGCGCGAGAATCGCGAGAAAATCCGCTTTCTCGTCCGGTGCGATCACTGTCATCACGGCCTCCATGATCGAACGCTGCTCTCTTCAAAGTAGCACACGCGCGGCGGAAAGTCGGCGCATATCTTGCGGCGAGCGCGGCAGGGCGCACGCGCGCGCGATGAACGCGCGTGCCGATTTTTTCGATGAGGAGCCTGTACCGATGAATCGCGGATCAATCTTTCTGGTCGCGGCGGCGTTCGCCGTCTGCACTCATGCACATGCCGACGATGCCGTCTGCGGCACGCTCGAAAGCGCGATCAACGGCCAGGACGGCATGATCGCGCTGCGCGAAGGGGAAAGCGTGAATTTCTGGCGCGGCGGCGCCGTGAGTCACGGCGCGCTGCATGTCTACAAGGATGGCGAAGTGTATCGCGTGTACTGGCAGCCGGAAGGAAGCGGCGACCTGTATGTGCTTGCGAACGAAGGCACGACCAGCGTGCGGCTCATTCTGACGCCGCCGCGCGGCACGAAAGTGGACACGGGACCGGGCAGCCTGCCGCCGCAAAAAGTGCTGTCGTGTCCCGCGCTCTAGATGAACGTGCTTACTTCGCTGCAAGCACCTTGCCGATCGCATCGGCGACGACTTGCACGTTGCTGTCGTTCAGGCCCGCGACGCACATGCGCCCCGAGCGCAGGATGTACACGCCGAATTCCTCCTTCAGACGGTCCGCCTGCTCAGCGACCAGGCCCGTGTACGTGAACATGCCGCGCTGCCTGATGTAGCGCGTGAGCATTTCGCCGCGCACGTGATCCTTCAGGCCGTCGTGAATTGCCTGGCGCATGCGTGCGATGCGCTGGCACATCGACGCGAGTTCTTCCTGCCACGACTGCCTGAGCGCCGGCGTGTTCAGCACGTGCGTGACGATCTTCGCGCCGTGCGTCGGCGGATTGCTGTAGTTCGCGCGCACCGCGCTCGTCAGTTGGCCGAGCACGCGGTCGGCTTCGGCGGCATCGTCGCAGATCACGTGCAGGCCGCCGCAACGCTCGCCGTACAGCGAAAAATTCTTCGAGAACGAATTCGCGACGAACGCCGGCACGCCACGGCGCGCGAGTTCGCGCACGGCGAACGCGTCGTCGTCGAGGCCGGCGCCGAAGCCCTGATACGCCATGTCGACGAACGGCAGCAGATCGCGTTTCTGCAGCACGTCGATGAGCTTCACCCACTGCGCTTCGTCGAGATCGACGCCGGTCGGGTTATGGCAGCACGCATGCAGCAGCACGACGCTCTTCGCGGGCAGCTTGTCGATGGCGTCGAGCATTGCGTCGAAGCGAAGGCCGCCGGTGGCTTCGTCGTAATACGGGTACGTGTTCACTTCGAAGCCCGCGCGCTCGAAGATGAAACGGTGGTTTTCCCACGTCGGATCACTCACCCACACTTTCGATTGCGGGAAATAGCGCTTGATGAAATCGGCGCCAACCTTCAGCGCGCCCGAACCGCCGAGCGTCTGCACGCTGGCGATACGTCCGTCCGCGCGCGGCGGGCTGTCGTGGCCGAACACGAGCGCCTGCACGGCATCGCGATAATGCGCGAAACCGGCCATCGGCAGATAGGGCTTCGCACCGGGCTCCTTCGCGATCGACAGTTCCGCTTCGCGCACCGCATGCATCACGGGCAGACGGCCTTCGTCGTCAAAGTAGATGCCGATGCTCAGGTTGACCTTGTTGGTGCGCGGGTCCTTCTGGAAGTTTTCGTTCAGCGAGAGAATCGGGTCGCCGGGATAGGCATCGATATGTTCGAACATGGTGTGAGGGTGTCAGGACGAGTGATCAGCGAGATGGAAGGCGATCGGCGCGCGTGGCGTCAGCGCCCCTTTTTTTGAGATAGTAGCCGATTCCGAGCACGGCCAGCCAAACCGGAATCAGATACACCGAGAGGCGCAGGTCGGGCGTCTCGAACATCACCCACACGATGCCCGCCAGAAACGCCAGCACGACGTAGTTCGTGAACGGAAAGCCGAAGCTCGGAAACGACGTCGTTGCGCCGCTCGCGCGTTTGCGCCGCCGGAACATGACGTGGATGATGCTGATCATCGCCCAGTTGATGACGAGCGCCGATACCGCGAGGCCCATCAGCAGGCCGAACGCGCGCCCCGGAATCAGATAGTTGATGACCACGCACGCCGCCGTGACGAACGCCGACACCGCGAGCGCCGTCAGCGGAATGCCGCGTCGGCTCACGTTGAGCAGCGCCCGCGGCGCGTTGCCCTGTTGCGCGAGGCCGTACAGCATGCGGCTGTTCGCATACACGCCGCTGTTGTACACCGACAGCGCAGCCGTCAGCACGATCACGTTGAGCACGTTCGCCACGAGCGTGCTGTTCATCTCGCGGAAGATCAGCACGAACGGACTGCCGCCGGTCGCGACCTTGTCCCACGGATACAGCGCGAGCAGCACGCCGAGCGCGCCGACATAGAAAATCAGGATGCGATAGATCACCTGATTGGTCGCGCGCGGAATGCTCTTCGACGGATCTTCCGCTTCCGCCGCCGTGATGCCCACGAGTTCGAGGCCGCCGAACGAGAACATGATCACGGCCATCGACATCACCAGCCCGTTCACGCCGTGCGGAAAGAAGCCGCCGAGCCGCCACAGGTTCGCGACGCTCGCCTCCGGCCCCGCCTTGCCCGACGCGAGCAGATAGCCGCCGAACAGGATCATCCCGACGATCGCCGCCACTTTCACGATCGCGAACCAGAACTCGGTCTCGCCGTAGGACTTCACGCTCGTCAGGTTGATCGCATTGACGATCACGAAGCACGCGAGCGCCGATATCCACGTCGGCAGGCCCGGCCACCAGTACTGCATGTAGATGCCGATGGCCGACAGCTCCGCCATGCTGACGAGGATGTAGATCGCCCAGTAATTCCAGCCGGAGATGAAACCGGCGGCGTGGCCCCAGTACTTGTCGGCGAAATGGCTGAACGAACCCGCGACCGGCTCGTCGACGATCATCTCGCCGAGCTGCCGCATGATGAAGAACGCCATCAGGCCGGCGATCGCGTAGCCGAGCAGCACCGACGGCCCGGCGAGCTTGATGGTCTGCGCGACGCCGAGGAACAGCCCCGTGCCGATCGCGCCGCCGAGCGCGATCAGCTGGATATGGCGGCTCTTGAGTCCCCGCCTGAGTGTTTCGTGGTGTGGTGCTTCGTGGGTGTCGCCGGAAATCATGTCGATGCCTGTGTGCCGCAAAAGTTACCGCTTTGATATGACCGCATGTACGCCTATGTCGTTTCGCCCACATTTCTGCTGCCGTTTCGGGCGGAAACTGTTGTTTTTTGGTGCGGACGGACCCATAGGGCAATGAAAAAAGAGCCGATTATTCGAAGACGGAGCTGCGATTTTACCGCCCGGCGACCCGCGAAGCCTTGTTGGGCGGACCATTCGCGGCCGTATCTGAGAACTTTAGATCCGCACAGCAAACGATTTGAGGCCGAAATCAGGTGTTGTTCGGAGGATTGCCCGAGGCGTGGTGGCGGGAGAATCCCATCATCCACTCACGACGGGGTCGCCATGTATCAGACGATGGAAGGAAACGCCAGGCCGCATCGAACGGCGCAGTGTTTCGCTGAAGGATCGCAGTACAGCATGCCGGCTACGCAGGCCGAGTTGCTGCGCACGCTGCAGTCGGTGTCGGACGACATCATGCGACTCGCCGGCAAGCTGCACGCCGGACGCGACGCCACGGACGAAGACGCCGTGACGATCACCGAGCAGCAGGAGCTTGCGCAACATCTGATCGGCCAGTTGCTGACGATGCCCGCGTCGCAGCCGTAAAGGAAATATAGGGACCTAGCGCGGAAGCGGCCGCAGGCCGCCCGCGACCATCGGGGAAGGACACATGAACTACTTGACCATCATCGCGGCTGTATGGGGAATTTGCGCGATCTGCGCGGTGCTGTTCATCCGCGGCGCGGCGCAGCGCAATCAGGAACCGCTGCGCGTGCAAAGCGAGCGCGAGCCGAAAGCGAACCGCTCGGGCGACTACGGCCGCCCGGTCTGACCCGATGAAACCGGCGAGGCGCGCACGCCTCGCCAGCGCGTCGGGGTATTACTTGCCCGCGCCGATCGCGGCGACCGCGGCGCGCAAGCCCAGCAGATAGCTGTCCACGCCGAAGCCGGAAATCTGTCCCTTCGCGATTTCCGCGAACACCGATTTGTGGCGGAACTCCTCCCGCGCGTGCACGTGCGACATGTGCACTTCGATGACCGGCGCCGTCAGAATGGCGAGGGCATCGCGGATCGCGTAGCTGTAATGCGTCCACGCGCCCGCGTTGATGACGATCGCATCGACCTTTTCCTCGAACGCCCGATGAATGCGCGAGCACATCTCGCCTTCGATGTTCGTCTGATAGCACTCCACGTCCACGCCCAGCTCCTTGCCCAGCGCAGCCATTTGCTCGTCGATCTGCGCGAGCGTCGCCGTGCCGTACTGCTTCGGATCGCGCTTGCCGAACATGTTGAGGTTGACGCCGTGCAGCGTCAGGATCTTTGCCATGTGATTTCCTTGAACGGAATGGGGAATTGAAAAGACTCAGGCGGTCTCGACGATCTTGCCGCTCGTCGCCGCGAGAACGATAGCTTCGGTGATCCGCAGATTCTGCAGCCCGTCGCGTGCGCTGACAATAGGCTCGGCTTCGCTGCGCGCCACGCGCCCGAAATGTTCCATCTGATGCGCGAGCGGATCGTCGCGCTGCATCGGCACGATGCTTTCCTCGAACGGCTTCCACCACGAGCGGTCGGACGCAGCGCCGTAGGACTTCAGACGCATCGTCGGCACCGAAAGCGAGCCGAAGGTGCCCGCGATCACGTAGCAGTCTTCGTCGGGATAGGTCGAATACGCCTTGTTTTCCTGCGAGGTCTGTTCCCAGCTGCGCGGGCACGCGGCGGTGTCCGACAGCATGAAGGTGCCGAGCGCGCCGCTCGCGAAACGCAGATTGATCGCGACCGTGTCCTCGACGGGAAAGCCGCGCGTCGCCTGCGATGCGAACGCCTGCACCGCGACGATATCGCCGCACAGCATGCGCAGGTTGTGCACCTCGTGAATCATGTTGAGCAGGATCGGCCCGCCTCCCGGCTCGCGCCGCCACGGTGCGCTGGCGTAATACTCGTCGGGCTTGAAGAACACCGCGCTGCCCATCACCGCGACGAGCTTGCCGAGCCGCCCTTCGTCGATCACCTGCTTCGCGCGCGCCATGATCGGGCTGTGCGCGCGATGATGTCCGATCAGCACCTTCGCGCCTGAGCGCTCCACTTCATCGACGAGCGCCTGGGCTTCGTCGACGGTCGGCGCGATCGGCTTTTCCAGCAGCGTCGGCACGCCCGCCGCGAGACAGACGCGCGCATGTTCGACGTGCAACTGATTCGGCGTCGCGAGCACGATGCCATCGGGGCGGTCTTTGGCGAACAAATCATCGAGCGTGCGGTAGAGCGGCACGCCCGCCTTCGCCGCGATATCGACGGCGGCGGGCGCCGGATCGACGATCGCACAGAGCGTGCAGGTCGCGCTCGACTGCGCGACGCCCATGTGCGCCTGACCGATATAGCCCGCGCCGGCCACCGCGATGCGTGTCTTAACCGGGGAGTTGCCTGTGTCCGTATTCACTTGAATTTACCGAGGTTGATAAAACGAGCGCGCGCGAGGGCACGCGGACGGCGCGGTCCACGCGCCGCCGTCAGAAAATCAATCGAGGGAGAGAGCCTTACGAAACGCGCGCGTTCGCCACCGATTCCGCGCGCAGCCGGTCGTATTCCGTTTTCTCGACCGGCCGTGCATCCCGTTCGCCGAGCTGGCTGAGCGGAATGCGATACGTCTCCCGCGCGCTCCAGGCCGCGATGGCCGCGATGATCGTCACCGCGAGCGTGATCGAGCCGATCAGAACCGGGATGTTGGTCGATCCCGGCGGCGCGACGGTCGCGAAGAGCGCGGGCAGGAGCGCGGTGATCGTCGTGCCGACGTTCTGCGAGATCGCCATCGCGGAGACGCGCGTGCGCGTCGGGAAGAGCTCGGGATAGAAGCTCGGGAAAATTGCGTTATAGCCCTGATAGACGATGCCCCACATCAGCAGCGACGCGACAATCGCCAGGCCGACGCTGTGAATGCTGATCGCGTAGAGATACAGATACGACATCAGGCCCGAGGCGATCGCGCCGAAGATGATCGGAGGCTTGCGCCCGATCTTGTCGGAGAGATTGCCGACGATCGGAATCACGATCACGGCGAGGATATTGCCGACGACCGGAATCCACAGATACACGCTCTTGTGAAAGCCGACGCCGTAGGCCGCCTGCACCGCGTAGGCCGCGCCGAAGATCGTCGCCACCACGGGAATCACGTTCATCAGCGCCATGCAGACGACGCGGATCATGTCGCCGAGGTTGTATTTGAAGGCCTCGACGATCGGCGAGCGCGGCACCGCGCCCTTTTCGCCTTCCTTCTCGAAGGCGGGCGTTTCGTGCACTTCACGCCGGATGATATAGCCCGCGATCAGCACGACTGCCGAGAGCAGGAACGGAATGCGCCAGCCCCACGAATTGAACGAGTCCTCGGGCATGTAGTACGCGAGCGGCAGGAACACCGCGGCCGCGAGAATCTGCCCGGCCTGCACGCCCTGCAGCGTGAAGCTCGCGAAGAAACCGCGCCGGCCGAATGGCGCGTGCTCCAGAATCATCGAACTCGCGCCGGAGATTTCGCCCGCGACCGCGAAGCCCTGGACGAGGCGCAGGATCACGAGCAAGGTCGGCGCGAGCATGCCGACGCTGTGGTAGGTCGGCAGCAGACCGACCGCCATCGTCGAGCCGCCCATCAGGAACATGCACAGCACGAGCACGGTCTTGCGGCCGTGCGTGTCGCCCCAGTGGCCGAGCACGAACGCGCCGATCGGCCGCGCGACGTAGCCTACGCCGTATGTCGCCAGCGAGGCGACGATCGCCACTTTGGGGTTGCCGGATGGAAAGAAGAGTTGTGGAAAGATCAGCGCCGCGGCCTGCGCGTAGATGAAGAAATCGTAGTATTCGAGCGCGGAGCCTATCCAGCCGCTCGCGGTGGCCTTCTTCGTCTGCTTGTGGTGCTCGGCGTGCGACTCGCGTGATGCACCGGATGAGGCAGGCTTCGTGTCCATGACGTCTCCTTTTATGGGCTCGCCCGACGGTTTCTGCGGCCATCGTCGCGACGATGCTTCTGTACCGATATCACAGTTGCCTTCTTTTCTCGACGGACGATGCCCGTTGCTCGCGCAACGGACATCCAGCCATCATCGCCCCTGTATCGAAAGCTTTCGATGAGGCAAAACCCGGGCGCCCCCAATCGATGAAAGGATTGAGCGATAAATTACTATGCCGGCGAAAAAACATAATCCAGCGCAAAGGAAAGTCAGAATGCGCTCCGGGCGAATAATCTATATCGACTCGCCCGCGTCTTGCCTAAAGCTTGTGCAGACGAAGCCGTAAACACGAGTACCGGCGGTGACGGCATCGCCGCCGCCCTCATTTCGCCCTCTCGCTGGCCCGGTCTTCCGTATGTCAGGCAACCCGTCCTTGATCGATTCGATTCTGGCCACGCCGCCGGCGACAGAGGACGGACGCATCACGGCCGCCATTCGCGCGTCGCTGCTGTCGACGCTCGTCGAGGACGTCCGCCCGCTCCTCTTGTCCGGCATCTCGAGCGCGTTCGTCGCGATGATCGCGCTCGGCCGCCTGCAGGCCGTCTGGACGATTCTCTGGGTCGCCGCCGATGCGCTGTTGCTCGCCGCGCGCCTGTTCATCGTGTGCCGCTATCGCGCGCTGAGCCGCCCGAGCGCGCCGCATCCCGGTCCGTGGGCCGCGCGTTACGCGCCGTTCGCGCTCGCGACGTGTCTCGTGACCGGCCTCGGCACGATGGCCTGCGTCATCTCCGGCGACGCCGTGCTGACCTCGCTCGCGATCATGGTGACGGCGGGCCTGCTCGGCGGCATCGCGTCGCGCAACGCGGGCACGCCGCATCTGGCGATCGCGCAGGTGTGTCTCGGCGCGCTGCCGATCGGCGTCGGCGGGCTGTTCGGTCCGGCCGGTTACTGGATTCTCGTGCCGCCGCTCTTTCTCTACGCCGGCGCGATGGTCGCGGTCGTGCAGCGCCACTATCGCGGGCTCGTCGCGCTGATGACCGCCGAGCAGGGCCACGCCGAAATCGCCGCGCGCTTCGACGCGGCGCTCGCGCACATGCCGCACGGCCTTTGCACGGTGGATGCGGCGGGCAAGGTGGTGATCGCGAATCGCAAGGCGGCCGAGCTGTTCGGCGCGACCGTCGAAATGCTGCGGCTGAACGTGTCCTTGCCGGAATTCATCGGCTATGTGGGTCTCGCGAAATTCGGCGAAGCGCTGCGCGCGCAGTTCTCCGAGCGCTGTGCGCAGTGGCTCAAGGACGGCAATCTGCCGCTCGATCTGCCGTTGCGCGATGGCCGGCATCTCGAACTGAGCCGCAACCCGGTGCCGGACGGCAGTTCGGTCATCATCATCGAGGACGTGACGGAGCGCCGCAAAGCCGAGGCGAAGATCCTGCACTGGGCGCATCACGATTCGCTGACCGGCCTGCCGAACCGGCGCTATCTCGGCGATCACGCCGAGCGTCTGATGGCGGGCGGCGCGGGCCGCGACAAAGTGATGGTGATGTACGTCGATCTCGACGGCTTCAAGCGCGTGAACGACACCTACGGCCACAATGCGGGCGACGAACTGCTGAAGCTCGTCGCCGACCGCCTGCGCAACGTGATGCGTCACGGCGAACTCGCCGCGCGCCTCGGCGGCGATGAATTCGCGATCGTCGCGACCTATATCGCGGACGCGTCGATCGCGGCCTTCGCGCGCAAGATCATCCGCGAGCTGTCGGCGGTGTACGCGCTCGCGTCCGGGCAGACGCTGCGGGTGGGCGTGAGCATCGGCATCGCGCTCGCGCGGCCTTATGAGCCGTTCGAGAGCGCGCTGAAACGCGCCGATGCCGCGCTGTACGAGGCGAAGTCCGAGGAACGCGGCGGCTATCGGTTCTCCGACCGGGACGGCGAAGCGGTGGCCAATGACGAGCAGGTTGTCGCCGCGTTGGGGGATAGAGGGCGGGCGTGGTAATCGGGACGACACATCACACGTTCGTATAACCGCGCCGAGTCGTTCGTAGAATGGCCAACGCACACGCGCATCCTTATCCTGATGTCATCGTCAGGCAAACGGAGCGCACCATGAGCGATACATCGACACGCAGGCTGTTATCGGGTTGCGCCGCCGTGCTGGCGTTCGGAACGTGGTATTCGGTGAACGCGCCGCACGACTGGAGCGCGCTCGATCGCGCCGGTTACGACACGGAATTGCCGCTGGAACGCATCGCGCTCACCGAGGACATGGCGTCCATCACGACGCCGCAACGCTAAGCCGACTTCAGGGCCGCTGCGCGCGCGACGGCGTCGATGCGCCCTGCGGCATCTTCACGCCGAGGGCTTCGGCTTTCAGCACGAGATCGGCGAGCGAGCGCGCCGCCATTTTCTTCATCGCCTGGCCGCGATGAATCTTCACCGTGATTTCGCTCAGGCTCATTTCCGCCGCGATCTGCTTGTTCATCAGACCCGATACGACGAACGCCATCACTTCGCGCTCGCGCGGCGTCAGCGAATCGTACGAGCGCCGCAAGTCGGCCACCGAGCGGCTCGCCGCGCGCCGTTCCTGATCGGCCTCCAGCGCCTGCGCGACGGCATCGAGCATGTCCTGATCGCGGAACGGTTTGGCGAGAAAGTCCTTCGCGCCGGCTTTCATCGCCTTCACCGTCATGGCGATATCGCCGTGCGCCGTCATGAAGACGATCGGCAAGCCGAGCTGGCTCGCGGCCATCTGCTCCTGCACCGCGAGTCCGCTTTGCCCCTTCAGACGCACGTCGAGAATCAGGCAGCTCGGCACCTCGGGCATGTCGTACGCGAGGAATTCATGCGCGGACGCGAACGTCATCACGCTCAGGCCGACCGAGCGCAGCAGCATGCGCAGCGCGTCGCGCATCGATTCGTCGTCGTCGACCACGTAGACCATCGCGCCGCTCGTCTTCGTGTCCGCGTCCCTGTCAATGCTCATCGTCTCCCCCTGCGTGTTCGGGCAGCACGAAGCGCAAGCGCGCGCCGCCTTCATCGGGCGATTCCGCCCAGATCCTGCCGCCGTGCGCCTCGATGATCGAACGGCAAATCGACAAACCCATGCCCATGCCTTCGGCCTTCGTCGTGAAGAACGCGTCGAAGAGGCGGCGGGCGTTGTCCTCGCTGATGCCCGTGCCGGAATCCTGCACCGTGATCTGCACACAGCCTTCATCGCTCAGACTCCCGCCCGTCGCGACGCGCAGCACGCGCGGCCCGTTCACGCCGGACATCGCCTGCGCGGCGTTCATGATCAGGTTGATGAGCACCTGCTGCAACTGCACGCGATCGCACTGCACGGTCGGCGCGGGCGTCGCGAGTTCGGTGCGCACCTCCACGCGATGACGCGCAAGCTCGCGCCGCACGAGTTCGATCGTCTCGCCGACGATCTCGTTCACATCGAGCGTGGCGGGCTGGCTGTCGCGCTTTCTCGCCATCGCGCGAATGCGTGCGATGACCTCGCTCGCGCGCCTGGCGTCGCGAATCATCTGTGTGATCGATTGCTGCGCCTCCGCGATTTCCGGCTGCGCGCGGTTGAGCCAGCGCAAGCCGGCGTCGCCGCTCGTGACGATCGCGGCCATCGGCTGCGTGACTTCATGCGCGATCGACGCGGCCAGTTCGCCCAGCATCGTGACGCGCGTGACGTGCGCGAGCTCGGCGGTCGAGCGCGCGAGCGCTTCTTGCGCGAGCTTGGTGTCGGTGACGTCCATGAGCGCGCCGACGTATTCATCGCCATCGGCTTCCGTCGATGCGCGATGCGCGACGAAATGCACGTGCTTCACCGTGCCGTCCGGCAACAGCAGACGATGCTCCACGTCGATGTCGCACGCGCCGTCGAGCGCCGCGTGATGCGCGCCGCGCACGATCTCGACGTCGTCGGGATGCGTGCGCGCGAGAATCGCGTCGATGGACAGTTCGATATCGCGCGGGTAATCGAAGATGCGATACGCCTCGTCGGACCACCACATCGTGCCGGCGGGCAGGCGCGTCGCGATGCTGCCCGTGCGCGACAGGCGTTGCGCGTCGAGCAGGAACGCCTCGCTGCGCTTCAACGCGTCGCGCTGACGCTGCAACTCCGCTTCCATGCGCTTGCGCTGCGTGATGTCGTTGCTCGTCGCGAGCACCGCGCGCGGCTGGCCTTTCGCATCGCGCAGCAAGGCCGCGCGGCTCGCGATCACGATCTCGCTGCCATCGTGGCGCACGCGCGTGATCTCGCCGTCCCAGCGGCCCGAGCGCAGCAGTTCCGCGCGGATCTGCGCGTGCGGCACGGGCGAGTGCGCTTGCGTCATGCGATGGATCGGCTGGCCGAGCGCCTCGTGCGCCGGACAGCCGTAGAGCGCTTCGGCGCCGCGATTCCAGAACGTGATGCGGTCGTTCATGTCGTGCGCGACGATCGCGTCGTGCGCGAGATTGAGCAGTTCGAGCTGCTCCTGCATCTTGGTCGTGGTGGCCTGATTGCGCAGCGAAAGGACGGCGGTCGTGCCGATCGCGACGAGACTCACCGCGCAGCGCGCGAGCGCGCCGCCCGACACGTTCTGGTCGTGCGAAAGAATGAAGCCGACGAGCGTCAGCACGACGCAGCCCCACGCGATGGTGACGGTCGCGGCGCGATTGCCCGTCGACGCGACGAGCAGCACGACGACCACATACAGCACCGCGATGGCGATATCGAGTGGCGTGAGGGCGTCGATCAGGAACACGCCCAGCGCGATGGCGGCCGCGAGCATCGACACGATGCGGGTATCGTGACGCGCCGCGCGCGGCGCGCTCTGGAATGTCTCCATCACGGCCGGTCTGACGCCGGCGAATGGAAACGAACGACGAACGAGACGAGCGACTGGGTCATTGAGCGTTCGAAAAAAGACGTTCGTTGAAAAGTCGCGATTGGCGCGCGACGCATCGAAACCATTACGAAATGAATTCTAGCCCTTCAAAAAGCCTTGCCTGATGCGCTCCAGACAATCCGCGACTGCCGCGCCGTCGACAGGCTTGCCGAGAAAGCACACCGCGCCGCCGTCGAGCGCCTGACGGCGCGCGGCGTCCGATGCGAATGCGGTGATGAACATGACCGGCACGCCCGGCTTCAGCTCGCGCAGGCGCTGTTGCAGTTGCAGGCCGGACATGCCGGGCATGTTGAGATCGGTGATGATGCACGCGAGACCGTCGAGCGAGTCATCGTCGAGAAACGACTCCGCCGACGGATACAGACTGACCTCCCAGCCAAGCGAGCGCAACAGGCTTGAAGAGGCGACGCGGACGGATTCGTCATCGTCGATCACGGAAACTCTCGATGGGGATTGCAAGGGCGTAGTCCTGGGCCGTGCGTGAATGTCGGCGGGCATGGGACAGGTCCACCGCCTGAATGAAGGTCATCTTACGCACGCGGCGTCGCCCGGAAAATCATATGTACGTATAGGTTTGCAGCGTTTGCTTCCAATCCGGCATTCCTGTGATGAAACCGGGTGAACGGCGTGTCGAGCGCGTTGCGCGGCAAAACCGTATAGTCCCGATCTGCCTCCCTGGAAACCCTTATGTCGACTCCAACATCGACCGCGCTCGACGGCAAGCACGTCGAGCTCACGCGCGGCCTGATCGCGCTCTTCGCGTTCTGCTGCGGCGCGATCGTCGCCAATCTGTATTACGCGCAGCCGATCACCGAACTCATCGCGCCCGACCTGCACATGGCGGGCGGCACGGCGAGCCTGATCGTGTCGCTCACGCAGATCGGCTATGCACTCGGGCTGTTCTTCATCGTGCCGCTCGGCGATCTGCTGGAAAATCGCAAGCTCATGATCGCGACCGCGCTGGTATCGATCGCGAGCCTCACCGCCGCCACGTTCACGCACACGCCCGGCTGGTTTCTCGTGATCTCGCTCGCGATCGGCTTTTCATCGGTGGCGGTGCAGATCCTGATTCCGCTCGCGGCGCATCTTGCGCCCGACGAATCGCGCGGCAAGGTGGTCGGCACCATCATGAGCGGGCTGCTGCTCGGCATTCTGCTGTCGCGGCCGATATCGAGTCTCGTCGCGGGTCACTTCGGCTGGCGCGCGATGTTCGGCGCCGCCGCCGTATTGATGATCGGCATCACGACCGTGCTCGCGCTCACGATCCCGCGCCGTCAGCCGGATCACAGGGCGACGTACTTTCAGTTGATCGGCTCGCTCGGCCATCTCGTGCGTACGATGCCGGTCCTGCGGCATCGCTCGCTCTATCAGGGGCTGATGTTCGCGTCGTTCAGTCTGTTCTGGACCGCGATTCCCGTCGAGCTGACGCGGCATTACGGGCTCACGCAGACGGCCATCGGCATCTTCGCGCTGATCGGCGCGACCGGCGCGACGTCCGCGCCCATCGCCGGGCGGCTTGCGGACGCGGGCCACACGGTGCGCGCGACCTTCATCGCGCTGATTCTCGCGGCCGTCGCGTATCTGCCGGTGGTGATTCATCCGGCGTGGGGCGTCGGCGCGCTCGTCGTGACCGGCATCGTGCTCGATTTCGCCGTGCAGATGAACATGGTGCTCGGCCAGCGCGAAATCTACGCGCTGCACGCGACGAGCCGCAACCGGCTGAACGCGGTGTACATGACGAGCATCTTCGTGGGCGGCGCGATCGGTTCGGCGTTCGCGAGCCCGCTTTACGAGCGCGGCGGCTGGACGCTCGTCGCAACCGTCGCGACGGTGTTTCCGCTCATCGCGCTGGCGCATTTCATCGTGATCGGCCGGCATCACGCGGCCCGCACCTATACGCAAGGATGATCCGGCTGTATGCACGGCTGATGGCGTGGAGCGCTTAGCGAACGTATCTTGATTCCATCGATGACATGATCGGAATCGGGAGGTAAAGCGGACATGGACAAGCTCTTCAGCATGCGCGTGTTCTCGCGCGTCGCCGAAACCGGCAGCTTCAGCGGCGTCGCCAAAGACATGGATTGCAGCGTGGGCATCGTGTCGCGCGCGGTCGTGTCGCTCGAAGACGAGCTGCGCACGCGGCTTTTGCAGCGCACGACGCGCCGCGTATCGCTCACCGACAGCGGCGAGCGCTACTACCGCAAGTGCAAGACGATTCTCGCCGAAATCGACGCCGCCGACGCCGAAGCCAGCGACGCCACCACGATCCCGCGCGGCCGCCTGCGGGTGCATGCGGTGCCCGATCTGGGCCTCACGCAACTGATGTCGACGATCGTCGAATACCGGCGCGCGCATCCGCAGGTGACGGTCGATCTGAAACTGCTGCCGGGCATGCCGGATCTCGTGCAGGAGCAGTTCGACGTGTCGGTGCTGTCGGCGGCCTCGCTGCCCGATTCGGGCCACACCTACCGAATCGTCGGGCGCTTTCAGCGCGTGCTCGTCGCGGCGCCCGCGTATCTCAAGCGTCACGCGGTGGAATCCGTCGGCGACCTGCCGATGCACGCGCTCACGCGCATCAACGCACCGTTCGCACATCCGTGCGACTGGCACGCGGAACTCGCATCCGGCTGGACCGGCAACGCCGAAGCCGCCGATCAGATCGTGGTGAACGACGCCGAAGCGATTCGCGTCGCGCTGGTGGCGGGCGCGGGCGTCTCGGCGATGCCGCATTATTTCGTCGCCGATGACATCAGCGCGGGTCGTCTCGTGCGCCTCTTTCCCGACTATCCGCTGCGGGGCGCGAGCGTGTACGCGGTCTATCCGTCGCGCCAGCACGTCGACGCGAAGATCAGGACTTTCGTCGAGTTTCTGGCGACGTCGCTACAGGGAAAGTTCGACGTGAGCGCCGGCCGCGCGGCGCGCGCTGTGACGAGCGCGCCGCAACTGGTCACGGCTTAGGAATGCGAATGCGGCTGATCATCAGCGAGCCGGAAATCGCATAGATCAGCACGAGCGGATGCAGCGTGAAGCCGCCGAAACGCACCGTGCCGAGCCACATGCTCTCGCCGATCGCGCCGGACCACGCGCCGATGGTCAGCAACAGCACGATGACGAACGACGTGGGAATCGGCGTGCCCTCGAAGTGCGTGACCTTGCCGCTCGCGCCCGACATTTCCTCGGTCGTCACGTTATAGCGCGCGAGACGCGACACGCCGCACGCGACGAAATACGCCAGAATCACGCGGTCATACAGCCCGCGCATGCCGAATCCATAGCCGATGATCGCCGGCGCGACGCCGAACGAGATCACGTCGGCGAGCGAATCCAGTTCCTTGCCCAAGAGCGACGCCTTCTGACGCCATCGCGCAATGCGGCCGTCGAGCACGTCGAAAACGAGCGCCGCGAACACCAGCGCGCAGGCGAGGTAGATATGCAGGACGTCGGAATCGTCGAGGTAGGACATCGACGAGAACAGCGCGCCCGTGCCGCACACCGCATTACCCAGCGTGAACCAGTCGGCCAGGTGGAAATCGCGGATCATCGAGAATCGTTTGGCTTTCATTCGTTTCTGTTGTCGTGACGTTCGGGCGGCACCGGCGGTCGGCGTCGCGAGGCGTTCAAGTCTATCATCGCACCCTCTTTCCCAAGCACCTCGCATGCCCGGCAAACCTGTACGCGAACGTACAGGTTTGTGTTAAGCTACGCGGCATCCGCATCGTCATCTGGATATCCGCCATGCCCGCGCTTCTCACCATCCGCGACGCCGCCGAGCGCCTGCAAGTCACGCCGCGCACGCTCAAGTATTACGAGGAGCGCGGACTCGTCACGCCCACGCGCAGCGAAGGCCGCTACCGGCTCTACAGCGAGCAGGATCTGGAGCTGTTTGCGCGGATTCTGCGCCTGCGCTCGCTGGGATTCTCGCTGCAGGGCATCGTCGAGATGCTGAAGCGGCCGATGGAAGCGCAAGGCGAAGGCCGCACCGGTTACTCGGCGTCGTCCTTGCGCGAAATCGAAGCAGCGCTGTCGCAGCAGATCGAAGCGGTGGATACGCGCATCGCCGCCGTGCGCCGCGAACTGAAGGAAGCGCAGGCGGTGCGCAGCGAACTCGCCGGCGACCTCGATTATCTGCGGCGGAGAATTGCGGGCGAAAGCAAGGAAACGCTGTTGCAGGAACGCATGGCCGCGCGCAAGCCCCGCAAGGATATCGACGAATGACCACGACTTCGTTTCGATATCCGAAGCAAATCGCCGGGCGTTTTCGTGGCGATCTGTTTCCGTGGGCCATCGCGCTCGCCACGGGTCTCGATTACTTCGACAATTCCGTCTTTTCATTTTTCACGAGCTATATCGCGGGCGGCATCAATGCATCGTCCGATGAGCTCGTGTGGGCATCGAGCGCGTATGCGGTGGCGTCCGTGCTCGGCATCCTGCAGCAGCAATGGTGGATCGAGCGGCTCGGCAACCGGCGCTATATCGCGGGATGTCTGCTGCTTTTCGCGGCGGGCGCGGTGGCGGCGACGCTGTCCGAATCGGCTATCGAACTGGCGCTCGCGCGCGGCTTTCAGGGCTACTTCATCGGTCCGATGATGAGCGCCGCGCGCATCCTGATCCAGACGCGCTTCAGTGCGCAAGAGCGCCCCGCCGCGACGCGCCGCTTTCTCAACATGATTCTGCTCGGCACCGCGCTCGCGCCCTTGTGCGGCGGGTATCTGGTCGCGTCGCTGGGCTGGCGCGCGCTCTTTTCGTGCACCGCGTTCGCGGGCGTCGCGCTCGGCGTGCTGGCGTTCTTCGCCGTGCCGTCTTCGGGACGCGTGCAGCCCGAGGCGCGCGGCGACGCGCATTTCTGGCCGTACATTCTCTTCGCGTTCGCGCAGGGCGCGCTGCAGATCGTCATGCAGCAGGTGCGCTTCGAACTCTTCAGCACGTCGCCCGAGTTGATCGTGCTGACGGTTGTGGGCTTGCTGTCGCTCGGATGGTTCGTGTGGCACCAATGGCATCATCCGAAGCCGTTGTTGCGGCTGCATGCGCTGCGCGAAAAGACGTTTCAGGTGGGCATCGTGCTGTATATCGCGTTCTATTACATCAACAACGCGATGAGCTTTCTCGTCTCGCGCCTGCTCGAAGGCGGCCTCGGTTATCCGGTGGAAAACGCGGGGCGGCTCGTCGGCTTCACGTCGATGGTTTCACTCGCGATGGCGGTCGTCTATTTTCGCTATTCGTCGCGCATCAAACACAAGAAGTGGTTGATCATGACCGGCTTTCTGATGGCCGCGTTCATCGGCACATGGATGATCAATCTGCCGCCCGATGTCAGCATGCCGTGGCTCATCGCGCCGATGATCCTGCGCGGCATGCTGCTGCTCTTCATCGCGTTGCCGGTCGCGAACCTGACGTTTCGCGTCTTCGCAATCGATGAATACAGTCACGGTTATCGCTTCAAGAACATCGTCAAGCAACTGACCTATTCGTTCTCGACGGCGACGATCATCATTCTCGAACAGCATCGCGTCGCGCTGCATCAGACGCGGCTCGTCGAAGCGGTCAATCCGTTCAACCCGACTTTTCAGAGTGTGTATCAGAGCCTGATCGGCACGTTCGAGCACATGGGGCGCAGCGCGTCCGAGGCCAGAAGCCTGGCGCTCGTCGAGATCAGCCGCGTCGTCACGCAGCAGGCGAATTTTCTCAGTTCGCTCGATGGCTTCTACTACATCATCGGCATTGCGCTCTGCGCGAGCGTGGTGGCGGCGTGGCAGACGCGCATCGATTGAACCGCCGCGCCGCAAAAGTGGAATTCGATCCCTCCATGTGCAATCATGCGACTCGTGTTCGGCAGAGCGCGTGAGAAAAGGATGCGGATCCGAATGGGCTTCAGACATGCAATAGCACTGGCGAGCCTGATGCTGGCTTGCGCTTCGTCGCTTGCCGCGACCCTCGCGATCAATGTCGGCGGCGAACGCTCGCTCACGACCGATCAGTTGCTCGCGCGCCCCGACGCCGCCACGATCCGCGTGCCGAACGACGTCACGTTCCACCGCACGATGACGTATCGCGCGGTGCCACTGCGCGCGCTGCTCGGCATCACGACATTGCCCGAAGGCAAGGAGTTGCAGATCACCGGCACCGATGGCTTCGTCACGCACCTGTCGGCGAAGTTGCTCTTCGGCGCCGCGAAGCAGCGCGCCGAACCGTGGCTCGCGATCGAACCGCCCGACGCGCCGTGGCCGCAAGCGCCGGGCATCGGCGATATCGGTCCGTTCTATGTCGTGTGGATCGATCCGGGCGCGTCGGGCGTCAGCAGCGAGCAATGGCCCTTCAAGGTCGATGCGATCCGCATCGCGCCGACGCTCGCCGCGCGGTTTCCGCAAATCGCCGTCGACAAGAGCGTGCCCGCCGATTCGCCGATTCGCCGCGGACAGACCGTGCTCGCGACGCAATGCATGGTCTGCCACAAGATGAACGGCGCGGGCGATGCCTCGATGGGCCCCGACCTCAACCTCCCGCACAACCCGACCGAATACTTCCAGCCGTGGGTGCTGAAGTCGTTCATCCGCAATCCAAAGTCGATCCGCGCCTGGCCCGACATGAAAATGCCCGGCTTCGACAAAAGCGCCATCAGCGACGGCGATCTCGACGCCGTCATCGCGTATCTCGGTTACATGGCGAAACACCGGAAGTAAGCGGGCACTGCGGGAAATCCCCACGTTTCATCGCGTCAACATTGCATACAATGTTGACGTTAGTCATTGAAACGGACGCATCGTGCCGCATATCGAGCCAGTTTTGCATACAATCCCGCCCGAAGCAGCGCGTTCCGCGGACGACGTCTATGTCGCCATCAAGGACGCGCTCGCCGGCGGGCAGTACGGCGCGGGCCAGTATCTGCGCGAGGAAGTGCTGGCGAGAAGCCTCGGTGTGAGCCGCACGCCCGTGCGCGAAGCCTTGCGCCGGCTGGATGCCGAAGGCTGGGTCGAAACGCGCCCGAACTACGGCGTGCGCGTGAAAGCGTGGACCTTGCAGGACGCGCGCGAGATCTTCGAGGCGCGCCTTCTGATCGAGCCGTATCTCGCCGGGCGCGCGGCGCTTTCGATCGGCGCATCGGATATTGCGCGTCTCAAAGACCTGGCCGATGCGATGCTCGCCATCACCCAGCATCCGACGACCGCCGAATCCTGCGAAGCGTGGTTCACCGCGAACGGCGAATTCCACGCGATCATCACGGCCGCCGCGAACAACGCGCGTCTCGACCGCTCGCTCAGGTCGATGAAGGAAACGCCGCTCATCAAATGGACGTTCGACACCTACGACGACCGCGACCGCGAGCGCAGCGCGCGTCAGCACTTCGAAATCGTACTCGCGCTCGAACAGCGCAACGCCGCGTGGGCGGAAGCCGTCACGCGCTGCCATATCCTCGCCGCCGAAAAGGCGGTGCTCGACCGCCACGACAGGGAACATTCCGCGTTCCAGCCTTGAGCGGTTCGAGTCATAACAGCATCGACACGGAGACACGACATGGCGGCCACAGACAGCATGACGATCAGCACCGTAAACGCGGGTCCCCGCCTCGACCGATTACCGATCTCGGGCTTTCACAAGCGCGTGTTATGGCTGATCGGCGCGGGCATGTTTCTCGATTCCTTCGATGTCTATCTCGCGGGCGGCGTGCTCGGCGCGCTCTCGAAGACCGGCTGGTCGACGATGCAGCTCAACGCCGCGTTCCTCTCGTCGACCTTCATCGGCATGTTGATCGGCGCGTTTACCGCGGGCGTGCTCGGCGATGCGAAAGGCCGCAAGTTCACCTATCAGTTCAACCTCGCGGTGTTCGGCCTCGCGTCGCTGGCGGGCGCGTTCGCGCCGGACATGACGTGGCTCATCGTGTGCCGCTTCTTCATGGGGCTCGGCCTGGGCGCGGAGATCGTCGTCGGCTATGGCTCGGTCGGCGAGTTCATGCCGCCCGCGGTGCGCGGCAGATGGTCGGCGTATCTGTCGCTGATCACGAACTCGGCGCTCTTTTTCTCGACCTTCCTCGGCTATCTCATCATTCCGACGATCGGCTGGCGCGCGATGTTCGCGATCGTCGGCGTGGGCGCGATGGCCGTCTGGGTGATCCGCAAGAAGATGCCCGAGTCGCCGCGCTGGCTCGAATCGAAAGGCCGTTACGAGGAAGCCGAAGCGATCCTGCGCGCCGCCGAAGAAGAGTCGTCGCGCCACGCGCCGCTGCCGCCCATCGACGATACGCCGCGCACCGTGACGAAGAAAACCACCCTGCTCGAACTCTTCTCGCCTTCGCAGATTCGCCGCACGTTTGTGTCGATCGTCGTGCAGATCGCGATCAACATGGTGATCTACGGCTTCATCGTGTGGGTGCCGACGTTCCTGATGAAACAGGGCGTGGGCATGGCGTCGTCGCTCGGCTATTCATCGCTGATGGCGCTCGGCGGGCCGGCGGGCGCGCTGTTGGGCGTACTCGTCGCCGACCGGATCGGCCGCAAGAACGGGCTGATCGCGGTCGCGGTGCTGGCCGCGGTGATCGGCTGGCTGTATGGAAATTCCACCGGCGTCGCGATGGCGACGCTGCTCGGCTTCCTGCTTTTCACGCTGACGTATCTGATGGTCGCGCTCGGCATCGCGACGTACATTCCCGAGCTTTTCGCCACCGAGAACCGCATGCGCGCGAACGGCATCGCGGGCTGCGCGGGGCGCATCACCGGCATTTTCGCGCCGCAGCTCGTCGTCGTGATGTACGCGGCGGGCGGCGTGAAGGACGTGCTGTCGATGATCATCGGCGCGCTCGTCGTGATGGCCGTCGTGCTGGCGATGTTCGGCATCGAGACGAATCGCCGTTCGCTGGAAGACATCGCGCCAACGCCTGCCACCGATGACGCGCTCGCGGCAGCGGCGCTGTCGCGCGAATCACATCGTTGAAACTTTCCAAGGAAATCGTCATGAGCGTTACGCATGCAGACAAGCGTCAGGCACTGAAAGCGCGATTCGCGCGCAAGGAGATCGTCACCGCGCCGGGCATCTTCGACATGATCTCCGCGAAGATGGCCGACTCGATGGGCTTCGAATGCCTCTATATGACGGGCTTCGGCACGGTCGCGTCCTACCTCGGTCTGCCGGACGCGGGGCTTGCGACCTATACCGACATGGTCGATCGCGTGGCGGCGTTTTGCGGCGGCACCAACACGCCGATGATCTGCGATGGCGACACGGGTTACGGCGGATTGCTGAACGTCGCGCATACGGTGCGCGGTTACGAGCAGGCGGGCGCGGCGGGCATTCAGCTCGAAGATCAGGAGTTCCCGAAGAAATGCGGTCATACGCCGGGGCGGCGCGTGATCGCGCTCGAAGACATGGTGCGCAAGATCAAGGTCGCGGTGGAAAGCCGAAGCGACGGCAATTTCCAGATCGTCGCGCGAACCGACGCACGCACGTCGCTCGGGCTCGATGAAGCGTTGCGTCGCGGCGAAGCTTATGCGAAGGCCGGCGCGGATGTGTTGTTCATCGAATCGCCGGAGAGTGTCGAGGAACTGGAGAAGATCGGGCGCGCGTTCGACATGCCGCTGCTCGTGAATGTCGTCGAAGGCGGACGCACGCCGCAGCTTGCGCCCGAGGAATTGCAGAAGCTCGGCTTTTCGCTGGCGATTTATCCGGCGTCGGGTTTTCTGTCTGTCGCGAAGGCGCTCAAGGATGTCTATGGCGAGATTCTCGCGCGCAAAGGCACGATGAGCGCTTCAGCCGCGATGTATCCGTTCCCCGAGATGTGCGAGTTGATGGGATTCCCGGAAGTGTGGGCATTCGACCGGGCGCACGCGGACTGACGATATCCGCCCTCACGCGAGCGCCGCGACGCAGTCGATCTCGATGTCGAAGCCGCCCGGCCACGCCGGCACGTTGATGAAGATGCGTGCCGGCGGATTCGGTCCGAAGAAGCGTCCGTAGACGGCGTTCACGACAGGAAACGCATCCACGGACGTGCAATAGACATTGCACTTCAACACCTGATCGAGCGACGAACCCGCCGTCTCGACGCACAGCTTCAACTGCTGAAGCACCAGTTCCGTCTGCCGTTCGATGGTTGCGTTCGCAACGACTTCGCCGGTTTCCGGATCGAACGGTGGAAAGCCCGAAACGTAGACCGTATCGCCGTGACGGGCGACCGCGGACGTCGGCGCCTTGAATCGTTCGAGCCAGGTCGAAAGCGGTTCGACGCGGATGAGTTCGCGAGCCATGTGCATGTTCTCCTTTGCGTAAGGAACTATCCGCGCTCGTCGAATATTCCGTTGAGGTCATTGCCCGCCGCCGCGTCCTTGAACCCGTCGAAGCGCCCTTCGCCGAGTCCCTGCGCCGCGCGGATGAACCCGCCCCACGCCGCCCGCGCGAGTCCCCCGCCGACGCTCACGCGCCGCACGCCGAGCGCGGCGACATCGCTCAAAGTGAATTCGGATACGCCGCCGATTAGCAGATTCACCGGCTTCGGCCCGACCGCCTTGACCACCGCCTCGATCTGCTCGCGTGTCTTGATGCCCGGCGCGTAGAGGCAATCCGCGCCCGCATCGGAATAGGCCTTGAGACGCGCGATCGCATCGTCGATATCGGGCTTGCCTGCGAAGAAATTCTCCGCGCGGCCGACGAGCAGCGTGTCGCCGCCGCTTTCATCGATCGCGCGCCGCGCCGCCTTCATGCGCGCCACGGCGACATCGACCGGAAAGAGCGGCGCCGCTGCATCGCCTGTCGAGTCTTCGATCGACAAGCCCGCGACGCCCGTTGCCACCGCCAGCTTCACGCTCTGCGCGACTTCCTCCGGCGTCGCGCCGAAGCCGCTTTCGAAGTCAGCGTTCACGGGCAGGTCGGTCGCCTCGACGATCTCGCGCAAGTGCGCGAGCACGGCGTCGCGCGTCACGTGGTTATCCGCGTGACCGCGCGACCAGGCGAAACCGGAACTCGTCGTCGCGAGCGCCTTGAAGCCGAGTGTCGCGAGATAACGCGCGGAACCGACATCCCAGGGATTCGGCAACATGAAACAACCGGATTCGTGCAGCGCGCGAAAAGCCGCGCGTTTCTCGGCGACGGTGCGGGGCATACGGGTCTCCTGTCGATCTGCGAGTCGGAATGTAGACGATACTCGATCGCGCAAAAACGCGCTGACCACTAAGTCTCTCTTAAGCAACCGCCCACTACGCTTGACCTCTTTCCCATCCCATGAGAAACGACATGGAGCACGCAAAGCATGCACTCACCAAGGTTCCGGAGCTGACGCTCGCGTTCTGGATCATCAAGATCGCGGCGACGACGCTCGGCGAAACCGGCGGCGACGCGCTTTCGATGTCGATGAATCTCGGCTATCTGATGAGCACGTTCATCTTCGCGGCGGTTTTCGTCGTCGCGGTGATCGCGCAGATCAGGGCGGACCGGTTTCAGCCCGCGCTCTACTGGATCACCATCATCGCGACGACGACCGTCGGCACCACGCTCGCCGACTTCGCCGACCGCTCGCTCGGCATCGGTTACGCGGGCGGTAGCGCAATCCTGCTCGCGCTGCTGCTTGCGTCGCTCGTGGTGTGGCATCGCGTGATGGGCTCGGTATCGGTATCGACGATCGCATCGCCGAAGGCCGAAGCGTTCTACTGGGTGACGATCATGTTCTCGCAGACGCTCGGCACCGCGCTCGGCGACTGGACCGCCGACAGCGCGGGCTTCGGCTACACGGGCGCGGCGATGATCTTCGGCGGCCTGTTGCTGCTGATCGTGCTTGCGTACTACTTCACGGAGGTGTCGCGCACCGTGCTGTTCTGGAGCGCGTTCATTCTGACGCGGCCACTCGGCGCCGTGGTCGGCGACTTTCTCGACAAGCCGATCGCGAACGGTGGACTCGCGATGAGCCGCTATGGCGCGTCGATCGCACTCGCGATGTTCATCGTCGTGTGCGGGTTGTTGTTCAGGCAACGGGCAGCGCGCGTGGCGCATTGAGGTATCGCGCAAAAAAAACGGCGGTCCCGAAGGACCGCCGCGCTTCTGCTTGCTTCTGCTGCTACTTCTTCAGATCGAAACGATCGAGGTTCATCACCTTGGCCCAGGCCGCGACGAAGTCCTTCACGAACTTCTCCTGCGCATCGCTGCTCGCATAGACTTCGGCGAACGCGCGCAGCACCGAATGCGACCCGAAGATCAGGTCGACACGGCTGCCGGTCCACTTGCGCTGACCCGTCTTGCTGTCGCGCCCTTCGAACACATCGCGGGCCGACGACATCGGCTGCCATTCCGTGTTCATGTCGAGCAGGTTGACGAAGAAGTCGTTCGTCAGCGTTTCGGGCTTGTCGGTGAAGACGCCATGCGTGCCCTTGCCGGACCCGTTCAGCACGCGCAATCCTCCGATGAGCGCGCTCATCTCCGGTGCGGTCAGCGTCAGCAGTTGCGCCCGGTCGATCAGCAACGCTTCGGAAGGCACGCGCACGTTGGACTTGATGAAGTTGCGAAAACCGTCGGCGACCGGTTCGAGCGCTCCGACCGATTGCACGTCGGTCTGGTCCTGCGAAGCGTCCATGCGGCCCGGCGTGAACGGCACCGTGACTTTGTGACCGGCCTTCTCGGCGGCTTTTTCGATCGCCGCGCCGCCCGCCAGCACGATCAGATCGGCTATCGAGATCTTCTTGCCGCCGGATTGCCCGCCGTTGAATTCGCCCTGAATCCCTTCGAGCGTCTTCAACACCTTCGCGAGTTGCTCTGGCTCGTTCGCTTCCCAGTCCTTCTGCGGGGCGAGGCGAATGCGCGCACCATTGGCGCCGCCGCGCTTGTCGGACCCACGGAACGTCGATGCCGATGCCCACGCCGCCGACACCAGTTCGGAGATCGACAATCCCGACGCCAGCACTTTCTGCTTGAGCGCCGCGACCTCTTCATCGCCGACCAGCGGATGATCGACTTCCGGAATCGGGTCTTGCCACAGCAGTTCTTCCGACGGCACTTCAGGCCCGAGATAGCGCGCCTTCGGACCCATGTCGCGGTGCGTCAGCTTGAACCACGCGCGGGCGAAGGCATCGGCGAACTGGTCGGGGTTCTCCCAGAAACGCTTCGAAATCTTCGCGTATTCCGGATCGAAGCGTAGCGACAGGTCCGTCGTCAGCATGGTCGGCTTGATCTTCTTCGACGGATCATGCGCGTGCGGCACGGTCTCCGCCGAATCCTTCGCGACCCATTGATTCGCGCCCGCCGGGCTCTTCGTCAGTTCCCATTCGTGTCCGAAGAGGCTTTCCCAGAAGCCGCTGCCCCACTTCGTCGGCGTGGTGGTCCAGGTGACTTCGAGACCGCTCGTGATCGTGTCTGCGCCCTTGCCGCTGCCGTAGCTGCTCTTCCAGCCGAGGCCCATGTTCTCCAGATCGGCGGATTCCGGCTCGGGGCCGACGTTGTCCGCCGGACCCGCGCCGTGCGTCTTGCCGAAGGTGTGTCCACCGGCGATCAGCGCGACGGTTTCCTCGTCGTTCATGGCCATGCGCGCGAAGGTCTCGCGGATGTCGTGCGCCGCCGCGAGCGGATCGGGATTGCCGTCCGGGCCTTCCGGGTTGACGTAGATCAGACCCATCTGCACTGCGCCGAGCGGGTTCTCCAGATTGCGGCCGGCGTCGGTGCGGCTGACTTCCTCGCCGTGTTTCTGGACATCGGCGGTGATCACGCCCTGATCGTCGTCGTTGCCCGCCGCGCCCTTGCCGTAGCGGACATCGCCGCCGAGCCAGGTCTTCTCATTGCCCCAGTAGACGTCCTGATCCGGCTCCCACGTGTCCTCGCGGCCGCCCGCAAAGCCGAAGGTCTTGAAGCCCATCGTTTCGAGCGCGACATTGCCCGCCAGAATGATGAGGTCGGCCCAGGAAAGTTTCTGGCCGTATTTCTGCTTGACCGGCCAGAGCAGACGCCGCGCCTTGTCGAGGCTGACGTTGTCCGGCCAGCTATTGAGCGGCGCGAAACGCTGCTGGCCGCGCCCGCCGCCTCCCCGGCCATCGCCGATGCGGTAGGTGCCCGCGCTGTGCCACGCCATGCGGATGAACAGCGGACCGTAGTGGCCGAAGTCGGCGGGCCACCAGTCCTTCGAATCGGTCATCACCGCTGCGAGGTCCTGCTTGACCGCGGCGAGATCGAGACTCTTGAATGCTTCGGCGTAGTCGAAACCCGTATCCAGCGGATTCGACTTGCCGGAATGCTGATTCAGCAGATCCACCCGTAGTTGCCGCGGCCACCAGTCGCGGTTCGTCGTTCCTGTGCCGGCGGCATGCGTAAACGGGCACTTCGATTCGTTCGACATGCGTTATCTCCTTGCGAGGACGTACCCACTAGTTTTTCTACTACTCACTTCCAAGGCGTCAGGCTTGCGTGCGTTCCGTGCTGCACGAACCTGGTCCAGAAAGGGTTGTCGCGGCGCGCGGCGGACGAGCGCGACTCGTCCCGGCAGCCTTCCTCATCTTGAAAAATACGTGAGAGCGACGTTCAATAGAATGCGATTTTTGCAATGCCGCCGATAGGTGACGGCTATAAGCCGACGGCGCTTTCGAGATGCGCGTGCTTGTTGCACTGCGGGATGACGAGCGACGCGTCATGGCGCGATGGGCCGGCGTGCCTGACTTCGATTCGTCATGAAAGCTCCTTCCAGAGGGTGTAGGGATCGGGCTCGACGGACCAGCGCAACTCGTCGCGCGTGTTTCGCGCGGATGGGCAGGGTCTTTCAGTCTAGCAGCGTCTCGGTCGGTTGGCAGACGGAATGCGCGGGACGAGGACCGCGTCCAGTCGTCCGTTCGGGAAATGGTCGGAAATGGTTGCGTGTTGGAGGATTTGACAACACATCAGGGTGTTGTCAAAATGTCCAACACAAAGGCCAGTCTCATTGCGAAGGTACGCGAGGCGTATTCGCACAATGCGTTCGTCGTAACCATATGGCACGTTCCGCGGCCGGTACCGGGATGTACGCATGCGTACAAGTACAGGCTTGCGTACGTCGTATCGAAGGCGATCACCGCCATTTCGTCGACGGTGAAACGGCTTATGAATTTACTTCCATCGGGCAGCTTTATTCAGATTTCCTAACCGATGTGAAGCTCTGGAACAGATGGAGGTTGAGATGATGAAGACCGTCACGATTGGCATCGCTTCACTGGAAGAGGTCGGCGAAAGGGTCTTGGCGGCCGTCAAGAGCGGCAAGTTCCAGGGTCACTTCTTCTCCTACGCCACCCCCGAACTGCTCTTCCGCACCTTCACGACCTCACGCTGGCAGATCATCCGGGCGATGACCGGCGCCGGCCCCATGTCCATCCGTGAGCTCTCGAGGCGAATCGAACGCGACGTGAAGGGTGTGCATCGCGATGTCACGGCGCTCCTCGAAGCCGGCCTGCTGGAGCACGACGAGCACGGCGCCATCGTGTTTCCGTTTGACACCGTGCATGTCGATTTCACGCTGAAGGCAGCCGATCTCGCACCGCCCGCCGCCACGGCACGCAAGGCGCTCGCTCCCGCCATCGATGAAGTTCACGAGCAGGCGCCGCGCACCCCGCGTCGACGCGCGGCGCCGCGCAAGCGCGAGCCTCGCCCGGCAGGCAGCCGCTGACGACCGCCCGACTCAGCTCCAGTCGTCCATGTCGTGCCGGATGCTGTGACGATTCGCGATGAGTTCGTCCACGCTCGGCTCGTTGTTCATCGCGCGCTGAATCGCGAGCTTCGTCGCCTCGTAGTTCGTGCGATACATGTCCTTCTTGTCGAGGTTCGCGTCCGTCGCGCAGCGCGGATCGATCCACACGAGGCTGATGATGCACAGATCGTTCGCCTGATCCTTCGGCAGGATGCCTTCGATCAGGCAATCGACCACGGCATCGGCGGTCGCGGACTGCACGACGCCGCCGAACAGGTCGATATTGCCCATGTCCTTCAGCGTCACCTTCGGAACGATCATCGTCGCGGGGCGCACCATCTGATTGCACGCGCGAATCGCGAACATGGCGGTGTGGCCTTTCGACTGCGCCATCATGTTGGCGAACGCGTGGCCCACCGGCCCGTCGACGCGGCCAATCAGAATTTCCGGCATTGCATCGGTCGCTTGTCCCGGGGCGGCCAGCACGGTTGCTTCGCCGGCACGGAACGTCAGATCCAGACTCATGAGCACTCTCCTTTTGGGGCGGAACGATGTTTCGATAAACCGAAGGGACGTCCACACGCAAGGACGATGCCATCGCCGTTGCCCGGGGTTCCATCCCACGCTCACGACAGACTGCTCCCGCCGCGTGACACACTGTGCGGGACGGCGTTTTCCCTGTCCTCCCTGTTTCGGGTGGGGGTGCGGTTCGCCACGCGCCCTTAACGTGGCAAGCGTGCGGCATGCGCTACGAGCGAGCGCGGCCGAACCTGACTTGCACCCTGCGGCGCGCCGCTGCGCGCCCATCATCGAGCCGACCAGGACCATGAATTCACTCGACGGTTACAGGCCACGCGCGGCGTGGATGACGACCCTGATGCTGACGGCGCTTGCCCTCATCAACTTCCTCGACAAGATCGTGCTCGGCATGGTTGCCGTGCCGCTCATGCGCGAACTGAACCTGTCGCCGGCGCAATTCGGCGTCGTCGCGGGAAGTTTCTTCTGGCTGTTCGCCGTATCGACTGTACTGGTCGGGTTCCTCTCGAACCGGATCCAGACGCGCTGGCTGCTGCTCGCGATGGGCATGATGTGGGCCGTGCTCCAGATTCCGCAGGCGCTCTTCAGCAGCATGGCGGCGTTTCTCGTGAGCCGCGTCGTGCTCGGCGCGGCGGAAGGTCCGTTCTATCCGGTGTCGGTCCACGCACTCTACAAATGGTTTCCCGACGAAAAGCGCAACATGCCGGTCGCGTTTCTGAATCAGGGCGCCGTCGTCGGCCTGCTGCTCGCAGGGTTGCTGATTCCGGTCATCACGCATCACTGGGGCTGGCGGACCAACTTCATCGTGCTCGGCATCATCGGCGCGGTGTGGAGCGTGCTGTGGCTGGGCGTCGGACGCGAGGGCAATCTCGTGCAGCGCGCGCGCGGGCCCGCGAGCGCGCCGCTTCAGAAAGTGCCCTATCGCAGGCTGCTGAGCAACCCGACGATCCTCTGCGTGTTTTTTCTCGGCTTCGCCGGCTACTGGATGCTCGGCGCGAACATGACCTGGCTGCCGACCTATCTGGAGCAGGCGCTCGGCTACTCGGGCATCACGTCGGGACGTTGGTTCGCGCTCGTGATCGCCACGGCGGCGCCGTTCAGTCTCGGGCTCAGCTGGCTGTCGCAGCGCATGCTCGCGCGGGGCGCAACGTCACGCAGTGCGCGCGTGCGTTTGCTGTGTGCGGCGTTTGTGGGCGGCGCGTGTCTGTTCTTTGCGTTGATGTTGCCGGGTCTTTCGCCTGGCCAGAAGGTCGCGGTGTTCGCGCTGGCGGGCGCGTTGCCTACCGTGTGTTTTGCGCTCGCGCCTGCGCTGTTGTCGGAAGTCGTGCCGGATGCGCAGCGTGGCGCGCTCATCGGTATTCATACGGCGCTTGCGAGCACGGGCGCCGCGATCGCGCCGATGCTGATTGGCCGGATCGTGCAGGCGCACGGAAGTACGAGCGCGCACGCGTACGAACTCGGTTTCGCTACGAGCGCGGGCATGTTGATTGTCGCTGCGCTTGCGGCCTTGCGTTGGTTGCATCCGGAGCGGTCCAGGGGCGGTTCGCGGGAACGGATCGCTACTACGGCCGCCTGAGGGCGCAGCTATGGCGGGTTTCGCCGGATCCGGCGAAGAACCTACCGCGAAACCTTCGCACGATAAGCAAACCGGTCCCCACGAAACACCAGCTCGGCGCAACAAAGCGCATTGCCCTGGATATCGAATGGCGTACAGCGTACGCGCAATAGCGGCGTCCCCGGCTCAACTTTCAGCCGCCGGGCGTACTCCTTGGTGGCGGCGATCGCCGCGCTCTCCGTTTCGACGTGTTTGAGCCGATAGCCAAGCCGCTCCTCGAAGATGCTCATCACGTCGTTCGTCTCGAGATCCTCGGCGACGAGCGCGTCGATGAGCGCCGCGTCCCCCATCACCATGAACAGCGCCACCGGCACGGCATCCCACAGCCGCAGCGTCGTCGCGCACACGAGCGAGTCGCCTTCCTCGAGGCCAAGCGAGCGCACCGCAAACGGCGGCGCCGCAACCTGCCGCACCGACAGCAACTCGCCGTGCGCCGTCTGGCCACGCTTGCGCGCCGCCTCGTAGAAGCCCGTCAGTTGCCCGAGGTCCGAGCGCTCGGCAGGACGCGTAACGAAACTCCCCTTCCCGTTGATCTTCTCGATCAACCCGCTCGCATGCAGACCCGCGAGCGCCTGCCGGATCGTGATGCGGCTCACGCCGTGTAGCGCGACGAGCTCGGCTTCCGACGGAAGCTTCACGCCCGGCGCGAGATCGTTTGAGACGATCCGCTGCCGCAACGCGTCTTCGATCTGCTTGAAACGAGGCTGTGTCATGGCGCCTTCTTTTCCTGTTCGATGGACGGCAACGATAGCGACGATTGTAGCTGTCATGACAGGCTAGGGGTTTTGCCCGGTATACCTGTTATGACAGGTGGTGCGACGATGCCAACGAGCGTCGCCGCTCGCGAACCTCCTTTGGCGACGTCCGATCCACAGGAGAACACCATGCTGCAAGCCGTTCCGGCCGCCGAAGAGCGCAATGAAAACTGGCCCTTCACCGTCGAGCGCGCGACTCCGGCGATCGGCGCGTATATCGGCGGCATCGATTTGCGCGAGCCGCTCGGCGAACCGGCCTGTCTCGCGCTGCGCCGCGCGCTCATCCGCTACAAGGTGCTGTTCTTCCGCGACCAGGACATCACGCCGGCGCAACACGTCGCGCTTGCGCAGCGCTTCGGCAAGCTGGAAGTGCATCCGGTCTTCGCCCATCACCCGGATCATCCGGAACTCGTCCTGTTCGACAAATCGGGCGAGAAGCGCGGCCACGAAAACATCTTTCACAGCGACGTTTCGTGGCGCGAAGTGCCGTCGATGGGCTCGATCCTGCGTTGCGTCGAATGCCCGAGCGTCGGTGGTGACACCATCTGGGTCAACATGGCGCTCGCGTATCAAAAGCTGCCCGAGGACGTGAAGACGCGCATCGCGAATCTGCAAGCGGTGCACGACATGCTGCCGCTGTTCGGCAAGGTTCTGTCGCCCGAGCAGCGCGTGAGCGTGCGCGCGCGCAATCCGCCAGTCACGCATCCGGTCGTGCGCGCGCATCCGGAATCGGGCGAGAAGATTCTCTTCGTGAACGAAGCGTTCACTACCCACTTCGCCAATTACGCCGATACCACTGCGTTCCGCTTCGGCTTCGATCTCAAGCTGGCCGAGATGGACCTGCTCCAGTACCTGTTCCGGCAGGCCGCCGCGCCGGAATATCAGGTGCGCCTGAAGTGGGAACCCAACACGATCGCCTTCTGGGACAACCGCGCGGCCCAGCACTACGCGGTGCAGGACTATTACCCCGCCGTGCGCCGCATGATGCGCGCGACGATCATCGGCGACCGTCCGGTCTGAGCGCGTCGCCGCGCAATGGAGAAACCATGAAAGACTTGAGCAGGTTCTATATCGGCGGACGATGGGTCGAGCCGGCCGTCGGCGGGCGCTTTGCCGATATCGTCAATCCCGCGACGGAGGAAGTCGTCGGCCGCGTGGCGATGGGCACGAACGCCGATGTCGAGTCCGCGGTCGCGGCCGCGCGCGCCGCGTTTCCCGCCTGGTCGCGCACGAGCGTCGAGACGCGCGCGGCGTTGCTCCGACGCGTGATGGCGCTGTACAAGGAGCGCATCGGCGCGCTCGCCGACGCGATCACCACCGAAATGGGCGCGCCGTCATGGCTCGCGCGCGAAAAGCAGGCGCCCGCCGGGCTCGGCCAGTTTCACGGCACCCTGACCGCGCTGCAAGGCTTCCCGTTCGTCACCGAACGCGGCGCGACGCAGATCGTGCGCGAGGCCATCGGCGTTGCGGCGCTGATCACGCCGTGGAACTGGCCGCTCAACCAGATCGCCGCGAAGGTCGCGCCCGCGCTCGCGGCGGGCTGCACCATCGTGCTGAAGCCATCGGAGATCACGCCGCTCGACGCCGAACTCTTCGCGCAGATCATGCACGATGCCGACGTGCCTGCGGGCGTGTTCAACATGCTCTACGGCGATGGCGCCGAAATCGGAGGCGCGCTCGCCCGGCATCGCGGCATCGACATGGTGTCGATCACCGGTTCGACGCGCGCGGGCGTCGACGTCGCGCTGAAGGCCGCGCCGACCGTCAAGCGCGTGACGCAGGAGCTGGGCGGCAAATCGCCGAACGTGATCCTCGACGACGCCGATCTGCAAAGCGCTGTAGCGGGCGGCGTGATCGCCTGCATGATCAACTCCGGCCAGACCTGCATCGCGCCCACGCGCATGCTGGTGCCGAAGCATCTGTACGCGCATGCCGTCGCGATTGCGGCAGCGACGGCGAACGCGCTGACAGTCGGCGATCCGACGCTGCCCGACACCAAGGTCGGCCCGATCTCGAATCGCCGTCAGTACGAGCGCGTGCAGCAGATGATCCAGCAGGGTATCGACGAAGGCGCGACGGTCGTGGCGGGCGGCCCCGGCCGTCCGTCGACCCTGACGCGCGGCTTCTACGCGCGCCCGACCGTGTTCGCGAACGTGCATAACGACATGAGCATCGCGCGCGAGGAAATCTTCGGGCCGGTCGTCGTGATGATTTCGTACGCGACCGAGGACGAAGCCATCGACATCGCCAACGATACAGATTTCGGGCTCGCGGCCTATGTGTCGTCGGCAGACCCGGCGCGCGCGCGACGCATGGCCGCACGTCTGCGTGCGGGCGCGGTGATGCTCAACGGCGCGACGCTCGACCTGAACGCGCCGTTCGGCGGCTACAAAGCTTCCGGCAACGGCCGCGAGTTCGGCGAGCACGGCCTGTCCGAGTTCCTCGAAACGAAGTCGATCGCGGGCTGCGTGTAAGTGAATCGCCCCGCGTCGGCGTATTGACCGGCGCGGGGCGAGAACAAGATACCGAAAGCGGCCCGATCAGAACGTCGAGAGCGTCAGCGTATTGCGCACCGACTTCACGCCTTGCACACCTTGCGTGACGCGCGTTGCCTGTTCGATCTGCGCTTCTTCGGGCACCCAGCCTTCCAGGATCACGTCGCCATTGGTCGCGCGCACCGTGATGCCGCCCGCGCGCATGCCTTTCGCCTTTCCGAGCGCGGTGAGAATGCGCCGGCGCAACGCGCGATCCACCGCTTTGGACGGTGCCTTGCCCGCGCTCGCAGCGGACGTCGCCGCCGATGCGACAGGCGTCGACGCCACCTCCTGCGCGTGAACGCAAAAAGAAGCGCTGAGCGCGGCGAGCGCGATCATCAGCTTGCCGGTTCGAATGAATTTCATAGTGTCGTTGGTTGCCATGATCGTTGTACCGATATTCGATGCGATGAACCTTGCCACGCGCGCTTCGCCGCGCCCGCAAGCCCGGACGAAGCGCGCCCGATGTGAATCAGAAGCGATGCGACACGCCGACGCCGACGAGCGTCTGCTTCTCGCCCGGCCCGATCGCCGTGAGGCCGGGCCAGGTCGTCGTCGCGAGTCCGTTGTTCTTCATGTAGCCCGCGCGCGCATAGAAGGACGTGCGCTTCGAGATGCTGTGGTCCGCGCCGACCTGCACGCCCCACGTGTTGTCGTGCACGCCACGCACGAGCCGCTGGAAGCCTGCGATTTCGATGGCGTCGGCGGGCGTCGCCTGGATCGTCGCCCCGAGTTCCGCGACGCTGAACGGATGCGCCGCATTCAGGCGCGCGGCGACCGAACCGGCGGACGGTTCTTCCGGCTTGTGATACGTGTAGTTGAATTGCAGATTCACGATGCCGATGCGGTAAGCGAGCGCGCCGGTGTAATGCTCGACCGAGACGGTATTGACCGCGGCGGGCAAGCCCGGAATGTTCTTCGAGCCCGGATGCTGGAACTGATACGACAGGCCCACGTACAGGCCGTAACCCGAATACGTTCCGGCGATGTCCAGCATGTTGCCGGTCGATTGCGGATACGGCTGCGTGACGGAAGCGGCGAGCGCATACATGCCCCACAACTGGAAGCCGCTGAGATTGGGCGACTTGTACACGATCGCGTTGCTCGAACGTCCGCCGCCGGTCTGCGTGGCCATCGTGTTGCGGTCGAACGTGGTCGACGACGCCGCGAGCGGCGAGAGCACTTCGTTCGCGCGGAACGGATCGGTCGGATAGAGCGACCAGAACGTAGGCTGATATTGCCTGCCGAGCGACAGCGAACCGTATTTCTCGTGCGTCAGGCCGACCCACGCCTGGCGATAGAACATCGCCGAGGAGTCCGCGAAGAACGTGCCGTTGTTGATGTTGTAGCCGTTTTCGAGCGTGAAGACCGCCTTGAGGCCGCCACCGAGATCTTCGCTGCCTTTCAGACCGACCATCGAGCCGCTGTTGCCGCCGCTTCGCATCGACCAGGACTGGGTGCCGCCGTTGTTGAACCACTGTACAAATGCATCGGCGACGCCGTAAAGGGTCACGCTGGATTGCGCCGCCGCGCTGCCGGCCGCAACCGCGAGCGCCGCGCCAGCGACGCTCTTCGTGATGAAACGCATGAGTGTCTCCTCGTTGTGGGTGTCTGGTCTGCCCGGCGCGCGCGATCGCGTCGCGCAACGCACACCGATGCTGCGCCGACCTATTCCAAAGCAGTGTTGCAGCCGGGCACGAACGCACCACTACCCGAAGCGAGTAGGCACGGGAATACCCGCATCACTTCACCCATTGCTTCGTTTTCCCGACTATCACTCGCGCGACTCACAAGCAAGTGCTTTGTTCCGATATACGGGGTTATGCGCCCTACACATGTTCCCTAGCGGGCAGCGCGCGTCCCGAAGGCTAGAATCAACCGTAGAGGCCCATAATTAACGACGCAGGTGTTCGATGACTGAAACAATCATTCTTCGCAATCCGAATCATGATGTTGACGACGTGGCGACGCCGCCCGTCGCCTGTGCGTCGCCGCGCGTGTCGACGCTGGTCGTGGGCCGCGAGCGGCTCGTCGCGCAACTCGTCGAGGCGCGCCGCAAGCGCTGCATCGTCGTGCAGGGCCCGGCGGGCTATGGCAAGACCACGGCGCTCATTGCGTGGCGCGAGGCGCTCTATCCGCTCGCGTTTCAGGTCGCGTGGCTCACGCTGTCGGACGAAATCGACGACCTCGCCCGCTTTCTCGACGCGCTGGCCGCGAGCCTCGCGCAAGTCGATCCGGCGATTTCGCGCGACGCCGCGTTGCTCGGCGGGCGCGGCATGGACGACGAAGCGATCGAGCGCACGATCATCGCGCTGGTGCGCGGCATCGCGAGCCGTCAGGGCGATCTCGTGCTGGTGCTCGACGATCTGCATCGCCTGACGCAGCGGCGCTGTCATCAGTCGCTGCAGTGGCTGCTCGACTACGCGCCGCCGAATCTGCATGTCGTGCTCGCGTCGCGCGGGGCGATTCCGCTGTCGGTCGGGCGCATTCGCGATGCTGGCTTGCTGCTCGAACTGGACCTGCGCGACCTGCGCTTTTCGATGGCGGAATCCAGGGCGTTTCTCAAGTCGCAATGTCCGGAAATCGGCTCGCGCGAGGCGCGCCAGATGCACGAACTCACCGACGGCTGGGTCGCCGGGCTGCAACTGATGGTGGTCGGCGCAAGGCGCTGGAAAGCCGCGCCGGTGCGGTCCGCGCCCGATGATCCGCCCGCAGACACGCAGTTCCTCGATGTCCACACCTTCGCGGAATATTTCGAGCGCGAAGTGCTGTCGCGGCTCGCGTCGAGCGAAGTCGAGCTGCTCGTCCGCATGGCCGTGTGCGAACGGCTTTGTGCGCCCTTGTGCGTCGCGCTGCTCGGCGGCGCCGATGATTCCGGCGACGTGCTGAAACTGCTCGCGCGCCTCGAGAGCGACAATCTCTTTCTCGCGCCCGCCGGTCACGATGCCCGCCACGCGTGGTATCGGCTGAATCCGCTGTTTCGCGAAACTCTGCTTGAGCGCTTCCGCGCGCGCAGCGAGGCGCAGCGGCGGCAGGTACATCAGGCGGCGTGGCGATGGTTTCAGGCGCACGATCACGCCGATGAAGCCGTGCGCCACGCCATGCTCGCCGGCGAACCCGCGGCGGCGGCGGATCTCGTCGCCCATATCGCGCGCAGCCTGCAGTTGCGCGGCGACTTGCGCAAGGTCGTCGCGCTGATGCGCCTGTTGCCGCAAGCGGAGATTCAGGCGCGCGTCGGCCTGCGGCTCTGGATGATCCACCTGCATCTCTACGCGCGCGAGTTCGAAGCATGCGAAAGCGCGATCGAGCGGCTGGCGAGCGATCTCGCGCCCGACGACACCCAGTCGCGCTATCGCCTGACGCTGCTGCACGCGGCGCTCGCGGTTCAACGCGACGATCTCGACGCCGCCTGCGAACTGCTGCCGCATCTGCGCGCGCTGCCGCACGACGCGCAGGGCATCATCGTCGGCGCGCGCAACAATCTGCTCTCGTGGATCCATGCGCGGCGCAGCGATTTCGACGAAGCGTGTCGCGTCCAGACGGAGCGCGCGGCCGCGTTGCCCGATGGCACGCCGATCATGGGCACATCGGCGGGCGTGTTGAGCGGGCGCGCGCTCGCGGGTTTGAGCCATCTGCTGCAAGGCGATCTGCTGCAGACCGAGCGCGTGTGCCGCGACGTGCTGTACGAAGCCGAACAGCGTGGCAGCGCGGCGGCCGAAGCGTCCGCGCTCGCAACGGCCTTGCTCGGCGAAGTGCTCTACGAATCGGGCGAGGCGGATCACGCGCGCAAGCTGCTCGAAGAGCGCCTCGACGTGATCGAGCGCGTTTCGTTTCCCGATTCGGTGATGAGCGTGCTGACGGTGTTGTCGGCGTCGCATTGGCTCGCGGGTCATCGGCTCGATGCCATCGCGTGCCTCGACCGGCTCGAAGACTACGCGGCGCGGCACGATCTGCGCCGCGTGCTCGCGCATTGTCTGGCGCTGCGCGTCCGGCGTGATCTGCAACGCGGCCAGTTCGACGCCGCTCAGGCGCACCTCGCGCGGCTCGACGCGCAGGTGGCGCGCGCCGCGTCGCACACATCGGCATCGGCATGGGTGGAATTTCAGGTGATCGCGCAGCAGGCGTACGTCGACTGGCGTCTCATCCACGAGGACTACGACGCCGCGGCGCATGCGCTGTCGCCGCTGATCGAGTCATGCCGCGAGCGCGGCTGGCAACGGCGGCTCGCGTTCCTCGAAGCGCAGAAAGCCGTCGCGGCGCAGGGGCTCGGCGACGCGGGTTCGGCGCGCAGGCTGATGCTATCGGCGATGCGTCTCGGGCATCGTCTCGGCCTCGTGCGGACGCTGCTCGACGCCGATCCTGCCGTACCCGATCTGATCGTCCGCGTGAGCAAGGACGCGCCGCAGGACGCCGTGTTGCAGTTCTACGCGGATCGCCTGCGCGATGTGCACGCCCGCGCCACCGCGGCACAAGCGGCCTCGACGAAACCGAAGGCACGTTCCGGCGATGCGAAAGTGCACGACCTTCTGAGCGCGCGCGAGACGAAAGTGCTGAGCCTGCTCGCGCAGGCGCTGCCGAACAAGAAGATCGCCCGGACGATGGGCATTTCGCCCGAGACGGTCAAATGGCACCTGAAAAACATCTACAGCAAGCTCGGCGTGTCGAGCCGCGACGAAGCCGTCGCGCGTTCGCGGGATCTCGCGCTGAGCGACGGCGCGTGATCGAGCGGCAGATTCGCGAGCACGTCGGCGTGAAAATCCGCATCGCCGAGGCGCAGCGAAGCCGCCGTCAGATACTTGAAGTAGTCGCCGACAGCCAGTTCCGCCGTGACGCCCATGCCGCCGTGCAACTGCACGGCCTGCTCGCCGATGAAGCGCGCCGCGCGGCTCACGATCAGCTTCGCCGACGAGATCATGCGGCGCCGCTCGGTCGCGTCTGTTTCGCCGATGGCGGATGCGGCCAGATGCGCCATCGACAGCGCGAGTTCCTTCTGCACGAGCATGTCCGCCAGTCGGTGACGCAGCGCCTGAAAGCGTCCGAGCGCCTGTCCGAACTGCTTGCGGGTGCACAGGTACTCGGAAGTCATCTCGATCAGGCGTTCCATCGCCCCCGCGCTGGCTGCGCACGACGCCGCGATGCCCAACTCCAGCGCCGCTTCGATCATCGCCGCGCCGTGCGCGCCGTCGCCGAGCATCGCCCGTTGCGGCACGCGCACCGCCTGCACCGTGACTTCGGCGGCGCGCTCGCCATCGAGCGTCGGATAGGCGCGCACGGTCACACCCGCCGCCGCTGTCGGCACGATGAACAGCGACATGGCCTGAATGGACGCATTCCACGCCGAGACGATCAGCGAGTGCGCGGCCCCGCCGTGCCATACGTGCACCTTGTGGCCGTCGAGCACGAAGCCGTCATCCTGCACGCGCGCCGTGGTCTCCGGCTGCGCGTAGTCGTAGCGGCTCTCTGGTTCCTGATACGCGAGCGTGACGATCTCGCGGCCCTCGGCCATCTCCGGCAACCGCGCTTGCCGCTGCGCGTCCGAGCCGAAACGTTGAATCAGACCAGCCGCCATCACTGCGCAGGGAATCAGCGGCTCGGGAAGCAGCGCGCGTCCGGCTTCGAACTGCACGGCGAAGGTATCAGTGGCGGTGCCGTCGAAGCCGCCGTAGTCGGACGCGATCGTCAGCCCGAGTACGCCGAAGTCCGCATAGGTGCGCCACGCATCGCGGCTGAAGCCGTCGGGATAGCGCACCGCGTGGCGGCGCGCGTCGATCGGATAGCGTTCCTCGGTGAAGCGTCTCAGGCTGTCCGCGAGTTGACGCTGCTCTTCGCTATATGAAAAGTCCATCTTGCCGCCCGCCCGTTCTAGAGATCGAGAACCGCTTTCGCGATGATTTCCTTCTGCACCTCGTTCGTGCCGCCGTAGATGGTCGGCTTGCGCATGTCGAGATAGAAGCTGCCGATGTTCGCGCCGTAGCCAGGCGCGGGCGTCCAGCCGTCGAAGCCGTCCGCGAGCCAGGCGGGCGAGAACGGCAGCGCGTTCGGCCCGGCGATGTCGACCTGCAACGCCGACAGCGCTTGCTGCAACTCCGAGCCGCGAATCTTGAGAATCGACGACTCCACGCCCGCGCCGCGCTGACTCGCCTCCGACGCCACGCGCATCAGCAGCATCTCCAGCGCCATGACTTCGGCCTCGATGCGCGCGATCCTTTCTCGGATACGCACGTCGTCCGAGAGCGGCCTGCCGTTGCGGCGCTCGCGCTGCGCCAGCGCCTTCACGTAACGCAATTCCCGCCGGCAATGTCCGATGCCCGCAATGCCCGTGCGCTCATGGCCGAGCAGATACTTCGCGTACGTCCAGCCGTGGTTCTCCTCGCCGACGAGATGCGCGGCGGGCACTTGAACGTCGTCGAGCCAGACCTCGTTGACATCGGCGGCGCCTTCGAGCGTGTCGATCGGGCGCACCGTGACGCCGGGCGATTTCATCTCGATGAGCAACAGCGAAATGCCGTTCTGCTGCTTCGCCCCGGGATCGGTGCGCGCGAGGCAGAACATCCAGTCCGCGTGCTGCGCATACGTGGTCCAGGTCTTCTGCCCGGTCACGATGTAATGGTCTCCCGCGCGCACCGCGCGCGTCTTGAGCGAGGCGAGATCCGAGCCCGCGCCCGGCTCGGAATAGCCCTGGCAACCGGCACGTACAAGTGCATGGAATGGACACCGTTGCTGTGCTAGTCCGGCGTCCTCCCTTCAAATCTCCTTCTGTCCATCGGGCTTCTTGAAAAATGGACGACCTCGGATGGGCAGTACCTTTTCGCCCGTCAGCGTCGAAAGCTGTTTGCGAGTATCGAACAACTCTTTCAAGAGCGACACTTCGCGTGCGAGTGCCGCCTCCAACTGCGTGCGCAGTTCATCAATGCGACCCTTTTCCTTCAATCGCTTCGCGTTTTCATGATTCTTGGGACTAGCTTGTTCACTCGCAGCCTCGTCAATCGTCCGAATCAGGTCCGCGAAGACCGCGCGAGACCGTTTGATGCTGCCCTTCGCTCGTCCAGCCTCGATAGATACAGCGTCGTTGGTTATCCGAGCGCCCCGCGCGACGTGTCGAGCGCCGCCAGATTTAAGCCGCTCAAGCGCCGCGAAATATTCATTCAGAGGTTGTCGATTCTCGCTCATTTCGCATTCTCGAAGTTTTGTCGCTCAATCCGCTCGCGAATGCGAAGCAGAATCTGTAAATCTGCACTCTCATTCCTGTATTCAGGAGTATCTTTGTCAAGGCACTCGAGCATTTGAGTCTGCGCCGCTATGACTCGGTCGAGCCTCGAAAGCCTGCCTAAAAGATGCTTACACCCCTTCACGCAGTCAATGTTCAACCATTTGACAGGCTCAATTTCACACGACTCCGTCGAGGTGCAACCACCCAGAAGCGTCTCTCTGTACGCCAGCTCGCCTTTTTGAAATCTTTTGATAGTTATCTCCCGGTCAACGAGAACAGAGCCACCAGGCCCACGCAGACGATTTTCAACCCAGCTTCCTTGGGCCCCGAATAGCGCCTCGTCGGTCGTAAGAACATTCAGAATGTAACTTAGCGCTGCGGAAACGTGCTGCGTCTTACGCCATTCATGGCCAAAGTGTTTTTTATTCTCGCCTATGAGGTTATCTGCAAAAGCCGAACCTCTCGCGTAGTAGCGAGACATCTCTTCTGTGAGGTGTTGCAACTGACGCCTCAACGAAGGCAGTGATACTAACCCCGACCGTTGAGCGTAGAGTGCCAGCGACCGACGCAACTGATGAGTCGTGAGCGTCCACGGCGCGCCCAACTGAAATTTGGCCTCTGAGCGCCACGCGCGATGAGGGTCAATCTTCTCCAACTCTCTGAGGTCTTGCTCGATAATGATGGGTTGGAGTGAATCGCGAAGCGTTGCAACTTCGTTCAAGTCAAACTTAGACGGGTACAAACGGCCGCTCTCGCCCTGCGGGGGCTGGGCGCCAGTCAATCCGAGGTATGCAATAGAAGGAAAGAGCAGCGTCTCCTCTACCGGAGGCAAAGCGTTTGACGCCCGAGATTGTGCTATCGACCAAGTCAGCTTAGCTAGCCGCTGCGCGAGACGGACGGCACGCACACCCTCGGTATTCGTCACCCAGCGTGCACGCTTGGGGTTTCCGCCACTGAGTTTAGTAGTTTTCCCTTCGAGGAAATGATGCACTTTTCCAGCTTGCGTTGAGATGTCGATGCACGAGTATGGGAGTTCACCGACCTCATTGTGTCGCATACCGCTGAAGACATGGATTGTCAGACGACATACCGCCTGAATCATTGTTAGACCGGAAGACAGCCCCTTTACACCAAAGAAAAGGCGCTGCTCCGCAAAGTAGGCGCTCAGCCCATACTTCTCCAGTGCTGAAGCGAAATCGGCTTCGTAGTCATCCAGCGAAAGACCAGCGCGGTTCGCCTTGGTCCGCTGTTGGGTTTTGCACCGACCGAGCATCGGATTCGAAACGCAGCTCTCTGTAAAGGCAAGATATTGGTCCGCTACTTGCTCGAACGCCGTCAACTTTTCCGACAATGTCGCGATTATGTGCGAGTAAATGCGAGTAGGTAGCGGTGGATGCTGGCGCAATGAATCCGAATATGAGCGTGCTATCCGCCTCAGCGACGCCTTTGTCTGTTCCCCGAGCACGACATACCCCACATAAGTGGGGTGGAGAGCGCTAAGGGTACCCAGGATGCCGGACAAATACCGAGCATGAATAGCTTTGACTCCGTTGACGAGATTCAACAGCGCCTCTCGCGTCGTGAACACGTCCAATATGGTCTTGCCCGCGGTATCGCAGTGGGCGGCCACAGCTCGAAGCGTTTTGATGTAATGCTGCAGAGTCTGATACCTGAGAGTTGGAGCTTCTCGCTTCTTAGCTATCAAATACATCACCCAACGCATCTCATCTAGCAACTGTTCCTGGAATTGGGTCGACGCCTTATTCTGAGGCCAGAAGCGAAAGCTCAGGCGGCTAGTCTTTCCTGACTCCCCATACGGCGTCCAGTCCCAGACCAAATCGCCATATCGCGATGCGACCCTCCCATCGGCGTAGACACTGACCGGGAAATCACGCCCAGGCCGTAGTTCCGCGAGGTCAACGGAGGGGCTTATGACCTTTGAATGGCGCCCTGCGACCAGTCTTTCTGGCAAAAAAATCTCCCTCATCCCGCGAGCTCCAGGTCAACCAACATTTCAAGCTTGCTAGCCCAGTACGGGTCGAGTTCGCCCGCTTCGACTTCTTGTTCGATTCTCTTTACCAACCCGGCTTCACGGTGGTCAATTTCCTTCAGCAAATCCTCTATTCGGTCCAGCAAGGGCTGCACAACGTCTCGGAAGTGTTCTTCGCTTCTAACCAAGTGCGAAGTCTGCATTATGCAGAACCGACAGCTCACGATTTTCCGTGTGTCCTTCTCATCCGCATGAACTTTGAATTTATCGCAAAACAGACAACCCTCTGGACCCCTGCAATCCGACGCGACCGGCGCGTTAACGACCTGTCGCGGCTTCCCAAAGCTTGTGCAAATTCCAACTGCGTTAACAACGCCGTCTTTCACAACAGCACCGGACTCTATCACTGCTGACTGTAGTTGGTCGAAGAAAGCACTCAGTTCTTCGCCCTGGCTGGATGGAGAACCCTCAGCATACGACGCGAGCATTGTTGCTTCGGTCGTCTGCAGAACCGCGGCAGCCGTCGCCGGGTCTACCCTACGAAGAAGCCAGTCGCTCTTGCTCGCCCGCCATCCTTTCGACTTGATGCTGGGCAAGCCTGGGTCAAGACGGTGAAGCGATTGAATTATGTTGGTTAAGCCCTTCCCTTTTAAAGGCGCAAACGTCTGTGCCCAGTCACTGGACGCCAAAAACAAGTGCCCCAACGGTTTTTGATTCAGTAGAAAAGCCCTGAGCAAAAGGAATTTCCTGAACGTCGGTAGAAACACGGCTCCGATTTCAAAGGAGACTAGTCGGCCCCCAGCTCGGTACTTCACGGCACGAAACCCCTGACGCTCCGTGCTAATCTCGTGCTCTTGTGCCCATGGCAAGCCTCTCAAGACGGCCCAATTCATGCAAGTGTTCGCCAGAAAAAGCACAATGAAGGCGTTATGAGCTAACAAGGCTGCTCTCCGCCTAAAGTGGTGCTGGCGCTCGGAATTCGCCTCTTTCAAGCCCTGTGTAGCTTGTGCAGTTAGCAATTCAGCCGTCGCACCCCGACGCTGTTTAGCTGGATTATGCGAGTAGCGTTCCGTAATCTCGGCGATTTCAGAGATTCGCCCATTCTCATAGTCATAGGCCCAATAGCCACATGTGAGTTCGTCGCGAACCGCCAGTTCATGAGGGGCCATACACCACTTGTTCGCCGGAAACACCCAAAGCCTATTTCCTGTTGCGCCTAGCGATGGTGGAACGGGCAAGGCGTAAGGATACAGTTCAAAGTTTAGGCATAAATTGCTCAGTCCATCGAACAATGCCTGACACAGCGCCAACACCCGAGCTCGCGAACCTTCGGAAGGCGGTATCGTGGCCTGACGAGCATGCTTTTGCACGCGCAACAAGTTGCAGCCATGGTGCAAGTCGTCAAGCTGGGATAGCTCTGCCGCGACAGTAAGCACTGAGTTCTGGGCCACTGCAGCTGTGTTGTTCCCAATCTGCCCCGTGTCAACCCGCAGTCTTAGATGTTCAACAAACGCAGGAAAGGCGAGGCGCAAGGCACCCTCGTCGACGATTACATCACCGAAACCTGCCTGCTCGGCCCAGTCCAAAAAAACGGTATAATGTCGAGCTGACGTAAAGGCCGTCGCTGGCCTCTTCCCACCAGAGTACATCTGCTCCGAGAAATAGCGCACAGCCTCGCCCACTCGTTCCAGCCGCGCTGGAATTAGCGACGCTAAGTCGACCAATCGTTCGGACTTCGGCCGGTCGCAGCTTTTTCTCTGACCGACGGGGCTTGTACGCTGCGCGTAGCAGACCGCTCCAAAGTCAAGGGAAAGGCCGCTCTCGAATTGCAACACGGCGCCCTCGGGATGTAGCACCGCGGCTCCGTCGGTCAGCGGCATAATCACGATGTCAATGTTACGAGCGACAAGGTTCATTCAAGACCTTCCATGGCGTGCGATGCGAGCGATTTAAGATGAGCCTCATGCTCCTGCACGACGCTTCGCACCAGTTTGAGGTTGTGCCGATATTTCAGGTATCGGTCTGTCACGACAGACGACTCATGACACATGCGTACTCGCACAAACTCTCTCGCCTCATGCAGGCTTGATTCTCCGCGCCTGACCAGAGCGAGCTGCCCGTCTGTCCAATTCATTCCGGCCGTTGCACGTATGTCGTGGAACTGATACCAGAACCGTGGCGCGTTGTACTTTTCCCGGATATAGGGAACGACACGCTCCGAGATGAACTGCCGCACGCCTTGACCATTCTTTTGGTATCGCAGCTTATTAGTAGGATTGAAAGTTCTGATGTCGTCCTTTGCCAGATATAGCGGCGCGCCGCGTTGACTAAGAAACAGATACTGAAGGTTTGTGTCACCGCCGAATGCACGGATTCGCCTAGTCCGCGCACGCTCGCTTAAGGCATAAATCTTGAGCATTCGAAACAACCAAACTGGAATGTGCAGTACCATCTGCTTATCGTTCTTTGTGTCTACCCGAGTGCCCGAGCCGACTGGCAAGCGGATATCTTCTGCCGCATTGTCGTCCAGCGCGAGAAGCACATGACACACTCGCAAGGTAAGGACCGTTTGAATCCGAGCCCCCGTAAAAAGGCTGAACAGGTGAATGAGCGTCATCTCTGTGTTTCTCAGCGTGACCAAGGTTTCAACGAGCCATTCCTGCTCCGAATGAGAGAGCGGCCGAAGCTTTCCCCCGTCATCGATTAATCCATCGAATGGGTCATCTTGTTGAGGCACCTTCACATGTACGTCGGTGGTCACCACCTTCTTAATCTTTCTAAAGCCGATTGCACTCGTGTACTGAACATAGTGGTCCGACTCCTTCCACGGCGGGTTCTCGGGTGTGAAGACTTGTTCGCTAATAAGCCATCTGTAGAAAGCGACAACACTGCTCATTGAACGCCGCGCCGTCGACGCGGAAACTTCGCCAGCCCGGATAGCGAACTTTAGATGACCGTTGAACCGATACGTAGGACGCGAAAGTTTCTGCGCAGGGAATGCGAGCCAGTCTACGCCGTTCTCCTCCAAAAATCGGAGATACGCGGCCAGGTCGTGAGCCAAGCCTGCGTATGTAGACATAACAGGATTCAGAGTTCCTTCGAGCCGAGAAAGGATATACATGTTGGCTTCGGCCCAAGGAACTCCGCGAGAATCCAAGACTAGCGGGTAGAGATTGAACTGATGCGGGACCCAGTTGGGCTTGCCATCTCTTCGCCAGCCCTCATCCGGCACTAGCTTCGGACAGACAAAATAGGTATCTCCCAGCACGTTCACCCTCATGGCGGACGAATCGTCTTCGTCAGATAGCTGAGTCAACTCGAACTGCGGCAGCAAGACCTTGCGGGCGCGTTCGAGCGCGAACCCACCTCCGCCGGGATGAGACTCTGAGGATGGACTCTTAGCCCTTGCTAGCTTTTTGATGCTCATGTTTAAACTCCCGCAGGTCCGCTGCGTTTCGCTTGCAATCCTGACCCGCCTAGTTGTTCCTCTATGCCCTCGAGATGCAGATGGAGGGCACCAAAGCGGCCAAGTGCATTCTTTGCACCAGCAAGTTTGCTACCTCATTGCGACGTCGAAGTTCCGGGACGTCCCCTAGGTTCGTTGCTGAGTCAGATTCTTGAGTTATAGGCGCAAAATCATTCGACGTGCGGTCCAAAGGGCCGCGGGTCGAAGGTCTTGGGTTGATTAAGGCGGCTTTTTTTAGGCGAGGCTTAGAATCGGCGACGCACAGTGGGGGATGCGCCGTCAGTTTCATCGCGATTCGCCCAGTTGACAGTCCAATGACGACAGGTGTGCATGTAGCGCGTCGGCTTTTGATAAATGATGAGCTTGAGGAAGCAACCCGGAGAGAAACGCCCCGTGGAGTTCACTGTGCGATTGCGAGTAAAACCGAATAGTGAGTGTCTCGCCATTACGGCGCAAACTGGTCATCAGTTCGACCCACGTGAAGAACGCGACGAGGTGACGAAGCTCCCGTCCCGGCGTCAACGGGCTTTCTTCCGCTCCTGACGAAGTCTTGGACCCCAAAGAGAGCATGTAAGACTGCAAGGCACTCGGCGACTTATGGCCCATATGGGTTTGCAATGCCCACAGACAGGCTTTGTTCTCTCGCGAGGATTGATACAAAGGTTGCGCACTGAAAAGCTTCATTCGTTTTGCCATTTGGTCCCCTCAGTCTGTCTCGTTTGGTTCGCGATGTCTCGTATGGGTACCCGAGAGGACAGGTTCAATCTGGTTCCTATTCGAATCGCAGTCGAGAATTGAGGCTACGCATCCAAGTGGCAGAACGCAAACTACATCTGTAGACCATACCTCCTTCTGCGGTAAGAAATTCCCTCACGGTTGTAGTCCATAGCCTGCCTCGAAAAGAATAAGAATCTACATATGGGAGCTCAATGCGGGATAGTGTTACCGTCGCTTGTCGAAGACGAGCGGGTTCGACCTATTTGGAGGTCCTCTCCGTTTGCGAGTTGTTATTGGCCGCAGACTGTAGAGAAAAATCGACCGTTGACCGTTTGCGCCTGCCTAGGCTGACGTCAGCGCCAATCTATCGATTCTCGCTTCATTGCCTGTCTCGACCTCCATGGGCGCGGTCGCGGTCCCGTGCCTAGGTGGCACTCGCTGCGCAACCGGGGCGTACGGTCAGCGCCATATCGGTCCCGCTTCCGGTGCGTGTGGTGCGTTCGTATCGCCCGAACTTCCGAGTGCAGTCGCCCGTGCTGCAGCAAAATCCTTGTTCGCGGCCTTCCAGATAAGCCAGCAGACCTTGAAGATGGTCGAAGCTGCTAGGTCTGTTATCTCAGAGTTGTGTGGCGCCACGACCCGGCCGCACCGCTACTTGGACCCGCGGCTGTGCGGAGCCATCGACTTATCCGCGCGCACATGCGAAGCTCGGCCTCACTGGGGGAGGTCGCTTCTGCGGTTCCCCTGTCGGAGAGCCGTTATCGACACCTGTTCGTCGCGGGAACCGGTAGCTCGTTCGGGGTGTACCTCCTTGGGTGCGTATCAATCTGGCCATCGAGGCCTCGTGACCGGCGCCTCGTGGACCGAGGCCGCGCATGAGGCAGGCTTAACTGACTCGGCACACCGCACTCGCACGCGCAAGCTCATGTTCGGCATCGAACCGACTGCAATACGTCATCAGTCTCTCTTTCGCAAAAGGTAAAGAACTTTTCGTGAGTGAGGCCGATAGTCCGTGGGCACGACCTGCACGCCGCGTCGTGCATGTTGCGATGGGTCGCAAGGAGGTCACATATACTTCGCTCACCCGGGCCTTTATTGCTGACGGCTTCGAGGAGACGGAAAGCAGTCTAGTGCTGCGCATCACTCGCGGCACCTTACGTCTAAGCTCCTTCCTCCACTTCTTGTCGTTAGTGTCCGCAACTCCTCCGGCGATATGGCGCGAAAGTCTGGCGGCAGAAGGACACTGGCCTGCGCGAGCCCAAGCCGTAGTCCTCGCAGAACTACGAGAAGGATAGCTAACCGACCTTGCGGAAATCACTGGGCGCCCGGGGAAGCGTGGTACGGTCATTACTGAAAAGGCTTTGGAAGGTCAAATCACGACGGGAAGCATTCCTCTGTCGCTGCTCCTGCAACTGACGTTCCTCGTCAGGTCTCCCTCCCTCGAACGTTACGTCGACCTCGCGGACATCGCCTCGACTGCGGACAGTTCACTGGTCTGACGGAAACGATTCCTTGAACTTTCCGGCCGACAATTCGGCCTGCAAGGCAATGAGACGACTGCGCCCCGAGTAACTCTTCTAGGAAGCGCTCGGCGGCCTCGGTCGCTGAAATACCTAAGTTTGCGCGGCGTCGTCGCCCGATGCTCAAGCCTCGAGCAGATTCAATTCCTGCCTTGAATACCGACGCCGTCGCTCAGTGCATGCCTCATCGGTTGGTGGTCAAGCCCGGCGCGTAGAATACGACGTTGGTCGCACCCATGTGACTGTGAAACCGAGCAGGTGCACGACAACGATTCCGATAAGCTCCGTTCGTGGAGCAGATAGCTAACTGAAACACGCCCTGAGGCGACAAAGACCGCTGGGCTAACACGACGACGTCCAGAGGACAACATGCATTTTTCGATGAGACGGTCGAACGTCCGAGGGTCTTGGCTTTCACCGCACGCGAAAGAGCGGGTGAGCGAACGGTGTTCCCTTTCGGCAACTGCTGTTCGAGCGATGATAGACACAGGTCGATGCATGTGGCTCGGCGAGTCGTCCGTGACTAGGTGCCTGAGTCTCATCTACAGTCAAGTGGACGACCGGTTTTTCGTCGTTGTGCAAGACACCGGCAACCAGGCTGTCATTACCGTTCTTCCTCTTTGGATGTGGAAGAACGGGACGTTGCTAGAAACCTCATCGGAAGCAAGCGAAGCTCGAAGGTTGGCTCTCGAACCACCGTCGCCTCGGTCGAAAGGAAAAGGAATCCGACATCGTCCGCGCCGCCCAAGCGGCTTGTTTGGACGTCGTCGATGAATTTTCGTGACGCGCGCTGACGGCACGAAAGACTGAGGTGCGTCGAACTCGGTAAGGATGTGTCTAGCAGAATGAATCTGCGGTCAATTGCAGCCGTAGCCTGTACGACGATTCCACCAGCATATTGCTTCACCTTCGGTGCAAACGAACATGCTGCCAACCGCGTCGCATTGGACAGTCGTTTGCCGGCGACCATTTGACGTCGGACTGTCTTTCGTTAACTCCGAATCCGATGACGCGACTGCGCTCTCTATCGCTCCGCGAACCTTTGCAGTCCCTTCGGTAGGCTTCTTTGTTGCCGCGACGGGCGCGACGCTGCAAGCAGAAACGAAGGCGCACAGACAAATCAATATGAGCAAGCGGTTTGCCGAAACCATAATCTTCTCCCACTCCGTACCAGATGCGCGTTGCGCCTCATCATCTGAACGCCAAAATCGTCATGGTGAACGTGGAACGATTCTATCCCTACATCTGCGACGTCGTTTCAGATGACCTGGGAGACATCTTCGATGGAGCCGACTCTCCCATCTCAATGGAGTAATTGAACCGCCCGTCCCCGGGCGTGGCGCTTCACCAAGCCTTCAAGGGAGTGGCAACAGCGTGGCGATATGGCGCTGCACAAACGATTTCTACCGTCGAGCGTCAACGTCGCACCTTCTCGCACGTTAATCCGGCAAGGCGCACAGCCTTATATCTCCCGGAGAATAGTCATGAACAAGATTATCGCAGTCGCTTTGGCAACATTCTTCTCGGTCGGAATCGCATGCGCTCAAACGTCCGCACCTGCCGCTGCGACCACCAAACCCGCGCCGACGGCGGCAGGGTCGAGCTGTGAGTCCCAGGCAATCGATAAGAACGGAAAACCGCTGGCTGGCGCAGCTAAGACGTCCTTCATCAAGAAGTGCGAAGCTGGCAACAAGAGCAATGTCTCCACTGCGTGTGCGAGCAAAGCGGTCGGAAAAGACGGAAAGCCGCTCGCGGGTGCTGCCAAAACGTCGTTCATGAAAAAGTGCGAGGCCGATGCCGGCAAATAATCCTTGAGTTGAAGAAGGCTGGTCTGATTGCCATTGGATGTGCGTCCGGCTTTGAGCCCGCCAGCCTTCTTCGCCGCGTGTCGATTCATGAAAGTCGAATTTCGCCGCCCCCCTCTCCGTGGCTGCTCCGTTCCCGTATCACACTCCTCAAAAGTCTCCTCGCTTCCGGGATTAACCTGACTGAGCTTCCGATACAAGCAACGGTGTTTCGGTACTCTTTTCAAGAATGCTGTGTCATAGTTCCTTGTGCTACCACACGGAGGAGAACATGACTACTCTCGAGAACATTCAGGCCCGTATGAAGAGGCTTCAGGCGCAAGCGGAGACAATTCTTGCGAAACAAGCACAAGCCGCTGTAGACCAAATCCGCGAGTTGATGCTGAAGCACGGGCTCACTACTGCAGACATCGAAGCCAAGGCGAAAGCGAAGAGAGACGCAAAGGCAGGTGTTGCCATTGCCGCCAGTCGAGGCTCCAAGGCGCCACTCGCTACCAAGGGAAAATTGCCAGCAAAGTATCAAAATCCCAAAACCGGCGAGACTTGGAGCGGACACGCTCGACCGCCGGCTTGGATTAAGGACGTGAAAGACCGCACGAAATTTCTCATCGACGGCGCCGGTACCGCATCTCCAGCAAAGACGGTCGGAACGACTAGCGGAAAAACTTCGGTTCGCAAGGTGCAATCAAAAGGTGCGTTGCCTGCAAAATACCGAGACCCCAAGTCCGGAGCTACATGGAGCGGTCGTGGTCCGGCGCCTGGTTGGCTGGCCTCTGCCAAGGACCGGACCAAGTTCCTGATTGAGAGTCCTCCTGCCGCCGAATCGGATTCCACAGCGACTCGCAAACCGACCACATCGAAAGCCGCACCGAAAGTCCGCGTTGCGAGCAAAAAGGTTGGCACCAAGAAGGTGGCGGCATCTAAAAAGCCTGCGGGCGTAAATAAGGCTGCGACGAAGGCTTCGGCAAAGTCAATCGTCACTGCAAAGAAGGCCTCTACTCGCAAGACAACGTCCCGGAAAGTCAAGCCCACGACTACGGCGACGGCGCCTACGGCTGAAGCATCGACCGCCGTTTCGGTGTAAGACTGGGACCATGTGCCGCGCGAACCATCAAGGCGCTAAGAGTAGACCTGAACCGACCTTTGAGCGGCGGGATATCATCGGCGACGATGCTTGCGCGGCTATTAGGTAACAAGAGCGTTCGATTGAACGACGTCGGGGGCAGACATTGCCAGGTCCGAGTTATGAAGCGAGCATCTGCGCATTCATCACATTGGATTTCGCCGTCACTCGGACCGGGAATCCGCATAACTTATGCGGCATCAAGGCTTGAAACCAGAGCCTTGCTCGTTGGCCAGCCGAACAAGCTCATCGATAACAACTCGAACACGAGGTTGCACGTACTTCGTTCGCGGCCAGATGGCGTGGATAGGCATTTCCCCTCCGGCCCATTCGTTCAAAATGTCAATCAGTTCTCCACGACGCAGGTGCTCGCCTACCAACCATGTGGGTAGCTGAACGACGCCGCAACCGGCCAACGCTGCGTTGAGCATCGCTTCGCCGTCGGCTAGTTCGTATCGGGCCGCTATCTGCATCGGTTCGTAGTTTCCTGCGACATTCTTCACCAGCCAGCTTGCTCTATGCCCTCGCTGCAGCCCAACAATGCAGTCGTGCGATGCCAGCTCGTTTCCATTCTTCGGTATTCCATTTCGGTCGAGGTATTTCGGTGCAGCACTAATGACCAGCCGCTGTTCACCGAGCCTGCGCGCAGCAATGTCGGCATCGTCCTTCAGTCGCCCAATTCTCACGGCAATGTCGACGCCCTCCGCAACGAGGTCGGCTAAGCGCTCGCTGAAATTCACGGAGAGGTCTAACCGGGGGTGTCTTTGCGATAGGTGCAGAAGCGATGGAAGCACGTGTCGTCGGCCAAATGTCGCCGGTAGCTCGACGCGCACTCGTCCAACCGGCTCTTGGTGGCCTGTCGTTAGGAAACTCTCCGTTTCATCAAGCTCACCTAGCACTCGAAGGCAACTGGCCAGATACGCCTCTCCTTCGTTTGTCAGGGTCAGGCGTCGAGTCGTTCGATGAACGAGTTTGGTTCCAAGACGTTCCTCGAGTCGCGTAACTGCCTTCCCGACCGCACTACTCGTCAGACCAAGACGGACCGCAGCAGCTGTGAAGCTTCCTTCCTGCGCGGACAGAACGAATTCGTTGAAACCGTAGAACCTATCTTTCAGCACGATTTTAGAATCACAGGATGAAGTAAATGGAATTTTAGGCGGTTTATGGCTCATCCGTACAAAATTAGAATAGAAGTGTCTACGGAGAATCCGCCATGAACGCTCACGCCGAACAACTTTTTAGCGACGCTACGCTCGCCGAACAACCGGCTTTCAAACGTCTTTTCTCACCGCAGAAGCTCACCGTCGGGCTGATTTTGCCGCTCGAGACCCATCCGAATAGGCCCGCTCCAACTATGCGGGACCACATCTCGATGGCGCAGAAGGCCGACGACCTCGGATTCGCCGCGCTCTGGATGCGCGATGTTCCCTTCTACGACCCGCAATACGGCGACGTTGGACAAGTCTTCGACCCCGTGCCGTACATCGGCTACCTTGCGGCCTTCACGAGCAAGATTGCGCTGGGTACCGCCGGAATCGTTCTTCCAATGCGCGAACCTTTGATTTTGGCAAAGCAAATCGCCTCACTCGACCAACTCTCAGGAGGTCGCGTCGTGCTTGGCCTGTCGTCCGGTGACCGCCCGGCCGAATATCCGCTTTTTGGCATCGACTTTGAAACTCGAGGCGAGCGGTTTCGCGATGCGTTCGATGTCTTCAAGACCGTTCTCGAGCAAAGCTTTCCTCGCTTCGACTCATCTCGCTTCGGAACCTCGTGGGGAGCCCACGACCTCGTTCCAAAGCCTCCGTTTGGAAGTACACCCGCCATTGCAGTCGGTCACGCCCAACAGGACCTCTCCTGGATTGCAAAACATATGGACGGCTTCATTGGCTCGTCTCCTGTGCCAGAGCAGTTGCCGTCCTTCGCAAGGCAGTGGCACTCGCAGGTCAATGAATCGTGTGGGCCCGAAAAGTTCAAACCACTCGGCATCGGCGGCTTTCTCGACCTGGTCGATGACCGCAACGAGCCACTGATTCGCACCCGAGGTGGCTTCCGCTCAGGAAGCAAAAGCCTTGCGAATTTCGTGCAGGACGCGCAGGCGGCGGGCGTGAACCACATCGCGCTAAACCCGAAAGTCAGTCGGCGGCCGTATGCGGAGCTAATGGACGAACTGGCTTCCGAGGTCCTCCCGCACTTCCCGTCCCACTGACCGTCGCCCAGTTCTGCACCTACGCGCAGAGCCGCCCACTCTTACCCTGCAGCGCCTGATACGAAATCGGGTAGCAACCAACCACGGACAGCAAAAAACGATGAGCAAACTTTTCGAATGCTATGACTTATCCGGCCTACCATTGCCCAACCGTGTCGTTATGGCGCCTATGACCCGGTCACGAGCGCCCGACACAGTTGCGGACGAGCAGACGGCTCTCTACTATCAGCAGCGCGCAAGCGCGGGCCTCATCATTACCGAGGGGTCACAGATTTCTGTTGAAGGACGCGGCTATCTGTTCACGCCTGGAATCCACACGCTCGAACAAGTTGCCGGGTGGAAGCGAGTCACCGAAGCTGTCCATCAGCAAGGCGGTCGAATCTTCATTCAGATTTGGCACGTCGGCCGAATCTCCCACGTAACGTTGCAGCCAGATGGCAATAGTCCCGTCTCATCAGTCGACGTTGTCGCGGCGGACGCCACAGCCTTCGGCTACAACGCGTCCGGAAACCCGGATAAGGTACCGGTCAGTCATCCGCGCGCGCTCGCAGCGGACGAGATTCAACGAGTTACCCGCGACTTCGTGGAAGCAGCGCGAAATGCGATGGCCGCTGGCTTCGACGGCGTTGAGCTGCATGGAGCGAATGGATATCTATTCGAGCAGTTTCTAAACGACGGACTTAACAGCCGCAAAGACGAATACGGCGGGACCCTCGAGAATCGAATGAAGTTCCTCCTTGAGACGGTCGACGCGGTCAGTGAGGCTATTGGCGCAAGTAAGACCGCCATCCGAATCTCCCCTTTCGGAAGACTTCATGACATGAAGCCGTACTCTGACGAAGAGGACACCTGGCTCACAGTCGCACGAGAACTCTCTGCTCGAAACCTGGCGTATGTTCATCTGAGCGACCAGTTGACACTCGGTCAAACCGCAATCGACCGCGATTTCTTGAAGAAATTCCGAGCCGCATATAGAGGCACGCTGATTCTCGCCGGTGGGTTCCAAAAGGCAGAGGCGGAGCAAGCCCTGAAATCCGGAATCGTTGACCTTATCGGGTTCGGACGTCCATACATCTCAAATCCCGACCTTGTGGAACGACTCCGCGACAACGCTCCTCTCGCGCCTGTCGACCGTTCGACCATGTATGGTGGCGGCTCCCGCGGCTACACGGATTACCCACGTTACGAAGAATCATCGATGGTTGAATGAGGTATCAGTAAGCGCTGTGATTGAAAGGGCCCGGAACCAATCGGGCCCTTCGCCTCCGTTCAGACAATCCTGTGCTCTGCAACGAGAAAGGTCGTGATTTCCGACAGAAATGTCTTCGCATGCGCCATCGTCTTAAGCCCAGCCTCTGACTCGAAGGCGGTCTGCAACGAGTCCGTGCTTTCGAACCAGAACTCGACGATGCCATCGATTGGCAATTCTTCGTACCCACTAGGGATACCCTTCGTTACCTCGCGCTCGACAACCGCATTTTGTCGATAGCCCAGTACGCCCGGCATCGTTTTTACATAGTCCGCGTGTACCTTCCATTCGTTCAGGAAGTCCTGCTCCGACGTTCCTTGGCGGCGCCGAATTAGCGACATCCGCTTCTTGAGCTTCCGGCGAACCTCGTCTGCAGGAACGTCGACGACGGTCGTCTGTTGGACAGAGACGATGTGAAGACCGCCCATGAAGTGGTTCTCATCGGCCAAGACTCTGGCCGGCAGGTCGTCGCGTCCGAACGGTGCTTCTGGGTCGGCAACCCAAAGTTGAGAAAATCCATCGAACTCGTACGGCCCACGCGCAAATTCAATCCCGCGCTGGGCGCGGTCCGTAACGTGGTTCTGCCAGTACTGGCTAAGACCAGGAGCGTTTCTAACCAACGACCCGTGATGATTCAGCCAATGGGCTCGGAAGTCTTCGGTCGACCAATCAGGCTTTTTGTACAGCAGTCCCATCCTGACCTTGCTCATTCAATCTCCTTGATATCGAAAAACGCCGCGCGCCTCATTTGCGGCACGAATCAATGCGTGCCCAAATAGGCCGCCTTCACTTTCGGGTCGTTCAACAATTCGCGCCCGGAACCCTCAAGGGTGATGCTCCCCACCTCTAGCACGTAGGCGCGGTCTGCCACGCCAAGGGCCTGTTTCGCCATCTGCTCAACCAGCAAAATCGTGATGCCCTCGTTCCGGAGGCTGCGAATTGCGTCGAAGATGTCTCGTATAACGAGTGGCGCAAGACCGAGCGAAGGCTCGTCGAGAAGGAGCAATCGCGGCTTACTCATCAATGCGCGCGAGATTGCTAGCATCTGCTGCTCACCTCCCGAGAGAGTTCCGGACAGTTGGTTCTGGCGCTCGCGCAATCGCGGAAATCGTTCAAACTCGCGCTCAATTGCTGCTTCGGTTTCGGCCTTTGACTGCTTGCGCGAATAAGCGCCGAGAAGAAGGTTCTCGCGGACAGTCTGGTCCGGAAAGACCCCTCGGCCCTCGGGCGACAGCGCAATGCCGAGTCCCAGTCGCAGATGAGGAGGGAGCTGCGTGCAATCTCGTCCGCCAACAGTCACCCGCCCTGCCGAAACTGACTGAAGTCCAGCGATGCTCTTTAGCAAGCTGCTCTTTCCTGCGCCGTTGGCGCCGATGATGGTGACAACTTCACCCTCGCGCACTTCAAGACTGACGCCTTTCACTGCGTGGATGGCGCCGTAGGACACTTTCACAGAATCTAATTTCAGCATGTCATCCCCTCACGCGGCAGCAGCTTCGTCGACGCCGAGATACGCCTCGACAACTCGCGGGTTCGCCTGAACTTCTGCAGGCTTGCCTTCGGCAATCTTCACGCCGTAGTCGAGCACGATGACATGGTCGGATATCGACATAACCAAGTCCATGTGATGCTCGACCATCAGAATCGTGACGCCGTACTTTCCGATGCGCAGCAGCAACTGACCGAGCTCGGCGGTCTCCTGCGGGTTCAGGCCCGCAGCCGGCTCGTCGAGCAGAAGCAGCTGAGGCTCAGTAGCGAGGGCGCGAGCAAGTTCAACGCGGCGCTGCAGTCCGTACGAGAGGCTTCCGGCCGGGCGATTTGCCAGTTCCCCAAGTTCGACCAACTCCAACAATTCCAAGGCGCGTTGTCGAGTAATCTCCTCCTCGCGACGCGCACCAGGTAGCGACACAAGCGATTGAAAAATGCCATTTTTCATCCGGCTGTGGCGCCCGAGCATCACGTTGTCGAGGACCGAAAGGTCGGCAAACAGTCGCAAGTTCTGAAAAGTACGCCCCATGCCTGCCCAACAAATTGCATGGACGGGGCTGCCTGTGATGTCTTTCCCATTGAACTGAATGGAGCCAGTGTCTGGCTTAACGATGCCCGTGACCATGTTAATCATCGTGCTCTTGCCCGCCCCGTTGGGGCCGATGAGCGCGTGAATGTGACCTCGTTTGAGCGAGAACGAAACATCCTGAGCGGGCTTCACGCCACCGTACGACTTGCAGACCTTCGCGACCGTGAGAAGGTCACCCGTTCCCGAACGCCCACTGCGCATGAACGGCGTCACCTGTGCGCTTGCTCGCACGGCCCTCAGACTATCAACATCGGCTTTGCCACGGAACAGATGACTGTAGATTGTTCCCACTACTCCGTTCGGCATTGCATACAGAGCAAACAGCAACAACAAACCGTACAGGACGTGTTGGACGGAGGGCCAGCGAGCAAGCAAGGCGTCCAGCAGCGTAAGGGTCACCGCACCGACTACTGGGCCGAGTTTCGTACCTGCTCCGCCGAAGAGCACCAGTAGCAGAATGAATATCGAGAGTTGAAACGAAACGAAGTCAGAGTTGATGTACTGGTTCTGCTGGGCGACCATCGCGCCGGCCAAACCACAAGTAATGGCAGCGACGACAAAGGCGATGACTTTCGCTCGATAGACACGAACACCCACGGAAGAAGACGCAATCTCGTCGGCCTGAAGCGAAAGGAATGCTCGTCCAAATCGTCCACTAAGAAGGTTGCGCAACAAGAGATGCGTCAGAGCGCAAAAGACAACGCCGACGCACACCCACTGAGCCAGCGACAGCGGCTGGCCGTCCCACTGCGGGCTTCGAATGCCGTAAATGCCCTGCGCTCCTCCAAATACTTCGCTCCAATCGCTCACCAAACGCTCGACCACAATCCCGAAAGCGAGAGTGACCATTGCCAGATAGGGCCCCTTCACTCGAAGCGACGGCAACGCGATGAGAACACCAAAGATGCCTGCGATGACCGTAGCAGCCGCCATCGCGAGCCAGGGGTTTATCGCCGTTGCGATGTGAGAAGGGCCGCGGCATATGCACCCGCCCCAAACAGCCCTGCCTGCCCGAGAGACTTCTGACCCGCAAAGCCCACGAGCACATTCATTCCCGCGCCGCACAGGTAGTAGACGCACATCATGAAAGCGATGTGCAGATAGTAGTCGTTGCCGACCATAAGCGCCCCGGCGATGAGAACGGCCGAGATAGCGCAAACTGAAATGACATGAGAGAGCTGTTTCATACCTTCTCCACCAGCTTGCTTCCAAAGAGACCGGTCGGCCTGAATGCCAAGACCAAGATGACGACAGCGAAGACAGCAATCTCGCGCCATTGCGCCTGCCAGAGATTGACCATGGACTCAAGCACGCCAAGGACAAACCCGCCAATGACGCATCCTCGAGGATTATTCAAGCCGCCAATCATTGCGCCCGAGAAGCCTTTGAGTCCAATGGTGAGGCCCATGAACAAGGAGGCTTGAGCGATTGGAGCAATCAAGAATCCAGAGAGACCTGCCAGAGCTGAACTGACAACGAACGCGCCAATCATCACGGCATTCGTGTTGATGCCCATCAGACTGGCCACGCTTCCATTTGCAGCAACCGCCCGCATCATCTTTCCGACCATCGTCTTGCGCATGACTATGTCGAAGACGAACATGACAACGACCGCCACAGCGAGAAGCAAAAGTTCTTGCGGCCGCATGCCCACACCGAAGATTTGGACGACCGAATCGCCCAACGGAGACGGAACGACGACAGGTTTCGGACCCCAGATGGCAAGGCCGATACTGTCGAGAACAACGCCAAACCCAAGGGTGCTCATCACCCACGCCATTCCAGGCTTTCGTGCGAACGGTCGCACACCAAGGACGTAAAGGAGCCACCCAAGTGCACCCATCACCACCAAAGCAGCAACCAGCGCCAAGAGTTGCGCAGTGACCCCTGGAACTGCCCCGCCGAAGCTGGTGGATGTTATCGGCTTACCTAGCAAAAGAAGCATGGCGCTCATACCGATGAACGCGCCGGACGACACAAACTCCCCGTGCGAGAAGTTGAGCGTCTTGGTCGTCGTGAACGTGATGCTGAAGCCCAGCGCCACAAGCGCATATGCTCCGCCGATGGCGAGGCCACTGATGAGCGCTTGCAGGAATGCGCCCGTCGTGTCGCCGCCAGAGGTCGCGGGCGCCAGATTGAGCGCGCTCGGCTCGGCCGGCTTCTGGTTCCTGAAATCTGCTGCGGTCAAAGAAGAGACCACCGCATCAGAATGAGGTACCAGCTTTCCGTCCTTCCAATGCACCCAGACCAAGTCCTTCGCAACGAGCGCCTCATGATTCAACTTACTGTACGGTTTGACGTAAGTTTTCAGTAACCCTTGAACCGGCGTTTTCAAGTTTTCGAGCGCGACTCGGATGTCGGAACCATCAGTGCTGTTCGCCTGCTTGATTGCTTGTGCCAAAATCAGCACCGAGTCGTACCCGTGAAGCGCAAAAGAGAACGAGCTTGGCGCCTTCAACTGCGAGCCGATGCGGGCAAACAACTTGTCTTGCGCAGGCGTGCGGTTCTCGCTGACCGTTCGAAGGAAGAGCGGCTTCTCGGCCAAAGCGTTACCTGCCGCATCATAGAAAGTGATGTTGTCAGCGGCCCACGAACTGAGCGTTCGCGGATAGTAGTTGATTTTCTCCATGCTTCGCATTACCTGGGCGATTGGTGTTCCCTGAGCCCAGATAAGCACGGTGTCGACTCCAGCCGCCTTCAGCTTGTTGAGCTGTGAAGTCATATCGGTATCGCCAACACCGAACTGCTCAATGCCGACTGGCTTCACGCCTTGCATCTCGGCGATGGCCTTCATGTCGCGAAGGCCGCCTTGGCCGTACCCGGTGGTCTCCGCCATAAAGCCGACCTTCGGAGACGCACCCGCACTCTTTTTCACATATGCCATCAACGCGGAGATTTGCTCGCGGTCGACCATCGATACACGGAACATGTAGTTATCCATGCCCGGCATAGGTGCCGTGATGTCCGTGCCGGACGACACGTTATCGAGAACCGGAATCTTCTTCTGGTTGACGATATGCTTCCACGCCATCGCATTGCCCGAGTTTGTCGGACCGAACACTGCGACAACCCCTTCGTTATCGATGAGGTCTGACATGTTCTGAATCGACTTCGGCGGCTGCGAGAGGTCATCCCGCAGCACGAGTACGAACTTCCTTCCGAGCACTCCGCCGCTTGCATTGATGTCATCGACCGCAGCCTGCATTCCAAGCACAGCTGCCTGACCACTCTGCGCCGAGGGTGACGCAGACAGGTCACCGTTGAAACCAATTTTGATGTCCTGCGCTGATGCCGACGAAGCCGCCGCACTGAGGCAAAAAAATGCGAGCCCCGCAGCGATGATACGAATTGCTCTCATGATGTCTCCAGCCTGATACCCTGAATTACAGGGGAACCGCTCGGCCCCCTTGTAGGCGCGCTAGTTCAGAACTTGCTGACGATGCCCAAGCTCACTGCAAGCATCGAGGCGCTCGCACCGGGTGTAGTTTGGAAACTGTCGCCAATCGCGGGCGTGGCATTGATGATGGCGCCAGTACCCGGGTTGCCGAGCGTCTTGCCAGAGGCTCGCTGATACCCCTCCAGTGCGTAAAGGCCCGTGCGCTTAGATAGAGCGTAGTACTGGGACAGAATGACCTGGTGATATTTCGCCGGGTCCGAGATGTTGTTCGCCTTCGAGGCCCAGGTATAGCTGTACCCAAGCCCAAGGTCGACTGCAGGCGACGGCTTGTAATGGAGCACGCCTCCTGCTGTATTCCAAACCGCCGTATCAGTGAACTTCGAATTGATTCCGGGGATGTACTGCACGTTCGAGTACGCGAACGAAATGTCCCATGCTTCATTGAAGAAATACCCGCCGTCAACGGCGAAGCGCTGTTGCGCTTGAGCTTGGCTGTAGCCATTCGTGATGGCCGACACGCCTTGCTGTCCTGAGGAATTCACAGCCGACTCGGCTCCGTATGGGCCGCCCCCAGGGGTGGAGTTATTGATGCGCCAAAAGGCTGCGGCAAGGCCGAAGGAACCGCCCTTGTACTGAAGGCCTGCGCTCCACGTCGACCCTTGATTCAAACTTCCCGGGATGCCTGCCGGTGCGAATTCACCGCTCGCCGTAAAACCGTAGAAGACGGGCGTCGTATACACAATCGCGTTGTTGGCGCGATAGTATGTGTCCAGTCCGTCAAGGTCGCCTGGATGCGAGCCATACCCCGTCTGGTAATAAGCCGGAACCCATGGTGCAAGCATCGTGTAGTAGGCACTGTATTGGCGGCCGAGGGACAGCGCGCCATACGACTTGTTCGACACCTCGATGCGTGACTGCCGCCCGAACATAGCATTGGTGAATTGCTGCCCGCCGGTGGCGAGATTGAAACCCGACTCCAGAACGAAGAGAGCCTGTGTTCCTCCGCCGAGGTCCTCGGTACCACGAAGGCCCCAGCGTGAGCCGTTCCACACACCGGACTGCATGCGGATGTTTGACCTTCCTGGCGTTGTCGACCCGAGAGTCGTCTGACTGTTTTGATAGGTAATCGATGTGTCGACTATCCCATACAACGTGACAGTCGATTGCGCGAATGCAGGCGCAGCCAAGATTGCGGCCGCTGCCGTCAACGCGTGCTTCGACACTCCTTTCGTCAACATCAAAGTCTCCTGAGATAAATCTGGATGCTGCTTTGTTGGTATGGACTCAAGTTCGCTTGTTCTGTTTCCTACCGCTGCATGAGGCCACGTGACCGAATTTATAGGAGTACAGACCAGCAGAATTTCGTCTCTGATTGTGTTGGAACCGAAAGCGGCCGTCGCTCAACATGCCACTGCACAAGGAGGTCAAATCCGTTTCGTGCCAAACATCCGGCTCGCGCTCAGCGGCAACCCGTTGAGCGAATACTACGCCATGAAATTAGATATTTGCTAGTTGTTTTGCATCGGTGCAAATCCCTAGCGCGAGTCCCTGCTCGCAGCGCTTGAACGGTCGAGCGGGCCCCTTGAGACGGTGAGACGTACGTCTTGGCAGGGAAGCGCGCGGGCCAACATCGGGGGCTGCATCGAGCTTGTCAGCCCAAACCGTTCAGGGACGAGCGGCCCGAGTGATTACACCTATGCGATTTAATATGTTTATGTGTAATACTCGCACCAATCTACTGCGGGCTCGCCCGCTAACACGCTCAAACGTCTAAGGAGAAGGTATGTCGCTCAACCGTTCAATCGTTCCGCCGCTTCTTGAAGGTCGACTGGCGTTCATTACCGGCGCAGGCCAAGGAAACGGACGTGCGCTGGCGGTAGGTCTGGCAAAAGCAGGCGCAGACGTCGTCGTCAGCGATATCAACCTGGCGCACGTGGAGGAGACGGCTTCGCTGATTCGTGAAGAGGGCCGCAAGGCGTGGGCTTATGCGCTTGACGTTACCGATGCGGAAGCCGCTTACGCCCTTGCAGCGCGCGTCCAGGAGGAGATTGGTGACGTGAGCCTGCTGGTCAACAACGCTGGAATCATCATCCGCGAGAATTCCACCAGTCCAAGCGCGGCTAAAAATTGGAAGAAGGTGATGGATGTGAACGTGCAAGGTACGTTCAACGTCACTCACGCGCTTTTGCCGGCAATCAAGACGAGCAAGGGCGTAATCATCAACATTGCGTCGATTGCCGCCTATGCAGGACAGGGCGGGAGCCTCGGCTACTCTCCGTCCAAGGGCGCCATCAAGATGTTCACTCAGTCGCTTGCAGCTGAGCTCGCGCCGCAAGGTGTTCGGGTGAACGCGCTCGCCCCGGGGGTCATCGAGACTCCCATGACCGCTGCAACCCGGGAGGACCCCAAGCGCCTTGACGCATTCATGTCCCGTATTCCGATGGGACGGGTTGGGCAGACCGAAGACTTGGTCGGACCGACAGTCTTCCTGGCGTCCGACATGTCGAAATATGTGACGGGCGTGACCTTGGCCGTCGACGGCGGCTTCTTGGCGATTTAAGTGCCTTTGAGGGGCCCCTACCGGCCCCTTCCTCAAAGCGTGGCTCTGCAAGACACTCGTGCTGCTACTGGCCGGGAGTTCGAATTGTCAGGGCATTATTAACCGAATTCACACCCGGTACGCCCTTGGCGACTTCTGCAGCTCGCTCCAACTCGTCCTGCGCAGGAACGCTCCCTTGGAGCGTGACATCGCCTCCACGCGCCCTCACTGTGATATTCGACACCGTGACATTCTTGTCCTTGGCGAGAGCGGCTCTCACTCGCTTTTGCAAAGCACGGTCCGCCGCTTTGTTCGTGGCGGTCTTGCCTTGCACTGTAGAGGCACTACCTGAACCGCCCTGCGCGTAGGCCCCCATTGACGCTGCGGCGAAGAGTGAAGCAATCAATACGGCAACTGTCCTTTTCGTTCTCACTCCGTCCTCCATCCTCAAATATTTGTAAGGTCGCTTCCTAATAGCGGCGGCCGAAGCTGCCGCGCCGGCGACGAACTGGCTCGCCAGCGGTCTCACTTACACGGCCGCATGGCCGCGAATCTGCGGCCAGTGTCAGGCGCCAGCAAGGGAGAATGTAGGTGTTCGTTGGAAGTCATGCTCGCCTCCGTGCGCCAGAATACGTTGCTTGAGGAGGCCATGTCAGTAGCGAGTCATATCGGCCGGGGTCGCGATAACTTGATAACACGCCCCGACGGAACACTTCCGGTATCCGTTCAGGCGACACCGGCGTCGTTCAATGCCTTAGCCTCCGACAATTCTTCGGTTAGTGACAACAGACTGCGCGCAGTCTCGCCGTTCCGGGAGATGTCTATTGTATTGGTCGGGCCAAAAACGGTTACCGCTAAGACGACGTTGCCTGCCGGTCCGAATATTGGCGCACTCATGCTGTCGATGCCCGGAATCGGCAGGCCCATTGTTCGGGAAAGGCGCCGTTCACGAACATCGTTCAGCACGTACTCAAGGTGCTCGTCCTCGCCTAGGCTTGCAATCCCGTCGCGCTTCGCAGCATCGCGGTCCAACAGGCCTTGCACATGCTCCCGGGGGAGTAACGCTGCGAACAAGCGCCCGGTGCTGCTATGCGCCACGGACATGACCGCACCAACGTGCAAGCCCGTATGCATGTACGAGTCGGGACACTGATAGCGAATAACCGTCGGCCCTTGGTCCGTCCAGATTGCAATGAACGCACCGTGGTGGGCGGCCTTCGCCAATTCATTTGCTCGCCGAAACGTTTCGCGAAGCGGTGAGAACTGAGCTAGCCCGTGCAAACCAAGCTTCAGCGCCAGCGGCCCGGGCTCATAGCGGTGAGTCATGGGGTCCCTTCTGGCTAGCCCGGTTCGTACCAGACTTACCATGTACGTGAACACCTGATTCAAAGGCAAATCGGACGCCGCGCTTAGCGCTGCCATCGAGAGAGGTTGTCCTGCGTCGGCCAACTGCTTGAGTAGCTCTCCGCCAACTTCCATGGCATGGATACCACGCTGCACCTTCACCATGTGACAACTTCCTCGGATTGCGTCCGTAAAAAAGCCGCGGAGCGTACGACGGCGCCGCGGCAAATACCCACCTTGGAGAAAGCTTGTGTCCGACGCTTACTGCGAAACCACCGCAAACTTTGCTGGCGAAGCGGCGACGATTTCCTCATCGTTTTTCGTTTCGGCGGTCGAGATGGCTTTGCCCGCGATGTACCCAAACGTCAACGCTGGTCCCAATGTGATGCCGGCGCCGGGATAGTTGCCGCCCATGATGCTGCACGCATCGTTCCCCACAGCGTACAGCCCCTGGATTGGTGCACCTTTCTCGTCGAGCACATGGCAAGAGTCGTCCGTCTTGAGGCCCGCGAATGTGCCGATATCGCCGATGCGAATTTTCAGTGCGTAGAACGGTCCCTTTTCGATGGGAGCGACACAAGGATTCGGAGAATGAAGTGCGTCTCCTTGATACCGGTTGTAAGCCTTGCTGCCCTTCCCGAAAACCGGGTCGCGGCCGAGTCGAGCTTCAGAGTTGTAACCTCGAACGGTTTCTCTCAGGTTCAACGCATTAACGCCGATTTTTTCCGCCAGCTGCTCGATGGATGCAGCACGAGTCAGATAGCCGATTTTCAGGTAACGACCGATGGGCATCGGGAAGGGTGCTGCACTTCCCAAGCCGTAAGTCCGAAGCGTCTTGTGGTCACAGATGAGATGAGCCGTAATCTCCTCGCCCTTCGGCGAGGCCTTAACGAGCGCTTGAACGAAATCGTGGTAGGAGTTGCCTTCATTCGTGAACCGGCGACCGTCACGCAGTACCGAGATTACGCCCGGCTTAGCACGGTCGATGAAGTGCGGCATGATGCCGGTCGAACCATCTTTGCGCGTCAAAGTTGAAACGGGTACCCATGCTGCGGCGTTAGGCAGCGTGTCCGCTACCTGTCCGCCGACGGCCTCGGCCATCCGCAAGCCGTCGCCGGTGTTGCCGGTGGGCGAAGGCGAGAAGTGCTCGTTACCCGTCGGCGCATGCGGGAAAAGCTTCTTACGACGTTCAAGGTCGTAAGGGAAGCCGCCACTTGCCAGGACCACTGCACGGCGGGCAACAATACGCACCTTCGAGCCCTCCCGGTCCAGCAGCGCGCCCGTCACCCGGCCGTTTTCGTTGATGAGACTGAGTGCCTTCGTGTTGAGCCACAAAGGAACGTTTAAGTCCATGAGCGACTTCGCGAGTCGACCAGCGAGGGCATTACCGTTGGTCAAGGTCATGCCTCGACCGTGTTTCATGACGTCAGCGAAATGCCGCGAGAGCCGCTTCGTGACATACCACGCTGACTTAATGGACTTGGTCACTCGCATGAAGTGAACGATTTCCTTCCCGGAGCCCAGCATCATCCCGAACACCGTCAATTCGGGAAGCGCCGGCGCCAGGTCTTTTATCGCAGCGCCAAGCTCGCGGCCGTCGAACGGCCGCGTCACCATCGAGCGTCCGCCCTGAGTTCCGCCGGGCGCTTCAGCGTGATAGTCCGGGAACACGAGCGGCATATCAAATCGAACAGCAGTCTTCGACGTGAAGAAATCAACAGCTTCCGGTCCGTTCTTGATAAATGCATCGACCCGCGGGCCGTCGAAGCTGGAGCCTGCTTCATGCTGTAAATACGTACGCGCTGCGCCCTCAGGCTCATGGATGCCCTGCACCTTCGCAAGCGCGGTATTTGGAATCCACAGCCACCCGCCTGAGCGCGCGGTAGAGCCCCCGAACTTAGGCTCCTTCTCGATAACAAGCACTTTTAGTCCGCTCGAGGCGACAGTAATCGCGGCCGACATTCCGGAGCATCCAGAGCCCACCACGAGCACGTCACAGCTGTATTCGGTTTCCTGCTTCATCATCCGTCTCCCAAAGCGAGGCAGCCCTTCATGGCGCCTCGTCGAAGTCATCCCAAATCAGTTGGGCCATGACGGAAATCATACGCTATAATTAAACATACGCGTATCTATTTGCGTAGGTACAATCCCTAGAAGTGACGACCCAAGCGTAGGATTTGCAGTGCGAAGAGCAGAGAAATTCACGCGCTTCGACAGTCAAAATGTCTTGTCTGCCCCACGTTGTCGCCCTTTCGGGAGCCCATAGCCGCTTTACAGGAGGAGCGATGATTAAACGTATGACTTTGCTGTCACGCAAAGAGGGGACGTCGACAAGCGATTTCAGAGCCTACTGGTCTGGGTGTCATGCTCAGCTGGCCCTTTGCATGAAGGGAATCACAAATTACGCCCAAAACCGGGTCGACAAGACGCTGTGGTCGAAGTCCGATGACGCCGGATGCTTCAACGTTGACGGTGTGGTCGAGCTTTGCTTCGAAAGCGATGACCTGATGAGCGTTGCTCAGGCGTCGCCGGTAGGCAGTCGCTACATTCCTGAAGACGAGCCGAACTTCCTCCGTGGATGGAGCCTGTGCGTTGTTGAGCACGACTTGGAACAGGAGCCAAGTGGGGTCAAGGTCATAGTGGCTGCTGCTTTGGCAGGCGACCAGCCCCGGGCCAGCTTCGAGAATGCCATCACGTCAGCGAATCGCGATAGCAAATCGGACGCCATAGTCTCGTTCAACTGGACCGTCCGCACCTCCAAGCGCGAGCGCCTCTGGTCCGAGCCCGTTCCGCCCACGGTGCTCGTCTCACTCTGGTTCGAGGACGTCGCACGAGCTCATACGGCATTTGAACCAACCGGCGCTTTTCCTCGTACGCTGTCGGAAACGACCACGCGAGCTGCCGCGTATCTAATTAACCGGCTCGTAATCAAATAAGGCACCTTGTAGCGGCGGGCCGGCTCGTCGGCTCACCGCGAAGGGGATTGTTCACGACTCTCAAACAGTGATTTCGTCGCATAAGGGTTTATACTGACTTCACGACGTTTTATAGTTTGCGCACTGTTCTCACGGAGTTATTGATGAAAGTGCTCAAACTTGCTGCCGCTCTTACAGCCACTGTAGTCACATTTGCTACTTTCGCCGCGGAGCCGGCCAAACCGCTCACGAGAAGCGAAGTCAAGGCGGAATTGGAAGCACTACATCGTGTCGGATATTCGCCGCAAGACTGGGTCCATTATCCCGACAACATTCAAGCAGCCGAGCGAAAAATCAAATCGCAACAGAACCAGGGCAATCCACGCAGCGAGTAACGCAGCGATAGCGTTACGCGATGCACCGCAGACGAAAACGGGCGACCATAAGTGGGCGCCCGTTTCGTATCGATTCCTTGCTATCAATGAGCTGCAGCGCGCTGCTTACCCTCGAACCGCAACGCATACGCCATGGCTGCGCAGGCAAACACTAACAGCACGGCGATGAAGTAGAACGCGTTGCTCATGCTGCCCGTGTAAGTCTTAATCAGTCCAATGAGATACGGCGTAATCGTTCCGCTCGAGACGCCGATGCTGCTCACCAGGGCAATACTCGTCGCCGCGTTAGGGCCCCGGAAGAACGTAGCGGGTACCGACCAGAAGATGGGGTGTGCCGCGTACACCAGAACTGCGGCAGCCGTCAGAAGGCCCATCGAGACGCTGAACGACAGGTTGTGCGTCGTGAGAAGCGTGAACGCGATTGCAGCGCCGATGGCACACAGAACGAAATGCCACTTTCGCTCATTGCGGCGGTCCGAATTGCGCGCGATGATAATAACGCCCACCGCTCCGATAGCGTTCGGGATAGCCGAGTACAAACTGATTTGCACGATGTCCTGAACCCCGAAATCCTTAATCATCGTGGGCATCCAGAACAGCAACAGCAGAATGGCGGAGGTCAGGCAGAAGTACACAAAAGCGAACACATAGACGTACGGGTTGCCCAAGGCAGCCAACAAAGAGTGGCTGTGTTCGCTTGGTTTGCCATCTGCTACGAGCGTGTCCTCCAGACGGCGCTTCTCGCCGGCCGAAAGCCAGGAAGCGGCAGCCGGATTGTCCTTGAGATAGCAGAATGCGACGACGCCGAGGATGACGGCCGGCGCGCCTTCAATCGCGAGCATCCATTGCCAGCCGTGAACGCCGAGAGCACCGTCCATTCCCCGCATAATCCAACCCGAGACGAGGCCGCCGAGCACACCCGCAACGGCCACACCGGCATAGAAAACTGACAGGGCACCTGCACGACGACGTGCCGGGAACCAGAAGGTGAGGTAGAAGACAATGCCAGGGAAGAAGCCCGCTTCGAACACACCCAACAGGAATCGCAGGATGTAGAACTGAGCCGTGCTCGAAACAAAAACCATGAGGACAGACACGCCACCCCACAGCAACATGATTCGCGCGAAAGTCTTCCTCGCTCCGAATCGATGCAAAAGCATGTTGCTCGGGACCTCAAACAAGACATAGCCGCAGAAGAAAAACACGGCGCCCAAGCTGTACATCGCGTCTGTCAACGACAGGTCGTGCTTCATCTGCAGTTGCGCGAAACCGATGTTGTTCCGGTCCAGAATCGCTACGACGTAGCAAAGGAACAGGAATGGGATGATACGCAGGCTCACCTTGCGGAAAAGCCGGTCATCTGCCGAGTCTATCGCTGAGGGGCTCGTCGAGGCGGAAACCGTTCGAGCCGAGGTCGGGATTGTCATCAGGGACTCCAGTCCAGTGATTTTCCAAACGGAGCCGCCCGGATGAAGGGCGTTGCCGGTTGGGTCCGGCCTCCGTCATGTTTGGAAGGCAACCGCACCGAGGTCAGTTCGCGCTTCTTGATTAAATATTAACGCACAACTTCGCATATATATAATGCGGGTTTTTACTACTCCGCGGCCGTTGAGCCCACGGAGTAGAAGTCGCCATCTTGAATATCGGGTTAACCCTGACCATCAACTGCGGGCTATTTTAAAAGTAGTGCATCATGCCGAAGTAACCGCCCTGCTGGTGATGACCTGGCAGCGGCAGCGAATCGGCAGTCTCGACCGGAAAGTTGGCGTTACCGCCATTGAACATCGCCCCGAAAGTTGCATAGACGAAGGTCCGCTTGGACAAGTTATAAGTCGTTCCAATCACCCCCAAATTGCCCCCGCCACCACCGTGATTGACGTTTCCGTGGAACCAGGCGGCTTGGAAAGCGAGCGCCGCATTAACTTGGTATGTGGCACCGAACCACTCCTGCTGATTTCGGGTCGCTCCGAATGGGTTCGTCGCATCTGTGACCGTGTCTTGCCCTGAGGAGACCAGCTGCTGGTAACCGGTGTAGAACTTCAGTGCGCTCAGCTGGTAAGTGGCACCTATCATGTACTCTCGCGAGGCGCTGTAGAGGCTCGAAAACTTGCCATTCGCGTCGCGAATCTCTTCATAGACGCCGTACCCGTTGAATCCGTTGAGCGAATAGTTGGCGCTGACGCTAAATTGACGGGCACCCCTGAAGTTACCGGCTTCATTCCCAAAGCCGTTCTGCACACGGAAAGAGAAGCCTGCTAGCTTCGGTGAGTTGTAGGTCAGGGTGTTAGCGCGGGAGCCCCACGCTCTCCCCTTTGCGAAGTTCGCGATGCCGGTAGCCTGTTCGCCGAACGGGTCGAGGTAGTAACCGGTTTCGTCAGTGAGGCTCATGACGCGCCCGGCCCACAACGAACCGTACTTCTCGTTGGCAACGCCGACGTAGGCATACCGGTTGAACAAACTAGAATCCGGAAGCGAACCAGTGCCCGCCGTAAACATGCTCTCCAGATTGAAGACCGCGTGATACCCGCCGCCTAAGTCTTCGTCGCCCTTCAGTCCCCACCAACTGATGCCGTATTGGTTGCTGCCAAAACGGTAATTGTTCTTCGACTGGCCATCTGCCGTCGCGACGTTCGTCACAAAGTCGAGCCCCGACGCGATACGGCCGTAAAGAGTGACCGTGCTCTGAGCATTCGCGCCACAGGCAGCGCCGAGAAAGGCAGTCGCCAGCATGATTTTTCGTATCATTTCGTAATCCTTACCGTTTTGAAAAAAGTCTCCGATATTGCGTTCCGCCCTCTTACGGGGTCGATGCAACGTGCTTGAACTACACCAACGAGTTGCTGAAGCACCCCATATCGGCGTTGGCCAATATGGGGAAATCCACTCTTGCCCTGCTACCGCTTCATGCTGCGAAGCGTTTTCAGAGCGGAAGGCAGATAGCGAACTGTTGTCGCAAGAAGAATCGCGCAAGCCTGGACGAGTAACTGAACAGACGTCCCAGCACCAAGTGCAAGCACCATCTGTCCAAGTTGCGCCATGAAGAGCGCCGCAACCGCACTGGCGACAACGCTGCCCTTGCCGCCCGTAAATGGTGTTCCTCCGACGACGACGGCGGCGATTGCCGGCATGAGGTAGTCGTTGCCCGAGGACGCTGAAGCGCTTCCAATGAAACCCGCAAGTAGCATCCCGGCAGCCGAAAAGCACATCGCAGACGCGACATACGCGCCAATCTGATACTTGAGGACCCGGACTCCCGCGGCTTCCGCTGCGCGCGGATTTACCCCGACTGCAACAAAGCGCCTGCCAATCGACGTCTTTCGCGTAATAACCCACGCCACGACCACAAAGACAACCGCAAACAGGACGTTCGCGGGGAGTCCAAGGTACTGAGCGTGCGAAATGGTTTGCATGATTGGAGGAACGTTGACAGGCACGTTCCCAGTCAGCGAACGCACGACACCAATCAGCAACGCGTTCACTGCGAGAGTGGCGACGAGCGGAGTGATTGCTACCCGCGACACAAGTGCACCGTTAACCATGCCGACAAGTGCACCTACAACGACTGTAAAGACCGCCGCAAGAAACATCGAATCGAATCCGAAGCCCGTTCTTGCCATCAGGACGCCCGCGAGGGAAACCATACCCACCGCCGACATGTCGAGGCCCCGCTGTTGGATGACCAGCGTCTGTCCCGTCGCAACAATCGCCAGGATGCCGGCGAACGGAAGCATCGCAAGGATTGACCCGCGGGTCATGGTTCCGGGAGCGACAAGCGCGCTTATCGCGAACAGAAGAACCAGACCAATCCAAATCCAGGAAAACTCCCCTACTGCCGGCAGTTTCCGGGGGCTCGGCAGCGGGCTCGCCGTGCGAGGGAGACGCTGAACTGCTTCCGCTTGATTTCGTGTCGGTACTTGTCTCATTTCGCCACCGCCATTTCTCTGCTCTTCGAATAAAGGGCCACCGACGCGAGAATCATCCCGCCGAGCAAATACGATTGCCAGGAATCGCCGAGGTCAAGGAACGAGGTCACGACGTTCACCTGCGTGATGAGCAGCGCCCCAAGGAGAGCTCCCACGAAGGAACCTCGTCCGCCAAAGAGGCTCGCACCGCCAATCACGACGGCGGCGACGCTTGCGAGCGTGTAGTTGACTCCCGCGCTCGGGTCGCCAGAGCCGACTTGCGCCATCATTGGTACAGCGGCGACGCCAGCAAGCAAGGAACAGCCGACATACGCGCTCAGCAAGGTGAGGTGCGGCCGCACGCCCGCCATTCTCGCCGCTTCGGCCCGCGAACCGACACCTCGGAAAGACAAACCAAGCTTCGTTCGGAAGAGGCCGAATTCCAACGCAACGGCAACGATTGCAGCGGCGATTGCCATAATCGGAACGAAACCAAGCTGAAGACCGATGCCGTCGACGACGGAGTCAGAGATGAGTCCGCCTGGAATGGGTCGAAGCAGCAGCGACACCGCTTGAAGAGCCATGTAGGTCGCGAGCGTCGCCACCATCGGATGCAAGCGGAACGGGTCCACAAGCAGCCAATTGAGAACACCGACCGCCAGCGCGACAGCGAAAACAATCACCCAGCCCGCGAACTGATGACCAAAGGTCGCGCCGTCGTTCAGGAAGAACGACTGGATGACGACCATCAAGCCCATCAGCGGACCGACGGAAAGGTCAATGCCGCCTACTAGCATCAGGGCCTGTTGCCCGTATGACACGATGGCAAGCGTGGCGACCAATGCGAGCATCCCACTGAGGTTGCGCGCCGAAAGATAACTGTCGTTGACCTGTGCCGCATATAGGCCCAGCGCACAGATTACAAGTGCGAGCATGACCAGAGGTGCCCAGTCGCCCGCCGCCCATTTCCAGAACGGTGAAACGCTCGCTGAACCGCGCTCGCGCTCTGTTGTTGCCGTTAGGACCGCGGAGGTGATGTTGTTCTCGCTTACTTCGTCGGCGCGAAGTTCCTTGACGATGTGACCGCGCGAGAAAATCAAGACTCGGTCGCATAACCCCGCAACCTCCTGTGCATCCGACGACACCACGATAACGGCGGTTCCTGCGGCTGCTGCCTGCCGAAGAACCTTATAGATTTCCATCCGGGCGCCGATGTCGACGCCTTGAGTGGGTTCGTCAACGAGTAGCACCTTCGGCTTACTCGCGAGCACGCTAGCAAGAACCAGTTTTTGCTGATTGCCACCCGAGAGCGAGCGGATTGGTGTTTCGATAGTCGGAGTTTTGACAGCGAAACTCGTGACAGCGTCCTGCGCACGACGTCTCTCGCTCTTTGGACGAACAAGGCCGCGCACCGTATCGAAGGACAGGCTACGGACAGAGAAATTTTCGCGAACCGAAAGGTCGCCGAAGATACCTTCGCGATGGCGGTCGCCGGGAAGGTAGCGAATGTCGCTGCGTGTCGCTGCCTGCGATTGACGCAGAGAGGCGCTCTTGCCATTGACGGTGACATCGCCTTTGCAACGGTTGAGTCCCGCAAGAGCGCGCATGAATTCCCGCTGACCGTTACCGTCAATTCCTGCCAAACCGACAATCTCTCCCTTCTTGACTTGCAGAGACACATCGGAGAACCCGTGACCCCTCAGCTCAGCAACATCGAGCACGATATTGACCCGTCCGGCAGCGGCCTTCGGCGGAAATTCGCGGTCGAGCGCTCCTCCAACGATGAGTTCAACAATCTGTTGTTCAGTGAGGTTCGAGGCGTCGTAGGTTCCTTGGCCCTGCCCATCGCGAAGGACCGTCAATCTATCCGCGATTTGCTGCACCTCTCGAATCCGGTGCGAGATGTACACGACCGCGCAGCCACCAGACGTGACCTTTCGGATGCGCTGGAAGAGTCGCTCGACATCCTCGGCCAGCAAATGCTCAGTCGGCTCGTCCAGCACGAGGACCTTCGGCTTCGTTGCCAAAGCTTTGACGATTTCCACGATGAATCGCTGCTCGGGATTGAGGCTAACGACTCGCTCGGAGGCGTCGATGGCGACATCATCGCTCCACTGTTCAAGCAGGCACTGCGCCCATGAAGCGGCGCGCATTAAGGAGGGTCGCTCGACTTCGGAAACTCCAAGATAGAGATTCTCTGCAACCGTCAGGTCGGGCATGAGTGCCGGCTCTTGACGCACGATGGCCAGTCCGAGAGCACGCGCCTTTTCCGTGTCACCCACGGTTTCGACGCCATTGATGACAACACGACCTTGCTCCGGCACGAGTGCGCCGGACGCGACCGCCATGAGGGTCGACTTGCCCGCACCGTTCTCGCCAACGAGACCGTGCACTTCACCGACGGCGACTTCGAAGGTCACATCATCGAGCGCTTTTACACCAGGAAAGACCTTCGTTATGTGGTCCACCTGCAACGCAATCTTTCGTTCCATAATTGTCTCCTGCCCTTCCTAGATGAACTGGAGCGACCGCTGACTTACTCGCCCGGCGTCCAGTCTTTCTCGAAATCTGCCGCGGAAGGGTCGCTATGTTCGCGCCGTCAATTCGACTCGACGGACGTAGATTCAACTTGCTCCGTGTAGGAGGGGTAATCTGCGTACCCCTTCTCACCACCCGTATATAGAGTCGGCATGTCGATGGGACTCAGCGGCCATCCGTAGCGGAAACGCTCGACGAGGTCCGGGTTTGACACGAAAGGACGCCCGTAACCTGCAAGGTCCGTCAACCCAAGCTCAATCAGTTCCTCACCCGCGTCCTGGTCGAGGGCGCCGGTCAAGATGAGAGTGCCGGTGTATGCTTCGCGAAAGCTGCCCAGAAACTCTCGGCTAATTCCTAGGCTTGTGAACGCCGTTTGGTCGCTAAGATGCACGTACGCGAGGTTGCGGGTGCTCAGTTCTCGTGCGAGCGTCAACCAGGTATTCTCCTCGTCATCGAAAGGCTGCATGTCGTACAGCCTTCCGAACGGCGATAGTCGGATGCCGACCCGGCTACTGCCAATCTTCGATGCGAGGGCATCCACCGTCTCAAGCGTGAACCGAAGTCGATTCGTCGTGCTTCCGCCATATTGGTCGGTGCGCGTGTTCAAGGCGCCATTGGCGAATTGGTCAAAGATGTATCCGTTTGCACCGTGAATCTCGATTCCATCAAATCCTGCCTTGATGGCTTGCTCGCCGGCCGTAACGAAGTCGGCCGTAATCCGCGCCACCTCCTCGGTTGCGAGAGCACGTGGCTGGCTCGCCGGTACGGGACCGGGCTCACCGTTCACGTCATACGCATAACAGTTGCTGTTCTGCGCAGCGACGGCTACGGACGACACGGGAGGACGTCCCTCCTGCAGGCTGATGTGCGACATCCGGCCAACATGCCAGAGTTGAGCGAACATCTTTCCGCCCTCCTCGTGAACGGCCTTGGTCACCTGCGCCCAGCCACGAATTTGCTCAGTCGTGTAGATGCCAGGTGTATAAAGGTAGCCCGTACCCTCTGCCGAAATTTGAGTTCCTTCGCTGATAACCAGTCCAGCGCCGGCCCGCTGCCGGTAGTACAGTTCGGTCTGCGCATCAGGGATTGTTGTTTTCGCCCGGCAACGCGTCATCGGCGCCATTACCACCCGGTTTGCCAGCTCAATACCACCCATCGTGTAGCTTTCAAGTAGTGGGCTCATAACTTTTCCTCTATTGCGTCTGTCGAATATGCCGACCGCTCCACAGTGCGGGTCGACATGGTCTCGGCGCCTGTTCCGCGCCTACTACCCTGCGTCACATGGCTTTCGCCTTGACTCGGTCAATCAATCACCAGCTTTCTTTGATAAAAGGGTTCTTCACCCAGCCGTCGGTCCAAGGTGAAGACTGCTGAACGACGCCGGTGATTTCCTCGAAGTACCACTTACCGTCAACCTTGACCAGCTTGTCCTTGTACTTGCCCGCAATGAAAACCGCTTCGCCCTGCGGAGACTGCTCGCTAGGAGCCATCGAAACAAAGCAGACGAGGTAGAACGTTGCGGTTGCATGTTTGCCGTCAGGGTCAACGTCGACTGCCGGCGAGACAATGTTGTGCAAAGCCCAAGTAATATTGGCGGAGAGATTGCGACAGTGTTGCTTGATGGCCTCCTTCCCCTTTGCCTCCCCGCCCACTCCTTTGATGAGCCAGAGACCGTCATCCACGAAGAGCGACGCTACGCCCTCGGGGTCGTATCCGTTGTCGAGATGCTCGGCGTATTGCGCCTTCAAATACTTGATGGCCTCGATGTCTTCGAGCCGAGTAAGGCGTTGTTCTTGCGTGAATCGTGAGCCTTCCATGCGCGTCTCCTTAAGACAAATTCTCGTGAATGAAAACACTTTTCTAATTAGGAATACACACTCTTCCCACTTGCTTCCATCATGGAACGGCGAGTTGTCTGGGTGTCCCATTCAACCGATGGATTATTCAGCGTGCCCAATCTGTTCGGGATGCGCAGGGCGCCATTTCCGTCCCTCGAGAGGCGGCCCGCGCATGCCGTGCAGGACGACCTTGAGACTGGTGCCACGGGACGCTTCGTCTCCCGGAGCGGACCCCGCAGTGCGTCGTCTCTCTTTTCGACGAATATAAGAGACCGGCCTTTGCCCTTCGCGACTCTGCACGACAGATTTACTGGACCGAACGCGCCACGGCGAACAACTCTTTGTAAGGTCGCGGAGGCGCGTGGCGGCAACCTACAGTCCTCGCAGGTGCCACCCCTTCGAATGCGTATCGCGCCCCATGCAGGGCGGGGTTGCAGTTTTAAGCGCTGGTTTCAGACTGAAAATGGGTGCGGGTTTGTTCGCATTTCAAATTCAATAATTTCAATTTACTTTGTATATGTACAAGTTGCGCCACTCCCGCGCCCCGCCCTGACCGACTTTCATCCTTTCGCCACGTTATGATTGAACAGTTCGACACATCAGCTGTGATGGCCCGCGAGAGGCTGGCTTACTATCACGACGTCATCTGTCGCCTCTACTGTCACGTCGACCTCCCTTCCTACCGAGAGGGTCAACACCTTTTTCGCGCGCGAGTCACTCAGAAACCGCTCGGAAACATTGGGGTTGGCGACATTGCGGCCCCAGGGCTGGACTACGTAAGAACGTCGAGCGACCTCAGCCGCACTCCGAGCGATGAGTTCCTCGCAAGCCTACTAATGCAGGGCACGGCGTCACTTGAGCAAAGTGGCCGCCAGACAGTACAAAATGTCGGCGACATCGTTCTGTACGACACGGCTCGGGCGTTCAAATACAGCTTTTCGTCCGACTACCGGATTATCTTGCTCAAGATTCCGCGCAAGCAGATGCTCTGCCGGCTATCCGACGCTGAGCGCTTGACCGCCATCGCACTGAACGGTCAATCCACAATGGGAGCGTTGGCGGGTGCCGTCATCCGCGGCGCTGCCGACATCGACGCAGAGCTTCAACCATGTGCTGCATCGAAGCTCGCCGCCTCGGTCATCGACATCTTTGCGGCCTCCGTTGAAACAGAGTTCAATGGCGCCAAAGGTGCGCTCGAGCGGCACGGAGACGTGTTGCAGCGCGCGAAGAACTACATCGAAGCGAATCTCGGTGACTCGGAGCTAGACGTCGAACAAGTGTCAAAGGCGATAGGCGTATCGCGACGCACGCTCAATCGCATCTTTGCTGCGCATGGAACGACTGCCGCGCGTTGGCTGTGGCAAAAGCGATTGGAGGCGAGCCACGCATCCCTGACTGAGGGTCGTTCCCAACATATTGCAGACGTCGCAATCGCATGCGGTTTCAGCGACTTTTCTCACTTCAGCCGCGCGTTCAAGAAAACGTATGGCATAGCGCCGAACACGCTTGTGAAACGAAGAGCCGCGTAACGCATACGCAGTTGGGTGTCGTGTGAGGAGTGTAGTCACCGGTACTGGCAAACTAAAAAAAGGCATCCATGCGGCTATGGATGCCTTAAAAGTGCCGCAGGAGTACGGCACCCAACAAGCATAGTGGCTCGACCTCAGGTTTTGTCGTAGCCGCCGTCGACCATCAATGTCGTGCCGTTGCAGCCGCTGGACAAATCCGAAAGAAAAAAGGCCACCGCGTTCGCCACTTCCTCAGGTCTGATAAGACGACCAATAGGCACCTGCTCCATCCACCTTGCGACCATCTCTGGTGCTTCGTTCGCGATACGTTCAATCATCGGGGTTTCAGTACGGCCCGGACCAACGGCATTCACACGAATCCCATCACTGGCCCATTCAACGCCAAGCAAGGCGGCAAGATGTTCAACCGCGGCTTTCGTAGCTCCATACGCTGCGCACTTCTCGGGGCGCACAACCGTGCGAGCCGCGATGGAGGAAATTAGGACGATGCTACCCCCGCGCTCCCGCATGTGACGCGCGAACGATTGCGCGGTGAAGAACGCGCCGTCGAGGTTGATGGACATTGTCTGGCGCCACGACGCTTCCGTATAGGCAAGGGCCTCTGACATGACAGCGATGCCCGCGTTGGCCACCACGCCGTCAACACCTCCAAAGCGGCGCACCACGTCCTCCGCAACCTGCGACAACGACTCTGCACTCGTCACGTCGATAGGCATGAAATGAACCAGCCCGCGACCAGCGTCCACCTGCGCTGCCAACCGCTCGCCATCGCTGGAGACCAGGTCCGCCATGACCACTCGGCTGCCCGAGTCTGCCAAACACCGTACAGTGGCAAGGCCGATGCCTCCAGCGCCGCCCGTGATAACAATCGTCTTGTTGCGCAAACCCTCCATGCTCCGAGTCTCCATTCATAGTTGACCACATTTAGGGGTGTAACCTCCTCCGAAGCCATACGCATTGAGACGCGATGCGCCAAGCATCAGAGGAGTGCAGCATGTCACTGTTAGCCGAGGTAGACGCCGACGGACTTCAGCTCGGTGTAAGCCTCAATTCCGTTCAAGCCCATCTCTCGTCCCCATCCCGACTGCTTGAAGCCACCGAAAGGAAGTGCAGCGTCCGTCTGGTTGTGGTTGTTGACCCAAACCACGCCGGCACGAATTCGGGAGGCCAACTTGTGGGCCAAGCTGACGTCCTGCGTCCAAACGCTCGCTGCAAGGCCGTAGGTCGTGTTATTGGCCTCGCGCACAAGCGCGTCCAGATTGTCGCTGTCCATCTTCATTGCCGAGATAACTGGCCCGAAGATTTCTTGTTGATAAACGGTCATGCCCGGCTTGACGTCTGTCAGCACGGTGGGACGGATGAAGAAACCGCTGCTTTCGAGCTTTCCGCCGCCGGAATAAACCTTTGCACCTTCATCGATACCAGCTTGCAGTAATCTCGATACGCGCGAGAGCTGACGGTCAGAGATGAGGGGTCCGAGGTTTGTGTCGGGGTCTAGGCCATGGCCAAGTTTGAGCGACTCGGCGTACTCGGACACCCCTGCCACCACCTTGTCGTAGATATCCTCGTGAATGTAGAGGCGCGAGCCAGCCGTGCATGCCTGTCCGGTGTTGAGCAGCACTGCCTCCGCGACACCCGGAATGGCACGCTTGAGGTCCGCGTCAGGGAAAACGAAGACCGGACTCTTGCCACCAAGTTCAAGCGTGACGCGCTTCAGATTGCCTGCAGAGGCACGTACAATCGCCTTGCCCGTGTCCGTGCTCCCAGTGAACGCGACCTTGTCGACGTCTGGATGCTCGACCAGCGCGGCACCCGCCGTGCCGTCACCGGTTACGACGTTGAGCACGCCCGGCGGCAGCCCGGCCTCTTGGCAGAGCTCTGCGATGCGCAGCGCGGTCAGAGGCGTGTCCTCGGCCGGCTTGAGCACGATGGTGCAACCCGCAGCAAGAGCCGGCGCCAACTTCCATGCTGCCATCAGCAGCGGCACGTTCCACGGAATGATTTGACCAACAACACCGATTGGCTCGCGAACTGTGTATGCGTGCCATTCACCCGGCATGTTGACCGGGATTGTGGTGCCGGTGATTTTGGTCGCCCAGCCCGAGTAGTATCGGAAATGCTCCGCACCTAGGCGCACGTAGAAGTTCTTCACCACGTTGTAAGGCGAGCCTTCGTCGAGCACTTCGAGCTGAGCCAATTCTTCCGCGTGCTCGTCGATGAGTGCGCCAATCTTCCAAATGATTTTCGCTCGGTCGCTGCTCGACATCGAGCGCCACGGACCGTTCTCAAACGCCTCGCGTGCCGCCTTGACCGCAAGGTCCACGTCTTTTGCGTCGCCGTTGGCCATCGTCGAAATCGCGGCGCCCGTGGCCGGGTCGACGACGTCACGAGTAGCGCCAGACGAAGCTGTGACCCATTCTCCGCCGATAAATAGACGATGTTTCCGTCCCAAGAAACGCTTTGTGGCTTCAGAGAGACTGGACGAGGTATCAAAAGCTGCGATTGAAGAAGTCATTACTCTTCCCTGTGACATTGGTTGAAGCGCAATACGAATCAAGACGGCTTCCGGCAGTGCGCCGAGCCGCCTTGACGCTGCCTTAGATTCCGAGTTGCTCTACCTGGTGGTCAGAGCGGCTGACGGCACTGCCTGCCGTCGCGTCGTAAAGAATCATGTCAGCGGCTTTCTCCGCAATCATGATGGTCGGAGCGTTCGTGTTACCGCTCGTGAGTGTCGGCATGATAGATGCGTCGACCACGCGCAAGCCACGAAGGCCACGCACTCGCAAGCGCGCGTCAACCACTGCTTCATCGTCGTGACCCATCTTGCAAGTCCCCACGGGGTGATACACGCTCTCGCTCTTGTTCTTGAGGTATTCGTCCAGGTCCGCATCCGACGTAACCTCCTTACCCGGTCCGAATTCCTCGCCGCGATACGGGTCGAAAGCCTTCTGCGCCATCAATTCGCGCGCAATACGCAAACCATCGCGCATTACACGGATGTCGTCCGGCACGGAAAAGAAGTTCGGGTCGATTTCCGGCAGCGCCGTCGGGTCAGAAGACCGGGCCAACACCGTCCCGCGACTCTGGGGACGCGAGATGTTGAAGTAAGGCATCACGCCTTCTTCGTGGAAGATTTTGCGGCCATGGTCTTCATACATCACCATGTTCAGATGGAACTGAATGTCCGGAGCGATGGCGTCGGAACGGGTCTTCACGAAAGCGAGCGCCTCAACGCCATGATAGGAAGCCGGACCCGTCTTGGTGGCCATGTACTTGGCGACCGCCGATGCGGAATTCAGGATGTTCAGGTGCTTGAGCAGCGACAACGGTTGAGTGATTCGTTGCTTCAGGCCGCAGCCCACATGGTCTTGGAGATTCTTCCCGACTCCCGGGAGCTTGTGAACCGCTTGCACGCCAATCGATTGAAGATGCTCTGGGTCTCCAACACCAGAAATCTGCAGAAGGTGCGGCGAATTGAAAGCGCCACCGCACAAAATGACCTCCTGCGAGGCGTACACCTTCTTTGATTTCCTCCCCGCGACATATTCGATACCTACTGAACGGTCGCCGTCGAAGAGAATTCGAGAAGCCATCGCATCTGTAATGACCGTCAGGTTCTTCCGGTCGCGAACGGGCGCGATATAGCAACGCCCCACGCTCGAGCGAACGCCATCGGCAAGCGTGCTGTCACAAGGACCGAAGCCCTCTTGGTTGCCGCCGTTCAAATCGTCGTTGTACTTATACCCAGCCTGCTTACCTGCCTCGATAAAAGCAAGGGCAATCGGATTGTGGATACCAAATCGGCTAGTTTTCAGAGGACCGCTGCCACCGTGGACTTCAGTCTCTCCTCCTGACCAAGTCTCGGATTTCTTGAAGTACGGGAGAATGTCGTCGTAGCTCCAGCCCTCGTTTCCGAGGTCGCGCCAATGGTCGTAGTCGGTGTGGTCACCACGCGTGTAAATCATGCCGTTGACCGTCGTACAGCCACCGATGCTTCGGGCGCGTGGAATGAACATTTCCCGGTTGTTCATGTGCTTCTGAGCAACCGTGTGATAACCCCAATCCAACTGCCCCGTCTGCATCAGCCGGAAATAGCCTGCCGGCATGTGAATGAAGGGGCTCTTGTCCCAGCCGCCCGCTTCGAGCAGGGTGACATTGACGCTGGGGTCCGCGCTCAATCGATGCGCCAAAACGGCGCCAGCGGAGCCCGCTCCGATGATGATGTAGTCAGTCATGCTTGCCTCCAGTTTTTCGAATCGCGAGCTCGGTCGTAGTGATTCAAACTCGCGATGTTTCGTACATTCGGAACACGTAGAACCGAACTGTCAGAAGAAGCGAACAGCACCGAGCGCAGCAAACGAGTTCGGCTCAGCCCTGAATTCGCTCGAATTGGATTACTGCTGAAATACCGCCTTGAGTTTCTCGGCCGAGAGCGCGGACGAGAAGTCAGCATCAGGCGGTGCGTTGGAGTCACATTTCGGGTCCATGCCTTTCGCGCTGTCGGCATACGGGACTGGAAATGCCGCCAGCGGCTCGTTGTTCTTCGTTCCTTGGAAGTCGGCGACGCCGCGACGGCCTGCGAACCGGATGACCGAGGTTGTTCCATCGAGCGAGAAGTATGGGAACGCCTTGCCGGCCTTCTTCATGTCGAGGTACTTGCAGTTCAACTCGTTGTTACTTGCATTGGTCGCAATGGCTGGAACCGGCAGGTGCGCCTGTTCAAACGCCTTGACGGTGGCAAGCGCGGTCACGCCGTAGTCGGTCGCAACACCATCAATCTTTGGATACTTCGCAATCAGACCGGAAACAGCCTTCTGCGCGTCGACGGGGTTCCAGTTCGTGACAATGAAATTGTTGTCGAGGAGCTTCAGTTCTGGGTACTTCGCGAGCTGGGTCTTGAAACCATCAAGGAAGATTTGTGAGGACATCGCCCCCGGCGCACCACCGAGAAAAACGACATTGCCCTTTTTCAGATTCGCACCGTACCAGTCGGCCCAAACCTGTCCCATGCGATACACGTCTTCCGTGACGTTGGCTGCGTAATCCTTTCCTGGATTACCGGAAATCTTGGCGAGATAAGGTACGACCGTCACGCCTGCTTTCGTCGCCGCCCGCATCGCAGGGATTTGCGCAGCGCCGAAGTCCGGAAACACAACCAGCACGTTCACGCCTTGCGCAACCATGCTGTTGATGTCCGAGTTCGCTTTTTGTTGGTCGCCGTTCGCATTGGTGTACATGAACTTCTTGAAGTTCTTACACCGGCTCACCTCGTCCTTCAGTTCAGCGGCTGCCGTCTTTCGCCACGTGACACCACCGAAACCGTCCGACAGGCCCACCACCATCGGCTTCGTGCCACACATAGAACTGATATCGCTCTGATTCGTCACCAAGGCCGATTCGGCCGACATGGCCGGGATGGAAGCAGACGCGGCGAGAACACCTACCGCAAGCAGTTGCGCGGAATACAGACAGATATTTTTCATCGTCTCCTCATCTCTTATTGGGTCGAAGTCCTTGATTGAAGCTGTCTTCAACAGACTTGCAGCCAATATATGAAAGGAGACGCGGAGCTTCGCGACTCAGCACGACATATTCGATGGCCTCTGCGCGCCAAGAAATATGCATATCCCGAGCCGTAGGACTGGCGGATTTCGACGGCAACCTGACAGCACAAACCAAGGGTTGACCCCGACGAACTTAAACATAAGCAATAGCATTTGTAGATGTAGAATTCTAAACTACTGCAGGTTGACGACCGCCGTCTTCGTTTCACCTGATGTTTTGAATTGCGACGGTAGGAGGAATACGCGCGTATGGATGACCTGCTGTCGAAAAAGATGCTCTGGCTCCTCGGTACCTGCTGTTTCACGAGCATGGCCACGATGAGAGTGTGCGATTCGTTGCTTCCATCGCTGCAGACGGAGTTTGGGATAAGCACCGGAAGCGCTGCGCAGACAATTTCTTCGTTCGCGTTGGCCTACGGCATGATGCAGCTGTTTTTCGGTCCACTCGGCGACCGATTTGGCAAGGTGAAAGTGGTCTCCCTCGCCACACTCGCCTGTACGGTGGGAAATGTCGCAGCAGCCTTCGCATTAGGGATAGACCAGCTACTCGCCGCTCGGATAATCTCAGGCGCGGCTGCGGCTGGCATTGTGCCGTTGACGATGGCGTGGATTGGCGACACCGTGCCTTATGAACGACGTCAAGAAGTGCTCGCAAAGCTGCTCGGGGCGACCGTCTTCGGCATGATTGCAGGACAATGGCTCGGCGCCATACTGGCTCAGACGTTCAGTTGGCGCTTCTCGTTTGGGCTCTTGGGAGCAATCTCGCTGCTCGCAGGGACATTAGTCCTGTGTGACCGAAACGAAAGGTCAAGGCCAAAGTCCGACGCCAAGAAGAGTTCCGGACGCCGTGCGACGGAAGTGCTGTCGATTCCATGGGCGCGTACGGTTCTCTTCGTTACCTTCGTCGAGGGTGCTCTCGCCTTCAGCGCACTCTCGTTCATACCCAGCTTTTTGCACTCTGCGTTTAACACGCCCATGGCGGAAGCCGGTGGGATTGTCGCGCTCTACGGCCTTGGTGGACTTCTATATAGTAAATGGGCACGTCAGTTGGTGCATCGTCTCGGGGAAAGCTCGCTAGCCAAACTAGGAGGGGCATGCCTCGCTCTGTCCTATGGTGCTCTGGCGTTAGTCGATGGGTGGCATTGGACCTTGCCAGCCTGTGCACTAGCGGGCTTCGGATTCTACGCCCTGCATAACACGCTCCAGACTCATGCGACCCAAATGGCCCCCTCCGCACGAGGCACCGCCGTCTCGCTTTTTTCGTGTTGCCTCTTCTTTGGGCAATCCCTCGGCGTGCTTTGCGCCTCATGGTTCGTCGACCGGTTCTCGGCTCGACCGGTTTTTATCATCTCCGGCTGCGGCCTTCTCGTGCTGGCATTTACGTTTTCTGCCCTAATAACCAGGCAGACTACCAGGCTCGTCCGAACGTAGGTGCGCTGCGTCAAAGCGTCCGGCTACCGCATGTCAACTTGGCTGGAGGGACTAATATGCTGCGCTTTCGGGGACGAAAAAAGTCGGATGAGTTCATCATCCGACTTCAACGTCAATGAGTAGCCAAACTCAATTCTCTTGCAGCACCCTTTCCGATGTCTGTTCATAGCCGAGGTAATCAATGTATCCCTCGTCTCCTCCGCCGTAGAAGGTGGAATGGTCAAACGGTGTGAGCGGCCACTTGTTCTTGAAACGCTCGACAAGGTCCGGATTCGAGATGAAGGGGCGCCCGAAACCAGCCAAGTCGGTAACTCCGGAAGCTACGAGCTCTTCTGCGGTCTCTTGGGTTAGCGAACCTGCAATGACCAACGTGCCCTTGTAAGCGCTACGGAACTTCCTGATAAAGTCTCTCGGAATGGCAGCCACAGTTGGGTCAATGTTGCACAGCGACTCCTGGTCGCTGAGGTGGACATATGCGAGGTTTCGCTCGCTGAGCTTTTCCGCCAAAGTGAGCCAAGTATTCTCCTCGTCGTCAAAGCTGTGCATGTCGTGAAGACGACCGTATGGCGCCAACCTTATGCCGACCCGATTGCTGCCGATAGCCTCAGACATCGCGTCAACTGCGTCAAGGACGAAGCGCAAGCGATTCATGGTGCTACCGCCGTATTCATCGGTCCGGGTGTTGCAACTTGCACTGATGAACTGTTCGAAGAGATACCCGTTGGCCGCATGAATTTCGATTCCATCGAACCCCGCTTCCATCGAATTCTTCGCCGCAGAGACGAAGTCCGACGTGACGCGCGCAATGTCCTCTTTGGTCATCGCTCGCGGCGTGCTAACGGGCACAGGTCCCGGCTGCCCTTTTTCATCGTAGCCGAAACAGGTGTAGCCCTCGGCGGGGGCGCCGACCGACGAAACGGGAAGAGCCCCGTTTTCCTGCAAGCTGACGTGCGAGATTCGGCCGACGTGCCAGATTTGAATGAAAATCTTGCCGCCCTCCTCATGTACACCTTTGGTGACCGCCTGCCATCCCTTTATCTGCTCGGGCGTATGAATCCCCGGGGTGAAGAGGTAACCCGTTCCTTCCACTGAAATCTGCGAGCCTTCAGTCACTATCAGACCCGCACTCGCGCGTTGGCGATAATAGAGCGCGGTGCTGGCATCCGGTACGGTGTCACGTGCTCGAGACCTTGTCATCGGTGCCATGAGAACGCGATTCGCCAACCGCGTCCCATTCATGTCGTAGCTTTCGAGCAATTTACTCATTGGAACCTCACTTCATAGTTTTTGAAAAAAACGCGTTTGGCAATCAGTCGGTGCTCAGAGAGATGACGAAGCTGTCCCTGAGCACCGCTCTTGCGACGCTTGAATCGTCCGGCGCCTTACCAGGATTCCTTGACAAAGGGCGACTTGACCCAGCCATCCGTCCAAGGCGACGACTGGTCGATGGTTCCCGTGATTTCTTCGAAGAACCATTGCTCGCCAACCTTGACGAGTTTGTCGCTGTACTTGCCCGCTAGAACAAACGCTTCCTCCTCGGGCTTCTGAGGCGTAGACGCCATCGTCAACAGGCAGACGAGATAAAACGTCGCATCAGCCCTCTTGCCGTCGGCACTCAGAGTGACAATCGGTGACGAAATGTTGTGCTGTCCCCAAGCGATGCCCTCCTTGAGATTGCGGCAATGCTGCTTGATACCGGCCTTGCCTTTCGCTTCTCCGCCGACACCCTTAATGACCCAGAGACCGTCCTCGGTGAATAAGGATGCAATCCCTTCCGGGTTGTATCCATCGTCAAGGTGGCGTGCATATGTCGCTTTCAATTGCTTGATTGCTTCAACGTCTTCGACGCGCTTGACTCGTTCTTCCAGACTGAACTCTTGACTCATGATGCTCTCCTTCAACGTTGGATTTCCGATAGATGTACTAATCGTGTTGGTTGCTTGTTAATATGAAATCAACTTTCCGTTACTGTGTGAATACCGCCTTCAGCTTGTCGACGGTGAGACTCGAAGAGAAATCCGCATCAGGCGGCGCCGCTGAATCGCACTTGGGAGCGATACCCGCACCGCTGTCTGCGTAGGTATACGGGAACACCTTGAGCGGCTCGTTGTCAGTCGTACCTTGATATGCGGCAACACCGCGACGCGCTGCGAATCGAATGACCGTGGTCATGCCATCAAGCGAGTAATACGGGAATGGCTTCCCCGCCTCCTTCATCGACACATACTTGCAGCTGAGTTCATTGTTGCTTGACCCTGTCGCGATAGCAGGAATCGGAAGATTTGCGTGCTGGAAGGTTTTGACTGCAGCGAGCGCCGTCACACCGTAGTCGGCCGCGAGTCCGTCAATCTGTGAATATTTGGCAATCACGCCTTCAACGGCTTTAGGGGCATCAATCGGATTCCAGTTCGTCACGACGAAATCGTTCTGAACCAACTTGAGGCTTGGGTATTTCGAAAGATGCGTCTTGAACCCCTCGAGGAACGTTTGCGATGCCGGGGCACCGGGGATACCACCGAGGAAGACGACGTTCCCTTTCTTCAGGTTCTGGCCAAACCAATCAGCCCAAGCGCCGCCGATGCGAAGCAGGTCGGCGCTGACGTTCGCCGCGTAGTCTTTTCCAGCGACGCCGGGAAGTTCAGCCATGTATGGAATGACCGTGACGCCTGCGCGCGTGGCTGCACGCATGGCGGGAATCTGCGCCGCACCAAAGTCAGGGTAGACGATGAGGACGTTGACGCCCTGCGCCACCATGCTATTGATGTCTGAGTTGGCTTTTTGCTGGTCTCCATTGGCGTTCATGTAGATGAACCGCTTCAGGTTTTTACAGCGGCCAATTTCATCTTTGAGCTCTGCGATGGCAGTCTTGCGCCATGTGTTGCCGCCATAGCCGTCTGACAGACCCACGACCATGGGCTTGCTCCCGCACATCGTGGTAATGTCCGCCTGTTTCTGGACAGAAATAGACTCCGTCGCCATCGAAACCGACGTAGTCGCCGCGACAACACCGCCGACAAGTGCACCCACGGAACATTTAAAAAGCGTCGCCATCGTCTCCTCCATTTGGAATATGGACTTCATCAATCAACATCGCATCAACGTCTCTGCGCCGACTATAGGAGCGCAGTCGACCGCCTTCACGACTTGACGCGCCATATTCTTTTGCCTCTTCACGCCAGCCGGAGGTCGGACATGTTCCCGTCGCGCCGACGTTGGACAGGTGAGGCCCGCTTTTCAAGGCGCTCAAGACGAGTGCAGGATTTCGTTGAAGATGAAGATTGCCGCCGGTGAGGGATAACACTGAGGCGATGGCCGGCGAGCAATTGCTCACTGGGCGGCGTAAAGCGCCGCCCACACGGTGGACGAGAAGCGAAAGGAGTCTGTTCCAGCAGAGAGCAGGAAGACGTGGAGCGACGCCAAGCTGGTGACCTGAGTGGATTAGCGGATGGCAGAGTTGGAGGCGTTTTGCTCCGTCAACAATTTCGTGGTCTCTAGAAGGCTCGTCGCGAGCGTACCTTTCCACGCGACGTCGAACGTACCGGCAACACCAAACAGCGTAAGGACGAGAACTATCTCTCCGCTACCGTCAAACACCGGCGCGCTGATACTGTTGATTCCAGGAATTGGCATTCCTTCGCCACGCGCAAGACCTCGCTTCCGTACGTCAGCAAGGATACTTTCGAATTGCGTACGGGTCAGATGCTCCCCTTCGGGGGTTTGAGCTCCGATATCCTTCTTCACGAGCTCGTCGAGCTGCCGCGCGTCCTTGAAGGCCGCGAAAACACGGCCCGTAGTCGAATGAGCAAGGGACATCACGGTACCGACGTGAATGCCAGCGTGAAGGGACGCAGCCGGTTCGATGCTTTGCAGGACGGTAGGACCCCGGTCGCCCCAAGCTGCAAGGAGCACGCTCTGCTCGACCCGAGTTGCGAGGTCGATAGACGGCTTCATGGCGTTTCGAACCGCCGGAACCATGCGCAAAGCGTGGAGGCCCATCCGCAACGAAAGCGGACCGGGCTCGAAGCGCGATGTCACAGGGTCCCGCTTTACCAAGCCGGTCCGCAAGAGGCTGACCATGTAGGTAAAGACCTGGTTGGTCGGAATGCCGCTACGTGCGCTGAGCTCCGCGAGCGTGACCGGCTCGCCCGCATCTGCGAGGTACTGAAGGAACCGACCGCCAACTTCCATGCTCTGGATGCCGCGCTGCTCCTTCCGCTCACTCGAATCGTGACTTTCCGCATTTTCTTTTGCACGCTGCTTCGTTACCATGCAATCCTCTGCTGCACGAGCTTAATGTGTAGTACGCTGATTTTACCGGCTCTTCGTACGCGACGAGGAAGCCTTTCCTGAGTTGCACACTGCTGAAAAACACGCATGGACACCGATAGCACCGAGAAAGCCCAACGAGGAATCCAGTCTGTTGAAGTCGGCAGCGAGATTTTGCTTGCGCTGACTCATTCGGATTCGCCGATGGCGCTCAAAGAGATTGCTCAGGTCACAGGCATGCCTCCCGCCAAGCTGTTTCCTTATCTCGTTAGCCTTATCAAGCTGCAGCTCGTACAACGGGTGGAGCCGTCGGGCGACTACGCGCCCGGCGCTCTTGCACTACGACTTGGCCTCTACGGGCTGCAACGTTTGAATCCCCTCCGGGAGGCAGAGCAGGACGTCCTAGCCCTCGCTTCAAAGACCGGTCAAAGCGTGTTCCTGACCACCTGGGGACCAAACGGACCCGTGGTCGTTCGGCAGGAAGACCCGTCGTACCCGCTACATTTGACTCTGCGAGTCGGAACCATTATGTCACTCGTCAATACGGCGACGGGCCGGCTGTTCGGCGCGTATATGCCGGAACCGTTGGTTCAGAAAGCGTTGGAGGATGAGGGAATTCGTCTGAGCGGCGCTGTCAGCCTCAAAACTGCGGACAAACAGGAGCTCTTCCGTCAGTATGAGAGGATTCGCGAAGAAGGCATGACTAGGACGTCGGGTCATCCTTTGCCGGGTGTGAATGCTATTGCCGCGCCTGTTTTCATGTTCAACGGCACCATCGCACTCGCTATCACGCTCGTAGGTCCTGCCGGCACATTCGACACGCGTTGGGACGGCGACCTCGCGCTGACCCTGCGCCAAACCGCAGCCGACTTGTCTTACAGACTCGGCTATTCGGCGACGCAGGGCAGCGAAGTTTGATATTAGCGCTGGAAAGCCAGCGTCCCGACCGGCGCAGAACCTGCGCCGGGGAATTCTCCGGCGTCACAATCGGCAATCGCCGTTCCGGCGATGTAGCCGAACGTGAGTGCCGGTCCCAGCGTGATGCCTGCTCCGGGATAGTTTCCTCCCATGATGCTGCACGCGTCGTTACCCACCGCGAAAAGACCGGAAATCGGCGCTCCGTCCTTTGAAAGCACGCGACAGCTAGCGTCGGTCTTCAGGCCAGCGAACGTGCCGATATCGCCAATACGCACCTTTAGTGCATAGAACGGACCGCGCTCAATCGGTGCAACACAAGGATTCGGGCCATGCAGCGCATCGCCTTGGTAGCGGTTATAGGCGAGGCTGCCCTTTCCAAACTGCGGGTCTCGGCCAAGTCTTGCCTCTTCGTTGAAGCCCTCGACCGTCCGATGCAGACCATCGGCATCGACGCCAATCTTTCGCGCAAGTTCCTCGACTGATTTGCCGCGGACAAGGTAACCGGTGCGCAGATAGCGCCCAACGAGCATTGGGAATGGGGCTGCGCTGCCCAAGCCATAGGTGCGCAGGGTCTTGTGGTCACAGATAAGGTGGGCCGAAATCTCTACGCCCGGCTCAGTCGCGGCCACAAGCGCCTGGACAAAATCGTGATACGAATTGCCCTCATTCGTGAAGCGCCGACCGTTTTTGAGCACGGCAATCACGCCAGGCTTCGCGCGGTCGATGAAGTGCGGCATGATGCCCGTCGTTCCATCTTTGCGCTTGAGCAGCGACACCGGGACCCAGGCGGCTGCATTAGGAAGCGTTGTGCTCACCTCGCCCCCGACTGACTCAGCGAGGCGCAACCCGTCCCCGGTGTTTCCGGTCGGCGACGGCGAGAAGTGCTCCTGCCCGGTGGGCGCATGCGGGAACATCTGCTTGCGTCGCTCGATGTCGTACGGGAAACCGCCAGATGCCAGCACGACGGCTCGCTTCGCTATCACATGCACCGGCCTGCCCTCGCGACTGAGGACCGCTCCGGTGACCCTGCCGCGCTCGAACGTCAGCGAGCTAGCCTTGGTATTGAGCCACAGGGGAACGTTCAGGTCGAAAAGCGACTTCGCAAGGCGGCCGGAGAGCGCGTTCCCGTTCGTCAATGTCATGCCGCGTCCATGCTTCATGACGTCTGTGAAATGCTTCGAAAGACGTTTCGTGACGTACCAAGCGGACTTCAGCGACTTTGTGACGCGCATGAAGTGCACGATTTCCTTGCCTGAGCCAAGCATCATCCCGAATACCGTCAATTCCGGCAGAGCTGGAGCAAGGTTCTTAATATGGTCTCCGAGTTCGCGACCATCGAAAGGCCGCGTGACCATCGAACGACCGCCTTGTCGTCCACCGGGAGCTTCGGCGTGATAGTCCGGGAACACCAGCGGCATGTCAAAGCGGACAGCTGTTTTCGTGGTGAAGTACTCCACCGCCTCGGGACCGTACTTCAAGAAAGCGTCGACACGCTTTTCGTCAAAACTATCACCTGCTTCGTGAGAGAGGTAGGTCTTCGCGCTCCCCTCTGGCTCGTAGATGCCCTGTTGAGTTGCCAGATAGGTGTTCGGAATCCAAAGCCAACCACCGGAACGCGCAGTCGAGCCGCCAAATTTCGGCTCTTTCTCGATAACAAGAACCTTCAGACCTTTCGAGGCAGCCGTCACCGCTGCCGACATCCCCGACGCGCCCGAACCAATGACCAGCACGTCGCACTCGTAATCCTTCTCCACAGGCATTGCCTTTCTCCCAGGAAGACGCATCAATGGGACGCGTCGAACGTTCATTCCCCAATTCGACGCCACCCTGGCGCCCATGGAAGAATGGTACGCGGTTTTTTGCTCTTTGCAATCTAAATTGCGTAGGTATAATTTCCGGTGCTCTGGAAACTCTCGCGTCACCAACCCAGTGAGACATCGGCGTGCATTGGGGAAATTGTCTATATGCGATTGCATTCTCCTATGTATAATTCAATGAACGACTGCAGCGGGCGCTACGGCGCGGCGCAGGCCCCCATGAACTTTCCAAATTGAGGTAGGACCATGTCAGAGAAGAAATTCGCGTCCCACGCGGATGTGGAGGAGAAGAAGGTCACGTTCGAGCAGCTTTCCGAGCATGCCTACGCTTACACCGCTGAGGGCGACCCGAACACAGGCATCATCGTCGGTGACGATGCGGTGCTCGTGGCCGATACGCAAGCAACCCCGGTGATGGCCCAAGACGTCATTCGCCGTATTCGCGAAGTCACTGATAAGCCCATCAAATACGTGTTGCTGACGCACTATCACGCTGTTCGGGTGCTCGGCGCGTCTGCCTACAACGCAGAGCAAATCATTGCCAGCCAAGACACGTACGACCTGATTGTCGAGCGCGGCGAACAAGACATGAAGAGCGAAATTGAGCGCTTCCCGCGTCTGTTCCAAGCGGTCGAATCCGTTCCGGGACTGACTTGGCCGACTCTTACCTTCCAGAAGAAGATGACCCTCTGGATGGGGAAGCTTGAAGTCCAGATTCTGCAACTTGGTCGCGGTCACACGAAGGGGGATACCGTTGTGTGGCTGCCGCAAGAGAAGACGCTTCTCTCCGGCGACCTCGTTGAATACGGTGCGACGCCGTACGCCGGGGATGCGTACTTCCAGGATTGGCCCGCGACGCTGGATGCAATCGCCGCGCTGAAGCCTGAGAAGCTTGTACCGGGTCGAGGCGCTGCTCTGAAGACCCCGCAAGAGGTGGCCGATGGTCTTGCAGGCACTCGCGCCTTCGTCAGCGAGCTCTATAGCAAGGTCAAGTCGGGCGCGAGCCAAGGCAAAGACTTGAACGCAATCTACAAGGACACCTACGCCGAACTCAAACCGAAATTTGGCGAATGGGTCATTTTCGACCACTGCATGCCTTTCGACGTCACGCGTGCACACGACGAAGCCACTCAGTATCCCGACCCGCGAATCTGGACCGCACAGCGCGACAAAGAGATGTGGGAAACGCTGGAAGGCTAACTGTCGTAGATTCGCTGGTCGCACGCCGCGGCCAGCGCAATGGCTAGCGAATTTCTTCGGAGCAACATGGTGGAACAGCCGACGCAAGAAGCATCACTTCAATTTGAGCCGATTCCGTCGGCGACACCTTTGCGCAACGCTCAACTGAAGCGCGCGCCGACGGAGTCAGCGCACTCCGCACACCCAGCAGGTTACCAATCCGGATTTGCAAGCGAATTTGCGACCGAGGCCATTCCCGGGGCTCTTCCGATTGGTCGCAACTCCCCTCAGCGCGCGCCGTACGGCCTCTACTCCGAGCAATTCTCCGGCACGGCTTTTACTGCACCTCGTTCTCACAATCGCCGTTCGTGGCTGTACCGCGTGCGCCCTGCCGCCGTGCATATGCCGTTCACCTTGATGGAAAACAGCAGGCTGGTCGGCGACTTTTCCAGGGTACCTCCGACGCCGCCCAACCAGCTGCGTTGGGACCCACTGCCTATTCCGGCGAACCCGACGGATTTTGTTGACGGTTTGGTAACAATGGCTGGCAACGGGTCTGCAGAGTCGATGTCAGGATGCGCCATCCACTTGTATGCGGCGAATCGGTCAATGTCGAATCGATTCTTCTACAGTGCCGACGGCGAATTGTTAATTGTGCCTCAGGCAGGTCGGCTTAGCATTGCAACCGAGCTTGGACTGCTCGACGTCGCGCCACAGGAAATTGCGGTCATTCCGCGTGGCACGAGATTCCGCGTCGAGTTGCCCGACGGCGAAGCGCGCGGATACGTCTGCGAGAACTTCGGCGCCTTGCTTCAATTGCCGGACCTTGGACCGATTGGGTCGAATGGCCTGGCGAATCCACGGGACTTTCTCACGCCACTCGCCGCGTACGAGGTTCGTGAAGGACAGTTCGAGCTGGTCGCCAAATTGAATGGAAACCTTTGGCGTGCTGATATCGGTCACTCGCCGCTGGACGTCGTCGCATGGCATGGAAACTACGCACCTTACAAGTACGACCTCCGTCGGTTCAATACGATTGGCTCAATCAGTTTTGACCATCCGGACCCCTCCATCTTCTTGGTCTTGCAATCGCCCAGCGACACGCCGGGCGTCGACTCCATTGACTTCGTCATCTTCCCGCCGCGCTGGCTCGTCGGCGAGGACACGTTCCGCCCTCCCTGGTTCCATCGCAACGTAGCCAGCGAGTTCATGGGTTTGATTCACGGCGAGTACGACGCAAAGGCAGAGGGTTTCGTACCTGGTGGCGCGAGCTTGCACAACTGCATGTCAGGGCACGGACCGGACGCGGGCACGTTCGAGAAAGCATCGTTCTCTGACACGTCGACGCCGGCCAAAGTCGACTCCACGATGGCGTTCATGTTCGAGACTCGCACGCTCATCAAGCCGACGCAGTTTGCCCTCGAAACCTCTCAGCTTCAGAACGAGTATTTCGAATGCTGGCAAGGCCTCACAAATCGATTCAATCCGGAAGCGAAGTCATGAATGCAAGCACAGGCGAGGACGACGTCGTAGTCCAGACTACACGGGCTAGGCTCAAGAGTTGGGTCGAATCCGCTAATGATGGCAAGACGGATTTCCCTATCCAGAATCTTCCGTTCGGCATTTTCAGTGGCGGCGGCTCCGACGCTCGCCGCGTTGGTGTCGCTATCGGTGATTGGATTGTCGACTTGGCTGCGCTAGAAGCATCTCGCGCCATCTCGGTCCCTTACACGGTAGTCGACGATGATGGAAATCCGAAGAGCGTCTTTCAACAGAAGCGACTCAACGATTTCGTGGCACTTGGTCGTCCGGTCTGGCGCAGCCTGCGCGGCCAGCTGTCCGCATTGCTGTCGACGGATGTAGGTACGTTGCGCGACAACGTCGAACTTCGTGAACGTACCATGGTGCGGCAGAGCGACGCGACGATGCATCTTCCGTTCGAGATTCCGGGATACACGGACTTCTACTCATCTCGTGAACACGCAACGAATGTCGGCTGCATGTTCCGAGACCCGAAGAACGCTCTCATGCCAAATTGGCTTGAGATTCCCATCGGGTACAACGGCCGTGCATCATCGGTCGTCGTCAGCGGCACGCCTGTGCGTCGTCCGAACGGGCAGCGCAAGGCGCCTGAGGATGCACGCCCGACGTACGGACCTTCGCGCAAGCTCGACATCGAACTGGAAACAGGTTTCTTCGTTGGCGTCGGCAACGCACTAGGCGCACCCGTTCATGCCAAGGATGCCGATGGCAATATCTTCGGGATGGTGCTCCTCAACGACTGGAGTGCCCGAGACATTCAGCAGTGGGAGTATCAGCCGCTGGGACCGTTCAACTCGAAGGGCTTTGCCACGACCATCTCGCCGTGGGTCGTGACGATGGATGCGCTTTCGCCGTTCCGCGTCGAACAACCGGCGCAAGAGCCGGAGCCGTTGGGTTACCTTCTCGGCGCGTCTCGCGCGGGCGTGGACCTCGAACTCGAAGTCCTGCTCAAGCCAAAGTCCGCTGACACGGCGACGACGATTGCACGTACGAACTTCAAGTACATGTACTGGACTATGGCGCAGCAACTGGCACATCACACATCGGGCGGCTGCAACACCCGCGTCGGTGATTTGATGGGCTCGGGAACAATCAGCGGACCGGAGTCTGCAGGTCAACCTGGCATTGGCACGTTCGGAAGCTTGCTTGAGCTGACCTGGAACGGCCAGAAGCCGCTCGATGTCGGCAACGGCGAAGTCCGCAGCTTCATCGAAGACGGGGACGAGCTCACTTTGCGTGGCTGGTGTCAGGGTGACGGCTACCGCGTGGGCTTCGGGTCATGCGTCGGCGAAATCTTGCCCGCGCTTGAGACGGCCGAAGCGGAGACCGTTGCATGAAGCTGTACAGCTACTTCCGCAGCTCCGCCTCGTATCGTGTGCGCATCGCGCTGGCGCTGAAGGGATTGCCGTACGAGTATGCGGCGGTCCACCTGCTCAAGGGTGGTGGCCAGCAACTGTCCTCCGTTTATCGTTCGCTCAATCCGGACAGCCTTGTCCCGACGCTCGAAGACGGCTCGCAGGTGCTCACGCAATCGCTCGCCATTGTCGAATACCTGGATGAGCTTCACCCCGAGCCGGCCTTATTGCCTTCCGACCCGGCGGACCGTGCCTACGTGCGTTCCGTGGCGTTGCAGGTAGCGTGTGAAATCCATCCGCTGAACAATCTGCGTGTGCTTCAGTACCTGAAGAGCAAACTCGGCATCACCGAGGAGCAGAAGACCGAATGGTATCGGCACTGGGTGGACGCCGGCTTCGCATCGCTGGAAGCTCGACTCAGTAACGATGAGCGCGCGCAGGACTACGTCTTCGGTAACACGCCGACTCTGGCGGATATCTCCTTGGTTCCTCAGGTATGGAATGCGCGGCGGTTCAACATTCCGCTCGAGAACTACCCAACTGTCGTGGGCATTGCTGACAGAGCAATGGCGTTGGAAGCGTTTCGACAAGCTGAACCAGCGAATCAACCGGACGCAGAGTAAAAGTTCAGAACAGCCAGCAGACGTGCTGGCTGTTTATTCTTGCTTTTCCGCCGGCCGATGGCGGCTGCGTTCGGAGCCCGAGTCGTGACGCAAATCCTACCGGCGCTCGTTTGACTCCCTTCACACCAGGAAACAATCAGAGCGTCGATTGCTTCGCCTGCAACGCGCTGCGTGCATCTTGCGAACCTTAACTGGAACGATTCAAGCTTCGCGTGCGACCGTGAACCGCTCGCGCTTGTGCTTCGGATTCTCAATCTCATCGACGACAGCGACAGCAAAGTCGGCAACCGAGATGCCGGCCGGCTTGTCCTCCTCCATCAACAGATTTTCATGACCAACACGGTAGGTTCCTGTCCGCTCGCCTCCTGCGAGCAACGCGGGGGGACTTACGAAGGTCCAGTCAAGAGCGGTGTTACTGCGGATTGCGTTCAAAGCGTCCCGCGCAGCCTGTGCACCGAGCACGATGTTCGGCGGCACGTGTGCTTTGAAATTTTCCGTATCCACAAGCTGCACGCCGGGAGCAACAAACAAGCTTCCGGCTCCGCCCACCACAATCAGTCTTCGGACGTCACTCGCTTCCACGCCCTCGACGATTGCCGCGCTTCCACGCATGAAATTGTCGTAGAGGTCCGGGTCTTTCCAACCTGGATTGAACGCAGACACAACAGCATCGTGACCACGAACGGCGGCAGCAACGGAGTCGGGGGAATAGGCGTCGCCCTCGACGAACAAAGGCTGTTCTCCAGTTGATGCCGGGGGAGCCTTTCGCGCGAGCGCCGTGACCACGTGCCCTCGTCGAAGCAACTCTGTTTGGATGTGCTTGCCCACAAATCCGGTTCCACCAATCAACGCAACTTTCATCTCGACCTCCAAGAAATAGTGTGAGAGAGACGTTAGCGCTTGTATGGCTGCTTTAAAATACCCAGAAAATGACAAGGTGTTTTAAGCTGAGGTTCAGAATGAACGACTTGCGACCTCTCTTCGTATTCGCTGAAACGGTCTCACGAGGTTCGATGAGCGCCGCAGCCGCGCGGCTAGGCATGACGCCCTCTGCGGTCAGTCAGACAATCAAGGGTCTGGAGCGACAATACGGCGTCACCCTGCTTCATCGGTCAACGCGCAAGCTGACGTTAACGGAAGACGGACAGCGGTGCTATGAGCATTGCCTTCGATTGAAGGAAGCCTACACAGCGGCGACCGATTCCCTGTCGGAAGCGCGCGATGCGCCAACGGGCGAGCTTCGTATCGCAGCCCCAATCGGGTTTGGCTCGTATGTGGCACCGGCGCTGGCGCCGATACTCACTGACTGGCCCGAACTGCGTCTGAGATTGCTGGTGAGCGACGAGATGGTCGACCTCATTGACGCACGAGTCGACCTCGCCATTCGGGTGGGCAAACTCACTAATTCGGATTGGGTCGCCCGCAAGCTCTGCGAACTCGAGATGATTCTTTGCGCATCGCCAGCCTATTTGGAACGTCATGACACGCCGACTCGTCCCGAGGACCTGACCGCCCATCATTGGATTGCATCGGAGAAAAAGCTCGTGGGCTCGCAGGATGGAGACCAAGCATCGGAAGACGCATCGTCGTCGACCACGCTGACGCTGCAGGGGAAAAATGGCAAAGTTGAGAACGTAACCGTGGACGTGCGGATAGCGACGACCACCCAAGCCACCCTTCAACAGATTTGCGAGCAGGGGTTAGGCATCGCGCGCGTGCCTCACATCGACGCCTATCTGCAAATTGAGCGCAACCAGCTCGTGCAGGTCCTGCCTACTTGGAAGCTACCAGCTCTTCCGGTGACGCTTGTGTCGCCCCGTCGCGAAAGTGAGCCGGCTAAGGTGCGGGCAGCTATAAGGGCGCTGCGCGCATACTTCACGCAGCTACCGACCGAAACGGTCAGGCTCTGAATGCAAATGATGACCAATCGGACCCCAAGCGTTATGTTGTATCCGTAGTCGCCGAAGAACGGCGGACAAACCATTGAGTACGCTGCGCCATCGGCGAAGCGCCCCTTTCATGCGTTTCAAGCGACGGAAGTATCGTCGGTACCGCTCGTCATCCGTTGGAAATCTCACGGCCGCGACATCGGTGGTCAGAGCAAGACCCCGACGACTGGTGGCAAGCCTCTGGAATAGCGCTTTCGACGCTACGCAATAGCCATTCCGATGCGTTCGCTCGCGTACAGGCCATCGGCCTGTCAGGGTAGATGCACGGTGCTGTTCTGCTGGGCGCGAGTGACCAAACGTTGCGTCCAGCGATACTGTGGAATTTAAAGAGACTCCTTTTTTTGGTTATAGAGGAAGCACTCTACTATGCAAACATACTCTTTTTACGACTTTAGCGAACCAGACTTATATCTGTGCTGCAGCTTCGCAAGATGCCTCCGTCCAAAACGGCGTACGAGGAAAGGTGCGCGGCGCGAAGCCTAGGTTTCTTGCTTGTCTCGAACCCAATCCCTGATGGCGTTAGCAAAGAGATGCAATGCCTTAGGCGTGTGGCGGTTCGCCGGGTAGTAAAGACAGAGACCGGGAAACGTGAGACCCCATCCAGGTAACAGATGGACTAAGTTTCCAGCTGAGACGAGTTGCTCAACCATCGACAACGGGACCCACGAGATTCCGATTCCGCCGAGTGCAGCGTCAACCATCAGGTTCAGATTGCCGAGTGTCATTGGCCCCTTCACGTCTAGGGACGCTCGCTTTCCCCTGTTTTCGAACTCCCACAGATACAAAGCGCCGCTTTCAAATCGGAAGCGGATGCAGCGATGTTTCAGCAAGTCGTCGGGCACTTTCGGCATTCCCCACTCCTCGACATACGCCGGTGACGCGACCGCGACCATTCGCATCTCCGGTCCGAACTGAATCGCGACCATGTCGCGGGGCACGTCATCAAAGACCCGGATACCGGCGTCGAATCCACCTGCCACGATATCGACCAGACGCGTGTCGACGACGAACTCGATTTGGATATCGGGATACTGCTTGAGAAAAGCCGGGAGAATCTCACGGACAAGAAGCCTTCCGCCGGTTTCCGAGCAACTGACGCGTACCGTCCCAGACGGGCTATGCTGTGCTGACGAGACTTCATCCACAGCGACTTCCATCTCGTGTATTGCCGGAGCGACACGAAGCAAGAGTTGCTGTCCTGCTTCGGTAAGGGCCACGGACCGAGTCGTACGGTTAAACAATCGTACCTTCAGGCGCTCCTCAAGGGCACGCATGGTATGACTGAGCGCAGACGGGGTGACGCCTAATGCCCGCGCCGCCGCGCTGAAGCTTCCGTGCTGCGCGATGGCAACGAAGGTAGAGAGGTCGGAGATAGTGGCGCGAGGCATTGATGAATTTTTCTCAATATGCCTTGCAATCATACGCGGATTGTTGAGTTTTAAATGGTGGTCTATCTTCAGGAATTTGCGGTACCAAACGGCACGCCACCTTCGCATGACCGAACTGACAGATTCATCCACAAAACCCAATCTCAACGTTGAGACGCCGCCGTCGCCTGTCGATTCCGTTGAACAATCTGCGGCTATCGCAGACGCGAAGGCTCATCACCTGCGCACGTTGGTCATTCTCAGTTTGCTGATGGCCTTCGCTTCAATTTCCACCGACCTGTATCTTCCTGCGTTGCCGGGGATGGCAGAGTCCCTTCATGCGGACGCGGGTACGCTCGAATACACCATCTCCGGATACCTCGTCGGCTTCAGCCTTGGACAATTGGTGTGGGGACCTATCGGCGACCGGTTTGGCCGAAAGTTGCCTATTTCTGCGGGTCTCTTGCTGTTCGTGCTGGGTTCTGCGGGGTGCGCGTTGTCCACCGACGCGCACACAATGATTATGTGGCCCGCGTTTCAGGCCGTCGGAGCATGCGCCAGCGTTGTCCTGGCGCGCGCAATGGTCCGAGACCTCTATACCGGTGTCCGTTCGGCGCAGATGATGTCCACGCTCATAACGGTAATGGCGATTGCACCTCTGATAGGACCAAGTGTGGGAGGAGTCATCCTGCATCTTGCGTGTTGGCGGGCCATTTTTTGGACGCTCGTGGGTGTCGACCTGTTCACATTGTTAGCGCTGACGGTTTTGCCTGAAACGTTACCGCGGGAGCGGCGGAATCACGAGCCGCTGCGACAGGCGTTCGTCGCCTACGGAACATTGCTCCGAAGCTGGCGACTGTTGGGCTATGCCGGTGCGGGCGGCTTTTTCTATGGCGGCATTTACGCCTATATAGCAGGAACGCCATTCGCTTTTATTACCTACCACCATGTTTCGCCGCAGGGGTACGGACTGCTGTTTGCAGCAGGAATCGTCGGGATTATGGTGACCAACCAGTTGAACGCGCGGTATGTTCGACACTGGGGAAGCGACAACATCATGCGTGCCGGAGCGGTCGCTGCCGCCTTGTCCGGCGTAGCTGTCGCACTTACCTCTTTGACTGATTTCGGGGGTGTCGCCGGCCTCGTCGCACCACTCTTCGTATTTGTGTCGTTGAACGGCTTTATCGTCGCCAATTCGATTGCTGGTGCTATGGGCATCTTTCCGACCCGAACGGGCGCAGTATCAGCACTTATCGGCTCCATTCAGTACGGAACCGGAATTGCCGGCTCTGCTGTCGTGGGCGCGCTTGCAAACGGAAGCCCCTTTCCAATGGGATTGGTAATTGCTCTCATGGGAATTGGAAGCGCCGTGTCTGCGCTCGTCCTGAAAACTCTACAACGCAGCAGCAAACACTCCGTTCATTAGGCTGAAAAAGTGTTCTTCGCGCACGGCCGATTTTTGAGCGCTCGCTAAGTGCAGACAGGCTCTTTTACACGTGGTCACAAGGCGAACTTCTCGCAGACGCCGATAAGACGTCAGGCGTCAACGCAGCTATCCCCTCCCATTGCGAAAATAAGGAGCACGCGCATGGATGACAATACACCCACCCTATCAAGGCGAAACTTTATCATCAGTGGCGCAGCAGCGGCGGCTGCGGTAAGCGTGAGACCTGACCGTGCGCTTGCGGCAACCGGCTCGACGTCTTCCGCAATCGAGCAAAGCGAAATGACCACACGTGTGACGCTTAACGTCAATGGTCAACGTCATACGCTGCAGCTTGACACCCGCACCACATTGCTGGATGCGATTCGGGAACACATTCACCTGACTGGCACGAAGAAAGGCTGCGACCACGGTCAGTGCGGCGCATGTACGGTTCTCGTGAATGGTCGCCGCATCAACTCCTGCCTCACCCTCGCAGTGATGCATCAGAGTGACACCGTCACGACGATTGAGGGCCTCGGCACACCCACCCGCCTGCATCCATTGCAAGCGGCCTTCGTCAAGCATGATGGCTACCAGTGTGGGTACTGTACGCCGGGGCAAATCTGCTCCTCAGTCGGCATGCTCGACGAAGTAAAACGCGGAGTGCCAAGCCATGTGAGCAAGAGCCTGGTCGAGAAGCCGCTGCTGAGCGTCGACGAACTTCGCGAACGCATGAGCGGCAACATCTGCCGCTGCGGCGCCTATTCCAATATCGTCGAAGCCATTACCGAGGTCGCCGGAGGTGCCGCATGAAGCCATTCACCTACGAGCGCGCCAACACCCCAGCCGAAGCTGCGGCGGCTGCGAGCCGGCGCCCCGACACCAAGTTCATTGCTGGCGGCACCAATCTACTGGACCTGATGAAGTTGCAAATCGAGACGCCGCAGCATCTCGTCGACGTCAATGGCCTCAATCTCGACCGAATCGAGGCAACGCCCGAAGGTGGACTACGCGTTGGCGCACTCGTGCGGAACACGGACCTTGCAGCAGACATGCGAGTACGACGTGACTATGGGGTCCTGTCGCGTGCACTACTGGCAGGAGCGTCCGGACAACTCCGCAACAAGGCGACGACTGCTGGCAATTTGCTTCAACGCACGCGGTGCCCGTATTTTTACGACACTAATCAGCCATGCAATAAGCGTCGCCCCGGCTCCGGCTGTAGCGCAATAGGAGGCGCGTCGCGTTCGCTGGGCGTAGTCGGTACCAGTGACTCGTGTATTGCGACGCATCCAAGCGACATGGCAGTCGCTATGCGGGTGCTTGATGCGACCGTGGAAACCGTGAACTCACAGAATCAAAGGCGTCGAATTCCAATCGCTGACTTCCATCGCTTACCAGGAGAGACGCCTCAACTTGAGACGGCGCTGCAGCCGGGCGAGCTGATAACTGCTGTCACGTTGCCGGCTCCGATTGGAGGCGTTCACCTCTACCACAAGGTACGAGACCGGGCCTCATACGCCTTCGCGTTAGTGTCTGTTGCTGCAATCGTGCAGCGAGACGGAACTGGACGTGTCGCGTTCGGTGGAGTGGCACCGAAGCCATGGCGTGTTGAATCTGCGGAAGCGTCTCTTCCGAAAGGGTCGTCGGCTGTCATTGCAAGCGCATTTGCCAATGCGCGACCGACCCCTGACAACACCTTCAAATTGAAGCTCGTCGAGCGGACACTCAGCGCAGTCTTGATTGAAGCGAGGGCTTAAAGATGAAATTTTCGGAACCCGCCACGACCAATCCCATCGACCAGCTTAAAGTTGTTGGCCGACCGACCGACCGCATTGACGGGCCGTTGAAAGCGACCGGCACAGCCACCTACGCGTACGAGCATCACGAGGGCTTTCCATCACCGGCTTATGGCTTCGTTGTTGGCGCAGCTATTGCAAAGGGAAGCATCGCGTCGATGGACCTCAAGGCGGCGAGCGCTTCGCCAGGTGTGTTGACCATCGTGACTGCGGCGAACGCCGGCAAGCTCGGGAAGGGGAAATTCAATACGGCAAGATTGCTCGGTGGGCCGGACATCCAGCATTACCATCAAGCAGTTGCAATCGTTGTAGCTGAGAGCTTCGAACAAGCTCGGGCGGCCGCTTCTTTGGTGCGCGTCGAATACGTCTCGACTTCTGGCGCGTATGACCTCGCACAAGCGAAAGACGGCGCAGGCCTGGCGCGTCCGAGTGGCTTTGGCGGGCCGTCTCAGACGACAGTTGGAGATTTCTCGGGTGCGTTCGATGGCGCACCCGTAAAACTCGACGCCACCTACACGACACCAGACCAGGCGCATGCAATGATGGAGCCGCATGCATCAATCGCCTGGTGGCAAGGCGACTCGGTGAAAATCTGGACGTCCAATCAGATGATTAACTGGGGTGCGGGTGATGTCGCTGCAACACTCGGAGTGAGTCGCGACAAGGTACGACTGATGTCGCCGTACGTGGGCGGCGGCTTCGGTGGCAAGCTTTTCGTTCGTTCCGACGCGGTACTTGCAGCGCTCGGCTCGAAAGCCACTGGACGCCCGGTAAAAGTGGCGTTGACCCGGCCCCTCATGTTCAACAACACGACCCACCGTCCAGCGACGATTCAACGCATTCGGCTTGGCGCTGAGACGGACGGTCGTTTGACGGCAATTGCACACGAAGGCTGGTCCGGCAACCTGATGGGCGGAGGTCCGGAAACCGCCGTCAATCAGACGCGGCTTCTCTATGCAGGAGCAAATCGGCTTACCGCCACTCGACTGGCGCTACTCGACCTACCCGAAGGGAATGCGATGCGTGCACCTGGCGAAGCACCGGGTCTGATGGCGCTCGAAATCGCAATGGACGAGATGGCTGAAAAGCTCAACTTGGACCCGGTCGAATTCCGCGTTCGAAACGATACGCAAGTCGACCCGGAGAAACCTGAACGTCCTTTCTCGCAGCGACAGCTTATCCAATGCATGAAGGTCGGCTCTGAGCGATTTGGCTGGACGCGCCGCAACCCTCAACCGGCGAGCGTCCGCGAAGGTCGTTGGCTCATCGGCATGGGTATGGCTGCAGCGTTTCGAAACAACCTGCTCACGAAGTCCGGTGCTCGTATCCTTCTCGACCGCACGGGTCATCTCACCGTAGAGACGGATATGACTGATATCGGCACGGGTACCTACACCATCCTCGCCCAAACGGCTGCGGAGATGATGGGCGTTTCGATTGACGACGTGACGGTTCGACTCGGTGATTCGTCATATCCCGCGTCTGCGGGCTCGGGCGGCCAGTGGGGTGCTAACAACTCAACGTCCGGGCTCTACGCAGCTTGTGTGAAATTACGCGAGATGGTGACTAGCCGGCTTGGGATAAAAGACTCTGATGCCACATTTGCCGATGGGCACGTGCTTGCCGATGGCCGAGCCGTCTCACTGGGAGACGCGGCAGCGAATGGGGAGCTCGTTGCCGAGGACTTCATCGAATACGGAGATTTGGACAAGAAGTATCAGCAATCCACGTTTGGCGCGCACTTTGTTGAAGTCGCAGTCGACTCTGCAACGGGTGAGGTTCGCGTCCGACGCATGCTCGCCGTGTGTGCGGCAGGCCGTATTCTGAATCCGAAGGCAGCCCGGAGTCAGGTCATTGGCGCCATGACGATGGGCGTAGGCGGTGCGTTGATGGAAGATTTGGTTGTCGATAAGCGACGAGGCTTCTTCGCCAATCACGACCTCGCCGGTTACGAGGTTCCGGTACACGCAGACATTCCGCACCAAGAGGTCATCTTTCTGGATGAAACCGACCCCATCTCCTCGCCGATGAAGGCCAAAGGTGTGGGCGAATTGGGCCTATGCGGCGTTGCGGCGGCGGTTGCGAACGCGGTCTATAACGCCACCGGCGTCCGCGTCAGAGACTATCCCGTCACACTCGATAAACTCCTCGATGGGCTCCCGCCAGTTGCCTAGAACCTGCGCGACGCATCCGCTTACCCAATGAAGCGTGATGCGTCGCGAACGTTGGTCATCGATGTCGACATCGGGTCGTGACAGGACAATAGCCCCAAAAGACATATAGCTTCGTCGGGTTCATAACGACGAGCGGCCTCGTTGCTTGCGAACTCGCTGCACAGGGGTTAGGGGTTGCGCTGGCTGACCCTTTCACCGCCATCCTCTCCGAGCCGTAGAACCTCGCAACCAGAGCGTTCGCCGAAGACGTGCCACTTGAGCACAGTTTCCTTATTTCCATTCGGCAAGACGCTGTCGAAAGCGGCCAGTGTTCTTGCTGACGCTGTGCGAGAAACGGTACTAGGATGCGTGAAGCGACTTCTCTTTCCACCGCTACCACATCCAGAATGTTGCTATAGAACGGTCTCCCTCTGACGTTTCACGCCGAGGTGACAAAAAGGAGTCCAGTAAACCAGGGATGGTTAAATGAAAAAACCAGCAACTTTGACATTGCGGGTGAATTCTCGGATGTCCACGCGAATTAAATCGCAAACGGCTTCGTATGACTTAGGCGGCGGGACGTGCCCCTTCCCAAGCGCGCTGAAGTAGCGCTCGAAGCGGTTTCGCCTCTACCGGTCGTGGATTCCAGTAGGGATTCGAGAGGGCTACCTCGCACGCGTAATCAAGGTCGGTCTCACCGAGACCTATCTCACTGAGGCCTCGCGGCACGCCAAGCTCTTCGTTGAGCTCGTAGAGACCATCCGGTGCCGACTCGACATTTAACGCTCTCGCAATTCTTGCCATCGCGTCGTCTGCGACAGTGCTGTTGTAAGCAAGCGCATGAGGCAAAACGATGGCGTGCGTTTCTGCATGCGGCAGGTTGAAGGTCCCACCCAGCGTGTGGCAAAGCTTGTGATGAAGCGCCATGCCGACGTTGCCGAGTACCATCCCACACAACCACGCGCCGTAGAGACATTCGCTGCGTGCTGTCCTGTCTTTGCTGTTCTTCTTCAATTTGCGAAGACCAGTCGCCAGCGAGCGGATGCCTTCTTCTGCCATCAGCGACATCACTGGGTTACCGTCTTTTGCGTACAAGCCTTCCGCCGCGTGCGCTATCGCGTTCAGCCCACTCACAATCGACAGCCGAAGAGGTAATCCAGTCGTCAGTTCCGGGTCGTACAGGACCGTCTTCGGGATGACCTTGGCGTCACGGCCGGTTTTTTTCAGGCCGCTTTCGGTAATACCGTAGATGGGAGTCATCTCCGACCCGGCGTACGTCGTCGGTATCGCAATAATCGGCAGCGAAGATTCCAGCGCAATCGCTTTCCCAAGCCCAATTGTGGAGCCGCCGCCGATAGCCACAGCACAGTCTGCGCCCACTTCCTTCGCATGTTCGCGCGCGCGACGAGCATTTTCAATTGGAACGTGCATCTGGGCACCGTCAAAGACCCCTGCACTCGAAGGACCGAGCAGAGACGAAACCACCTCCGCTTGGGCCTTTTGCTCCGGCGTACAAAGCACCAGCGCTCGGCGTGCGCCGAGGGTCTCGACTTCTTGTTGAATTAGCTTCATGCTCCCTGCGCCAAAGACAACTCGGGCCGCAGGCGTGGTATAGGTGAACTCATACATTTGAGTGGCTTCCTGTCTCGTCAAACCGTAGAACGCGCTCAGACATAGTCGACCTGATGACGAGCGATACGAACGTCACCGATGACTTGCTTCACCCGCAAATGCTCTGGGTGCGAGGCGTACGCGTCGAGCAACTCTTGGGTCTCGAACTCCGTGTACAGGACGATGTCGCACGCGTAGTCCACTGCGCTGACGTCCAGGCCGACTTCCAGCTTCGTAAGCCCAGGAATCTTCCCGCTCAGGCTCTCAAACGCGGACTTAACGAGCTTTGCCGCTTCTTTTTTCTGCTCGGGCGTGTCGCCGCGAACGTTCCACATCACGATATGCTTGACCATGGTTCCATCCGATAATAATGCTCATAAACAGGCCAAATCTTCGAGATGCAGTCTCGTGATTCAAGTCTGCATGTCGGCAAGACCTCCTCACCACGCATCTGGTCCCGCCGACTTCTAAATCTGGTCTGCTGTCGAAACTAGGCCTTAAGCCTTGTTCTTGTTGTAGACATCGACGAACACGGCTGCGAGCAGAACGATGCCCTTGATGACCTGCTGGTAATCCACGCCGATGCCCATGATGGACATGCCATTGTTCATCACACCCATGATGAAGGCGCCTACGACCGCGCCGACAACCTTTCCAACACCGCCTGACGCAGATGCCCCACCGATGAAGCAAGCGGCGATGACATCCAGCTCAAACCCGGTGCCTGCCTTCGGAGTGCCGCTGTTCAGACGCGCCGCGAAAATCAGGCCGGCAAGCGCCGCGAGGATGCCCATGTTCACAAACGTCAGGAAGCTCACGGCCGGCACACTGACGCCTGACAGACGTGCGGCCTTCGCATTTCCGCCAACCGCGTAGATGCGCCGTCCGATGGTCGTGCGATTCATGAGGAACGTGTACACCCCAATCAGCACACCCATGATGACAAGCACCGTCGGCAAGCCGCGATAGGATGCGAGCAGATAGCAGAAGCCAACGATGAGAGCCGTCAGCACGACGTTTTTGATGACGAACATCGAGAACGGGCCGCTTTCGACGCCGTGTTTGGCGGCACCGGCACGATGCCGAAGCTCAATCACGAAGAAGAGCGCGCCGACAAACACACCGAGCAGGATGGAGGTGATGTGAAGGGCTTGGCCGTGGAATACATCCGGAATGAAGCCCGAACTCACCGCGCCGAATCCCTCAGGGAATGGCCCGATGGACTGTCCCTGGAGCACTAGATTTGTCATGCCGCGGAACACCAGCATTCCCGCCAGCGTAACGATGAACGACGGCATCCGCCAGAAAGCAATCCAGTAACCTTGTACGGCACCTATCAGCGCGCCAGCCACGATACAGATAATGGTCGCCCAGACGTAATTGACTTCGTACTGGACCATCAATACGGCCGCTAACGCGCCCACAAGCCCCGCCGTCGAGCCGACAGACAAGTCGATATGTCCCGAAACAATCACCATGAGCATGCCGAGCGCCATGATGACGATGTAGCTGTTCTGCAGCACCAGGTTGGTCAAATTGAGCGGCTGCATCAATACGCCATTCGTCGCGACCTGGAAGAACACCATGATGATGACGAGCGAAAGCAGCAATCCATATTCGCTACCGATACGCTTGACCATTCCGAACACTTCGCTTTTCTTGACCTCGGCGCCTTCGGCGGCTACCGGAGAGAGTGCCTTACGCATTTTGAATGTCTCCATTTCGCATAATTGCTCGCATGATGCTTTCCTGCGAGGCTTCTTCTGCGGTTAATTCGCCGACGAACCGGCCTTCATTCATGACATAGATGCGGTCGCACATTCCGAGTAGCTCAGGCATTTCCGAAGAAATCATAACCACACATTTGCCCGCTGCAACCGCCTGATTGATGATGTTGTAAATCTCGTACTTCGCTCCCACGTCGATGCCTCGAGTGGGCTCGTCGAGAATCAACACTTCGGGCTCAGAAAACAGCCACTTGCTGATGACGACTTTCTGCTGATTCCCCCCAGACAAATTACCGACGACATGCGTCACGCCTTGCGCGCGAATACGTAGCTTCTTGAGAAACTCGGTCGCGACCGTAATCTCCTCATGCTCATCGACTACACCGAGCTTTGAGACACCGGATAGGTTGGCGAGCGTAATGTTTCGCTTGATGTTGTCGTCGAGCAGCAGACCATTGCCTTTCCGGTCCTCGGTGACGTAGGCGATTCCCGCTTTGATAGCCTTCTTCACCGACGATGTGTCAGCCTGCTTCCCGTGCATCAGCACTTGGCCCGTGATGTCCTGACCATACGTGCGGCCGAAAACACTCATGGCAAGCTCGGTTCGCCCGGAGCCCATCAAGCCGGCGATACCGACTATTTCGCCCTTGCGTGCCTTCAGATTGACGCCCTTGAGGACGGCGCGGTCACGCTGCGTGGGATGCTTGACACGCCAATCCTTGACTTCGAAAATCACGTCGCCGATATTGGGCGTACGTGGCGGATAGCGGTCGGACATCTCGCGACCCACCATCGCTTTGATGATGCGGTCTTCGCTTACTGCCTCGGTACTGCAGTCGAGGACATCCACCGTCGACCCATCGCGAATCACGGTGATTCCGTCCGCCACACGCGAAATTTCATTTAGCTTGTGCGAGATGATGATTGACGTTACGCCGTTCGCCTTCAGTTCCAGCAGTAACGTGAGCAGCGTGTCACTGTCTTTTTCATTCAAGCTCGCCGTCGGTTCATCGAGGATGAGCAATCGCACTTCTTTCGACAACGCCTTTGCGATTTCAACAAGTTGCTGCTTGCCAATCCCGAGGGTGCCAACCGCTGCGTCGGGAGAGTCGGTGAGGCCGACTTTCGCCAGCAGTTGCTTGGCTTTTGCGCGCGAAACCTGCCAGTCGACGACTCCGCGCTTCGATTGTTCGTTACCGAGAAAGATGTTCTCGGTAATCGATAGCATCGGTACGAGGGCAAGTTCCTGATGGATGATGATGATTCCGACCGCCTCACTGTCGGAAATATCGGCGAAGGCTCGCTCCTGGCCGTCGTAAAGGACGTCGCCACCGTACGAGCCGTGCGGATAGACGCCGCTGAGGATTTTCATCAAGGTCGATTTTCCTGCGCCATTCTCTCCACAAATGGCGTGAATCTCGCCCTGGCGCACCCTCATATTCACGTTATTCAGCGCTTTGATGGGGCCAAAGCTTTTCTGAATCCCGCGCATCTCCAGAATGGTATCCATGGTCAAATCTCCGATTGGTCACGCTCGGGCGTGCCCGCGTGGGCGGGGTCTCGATACACCCCGCCACGCTGACGTTCAGGCGCCTTACTTGACTTGGGCCTGCGTGTAGTAGCCGCTTGTGACCAGTTCCGCCTGGTAGTTGGCCTTGTCGACCAGAACCGGCTTCACGAGATAGGTCGGGACAATCTTCGCGCCGTTGTTGTAGCTCTTCGTATCGTTGACGACTACTTGCTTGCCGGTCAGCGCATCGGCAACCATGTCGGCTGCGACGCCCGCGAGCTTCCGCGTATCCTTGAACACGGTGGAGGTTTGGTCACCGCGAACGATGTTCTTCACGTTCTGAATATCCGCGTCCTGTCCCGTGATGATGGGCATTGCTTGCTGAGCTGAGCCGTAGCCCACACCTTTGAGAGACGAGATGATGCCAATCGCAAGCGCGTCGTTCGGTGCCCATACCGCATCCAGATGGTCCTTGCCATAGAATGCGCTGAGCAGGTTGTCCATGCGGGCCTGCGCGGTCGCACCATCCCAATTGCGCGTCGCAACTTTTTCGAAGGCAACCTGCTTGCTCCGAATCACGAACTTGCCGCTGTCGATATACGGCTTGAGAACCGACATGCCGCCCGCGTAAACCATGTGAGCGTTGTTGTCATCGCTGGAACCGCCGAACACTTCGATATTGAACGGCGTCTTGCCTCCGGCTTTCTGCCATGCGCTGACGATGCTCTGGGCTTGCAGGACGCCTACCCCGTAGTTGTCAAACGTGGCGTAATAGTCGACGTCCTTGGTTTGGCTAATCAGACGGTCGTAGGAGATGACCTTGATGCCCTTCTTCTGGGCGAGCGCCAGCGCGTCAGAGAATGTCTTACCGTCGATGGGCGCAATGACCAGCGCCTTGACACCCTTCGCGAGCATGTTCTCGACCTGGTTAACCTGCGTGGGAACATCATAGTTCGCGTACTGCAGGTCCGCCGAGTACCCCTTCGCTTTCAGCGCGTCGACCATGCTCTTCCCATCGGTAATCCAACGGGATTCGGTCTTGTCCGGCAGCGAGATTCCGACGACGCCCTTATCCTGTGCGAAAGCTGCGCCCGACGTTGCAGCGAAAGCAGCCGACGCTGCAAGCACTACCACAACACTCTTCAAAATTTTCATGACACTGTCTCCTGATTAGGAATCCGTATTTAATCTCTCAGTTTATGAGGTGCAGAATTCGATGCTGACGCCTAAATGGGTGTCAGCTCAACAAGCTGTTATCCAATAACGACCTCTGAGCCAGCTTCTTTCGAGGAAGCGAACATGGCCTCGATGACTCGGCTGATGTTGTAAGCCTGAGTAGCCGGCACGACCGATGCCGTACCATTGCGCAATGCATGGACGAATGCGTTCGACTCGCGGTCGAAGTACACCGGGTTGCCAATTTCCGCGATGTCGGGCGAATATTCGGTCTTCTTGGTGGCCCAGATTTCCGGGAAGCTAGTTTCCTGCCACTCCGTCCAGCCTTCCGGATAGTCGCCTTTGCCCGCGTCATAAATCTTGTAGCTCGAGGGCAGCGAGCGGGAAGACATGATGCCTTCGGTCCCGTATGCTGTAATGTCCCAGCTCTCGGTCCACGGCAAAACGTCCCACGACATGAAGTCGACGCTGATAATCTTGTCTTCGTAATTCAGCACCGCGCCTGCGGCGTCTTCACGCGATTCATCGCCGTGGAAGTTCGGGAACTTCGTGATGCGGGCGTTTACCGAGCGCGGCAAGCCGAAGTGCAGAAGGATGCGGTCGATGAGATGGCAGCCGATGACGAAGACCGCACCGCCGATATCGCCTGGCTGAGTCATGTGCGGCGTGCCCGCCTCATCGTGCGAGCAACCACCGTGGGCGCGCACCTGGACCACTTTTCCGAGACGACCGCTCTTGAGCGCCGCCTGCATGGCATCCACAGAAGGCGCGAAGCGCCAGCAGTAGCCGACCTGGACCAGGCCACCGGTGCGGTCGACCGCGTCGACGATGCGCTTCGCATCCGCCGAACTGCGTCCGGCCGGCTTTTCGCACAATACAGCCTTACCGGCTTCGAGCGCCTCGATGGTCAAGTCGGCCATCTTCTCGCTTTTGGAGTGGACGAGTACGACATGAACGTTCTCGTCGGCCAGGATGTCGTCCTTCGAGCGAGCTTCGAGGCCCAGCGCATCGACGAACGGCGTGAGCAACGGGCTCGTATCCCACGCACCGAGCATCTTCGAGTCAGTACGACGCTGGATAGCCTTGACTCGCCCGGACGTATGCGGGTGAGTGATGCCAAGACATGCTACGCCAAGCGTTTCGTTCGGACCAATCTTTCGCGTCATGACTTATCTCCTCCGGTTTTTCGGTTACACCTTGACGGCTTTGCCCGTCAGCGCGGACTCGAGCGCCGCATCCGCCAGACGCAGAGCTTTCAGCCCATCCTGAACCGACGTCGGCAACGGGGAGTTCGTGTTCAGTGCATCGACGAAGGCTTCGAGCTCAGCCTTGTACGCTTCAACATAGCGTTCGAGGAAGAAATTCAGGAGCGGCTCTCGCGCGTCGGTCGCGTCCTTCGTCCAGCGACGAATCGTCGACGGGCGGAGATTCTCTTGCAGGAGCATGCCTTTGGAACCGGACACTTCCATGCGCTGGTCGTATCCATAGACAGCTTCACGGCAGCAGTTGATGTGGCATTGCTTGCCCGAAGCGGTACGCAGCTGAACCATCACCGTGTCGAAATCGGTCAGCTTCTCCAACGACTCATCAATGAGGCGGCTTGCCATGGCCATCACCTCGACCGGTTCTTCGCCCAGCAGCCAGCGAGCCATGTCCAGGTCGTGGATGACCATGTCGCGGAAAATACCGCCCGAGTGCTCGACGTAGTCGCGGGGCGGCATGCCCGGGTCGCGGCTCGAAATAATGACCTGGCGCACTTCGCCCACGTCGCCCGCATCGATTGCCTTGCGGAAGGCCTGAGACGTCGGGTCGAAACGGCGATTGAAGGCGAGCATGACGCGGCCGCCTTGGCGTTCGACTTCGTTCGCGGCGGCGAGCGACTTGTCCATGTCGAGGTCGATGGGCTTTTCGCAGAGCACAGCCTTGCCACGCTTCACGGCTTCAAGCATGAACGTGATGTGCGTGTCCGTGGGCGTGCCGATGACCACGGCATCAATGTCATTGCGCTCGAGCACCGCTGCCGCGTCGGTCGATGCTTCGCAGCCGAGTTTGGTGGCCAGCGACTTCGCTGCGCTTTCGACCGGGTCCGCTACCACGACGAGTTTCGCGTTGGGATTCGCGGCGACGTTGCCAGCGTGAATGCGGCCAATGCGGCCTGCACCAAGTACGGCGATTCGAATCATGTGAGTCTCCAGAAATACTTTGTCGTTTGGGGTTGGAAGCGCTTATGCGGTAGTGGCTGGCTTCGCGGAGAACTGCGCGACGGTGGTGTCGTACGCACGTTTCGCCATCTCGTCGAGCGGGAATTTCCGGTGAACTTCGGAGATGAGTTCAACGCCGTAGTACGGCAGCGAGCAACCTGCTTGCTCGAGCGCATCGACGAAGGCAACGCAATCGCCTGCGCCTTCGCCGCAAAGCTGGCGATTGAAGGTCGAATCGTCGAACAGCGAACCCTTGACCTGTGCGCCAATGTCGTCCATCTCGACACCCTTGATGAAGCGCGCCGGGATTTGCGCTACCTCGCTATACGGGGTTTTGGCGCGGGCCACGTGCCAGTGGTCGACCATGAGTCCGCCGTTGGGCTGGTTCGCTCCCTTCGCAACCTTGAGCGCGTCTGCGACGTTGCGGATGGGAGAGAAAGGCATGAACTCGATTGCGACCGTCGCGTTAACCGTTGCCACGTCCTGGCAAAGCTTTGCGAACTCGTCCGTCATGCGTGCGAAGTCGGCCGGGTTCGTGTCGAATGGGCTCGCACCGATTTTCAGATTGCGCATTCCGAGTTCGCCGCCCAGTTCGATGAAGCGGCGACGGCAATGGTCCGACTTCGCACGCGCCTCACCGTCGAAGTACCAATCCATCAGAATTTCGAGCTCGAAGTACTTCATGCCCGTGTCATCGAGAATGTTTTTGACGCCCGACAGGCCGTATTTCTCTATGCTGTATTCAAGGTCGTCGAGGATGAGGCCAACGCCGCTCCAGCCGGCACGCATTGCCGCTTCGCAACGCTCGCGCAGCGGGAATGGGCTGATTTCATTTGCCGCACACGGGTAGACGTCGCCTGCGAGGGTCCAATAGGCTGCAAGCAGTTCTTTCTTTGCGCTCATGTGTAGTACTCCTGTGTCTCTCAAAGTCTTCCGTTCTGATACGACACGCTCCCGCGTGTCAGTCGGCTACGTGTTTCATTGAAGCGGCTTGCTGGACGTCGCGAGGGTGAAGTTCCACGACACAGACCAGAAGGGCGACGAGAAGCCGACGCGCTTCGCCGCGTCCGGGTCGTCAATCTTGTCGAATTCAGCGATGAGCTCACGCTTCACGCCAAAGACCGCGTCCTCGGACAAATACGGGCAGTCCGGCGTAAAGATGTGCGTGATAACCGGGTCGAATCCGGGCGCAGTAACGATGAAGTGCAGGTGCGCAGCCCGGTTTGGGTGTCGACCCATCGCGCCGAGGAGGTTGCCAACGGGGCCGTCAGAGGGAATCGGATAGTGGCGCGGCTTGACGGACTTGAACCAATAGCGGCCTTCGGCATCCGAGGTGAAAACGCCGCGCAGATTCGAGTCAGGCTGGATGCCCTTTTGCTGCACGTCGTAGAAGCCGTCATCGTTCGTCTGCCACACCTCGAGCTTCGCGTTCGGAATCGGAATTCCCTTGATGTCCGTTACACGCCCCTCGACGACCATAGGTTCGCCCTTGCCATCCAGGCAGATGTTCGTGCCGTTGGAATATTCAGGCGCATTGGCGACGTAGAATGGACCGAGAATCGTATTCGGCGTGGCGCCACTGGGTCGACGGTGATTGATTGCGTCAACCAGCATCGAAACGCCAAGGATGTCGGAGAGCAGAATGTACTCTTGTCGCCAGTCGGTGCACATCTGACCGGTCTCGGTCAGAAAGCGAATGGCAGCGAACCACTCTTCGTGAGTCGGCTCGATTTCCTTGATGGCAGCATGCAGATGCTTGACCAACACCGACATTACTTGACTCAGGCGCGGGTTAGCGTCGTCGCTCATGCGCGCGTTGACGACCTCTGCCGAGCACGCTTCATCGAAATACGGCGATGTGGACTGAACTGCGGGGGATGCGTTTTGCATTACTGTCTCCATCAATCTCTTCTGTAGCTTTGAGACCAGTCTATATTCGCTTTGGTTGGCAAAACAGAGCTAGAAAGGGAAAGTCTTTCGCGCTCAGTGGGAATACGCCTCGACTGCAGCGCGCACCGGCATCACGCCGTCCAATGCCGCTCGTAGTCGTTTTGTTGGAATCGCTCGAGAAGCGCGTCGATGAACAGTCGCACTTTCACAGGCAGATGCGAGCGAGTCTGGAACGCGATGTTCATGGTCAATCGAGGAAGGTCCCAATCGTCCAGCACCGGAACGAGACGACCGGCCTTGAGGTCGTCATAGATGATGTACTTCGGCTGTACAAGAATACCCATGTTGTCGAGCGCGGCAACTCGAAGTATTTGGCCGTCATTTGACTCAACCAGCGGCTTCACTTTAACCACCACGGTCTCACTGCCGCGTGTGAATGAGAGCTCACGCGCGTTGTCGGCAAGTTGGTAGTTCAGAAGCCTGTGCCTTACAAGTTCGACTGGGAGTCGAGGCTGGCCATTCGCCTCAAGATAGCCCGGCGAGGCGGCGAGAATGCGGCGCGTGGAAGCCAACCTTCTAATCGTGATGTTGCTGTCCGGCTCGAGGACTTTGGTGCGAATCGCGACGTCGATGCCGTTCTCGATGATGTCGTAGTAGCGATTGGCTGCGACCACATCGACGGCGATGTCTGGATAACGCGTCGTGAACTCGGGGAGCATCGGCGCGATGTGCAGCATGCAGAAGGACAAAGAAGCGGTGACGCGAAGCACGCCGCTTGGGCGTACGACCGCTTCCTTGATAACAGCTTCGGCCTCGCCCAGGTCGGAAAGTATCGATTTGCAGCGCCGGTGAAATTCGGCGCCTGCTTCAGTCAGGTAGAGGTTTCGCGTCGTGCGGCGAACCAACTGGACCCCAAGTCTCGCCTCCAATGAAATCAGATAGCGGCTTGCCGCCGAAATCGAAAGGTCAACTGATTCCGCCGCTCGGCTGATGCTGCCCGACTCGGCAACCTCGACAAACAACTGAAGTTCCTTGAACTGGTCCATGCTCTTGCACCATCACGCCTTTGTCTCCGCCCGCATTCCAGTGGATTGCAGGAGCGTATGCGACCTCTGTGAAGCTTTTTTGGTGTCGCCCAGGCATCATCATAGTGCGTTGAATCTATCTGTATTCGGAAAAAAGACATCAATAATCTATCAGTTGGAATGCTTCGCTAGTCCGACGCCGAGCGTGTTCCTCGATTGCCTGGGCAAAACAACCTGGCGACCAGTCTTCCGCGAGTGCGCGGCGCATCATCTGACTTTGACTCTCTGGCGCAAGCCCGTTGACCGGAGGGTCGCGGTCGAGGTTCGTCGGAAACGGGTAGCCTTCGGCGCATGAGGCAATGACCGAGAGGGCCTCGCGCTCTGTGACATCTCCGGCTCGAAATCGGGCGCGAAGGACCGGATAAAGGGTCTGCGACATCCGAGTCCTATCCACGATTTCCATCGCCCGACCGTACGCCGATGAGATTTGAAGCAGATTAGCCATGCGCTGCACGTCGCTCGTCCGGTTTGACCCGGCAGAGTGAAATAGCGCCGGATTGAAGAAAATTGCATCGCCCTTCGAAAGTGGAATCTGGACGAAATGCTTTTCGAAATATTCGCGGAAGTCGGCTCGGCGCCACGCGACATACCCTGGGGCATATCGCTGAGAAAACGGCAAAAGCTTGGTCGGGCCGCTCTCAATAGGCATATCACTATGCGCGACAGCGCCCTGCAGCGTGAGAAATTGCGACATTCGATGTACGTGCGACGGGAATGACGCGGCGACCTCCGCTGCCTGGAAACCCAGATGGTAGTCGCGGTGCGCCTGCTGCGCTGCGCCGCCAGGCCTGACGACATTGACCTGGGATGTCACCTGAAAGCACGGACCTAGCCACGCCTCGGCAGCCGCAGGGAGCCAGGGATTCGAGAAGTAGCCGGTGAAGGCCTCGGGCGCGGCCAACAAGAGCTTCTCCTGCGCGTTCCAGATACGGTCGTTCGCGCCAACCTTTGCGAAATGGTCACCTTTCGAACCCGATTTCCGCTCGGCCGAGATGATTGCTTCAAATACGGCCGTCGCCTCGTCCACGACGCGGGTATCTGCATAGGCGCCCCTGAGCACAAACACGCCAGCACCAACTTCTAGGACGCTGGCCCACTCTGAAAGCAACTTACTCCGTTCCGTTTCAGACGAGAGTACGTTTTTAAGGCCGCCGCACTCATATGCAGGAATACCCGAAGACGCGGACGCGGAAAAGTGAAGTGCGAGAGTCGGCCCCTCGCTGAGCGCGTCTTCAAACTCACTTATCGTGCAGTCGTCCTCGTGAAACCAATCAATTCGCTGTCCGCGATAGTCGTCCCGTTGGAAATCCATCCGTGCCTCCTATTTTCGATGTAGGATAGCTCGATATAAGCGCCCGGAAGTCTCAAAAAGACATCAAAAATCTATCTGTCCAGGAGGGTCAGATTGGCTCACCGGTTTTTGATTAAGGAAATCGCCCTGCAGGCGGGTCTCGGTGTGGCGACCGTAGACAGGGTTTTAAACGGCCGCGCCAATGTCCGCGAGCACACACGCAAACGGGTCGAGCAGGCCATCAAGGAACTCGAGAAGCAGGAGTTGAATCTCGCGAACACCGGGCGGAAGCTTATCGTCGATGTCGTGGTCGAGGCGCCGTCGCGGTTCAGTGATGAAATAAGACATGCGCTCGAAGGCGAGCTCGCGCTCATGCACCCAGCGGTTGTCCGGCCGCGCTTTCTGCTACAGGAGACGATGACGACCTCCGAGATAGTAGAGGCGCTTCGGTCGATTGTCCGCAGAGGAAGTCACGGTGTCTTCTTAAAAGCCCGGGACGTTCCCGAGATTGCAGAAGCTGTGGCAGAACTTCAGCGACACGGCATTCCGGTCGTCACAGTAGTCACTGACATCCCACTGTCAGGACGCGTCGCCTACACGGGACTCGATAATCGCGTCGCTGGCGCGACGGCCGCTTACCTTCTTGGCCTCTTGTTGGGACCACAGCCCGCCAACGTGCTAATAACGATGAGTGACGAGCATTTCCGTGGCGAGGAAGAACGCGAGATAAGCTTTCGTCGAGCATTACGCAAGCACCATCCACGTCTGAGACTGATTGATGCGAGCGGCGGACATGGTCTTGATACCCCAACCGAGGAGCGAGTCCGCAGCGTTCTCAGTGACGGAACGCAAGTCGCGGCCGTCTACTCCATGGGCGGCGGCAACATCGCAATCCTTCGCGCGCTAGAAGCGCAGCAAAAGGACCCCGTTCTCTTCATCGGGCACGACCTCGACAAAGACAATGTGCAGTTGTTACGTGACGGACAGATACAGGCTATTCTTCATCACGACCTGCGCCAGGACATGCGCTCGGCCTGTCATCACGTCATGCACTATCACAAGCTTCTGCCATCGTCATCCGTCGCGACGTCTTCATCGGTTGTTGTCGTAACTCCGGAGAATATTCCGGACTACATTGCCAGTCGGTTCCGTGACTGACTCGGCCGCTCGCAGTTCGCTTCGTCAGCGTGCGAGGTCCAAGAGAGCAATGTCTCCCGAACCTCTCGACGCTATCAGAACCTTGTCGCCAAGCCTGCAATTACTCCAAACTGGCTCTTCCCATAGTTGGGGTTGGTGCTCGACGGGTTTCCGTTGACGGGGTCGTCATTGGTGTTCGCGCCGTAGAGGCTACCGTCGAGGCCCAGATTGGACGTCGAGCTGTTTCGCACGTAGGCAAGCTCAGTGTAGAGAAGTGTTCTCTTCGAGAGCGAGTAATTCGCGCCCAGTGTGTAAAGGGTTGCGTTCCCGTTTCCCTTATTTGCGTTGGCGTGATATACGGCCCCGGTGATAGCAAGCGCAGGCGTGGTCTGCCAAATCGCGCCAATCCATTCGTGATTGACCGTTGTCGGGAGACTGGCACCGGCTGGCAACGCTGACGGTGCTGCGGTACCGAAATACCCCGCGTTAGATGCATCGGGAGCGCTCAAGTGCTGATAACCGAGATACGCCGTTACAGGCCCAAAAGCGTAGGTCAAGCCGGTGAGAATCGAGCGAGACGTGAGATACACGTTGCTGAATTGACCATTCGGGTCGCGGACTTCGTCGTAGGTTGCTTGCCAGAAGAGGCCCCGGTTCGCGTAAGACAGTTTTATACCATCGGAGCGTCCCTGGGCGCTTCCAAGCCCGGTCGAGGTGCCCAGTTGACCTGGCGCGCTGCCTGGGTTGCCGGCGTTCCAGGTCGGAGCGTTGGTCAGGTCATACTGGCCTTGCAACGTGAAACCTGCAATTGTCGGTGAGAGGTACTCGACGCCATTTGCTGCCTGGGAAAAGATGCGGCCGCGAACCAATGTCCCAATTGCATACTTCTTCGTCTGCTGCGGGTCGACATCGCCTGAATATTGACTGATTTCAGCCGAGCCCATGTTCCCGAACTTGATTTGCCCCCACGTGTCGTTTTGGAGACCCACGGTCGCCTGCCCCTCGAAGAAGCTCCCGTTTGCGAAACTCCCGTTCATCGTGTTCAGTCGAGATTCAAGCTGAAAGATTGCATGCGTGCCGCCGCCGAGGTCCTCAGCACCCTTAAGGCCGAATCTGGATTGAGCCCAACCTCCGCTTTGCGCGCCGAAAACGTGTCCCTTCGGTTGATTCGTCTCGTACACGATACCGTTGTCCACGATGCCATAAAGGGTGACACTGCTTTGAGCGGCGGCGGTCGCAGCGGCGGACAGTGCGACCACGCTGAACAAAAGTTTCTTCATCATTATCTCCATGAATATAGTTGTACTACTTAATCTTCCTGCTTCAGTAAGCGTCAACCCATGCGCTTAAATGCCGTTCGGAATCAACCCTTCCACTTTCCGACGTCCCTTCAACTAGCGGACCGCAGTCCTCGAGCAGTCGGTCAGGAAAGGTGGGAGCTGAAGGAAACAGAGAAATGCTTCAACGTTGCGGAAGCCTCCGTGAAGGGCGTCTCCCGCACCGCTCTGTATTTTTGCCGGAGTGTATATTCCCCACCCAGTTGAACAAAGAGCGGAAGAAGGAATCTCTTTCGCGGAACTCGGGAAAATGACTTGTCCCGCAATGCTGACCGGCCTTTCGGGATTATTCTGTGGGCTGGCCTCGCGGTTAACCCCCGTTTTCTGGAATCGGCGCATCGAGTACGGTTTCCATGGAAGCTTGGTTAGCAAGAAGCCATGCGAACACTCAATCTGCAGCTTCATGTGGTCTAACGCGTCACAAGGGAGAATGTCATGAAGTTCAGCAAGCTGAATGCCGTTGTTGTCTGGGCCGTCGCAACCTTCGGTCTCGTTGCCGTACCGGGGTTCCAGGCGCGGGCCGCAAACGGCGACAATGCAGCGTCAGGTGCCGCTATGTCGAAGCAAGAATTGAAGGCGCAAAAGAAAGCTGACCGGCAAGCGCGTCGAGCGAAGAAGAATGCAGAGTTGAGTACGTTGGAGAAGAACGGTTACAACCCTGGAGGCGACCAGACCAACTACCCGCAGAATCTGCAAAACGCTCAACAGAAGGCAGCGGGTCAAAAGCCTACGAACGCGCCTGCGGTCGCGCCGTGAAGCGCTGTACGCAGGACTTACGCTTCCTCATGTGAGCCGCGTCCTAATCGATAAATTTGGCGCGATGATGTCATGATGTGTGGCTGACGGAAACGGCCACACATCGTCCAAAAGGACGAGCTACAAATTAACTAAGGTTTTTGTCTCGATTTCCTATGCTTCTTGGACGTCACCGACATTCGCTCGGGGCTGCGCCACCGAACTCTGCTGTCGTCAATACAAGACTGGCAAGGATTGCGTGGACCGGAAACCGCTGCGACTGTTGCCGACGCACAACCATCCGATTTCTTACCCGTGACTATGGCGCGTTAGCCGTAGCGACACCTTGCCCACTCGTCGCTCACTCTTCTTCTTTTAGTTGAGCACTTCTCTCTGGCGTACATGCTTCGTTTTTCGAATGCCCCTTGGTGAAGTAGAGCCCAGCATTATCCTAAGCCAGGCCTTCGGACACGTTCCAATACATCGTGAGATGCCCCTCGGAGCCAGCGTCGCCCGTCAGCCGTTCGTCTCAGGGCGCTAACTTCGCCACCCTGTCCGGTATCTCAAGACTATCCCGCAGTACCGGTTGTCCCATGACCGCTGCCGTTGATTTCCGACCGGTCATGCTACAGCTGACCGAAGAGATAGGATGCTTAAGGCATACGTCGCGGGCCGGCTCATCGCTGGCCGTGGTCCAGCCGACACCCGGGTTTTCCCTCTTCGAATCGCCTTGACAAGGACGACTCTGAACTTGATTATTTGCTCTTCGACGGAGCATTTGTTCGCATGACTGTTCTCGCGCGATAGCTGAGGCTGGGCGGCCAAGGCGCGTGGCGTGCTCCTAACCGGAAATCGACGGCGGCGTTGCACGTGCAGCCGTGAGCGGCAACGGACTGAAAGACTTCCAACACTGATAAATTTGCAAGCAAGCAAAGCGGGAGGGCATTCTCATGGCCGGAGAATTACAGGGCAAGGTCGCTGTTGTAACTGGCGCCGCTTCAGGGATAGGCCTAGCAAGTACGCAGGCGATGTTGACTGCTGGCGCCCGAGTCGTTTTGGTCGACCGCGATGAGGCAGCACTGGCGTCAATCTGTGGGGAGCATGGCAACGCAGCCATTCCATTCGTCGTGGATTTGCTCGACCCGGCAGCATGCTCGGCTCTCATACCCCGCGTGCTGGACATCACCGGGCAAATCGACATCCTGCACGCGAACGCTGGTACGTATGTAGGCGGCGAGCTGGTCGAAGCAGACACTGCTGCGATTGACCGGATGCTGAATCTCAATGTGAATGTCGTGATGAAAAACGTTCACGACGTGCTGCCACACATGATTGCTCGGCGGACCGGCGATATTGTGGTGACCAGTTCCTTGGCGGCTCACTTTCCGACGCCTTGGGAGCCGGTCTATGCATCGTCCAAGTGGGCGATTAACTGCTTCGTCCAGACAGTGCGGCGCCAGGTATTTAAGCACGGAATCCGCGTCGGCTCTGTATCGCCCGGCCCGGTTATCAGCGCGCTACTGGCCGATTGGCCAGAGGAGAAACTGAAAGAAGCCAAAGAATCCGGGAGTCTGATTGAGGCTAGTGAGGTGGCGGATGCAATCATGTTCATGCTGACACGGCAACGCGGCCTGACGATACGAGACGTGGTCTTGATGCCTACCAATTTTGACCTGTAAGTTATTGTAGGCAGGCCCCAATCGAGCTTCAGCGATGTTTCTCGGCATTGACCTCGGCACGACTGAGTTGAAGGTCCTCTTGCTCTCAAGCGACGGAAGTATCGTCGCTACCGCTCGTCATCCGTTGGAAATCTCACGGCCGCGACACCGGTGGTCAGAGCAGGACCCCGACGACTGGTGGCGAGCCACGAGAATAGCGCTTTCAACGCTACGCAATAGCCATTCCGATGCGTTCGCTAGCATACAGGCCATCGGCCTGTCAGGGCAGATGCATGGTGCTGTTCTGCTGGGCGCAAGTGACCAACCTTTGCGCCCAGCAATACTGTGGAATGATATGCGCAGCGCAAGCGAATGCGCCGAACTCGAAGCACGCGCGCCGAGACTGCGCGAGATAGCAGGCAATTGCGCGATGCCTGGACTCACTGCACCCAAGCTGCTGTGGCTGGCGCGTTACGAGCCCGAATGTTTTCGCCAATTGTCGTGCGTGCTGCTACCAAAGGATTACATCCGTTTGCGCTTGACTGGCCTCAAGCAAACGGACGCGTCCGACGCATCAGGAACGCTTTGGCTAGACGTTGAACGCCGACAGTGGTCCGACGAGCTTCTACATGCTTGTGACATGACACAGATGCAGGTTCCTCCGATTCTGGAGGGATGCCAAGCATGCGGCGGCGTCCTTTCAAGCGTTGCTAGCGAACTCGGCCTGCCGCCAAACGTATTGGTTGCAACGGGCGGAGGCGACACGGCGACAAGCGCGCTCGGTGTCGGAGCGACGGAGCCGGGAGAGGGCTTCTTGTCTCTCGGTACGTCGGGCGTCCTTTCTGTCGTCACCGAGCGTTTCCGACCGAGCCCAGAACTAGGATTACACGCACTTTGCCACGCACTCCCTGACCGGTGGCACCGAACCAGCGTCGTGCTGTCCGCGGCTAGCTGCGTTCGTTGGATTTCCAAACTGACTTCTGCTGACGAACCATGTTTGCTCGCTGAGGTCGAAACTCTCAGCGCAAACGCTCGGGCGAGAGCGCCCTTATTTCTTCCGTATCTTTCCGGCGAAAGGACGCCTCACAATGACCCATACGCCCAAGGCGTGTTCTTAGGACTTTGCGATTCGACCGACCGAGCCACTCTTGCTTATTCGGTTCTCGAGGGCGTGACGCTTGCTTTGACGGACGGCCTCGATGCTCTCCGTGCGGACGGCACCCGCGAAACCTCAATCAGTCTCATCGGTGGCGGTGCACGCAGCACATTCTGGACGCAATTGATTGCTGACGCGTTTGGCGTTCCGATACGCCGTCTGCCCGATGCCCAGTGCATCGCTGCGCTCGGAGCGGCACGCCTCGGATGGTTAGCAGCAGATGGCGATTTCTCGGTCGTGGCCAGTCCGCCATCGGTATCGCAGGAATTCGTTCCGGACGATGAGTGGCATTCAATACTTTCGGACCGGCTAGCGTCGTTCCGGACTCTATATCAACAACTGCGGCCAATCTTCCCAACGCAAACCTAAATCACTTCGGTGGTGTCCTGCATTGCAAGAGCCGCCCGCGCCTGCCTCCGGAGACGATACAGTACAGACGACTCGCCAGGCAGGTCGATACGCGACATCTTCGACACGGACACTTCAATAGCAAGTACGCGCCGCCGTAAAAGCATCCATCAGACAGAGGCAAACTATCCTTATGTCGGTGCGCGTAAAGAGGCTTCTTTCTTTTCTTGTCTAGGAAGAAGCTCCCTTGTGGATGCCAGCTCTTTATAGATTCTAGCGAGACGTCTTTATACATTGAGAACCGGTCTAGATGACAGCCGCGGGGAGTTTCCGGGTGCCGGCCTCCCCGCGATGCCGCACGGATGCAACGGTGCTGGCGAACGCAGCGTCTCATCGTGCATTGGCTGTCAGACATCCTTCGCCCGTAACTGAGCAGGAAAGGCCCAGATGGCAAGGGCGGCACAAAGTACACAAAGCCCGACAATCGTGTACAACGCTGGCGTTGTGCTTCCGGACAAGTCGCTGATACGTCCAACCATCACAGGGCTGACGATACCGCCCAACTGACCGATTGAGTTGATGAGCGCGATGCCGCCCGCAGCGCCCACTCCCGTCACGACCTTAGGTGGAAGTGTCCAAAAAGCCGGAATGGTGGTCAGCATTCCGGTGCCAAGCACAATCAGCGAAACCGTCAGCAGCACAGTGTCGTGTGCGAAGATTCCAGCGCCGAGGAAGCCTACAGCCGTAAGAAGGATACAACTGGCAAATACAACGCGGCGATTGCCGGTACGGTCGCCCAACCGCCCCATCACGAGCATGCCTACTCCACCAAACAGATAAGGCAGCGCTGTCAGCAAGCCAATCATCGTCGAATCTCGCAGCCCGGAACTCCGAATGAGCTGAGGCATCCAGAAGTTCATGCCGTAAGACGCGATTTGGACGAGGAAATATGCGAGCGCCAGAATCAAGAAAGCCTTCGACTTCAATGCTCCGAGAAACGAATGACTCTCGGCCTTCTTCGCATCGACGTCCAGCTGTGACCGAAGAAGTCGCTTCTCGTCTGCTGTGAGCCACTTTGCGTCCTCCACCTTGTCGTCGAAGCGCCAGAACACAACGAAGCCGAGAAGCACACAGGGAAGTCCGCCGATGAGAAAAATCCAGTGCCACGCAGCCATCCCTCCGACGCCCTCGAAGTGGCCGAGGATGAAGCCGGAAAGTGGCGCACCCAGAATGCCCGAGAAGGCGAGCGCCAGAAAGAGGAGACTGCTGACGCGACCACGATGCTTGGCGGGAAACCAAGTCGAGAGGTAGTACAGCACACCCGGAGCGAAGCCGGCCTCCATTGCACCGATGATGAAGCGCGCAATGTAGAACTGCCACTCCGTTCTCACGAAGACCATACAGGCGGTCGCGATGCCCCAGGAAATCATGATGCGCGCAATCCATTTGCGCGGCCCGACGCGGTACAGAAAGAGGTTACTTGGCACTTCGCAAGCAACGTAACCCACGACGAACAGCGCTGCGCCCAATCCGTAGGCGGTATCGCTCAGAGCGAGCTCTTTTTGCAGATGGAACTTTGCGAAGCTGATATTGATTCGGTCGAACCAGGCGAACAAATAACAGACGATGATGAGCGGAATGACGCGGAGCTTTACCTTCAGCATGAGCGCTGATTCGGCATCGCGCATTTCCGTGCCTCCAACCAATGCTTTATTGGTTTGCATGAACATCCCCTTTTGTCTCTGGTAAAGGGTGGACGCGCCGACGTTGGTAACGTGGCGACGCTGATGTGATTTCGGCAGGTGTTGCCGGTCAGGTGATTTGTCTCGAGAGGTCGGAATGCCCGCGTTTCTTCTTTTGCTGAGTGCGTGGCAACTTTTCCTCGGGAGCTGAGCTCAGAGGCGTTGATAGTTCATCGATGTCTCCAGGTCTCTTTATATTCTGTTACGGCAGCTCAAGCGCTCGCGCCAGCGGTGCCAGGCGTGCGCTTGAGTTCAAATAGGCAGTTGAAGTCCGTGATTCGACGGAGGTGCTCGCCGAATCACTCCGTAAAACCGGCTTCTCTCGCCCTGATGATTGCCACAACGGTGTCGTTCACCGGCGTGGGAATGCCGTATTTACGACCCTCCCGCGAAATCGAACCGTTGATGGCATCCACCTCACCACGCCGGCCGAGGTTGTAGTCAAGCAGCATCGAGGGCCGAGCGTTTGGAATCTTGCTGCCGAGCTTCTTGATGTGCTCGATGGGGTCGCCGACGTCGAGGTGAATTCCAGCAGCTTTCGCTACCGCGATGGCCTCTTCAGCTGCGCCTTTTGCGACGCTCCATGCGTCCGCGTTTGACATCACTTCGCCGATGGTCAGGCCCGTTGCGCATGTCGTTCCCGAGAACGCAACGTTCATAATCAACTTCTCCCAGACCATCTGGTTCAAGTCTTCGAAGATGGCTACCTTGAAACCTGCCGACCGCCAAATCTCGGCAGAAGCTTCGAGGTCTTCGGTCAATAGGCCTTGATACGCGCCGAAGCGAATCATCTCCATGCCGTTGTGGTGCGCGTGGCCGGGAGCGCGGATGGACGCCCCGAACCCGCCGACAACGCCAACAGCTATGCGGTTCGCTCCAAGAATAGCCGCCGCTTTATCCGCGGAGCCGAGTCCATTCTGGATGGTCTGAACCACGGTCTTCGGTCCGAGCAACTGCTCCGACGCTCGCGAGGCGGCTTCGACATCAAAAGCCTTCGTGGCGATGATGACGAGGTCACACGCACCGATTCCGTCTGTCGTCGTGCTGGCGTGAATCGGCACTGTTCGGTCGCCGCTGGCGCCTTCGACTCGCAATCCCTTTTCCTGCATTGCCGCCACGTGGTCGGGCCAAAGGCAAACCGCATGTACGTCATGTCCTGCGCTGACCATGAGCCCCGCATACACGGAGCCCATAGCGCCGCAGCCGACAATCGCTACTTTTGCCATTTTGATGCTCCTCAGTTCTTCAATGCGGCGACGACGGCGTCGGTGACGCTTTCGGTCGTGCCCTTACCACCGAGGTCCGGCGTCCGCGGACCGTCGAGAAGTACGGCTGCAGTGGCGCGGCGGATGGCGGTCGCAACCTCGGTGCAACGTGCGTCCTCATGCTGTTGCGCGAGCCACTCGAGCATCATGGCGGCCGACAGAATGGTCGCAACCGGATTTGCTACGCCCTTGCCGGCAATGTCCGGAGCGCTGCCGTGACTCGGCTGGAAGATGCCATGCTTCAGGCTGACGTCGCCCGACGGCGCCACGCCGAGACCACCGACGACACCGGCTGCGATTTCCGAAGTGATGTCGCCGAAGACATTCTCGGTGACAACGACATCGTAGCGTTCCGGGTTCGTCACGAACATCATCGAGCCAGCATCGATGTAAAGCCGAGCGGTCTCGACGTCGGGGTGCCGTTCAGCAACTTCGTCGAAAATCTTGCGGAGAAACGCATTGCTGCGCAGGACGTTGGATTTGTCCAAAAGCGTGACGTGACCAGGCGTGCCATGCGTGGCGCGGCGTTGCTTCGCTTGCTGGAACGCGACTTCGAACAGCTTCTCGCTCGTCGCGCGGGTGATGGTGAGGCGGTCGCTAACCGCGTCGTTATTCGGCTCCTGCTTGTCGTGCCGGCCGGCGAACAAGCCTTCGGTCGTCTCGCGGATGACCAGCATGTTCACCTTGTCTGCCTTTACGCGGGTGGGCACGCCGGGAAACAGTTCGCATGGACGCAGGCTTGCAAAGAGTCCATAGCGCTCACGCAGGTCGATTTGGGGCGCAATCTCGGTACCGTCGGCCTTGCGCACCGTCGGGAGACCCATCGCGCCGAGGAACACGGCATCGGCCTTACCCACGGCCTGCGCGTCCGCCTCGGACATCGACTCGCCAGTGCGTTGGTACAGTCCCGCGCCTGCCTCGAAGGTCTTCAGTTCCAGCTCTACGCCTTCACGAGCGACGCCTGCGTTCAGAACCCGAACTGCTGCATCCACGACTTCCGGACCGATACCGTCGCCGGGCAGCAACGCAATTTGATAGTGGGATTTGGTCATCACGTGTCTCCGATTTAATCCGGCGCCGTTGCGGTACCGATGGGACAGATGATGAAGAAGCGAATGGCTTCCGTGAATTACTCATTGGCGAGGCAGCCGTAACGAACCGTTATGGCCGCCTCGCTCACTTTCCTCGACGCGCCGCTGCGCGTGCCTGCAGGTGATTGACGAGACTCTCGGCGGCCGGAGAGAGGCTCGCGCGCTTACGGATAGCGATGCCCAGTTGCCGCTTCGCCCACGGTTCGGCGAGCGAGACCTCTGTGATTCCAAGGCGTTTGACGAAAAGCTTCGTCAGATTGCGCGGAGCAATGGCGATTCCAAGCCCAGACGAGACCATCAGACACAGCGCGTCATATCCGGTAACCTGGATGCGCAACCGGAAGTCCTTCTGGAGCCGATTCGCAATCTGGGTCAATTGCGTGTTTATTGCGCTCCCGGTACGGAGGCCAACGAAATCCCAAGCAAGCGTTTCCTCGAATCGAACGCTTTTGCGGTCCGCAAGAGGATGGTCGCGACGCACGACCACGCTCAGTTCGTCTTCCTCGTACGGCAGCGTTTCCACGTCCTCGCCGTGAATGTCGACGGTGAAAATCCCTACATCAGCTGCGTTCTCGGCCACTGACCTCAAGGTCACGAGACTGTTTCGCTCTTCCAGTCGAATCTCGACGGCTGGATGGTCTGCGAGAAATGTCGAAAGGTCGTCCGGCAGGAATTGTGTGATTGCGGAGATGTTGGAGAACACTCGCACTTGGCCACGTATCCCCGACGCGTAGTCGAGCATCTCAGTATGGATGTCATCCAGATAGTTGACCGCACGACGTGCGAGATTCAGCAACGCGTACCCGGCAGCGGTCGGCTCGACGCCCTTGTGGTGGCGCTCCAGGAGTTTGGTGCGCAGCGTCTCCTCCAATGCCGCGATTCGCTTACTTATCGCAGGCGCAGCGATGTGCTCACGCTCAGCGGCAGCCGCGATGCTGCCTTCTTCAATGACGGCGATGAAGAGATTCAGAGAAACCGGGTCGAGCTTCATAGTGGTCGCTGGACTTGGATACCCGGAGCATAGCTCATACTCCGGGACGTCCATACTCGACCGGCCGTCAGGTTAGAGTTCAGTTGGCGGCTGCGGTGGTGCGGAGAGCGCCCGGCTCACCCGTCTGCTTGAACATGTCATCCATCAAGTCCTGCACGACGCCGTCCGCATTGGGAAACTGATGCAGAATCGAGTTCTTCCAGTGCCCGGACGCGATGAGGCCACCCACCGGGGCTTTGTAGAAGCGAATGTCCATTGACCGCAGGTACATCACAAGGTCCCAAGCCCAGGCATCGGTGTAGGTCACGTTCATGTCGACCTTGTCGCAAGTCGGTGTCAACGACACAGCGACGCCATGGCTTTCGAGATTTCGCTGAATGGCGGCATCCATATCCGACGCTCTGCCTCCGTGAGGCGTGAAGCAAGCGGTGGACAACGCCGCGCTCTTGACCTGTGGTCCAGTCGTGACATCCTGAGTCGTCGAGCAGCCGGAGAGGAGAACCAAGCTCGATACCGCAACTGCCAAGTAGATAGAAGCGCGCATTTCTTGTTCTGAAGTTGAAGGCGTTCTGAATTACGGCAGTTGAACCGTGAACTTTAATCGGCCAGAGGTTCGCGCTAGGATGCCACCCCTTCTCTGAAGTGCGCCACGACGCGGCCGACAACTGCCCATAGAGTTATGGCTGTCGCACCACGTCTTCTTCCTGGGAAGTGGGTTGCGAGGTTAACCGTGCTGCTTACACATTTCGTTTTTTGAATGCCCCTTGGTGGAGAAGAGCCCAGCATTATCCTAAGCCAGGCCTTCAGACACGTTCCATAGCATCATGAGATGCCCCTCGGAGCCAGCGCCGCCCGTCAGCCGTTCGTCTCAGGGCGCTAACTTCGCCACCCTGTCCGGTGTCTCAAGACTATCCCACGGTACCGGTTATCCCACAGCCGCCGTCGTTGATGTCCGACCAGCCATGCGGCAGCTGACCAAATAGGTAGGCTGCCCAATGTATACGTCGCTGACAGGGCCATGATTTGCCCGCGGCCCAGGAGTTCGAGAAAAGTCTCGGCCTACGCGAGAGAATTTCGACGAAATATTTGCTGAGCAGCAGTAGGGCGATACGAGCGCGCGTCTACGGCTACCGCCCGCTTCGTCTGAGTTTGACCATCCAACTGTCAAGCTATTCGGCCGGTGCCGACAACCGCACTCGTCGCGATTTCGTTGAGCGCAAGGTTCTGGTCGAAGTCGATAAAATTCATCTTTAACGTACGAGCCATTTCATGCTTGTTCTGAAGCTCGCTCTAGTCCCCGCTTTCCTCTGGTTCATCTCGATGTCGGGCAAATGGTGGGGACCCAAGGCGGCGGGATGGCTCGCCGGCTTTCCCGTTGTGGCCGGGCCGATACTCTTTCTGCTTGCAATGGAGAAGGGGCCGGAATTTGCTGCGCAGGCGGCGATGGTTTCTGTGTCGGCAATCTGCGCTTCTGAGGCGTTCAACTTCGCTTACGCGTGGGCGTGCCGAACAGCGAGATGGCCGACGGCTTTTGCGCTAGCCCTTGTCTGCTGGCTCTTAGTCGCATCTGCGCTGTCCAAATTGCCCGCTACTCTGCCGTGGTGCATCGGTGTCGCGTTTGCGGCGGTCGTAATCGGTCAGCGATTTCTTCCGCGCAGCACAGTCGAGACACCGGGACTACCGCTTCGACGTCGAGACTTGACTATGCGGATGGTCCTGGGTGCTTTGCTCACGTTGGTAGTCACCTACCTAGCTGCCGCGGTCGGGCCGAAGTGGAGTGGCTTGCTCGCGGTCTTTCCACTGCTCGGAAGCATCCTGTCGGTATCATCGCACCGTGCTCACGGTTCAGAATTTGTTGTTTCGTTGCTGCGAGGCATGGTACTGGGCCGATTCTCTTTTGCCGCATTCTGTCTGGCGCTCGCCGTTCTGCTGCCCATCCACGGCATTAGTATTGCTTTCGGCATCGCGCTAGTGCTGTCGATGCTCGTGCAATGGAGCACACGAATGATTGCAAATACGGCTTCGGAGATTTGCAGCCGAAACGCATAACGCTGCCAACGAAGGAACAAGTCATGACCAACGCCGAACTGACCAAAATTCCAAGCCAAGAGCTGGTCCATCTACTTGATTGGATGGTTTGGGAGATGAACCACCGAGGGCGTGATGACGTCCTGATGTGGCGCAACGAGTTATCGGCCCGGAGCGATGCCGGAACGATAGATGTGACGCGAGCTATCGCCGTTTGCGACGATTATCTGGCGCCGGAGGGTTCGGAGGAAGCTCGGCTCGCCCAAGCAAAGGCGTGGCCCGACCTTAAACCGTAGCGCGGGAGAGATGGTGACGAAGATTTTATCCGCCTCCGGCGCGCGTGGGCCTACATGCTGTCAGTGCTTCGGCTCGCTCTTGGTAATCTCGCCGGAATGCGAGTCGACATGCAGTTCGTAGATTCGCCCGCCCTTCGTCGCTTCGCCTTCCCAGTGTCCGTCGTCCGCCTTCAGATAAGCATTCGAGTAGCCTTGCTCGCCGAGCTTTTGTATCGCTTGCTCCTTTGACATCCAGTCCGACCCAGGCGTGTCGGCATGCGCTACCCACGCCCCCGCGAGTATTGCCGTCGCAACAACCGTGCGTAGTTTCTTGGTAATCATAGATTCTCCTGCATTGAAATTGTGCTTGGCCGCAACGTTTGTTCCTCGCTATCTCTGCAATTTTGACACTCAGGGTCCACAACGAGACTAGGGCAGCGCGGAGAGCGCTCTACCCTCGATATTGACCTCGAATGGCCTATGCAGTATTTGTGGCGGAAATCGCTTTCGGATAAAGCGGCAACCATTGAGGCGACAACCATGACGAGCTTGTGGACTCGCGTTCTATCGACGGCATTGGTCTGCGGCAGCCTACATTTGACAGGCACGGCATGCGCGCAGGATGGCAAGACTCCTCAGGGCGGCCAGCCGCCTGCAGGCAGTCGAGCCACGCCCGACCTCGAATACCAGACGAAGCGGCAACGTGCGTTTGAAATCGTCAACTGGGCGCTGCCCGCCGTAGAGGTGTACCGCTTCCGGGTGGCCGGGCTCGCAGACCTTGGACTCAAAGACAACGACATCTTGGCGTATTCGCAACCTGCCACGCCGAACCTCGAAGTCATTACCGCCAACAGCTCAACGCCCTACATTTCGGCGTTCACGGACCTCCGTAAAGGGCCGATAGTGTTGGAGATTCCTCCGTCTGGCTCTGACGGCACGCTATATGGTCAGGTTGTCGACGCGTGGCAATTCACGATTGCCGATGTTGGCCCCGCGGGATTTGACCAAGGGAAAGGCGGCAAGTATCTATTCACTCCTCCCGGATACACCGGACCGATTCCGGAAGGCTACATTCACGTCGCATCGCCGAGCTTCCGCATTAGCTTGGGCTTTCGCTCAATCGTCCAGCAAGGCAAAACAAACGAGGATGCCTTCAACTTCTCGCATAAGTTGCGGATGTACTACCTTTCAGAAGCAGCGAACCCGCCGGAACAGCGCTTCGTCGACCCCATGCAGCGACGTTACGCAACGCTTCCTCACTATGATGAAGAGTTCTTTCGCGACCTCGCGGACATCATCAGTGTTGAGCCGGTGAGACCTGAAGACAAGGCGATGATGGGCATGCTCGCTTCGCTCGGCATCCAAAAAGGTAAGCCGTTCGCGCCCGATGCCAACACCACTCGAGCAATGCGACAGGGGGCGGCCGATGCTTGGTTTAGCCTGCAAGCGTATTTTGACCATCCTCCGAAAGACGCCCTGTACTGGCCGGACAGGCACTACGTTTCGCTGCTGCTTCCAGATGAAAAGAAGCAGTTTGACTACGTCCTACGACGACAGGGTCGACTACGTGGGAAGGGCAAGAGCCTTCTTCTGGTGCATCTATATGCCTCAGAAATTGAGCGACTCGCCGGCGACGATGTATATGGTCGCGGTTGCGGACAACCACGGCAAACTGATGGACGCCAAGAAGACCTACAAGCTGACAGTTCCTGCCAAGATGCCAGCGAAGCAGTTCTGGGCCATCACGGAGTATGACCACGCGACATGGACTTACATCTACAGCGACAGCGGACGAACTACGCTGTCTTCTTACGACATGGACAAGATGAAGCCGAATGCCGATGGCAGCGTCACTATCTACGTCGGACCGCGTGCGCCAAAAGGGCTTGAATCAAATTGGATTCCAACAGCTGGACGCCGCCCGGCACCGACGATGCGAATTTATGGGCCAACAGAGGAGTTCATGAACAAGTCGTTCAAGTTGCCCGACTTCGAGCTTCTCTCCGTCGCACCGGGGTCCAAGTAGCCGAAGACGACTTTTTGCACTAGGTCGGCCCTCCTTCGATGAGCAATATGCGCATGACGTTACGGGTCGCTTCGTTTATTTCGTGTCTCGATTGCTCGGACCCAAACGCTCGCTCTAACGCCTGCGGCACTTTGTCGACATAGGCTTACGGAGACGTCGCGTTAAGAAGGGGCAATGTCGCTGCGTCTAGACGAGGGTGCGCAAACTCGACATCAGCCGACCTGTACGAGGCATTGACCGGGAACCTACTTGGATGAATGCAGACGCTTGCCAGCGGAAGCCCATTGCTTGCCGTTCACTTGGTCGCGCCTCAGGCGTTCGACGTCATTGCTTCCAGTCGGCACCTCGCGCCTAACTGATTCGTCGCGCACACTGCTGGATACTCGAAAAGCGCGGGTCAACGTCGTGCGAAGGTTTTGGCTCGCCTCCAGAAAAAATGCCCGCTCATCGGCGGGCACAATCCATATCAGTGGAGACATGGAGGAGACGTAGTCAGTATAAACCCCACTTCGCATTTTGCAAGCGCTTCCGCCCGCTCGCGAGCGACTCTCCGGACGTGGCAAACACTGACGCTGTGTACCTTTTCGCCGACGAAAACGTCAGTCTAAACAGGTTTGATATTCGAGGCTTGCTTGCCCTTTGGGCCCATTTTCACGTCGAAGGTCACCTTCTGGTTTTCCTGCAGCGACTTGAACCCCTCCGCCTTGATTTCGGAGAAATGCGCGAACAGGTCCTCTCCCCCGTCATCAGGGCTGATGAAGCCAAACCCTTTCGCGTCATTGAACCACTTCACAGTACCGGTTGCCATCTTTAACCTCGCTAGAAGATTAAGCGCCGAGTCGGGGCAATTTGGGGGTGCGGTTACTCCCGCAACCCGGTGAATCAATCACTATCACGCCGCGACCGACTCTGCGGCAACTTCGTCCTCGCAAGGAGCATGCGAAGTCTCAAAGTTCCGGAGTTCGCAGGTCGCCCAGCACAATATCGCTCCCGCGCTGAGCCGCCGCCGCTTTCGCCGCGGCCTGTGTTGGAAATGGCCCAATCTCGTCGGCGCCTTCAAACGGGTAGAGCAGCCGGGAGTCAGTTAATCTCACGACCTTCAGCGTGCCGACGAATCCGCTGAGATGTGGCCTGTAGGAGGCGTAGACAGCATAGTCATCTTCGGTCTGGCCAGCTATCGGATTGACAATAGGACGGCTAACAAAGAGAACAAGCTTAGCCCGCCGAGACGACGAATTCTTCATGGCAGAACCGCCGTAATAGGGGGAGTGTATGCATTTAGCAATACCCATACCTGACGGCATCTAGCCAAAATGATGCGCCATAGTGACCGAGAGCGCCGGAAATGGCTCGTAGTGGGGAACCGTCGCGATACCTGTGTCCTCGTCCGGTTCGGACCAGTGAGCGGAGCTTTCTGTCAGTGGAATGGACGGTTTTGCGGTGGCGAATACTCTCAGAGCGAATGCCCAGACTTCCGACATCGTAATCATTGCGCTGACAGCACACGACCAAAGGTATGTGAAAACCAGGGCGTCTGAGGCGGACTTTGACGGATACTGTCAGAAGGGACTAATGCTCGAACCTCTTATTGACCTGCTCTTGGACTGTACGCAAACCGCCCATGATTCGGGAACGGGGGCAAGGAACATCAGATGAAATCTGAAACAACTGCTTCAGCCGAACCTCGCCCTGTGCAACCCTCCGTGTCTGCCTCGACGCCGGCCTTCGAGACACGAGAGCTGATATTGCGTGATGTCGGAGCTATATCACAAATCTCCGCCGTACCGTCGATGCTAGATATGATTTGTAGCGAGTCGGGGATGGGGTTCGCAGCCGTAGCGCGAGTCAGTGACACATCATGGACAGCATGCGCGGTCAAGGATAACGTCAATTTTGGCCTGCTGCCTGGCGGCCAATTGGATTTGCACACAACGCTCTGTCACGAGTCCCGTTGTGCTCGCGCGCCCATCATTGTTGACGACTTCCAAACGGACGCTACCTACCGAAACCATCACACGCCTGCCATCTACAAACTGCGCAGCTACATTTCGGTCCCCATCGTGCTGCCAGATGGCGAATATTTTGGAAACCTGTGCGCGATAGACGGCCGCCCAATGAAGGTCTCTGAACCCCGTGTTGTCCGGATGTTTGAGGTGTTCGCAAAACTCATCGCGATGCAGTTGGACGGCGAAAAGCGACAGTCAAAAGCCGAAAGTCTCTTGATGGATGAGCGCGAAACGGCCAAGCTCCGAGAAGAATTCATCGCCGTGCTTGGTCATGACCTCCGCTCTCCGCTCGCAGCTATAAGCTCGGGGGCAGAATATCTACACGTCCGTCCGGCGACACCCGAAGTGCTCGCGGTGAGCAAGCTCATCAAGTCGAGCGTCACTCGCATGTCGCGGCTTATCGATGACATCATGGATTTCGCTCGGGGTCGGCTGGGAAACGGCATCCCGGCACGCATCGAATGCGTCGGAAATCTTTCGACGCATCTTGAGACCGTCGTCCAAGAGATAGCGCGAGCGAACGAGGGACGGGTATTTGAGGCCACGATGGCAATCGGCCGGGACGTCCATTGCGACGCCGCGCGTCTACAGCAGCTTTTGGCGAACCTCCTCGTCAACGCTGTGACCCATGGCTCTAGCGAGGCGCCCATCTCCGTTTCAGTCGTCGCCGACGAATCATATCTAGTCATCGAGGTCGCAAATCGAGGCGACGTCATTCCGCCAGAGGCGCTCTCAAAGGTCTTTCAGCCATACTGGCGGCCCTCAGGAAAAACGACTAACCAAGAAGGACTTGGTCTCGGACTGTACATATGCCAGCAGGTAGTCCGGGCGCACAGCGGAACCATTTGCGCCTACTCCTCAAAGGAGAATGGAACCCGCTTCACTGTTCGAATCCCGTCGGCCCCTGCGTCATCGAATCGGCAGCGCTGAAATTTCAACCGAAACGCGAGCCGAGCACATTCGTCAGCGGGTCGCGCCATTCTTCGTCCAGACGAGACTCACCTGTTCATTGCGTTCCAGCATCGCCGACTGCACATCATCGAGGTCAAAGGAATCGAATCAATCACAAACGCCCATAATAGGCGCACCGGCGCAGAGCCCACTTTCGTGAGAGACCCGATGACCAAAGTTCTCTTTGTTGATGACCATCGAGAGACTGCTGACTCATTTTTTGACATCGCCCTGGCCTTGGGACACCGCCCCGCCGTCGCTTATGACGGCGCGACGGCGCTCAAGTTGACCTCCGACGAAGTCTTCGACCTTGTTTTCCTCGACGTAACTCTGCCCGATGCCGACGGACGAGACGTGGGTGGCCAGATTAGAAACGGAACGTCCGGCGCCGCGCGACTCGTTGCTGTTACCGGCCACGACGACGTGCGCGGCTCCGTCAGAATGGAAATGTTTGACGACTGTTTGCTCAAGCCCATTACCATCGACGAACTTCAGCGACAACTCGCCCTGCATCGACCGTAAAGGGCTGGCGCCGCAGACAGCATCAGCGAGATTGGTTAAGGCCTACGCCGCGGCACAGTCGTTGCGCTATCACAAGATGAAACGTACGTGGTAGGCGCAGGCAATGCATTCGGTTTTACTCGTCGACGATGACGTCGATTCTCTACTGGCCCTTCGTTTCGTGTTCGAAGCCCACGGGTTCACGGTGTTCGCTGCTGAGCACGGAAGGACTGCGCTTTCTCTGGCGGGGAAGCATGTACCCGACATAATCGTCACAGACTACGAAATGCCCGAGCTCGATGGCATTCGCCTGTGCGAGCGACTCAAGTGCTCCCCCGCGCTCTGCGCCATTCCCGTAATCCTCATCTCTGGCGGCCAACCGCCGATGGATGAACCCGCGCTTTGGAACGCTTTTCTTTCGAAGCCCGTCGATTTTCATCAACTGACCACAGTGATTGAGAGCTTTCCGGTGATTCGACTCGGCGGCGGATGAGTTAGCTGACGACTACACTTCCTGAAATCGAGATTGCTCGTTTGAATCTAACGGTTCGCGCACGCTCTGGCCGTCGAGCAGTCCGCCACGAAAACCGCACGGGGCGATTCCTGAGTCTTGACGTTACTGGAGGCCACCGTGAACCAACCAAATTCGGACATCCAGTTCGATTTCCTTCGCGCGCTGGTCGATGAACAGAAACCCGTATGGGTGTTTCTGGTCAGCGGCATCAAGCTGTCCGGGGTCATCGGGTCGTTCGATAAATATGTCATTTCCCTTCGGTCGCCGGCTGTCACTCAGACGATATTCAAAAGCGCGGTCGCTACGGTCATCACCCAATATGCCTCTGTCCCAAAGCCGGCGGACGAGGACCGGCCAGCTCGTTCGGAGCGTCGACCGCGTACGTTTCGTCATCGGTGACATTTCATGTACTAGCCCTCACGTCGACCGGAAAGGCACCGTCCGAGCCGGTCGACGATGCGCTGCTCGCAGCGTTTGCCGCTAGTTCGCCTAGAGGAAGGTGAAGCGCCCCTCCAAGGGCTCCGCAAAGCGTAACTATCGCGCCGTGGCAAGATGAGCGTTGACTTTCAGCGGTGGCGCTCGGTCATCGAACGGTGGACTCGGAACAAAAGACTGTACGACATTGGGTCGAAAGACGAGGCAGTATGTCGAACCTCCGTACTGGAAGTATCCGAGTCCGTCGCCCTTCGAAACTTGCTGCCCGGGAAGTGCCTCGATGACACACGACGATACGTCCGCCATCCCAACAAAGATGCAGCCGACCATCCCGATGGCCGGGTCATCGCAATCAATGACAACGACCGCCCGGGCCGCGACCGCAGTCGTATAACCCTGCGAATCGTTGAGCCCACCTGGGTCAATTCCTTCGGACTCGGCATCAGAGAAGTAACTGCCGTCGACTTGATAGGCCTTCACTATTCGGCCGCTCACCGGCGCGTGCCAGCGATGATAGTAGAACGCGCTAAGGAAGGCTTGATACACGCTTCCACCAACAAATTGCTCCGCCAACTGCTGCTCCTTCGCTGTAAACATCTCGCGCAAAGAATAGAGTTGAGACTTGACCCAGAACTCGTCCTGAAGCTTGATGTCATGCTGGATGTTGTAGGGAGAGGCTTCGCAGGCGGAAACGATGACTTTCGGGTCTTCAGGCCCGGCGACAGGTCGGACGTCAGCTCGAAAGTGACGAGTGAAGAAGCTATTCCATGACGAAAATCCCCAGTATGGCTTTCCTGGGTCACATTCGAACTGCGAGGTGCCGAGTTGCTTCTGGGCCTCAGGACAGAACCATCCTTCCGGCGCAGACGTATTCAGATGTTTGCGTGAATGAGGTCCACTTAGGAAACCGCACCACGTGTTCAGCACATTCTTGAGTTGAGCGTTGAGTGCTGGGTCGCGGAAGAGGGCGTATCCAGAAGGCATGCACATCGGCCAATCGAGTACAGCGTTCAGCGGGCAGTGAATCAAGCTCGCTTCGCTAAACCGAGGAGCATATGTCATCAAGTAGTCGACAATGTCCATCAGTTCTTCGATGGTGGCGTAGCCAAGCTCGTATCCCGCTTCTGAGGCGTCGACGATGGCGCGGGTCAGGTCCATTCGCAAAACCGGGTCGCCGTTGATTAGTGTCGCAAGCTCCTCTACGGCGGTAACACGAGGAGCTTGGCCCGCTCGCTCTTGCGCCTTTCTCGCCAAGTCCTTTCGAAATTCAACGAGCTCGGCCTCTTTCCGTGGCAACCAACCGCCGAGGCGACGGCGTTCCTCAAGGGGATTCTTCAGCTCCCTCACCATGAGCATCTCCTTCGTTTTTTCCACGGTTGCAAAATTTTTCGAAGAGCCGCGCTGACGGTCGGCAACTCACTCGTCCTTGAGGGGGTCCCAACGCGTCCGAGCGACGGGGGGAGGCCCCGGTTCCCGGGAGCCTCACAATTACCTACGTCGGTGCGAAGCGCTTATGCCGCCGTCTTTAGCACTACCTTCGTCCAGCCATCATCCCTGGCGTCGAAATGCGCGTAGCCTTCCGGTGCCTGCTCGAGTGGCAATTGGTGCGAGATGATTACCGAAGGCTTCGCTTTCCCGGCGGCGATAAGGTCTCGCAACTTTCGGTTGTATGCCTTCACATTAGCCTGACCAGTCGCAATATGCTGCCCCTTCATCCAGAGTTGACCAAAGTCGAGTGCGAGCTGACCTTTCTTCGCGAGAGAATCTTCGGCTTTGGGGTCCTCGGCGACGAAGACACCCACTACCCCAATTCCACCGGTCGGTCGAACGGCCTGAATCAGGTTATTTATTGTCGCGTTTGGAACCTCGTGTCCCTTACAGCTGCATTGGTATCCGACGCATTCGCACCCCCGGTCTGCCCCTTCACCGCCGGTAAGCTTCATGACCTGGTCGACCGACGAGCCGTCGCTGTCGTCAATCGGAATCGCTCCAAGCTTCTCGGCGAGTGCCAGGCGGTCTGCGTGGTTATCGACGACCATCACCTTGCTCGCTCCTTTTATCGAAGCCGAAAGCGCCGCCATCAAGCCGACAGGACCCGCCCCGTAAATGACGACACTGTCACCGGGCTCGACACCGGCAAGCACGGTCGCGTGGTAGCCGGTCGGAAAGATGTCCGAAAGCATCACGTAGTCGTTCTCTTTCTCTTCAGCGTCGGGCGGCAAAAGAAGGCAATTGAAGTCACCGAACGGAACACGGAGATATTCGGCCTGTCCGCCGCTGTACGGGCCCATCCCAGCGAAGCCATAAGCTGCGCCAGCCACCCCGGGGTTAGTCGTCAGGCAGAATCCCGTTAGCCCCTTCTCGCAGTTCTTGCAGAATCCGCAACCGATGTTGAACGGCAGGCACACACGGTCGCCGACCTTGATTCGCTCAACCCCGCCTCCTACTTCAGCGACGACGCCCAAATTCTCGTGGCCCAGAATCCGGCCTGTCTCCATGTTTGTGCGCCCTTCGTACATATGCAGGTCGGAGCCACAAATGTTCGTCGTGGTGATTTTGACGAGCACATCAGTGGGCTTCTCGATTTTTGCATCGGGCATGTCCTTCACAACCACCTTACGCGGACCTTCATAAACAAGCGCTTTCATTGATGTCTCCTGGAGAGGATGGCAAGGGCTGTCCAATGGACCAGCATGGCCACGAATTCAGCATCTCGCATGCCTCAGCGTGTCGACTCGTTCAGCGAACCCCTGTTCCATCGCTCGTTGATTTTGGAAACCCGCGCCCCGGAGCGACATCTTGAAACCAGCGTGCGCATTCTCAGAAGGGTGCGGCACATGCTTTCGAGTCAAGACCGCAAACGTGAGCTCGACGATTGTCCCGTAGAGGAAGCGCCTCCAAGCGCTCCCCCCGAACGTCCGACTGGAGCGGCAGCATCGCGCAAAACGGTGCACTGGGTTAGAACCGGAACGAGGGCTACAGTGAAATGCTGGGACCGCGCCTCTCTCCAGCGCGGTCTTCGATGGAGATGAAGAACAAATATCGATGGCTCGAAACCTCACTTGCCATGACTGTCAACCCAGGCACGCGCCCAAGCTAGGCCCACGGCACGCGCTTCCTCTTCGGTATCGCAAGGCAAAAGCACGCCGGAGCCGTCGACCAGTTTGACTATGGCCGTTACGGTGCCGCTCACAGCGAAACGTCCTTCCTGGGCAATGGCATGGCCCCAGATTTGATACCCGTTGTAGTTTTCTGGGTCCATCGAGGGCAAAAGAAGTCGGATTGGAGAGGCGCGAACTTTGTTTTGCGCCTCACGGCCTTTCGCTCGCTGTCACCAGTGAGACGATGTGCTCGCCGGCGGCAATCAACGACTTCCGAGCGGGGTGTCGAGAATGCTCATTCGCTCGCGCAACCGTAGCCTTAAGCAAAATCGCTGGGACGCAGGACGACGCGTTGCCCTTTTCCAGGTAACACTTTTGCATCGATTGCGCGGGCAATACGCTGATGGTTGAGCTTGAACGCCAGCAACACCTGATGACTCTGCGGGTCACTCGCACCGAGCTTCTCGCACGCAGCTTCGATGGAAAGGGTGAAAGCGTTGTAGCCTTTTCCAACGCCGTATGCCGAGAAAAGTACACCGTCATAGGGTGAGAACACCGGGCTCGTAAAGGTGAGGTTAGTTCGGTTGGTCATGTCTGTCTCTGCTAGCAAAGTATTCGACGTTGTCTTTCACATTACGTAGGTGGGCCCAGCTACCATCGAACGGCAAGTCGATGATAGGTCGGCCTCGGCCAGCAGCGTTGCTACAGCTTCCCGTCGGCTTTCGTCTTCGCGGTGGAAAGTGTTGGTTGGTTGCCGCGCACGGCGTCTGCGCTGGCTCGAGGGGTCCAAGCGGGAACCACACGCGCACCGGCGCGTTCAGCACGCTTGAACTCGGCGACTACCGTCGTCGCCAGCTCGGCTCGCCCACGCAACGCTCGGAGACAACGTCGTTACCATCGACAATCCGCGCAACATAGGCTTAGGCTTTGTCGTGGCCATCGAGAACATGCGCCCATCGTGCCGCAAGCCCCTCTTCAGTCGTCTCGAGAACGCTGATTTGAAAACCATTCTCACCGGTTTTGGTTGTCATGTTGATAGACCCGCTGCTTGTCCGGTCGACAAGTCCAATGTCCTCATTCAACACTTCAAGTTCGTATCGTTTAATCATGTCCGTGAGCACCCTTGGTAAAACCCGGCAGTTCGGCCGCTCCGGGCAACCGGGACGCCGCGAACGCTTCCGCAAGCATCAAAGCGAACCCTTCGACGGTCGATGGGCGAAGGGAGACGCGTCGCCGCATAAAGTCCGCCCACGCAAATTTTGCATTGAATTCGCCAGGGTTGTCGTAGACCCCAGCAATGCGCAAAAACGCAGCGATGCTTTGATACACGTCGTCTGGAAGTTCCGGGACCGACCTGGGTAGCTGGTCTACCGATATTTCGCGACCGCAGTGGTCGAACGGATGAAGCCAGCCACGGCGCGCCATCTCCTCAAGGAACTGGGCCCGCGACAGACTGCTGAAATCCTCAGCGATTTGAACAGGCGCCTCGGGCAGTCCCATATCGAACCAGGCGCGCGACCAATGATGGTGGTCGACGATGTGCAAATCGCCTGACGGGCCTCGCACCACTTTAATCGCCTGCTGCTCAACGAACGACCGCCTTTTTGCGGGACTCAACTCGAGGTATCTGGCTCGCTTTGCCAATACCTGGACTTGCCCAACTGCGCCTTGAGTCGGGCGAAGCAGAGACCATTGCGCCCATTCAGGTGCAGCATCGTTGCCGGGGCGGAGGTCGCTCTCTGATTCCGATTCGCCTTCCATGTGCGCCTCCTTTCTGGTCGACGCGCTATCAAAGCTTGGCCAAACTTCAAATTACAAAGAGCAAACATCACACCCGATTGGTGAAAAGCCGCAAGCTTTCAAAGGTATGCATCTTGCCTTAGGGATGAAACCACCAAGATAAGGAGCGTTGCCGTGACGACCGACGACACTAACCCCGCAGTGCAGCGCGAATCAATCGCAGAAGCAAACTTCGCAACGTATGCTGACCCGCTCGTGAGCGAAGCCATCGAGGAAGCCTCGGCTCTCAAAGACACGGCCGATGCCGAGAAACTACACAAGTTACGCGTCGCGTTGCGCCGGCTCCGAACTCTGTTGTGGGCATACCGACCGATACTTGACGAGGAGTTCGACAACGAACAGCGTGCACTCTTGAAATTTCTCGCGAGCGCGGCCGGAAACACACGCGATTGGGACATCTTGATTGGTCTTGTCGAGGAAAAGAGCGATGAAAAACTATTAAGCGCATGCAAACAAAATAGAGATGACACCGCTGACAAGAGTCGACAGACACTGATGAACACGGACCTACGCAAACTGCTGCGCGAGGCCATTCGCGAAGCGAATCGTGAGTTGAACACTTCATCTGAACGCACGCCTTTGAGCAAGTTTGCGCGGAAGCGGGTGTCAGCGGCGCAAAAGGAACTAAAGAAGCGTATGCAGCATGCTTCGAAAGTAGGCAGCTCGGATTACAACTCGTATCACAATGTACGCAAAGCAGGGAAGAAGGTCCGCTACCTCATCGAATTCTTCGAACCGCTTTTGCAGAAGCGCCAGCGCAAGAGTCTGAAGGAGTTAAAGCAACTGCAGAAGCGCTTCGGTGGATTAAATGACGTTGTTGCCAGCCGGGACCTGCTTACTGCAAATCAAGGTTCGCTGCCCGAGGGAGCGAGCGTTGACGCAGCACTTCGGCTGCTCAAGAAGAAACAGAAGCGTCGCCTTAAGGCGGCGTCGAAGCTCTTGTAGGCGTCCTCGTTCGTATCCCGCTCGCCGGGCACGCCTACTCACGGATGGTGCACTTACCAATGGCGGTGGCTCCGACGAGCGTCGCGCGGGACTACTGTCCCGGCACGAGAAACCGGCGTATTTCCGGCCCGGCGGCAGTCGTATTAGCTAACGAAATCCCCGTCGTTTTCAATTCTCAAAAATCGACGACTCCTCCCCGGTCGAGCATGCACCTCCCTTACGACTGACCGACTGGCATGCCGGTTGCCTCATTGTTAGCCTAACCATCCTGGAGCCGACAATGAACAAACCAAACTTGTCGCACTCGTCTACTGACGAACTCGACACCGTTCCAGACACGTCCAGCCCGGCTTATGCAAGTCGGCACCCTTTGACCCGCGCGTTTGACAAGTTTGCCAGCCTAGTCACCCGCTGGGCCGGTTCGCCAGCAGCCTTTTGCCTAGCTGTATTCACGGTAGCCGGTTGGGTCGTGACCGGTCCGATTTTTCATTACTCTGACGGTTGGCAACTGGTCATAAATACAGGAACCACAATCGTTACCTTCCTGATGGTTTTTCTAATTCAACAGAGTCAGAACAAGGATAGCGTCGCGCTTCACCTAAAGCTGAACGAGCTACTTTCATCTCATCGCACGGCAAGTAATCAGTTGATTGGCATTGAAGACGCTTCCGAGGAAGAATTGCGCCGACTCGCCGCAGCTTACCTTCGCTTGTCGATGAGGGAATCGGACGGCAGCGATGAGTTACCAGCCTGAGGACCCGACTTGAAGTTAGAAGACCGATGGACGTTTCAGAACACGCTGAAACGTCCGTCCTGCCAGTTCGGCAGAATGGCAAAGCATCAGGTTTTACGATTTTCTCATGTCGCAAATCCGAGCTTCAAAAATGCCAAGGAGGTTTCCGTGACTCAAAGAATCTTTCGCACCATTGAACCAAAAATTCTTTATTTCGGCACGCCAGTCGCCCTTATCAGCTCACTCAATGAGGACGCAACGACCAACCTGGCTCCGATGTCATCGTTCTGGGCCTTAGGGTGGACTTTGGTTCTCGGGCTGCTCGATGAGACAAAAACCGCGGAAAATTTCGAACGCAACCCAGAATGGGTCATCAATCTTCCCTCTCCAGAAATGTGGCAGCAGGTAGAGAAACTGGCACCGCTAACTGGCAAAAACCCAGTGCCGGAATTGAAGGCGAAGCAATTTCGGTTTGAGAAATGCAAGTTCGAAGAAGCGGGATTTACACAATTGGCGAGCGATAGCGTCAAGCCCTTCAGAGTCGCCGAATGCCCGGTTCAAATGGAAGCCCGTGTACGTCATATTCACAAGATGGGCGGGGAGAAGCTCGAGAAGCTTGGCGGCGGCGTCGCCGCAGAGGTAGAAATCATGCGCGTCCACGCTGATGAGGACTTCGTCAAGAACGACAACCACATCGACGCCGAGAAATGGTCGCCCCTTGTCTATAACTTTCGCCATTACTTTCGGCTCGCGGAGCGCGAGTTGTGCAAAACCTTTCGGGCGTAAAGCGATTTCACGCAGCCGAGGCAATCGCACGAGTCCGCCGTACGAAGGAGTACGCGCAGGTCGAATATTCAGGTTCGACTGTTAATCTTCGATTTCACTTTCGTCGTCAAGCGGCTCGACGAATTCGATATTGTTTTCAACAATGTCGACACGAACTTCCTCGGGGTCGTCCTCGAACTCAAGATTGTTCGGGGGCATTGCGACGGCTTTGAAGTCATACCCTAACGCGCTTACGTACGCCACATAGTCATCATCGTCGTCTTCGCGCAGAACGTCATCGTCCAACATCGAGCGCTTCTCAAGGTGGAAGTCCTTGGCTGTCAGAACGAGGCGTTCTTCCTCTTGCGTCTCCACTTCGGTGACTATGAGCTCGACACTACCGGAAAGTTCAAGCATGGTGCCCTCCACAGGTACTTCAACCTCGGACCTACGCAGCACATGCGAGTTTCCGGTGCAACGTTGTCGGCTATATCAAACGGCATCGCAATTTTGCTTTTCGCCGAGACAACCGAGGATTCACGATGTGAGCAATAGTGTACGACGGACTCGTTGAAGGAGATTCCGGCTAGACACCGAAAAAAGCCGAGCCTCAATACGCAATGAGCCAATAGGTTCCACATCGCGTGGGTGGGGCCCCGCGTCTGGAGCGTCCCGCCCGTTCAGAAAAGAGTTTGCCGCCTAGCGGGGCAAGACAACTCTTCGCCGCTTGTAGCTCACGTTCACTGGGGCCGATGGTGAGATGGACGATTCACTTGTGCCTTTCTCCGACGCGCCGTCATTAGACGAATCAACACCGGAGTCAGCACTCGACTCGGCGGATTGCTTCGCTTTGGGATGAGTGGGCACGCCGGTCATACGAGCGCTCGTGGCCGAAGGTGGCTCCCCAACCGCTGCTCGTTCGGGCTCGCTGGCGGCCCCAGTAAGCGCCCATCGACTCACGAGTTCTTCTGCACGCGCCGAGGAACAGGTCATGAATTGTCGAACTGCGTCGAGCTGGTTGGCCCGACGCGCGCGAAGAGTTTCTTCATCCACGTGCAGGTCATCAGCAAGCATCCTTGGAGAGACGTTCAGGCTGTATGCCTCACCAGCCTCAAGCTTCGCGAGAATGACGACGAGTTCCCGCCACTCTTCAAAGCCACACCCGACGGCAACGGCATTCAGCGCGTCGTTATACCGTAACACGCTCTTGCCGCCTGCCAGTTCTTGGAAGAGGGCGGCCTTCTCTTTGGCGTTCGACGCCGAAATCAAATACCTCGCTTCCTCATTGTTCGCCATTCCATCTTCCCTAACGACGGCGTCCCTACCGTTCGAACACGCGCTTCGAGCCTGACAGCGGTCTCGACTATTGAATTGCGGTCCGTCATATTTCCCGTAGATGCCTTCGAGCTTCATCGACTCGCGTGTCGGGTTGATGACACTTATGAATCCCGCGCCGGCGTTGACGTTCCTTTAGAGTTCCGGAGTCTGCAGGTCGCCATGCACAATGTCGCCGCCTCGTTGGACCGCTGCTGCCCGAGCTGCGGCTTGCGTGGAGAAGGGACCTATCTCATCAGCGCCGTCAAATGGATAGAGAAGACGTGCATCGGTCAGTCGCACGACTTTTAGCACGCCGACAAAACCTGTAAGGTGCGGTCGATACGAGGCGTAGATGGCGTAGTCGTCTTCAGTCTTGCCAGCGACTGGGCTCACGATTGGGCGGCTGGCAAACAAAACAATTTTGGCTCGCCGAGAGGATGCTCTTTGCATAGCGCGACTCCGAGAAAACTCCTGAGCAACAGCAAGGTTTGTACCCACGGGGCTTTCAACCCTTCTGACATCTTGATGATGTCTCATCGACGAAAACCGCGATGAAAAACTGTCAGCGCACCCAGCGCTTCGGCTGCGCGAGAAAGAACGGAAATGCCGCGTCGAGCCGGCGTCGAAGCTCAGATAGCTGTGCTGGCTGATACCCGATTGATGGAGAGTCACGCCGTGGCCGTGACCTTAATTGCTCAATCGTCGATAGGCATTCATATGTCTGATTAGACCGCGGCGGTCGCCGCCCTTGTCTAACAAGATGGCGAGATTGTGATGGGCGTCGGCGTAGTCCGGATTTAGCGCCAGGCACTGCTCATAGCTCGTCCTTGCCTCATCAAGTCGCCCCATCGTGTCGAGCGCCACCGCTCGATTGAAGTGCAGCACTGCATCGTTTGGGAAATGCTCTAGTGCCTGGTCGAACACGCGCAGCGCCTCACCGCATTGATGTTCGTCCTCGCACAACAAGGCGCCGAGGTCGACGTACGCAGCGTAAAAGGACTCGGGAGACAGCTCGATGGCGCGCCTGTAGTTCCGCTCAGCAGCGCCCGGGTCAGCCGGAAGCAACTGTTCAGCCAATTCGTATCGTTCCTGTGCCTGCGCAGCTTCTGTGCTCTTGCGCCCAGGCGTCGCGTCGAAGAGCACGACGTCGCCTCCGACCGTGGCCACTTCGAAGTCGAGCAGCATCTGACCTGTCACCGCGTCCCAGCGCGACGGTCCTGTCTTGACTACAATCGCGTCTCCCTCGGCAGCGATGCGGATGCCTGACAACGGAAGCTCGTCAGGAAGGTCGCGCTTGAGTCGAGCGAGCGCCTCTCGCAGCTTACGCGGCGTGGTCTTCGCCGTCCGCAACTGCAATGCCGTGCGCAAAAGGACGACATCCTGGAACGTGAAGCGCAAGGCGTTGCGCGGTCCTCGTGTAGGCGTCACGAGACCTAACCCGATGAGGCCATCGACGACGCCGCGCGACACGCCAAGCATCGATTGAAGTTTGGCGAGTGACACGTAGTGCGATACGTCGCGCTTGCTCACTTTCGGGCGCGCACCTTCGCCGGAGTTTCGACGGCAACCTTTGGCGCTCGAGCGGCGGGTTTGCGAGTTTTTGGAACGACCGGCTCCTCCGCTGCTTTCGACGCGGTCTTCCGCTTGTCTGCCGGCTTCGCCTTCTCGCCGCTCTTCGCGAGACTAGCGCGCAGCGCTTCCATCAAGTCAATCACTTCGCCAGTTGGCGCAGCTTCGCCAGCCTCGGGCGCAACAATTTGTTTGCCTTCAATTTTGCGGTCGATGGCAGCCAGGACGCGCTTTTTCTCTTCGTCTTCATACGCTGATGCGTCGTAGTTGTCCTCGGCACCCTGCTCGATGATTTGGACTGCAAGCTTCAGTTCCGATTCAGACACCGCGGCATGTTCGATATCGAGGTCTCTAAGAGAGCGGACTTCGTCTGCAAACAGAAGCTGCTGGAAGACCATGCCGTCCGGGGTCGGACGAACTTGGACAATGCGAGTCTTTCCCTTGTACGCCCACTTCGCCAACGCGCAGCGGCCAGTTCGGGAAAGCGCCTCCTGTAGAAGGCTGTATGGCTTGCCACCGCGCTTGTCGGGAGCGATGAAGTACGCCTTGTCGTAGAAGAGTGGGTCGACGGACTTTTCAGGAACGAACGACACGATTTCTACAACGTGGCTCGCGCCTTCCTCCAGCGCCTTGAGTTCATCACCGGTGAAGACGACGTATCGGTCCTTCTCGAATTGGTACCCCTTCTGCATCGAACTTCGCTCGACCACTTTGCCCGTGCTCTCGGAAACGTATTGTTGCTTCACACGCGAGCCGTCTGGCGCAAGCATGTTGAACCGCACTTCGGATGAGCTCTCCGTCGCTGAGTAGAGTCGGACCGGAATCGAGACCAGACCGAAAGAAAGAGAGAGCGACGCAATCGAACGGGCGACCATGGGCTTCTCCTAGACGGCGGCATTATTCGCCTGACGTAACCACATGAGCGAATCGTCGACCGCGACTTGCGGGCGGCGGGATGGTCAGAATAGCACTACACGTGCCGGGCCACGTCCGCGCACCGAGCCATGGGTTTTGGTTAACTTGACGTCAGTATCGTAGACGGAATGGCGGCGACATACCCCAAAGCGCGGTCAGCCGCTCGACGCGTCGCTTTGGCGGCACGCGATTTGCAGTAATCAGCCCATCGAAACGAGGGAAACCGCGATGGTTTCATCCCGCAAAAATGCAGCGGCTACGCCACTCGAGCGCTATCGGAATAAGCGCGACTTTGCCGCCACGCCTGAGCCGTCCCCATCGAATGCGAGTACGGCAAACCGAACGCCACCCCATGGCTGCAGCTTTGTTGTGCAAAAGCATTGGGCCAGTCGCCTCCACTATGACTTCCGGCTCGAACACAACGGCGTGCTGCTCTCATGGGCTGTTCCCAAAGGGCCGTGCTATGACCCGGCCAAGAAGCAGATGGCAGTGCACGTCGAGGACCATCCCGTCGATTACGCTAGCTTCGAGGGCACTATCCCTCCCAAGCAATATGGCGCAGGGACCGTCATTGTGTGGGACCGTGGAACGTGGGAGCCGGTCGGAGATGCTGACAAGGGTATGGAAGCAGGAAAATTGATTTTTCGCCTGCACGGTGAAAAGCTCGCCGGTTTGTGGGAGCTGGTACGGATATCAAAGCCTGGAGACAAGGCCGACCAGTGGATGATGTTCAAGAAACGCGATGCGTGGGCGCGTCCGCTCGCCGAATACGACGTCATCAAGGCACTCCCCGACAGCGTCATCGCGAATCCCCTTGGACCTGTCGAAGAACGCGAACCGCGCACTCCCCGAAGTCCGCGCGCCGAAGCTCCGGAGATTGACCTCTCAGCTGCAGTGACGGCGTCACTGCCGGCTAAGCTTGAACCGCAACTTGCGACGCTCGCGCCCTCACTGCCAGCAGGCGGCGAGTGGATAGTGGAGTCCAAGCTCGATGGGTACCGCCTGTTAGCGCGAGTCGACAAGAAGAGAGTGAAGCTCCTTACCCGCAACGGTCATGATTGGACGACTCGATTCCCGCTGCTCGTAGCCGAACTCAAAGAATTACAGCTATCCAGCGCATGGATGGATGGCGAAATCGTCGTGTTGAAAAACGGTATCCCGAGTTTCTCCGCTCTCCAGAACGCGGTTGATGGGCAATTGAACAAGGACATCCTCTACTTTCTTTTCGACGTGATGTTTCTCGACGGCAAAGACCTGCGAAAAGTGCCGCTGTGGTCAAGGCGTGCGTTGCTTGCACCGATTGTTGAAAACGCAGGAGAGCGGCTGCTGTACAGCCAGGACTTTGACGCTCCGCCAGCGCAGATATTCGAAGCTGCGACAGGCCTTGGTTTGGAAGGACTGATGCTCAAGCGGCGCAATGCAGTCTATGAGTCGGGGCGTACGCAAACTTGGCTGAAAGCGAAGGCTCGGCTGAGACAGGAACTCGTTATCTGTGGCATGACGGCGCGTGGCGGCAACGACGGAGAGGTCGGCAGCTTGCTGCTCGGCTATTACGTGGGAAGCAAGCTTCATGACGCAGGGAGTGTCGGAACTGGTTGGGATTCGAAGACTGCGCGCGACCTCTGGAAGCAACTTACGCCGCTCGAAGTCGACGCAACACCCTTTAACACGCCCCTCAAGAAACCGGGTCGATGGTCAAAGCGCGCAGCGGGGAGTGAGAGATGGGTAAAGCCTATCCTAGTCGCGGAGGTCGAGTTCACTGAGTGGACCGCCGATGAAGTGATTCGTCAAGCGTCGTTCATGGGCTTGCGTCTCGATAAGGACGCTCGTGGCGTAGTCCGAGAAGGCGGAACGACGCAGGCCTCTGAGCCTTTTCCTCAACTGAAGATAACGCACCCTGAGCGCGTGATTGACGCGTCAGCGTCGGTCACGAAGGCTGACCTTGTTCGGTTCTACGCCAGCGTCGCAGAGCGGATATTGCCCCACCTGAAAGACAGGCCCGTTGCCCTCGTGCGCGCGCCTGATGGTGTCGCCGGCAATCTGTTCTTCCAGAAGCACGCTGAACGCACCGCGATGCCTGGGCTTAAGGCGCACGACCGAGAATTGTGGCCAAAGCATCCGCCATTGCTGACGGTCGATACTGTCGACGCGCTGCTGTCCGCCGCGCAGATGAATACCATCGAATTTCATACATGGAACTCGGTAGTCCGACGCCTTGATGCGCCCGACCGGGTCATCTTCGACCTCGACCCTGGCGAAGGCGTTAAATGGAGTCACGTCCAGGAAGCCGCTCAACTTGTCCGCTTGCTGCTGTCGGAGTTGGGCTTGCGCGCGTGGTTGAAAACAAGCGGCGGTAAGGGCCTACATGTGGTCGTGCCGCTTGCTGCGCGGTTGGACTATACGACAGTCAAGGCATTCTCAAAGACATTCGTTGTGCATCTCGCGAAGACGATTCCCAAACGCTTCTCTGCGATTTCTGGACCGTCGAATCGGCTTGGAAGAATCTATGTCGACTACTTGCGCAACGGGAAGGGGCAGACAACTGCTGCAGCCTTCTCTGCTCGCGCTCGACCAGGTATGGGGGTCTCGATGCCAGTTGCTTGGGAACAACTTGCTGACCTCAAGAGCGGCGCTCAGTGGACTGTGCAAACGGCACGCGAGTATCTGAGCTTCCAATCTGGCGACCCATGGGCCGAATACTGGTCGACAAAACAGTTGCTGACCCGAGCGATGAAGCGACTGCCGTAGACTTGATTCAGCTGGTCGCTTCAAATCTACAACGGCACTTCAGTCGTCCACGCGAAACCCTGCTTTCAGGGTTACCTGCCAATGTGCAATCCTGCCGCCTTCCATATGACCTCGGGTTTCCGTCACCTGAAACCACTCGATGTTCTTCACGGTCACCGATGCTTTCTGAAGCGCAACCTCGACTGCTTTATCGGACGACTCGGGTGAGGAGCCAGTGATTTCGATAAGTTTGTAAACATGGTCAGACATACGTGCTCCCAAGACACTACGTGCCTTAACAGTTGGTGGTTGTGCTGACTTCGATATAGAACTGGGCCTTGGACCGTCACTGCATGCGGTCAAACGGAGAGGCGCCGAAGCCCTTTGTCGAGCTAGCTGCGAGCTTCCGTGCCCTTCAGCTCGTCGTGCTTGTGCGAGTGAGTCGCGGCGTACTTCAACTCGAAATGCGCTCCCTTGCCGCTGCGGGTCGGTGGGAAGTGTTCGCCCTCTACGCAGGTCACCTCGAACGTATCTTTGCCATCGTCATGGACGACAGAATAGATACCGGATACTTTCACGCGCTCGCCTGGTTTGTATGCAGTATCGCCAGCCATAGTTTGCTCCTTGAGTAGATGACGAACGCTGGACAGCAACTACCGTACCTTTGCTGCGGGGGTTGGATTCAGATTCTTGCAGAGTGGCCACTGACGTTCCTATCGAAGCGGCCGCGGCACCGCCTGGTCCTCGAGTTTGCAGTAGCAGATGGCATGGTATCGAGTGTCAAAAGAGGGCACAAGCGCGCCACGACGAGCAGCATGCAAACGTCCTGCCGAGGCGAACGCGTCTTAATCGACGATTTGTACTTCCATCCCTTGGCGAAGCAGGGCCGCGAGCCAGACGGCCTCTTCCTCATCCTTCGCGAATGTGATGAATTGGTCGCCTGGCCGTTCGGCGTGAGGCAACGCGATGCTCCAGACGCCGCCGCTTTCTTTGCGGACAACGACGCATGGAAAGGCTTGCTGATTTTTTGTGGCCATCGTGCGCCCTCGAAAGCGCCAAACGCCGTCGCGATGTTCGACGGGTCTGCCAGTAATTCGGCCTATTCGGAAGGAAGGAAGGATTTTGTTTCGCGACTCGGGCCCGTAGTCGCATCTGCCTTGGAAAAGCGCCATAGCCCCTGTCGCTGCTCACCTGACTTACTGCGCTACCAGACGGACGCGAGTATGTGCGGAAGACTGTAGCCGCCGGGCACGTTTCAACGCGATAGGTCTGGGGCTAACGACGGCAGCCGATGCCCCCGGCATTGCGAGGAGATTTGATGCGCCAGCCGCCGATATCGCAAGTGCGAATGACTTGCAACGTCGTGCGCGCCCTTAGTGTTCGCACGATTTCTACGCTCTTGACCTGGATGCCGGCTCCGTGTGTTCATTGTTGCACGCAAAACCTCGCCCATACGAGTTTAAAAATCATTTCCATACTTTCCGACCACGACCGGTGTATTTGACCGCAAAGTCTAAAAGCAAATGCTTGGATTCGGCCATTGTGCTCGCATGGTTACCGCATTGAATTCGACCGGCCGAAAGAGGCGTTGTCCGGCCCAGTTCGACTCGCACTCGGAGTCACGTCAGATGCCGTCCGAACAAGAGAAACCTGGAATTCTCCTGCTGACAGGTGTCTGTGGCTCTCTTCTTGCTGTTTGACGGGAACAACCGCCACTGGACATTCGTATGACATCTGCTTCCCTGACTGTGCTCGTTCAACGAGAAGGCATATGGTCCTACGACGGGCGTGTGCTACTCGACGAAATGGCAGCAATGCAAGCCCTCTATTCGGGCGCCAGCGCAAAGTCACGCTTCTCGCAAAGTGAAATAAGCTCCGCCCGAGGGCGTTTTCTTATCGCTCGAACAGTGAAGGGTGAGGCTATTGGTTGTGGGGCATACAGGCGGCTCGATTTCGGTGTCGCTGAGCTCGTCTGCATATATAGTCGAATGCCAAACGCTGGCATCGGAAGAGCTGTGTTGGCGGGATTGGAGTCGAATGCCGCAAAAGCTGGCTACCATACTCTCATGGTCGAAATGTCGAGAACGAACCGGTCGGGGAAGCGGTTCTTCTGGCGCACGGGATTCGAGCCGGCTATTTCCACCAGCGCGGACCTCGACCCGGAGCAGCGCCTTTTTCTCGGGAAAAACGTGGTGTAGCCACGCTAGCTTCCCGTGCAGCAGTTTCAGGCACAGGTCCTCGACCAATCGAACCAGTAAGGGTCGGCTAACGGCCTTCGAACCAAGCGCCAATCAGGGTTCCGTATTCACTCTCTGACGTCGCGACAATTTTCCGCATCATCGCGTCCAGCCCCGTGTGATTGGCTAGTTCGCGGACGAACACGCGAGCAGTGCGGAGAGTGATTGAGTCCGTCCGAGCCTCGGTACCGTCATCCTCTACGAGAAAGTGGAAACGGTGCGACTCTTTGTCCCCACTCTCCGCGGCAGTGTGGGCTGTAATAGTTATTTTCATGGTCAGCCTTCGAGAATGAGAGCTAACCACATTCAGCATTACCCGAGCCTGATGCCGTAGAAACCTTTCATGCGGTTCTTCTACGCAAAATCGTCAGCTCCTCGTCGCTTGTTCGAGAGGGGCAACTCATCATGCAGCGACTCTGAGGACTCTTCCGCGGGCAGAAGCCGAATTTGAGCTTTTGGGCGTAATTGTCGTGCAAGCGACAACGCTTCGTCCTGGTCGTTTGCTTCCCTGACAAAGACGCCGCCTTTACGAGGAAACTCTACACGCCAGACCCCACCTGGGGCAGGTCGAATGATGATTTCGGCGTCATCAGCGCCCTCATTCGTCAACATGTTAACCCCACCTTCTCCATCCCACCGGTCGGCTATTTTCCCATGCCAAAAGGGTAAAGTTGATGACTTTTCCGGAGCAAGGTGACGTCGGAGATATACAAAGCAAGTTTGACCGACTTTTGTCGATTGCGCCGGCGCACTTAGAGGGCGCGCGGGAGCTTGCTAGCACAATCTTGCTCGGCAGCTCAAAAATTTTGGAAGAGGCGCAGCTGCACGCAGTCGGGCGTTGTCCAGTTGCCATAAACCGCTTGATTACGCCAGTATGTATCAGCAGAAATTGCGGCTCACCGTAGTGAGCCCGCCGAGCAAGTGAGACATGTCGACGAGTCTCTGCGCAACGAGATGTCGTACTTCGCCTTCGCACTGCCACGTCCCGTACACCGCAAGTAGCGCCGCACCGAGCGCTTCACGCCGAAACTTCTCGAGCAGAGAAGGCCAAACGATGACGTTCACGTTTCCTGTCTCGTCTTCGATAGTCACGAACATAACGCCCTTTGCCGTACCTGGCCGTTGACGCACAGTAACGAGTCCGCATCCGCGAGCGAGCCGGCCATTCGGATAAGTCATAAGCGTTGACGCAGGCATGAGACGTTGTTCAAGAAGAGTTGGCCGCAAGAGCGAAAGCGGGTGACGGCCGAGCGTGAGACTCATTGAGTTGAAGTCAGCAATGATGTCTTCCGCTTCGGACGGTGCGCCGAGCGCGGGCGTTCCATCATCTACCCGCGCATCGAGGAGAAGGTCGCGGTCTGGCACAGCGGCGACCGACTGCCAGAGCGCTTCGCGGCGATTGCCAGCCAGTGATGAAAGTGCATTCGCGGCCGCAAGAACCTGGAGGTCTTTCCTGTCCAGCTGAGCGCGTTTTGCCAAATCACTGACGCTTGAGAACACCTGAACTGCTCTTGCGGCTTCGATGCGCTCGGCGGCGCCATCCTTCATTCCCTTTAGCAGAGACAGACCGAGTCTAACTGCTGGCTTCGCTCGAGCATCATGGCACTCGAGAACCGAATCCCAGCCGCAGATTGTGACGTCTGCTGGAAGGACCTTTACGCCGTGTCGTTGCGCATCCTGGATGAGCTGCGAAGCCGAGTAAAACCCAAGCGGCATGCTATTCAGCATCGCGGCGAGGAATGCCTCCGGCTCGTGGCATTTCAGCCAGCTGCTCGCGTAGACGAGCAACGCGAAGGATGCAGCATGACTCTCAGGGAAGCCATACTCGCCGAAGCCATGAATCTGCTGAAAGATTGACTCAGCAAAATCACGTTCATACCCTCGCTCCATCATGCCGTTGACGATGCGGTCGTAGTAGCGGTCGAGGCCACCCTTGCGTTTCCATGCTGCCATGGCTCGGCGGAGCTGGTCCGCTTCGCCGGGCGTGAAGCCAGCGGCCAGGATGGCGACTTGCATGACCTGCTCTTGAAAGATGGGCACGCCGAGTGTTCGACCGAGGGCGACCTTCAACGCTTCGCTTGGATATGTGACCGGTTCGATTCCTTGCCGGCGTCGCAGATAGGGATGCACTGCACCGCCCTGAATCGGGCCCGGTCGCACGATGGCCACTTCAATGACCAGGTCGTAGAACTCTCGCGGTTTCATGCGAGGGAGCATGCTCATCTGTGCGCGTGACTCAATCTGGAAGACGCCCACCGTATCGGCGCGCGAAATCATGTCGTACGTTGCCTTGTCCTCTGCCGGAATGTCCTGCATCTCGAAGCGTTCGCCGCGTTGCTCTGAGATGATGTCAAGGGTGCGGCGAATCGCCGACAGCATACCCAGCGCGAGCACGTCAATCTTCAGAAGACCGAGCGCCTCCAGGTCATCCTTGTCCCATTGAATCGCCGACCTGTCCGCCATCGCCGCATTCTCGACGGGTACAAGACGCGTGAGTTTTCCGCGACTGATGACGAAGCCGCCGGAGTGCTGCGACAGATGGCGCGGAAAGTTGAGGATTTGCGCTGCCAACGTCGCCCACAATCCGATGAGCGGGTTTTCGGGGTCCAGGCCTGACTCCGCGAATCGTCGAAGAAGGTCCTGCGAATGGTCGAACCACTGATGCGACTTTGCAACCTTGTCGACGATTTGTGGGTCGATGCCGAGCGCTTTGCCGGTTTCACGAAGCGCGCCGCGCGGACGATACGTCGAAACCGCCGCCGCAATCGCGGCTCGGTCGCGCCCATACTTCCGGTAGATGTATTGAATGACCTCCTCACGCCGTTGATGCTCGAAATCCACGTCGATGTCCGGCGGTTCACCACGCTCCTTCGAGATGAATCGCTCGAACAGCATATTGCCGCGCGACGGGTCGACTTCGGTTACGCCGAGGCAATAACAAACAGCGCTATTCGCAGCTGACCCGCGGCCCTGACAGAGGATGTGCTGACTGCGAGCGAAACGGACGATATCGTAGACCGTGAGGAAGTAAGCCTCGTACTGGAGCTCCCGAATGAGATGTAGCTCATGCTCGATTTGCTCTTGCACCGCATGCGGGATGCCAGCCGGAAACCTTCGATGCGCGCCGATGTAGGTCTCCTGCCGTAGATAAGCTTCATGCGTAAAGCCTTCTGGCACGAGCTCATTCGGATACTCGTATCGAAGCTCATCTAATGAGAAATTGCATCGCTCAAGAATATTGAGCGTCTCCGAGAGCGTGTGCGGTGGATACAGATTCGCAAGACGCAGTCGCGACCGAAGATGTCCTTCCGCGTTCGGCGCGAGGTCATAGCCACAATCTGCGACGGGCTTTCCGATTCGAATCGCCGTCATCGTGTCCTGCAACGGCTTCCTTGAGCGCACGTGCATGACGACGTTTCCTGTCGCTACGACCGGTACCCGGTACTGGTCCGCCACGAACTCGACGGCACCGCGATGAATGTCGTCCATCGCGCGCTGGTGCAACGTGAGGCCCACCCAGGCGCGTTCAGCAAAAACGTCGGTCATCCACTCGAGTTGCACAGCGAGCGCGTCTTCTTTTGCAGGGAAGTCGGGCACTAGGATAGCGAGGCAGTCCGGCATGCCTCTCAAGTGCGCATGTTCTCTCTCGGGCCTTGAGATATCGTGCGGCGTCAGCAGGTACTCGCCCTTGGCTGCCCGCATGCGCCCTAACGTGATGAGCTCGGAGAGATTGCCGTAGCCGTTGCGATTCTGGGCAAGCAGGATGAGACCAAACGCTGGACTCTTGTCCGCGTTCACAAGCTGAAAGAATGACCCGATGATGAGCGGAAGCTTTTCCTCGTTCGCCTGCACGTGAGCGCGGACTACTCCCGCGAGGGAACACTCATCGGTAATGGCAAGCCCCGAATAGCCGAGCTGCGAAGCACGCAACACCAGTTCCTCGCCATGGGAGGCGCCATGGAGGAAAGAGAAGTTGGTGAACGCGAATAGCTCCGCGTAATCCGGCAACGCCAACGAGGGGAAGTCCACGACGACACCTGCTTACCCAAACAAGCCGTGGAGGAACCAGCGCACTTCTTCCGACGTCACGCTCGGCCGTTCGCGATAAATCCAGTAGCAGCTCTTGTCGGCCGCTTCGGCGACGTAATAGTCGCGGGTAACCAGTTCGCGGTCATGCCAACCTGCTTCAATGCGCTCGCCAGTTGAAACGAGTTTAAGCGGCGAACCATAGAACGGTCGATGGTTCTTCACCATGAGGCGAACGGGCTCGTCGAGCAACCAGGTTGGCCGCGGTAGTCCTACCGGCGGTATGGTTGGCTTCGCTTCATCCTGAACCGGCACCCAACGATTTGCATGCTCCGGCCGGTGGTCGGAGGTCGGCGCCGGCCGCAACACGTTCTCTGCACCAAGTCTCGCAACAAGGAGTTCGATGAGGCGATTGTGGTCTTCGGAAGACCCGCCAGGGTCAGGAAACAGCGAGTCGCTCGGCGGCTCTGCCGGCTCTACTTTGGAGGCCGTCAGTCGAACGGCAAGCACAGCAGCCGACAGTTCAGTGCGCCCGAGCCGCTCCTTGAGCAAGCGCATGAGGTGCTCTTCATGCCAGGTCGGCTCTGCAAGAGCGATTTCAAGAATGGTGGGCTCGACGGCTTGTCGGCCGCGTTCGTGCTCGAGGGATACAGTGGCGTGTGTCAGCGCGAGTTGCTGCGCGCTCAACCAACCGCAAAGCTGCACGATGAGGCGCCGCGCGGAGAAAAGCACGGCTTCGGCGTGTTCGACGCGGTCGGGCAGTTCGGTTCGGGCGCTGAAGGTTGGGGGCACTTCGAGCCACTGATACAACTCGGGCGAAAGACCATAGGCACGGTCCAGAGAGTCGAGCAAATCCACACCGCACCTCTTCTTTAGCCCTGCGCGCGGAAGGCGCCGGATGTCACTCAATGCTCGGCAGCCGAGACCTTGAAACCAATCCGCGTAGGCGCGAACCTCTTGCACGACCATGAACGGAAGCGCATCGAGATTGCGCTCGAGCGAGCGCATCTTGAGCACGCGGCATCGACCTCGCTTTGCCAGCAGCCATGCGCCTTGCCCGGTTGGTGCGACGCTCATGCGGGCCGTCACGCCTATCGACTTGACGACGCCTCGCAACTGCGAACAGATACTACGGATGCCGCCAAACAGACGCAGGCTCGCCGTCACGTCGACTACGATGGTTTCTTCGTCGCAAAGAGCAACCTGCGGCGAGAAGCGCAATAACCCGAAAGCGACTTCGCGTTGCATCTCCCGCTCGCGCTCAACATTTCGGTCGTAGACCGCCGCGTCAGGCGAAAGCGTTGTCACTCCGCCCCGCTTCATTCCTGGCAGCACACCAGCTTCCCGCGCTACTGCGTCCATCACAATCACCTTGTCGCGCTCCAGCACGACGCACCCGTGCTCAGTCGGCGGTGACCACCGCGGACGGAACACCTCCAGCGAAAGCCGGGGCAGGAAGATGGCGACGAACACGGCCATAAGGGCTGAGCAGAATCGGTGACGGTTGCAGGGCGACGGACAATGTTTCGGTTCGTGTCGGGCCTCGTCGCTTTACAACATCGACGACGAGGCCGCCGTCAGCCGGTCTGACTCCCAATCGGAGCGTCGCCGGCGATGCGTCTTGAGCGCTGGCCAGCGGCCTGATTAACACCAGCAAGGTTTCCGTCGCCTGCGCTGCGAGGTGAAGCCGTCGCAGTGCCTCGGCCCGGATGTGCTGCTGCCAGAACACGAGGGCGCCGCAGGTTTTGGCCTGAAGCACGCGCTCGGCGCACCAGAGCGCGTCCGCCGTTTTCGACGCTCGCAGTCTCATCAGCTTGTTCATCGGCAGCCCGAGAAACGAAAACGCCAAGGCGTTAGGAACGTGCGGTGCCTGCAAAAGCACCACCGGTCGGGTGCTCAACTCGGAGAGTGCTGGCCTCAACAACCGCATCTCGCCTATCCCCGGTTGCTGGAGGAGCAACTCCACCAACGCTCCGAGTGGCCAGCCGCCACCGGGCAGCTCGGCACTCAGGGCCGCATAGCCAGTGTCGACTGTCCTGCCGTATGCACGGGCGAGCTGAGACCCGCGCCAGAGGCTCGGATGAATCGACTCGATGTGTTGGGGCAAGGGGGCCATTTCAAGAAAACACTGTATATTTGTACAGTATCGTAACTCAAAATCCGAAGCAGTGAATTGCCCCTTTTAGGTCGTCACTGGACGCGCCAAGGATTATGCTGACCGCCAGTGCCAGTGCTTATCCCTCGGAGATGCAAGATTTGGAGCTGTGTTATGGCTGAATCCACAATTTCATCCAGGGGGCGAACAACCGTCCCCGCTCAAGTCAGAAAGGTGCTCAACGCCAAGCCAGGTACGCGCTTACACTGGCACGTCACGCCCGACGGTGAGGTGCTCGTCAGAGCGAAAACCCTGTCGATTAGGGAATTAGCCGGGTCGGTGAAGGTCAGTAAGCGCGTTGATATTGAAGACATGGACCCCTGGCGTAGCTGACAGCGAAAATGGACAGACTCGACATTGACGAACTTCCAGGCGCGCGTGCCGACCTGTTGTGTTTCCTGGTCGCAACCGTCGCTGCGTCACACACGCTGACGTATGAGTGGCGAATCGACCATCTTGTCGAGAGCTGTCGCATCTGGCTCGCGCGAAACGCCGCGGCGATGGACTGGCTCGACCGAGTGCTCCTCGGGCAGCTTGCGCTGAAGATTGCAAAGCGCGAGTTGCAGGACGCCGGCATCGCGGTTCGGCAGAGCGACGTGCCGGCACTGTTCACCGGCGAGATGACGCTCAATCGAGCAAGCACGGTGGTCCAGAAGATGATGAAGCTGTGCAAGGAATCGCTCTGAGCTGGCCAGCCAACGAATCGACCAAGGAAGACCACGCATGTGCTATTCGGCCCAAATCCAGGCGGACTATCGCAAGTACGTGAAGACTTTCGGTGCACACATGGACATCGAGGAATTTGCGCGCCTTTACTTCGAACGAGCCGAGGGCAGCAAAGCGAAGATTCCGAAGGCGGTCGACGACAGTTTCCGCGACCCGCAAACCGACACTGAGCGCGAAATAAAAGCGTCCATCGACCGATTCAACGCCGAACAGACGACAAAGCTCGAACAAGAGGTCTTTAAGCAGCGAACCCGCTTCGCAGATGCCGAGCGCACGTTGCAGTCGAAGATAACGAAGGCCGCCACCGAGAGTAAGCGCATCGCGACAGACAAAATCGAATCCTCGCTGCGGCGCCTTGAAGACCTCAGCCGGACTGAAGCGGAGCCGCGCGACTCGCGGATTTTTCCTGCAACCTATGCACCCGTGCTTGTCATGGAGAACGACAAGTACATGGTCAAGCCGATGCGTTACCAGTGCCGAATTGCTGGCAAACCAGCGAACTACGACGTGAAGTATCCAGGCACCTACAACGCGCGTCGGGACAACCTCGAAGGTTTTTGGAAGCCGTGCTTTGGCTACACGCATGGCCTGATACTCGTCGATGTCTTCTACGAGAACGTCAGCAAAGCCAAAATGGAAGGCACGCTGCTGGAGACACATGAGAAAGACGAGAACGTCGTCCTCGAGTTTCGCCCAAACAACGGCCAGTTGATGCACGTCGCATGCCTCTGGTCGAAATGGACCGCGCCCGGCCAACCAGACCTACTGTCGTTCGCTGCCATCACGGACGAGCCGCCGCCTGAAGTCGAGGCTGCGGGACACGACCGATGTATTGTGCCCATCAGAGCTGAGAATATCGGAACGTGGCTCAATCCGAATCCGTCAGATTTGAAGGCGATGTATGCCATCCTCGATGACAGGGACCGGCCGTACTACGAGCATCGACGTGCAGCGTAACGAGGCAGCGGGCACACAAAAGTGTTGGTATCGGTGCAAATGCATCGAGGTCGAGGCATTGGCTGCCGCGACACCGTGATTCCCGCGCTTTAGTTTGGCGATGTTCCCTGATGCACCAATCGAGCGTTTTCTGAAGGCAAGCCGCATCTCGACCCTAGGTCGAGGTACACCGCTAGTGCGCTAGACCGGCTAAGATATTCGAAAGGAGACTCGGGTGATACGCAAGACGCTTAATGCTTCGCGGCTTCAGCAAGAGGTCGACCGTCGAATTCATCGACTGCAAGAAGTCGTCGAGGACGGAGTGAAGATTCGTGTGCCGCGGCCCCTGTTGCAAGAGCCGGATAAAACAGGCTGCAACTGGAACATGACCAACTTCGGGAACGCAGTCGGCTTCGAGCGTGACATCGAGCGCGTGCTCAAAGCTGCGCGCGCGGAGTACAACCTCAGTACCGAAACGAAAGACGCTAGCAACCCGTTTGAGGACTAGCCACAAAAGCCATCGGTTCCTAAATTTGCCGGTTTCATGTTTTTCCCCGGGTTCATGCCTTCGCCGTGCAACTTCGCGTGCAAGCGCCACGTGACGTAACGGTGCAGACGCTACGCCACGCGGGACGCATTTCCTCGAAGGAATAAGCCCATGCCCTTCTCAAGGCTCGATGGTTATAGTTTCATCGACACGTGACCGGGAGCCGGGTCGGGCGTGTTCTCCAAAGTGTTCATCGAGTTGATAACGCCGTAGAGTTCAACGAGCGCTTTTTCTTTTTCCACATCATGCCCACCGACAACGCGGGCCATCTCAGTACGAGACAGTTCTTCCTCGTGATGCAGGTCAACAATAGTCAGTGTGCTCATTTCGATTCACCCTAAAAGTAGTGTGGGGCAAGGGACGGATTTTGATTGAGCGGTTCGAATTTACGCTCGCTTAGCCATATCCACGTTCTGTGCCAAGCGCAGCTTCGACACTACCGACGGCCTAACTTTATGTTTACATGGAACAATTCTGGATTTCTCCTTTCTAGGATGTCAAGTCGCGGCGGCGACGTGTTTGATTGATTGCGACACACGACAAAGCTTCTGTTGGTCACGCTGAAACATTCCGGCCGTGTCTGTCGGAGAGAGAGGCGCCCAACCCTGCTAATCGCCGGGACCCGGTCACTCACGATAAGTACGGGGTATGCGCGACGAATCTGAAATCTCCTCTTCGGGCTCGCAGCACGCTGTTGGTACCATTACGTCGTCGCACATCATCACAACCGACAAAGGGCATATAGGCGAGAAATGGACATCTTTTTCTATTGGCAGAAGTTCGAGCAGGACTTGAAGAGCGGCCAGCTCGGCTACTTCGGCTCCAACAGCGCCAAGATTGCTGAACTCAAGGAGCGTTTGCCCATGCGCCTATGGGTTTTCAAAACGCCGAAGGGCATGAAGGGCTCGGTTCAACTGCTTGGCGCATTGCTGGTCAGTGATGAGCCCAAGGTTGCCGTGAACAGCGAGTATTCCCATCTGCTTTACTACGACCCGTTTTCACCGCAGTCGACGATGTTCACCGATTCGGACACGCGAGAGCGAATCGAGTGCGTGACCCGCCTCCTTCAGCATCGTCTCCTCCACGCATTCAAATCGAATTTTCAAGGTGACGCGGGACTGCAGGCACTGGAATCAAATGTGGTGCGGGGCCTGGAGTCAATGGTGGCGGGCTGGGACAAGGTGCAGATGCTTGAGAAAGTGAAGGAGCCCGAGAAAGTGCAGCCAATAAACCCGTTTGCCCAGCAGACGCGGTAAGCGCATGCCCTTGGCACAGAAAAAAACCGTCGCGAGGACGGGTCAAGATGAACCGCGCTCCATGCATGGGCGCTGAAGAGATGTTGGACTATCGGCCCTTTGCGTTCAAGTCGAAGGGTGAAGCAGTGCGTTTCGACAATGTGAGCAATGGAAATCTGCGGCTTAGCGCTGAGAGACCAGCTTGGCTACAGAGGACTCACCGGACGTCGTTCAGTGAACGGACCTTCGAGCGAGCAGTTGGTCAAGGTCGTCGCGGGCGGCTTGCAGCTCATCGATTGCTGCTGTGAGCCGGGCGAGCGGCAAGGTTGGCAGCGCCGTCTCGTCGGGGGCATTGAAGCGCTCCTCCAGTGCCACGGAGGCAGCCTGCACTTCCCGGGCAGCGCTCGCAATGCGTTCGATGGCAGCCGCTTCTTCGTTTTTGCTGTTGGTTTGTTCCATGCGCAGCGCCGCTTCTACTCGAAGGTCCCATTAGGTAAGTCCTTGCAAACCGGTGCGTTGCTAGCATAGTCCCACCGAAGTCCCTCTTGCACCACTGGTGACCACTTGCGCCAGCTGAAAAAGCTGCTCGGATGTCGCACGAAGAGCAGTTTCACAGGGCGCCCGGTCGCTGTGTGGACTGAACCGGAGCGCGCGCAGAACCGACCGACCTCTGTTGGATGGCGTCTCACCTTGCAGCTAATTCCATTTCGGCCTGCTATGAGCCGAAGTACGCTCGCAGACTCCACCCCGAACACAAGGCATTGTTCGATGCCTAATACATCAAACAGGTCCAACGCTGCGGCCCATCCCTTCTCGTAGTGGTGCGATTCTGGGCGATGCTTGGCCGAAGCCATGGCTTCGAGCACAAGGTTGTGATAACAAACGGAAGACCATAGTGTCTGCTTCTGGGCGTCGCTCGGATTGCGCCGTTGAAATATCGCACGCTCAATATTTCGTACGTAGCGAGATTTTTTATCGAAATCGAGTGCGTGATTACTGTGCGTGACGCGCAGACCAGAAGTCAGTGCATATCGCTTGTCGAACGCCTCGCCTTTGGACCAGCGGTACACGCTCTCACCGAGAAGCATCGTTTTGACGGCAGACCTTGAGAATTCGCTGCCCACCCAAGGCCACCATTTAATTTGCTGGCGGGTTTCAAAAAGGTGGTCAAACGACAAATCGAGGTGGTCCATGAGGTGCTAGTTATTTGTTTTGTTTGAGTACAAGGCGTTCGATTGCCATTACGCCTGCTTCCATCTTTGCGCGCGCGGCGCTGTTTGCAGAGTGTACGAAGATTTTTGGCGGCCGGAAACTTCTAAGCGCGACAGCTTCCTCTATCCAGAGGATGACGTCGTAGCCCGTTCCTCGCGAGTCGTCGCCGAGGTCGTGGTCGAGGCTTAGTTCTTCGACGGTCCCTGTTTCAAGCAGCCTGATTGCCTCCTGCGGCCAATACACGCGCGTCCAACCTTGCGGTATGACGCGCTCGTCGTCCAGGAAGACTTTCATACAGCCACCCCCAGCTCCGACATATCGAATGCTTCCGATGTGCGTCGAGGCTCTGCGCAGCTACGGCAATACACGGCCAGCTCGCGCTCGTCGACAACTCGCGCAGAAACGAGCCACGGCTCTGACGCATCTTCAAACTGCGACATGCTCACGGAAACGTGCGGCGCATTTCTGTCGACAGCGCGCAAGCAAAGCGAACAAGGCACCGTCTTGGCGGTCGTAGGATACGCGGACGTCAGCGTCGAGGAAATGGCCGCTTCGGCGTAGTCGGCGCATTCCTGTCCGCAGAAGTCTGTCAGCACGTTGTCGTCTGAAACCAAGACGACACCAGGCTCGCTGCCCGTTACAGTTTGGCTGCGCTTCGTCAGGCTGAAGAAGCCGTGCGAGAGTTCGTGGTCACAAACGCCGCAGTAACGACCTTGGTATGAATTGCCCATGCTTGTCTCTCCGTCAATTGCCGAGCAGATGGAAGGGGCTCGTCTGATGGAGGGGAGTCTATCCACCGACTGAGACAAGCGACGTCTCGATTTCCCTCATGCGACTTTCCATTCCTCGAGAATCTGCTGGGCCAGATATTCACATGGGGGTCGTGCGGAACGGGCACTGCGGACAAGCACGACCTCGACCTCGCTCATCGCGGGAACGCCGTCGCTTTCGGACAGTTGAACGAGATGGGCTGGGATGCTGCATTTGGCCAGTGGCGCGATGGCGAGGCCGGCCTCTACCATGCTAAGCAAGCCGAGGAAACTCGGGCTTTCAAACGACATCCGGAACGCGATGTTCTCTCGGCGGAGCGCCCGTACAGCGTGGTCGCGGGCAGTGCTGCCGTCGGCGAAGACAGCGATTGGCAACGGACGCTCCAACCAAATCTTCCGCTTCGACGGCCCAGTCCACACCATCTGCTCATGCCTGATGAACTCGCCCGCGATTCCCTTTCCCTTCGTGAGGCACGCAAGGTCGATGGTGCCGTCCTCAACCATTGGCATGAGCGCGGCGCTGGGAAGACCGATAACGCGAATATCCACTCGTGGATGCATCAACGCGAACTTTGCTAGCACCTGTGGCAGCAACGAAGAAACGTAGTCGTCGGGGACTCCAATCGTCACCTGTCCTTCTACTTCGGGACGAACTATGGAGGCCCACGCCTCATCTCGCATCTCGAGCATCCGACGGCCATAGTCCGCCAGCCTCTTGCCTTCCGCAGTTGCTGAGACATTGCGCGTGTCCCGGACGAACAGTTGCTTTCCGAGCGCGTCCTCGATTGTCTTGATTTGCATACTGACGGCAGAGGGTGACCGAAACACGGTCTGAGCCGCCTTGGCAAACGAGCCCGAGTCCGCAACCGCCACAACCATTTCAAGCACATCAAAATCGAGCTTCTTCATATTATTCAGAAAATCTGACGAGTGCGCTCAGTTTAATTCGTTTCTCTTCATGGTCGCATGGTCCGACAATCGGTTCATCAAGATTTTTTGAAGGTGAAGCGCAATGCAAGACGCTGGGTCGATGTACCAATTCCTCGCGGTGGGCGGGATGCTCGCCATTACGCCTGGTCCGAACATGGTCTACGTGATGTCGCGTTCGGTCGCGCAAGGGCGCGCCGCCGGCCTGATTTCGCTTGCCGGCGTAATGCTGGGATACCTCTTCTACATGTTCAGTGCCGCGTTCGGAATCACGGCGCTGGTACTCAAAGTGCCAGGTGCGAGTGCAGTTCTTGGCGCAGCAGGCTCGATGTACCTCGTTTATCTTGCGTGGCAAGCAGTGAAGCCCGGAGGGCGTTCACCGTTTCAGGTACGTCAGTTGACGCAGGAGCCGCCGCTACGTCTGCTTGCGATGGGGGCGACAACGAGCCTGCTGAACCCGAAGTTGGCGATGCTCTTCATTTCGCTGCTGCCGCAGTTCATCGACCACACGCGAAATGATGTGATGGGCCAATCCCTCATGCTCGGCTCGTTGCTGATTGCGGCGTTCGCTCTCGCGAATGGGCTTGTCGCTGTTGGCTCTAGCGGAATTGCCAATTTTCTCAGCGGTCGACCCTCGCTACTGCTCGCACAGCGATGGGTGATGGGAGCGATGCTGGCTGGACTTGGAATAAGTCTGGGTGTTAATTCCGTGAGACTTTTCCTCGTCTCCTGAGCGCGGCGCGGGTTGGCTTGACGTCGGCGGTAGGAGCGCGACGATTTCGAGTTAGCGAGCCAGAACCGCCGTTCGCACGGTCGCACCATTCATGATTTGGTACCGAAAACGTCGTCGAACAGCAGTACGCATCTCCGGCGCGTTACCAACAAAAGGCGCAAGCAAGGCTAAGTGCCGCGCTCTAGACGTGGCATGACCACGCCAACAATCTCCACCCAACCTGAAAACAAAGTCGCAGTCCGGAAACGGCGGTCACTGGCCGTTCTGGCTGCATTTCTTCTCTCTGATGCCGTCACGGACGTCGAACTTGTCTCTCGCGAGCTGTCTTTGGCGCCCGCGATGCTAGAACGCATGCGGCACGCACTAGATTGCCTGCAGTGCGTCGGGATGATTTTCGACACAGAGACTAGCGGTCAATTTGGTTGCACGGGTGACGGCGAGTCAACCATCGCCGCTCGGCTGCGGGAGCACTTGGGTGAATGGCCTGACGGAAGCCTGGAAGTGTTGGCCACAGATTTCCTGGAACCAAGACGTGATACGTCTCGGTTCGACGGTACCTTCGTCGGTACAGAAAGTTTGCGAGGGATTGAGGGATAGCAGGTGGCCGGTTGGTGCCTCTGACGACCTCACAACGCGGAGGGCAGACCGGGGCCAAGGCCCCGGGGTAACGCTCCGGCGTCATTCTGGATGCAAATTCGCAGAATTCGCCCATCACCGCGGCCGGGTTTCGGCCTTGCAATTAGAAGTGTTTACCCCTCTAGAACAACGACTTAGCGGCAAAAGCATAGTGAAAACAGGAAGAAGCGTTTACCTGTAAACGCTTCTATTTCCGTTTGCCATAACCAGAATCGAAGCTTGCGCTGATTGCTCCACCGTCACCGACTTCGCCACATTCCGTGTCTTATCGACACAAGTTCATTTTTAGCTAACGCCACGCGCGAACGCGACTCGCTTCCGCAGCTGCAGCAGCAAAGACCGGTCGCGCCCGGGCCCGCTCGGACAGCGGCGGCTTTGTCTTCCTTCCTATCAATTGCTCCCATTCTTGTTCACCAAATGGTTTATCTTCTTAGAAGGTGGGTAACGATTTTCTTTGCGACGTCGACCACGCTTCCGAACCTACCGACCGGAAGGGCTTCTGAGTACCGCTCTATTCCCTCTTTAAATATGACGCGGATACGGATGAGCTCACCGTCAACGACTATCTGCACGCAAGCATCCGGTCGCGGCTCAGTGTCATCAGCATTTCGATGTCCAACGAACGCTGTGAAGTGCCGGGCGTCGGGATAAGGACCAAGAGGCCATTGGTACCCGTGCATGTGCAGCGCAGCCGAAGCACGCTCCCAAATTGCCTTTCGTGGGTCAATCTCCGCCATGCAAGTGTAGAGCGGGTCTACGTTCGACGGTTCCTTCTCGTGTGTGCCGTCAAACAGCTTGACGATGGTCCGCGAAAACTCCGTTGCCCAAGCCTGCGCTACCCACAGGAGTCGCGCGTAATCTGCATCAGCATTGAGCATTTCGACAGGGCTGCGTTCACCAAGACTAGCGCGTCTCGATTTCAGGAAATCTAAGCGTGCATCGCCCGCTGGAACAATGATTCTGCAGACCTCTTCTAGACGCGTGTGATTGTGCCGTGGGTCGGCGAGCTCTCTGGGATAGTAGACGTGGCCATCGACTTTCATTCCAAATATGCTGCCAGCTTCGAGTAACTCTCGAAACTGCTTCTCGCCGACCCGGAGTCGTGCACGGAACACATCTTCTGGGAGCAGCGTTCCGTCTGACAGCATTTTGCGTCGAGCCCACAGCGCCTGTTCGCAAAGCTGGTCATGAAGGGATGACGCATCGGACATCACCCCGAGCCCTTCTTGAGACCATCCCTCAGATTTTATGGGCTGCGGCGACAGGATGACGACGCGCTCCGTCCAGCTCTCATCAGTTGCGACGTTCCAGCCGCAACTATGGCCATGACTGGCTGGAGCGTGAATACACATGGTGCTCCCGTCTTGCGAGTGTTGTCGCTCACATATCCACGGCTCGACAATCAAGCCGACATCGGCAAGTTCTTCTGCGTCGGTATAGTCGGCGTAGCCGGGAAGCAGCAGAACGACTGCGTTCGGGTCAGCGTCTGCAAGGCGTAACAGGAGTTCGGAGACTTTCATGGATTTTCGGGATAGGAGTGACGACGACGTCGCCCGCGTTGTTCGCCATCTGTTTCGCGAGACGCTCGGTAGTTCACTGGCATGCCCCTGCGTCGCGAGAAACCCGCCCGAGTTTCCGCAGGCGTGCAATCCGCCTACGTTTTTGGTAGTGGTTCAAAGCTTTCGTTCGCTGGATGTACCTCCGTCCACGAACGACAATTACTGGTCGAAAGATAGGGTTGTGCAGCAGTCTTCGGATGACGTAGACGGGCATGACATTGAGAAGCGGGGGCAGGTCAGCAACTGACATCAACGTTCGGTTGGCACGGTCGGTTTGACGCACACGCAAGAGCTTTGTCGAATTGAAGTGAGCTCGCAGCTAGACGTCGACGACCAATGTCGGGTTGAATGCGGGATTCTCCCAGACCAACTCATTTGGCCCTTCGGCACTCAGACGATTTCGCGCATACCCTCGCGGATTTGCAATCACTCTGCATCGACCGATGTGATACTCGAAACTGTCGTGTACATGTCCATGGCACCACAAGTCAGCTCGCTCGACCAGGGGCGTCAGGTCCGAGACAAAAGCGGCGTTGAGTATGTCTCCGTCATGCCTGCGATGTACCGAGCCGCGATGCGGCCCGTGGTGCGTTACAACAACGGTTCTACCATCGAAGGGCACCTCGAGTTGCTGTTGCAACCACACCCTTGATTTCACGTGCTCAGTCCGAGCAATTTCCGGCGTGAAATAGCCGCCCTCGCTGACTCGAATCACGCTGTGGTCGCGGATGCATCGCTGCGCCTCGCGCATTGCCCACGCGGTCCGGCCGTCAAGGGCGTAGTCGGTCCAAAGACACGTGCCGAGAATACGCACACCCGGCAATTCAAAGGCGGCTCGTTCAAGGTACTGAATTCCAGTCTCTTCCGCGAGACGCGCGATTTCGGCGGTTACGCCGTAGTAGTGAGCGCCATAGGCTTCGTGATTGCCGTGGACATAGAGCACAGGAACCGGCCAATCCGAAAATGCGTTGATGGCGTGTGTATGGCTGTGAATATCTCCGGCGAGAATGAGGGCATCCGCATCATGCACGGGTTCGACGACACGGTATCCGGGGAACCGATGCAGCATCTCCAAGTGCAGGTCGGAGGCTATTTGAAAGCGCAAGGTCTTCCTCCAAAACGAGAATCAAACGCGCGGCCGGCCGAGCATGGAAATCGCACGCGGCGGGCTGTATGCCTCACAGCGGAGTTCAAGAATCCTGAGTGCTTCCTTCCGCGGCTCGAACCCTTCACGATTGTCGGTCACAACATTGCTCGACGTCGCAGATATGCACCTGCTGCGATATGTCGCGGTTGTATTCAGCGTCGAGGACCTTATCGAGAGCACGGACTATCTCCCCATGGGAACCAGATATGGCCGCGGGCACGTTATGCAACAGATGCTTACTACCTTGCCAGGTGCGCTTCCGCGTGTTTTGCCAACCTGCGGGCGACGTCCTCGAGCGCGCTCGCCCGCAATGAGTCCGGTACGAAACAGGATGAACAGGCGACCCATTTGAATAATCGTCGCGCGGCAGCGATATCGCTCGGACTGACCTTTAGGGCGACCAATGCAACAACGAGTATCTCAAGGCGTGGCGGACCTCTGGTCTCGCGCTTCGTGGATAGCGAATCTGCGATTTCACAACAGATGAGATAGACGGACTCAAAGGCGCACCGCAGCCGAGTATGCTCCGAAAGCTCGATGTTGCTCGCATCTCGAAGAAAGGACTCGCTCAACCGAAACCGGCTGGAGTGATTCATGTCCACCGTCTCTCTGCGTGTCCTCCGAAATTCGACGCTTCACATGTGACGTCGCGGTAGTTCCTCACTTTGTTCGGCAAGCACCAGTTGGACCACACGTGTTCGGCGACCCCGGCGAAACCAGGCGCGCCAACGAACTGATACACAAGGGCTGAAATCGTCATGCCTCGCTTCTCAAGCTTGTCGAAGCTGACAATCGCCGAACTGACTCCGCCGTGATGATTCCGTGCATCACGGCCCACGAAGTGGGTCGTACCCTTGTCAATCGCAAGGATTCGCCACTGCAAGAGCTCAAAGCGGGAAACTTCGTTGAATGACCTGGCGCGCCAAATAGGCATACACGATTCCTCGCCACCCAAAAGGCGGCCGTTGCGAAGGCCCCAGTCGTCATCATCGCCCGTGAGCTCACGAAACATCGACGGCTTCCTCGCGAACGATGCTCCAGTACCGCTTCGCTAAGTCTTTCCACTCGTCAGTCAACTGGCTCTCGAAAAGCCGCCGCGCTTTGTTAAGCCGAGCGACCTCTTCGTCCGACAAACTCTGTATCGAATGGGTGGCACCTTCGATGACACCTTGCGCCTCAAGGGCGTGTAAGTTGAAATCGACTACTAGTTCCCATTCAACTGTCTGCAGTCGCGTCTCCCGGGCGGCTGGCTGCAAGGACACAAGGTGAAAGAAAACCCGCCGCACGAGCCATCGAAGTACATCGATGCGCCACTCCATCTCACCCGCCATCTCGGTTGCCGGCAATTGCACAATCTGCCCGTCGATTTTTGTTCTGAACGGTGCTCCCATACGCGCAAGCGTTGCGCGCGTAGAGGGTGGGACGAAATTGACTCGAGCGGTTTCCAAGTGGTTCCTTTCCTTTGGCTCAGGCGCTTCGCAATGGCATTTTCGGAAGTCATCGCATCGAGGTCAGCAAGGCCGACGACCCATCCGGTGAATTTATGCCTGTAATATGATAACTATAATAGGTGCATTTATAAATTGCCATTTTAAATTCGGGTAGATTCTCTCGTTTCGATAGGGGATGCTCTCGTCCGATATGGACGAGACCACCACCACACCTCGGCAGAGAGCTGCCCGTTCGCGGCTAGCGACGAATCTAAAATTGCTTCGCGGCCGCTCGGGCGTTTCGCAGGAGGATTTGTCCCGCCGCGCCGGCGTAAGTCGGGCGTACGTTGGACAGATTGAACGCCAACGGGTAAGCGCTACGCTCGATATCGTCGCTTCTCTCGCCGAGGCACTCGGTGTGGATGAGGTGGAACTTCTCTGTGAACCTCGCGAAGCGCCAATTCCGCTTAAAAAAGGTCGGAAAAAGAAGAGCGATGCGGGACAGAGTGAAGCCAAGTAAAGGCGTACGGCAGCAGATGCTCGTGGACCGTCAGCGCAACGCAGCTGTGCGCGACATCTTGCGGACCGAAAATCGCCTGTGCCTGCGGGCCCTCAATCGTCATGCGGACGATAGCCGGGCTCGCCCAACGGCCAGTTCGATTTGACGACCTCCCTCCACCAACGCAGAAGTCGTTGGTCGTGGAGCTCTTGTCGTTGCTGAAAGCCATCCGCGGTCGGCAATTCGTCCAGCGCACACGGTCGCCGGTGAAAGCTGACTGTGTTGTGCGGGTTCATCTACGCCAACGTTCGCGATTTAAGAGCCGGGCTCGTCCCAGGACCATCCAGCATTGCCGACCGCTGAGCAAAACGCGAATTTCACGGAAAGCAGCAACTACCACTCAGAGGAGCGAGCCGTGCTTCACGTCGAGCACAATCGCAAGTCGCTCAAACGTCTGGACGCTGATACTTTGCGGCCCGCAAACTGTTCAGGGCATCGAGCCAAGCTTTTGATGATGTGTTTCCGTGAACACATTGGGGTTGCATAAAACATGCACAAGCCATATCGGCGGGATATGCCGAACCCACACTGGACGACGGTGGTCGAGCCGATGGACCGCATCCTAATGTGCGCCGCCAGCAGCCGTTCTCGGTTCGTGCGCCCTACCCCACGGTGCTCCAGCGTAAGTCGTATTTCCGCCGACGATTTTCGAAGGTAAGATGATTCATTTCCTGTTATCAAAGACAGCGCGACCGTTTTGTACGGGACGTGGAACGGATGCTGAATCGCGATAGGCTGGGATACGATATGTCGACGAGGAATGCCCAGTGGACGACCAAAATAAACACAATAACGAGCCTGCTTCCGCCTCGCGCGTAAATTGGGGCTCGATTCCCATCGAAGAGGCGCTGCAGCAATTGCGCCTTCGATTGCTAGACCTGACCGCTCGCGACCGGCTGCTGAGCTTCAAACCGACTGCTGGGAAATCACTGCAATTCGTGCAGTGCAGTCCGGAAGCAGTATTCAGCAGACTAGTTGATGCCCCGAACTCTGCGACTGTCACGCTCACGGGGGTTCCCGAGCCTGAACGCGCCGCCTGGGCAATAAAGAACGGCCGGCTGACGCGCCCTGACGTACGCGACTACGCGCCGAGCGCCGGCATTCCTGTCACATACGAGCTGGGACGCGCCAATACGAAGCTGCCAGCCACGGCCACGTCCGGCGCCCAAATGCGCGCGCTCTTCTACGCCGACGACTTGCCGCTCCATTGCCGGAAGCTTGAGCGTGAGGCGAAGCTGGCCATGTTCAGATGCGGTGGGACGTCGAAAGCTGCATCGATGTGACAGAACTCGGGTGGCCCTATCCGCGAACGGAAAGCAGGTTCGATGAATTCGTCACTTCGAGGACTTTACAGTCCCATCCCGCCCTAACCCTCGAAGAAGCGAATAAGCCTACGATTGCCCCTTTGTTCTCAACCCACCAATCCGTCGTCGCGAGGAGCTGCGCGACAAGCCGCCGCGTAGCGCTCAACCAATAATTGAAACAGCAAAGGCAACGCCGCGCTTGATACGTCGAGCCTGCCGTCCGTCACGCATAAACGCTCTCCGACTTATCTGCGGAACATGACGGGCGCCGAACCTTTTTCCCGCCCCTCGTGCCGTCACCGAGCAATCAGACACCAAATCTTTTCTCCGGCAAGCGGCGGAGTCTCCCCCTTTGCGTTTCCCCGTGCTGGATAACTCACCCGCCCACAGGCCGATGAACCTGGCCTATGGACGGCCCTTCGGGACTGTGAGTTACCCACACTCGAGCCTGACGCGCCGCTCCGCGGCTTGCCCCAGTAAGAGCAACAGCAAAGTCAAAACCAACCGAAATGGCATGCCGACGCCGGAAATGCTGCCCTGAATCGTCGCCTAGCGACTTCTTTTTTTTCCCGTTCTCCTGATGAGGACCATGTCCATTTACTGACACCTGCTCTTGTTGCTGCAAGCCAAAAGACTTGCACGTAACCACCAGTCCTGCGCCGAGAGAATACGCGGCAGATGGCGCGCCTGCTGCGCGGCGCTGCCGAATTTCATCAGCACCGGGCCGATCATGTTGAGGCCGAACGGCAACTGGCGCGGCGCCCCCGCGAGGCCGCATTCGATATCGAACAGCAGCCGTTGCAGCGCCGTCCAGCCGGTACCGCCGAACGCCTCGGGCCAGCCGGGCGCGCCCCAGCCCTGCGCATGCAGGATGCGCTGCCAGCGCACCGTATCGTCGCGCTCGAGCGGGCGATGATTCAGCACCTTGTCGCGCAGATCACCGGGAAGGCGATCACGCAGAAATGCGCGGATGGAATCGCGAAACGCGAGTTCCTCTTTCGAATAACGCAGGTCCATTGAACATCCTCGTTGACGCGCATCCAGACAGACTCACGATACGCGGCATGCCACGCCGGACCGCCACCCGCCTCGGGTGGTCACGCGCCGGTGCGCCTCCCCTATCCTTCATCAAAGGGCAAGCGAGCCGTCGTACGGCGGAATCGACAAATCAACAGCCGGGGAACGGCGCGCGGCCTCGTGGCCGCATCCGGCAAAAGCATCCATGCTCGGGAGACAGATGTAATGAGCACGCTCGAAGCAAGCGGCAAGGTGGCACCGTCTTATCGTCCTGTGCGGTTTCCAGAGCGGCAAACGCTCGTCGAGCATCGCGCGGACGGCACGTTGATTCTCCGCAGCGCCCGCGCGCTGCCGCGCATCGAACAGCGCTCGTTCGCGGATTTCATTCCGGGCTGGGCGGCGCAGCGCGGCGACAGCGCCGCGTTCTGCGAGCGCGACAAGCACGGCGCATGGCGCTCGCTGAGCTGGCGCGAACTGTGGCGGCAAGTGCAGAAGGTGGCGGCCGCGCTGCTGGACATGGGACTGAACGCGCAGCGCCCGCTCATGCTGCTGTCGGGCAATTCCATCGAGCAGGCCGTGTTGCTGCTTGCGGCCGAATACGCGGGCATTCCGGCTGCGCCGGTATCGCCCACCTATGCGCTGATGAGCAAGGATTTCGCGCGCCTCAAGGCCATCTGCGAGCTGGTCCCGCCCGGCGCGGTGTTCGTGCAGTCGGTCGCGCCGTATGCGCGGGCGCTCGGCGCGCTGAATCTGAAGGGCGTGCCCGTCATCGCCGTCGATGGCGCAACGCAAGGTCAGTTCGCATGGGACGCGCTCACGGACGGCCCGTTCGACGAGACGCGCCAGCGCGCTGTCGAGCGCGCCCATGCCGCCATCGATCACGATGACACCGCCCGCGTGCTCTTCACCTCCGGCTCCACGGGGCTGCCGAAAGCCGTGCGCCTCACGTACGGCAATCTGGGCGCGGTCGCCGCGTATTACTCGGACAGCTTCGCATGGCTGCTCGACGCGCAGCCCGTATTTCTCGACTGGCTGCCGTGGCATCACGGTCTCGGCGGCGTGCTGCATCTCGGCCGCGCGATCCAGTTCGGCGCGACGCATTACATCGACGATGGCCGCCCCCTGCCCGGCATGATCGAGCGCACCGTGCGCAATCTGCGCGAAGTGTCGCCGACCATCTTCACGAGCGTGCCGTCCGCATGGACCGTGCTCGCCACCGAGCTCGAACGCGATCCGCAACTGGCCGAAAGCCTCTTCGCGAAGGCGAGCTTTTTCGGCTACGGCGGCGCGAGCATGCCGGCCGAAGTGTGGAAGCGAATCCAGAACGTGGCGGAGAAGACCATCGGCGCGCGGATCACGTTCTGCACCGGTCTCGCATCGACGGAAACGTCCGGCATGGGCACGTATTGCAGTTGGCCGACGGATACGCCCGGCAACATCGGCACGCCCGCGCTCGGCTCGGAAGTGAAGCTCGTGCCGCTCGAAGGCGGCGACGGCCGCTATGAAATACGCATGCGCGGCCCGAACGTGTTCGGCGGTTACATCGGGCAACCGGAACTCACCGCGGCCGCGTTCGATGACGAAGGCTACTTTCGCTTCGGCGACGCCGTCCGTCTGGCCGATCCCGCCGATCCGGCCCAGGGCATGATCTTCGCGGGCCGCACCGTCGAAGACTTCAAGCTCGCGAACGGCTCGTGGGTTCGCACCGGCGCGCTGCGGCTCGCGCTCGTCGACTGCTGCGCGCCCCTTCTGACGGACGCGGTGATCTGCGGGCACGATCGCGACTTTCTCACCGCGCTCGCCTGGCCGAACGTCGCGGCGTGCCAGCGCATCGCGCCCGAGCTCGCGTCGCTCGACGCCGGCGCGCTCGCCGCGCATCCGCTCGTCGTCGCCGAACTGAGCCGGCGCCTTTCGCAACAGAAGGCGCGTGGCGCGACGCTCGTCATCGAGCGGCTGATGTTGCTGGCCGAGCCGCCCTCGCTCGACGCCAACGAAATCGCCGACAAAGGCTACGTGAATCAGGCGGTCACGCGCGCGCGCCGGGCGCATCAGATCGACGCGCTCTATCTGGCCGATCCGGCTTCGAACATCGCGTGCACAGGCGCCATTCCGCGTCACGCGAAGAAATAGAACTCACCTTCCAGGATTCTCGACATGCACATCGAACGCACCGTCTTTCGGGACGATCACGAAATGCTTCGTACTACTGCTCGCCGTTTCTTCGAGCGCGAATGCGTTCCGCATCAGGCGGAATGGGACAAGGCCGGACGCGTGGATCGCGAAACCTGGCTGAAGGCGGGAAAGCAGGGCCTCTTGTGCGTCTCGATTCCGGCCGAATACGGCGGCGGCGGCGGCGATTTCGGCCATGTGGTCGTCGTCAATGAGGAAATGACGCGCGCGGGCGTGAGCGGGCCGGGCTTCGCGGTGCATTCGGATATCGTCGCGCCGTATATCGCGCGCATCGGCAGCGAGGAGCAGAAGCAACGCTGGCTGCCCGGCATCTGCACGGGTGAACAGATTCTCGCCATCGCGATGACCGAGCCCGGCACCGGCAGCGATCTGAAAGCGGTGCGAACCAGCGCGCGCCGCGACGGCGACCACTACGTCATCAACGGCAGCAAGACCTTCATCACGAATGGGCTGAATGCGGATCTCGTCGTGGTCGTCTGCACGACGGACCCGAGCGCGGGCGCGAAGGGCGTGAGCCTGATCGTCGTCGAGACGACGCGCGAAGGCTTCCGGCGCGGCCGCAAGCTCGACAAGATCGGCATGCACGCGCAGGACACCGCCGAACTCTTCTTCGACGATGTGCGCGTGCCGGTCGAGAACCGGCTCGGCGAGGAAGGCAAGGGCTTCGCGTATCTGATGGCCGAATTGCCGCAGGAGCGCCTGAACATTGCGGTCGGCGCAGCCGCGCGGCTCGAAACGTGCCTCGAGCATACGCTGAACTATGTGAAGGATCGCCGCGCGTTCAATCAGACCGTGTGGGACTTTCAGAACACCAAGTTCAAGCTCGCCGACATCAAGGCGCAGGCCATCGCCGTGCGGCTGATGGTCGATCACTACCTCGACGTGCACATGCGCCGCCGTCTGACGCTCGAGGAATCGGCGCTTGCGAAGCTCTTCGCCACCGAAGCGCTCGGCAAGGCGCTCGACGAGATGGTGCAACTGCATGGCGGCTACGGCTACATGCTCGAGTATCCGGTCGCCCGCGCATTCGTCGATGCCCGCGTGTCGCGCATCTACGGCGGCGCGAGCGAGGTCATGCGCGATCTCATCTCGCGCAAGCTGTGAATCCATCGAATCTTCAATTACTGAAGGAGAAGCACATGAGTCGCAAGGTGTATGTCGCAGGTGTCGGCATGATTCCGTTCAAAAAGCCGGGCGCGAGCGAGCCGTACGACGTGATGGGCGAAATCGCGATCCGCGATGCGCTCGCCGACGCTGGCCTCGACTTCAAGGCCATCCAGCAAGCCTATGCCGGCTATGTCTACGGCGACTCGACGTGCGGACAGAAAGCGATCTATCGCGTCGGCATGACGGGCGTGCCGGTCATCAACGTCAACAACAATTGCGCGACGGGTTCGTCCGCGCTCTTTCTCGCGCGCCAGGCCGTCGAATCCGGCGCGGTCGATTGCGCGCTCGCCGTGGGCTTCGAATTCATGCAGCCGGGCGCGTTGTCGTCGAAATGGAGTGACCGCGCGCCCGCGCTCGAACGCGCGCTCGATCTGACCAACAAGCTCGTCGGTCACACGGAGATTCCCACCGCGATCCGCCAGTTCGCCGGCGCGGGCCTCGCGCACATGCGCAAATACGGCACCAAGCTGGAGACGTTCGCGCGCATTCGCGCGAAAGCGAGCGAGCACGCGGCGCGCAATCCGCTCGCGGTGTTCCGCAATGTCGTGTCGACCGAAGACGTGATGAATGCGCCGGTGCTGTGGGAAGGCGTGCTGACGCGCCTGATGGCGTGTCCGCCGACCTGCGGCGGCGCGGCGGCCATTCTCGTGTCCGAAGCGTTCGCGCGCAAACACGGCTTGCGCAGCGATGTGATGATCGCGGGCCAGTCGCTCGCCACCGATCTGCCGAGCACGTATGACGCGGGCGACATGATCCGCGTCGTGGGCTTCGACATCACGCGCAATGCGGCGCAGCAGGCGTACGAGCAGGCGGGCGTCGGCCCCGATGACATCGACGTGATCGAACTTCATGACTGTTTCGCGCAGAACGAGCTGCTGACCTACGAAGGACTCGGCCTGTGCAAGGAAGGCGAAGGCGAGCGCCTCGTCATGGATGGCGACAACACCTACGGCGGCAAGTGGGTGACCAATCCGTCGGGCGGACTGCTGTCGAAGGGCCATCCGCTCGGCGCGACGGGACTCGCGCAATGCTTCGAGCTGACGCATCAGTTGCGCGGCACGGCGGGCGATCGGCAAGTTCAGGGCGCGAAACTCGCCTTGCAACACAACCTTGGGCTCGGCGGCGCGGGCGTCGTCACCATCTACAAGCGCAACGCGTGATGACGATCGAGAAGAAGCATATCGGCATGCGGTTGCCGGTATTCACTGCAACTGCGGATGCGTGGCGACTGCGCTTCTTCGCGAAGGCGATCGGCGAGACGAACCCGGTCTATTTCGACGAAGCCGCCGCGCACGACGCGGGGCATCCCACGCTGCCGCTGCCGCCCACGTTTCTGTTCTCGCTCGAATTCGAACAGTCGTCGACGGCATGGCGCGATGAACTCGGCATCGTCTCGTCGCGCATTCTGCACGGCGAGCAGTCGTTCGAGTATCACCGCATGGCGTATGCGGGCGATCTCCTGCGTTACGAAAGCCGCATCGCGGATATCTACGACAAGAAGAACGGCGCGCTGTGGTTCATCGTGCGCGAAACACGCGTGACGAACCAGCGCGGCGAGCACGTAGCCGATCTGCGCAGCGTCATCGTTCAGCGATAAGCGAGGAACAGGCGAATGAGCATCATCAGTTTCGATTCGATCCGCGTCGGCGACATCTTGCCGTCGCTCACGCTTCCCGCAGTGAACCGCACGACGCTCGCGCTTTTCGCGGGTGCGTCGGGCGATCACAACGCCATTCATCTCGACACCGACTATGCGCGTCGCGCTGGCGTGCCGGACGTGTTCGCACACGGCATGTTGTCGATGGCGTGGCTCGGGCGGCTGCTCACCTCGTGGGTCGAGCAGAGGCAGTTGCGCTCGCTCGGCGTGCGCTTTGTCGGCATTACGCAGCTCGGACATGTCGTGACGTGCACGGGCAAGGTCACCGAGAAATTCCAAGCCGAAGGCGAGCGCCGCGTGCGGCTCGAAATCCAGACCGTCAATCAATATGGCGAACCGCGCGTGCTCGGCGACGCGGTGGTCGCGCTCTGAATCATTCATCGGGAAGACATCATGGGAAAGCTCGAAGGCAAAGTGGCATTGGTAACCGGTTCGGGACGCGGCATCGGTCAGGCGATCGCGCTCAAGCTCGCGAGTGAAGGCGCGCGGCTCGTCATCAACGATCTCGATACCGAGGCCGCGCAGGAGACCGTGGAGCTGCTGCGCAAGCAAGGCACGGAAGCGGTGGCGTGTGTGGGCAATGTGTCGGCGCCGGATTTCGCGGACCGGCTGATCGGCACAGCGATGAATTCGTTCAAGGGCATCGACATCATCGTCAATAACGCGGGTTATACGTGGGACGACGTCGTGCAGAAAATGACCGATGAGCAGTGGTACGCGATCATCGACTGTCATCTCACCGCGCCGTTCCGCATTCTGCGCGCGGCCTATCCGCATATCAAAGCGCTGCACGCCGCTGATAAGGAAGCGGGCCGGGAGAATTATCGGAAAATCGTCAATATTTCGTCGACGTCGGCGCTGAACGGCAATGCCGGGCAGATCAACTATTCATCGGCGAAGGCGGGCGTGATCGGCATGACGCGCGCGCTGGCGCGCGAGTGGGGGCGTTTCAACGTCAACGTGAATTGCGTCGCATTTGGCCTGATCCATACGCGCATGACCGTGAGCACCGAGGCGGCGGCGTCCGTGAAGATCGATGGCAGGGACATTCGCGTCGGCCTGAACGCCGACATGCTGAAATCGCACGCGCAGCGCAATCCGCTCGGACGTGGCGGCACACCGGAAGAAGCGGCGGGCGGCGTCTATCTCTTCTGCTCGCCGGAATCGAACTACATCACCGGGCAGACTGTCGCGGTGGCGGGAAACCTGCAATAGGACTACTCGATTCAGGGATTGGGTTGCTCCACTTTGGCGCGTTCGGAGGTTGGCCGAACGTGCTTTTTTTGTTTTTCACGCGAGAAACATGCCTGCAATAGTCCATAACCCTAATACATCGAGACGGAACACGAAGTAGAATCCATGGTCAATTGTCGTTCTCCTGAAAATCACGAGCGGGGTTCACATCTATGCCAGCACCGCCGAAAATCAGTGTCTTGTTGCCTGTGTACAAAGTCGAGCCGTACATCGAAGAATGCCTCGATTCGCTTCTGTCGCAAACCTCCACTGATTTCGAGATTATCGCCGTCGACGACAGCAGTCCTGATCGATCCGGCGAAATGACCTCGCGCATCCTCGCGCAGCAAGACCGAATTCCGTGGCAGTTTATTAAGAACCGCGAGAACAAGGGCCTCGCCGAAACCCGCAAGATCGCCGCGCAGGCGGCGCGCGGGGAATACGTTCTGTGCGTCGATAGCGACGATCACGTTCACCGCGACCTCATCCGCCGGGTCATTGCCGAGGCGGACGCGCACCATGCGGACGTCGTAATCTTCGCTGCCGAGAACATCAGTCCGGAAGGTAAGATCAATTACCGCGTCGAAACGGGCGATGCGATCATCACCGGCCTGGAGGCGGTCGAGAGAATTCTCGATCTATCGCTGCAAGCCTATTGCTTCAACAAGCTCGTGCGCCGATCCATTTTCCTGGCCATTGAGCATCCGACCGGACTGATATACGAAGATATCTGCGTCTCGGTGCAGACGCTGGGCAAATCGGAGATCGTACGGCTCATGCCCGATACCTTGTATTCGTATATGTATAGGGAATCGGGCATTTCGACACGCTTCAATCCTAAGATCGTAGATCTTTTTGCCATCATGGATCGCGTGGAAAAGAGCACGGAATCGATGCCCATACGAAATTACCGCCGTCTTTTGTTCAGACTGAAATACATCTACGGTTATAGGACGATCGCGTTTCAGACAGCGATCAAGGCACCGACTTACCGACTGGCGAAACCGATTCTGTGCAGCGTAGCCGAGAGGCTTCGCATCGCGCATCTGGTCGGCATGTACTCGGATCATCGCCCGAAACTGTCCATTGTGATGGCCATGCTCAAGATCCATCCGTGGATTTTCTACTGCTTCGTCCGTCATTTCGGGCGTGGATAACATGCACAGGCTTTGAAGGGGCTGCTTCAACCGGTCAGGCTTCCGACGCGAACCCGAGGCCACTCGCACGCAGCCGCGCAATCTCCGATTCATCCAGGCCCCAGTCCCTCAAAGCACCGGCGCCTCCTTCGCCTCGTCGCGGCGCAGGCCGTGAAATGGCCGAAGGCGTTTGCGAAAACTTCGGCGCGGGCGCGGGCTGCACGACGCCATCGAACTCGACAAAGCTTGCGCGCGCGCGATGCTGCGGATGCGCCGGCGCTTCCGAAAAGCCCAGCACCGGCGCGACACAGGCGTCGCTGCCTTCGAACACGCGGCACCATTCGTCGCGCGTGCGCTCGGCGAACGCCGCCGCGAATCGTTCCCTCAGCAGCGGCCAGCCTGCCCGATCATGCTGCGCGGGCAAATCCGCGTCGGCCAAGCCGAGCTTCTCCAGCAATTGCGCATAGAAGCGCGCTTCGACCGCGCCAACGGCCATGTAATGCCCGTCACGCGTGCGATAACTGTCGTACCAGGGCGTGCCGCCATCGAGCAGATTGCTCTCGCGCGCCTCGCGCCAGTTCCCCGACGCAATCAATCCCCACAGGGTCGTGCCGAGCTGCGCAGCGCCTTCGATCATCGCGGCATCGACCACTTGTCCCGCGCCGCCGCGCTGCACGTTGAAGAGCGCCGCCACCACGCCGAGCGCGAGCAGCATGCCGCCGCCGCCGTAATCGCCGACGAGATTCAGCGGCGGCACCGGCGGCTCGCCCGCGCGCCCGATGCCCGACAGCACGCCCGACAGCGCGATGTAGTTCAGGTCGTGCCCAGCGCGCTCGGCGAGCGGACCTGTTTGCCCCCAACCCGTCATGCGGCCATACACGAGCTTCGGATTGCGCGCGAGCGCCGTTTCCGGTCCGATTCCGAGCCGTTCCATCGTGCCCGGCCGGAAGCCTTCGATGACGACATCCGCCTTCGATATCAGTTCGAGCGCGGCATCGGCGGCTTCGCGCTGCTTCAGGTCGAGCATGACCGAACGCCGGCCGCGCCCGGTCAGATTCTTGTGCTTGCCGCTGATCTTCGGCCCGAGATCGCCGGCCGCGACGGGACGATCGACGCGCAGTACATCCGCGCCCATGTCCGCGAGCAACATGCACCCGAACGGCGCCGGACCGATCGCCTCGAACTCCAGAACCCGAACTCCGCTCAATACGCCCATGTCTGCCTGTCTCCGGTGTGAAAGTGATGCGCTCCAGTCAGTAAGCCAGATGCGCGCATGAGCCGCGCCACCCGCGTCGGGTAGATCGATTCGAGCCGATCCGTTATCCTGCGCTGACAACCAACAGCGCGGCGCAATCGAACGCCATCGAACCCGATGCTCACTCTTTCCCCACGCGACACTGCGATGCTCGACGGCGAGTTCGGCGATGGCCTCGCGCTCGCGATGCGTATCGTCGCCGCGACGGCGCGCGTCATGGACGCCGATACGCTCATCGACATCAGCTGCGCGCACATCGACGGCTGTCTGTATCACGGCGCGGCGAGCCTCGATTTCGTCGAGCGCTTCGTCGCGAGCGGCGCGAAGGTCGCCGTGCCGACCACGCTCAATGTCGGCTCGCTCGATCTCATTCACCCGGAGCTGTTTCGCGGCGATGCCGGCACCGCGAGCGCGGGCAAGCGCCTCATGCAGGCGCATATCGAACTCGGCTGCGAAGCGAGCTTCACGTGCGCGCCGTATCAGTTGAAGCATCGCCCGAAACTGGGCGATCAGATCGCATGGGCCGAATCCAACGCGATCGTCTTCGCCAACTCGGTGCTCGGCGCGCGCACCAGCCGCTATGGCGATTTTCTCGATCTCGCCGCCGCGATCACCGCTCGGGTGCCGAACGCGGGCCTGCACGTCACGGCGAATCGCGCAGCGCGCATCGTGATCGCAGCACCCGATCTGCGCGCGTCGCCGCATCGCGATGCGGACTTCGCCGCGCTCGGCTTCCTGCTCGGCAGCGTGGCCGGCGCGACGGTGGCCGCCATCACCGGCCTGCCCGATGACACCACCGAAGACGAACTGAAGGCGCTCGGCGCGGCGGCGGCGTCGAGCGGATCGGTGGCGCTGTTTCATGCGGTCGGCATCACGCCCGAAGCCGCGACGCTCGACGCTGCATTGCAAAGGCGCGCGCCCGAACGCACGATTCCGGTGAGCGCATCGGACCTTCATGCCGTGCGCGCGCGCTGGAGTCACGCGCAACCGGGCGACGCGCTCGCCGCCGTCAGTCTCGGCACGCCGCATTTTTCCGTCGAGGAGTTCCGCACGCTCGCCGCGCTCTTCGCGCGTCATGAAGGCGCGCCGCGCTGCGATGTCTATGTGAACACGAGCCGCTTCGTGCTGTGGCAACTCGAAGAGGAAGGCATCGCGCAACGGCTTGCGGCGCGTGGCGTGCAAATCGTCGTCGATACCTGCACATACATCACGCCGGTGATGAAGCAGGTGAGCGGTCTCGTGATGACCAACTCGGGCAAATGGGCGCATTACGCGCCGGCGAATATCGGCGTGACGGTCGCGTTCGGCAGCATGAGCGAATGCGTGCGATCGGCGTTCGAAGGAAAGGTGTGCATCGATGAATACGTTTGAGGCCGTCACGCTCGTTCCGGGCCACGCACGCGCTGCGGGCATCGCGTTGCCGCCGCTCAGCTTCTGGGGCGGCTACGACGCGCAACGCGGCGTGATCGTCGATGCCACGCATGCCGGTCACGGGCAGCGTCTCGCGTCGCGCATTCTGGTGATGCCGCGTGCGCGCGGATCGAGTTCGAGCAGCAGCGTGCTCGCCGAAGCGTTGCGCAACGGCACGGGGCCGGCCGGCATCGTGCTGACGGAGCGCGATCTGATTCTGTCGATTGGCGCGATCGTCGCGAATGAACTGTATGCGTCGAACGTGCCGGTCGTGATGGTCGATGAAGCCGCGTTCGCGCAGCTCGCCGTCGCCGATGCTCACATCGAAATCGATGCGCGCGACGCAACGCAGCCCGCGACGCTGCGCGTCATCGCGCCATGATCGTCTCGACCACCGAGATGATCTGCTGCCCCGCCGTTTTCACGTGCTGTTCGAGCAGCTTCGCGCCGAGCTTCGGATCGCGCTTCCTGCATGCATCGATCAGGCTCATGTGCTCTTCATGCGACTGCTCGCGAATCGGTACCTGCACGACCTGAAAGCGGAAATAGCGGTCGCTGCGATCGTGCAGCCCGCGCAGCATCTGCAACGTGATATCGCGCCGCGCCGGCAGATACAGCGTTTCGTGCAGCCGCCAGTTCAGTTGCCCCCAGACGCCCGAATCCGCGTGATCCATCTCGTTGACGAGCTTTTCGGCCTTCGCGATTTCGGCATCGGTGATAAGCGGAATCGCCTGCGAGAATAGCCACGGCTCCAGCCGCAAGCGAATCTCGAACGTCTCTTGCACTTCTTCTATCGACAGCTCCGCGACATACGCGCCACGATGCGGCACCTTGGTCAGCAAGCCCTCGCCGGTGAGACGCGTGATCGCTTCGCGGATCGGCACGCGGCTCACGCCGAGTTCGTCGGCGAGCGCTTCCTGACGCAGCACTTCGCCGGGCGCGAGATCGCCCGAGAGAATGCGTTGCCGGATCGCGGTCGTGACGAGCTCGACCGTGGTCGTGCGCACGATCCTGTGCGCGGAATCGCTCGCGTTCGGCGTTTCTGTTCGACGGGATTTAGCGGCGACCGGAGGCATGTGCTTCATTCGATGCTTATCTATGATGTTGCGGCATCGTAGCACGCACCCACGCGCCATTCTTCATCACGCCCGCGATGCGCTCGCCCTGCCCGGTCAGCACGCGGATATCCTTGAGCGGATCACCATCCACGACGAGCAAATCCGCATACGCGCCCGCCGCGACGACGCCAAGCTTGCCCTTCATGTTGACGATCTCCGCGCCAATGGCGGTCGCCTGACGAATGGCCTCGAACGCGCCGACGATATCCGCGCGTATCGACAGCTCATCGCTCTGATACTGATGCATGTCGCCGAGCAGATCGGTGCCGAGGCCCATTTTCACGCCGCGCGCATGCAGCATCGCGAGCGCTTCGAGTCCGCGCTTGCGGACGGACTCGTTCTTGTCGAGCGTATCTTTCGCGAGGCCCATCTGCGCGCCGACTTTCGACATCGCGTCATACGTGACGAGCGTCGGCACTGCATAGGCGTCGTGTTCCGCCATCACGTCTGCGGTTTCTTCGTCGATCAGATTGCCGTGCTCGATCGTACGCACGCCGAGCCTGACCACGCGCGCAATCGCCTTCGCGGTGTAGGCATGCGCCATCACGTAGGTCTGATGCGATTGCGCTTCCTCGACGGCGGCCTTCACTTCGTCGACAGAGAATTGCAGGTTGCCGATGGGATCGGTCGGCGAAGCCACGCCGCCCGACGCCATGATCTTGACGTGATGCGCGCCCGCGCGCATTTCCTCGCGCACGGCACGGCGCATTTCATCAACGCCATCGACCACGCGCCCGATCGCGCCCATGTTGCGATTGCAGCCGCACGGGTCCGGATCCGAGTTGTCGTAACGTTCGCGGAAATCGCCGTGGCCGCCCGTCTGCGAAAGCGCCTTGCCCGCCACGAACAAACGCGGCCCCGCGATCACACCCTCTTCGATCGCACGCGACAGCGCGTAATCCGCGCCGCCCGCATCGCGCACGGTCGTGAAGCCGCGATTCAGCATACCCGCGAGAATCGGCACCGCGCGCAGCACGGCGAACGTGTTCGGCAAGCGGCTGTTGTTGCCGAGATGCGCGACCGATGCGATCACATGCACATGACAATCGATCATGCCGGGCATCACCGTCTTGCCGCCGACATCGATGACCTGCGCGTCGCTCGCCTGCACCGGTTCGCGCGTGACATCGCGAATCGTGTCGCCGTCGATCACGATCGAATAGCGGCCGTCGTCGCGTTCGTGATCGGCGTCGAGCACGCGGGCGTTTTTCAGTATCAGCATGGCTTGATCTCTCCCGTTATTTCAGCAGGAATCCGTGTGCGAGCGGATCGCGGTCATCGACGAAAATCGTGTTGTGGCCTGTCACGCGCGCCCAGCCTTCGATGGCCGGCTGAATCGCCTCGTAATCGCCGACGCGCGCCGCTTCCATCGGCACGCCTTCGAACAAGGTGCCGATGATGCTCTCGTGCACGAAGCGCTCGCCGATCTTCAACTGCCCTTTCGCGACGCGCTGCGCCATGCGCGCCGAGGTGCCCGTGCCGCATGGCGAGCGATCGATGGCCTTGTCGCCGTAGAACACCGCGTTGCGCGCGCTCGCGCCTTCCACGGTCGGCTCGCCGGTCCACATGACGTGACTCAGGCCGCATATGGCGTCGTTCTCCGGATGCACGAACGTGTACTTCTCGTTCGCCTGCTGGCGCAGCACCGGACTCAGGCGCTGGATGTCGGAAGGCTTCAGCGCGTGCAAGCCGTCATAGTTGCGCTGCGGCTCGACGATCGCATAGAAGTTGCCGCCGTACGCGACATCGAATTGAATTTCGCCGAGTCCTTCGACTTCGACGGACAAATCCCGCGAATGCAGGAACGAAGGCACGTTGACGAGCTGCACCGAATCCACATGCTCGCCATTCATCCGATATCGCGCGACGACGAGACCCGCTGGCGTATCGAGCCGCAGCACGCCGGGCTCGCGCGGCCGCACGAGTCCGTGTTCGATGGCCGTCGTCACCGTGCCGATGGTGCCGTGTCCGCACATCGGCAGGCAGCCGCTCACTTCGATGAAGAGAATCGCGAGATCGCAATCGGGGCGCGTCGGTGGATAGAGGATGCTGCCGGACATCACTTCGTGCCCGCGCGGCTCGAACATCAGTGCGGTGCGGATCCAGTCGAACTCGCGCAGAAAATGCGCGCGGCGCTCGATCATGTTCGCGCCTTCGAGCGGCGGCGCGCCACCCGCGACGACGCGCACCGGATTGCCGCAGGTGTGTCCGTCGATGCAGAAAAACGTGGATTTCATTGCGCAAGCGCCCGCACGTTGGCAATCGCCTTCTCGACGATTTCTATGGTCCGCTGCCGCTCATCGCCTTCGAGCATCAGACGCGGCGCCTTCACGTATTCCGGATAGCCCGCCGTGATGTTTTCCGCGAGCTTGATGTATTGCACGAGCTTCACATGCGTGTCGAGATGGAACAGGTCGATCAACGCGCGATACAGCGCGCGCGCCTTGTCGTATTCGCCATTGACCGCGTAATTCAGCAAATCGACGGATTCCTTCGGCATCGCGTTCGCCATGCCCGAGACCCAGCCTGTCACGCCGAGTGCGACGGATTCCACGATCAGATCGTCGACGCCGCAGAACACGACGAAGCGCTCGCCGAACCGTGTGTAGAGGTCGGTGACCCGCGTCGTGTCGTAGGTCTCTTCCTTGATCGCGACGACGTTCGCTTCATCGATGAGTTGCGCCAGCAGATCGGGACGCATGTCGACGCCATAGCCGCGCGGATTGTTGTAGATCATCAGGCCGAGCTTCGTGGAACGCGCGATCGACCGATAGTATTCGACGGTCTCGCGATCGTCCGAGCGATACGTCAGGCCCGGAAACACCATCAGGCCCTGCACGCCGATTGTTTCGGCATCCTTGGCGAATTGCATCGCGTTGGCGGTGTTCAGTTCCGCGAGACCGGAAATGACGGGCACGCGTCCCTTCACCGTTTCGACGGCAATCTTCAGCACCGTGCGCTTCTCTTCCGGCGTGAGCTGCGCGTTCTCGCCGACCATGCCCATCATCACGACACCGCCGACGCCGTTGTCGATCAGACGGTTCAGGCCGCTCACGATGACGTCGCGATCGAGCGAGCCGTCTTGCCTGAGCTTCGTCGTGACGGCGGGGAATACGCCTTTCCAGTTCACTTGCATGGTTGCTCCTCCAATTTAGAAACGCGCAATCGAATATGGCGCGAGCGGCACGCGCGGCGTGCGGCCCGCGAGTACATCGGCGACGAGCGCGGCGGTGGTTGCGGATTGCGTCAAGCCGAGATGACCGTGTCCGAATGCATAAACGACCGATGACATGCGCGGCGATGCGCCGATCACCGGCAACGAATCGGGCGTCGCGGGGCGATGGCCCATCCATTTCGCCGCGTCCCTATCGTCGATGCCCGGAATGAAGCGCTTGCCGAGCGCGAGCAATGCATCGCTGCGACGATAATTCGGCGGCGCATCGATGCCCGCGAACTCCGCCGCGCCACCGATGCGCAAGCCCACATCGAGCGGCGTCGCAACGAACTTGCGCTCCGCGAAGATCACTTCGCGCGTCAGTGCAGTGCCGTGTTTCGGCAGCGTCGCGTTATAGCCGCGCTCGCTTTCGAGCAACACGCTATCGCCGATGGACTTCGCCAGTGCCGCCGACCATGCGCCGGCGGCGATCACGATGCGCCGTCCTTTCACGCGGTTGCGGTCCGCAAGCAAGACCGTATCCGTCGATTCGATCGCACGCGCGACGCCCGTCACGAAGCGCGCACCGAGCGCACGCACGCGCTCGCGCAACAGCGTGACGATGCGGCGCGGATCGCCGATATGCGACCAGTCGTCGAGAAAGACGCCATGCCGGAACACGGGCGCGAGCGACGGCTCGCAATCGCGCACCTGCTGCGCGTCGAGCGCGTGCCAGCGCGCGCCGAGTTCGCGCTTGAACATCCATTCGGCCTGATCGGCGGCGAAGGCTGCATCGGTCTCATAGACGGTCAGCGCGCCGCGCCGGTAGTGCATCGCGCTTGCGCCGATATCGTCGAACATCGGCAGGATGTCGTGGTAGACGCGGTTGTTCAGCAACGCGAGCGCATGCGATATCGCCTGAAAACGTGCCGGCTCGCTCGCGCGCCTAAACGCCATGAACCACGGCAGCGCCTTTGGCAGATGCTTCCAGTCGAGCGCGAGCGGGCCGAGCGGGTCCATCAGCCATTTCGCGGCCTTCGTGAACATGCCATGCACGGCGATCGGCGTGCTCTCCGTCACCGCGATGCCGCCCGCGTTGCCGTGCGATGCGCGATCGCCTTCGAAATCCCGATCGATCACGGTCACGCGCGCGCCATCGCGCAGCGCCGCCCACGCGCAAGCCAGCCCGACGATGCCCGCTCCGATCACGACGACATCCGCGATTTCTTCGCCCGTCATGCTCATGAACTCGCGCGCGACTTGATGAGCTTGTCGTCGACGGCTTCGCACCACGTATCCGCGAGCGTGAAGCCGGTCTGGAAACGATCGGTCGGATCGACGCCGACTTGCGATATCGCGGTGATCCACGCCTGGCCGGATACGACGGGCACGATTGCGGGCACATCGCCCAGGCGCGTGACCGATTCGATGCGGCTCTCGAAGATCGACCCGATGATCGACTCGTGCAGGAAGGTCTCGCCCACGTCGATCAGTCCTTTGGCGTGCATCACCGCGAGCCGCGCGGACGTGCCCGTGCCGCACGGCGAACGGTCGCAGCGACCCGGCGACACGATCACCGTGTTGCGCGATTTCAGCACGCCGTTCTCGCGCGAGAGCGGCCCGACGAACTCGGTCATCGTGATGCCCTTGATGAGCGGATTCAACGGATGCGGCGACGGCAACTGCTCCGCCGCGGCGGCCTTGATGACCTGCCCGAGTTCGCACAGTTCGCGCGCTTCATCGGGCGTGATCTGAAAGCCGAGTTTTTCTGCATCGACGATCACATACGTCATGCCGCCATATCCGACATCGACAGTCAGGCTGCCGATGCCTTCCACTTCGATCGTCCTGTCGAGATGATTCGCGAACGCGGGCTGATTGGTGAACTCGACCTTCGTGACCTTGCCATTCGCGCACGCGCAGCGCAGATGGATCAGCCCGGCCGGCGCTTCGAGCACGAGCTCGGTGACGGGCTCGACCATCGGCAGGATGCCGGTTTCGAGCAGCACCGTCGCGACGCACATCGTGTTCGAGCCGGACATCGCCGGATATTCGGTCGATTCGGCGATCACATAGCCCATTTGCGCGCGCGGGTCGGTTGCGGGCAGCAGGAAGTTCACCGTCTGATTGGCCGAGCCGCGCGGCTCGAAGATGCAGATGCGGCGCAGATCGTCGCGCACTTCTTCGAGGTGCATCATCTTGTCGAACATCGTCGCGCCGGGTACGTCGAAGACGCCGCCCGTCACCACGTTGCCGACTTCGCCTTCGGCGTGGCAGTTCACTACTGTGAGCGTTCGGTTCCAGCGCATGATTATTGCAGCGGCGCGTGCGCCGTCTCCTTGATGGTGAAGACCGTGAAAGTCGAGAGCAGCGCGGCGAGCATCACGAAGTACGCCGGCGAAAGCGGCGAGCCCGTCGCCTTGATGAGCGCGATGGCGATCATCGGCGCGAAACCGCCGAACACCGCGTTGGCGATGCCGTAGCCGATCGACATCCACGTCGTGCGGATTTTCGTCGGAAAGAGTTCGGAGAGCACGGCGGGCCCGACGCCCGAGAAGATGCCGATGATCACGCCGCCCAGCACCTGCACCGCGCCGACGATCGCCGCCGATTTGTATTCGAGCATCAGATGGAAGATCGGATACGGCAGCACGAGAAACGCGATGCAGCCGATCGTATAGATCGGCTTGCGGCCGAAGCGGTCCGAGGCCGCGCCCCAGAACGGAATCGATGCCGTCATCACAATCAGGCCCGCCGTGTTGAGCCACAGCGCCGTCGATGCGTTCATGCCGACGTACTTCGTCGTGAACGACGGCAGGTAGTTGAGCAGCACGTAGAGCGATACCGTCCACACGATCACGAGGCCGCAGGCCTGCAGGCCGAGAAGAGCGGGCGCGCGGCCTTTCGCCTTGGGCGCTTCGTCGGTGGCGCTCTGGTAGACCGGCGTTTCCTCGCTGCGCTTGCGGATGATCCAGCCGATCGGCCCGATCACGATCGCACCAACAATGAACGGCACGCGCCAGCCCCAGTCGAGCATGGCCTGCTGGCTGAGCAGCGTGGTCATGAGCGCGGCCGCGCCCGAGCCGAGCAGCATGCCGCCGAGCGTGCTGCATTGCTGGAAGCTGCCGTAGAAGCCACGCTTGTTCGGCGGCGCCCATTCGACGAGAAACGCGACCGCGTTGCCCAGTTCCCCGCCGACGGAAATGCCTTGCAGCATGCGCGCGGCGACCAGCAGGATCGGCGCCCAGATGCCGATCGATGCATAGGTCGGCAACAGCGCCATGAAGAGCGTGGCGGCGGCCATCAGCGGCATGACGAAGGTGAGCGTCCACTTGCGGCCTTTCTTGTCGCCGAGCCAGCCGAAGATGATCGCGCCGAGCGGGCGCGCGGCGAAGCCGAGGCCGAACGCGCCGAAGGTGCCGAGCATGGCGGCGAAGTCGTCGCCAGTGGGGAACATGACTTTGGCGATGACGGTCGCGAGGAATGCGTAGGTACCGAAATCGAACCATTCGAGGATATTGCCGACGACCGCGGCAGTGACGGCGCGGCTGGATTTGGACGAGGCTTTGGGTGCGTCGCTTGCGGCGTATGGACTGGCAACGGCGTTGGCGCGGTCGGTCATGGTGACTCCCTCGGTCGCGTGGGGTGCGGTTCCGGGGGATTGTGCGCCCATATCAAAATTGAATCAAGGATTTTGGATCCAAAATTCGACGACGGAGCCGACAAAGGAGGGAGTCTTAAGCGACGGGCGGCCCTATGGGCCGCCCGTCGCAATCGTGGTATGACCTATTCGGAACAGCGATTACTTGCGAAGAAACGCAAAGAAATCTCCGAACGACGAGTAGTGCATCCCGCCCTTGGTGACGTACGGCAACTTGAGGTCGACATTCTTATACGTTCCATCGTCCTGCCTGTCGAACTGAGCAAAATCGGACGCCTTTAGTACGAAAATCGATTGCGATTTCGGGTCGAACTGAATCTGCCTGATCGCCGTGGTCGGAACGCTGAGAGTCGTTTTCACATTCTTTTGCACGTCGTACAGGATGACCGGATTGAGCGTGGAACTGTTGTTGGTAAAGACGATCTGTTGATTGTTGATTGCGTGGATATGCAGCGGGTTCGACTCGGTAAGCGCGGCGAACTCTCGCACAGCACCGTTCGACATATCCAGCTCTCTCAGACGCTGCTCATAGTTGGGTAAGCCAGGACCGTCGAAGTAGGCTCGCTTCCCATCGGGCGTGATAGCAAGCTCGTTCCTGTAGGGATTCCAATCTCCGAGTTCGAACGACTTCACCACATCCAGCCCCTTCGCGCTCAGTTTGAGGATCCAGTCCCGCTTCAGGCTGCTATTCGAGGCCAACGCGTAGATCGCGTCCGAATCGTCCGAGGCCGTGGCGACCTGACTCACACGCAATCCCTGAGGCGCAGCAATGGTCCCCTTCAACGCGCCATTAGTCGCATCGAAGACGCTTACCGACTCTGCAGCGACAAACAGGCGTGAGTTGTCCGAGGAAACCTGAATGCCGTAGACCGACGAGCTCAAATTCAGAGGCGAAACCCAGGCAACCGAATTGCTCGCAACATCGAACGCGGCCAAGTACTGCTTCTTATCAGCTTCATTGGCCAGGACAAAGTACATTCTCCGTCCGTCCGGACTCGATCGCATCAACGAAGCGCGGTCATAGGGTACGGCGACGCCAAGATCGATTTCCTTGACGATCGCACGAGTCGCGTAGTCGTACACCGTCAGATGAACCGGAGCGACTTCACGAGTCACTTCGTAAAACACCGCTTGTCTGCGCGGGCCATAGAATTTCTGCGCCATCTCGATGTCGGTGGGGCTCAGTTTGCCGTCGCCATTCCACTTCGGATTGCAGTAGTTCATGATCGACGCGAGATCCCACGGACCGACCATCGTGTCGCCGTAAGTACCCTGTGCGGGCTCGATACACGACGATGGTGTATCCGGCCGATTCTGCTCATGCGCAAAGCCCAGCGCATGACCGAATTCGTGCGCGGCGATGCGACGAATGCAATATTCCTCGCGCCCCTGACAGCTCTGGCCCCAGTTGTTGAAGGTGAAATTGAGCGCCATTCCGCCTTGAGCGTTGTTCAACATCGCACCCAGGCCCCACGTATGCGGCGCGCTGCCAACAATGTCCTCGACCGAGATCCGAATGCCGTAGTAGCCCGGATCATTCGTGCATTGCTGCCAACCGGAAAATTCGACGCCGGAATTCTGCTCCCAGGTCTCCTCGACCGCGAGACGAGTCCAGTTGCGCTCCGCGGAGTACCGCGCGAAATCCGCAGTGTTCAGATCCCAACAAACTCCGATGGGCACCCGATCCCAGATAACGGCCGACAACGCATAGCCTTTCACCGTTGCCTTGTCCTGCACGGCCGCCTGCTCGACTGAAGTCTTGGCCGTGGAACTAACCGCGTCGGTGCCGCCGCTGCCATCGCCGCACCCACTGATGAGCAATCCTGACAAGAATGCCAGTGCTAAACCCCTAAACCTTTTCATCTTCTTCTCCGTTAATGACTAACCACGCGTCCTCATGCGGGGCGGGAGAAGTATATTTTCAGCACCCAATCAATCTGACATCTTCATTACGAAATATTTCCAATGCCTTCATTTTCAGCAACGACGTGCAATTAGATTGCTTCTAGGCAGGCAATCAAGCGCAATGTCCCCTCATCGCGCTCCATAAAACCGCTGCGCCATGACGATATCCGTCGTGCTCAACTGCCCGTTGCCATTCCAGTCCGGATTGCAGTAATTCATGATCGATGCCAGATCCCACGCCCCGATCAATGTATCGCCATAACTGCCTTGCGCGGGCTCCTTGCATGTCGATGGCGTATCCGGCCGGTTCTGTTCATGCGCGAAACCCATCGCGTGACCAAACTCATGCGCGGCGATATTGCGAATGCAATACTCTTCACGGCCCACGCAACTCGTGCTCCAGTTGTGGAACGTGAAGTTGAGCACCATGCCGCCGACCACGTTGTTCAGCGTCGTTCCGAGCCCTTGCGTATGCGGTCCGTTCGTGGCGTTATCCTCGATCGAAATCCGTATGCCGTAGTAGTTCGGATCATTGGTGCATTGCTGCCAGCCCGTGAACGTCACGCCGGAGTGTGCCTGCCAGCTCGCCTCGACCGCGAGACGGCTCCAGGTGCGCTGATTGGTATACAGCGCGAAGTCGGCATTGCTCATGTCCCAGCAAACGCCGATAGGCTCCTGCTTCCAGATGACGGTGGACAACGCATATCCTTTTGCAGTGGCCTGATCCTGCGCGCTTGCTTGCTTCGCCGCGCTCCCGGCGTCGCTGCTATCGCTCCCACCGCACCCGCTAACCAGCATTCCTAACAATAATGCAAATGCCCATGCTCCGATTCGGCTCATCGTCTTCTCCTGAGTCACTCAGCAGAATTATATTTTGCGATGAGCCGTCAAACTCGAATGGTCATTCCATAAGATCCAGGAAAATCAACGATTTTGCGCGCGGGCGCTTTCGAACGTCGCCGTCACGATCACGCCGCGCTCGGGATGCTCTCGCTGGCCGAGCCGAATCTCGCCCCGATGCGCCTGCACGATTTCCTTCGCAATCGCGAGCCCCAGTCCCGTCCCTTCCGCATCCGCCGCCGCGCGATAGAACGGCTCGAACACGCGACTGCGCGCTTCCGCTGGAATGCCTGGACCGTCATCGGTGACGGTCAGCGTGACGCGTTGCGCATCGCGCGTGATGGCGACGGTCACGTGTCCACCCGCCTGCGTATATCGGATCGCATTCTCGGCGACGTTGTGAACCAGCGCCGACAACAATCCCTCATGCCCGATGATCCACGCCGATTCGACCAGCTCCGCGCCGAGGTCGATCTCGCGTTTCTGCGCGAACATCGCAAGGTCTTCGATCACGTTCTGCGCGATCGCGGCAAGATCGACCTCATGCTTCGCAAGCTGCGTATAGTCCGCCGCCTCGGCCTGCGCGAGCAGCAACAGCTTGTTGGTGAGGCCGACCATCGAGCGGTTGCTTCGCTGCATCGCCGCCAGCGCTTCGTGCAACGATGGCGCCATCTCGCGATGCTGCCGCGCGAACTGCAACTGCGTCTCCAGCAAGGTCAGCGGCGTGCGCAACTGGTGCGCCGCGTCCGCGATGAAGCGCCGCTGCGCCGCCACCTGAAGCCCGAGCCGCGCGATGCACTGATTGATCGCCTCGACGATCGGCCGTAACTCCGTATGCAAACGCTCGACGCGCAAGGGCTCGAGCTGCATCGGATCGCGATCCATCACTTCCTTCTTCACCTTCAGCAGCGGCCGCAATTCGAACGTCAGTCCGATGCACGCGAGCGCGACTGCGAGCAACACCATCTCGATCTGCCGCACGAGTTGCGGACGCCAGAGTTCGCGCACCATCGCGTCGCGCGACGCCTGCGTCTTGCCGACCGAGACCAGCACGCGCCGGATCGCGCCGTTGTCGTACATCTGGCGCACGAAGCCGACGGCGCGGATCGGCTTGCCGTGCAGATCGGCGTCGTAGTACATCGGCGTATCGTGGATCGCGGCGGTCGGCCCGAACGGAAAATCGGGCGCGCCGGCGAGCAGACGGCCGTCGTCGACGCTCACGTTGTAGAAAACCTGATCGCCCTGAGGCGACGCGAACACTTCGAGCGCGGCTGGCGGAACATCGACGAGCAAGCGCCCATCCGACCACTCGACTTCGCCCGCGATCATCCGCGCCGATGCTAGCAACGTGTTTTCCTGCACGAGATCGGCGGTGTGGCGCGCGTTGTCGTACGCGGCCTTGCCGGTCACGAACACGTAGAACGCGAGCGGCACGAGCAGCCACCAAAGCAGGCGAACGCGCAGGCTATTGGTCATCGTCCTTCTTGCGCAACAGATAACCGAGTCCGCGCAGCGTGACGATTGCGGCCGAACTGCCGTCGAGCTTCTTGCGCAGCCGCGACACGTAGATTTCGAGCGCGTCTTCGCTCGGGCTGTCCTCGTGCGTGAAGATCGCGTCCAGCAGCGATGCCTTCGACACCGTCTTGCCCAGACGCAAAATCAGCGCTTCGAGCACGCTGCGCTCGCGCGGCGTCACGTTGAGCGGCGCGCCCTTCATCGTGAACTGGCGCGTGTCGATATCGAAGACGAGATCGCCGCACGACACCTCGTTCGCCGTCGATGACGTGCGCCGCCGGATCATCACCTTCACGCGCGCGACCAGCTCGCGGACCTCGAACGGCTTCACCAGGTAATCGTCCGCGCCCGCGCCGAGCAACTCTACTTTCTCGTCGATGGAGCCGCTCGCGGTCAGAATCATCACCGGCGTCGCGTCGCCACGCTGGCGCATTCGTCGCAGCACGTTCTTGCCCGACAGGCGCGGCAGGTTGAGATCGAGCAGCACGACATCGTATTGATTGGTGCGCAGCAGTTGATCGGCGGACTCGCCATCCTGCACGGTTTCGAGTGCGAAGGATTCCTGTTCCAGCATCTTCGCGAGCCAGAGCGACAGCGTCGGATTGTCTTCGATCAGCAGCAGTTTCATGGTGGCGCGATTGTATTGGCTTCGACGAAGCATGACGCATCGGGTTAACACCCATGTTTCGCTATCGACACAGAAAGCTGGCAGAAGGATTCACCTTTCTATAATCGCCGCACACATTCGAACAAGCGGGCCTTTCCTTACGTCCCGCCCCACATCAAGGAGACTCCTGATGCGTACTTTGCGCCAGATCGCTGCGGTATCCGGTATCGCTTTCGCGCTCGCCGCGGCATCCGTGTCCGCCCATGCCGAGAAAATTTCCATCATGGTCGGCGGCGCGACCAAGATCATCTATCTGCCCGCGAAGCTGACGGAGCAGCTCGGCTACTTCAAGGACGAAGGGCTCGATGTCGAAATTCTCTCGCAGCCCGCGGGCGTCGATGCGGAAAACGAGCTGCTCGCCGGCGCGGTGCAAGGCGTCGTCGGTTTCTACGATCACACCATCGACCTGCAGAGCAAGGGCAAGGAAGTGCAGGCGCTGGTGATCTTCGGTCAGGTGCCGGGCGAAGTGGAACTGGTCTCGACCAAGGCCGCCGACAAACTCAAGAGCATGGCCGACGTCAAAGGCAAGACGCTCGGCGTGACGGGCCTCGGATCATCGACCAGCTTTCTCACGCAATACCTCGCGCAGCGCGCGGGCGTGAGCTCGAAGGAATACACGCTGCTGCCGGTGGGCGCGGACGCGAGCTTCATCGCGGCGATCAAGCAGGAACGCATCGACGCAGGCATGACCACCGAGCCGACCGTGTCGCAACTGCTCAAGACCGGCGAGGCGAAGGTGCTCGTCGACATGCGCACGCTCGAAGGCACGCGCGCCGCGCTCGGCGGCACGTATCCGGCATCGAGCTTCTACGTGCAGCGCGCGTGGGCGGAATCGCACAAGGCGGACGCCGCGAAGCTGTCGCGCGCGTTCGCGAAGACGCTCAACTTCATCTCCACGCACAGCGCCGAAGAGATCGCCGAGAAGATGCCGAAGGACTATTACGCGAAGAACAAGGAGCTTTACGTGGGCGCGCTGAAGGCCTCGCTGCCGATGTTCACCAAGGACGGCAAGATGCCCGCCGACGGCCCCGAAACCGTGCTGAAGGTGCTCTCCGCGTTCAATCCTTCGGTGAAGGGCAAGCATATCGACCTCGCGCGCACGTACTCGAACGAGTATCTGTCGGGCACCGCGACGGCATCGAAGTGAGGCGCGCACAATGAACCAGACGACACAACCGGCCATCGAACTGCGCAACGTCTCGTGCCGCTTCGTCTCGCCGGACGGCAAGGCCACGGTCGCGCTGCGCGAATTCAGCATGTCGGTGGCGAAGGGCGAATTCGTCGCGATCGTCGGCCCGACGGGCTGCGGCAAGTCCACCACGCTCAGCATGATCACGGGCCTGCTCAAGCCAACGACCGGCGAAGTGCGCGTGATGGGCCAGCCGGTCGACGGCATCGATCCGCGCATCGGCTTCGTGTTTCAGGCGGATGCCGTGTTTCCGTGGCGCTCGGTGCTCGACAACATCGCGGCCGGCCCGCTCTATCGCGGCCGCTCGAAATCCGCCGCCTATGACGAAGCCAACGAGTGGCTGCGCCGCGTCGGTCTCGACAAGTTCGGCAAGCATTATCCGCATCAGTTGTCGGGCGGCATGCGCAAGCGCGTCGCGCTCGCGCAAACGTTCATCAACAAGCCGGAAATCCTGCTGATGGACGAGCCGTTCTCCGCGCTCGACATGCAGACGCGCACGCTGATGCAGGACGAGTTGCTGCAACTGTGGTCGGCGAACGCGGGCTCGGTCGTGTTCGTCACGCACGATCTCGAAGAAGCGATCGCGCTCGCGGACCGCGTGTTCGTGCTGACGGCGCGCCCCGCGACGCTCAAGCGCGTCTACGAGATCGATCTGCCGCGCCCGCGCATCACGTCGGAGATTCGCTATCACCCGCATTTCATCGAGATTTCGCGGGATATCTGGCACGACCTGCGCGAAGAAGTGCAGATCGGTTGAACCTGTTCGAGAGGAACCTCACCCATGTCCACGCCTCAACAAGCGATGCCCGCGGGCATCGATCCCGGCGCGCTCGCGCAAGTCGAACGCGAAGCGCAAAAGCGCATCAAGCAGCGCCACGCACTCGTGATCGGACTGCGCATTGCGGTGCTCGTCTTCGTGCTCGGCGGCTGGGAGCTATCGGCTCGTCTTCACTGGATCGATCCGTTCTTCTTCTCGATGCCGTCCGCGATCTTCGATCAGATCGTCGAATGGTTCGTCGAAGGCACCTCGCAAGGGCCGCTGCTCACGCAAGTATGGGTCACGCTCGAAGAGACGGTGCTGGGCTTTCTGATCGGCTCGGTGGCGGGCGTGTTCTGCGGCATCGTGCTCGGCCGTAACAAGCTGCTGTCTGACGTGTTCAGCATCTACATCAAGATCGCCAACTCGATTCCGCGCGTTGTGCTCGGCTCGGTGTTCGTGATCGCGCTCGGTCTCGGCATGGCGTCGAAAGTGGCGCTGGCGGTCGTGATGGTGTTTTTCGTCGTGTTCGCGAATGCGTTTCAGGGCGTGCGTGAAGCGGACCGCTACATGATCGCGAATGCGCAGATTCTCGGCGCGTCGCGCCGTCAGGTGACGACGTCGGTGGTGATTCCTTCCGCGCTCTCGTGGATTCTCGCGAGCCTGCACGTGAGCTTCGGCTTCGCGCTGGTCGGCGCGGTGGTCGGCGAGTTTCTCGGCTCGAAACAGGGTATCGGCTTGCTGATCTCGACGGCGCAAGGCGCGTTCAATGCAAGCGGCGTGTTCGCGGCGATGATCGTGCTGGCGGTGGTCGCGCTCGCGGCGGATTATCTGCTCACAGCGGTCGAGCAACGGTTGCTGAAATGGCGGCCCACGGCGAATTGATGTGCCCCATGAAAAAACCCCACGCGAGCGCGTGGGGTTTTTTCGTTTCCGGGCAGTGTCCTGCATTCAGCGCAGGCCGACTTCCCTGGCCCGCGCGACGTTGCATGCGGCGTGTTCCGTGAAGACCACGCGATTCTGGTTGTTGTAATAGACCGAATACCGGTCGACGCCATTCTTCTTGAAGGCGTATTCGGTGCACTGCGAATGCCACGGCCCCCAGTTTCCGTCGGGCGGTCCGAGATGATCCTCGACATCCGCCCGCGTCATGCCGATCTTCACGCGACTCATGTACTCCGTCGGATCGGGGTCCGGGATGAAGGCCGAACATCCGTTCAGGCCGATCAGGGCGCCGAGCAGGGCCATCACCAGACACGTTTTCGATTTGAGCATCGCTTCAGCCTTCGCAAAAGGACTGAAACTATCGGCATCGCAGGCGCGGGGCAATCGACCTAGTCTGAAAGTGCGCGCGAGCGCCGCCGCGCCAGTTCCGCGACGCCGATGCACGCCGCCAGCCACGCGCCGCCCGACGCGAATCCGCCGATCACATCGCCGGGAAAATGCACGCCGATCACGATGCGGCTCGCCCCGATCGCCAGCACGATGAAGCACGCCAGCGCGACGATGAGCGGGTCCCAGCGCGTCGGCGCGAGCCTGAGCAGCACATAGGCGCACATGCCGTAACAGACGATCGACCCGAACGTGTGCCCGCTCGGAAACGCGAAGCTTTCGGGCAGCGGCACGGTCGAGCCGGTCGGGCGGTCGCGGCGCATCATCGCCTTGAGGGCCTGATTGAGCAGGCCGCCCGCGCTCGTGACCACCGCGAAATACACGGCGAGGCCGAGGCGGCGCGTCACGACGAGCGCCGCGCACATGAGCGCGCACAACAGCGTGAGGAACCACGGGTCGCCGAGATGCGTGAGCACGGCCAGCCATCGCGCGGCGAGTGCGGGCGCGCCGTCGCGCACGGCGTCGAGCACGCGCTGATCCGCCGATGAAAACGCCGTGCCCTGCGCAATGCGCGAGGCAATCGCGATGAACACGCCCGCGCCGGTCACGACCGGCACGCACGCCGCGAGCGCCACCGCGGCGGCTGAAAGCGGGGTCCGGCGTGCGCGCGCGGCCCAGGCCCAGGCGCCAGCCGCGATCGATGGAACGACGAAAAGCACGATCGCGATGATCGCGACCGCGTGGCCTTGCGCGAGCGCCCTGTATTCCATGATGTCCTGTTTCTCCCGAATGTCTCCCGAAAGGCGGCCGCTCGCGCGGGCTCAGGACGCAATCGCGCGTTCCTCTGCTTCGAGCGGCCGTTCCCAGCCGAATGCCTGCACGCGCGCGACGGGCTTGTCCACGACGAGCACGCCGCAGATTCCGCCGGGCATCGGTAGTGTAAGTGCGTGCCATTGCGGCGGCGCGGCGCGCCCTCGCGCGTCGCCGCGTTGCGCGCGGGTTCTGCCGATGCGCGCCGCCTCGTCCCACATGTCCTGTCTGGCGGCCGCGTCGGAGGCGCCGGTGGTTTCGACGACCACGCCGAGCCCTATTTTCGCCGATGCCACCGCGATCACGATCCAGATGCCCGAATACGCGACATCGACATGAAGCGTGCCATGGACAAGCGGGTGCGTGACGACGATGCGTTCGTCGGGTTCATCGTCCACGCTCACTTCGTGCGGCTCGCATTTCAGCATGTGCGAGAGCACGAGGCGCAACGTCGCGCGCGCCACGCTGAAGCGCCGCCCGAGCGCGGAATTCGGATGCAGCCGCGCGCGTTTGCGCTCCGCCGGGCTGAGCCAGTTTCCGATGTTCGATGCCGATGCGAAGCGGAATTCCGACGGCACGAGCCAGAGACAGACGTCGCCGGGCGCGGGCGGTTCGTGGATCTGCACGCGGGATTTGGCGAGATCGTAGTAGCGCCACGGGGCGTCGGCGATACGCGGCAAGGGTGGGCGGTGAGTGGCGGACATTCGCAGGGCGGAGGGGGCGGCGCGGGCGCGCGTCGGAATGCTCCGCATTCAGGGATGAACTCATATTCTCGGCATTCGTACCTTATGGGACGCTTAGCTGGCTGTTTTTTTGAAACGACCGCGAGGCGAACACTCGTCCCGGCGTACGGGTCATCCCCAAGTTGAGCTTTCCTCAACCCCGCCCTCAAAAATCCTCGATTCCACCCCGCGCGAAGCCCGTCGCAGAATGCCCTGCATCCACCGCACCGGTGGCACAACAGCGGACACAAAGGAAGGAGTCAATGGAAAAGAATCTCTTCATCGGCGAAGGCTTCGAAGGGCCGGGCGTGAATCTCGCCCATATCAACGTGCTGGTCGGCCCCCGTAACGGCCCCGCGGGCCAGGCGTTCGCCACCGCGCTCGCGACGCCGTCCGCCGGTCACGCGCCGTTCGTCGTGATCGCGCAGCCCGGCGTGCCGACCAAGCCGCTCACGCTCTACGTCAACAAGGCGCAGATCGACAGCGATTTCCACGGCAACGCAACCTGGGGCGCATCACAGGCGGGCATCGCGAGGGCAGTCGCCGAATCGCTCGAAAACGGCACGCTGCCGCCCGAAGCGGAAAACGACTGGGTCGTTGTATCCGCGAACTGGGTCAATCCGAAAACCGACGATCTCGATGCCGTCTTCGAGAACAACTATCGCGCATGTAAGAACGCGATCATCGCCGCGATGGAAGGCCTGCCGCGCAAGGAAGCCGTCTTCAAGGCCGCACGCGACGTCTCGAACCCGTTCTACACGCCGAAGAAGTAAGGAGTCTCTGCAAATGGAATACGTGCGTCTCGGCCACTCCGGCCTGAAGGTGTCGCGCCTTTGTCTCGGCACGATGAACATGGGCACGCCGCAATGGAAACCCTGGATCTTCGACGAAGCGCAAAGCGAACCGATCGTGCGCCACGCGCTCGACAAGGGCGTGAACTTCATCGATCTGGCCGATTTCTATTCGACGGGCGTCGGCGAGGAAGTCGTCGGCCGCATTCTGAAGCGGCTCGTCAAGCGCGAGGAAGTGGTCGTGACGACCAAGGTCGGCTACGACATGGCGAACCATCCGAACGCGGGCGGCCATTCGCGCAAGCACATCATGGACGGCATCGACGGCTCGCTCACGCGCCTCGGCATGGATTACGTCGATATCTACATGCTGCATTACTTCGACGTGAACACGCCCGTCGAAGAGACGATGGGCGCGCTCGACGACATCGTGCGCGCGGGCAAGGCGCGCTACATCGGCGTATCGACGATGTACACCTGGCAGTTCGCGAAGATCATGCAGGCGTGCGAGAAGAACGGCTGGCATAAGCCGGTCAACATGCAGTTGCAGCTCAACGCCGCGTATCGCGAGGAAGAGCGCGAGATGATTCCGTACTGCATCGATCAGGGCGTCGGGGTGTCGGTGTTCAGTCCGCTCGCGCGCGGCCTGCTCACGTCCGATGCGAAGTCCACGCGCAATCAGACCGATTTCTTCACCGCGCAGATGTACGGCGATCACGCGTCACAGGAAGTCGCGGCATCGGTCGCGCGGGTGGCGGCGCGGCGCGGGGTGTCGGCGGCGCAGATCGCGCAGGCGTGGGTGCTCAGCCGCCCCGGCATTTCGAGCATGCTGGTCGGCGCGGATTCCGCGGCGCAATTCGACAGCGCGCTCGCCGCGCTCGAAACGAAACTCGACGAAGCCGAAATGCACGAGCTCGATCGCAACTACACGCCGTGCGATCTCATCAACGACTACACGGCAGGACGACGCATCGCGCGCGAGGCGCGTGCCGCGCAAGGCCACTTCGAACCCGCACTGGAGCGCGCGGCATGATGAACCTGTTGCAATCGAGTCATTACATCGACGGTAAATGGCGTGAAAGCGCGAGCACGTATCCGGTGCGCAATCCCGCAACGGGCGACGTGATCGCGAACGTCGCGCGCGGCGGCGGCACGGAAACCCGGCAAGCCATCGATGCCGCGAAGCGCGCGTTCCCCGCATGGCGCGCGCTGACCGCGAAGGAGCGCAGCACGCGCGTGAAGCGCTGGGGCGAGTTGATGCTCGCCAACCGCAACACGCTCGCGGAACTGCTGACGCGCGAACAGGGCAAACCGCTTGCGGAAGCGCTCGGTGAAGTCGCGTACGCGGCGAGCTTCTTCGAATGGTTCGCGGAAGAAGCGAAGCGCAGCTATGGCGACATCATCCCGAGTCCGAAGCCGAATGCGAAGATCGTCGTCACGCGCGAGCCGGTGGGCGTCGTCGCGGCCATCACGCCGTGGAATTTTCCGCTCGCGATGATCACGCGCAAGGCCGGCCCCGCGCTCGCCGCGGGCTGCACAATGGTGCTGAAGCCATCCGAGGAAACGCCGCTGTCCGCGCTCGCGCTCGCGGTGCTGGCCGAGGAAGCGGGCATTCCGGCGGGCGTGTTCAACATCGTATCGGGCGATGCCACCGCCATCGGCCAGGTACTGACCGAATCGCCCGATGTCCGCAAGCTGTCGTTCACGGGTTCGACGCGCGTCGGCAAGCTGCTCGCGAAGCAATCGGCCGATACATTGAAGAAGCTCTCGCTGGAACTCGGCGGCAACGCGCCGTTCATCGTGTTCGACGACGCCGATATCGATGCCGCCGTGCAGGGCGCGATGGCATCGAAGTTCCGCAACACCGGGCAGACGTGCGTGTGCGTGAATCGCTTCTACGTACAGGACGGCATCTACGACGCATTCACGCAGGCATTGACGCGCGCCGTGCACAAGCTCCGCGTGGGCAACGGGCTCGAAGGCGAGTTCGATCAGGGGCCGCTCATCAACGAGGCCGCGCTCACAAAGGTGCAAACCCATCTCGCCGATGCCGTCAGCAAAGGCGCGAAGGTGCTGACCGGCGGCAAACCGCACGCGCTCGGCGGCACGTTCTACGAACCGACCGTGCTCGCGGACGCGAAGCCTTCCATGCTGATCGCCGATGAAGAGACCTTCGGTCCGGTGGCAGCGTGCTTCCGCTTCAAGAGCGAAGAAGAAGTCATCGCCCAAGCGAACGACACGCCTTACGGCCTTTCCGCGTACTTCTACACGCGCGATCTGGGCCGCGCGTGGCGTGTCGCCGAGGCGCTGGAGAGCGGCATGGTCGGCATCAACGAAGGCATCATCTCGACGGAAGTCGCGCCCTTCGGCGGCGTGAAGCAGTCGGGACTGGGCCGCGAAGGATCGAAGTACGGGCTCGATGAATACATGGAACTCAAGTACATGATGATGGCCGGCCTCGGCCGTTGATTCATCGCCACAGGGTCTGTTCACAAATAAAACGGCCATGCGTCGCCCCGTAAGGGGCCGCTCGCCCGTGGAGGAGATACTCTTGGACATGCAAAGCCTGAGCGCGCAGCCGCTCGCACCCGGCGCCGCCGCGCCCTTCGATACCGCGCAAAAACGCATCGCGCTCGACGATGTGCCGCTCAACCGCTTTCACGTGAAGATCGCCGGTCTGACGTTCGGCGCGCATTTCACCGAAGGCTATGCGCTCGGCACGATCGGTTACGCGCTATCGTCATTGAACAGGCAGATTCCGCTCGACGCATTCTGGATGGGCCTGCTCGGTTCGTCCGCGCTGATCGGCATTTTCATCGGCAGTCTCGTGTTCGGCTGGCTCTCCGACAAACTCGGCCGGCAGAAAATCTTCCTTCTGAGCTTCATCATCATCACGGCGGCCGCGTTCGCGCAGTTCTACGCGACCACACCGGCGATGCTCGTCGGGCTGCGCGTTCTGATCGGCTTCGGCATGGGCGGCGATTTCGCGGTCGGTCATGCGATTCTCGCGGAATTCTCGCCGCGCAAACATCGCGGCACGCTGCTCGGCTCGTTCAGCGTCATCTGGACGATCGGCTATGTGATCGCGAACGTGCTCGGCATGCATTACGCGGATGCATCGCCCGATGCGTGGCGATGGCTGCTCGCCTCGGCTGGCGTGCCGGCGTTTCTCGTGCTGATCATGCGATTCGGCACGCCGGAGTCGCCGCGCTGGCTGCTCGGCCAGGGCCGCAAGGACGAAGCGATGCGTATCGTGCGCAAGCACTTCGGCCCGCACGTGACGCTCGATGCCGGCGCCGGCGAGCACTTCGCGCCCGCGGGCGGCTTTGCGCGACTCTTCAAGCCGGATCTGATTCGCCGCACGGTCTTCAATTGCGCGTTCTTCGTGTGTCTCGTGATTCCCTATTTCGCGATCTATACGTTTCTGCCGAGCATACTCACGGCGATCCGTCTGCCCGAAGGCTCGGGCGCCGATCTGCTGCTCAACGGCTTTCTCGTGCTCGGCGCGCTGGTCGGGATCTGGCTGACGATCAGGCTGTCGCGACGTTCGTTTCTGATCGGGTCGTTCGCGGTGTGTTGCCTGTCGCTGTTCGCGTTGAGCGCGCTGCCGACATCGGCGAGCGTCGCGATGATCGTTGCGTTCGGGGTCTTCACGCTGACGATGTCTGCGTTCTCGAATCTCGTCGGTGTGTTTCCGCCGGAGTGCTTTCCGACCGAAGCGCGTGCGTGCGGCGTGGGGCTGTCGATTGCGTGCAGCCGGCTGGGGTCGGCGGTGGGGACGTTTTTGCTGCCGATCGGCATCGCGCAAGCCGGCGTGCAGATGACGATGCTCGCGCTCGCGGGTGTGTTGCTGATCGGGATGCTGGTCTCGATCGCGTGGGCGCCGGAGACGAAGCATCTGACGTTGAATCAGGCGAGCGGGGGGTAGTCGCGCTACGGCTGCGCGTCCTTCGCGCCCTCGGCGCGCAGCCACTCCGCAAACGCCTGCACGCTATCCTCACTCGCGAACGAAGGCGCGATATCCAGCCAATACCCATACGGCCCGGTCGATTCCACGGCCGACAGCAGAACCAGCGACCCATCATGCAGTTCATCGGTGATCATGTTGCGGTCGACCACCGCCAGCCCCGAACCCGCCCGCGCCGCATGAATCGCCTGATCCAGCGTCGAGAATTCGATGCCGTTCTCGCCGAAAGCGCGCGGCAATCCCGCCGCATCGAGCCAGTTGGGCCACAGCGTCAGCCGCGCATCGTTATGCAGCACATGCAGCGCGGGCAGCCGCTCGAGCAGCGTTTCGACGGACTGCCCCGCGAACTTCATCGCGCCGACGAGCACATGCCGCTCGATGAACAGCAACTCCGACCGATGATCCGCCCTCGCCTCGTACCCGAAGCGAATGCAGCACTGCCTGTCTTCGGCGGTATCGGTGCGTACGGACAGATCGATGTCGGGCACCGCGTCGATCAGCGAGCCGAGTCGCGGGGACAGCCAGCGCGTCGCAAAAGTCGGTGGCGCGCTCACGGTCAGACGCTTGCGCTCGACACGCTGCGCGGACGAAAGCGAGCGCGTCACACGTTCGATCGAATCGAATGCTTCGGACAGGCACGCGAGCAGCTCAGCGCCCTGTTTCGTGAGCCGAATGCCCTTGTGATCGCGATCGAACAGCTTGGTGCCGAGCGCATCCTCCAGCAGGCGAATCTGACGGCTCACCGCGCCCGGCGTCACGCACAACGCCGCGGCGGACTTGTTGAAGCTCATATGCCGCGCGCTCTCCTCGAAGAAGCGCAACGCGGTCAAGGATGGCAGTCGCCGCACGATCATCTCCCTTATCTGCGCGCGCCTCGCCTGGCGCCGCGTCCGCCCGCCTGCTTCTCGATCTCCTCGCGCAGCCACTCGCGAAAGAGCGCCACCTGCGGCGCATCGTCATGGCCGGTGCGCGTGACGAGCCAGTATGACTGATGCCCGTCCACCTCGACATCGACGATCGGCACGAGCGTGCCCTGCCGCAACTCGTGCGCGATCATATGTCGATCGGCGATGGTGACGCCGATGCCGTCGACCGCCGCGCGGATCGCATGATCGAGCAGATCGAACTCGTAGCCGCCGTGCGTATCGACATCGTCGATATTCGCTGCCTTCAGCCAGTGCTGCCACGTCAGATAGCGCTGATCGCTCGCCGCGAGCACATGCAGCAACGTGAAGCTGTTCAGGTCGATATCGGCGCTATCTTCCTCGCCGATCAGCGAAGGCGAACACACCGCGACATGCCGCTCGTTCATCAGCAACTGGTTGTCGAGACCTTCCCACTCGCCGTTGCCGAAGCGGATCGCGCAATCGAGCGCGCCCGATTCGACGAGATCGTCCTTGCGCTGCGTGGTCAGCGAGATTTCGAGGTCCGGCGCGGCGGCGCGCAACGATTGCAGCCGCGGCATGAGCCAGCGGCTGGCGAAGGTAGGCGGCGCGTTCACGCGCAAGCGCGTCAGATGAGTTCTTTCCTGAATGCTGCGCACCGTGAGCTCGATGCGGTCGAACGACATCTTGAGCGCCTGCAGCAGAAGGCGCCCCGTCGCCGACAATTCCAGATGATGATGCCGGCGCAGCAGCAACGGCTCGCCGAGCTGCGTCTCGAGCTGGCGCACCTGGCGGCTCACCGCGCTTTGCGTCACGTGCAGCATTTCGGCGGCGCGCGTGAAGCTGCCGGTATGTCCGGCGACCTCGAAAGCCCTCAGCGCATTCAGGGCAGGCATCTTTCGCTTCAAATCGGTCTCCTTTCCTTGCGTTCAACGCGTGATTCAACACGCATCCACGCCGGAACGTGCCGCTCTAAGGCAGCATTTTACGAATCGAGGCAAATTATGCCGCTTTATGACGTGAAGGCGACACGACGCCCTCACGCCTCACGCGGATCAGCCGATCGCCGCGGGTTCGGCCGGCGCCGGAACGCGTTCGACGACCGTGCGTGCGTCGTCGAGAATCATGTCCGCGCCTTTCTCCGCGACCATCATCACCGGCGCGTTGAGATTGCCTGACGTGATGTTCGGGAAAATCGACGCATCCACGATGCGCAAGCCCTCGATGCCATGCACGCGCAGCCGCTCGTCGACGACCGACGTGCGCTCGTCCGGCCCCATCGCGCAGGAACCGCACAAGTGGTAGATCGAGCCCGACTGCTCGCGGAAGTACTCCAGCAGGTCGGCGTCGCTCCGCACGTCCGGTCCCGGCGAGATTTCCTCCGCCGTGATCGCTCGCAGCGCAGCCGAACTCATGATCTTGCGCACGAGCTTGCTGCCCTGCACCGCTTCGTGGACATCCTTCGGCGTCGTCAGCGCGTTGATGCGGATCTTCGCGGCATCTCCCACGCGGTTCGACGCGATTTCGATTGAGCCGCGGCTCGTCGGGCGGCACGGGTTGAAGCACAGCAGGAAGCCCGAGTACGGCTCGGGTTCCAGCTGCGCCTTGCTGCTCTTCGGAATGCGATACGAGAGCGGATTGAAGTACAACTGCAGGTTCGGTTGCGTCTCTTCGTCATCGCCCTTGAAGAAGCCGCCCGACTGGTTCACGCTCATCGAGAGCGGCCCCTTGCGCGAGGTCATATAGCGCATCCCGGCCTTGATCTTGCCGACGAGCGATCGCAGTTCGTCATTCAGCGTCGGGACCGTCGCGCGATAGTAGAAGCTGACGCACAGGTGATCCTGCAGATTCTGGCCGACGGCCGGCAGCTCGCGCACGACCGGAATGCCGTGCCGCGCGAGCAGCGCGCCATCGCCGAGACCGGAGAGCTGCATGAGCTTGGGCGTATCCACCGCGCCCGCCGACAGAATCACTTCGCGCTTCGCACGGAATTGCAGCGACTCGCCCGCGCGCGTCGCCGTCACGCCGGTCGCGCGCGCGCCGTCGAAGAGCACGCGGCTCACGCTGACATTGCGCTCCACGCGCAGGTTCTTGCGTCCCAGCACCGGATGCAGATACTCGAAGCTGCTCGACGAACGCTCACCCTTGCGCGCGTTGATGTCGTAGATGGTCGCGCCTTCGTAGTCCGCGCCGTTGATGTCGCCGGTGACGGGATAGCCGGCCTGCCGCGCGCCTTCGAGGAACGTCCCGCAGATGGCGTGGGCGCCGTCCTTCATCGACGAAATGCTGATCTTGCCGCTCGCGCCGTGGTACTGCGTGTCGCCGGCCCAGTGCGATTCGAGGCGGCGGAAATACGGCAGCACGTCGCGATAACCCCAGCCCGCATTGCCCGCGCGCGCCCAGTCGTCGAAATCGTGCGGCTGGCCGCGCACGTAGATCATCGCGTTGATCGAGCCGGAGCCGCCCTGCACCTTGCCGCGCGGGCAATACAGCGAGCGGTCCTTCAGTTGCGCTTCCGGCTCGCTGTAGTACATCCAGTTGTATTCCGGGTTGTAGTAGGTCTTCGTGAAACCGACCGGAATCCTGAACCAGCACGAATCGTCCTTGCCGCCCGCTTCGAGCAGCAGCACCGAATGCTCGCCGGACTCGGTGAGGCGATCGGCGAGAATGCAGCCCGCCGATCCCGCACCCACGATGATGTAATCGAATTCCATGCTTTACCTGCTTGCCTTGTTCTGCGTTCAGCCCTTCGCGGGCGCGAGATCCTTCACGTCGGCGGGCTTCGCCGCCATCTGCAGATGCAGACGCGTGCCCGTGTACGGCGTATGCGCGCGCACGACATCCATGTTCAGTTCGACGCCCAGACCCGGCTCCGTCGACGGAATGATGTAGCCGTCTTCCCAGCGGATCTTCGTCTTGAGCACCTCGGCGTGAAAGCCGTCCCATGTGCCGATGCTTTCCTGAATCAGGAAGTTCGGCGTGCACGCGGCGATCTGGATGCTCGCAGCCGCGCCGACCGGGCCGTTGTAGAGATGCGGCGCGATCTGCGCGTAGTACACCTCGGCGAGACTCGCAATCTTCTTTGCTTCGAGCAGACCGCCCACGCGCCCGACGTTGAACTGCAGAATCGACGCCGCGCGTGCTTCGAGCAGCTTGAAGAACTCGTACTTCGTCGTGAGGCGCTCGCCCGCCGCGATCGGAATGCTGGTCTTCGCGGCGACTTGCGCCATCGCGCTTTCCTGTCCCGGCGGCACCGGCTCCTCGAACCACAACGGATCGAACTTTTCGAGGCGCTGCGCGAGACGGATCGCTGATGACGGCACCATCTGCCCGTGCGTGCCGAACAGCAGATCGGCCTTGCAGCCGACGGCCTCGCGCACCTTGCGGCAGAACGTTTCGCAACGGTCCATCACTTCGAGCGAAATCTGATGGCCGGAATACGCGGTGTACGGACCTGCCGGATCGAACTTCACGGCCGTGAAACCGAGCGCGACGTTGTGCGCGGCGCATTCGGCGGCGAGATCGGGATCGTCGTAGTCGTATTCGCCGCGCGCGTTCTTCGGATAGAGATAGGTGTACGAACGCAGACGCTCGTGCACGCGGCCGCCGAGCAGCTCGTACACCGGCTTGCCCGCCGCCTTGCCGATGATGTCCCAGCACGCCATTTCCAGGCCGCTGACGACGCCCATCATCGTGAGATCGGGGCGTTGCGTGAAGCCGCTCGAATACGCCTCGCGATAGAAGCGCTCGACGTGATGCGGATCGTGGCCGAGCAGATAGCGCTCGAACACGTCTTCGATGATCGGCGCCATCGCTTTCGGATGGAACGTCGCGGAATAGATCTCGCCGACGCCCTCGATGCCGCACGCGGTGCGCAGCTTGACGAAAATCCAGTACATCCCGCCGATGTGCGGCGGCGGCACCGCGACGATATGCGTTTCCAGCGCGGCGATCTTCATTGTTGCGCTCCCAGTTTGTTCAGTCGATGTTTGAAGAAAAGCGCGGCCACGCCGCCCAGCGCGGACATGAACGCGATATAGCCGAAATAGAGCTGATAGCCATGCGCGCCGGGATAGTTCTGCGTGAGATAGCCGTTGATGAGCGGCAGCACCGCATCGGGCGAGTAGCCGATCACCGAGACGAGGCCGATCGCGAGACCCATGATTTCGGCGGGCACCTTGCACTGATCGAGCAGCGACCAGTAGAGGCCGCGAATCGCATACGTCATCACGCCGATGAACAGCACGACCACCGCGATGAGCGCGTGACTGCCGATAGAAGGCGCGGCCATCAGTACGAGCAGCGCAGCGGCGGCAGCGAACAGCGCGAACACGAGCACGGAGGTCTTCGAGAAACGGTCGCCGAGAAAGCCCCCGCCGATGCCGCCGATCGGGCGCATCCACAGTTTGGCGGTGGTGATGAAACCCGCCGCGACGACCGACAAACCAATTTCCTTCTCATGCAGATACGCGGAGAAGCTGTAGGTCGCCCAGAACACCTGATAGCCGCAGAAAACGATCGCCGAGAGCAGCCACAGTTGCGGGTTCTTCAGCAGCACCGCGAGATCGCGCAGCACGTTGCGCTTTTCGCGCGCGGCCCGCGCCGGCTGCGCGCCTTGCGGATCGCGCACGAGACCGAGCACCACGCCGAGCCCGATGCACAGGAACGCGTACATGTACACGACGAGCCGGAAGCCCGCCGCCGTCGATTCGGCGTGCGTCTGCGTGGCCCATGCGAACAGGCTGATCGCGATGGTCGCGAGCAGCGCTTCGATCAGGCCGCGGCCGCCATCGAGAAAGCCGAAGAAGCGGCCTTGCTCGTCGGCGGCGGCGATCATCTGCACGCGCTTGATGATCGCGGCCCAGAAGGTCAGGCCGGTCGTCAGTCCCCAGCATCCGAAGATCACGATCAGCGAGCCGAACGATGGCGCAGTCGAATACCAGAGCCCGAGCGCGCCCGTCGCGATCAGCGAAAAGCTGATCAGCACGCGCGGCGCGACGCGGTCCGCGAGCCAGCCGCTCGGCAAATAGCAGACGAGAAAGATCGTGCCGAGCGCGGAATACAAATAGCCGAGTTGCGCTTCGCTGATGTGGAAGACTTCGAGCATCGTCGGCTGATAGACCTGCCGCAGATACAGAATCGGATAGATGGCGCCAGCGGCGATCACGAGCAGCGCGAGTTGCAGATAGCGGTCGGCGCGCGTGCCTTCGCGCGGCGCGACAACGCTTTCACTGGATTGAGCGGAATTCGTTGACACAGGAGTGCTCCTCAAAGGGCAGCGGCGCGCGACATGCGGATGCCGCGCGGCTGGCCTTCAATATGTTTTTGTTGAGTTAGGAATTGATGCGGCCGGCAGCGGCCGCGAGAATCAGTACTTCATGACGACGAGACGCGTCTGCGTGAATTCGAGCATGCCGTGCTTGCCGTCGTCGCCGCCGATGCCGGAGCGCTTCCAGCCGGCATGGAAACCCTGATACGGGTCGGCGGGCGTGCGGTTGATATAGAGCTCGCCCGCTTCGATCGCGTTGGCGACCTTCATTGCCGTGCGATAGTTTTCGGTGTAGAGCACCGACGACAGACCGAACTGGTGATCGTTGGCCATCGCGAGCGCGTCGTCGATGGTCGCGTACTTCAGCACCGCGAGCACGGGGCCGAAGGTCTCTTCCTGCACGATCTCCATGTCCTGGCGGCAATTCGAAAGCAGCGTCGGCGGATAGAAGAAGCCCTTGCGTTGCGGCACTTCGCCGCCGGTTTCGAGCGTCGCGCCCGCTTCGATCGCGCGGCGGACCATCGCGTGAATGCCGTCGCGCGACGCCTTGTTCACGAGCGGGCCCATGTTGCTCGGGTCCTCGTAGCGATCGCCGATTTGCCTGGCCTTCATCTGCTCGCGCAGCAGGCCGACGAATTCATCATGGATGCTCTCGTGCGCGTAGACACGCTCGATCGCCGTGCAAAGCTGGCCGCTGTGCGTGAGCTTCGAGGCGACGAGTTCGCGTGCGGCCTTGTGCAGATCGGCGTCCGGCTCGATGATCGCGGGCGTCTTGCCGCCCAGTTCGAGCGAAGGCTTCGCGATATTCGCCTTGCAGTATTCGAGCACCTTGCGGCCCGCGTTGACGCTGCCCGTCAACGTGATCATGCCGACCTTCGGATGCGTGCAGACGGCTTCCGCCGTCGCGTGATCCATCGCGAGAATATTGACGACGCCCGCGGGCAGCGCCGCGCGCTCGACGGCGCGTGCCAGTTCGAAAGCCGACAGCGGCGTGTTGTTGCTCGGACGCACGACGACCGTATTGCCCGCGATCAGCGCCGGCGCGACCTTGCGCATCAGCGTGTAGATCGGGAAATTGAACGGGATCAGGCACGCGACCACACCGATCGGCTCGCGATGCAGCACGAGGTTTTCGTTCGGCGTATCGCTCGGAATGACTTCGCCTTCGATACGGCGCGCCCACTCCGCGTGATAGCGCGTGATCTGTGCGGCATAGACGGCTTCGCTGGTCGCGTCTTGCAGGCTCTTGCCGGATTCCATCGCGAGCGCCGCGCCGATCTCGGCGGAGGCTTCGACGATCGCATCCGCGAGACGCTGCATATGCGCGCCGCGCTCGGCGGCGGGCATCACGCGCCACAGACGCTGGGCGTCGGCGGCCTGTTCGACGGCCATGAGCGCCTGCTCGCGCGAGGCGTCGTGCACGTGGCCCAGCAACTCTTCCGTCGCGGGATTCAGGATGGCAGTGACGTTATCGCTTACGGGCTCGATGAAACGTCCGTTCACAAAATTCCGTTCTAACTTCATGTCTGGCGGGTTCCTTTCGCTGGGCGTCGGGTCGCACGGCAGCCGCGATTCCGGCCAACCGCTGCGACAAGTCAACGCATTTGCGGCTCATTCTTCCGCGCCTCGCGCCGCAACGACAAGCGAAGAATTTTCTGGAAGAACATGCGAAAAAATCACGCTCGCTGTTCGACTAAATCCATTTTCAGTGCCGCTTTCCTCACGCACAATCCGTCGCTCGCGGTCCTGCCTGCACTGATGGTTCGGACTTCTTCGAATAAGTAAAAGATTTGAGACTTTCATGAGAATCAAAGCAATCTCCTTGGCCGCACTCGCGTGCATCGCGACTTCAGCGCATGCTCAAAGCAGCGTCACGCTGTTCGGCATCCTCGACGAAGGCATCGACTACACGAGCAACGTCGGCGGGAATCATGTCTATGAACTCACGAGCGGCTATGCGGCGGGCAGCCGCTGGGGCCTGCGCGGCGTCGAGGATCTGGGCGGCGGCACGAAGGCCGTGTTCCAGCTCGAAAGCGGTGTGAACCTCAGCAACGGCGCGGCCGGCCAGGGCGGGCGCATGTTCGGTCGTCAAGCGTATGTGGGCGTGAACAACGACCGTTTCGGCTCGGTGACGCTCGGCCGCCAGTACGACTCCATGGTCGACTATCTCGCGGCGACGACGGCCAACGGCAACTGGGCAGGCTATCTCTTCGCGCATCCGTTCGACAATGACAACACCGACAACTCGTTCCGCGTGAACAACACGGTCAAGTACGCGAGTCCGTCGCTCGGCGGCTTGCGCTTCGGCGGCACTTACAGCTTCAGCAACGACACGAACTTCGCGAGCAACCGGCAATACAGCGTCGGGGCGTCGTACGCGAACGGCGGCCTGCTGCTGGGCGCGGCTTACCTGCACGCGGACGGCACCGGCTCCAATGCCAATGGCGCGATCGCGACGAACGATGCGAGTTTCATCGCGTCGCGCATGCAGATTTTCGGCGCGGGCGTGAACTACACGTTCGGCAACGCGACGGCGGGCTTTGCGTACACGAATTCGAGCTATCGCGATCCGGTGACGAACGGGTATATCGGCGTGCCGCTCGCCTCGGACGGCAACACACTGAAGAATCTCCGATACCAGAACTTCGAAGTGAACGGAAAGTACCAGTTCACGCCGGCTTTCTTCGTCGGCGCACAGTACGTGTATTCGATCGAGACATACGACTCGACGGCAGGCACCGTGAAGCCGCGCATCCACTCGGCTGGTCTGATGGCGGATTATTTCCTGTCGAAGCGCACCGACGTTTATGTGCAGGGCGCGTATCAGAAGATCGCCGGCAAATCGACGGATTCGGTGATGGATCAGGCGTTCATTCCGGGCACGCAGGGTTTGTCGTCGAACTCGGAGCAGTTCGTCGCGCGCGTGGCGTTGCGGCACGCGTTCTGACGCAGCGCGTCGACATGCAGGCGGCACCGGACCATATGCGAGCCGCATGTCCGGGGGCCGCGCGTCATGATATCGTCGACGAGTCATTCCGGTGCCGTCATCATGAGTCAAGTGCGCTACCCCCTCGGACCCGATGACCGGGTGCATCTGCTGTGCTGGCTCACGTGCGGATTGCTCGGCGCGTACTACATCGAAGGCGACTGGCCCGATGCGTCGTTCCAGGTGCGCGCGGCGCATCGCTGGCTCGACCGGCATCATCGCGCGGCCGAGTGGATCGAGACCGCGCGGCTGTCGGCTGCGGCGCAGGCGCTCGCCGCGCGATTCTCGGCGACGCTCGACGCCGACGCCTCGCGCGGCGACATCGAGCGCATTCTCGAAGGCGAGGATCTCGACTACGAAAGCGCGCTAGTCAAGCGCGTCTATCACGAATGCTGGGTCGAGCTGACGAGCCGGCGCAAGCCTTCGCATTAGCCCGCGCTTTCAATCTACCTTCAGTCTTTATCGCCTTCACGTTCAATTTTCGTGCCGCATCGCGCGCGTGCCCCGACGAGTCTCGCGTTCGGGCACGCGCATTTTTTTGCGCCGCATGAATGTGCGGAACCCCACATTGGCGTATCGGGCGCGGCGCTAACATCTGCGCGCCTGCTCGCACGTCGATGTTCGCGTCGCCCGGCCGTGACCTGAAGCGCCGGGACAAGCGCGGCTACACCGTCAGCGGCCCCGAAAACGACCGGAACAATCGACATCGAGCCGAGGTAGCCATGCAGGATCGCATTCGTCCGTTTCTTCCCCGAATTCGTCATCGTCGCGCGAGGCTGCGGCCGCTCGCGATGTTCATATCGCTCATTGCGAGCTCTGTATACGCCGCGCCGCCCTTGCCAGCGGGCGGCCAGTTCGTCGCGGGCAGCGGCGCGATCAGCGGCGGCGGTCAGTCGCTCACGATCAATCAGACGTCGACGCGCGGCGTGATCGACTGGACCAGCTTTTCCATCGGCGGCGGACGGCAGGTCACGTTCAACAACGGCGCCGGCGCGACGCTCAATCGCGTGACGGGCGGCGAAGCGTCCGTGATCCTCGGCCAGCTCAGCGCGACGGGCAGCGTGTATCTCGTCAATCCGCAGGGCGTGCTCGTGGGGCCGGGCGGTGTCGTCGCGACGGGCGGGCGCTTCGTCGCGTCGGCGTTGAACATCGACGGCGATGCGTTCATGCAGGGCGGCCCGCTCACGCTCTCGGGCGGCGGCGACGGCATGGTCATCAATCTCGGCAAGATCGGCTCGAGCGGCGGCGACGTGTTCCTCGTGTCGCGCACGGCGGCGGTGAACGGCGGCAGCATCAGCGCGCCGCAGGGCAGCGTGGAAATCGCGACGGGCAATCAGGTGCTGCTGCAGGATGCGTCGGGCGGACAGCAGGTGTTCGTGCAGGCGGGCAGCGGCGGCACGGCGATGAACGGCGGCGCGATCCAGGCGGCGCAGGCGAACCTGCAAGCCGCCGATGGCAACGTCTACGCGCTCGCGGGCAACAGCAGCGCGATCCGCGCGACCGGCACCGCGACGCGCGACGGCCACGTGTGGCTCGTCGCCGACCAGGGCGCGGTGCACGCGAACGGCGCGATCGCCGCGACCAACGCGAACGGCAGCGGCGGCACGGTCGAGACGCGCGCAACCACGCTCGATGTCGCAGGCGCGAACGTGCAGGCGCGCACGTGGAAGCTCGGCGCGCCAACCTTCACGGTCGATCAGGCGAACGCGGATTCGCTCGCGCGCAGTCTCGCCAACGGCACCTCGGTCGATATGGAAACCAGCAGCGGCGACCTGAGCGTGGCGGGCAACGTCCAGTGGAACGGCAATGCGTCGCTGACACTCGGCGCGGCGCATAACGTGACGATCGGCACGGGCGCGACCATCGGCAACACGGGCAACGGCAATCTCACGTTGCGCGCGGATGCAGGCGGCGTCGACAACGGCGGCAGCGTGACCAACGGCGGCACGATCGACTGGTCGAAGAGCGGCGGGATCGTGAGCGCGCTCTATGACATGAACGGCAGCTACGCGCCGGGCACGGTGCTCACCAACAGCGGATGGACCGCCGCGCCGTATAGCGGGCTCGTCACGCAGTCGACCGCGTACCGGCTCGTGAACACGCTCGCTGATCTGTCGAACGTGTCGAAGGACCTCGCGGGCAACTATGCGCTCGGCAAGGACATCGACGCGAGCGCGACGGCCTATCCCAACTACTTCACGCCGATCGGACAGACGACGGCCGCGCCGTTCACGGGACAGTTCGACGGCTTCGGCCACAGCATCGACAAACTCGCGACGCAGTCGGATCTCGTGAACGACTACTTCGGCATGTTCGGCGTGATCGGCACGAGCGGCATCGTGCGCAATCTGAATCTTACCAACGCCAGCACGGGCGGCTACTCGTCCGGCGGGCTCGGCTTGCTGGCGGGTCAAAACAATGGCCTCGTCACCTACGTCAACACGACGGGCGCGGTCGGGCAAAACGGCTTCGGCGGATTCGGCGCGGGCGGACTCGTCGGCGTGAACAACGGGACGGTCGAGCGCTCGTCGAGCACGGCGGATGTCGGCTATCAGATCCCGGCGGGCGGGCTGGTCGGCGTCAATAACGGGACCATCGCGCAGTCGTACGCGACCGGCACGACGTTCGCCGGCAACCACGGCGAAACCGGCGGGCTCGTCGCGTTCAACACGGGACTCATCACGCAGTCATACGCGACCGGCAGCGTGGGCGGCTTCGGCGGCGGGGGGCTCGTGTTCGTCAACGGCAGCACGGGCGTCATCAACGAGTCGTTCGCGGTCGGGCAGGTCGGCGGCGGCGGGCCGCCGGGAGACCCGGAAGGCGGTATCGCCGCCTACAACCAGGGCGCGATCCACAACAACGTCTACTGGAACAAGGACACGACGATTCGCACGGCTGCCGCCGGGTCGAACTCGGGCACGGTGCCGCCGGATTCGAACGGGCTGTCGACGGCGCAGATGAGCAATGTGTCGAATTACCTCGACTGGAATATTCCGGCGGGCGGCGTGTGGGCGATGCCGGCGGGCGCGACGCATCCGGTTTTGCAGTGGCAGCAGGCGCAGCCCTGACGCGCGTGCGGCTGGGCGGCGCGGTGCGCCGTCCAGTCCGCTAACTCCCGATCACCAGAAACACTTCCCCCACCGGCGCCTTCGACCCGTTCGGCACCACCGCCTTCAGCGGAAACCCATACGTCCCGCGAAAGCTGACGAAGCGCCCGATCTGCACGCGAATCCCCGCTCCGACGCTCGCCAGCGACGCATTGTTGACTTCACCGAATTCGGCGATGCGATTCCACACGTGCCCCGCATCGAAGAACAGGAACGGCTGCATGGCCGCGCTGCCCGCCGATATCGCCGGCGCACGCAATTCCGTCTGCACGTTCCAGCCGCGATCGCCTTGCGCGGCGTACGGCTCGTAGCCGCGCACGGTGGCATCGCCGCCCAGACCCAGCTCTTCGCTCGGCAACAGCGTGCTGCCCGTCCATTGAAGCAGCCCGCGCGCCGACACCGAAAAGCCCGACTTGCCGAGCGGCATGTCGCGCTGCGCCGACAACTGCATGTACTGATAGCGCGGTGTCGCGCCGAGACGCGCCGCATCGTAGGCTTCGTCGTTACTGCTGCTGTCGAAGTAACCGGGACTCGCGAATAGCGATGCATTGAGATGCGTATCGCCGGATGCATCGCTTCGCAGAAGATCGTAGGCGATCACGAACTGATGGATATGCGTGTTCGCGTTGAACACCTGAAAGCCGCCGAATTCGAGGTCGTTGTTGGAGCGCTTGAAGTCGTAGCCGATCTGCACCTGCTGCTGCCACGCGCCGGCGCGATCGAGCGGCGGCAGGCGCCAGTCGTATCGAAAGCTGAGCTGCGCGCTGAGGCCGGTTTGACCGTAACTATCGGGCAGGCGCGGCGTGCTCTGCGCGTACACGCCGAACAGCTCGATTCGGTCGAGCCACGGCAACGGCGCGATCACATTGAACGCGTGCGCGATGTAACGCGGCCGATCGGGCCGCCCTTCGATATCCGGATTGCCGCTCAGCAGATCGTTACTCGCGGTCATCTGATAGCCGATGCGCGCATCGATGCCGAACAGATTGCCGTAGTCGAATCCGGCGAGAATGCGATCGCGGCCGAGGTCGCGCACGCCATCGTTGTTGTAGCCGCCGTAGAGGCGAAACGGCAAGCGGTCTTCGGTTTGCAGCACGACATCGGTGGTATCGTGCTCGGCGCCGGGCGCGTAGATCACATCGACACGCCGATACGGATTCGCGTTGAGCAACGCAAGCCCGGACGCGACAACGGCTTCGTGAATCGGTTCGCCGCTCGCAAGCGGCATCTCGCGCGTGAGCAACGCATCGGAGAAATAGCGGTTGCCTTTCGGTATGACACGTCCCGCACGAAACTCCGCGATTGCGATCGTCACGACGCCGTTGCTCACATCCTGTTCGGGCACGTACACATCGACGAGCGGCTGGCCTGCCGCGCGATAGCGCTGCACGACCGCGCGGCGTATCGCGGCGAGTCGCGCGAAGGTCAGTGGCTCGTGCAGATCGGCGGAAAAGCCGTCGAGAAACTCGGGCGTGAGCAATGGAACGCCCGTCGCCGTGATCGCACCTGCTTGCGCGGAAGCACGCGCGTTGGTATCGGTATCGGTATCGGCACCCGCATGCGCGCGCACGAATGCGATGCCCCGCAGATCGCGGATCGCGACGTCCTGCGACTTGTCGTCGGGCTCGGGCGGCGATGGCAACGCGCGCGGCTTCGCAGCGGCGGGAGGCGCGATCGGCGCCACGTCGCGATACGACTGCGCGGCGGCATCGCGCGCATGAACAAGGCAGACGATCGCAACCGGCAGGACCGTCGCGGCGATGCGTGCGGATTTCAATCGATCTCCGGCGTGGCTCTCACGTGAGTCGGCTTCGCATGGTATCAGCGGGTCGGCGTTCGATCCACGGCGCGGAACGATTCATGCATGAACGCGCTCGTGGCTCGCCGCCACTCACGCTGCTCAGCGTAGAAATGACACGCCCACGCATGACGCGGCAAGTAGAAATCACCGCTTGCGCGTCATGGCTGGCTTCCAGACACTCGACGCATCTATGATTCGAAGATGAGCGGCTCATCACCAGCCGAAACCGCATTACCAGGACGATGATGGACAAAACCTCTGCCGCAGACATCACCGGCTCCGATACGCTCGATGCATCGGTCCACGCGCAATGTGCGCGCGAGCCGATTCACATTCCCGGCGGCATTCAGCCTCACGGCGTGCTCTTCAGTGTCGACGCGCACTGCCGCATCCTGCAGGTCAGCGGCAACGTTGCGCAGTTCGCGAACATCGCGCCCGACGCGTGTCTCGGCCGCCCGTTGTCGACGGTGCTCGGCCAGCATGCCGCCGAGCGCGCGAGCGCGGGGCTCACGCAACTCGCGCGCGATGGCGCGACGTTCCACGTCGGCAACGTGGTGATCGACGGCTGGACGCCGCGCGGACCCGTCGCGATCATCGTGCATCGGCATGACGGGCTGCTGTTCGTCGAAGTCGAGCCCGCGCAGGACACCGCCGATGTCTTCTCGACGATCTACCCGCTCGTGCGCTCCTTCGTGAGCGAAGTCCAGTCGATGCGCACCATCGAGCAGATCTGCCAGTTCGCAGCGACGGAGATCGCGCGCATGACCGGCTTCGGCCGCACGCTCGTCTATCAGTTCGACGAGGAAGGCCACGGCAACGTGCTCGCCGAAGCGGCCGAGCCGGGCTATCCGTCGTATCTGAACCAGCACTTTCCGGCATCGGACATTCCCGCGCAGGCGCGCGAGCTCTATCGCAGGAATCGCATCCGGCTCATCTCGAACGCGAACTACGAAGCCGCGCCGCTCGTGCCCGCGCTGCATCCGGGGACGGGCCGCCCCACCGATCTCACCTACGCGTCCTTGCGCAGCGTGTCGCCGGTGCATCTGCAATACATGCGCAACATGGGCACGCTCGCCTCGATGTCGATGTCCATCCTCGTCGACGACAAGCTCTGGGGCCTGATCTCGTGCCATCACGCGACGCCGCGCCTGCCGTCTTTCGAAGTGCGCACGGCGTGCGAGCATGTCGCGCAGATCGTGGCGCTGCAGATCGAAGCGCGCGAAACACAGTCCGAAGCGCATTACCGGCTCGAACTGCGCCGCATGCTCTCCAAGCTGCTTTCGTCGATGGCGAATACCGACAGCTTCGTCGATGCGCTCGTCGACGACGCATCCGATCTGCTCGGCTTCACGCGCTCGTCGGGCGCGGCCGTGATCTTCGAGGGACGCACGTCGCTCGTCGGCGTGACGCCCGGCGAGCACAGCGTGACCGCGCTCGTCGACTGGCTCGACGATCAGAGCGAGGACGTCGTGCTGTCGGACCGCGCCTCGCAGGAGTGCCCCGCGCTCGCCGATTCGCCGGACGTGGCCGGCTTTCTGGCCGTATCGATCTCGAAGATCTACCGGAACTATGTCATCTGGTTCCGGCGCGAAGTCGTGCAGACGATCGAATGGGCGGGCGATCCGCGCGCGAAGCTCACGGGCCTCGCCGCATCGCTTTCGCCGCGCGAGAGCTTCGACACCTGGACCGATGTGGTGCGCCATCGCTCGCTGCCGTGGCGCCCCGCCGAGCGCGAGATCGCGCTTGAATTCCGCGCGGCCGTGCTCGGCATCGTGCTGCGGCGCGCGGAGGAAATCGCGCAGCTCGCAACCGAACTCGGGCGCGCAAATCACGAGCTCGAAGGGTTTTCGTACACGGTATCGCACGATCTGCGCGCGCCGCTGCGGCATATCGTGAGCTTCGCGGAACTGCTCAAACAGATCGACGGCGAGAAGCTCTCGGAGCGCGGGCGCGGCTATCTGGAGCGCATCGTGACATCGGCGCGTTTCGGCGGCCGACTCGTCGACGATCTGCTTTCGTTCGCGCAACTCGGCCGCGCGGCGCTGCGTCCGCATCAGGTCGATGTCCACGCGCTCGTGCGTACGGTGATCCAGAACGATATCGATGAACACGCGTCCTCCCGCGTGCACTGGACGGTTGACGCGCTGCCGCCCGTCGAAGCGGACCACGTCTTTCTGCATGTCGCGTTCGCGAACATCATGTCCAATGCGGTGAAGTTCAGCGCGCAGCGCGAGCAGCCGGCCATCGAGATCGGCGCGCGCGAAGGCACGGGCGAGCTGATCGGTCATATCGTCTATTTCGTGCGCGACAACGGCGTGGGCTTCGACATGCGTTATGTCGACAAACTCTTCGGCGTGTTCCAGCGGCTGCATGTGAACGAGGCATTCGACGGCACCGGCATCGGGCTGGCGAACGTCCGGCGCATCATCGAGCGGCACGGCGGCCGCGCGTGGGCCGAAGGCGAGCCCGATCGCGGCGCGACCTTCCATCTCGCGCTGCCCAAGCAGTTTCGCCCTGAGAGCGGGGTGCGGCGCGATACCGCCGCGAGCGCGCTGGCGCGGCTCGCCGCGGGCACGGGCGGCGCGGGGCATGATGTCGGCCAGCTCATCAAACGATCCGAACAGGACAAGAAGTAGCGCGCCATGCAAAACGGCCGCGATCTCGTCGATCGCGGCCGCTCTTTCCTGCGATGCTGCGTTTAGAAGCGGTGGCGCAGACCCACCGTCGCCGCGACCTGATTCTGCGTCGACGACGGAGACAGCGTGTTGATCATCGCGACGTTGGCGCCCGCGTTGCCGAGTTCGCCCGACGCGTGCTGATACACGCCTTCCACGTACACATCGGTGCGCTTCGAGAGCGAGTAATCGGCCTGCAGCGAAACCGTATGCCACTTCGGATCGCCGGTGCCGTTGCCGCCCGTCACCTTGCCGTCCGTGTACGTGTACGCGGCGTCGAGGCTCAGCGCCGGCGTCAGCGCATAACGGCCGTTCAATTCGAAGTTGTTCAGATGCAGGTTCGTGTTGCCCGGCAGCGCGATCGTCGAGCCGCCTTGCGACGCCGCGAGCAGTTGGTCGTAGTGCGTGTTGGTCCACACGAAGCCGACCGTTGCCGGGCCGAACGTGTAGTTCACGCCCGCGCCGAAGGTGCGCTGCAGTTCGGCGGTCAGGTTCGCGTTGTTGCCCTGACCCGCCGAAACCGCGCCGTTCGCGTTCGCGCTATTGCGCGAGTTATTCGTCTGCAAATAGGCCGCCCCGAAGTTGAGCGGGCCCGTGCTGTACGACGCGCCCGCGCTCCACGCGCGATTGTTCGCGAACTGGCCGGCGTCGTTCGAGAAGCCGTACAGGCCGCCGAACTTGAAGCCCGCGTAGTTCGCGCTTTGATATTTGACCGAGTTCTTGATCGAGAACGAATGATCGAGATTGTCGTTGTCGAACGGATGCGCGCTCAGGTTATTGCCGTAGCCCGCGCCTGCTTCCGAGAACGGCGACAGATAATCGACCATCGAATCGTATTGACGGCCGAGCGTGATCGTACCGTATTGATCGTGTTGCAAGCCGACGTAAGCCTGGCGATTGAACATCGTATTGCTTTCGGTGTAACGGCCATTATTGAGGTTGAAGCCGCTCTCCAGCTTGAAGAGCGCGTGCAACCCGCCGCCCAGATCCTCACTGCCTTTCAGGCCGAAGTAAGTATCGGAAACCGAGCCGCTGCCTTGCTGCCAGTTGTTATGGCCACCGGAATTGTTCGTGTAGACGAGGCCTGCATCCAGCGTGCCGTACAGCGTGACGCTGCTTTGCGCGTGGGCTGCCGCTGCGAACGTGCCGAGAATGCCCGCGATGAGAAGGGTTTTTTTCATGATTCTCTAGATCCTGTTTAACGCGAAAAGCTTCCTGAGGTTCGACGGGCCGTTTGGACGTCCGCTCGCCCTGAGAAACTGGACACACTTTAGGCGACGGGTCCCCGAATGTGGCTGCGTATCGTGCGCAATAGTCATTTGCTGATCGTGAGAACGGGCGCGTAAATCCCTTCATATTCTTTTAAGGTCAACCGCTTAGCGGCAACAGCGCGCGCGCCACGTCGGATCAGGTGTTGTGGATCGACGACGTTATTACTGCGTATTCCGGAGAACTCCATTGCGCGGCGCGTGGTTTATATCGGCCGATGTGATTGCTAAGCTTCCTCGCGTCAACAGAACTCCGAGAAGTCATTCTGAGGACACGGAGCAGTTTCGCGAGAGGAGACTGCTCCGTTTTCATTCTCCTTGCTTGAACGGATACGAAATCCTTCGGTCCGGAAAATGCGCGTTGGCCGCGCGTTTTCAAACACCATCGATATTCAGTTTTCCAAAGTATATCGACGACCATCCGAAGACAATCGGAACAACTCGCATTCAGACGACGCCTCGTCATTCGAAGCGATATGTTTCTCTCGATATCTCGCCACGATTGAAAACTTTGCGTGTCATTCCGATGTCATAACCCGGAAGTACGGCCGCCTCGCGATCGCGCGTCCGAACTTCGGCAAGTTCACGCTCAAAAATGTAACAGCCTCCGAGCGATTACGACGGGCATTTCAGCGATCCTGTGAACCCTCGTTTCAATTCGAAACAAATTGAATAAGCTTGAATCGCCTGTCCGGAACATTGATTGCTTTAATAGAGGTCTCTGCAAATCAAGCCGGAAACAGCCCTATGAAAAGTAGTATCGACGCCACCACCGTCCCAGCATTTCGACAGCGACGCCCAGCCCAACTCGCGGAGCGCGAGCTCGTGCATCTGGAAATGATCCTGGCGAATTTCGTCGAACGCAGCGTGACGTCCGAGCGCCTGCCTGCAAGATATTGGGACATGCGGATCGCGCAGCTCGATGCCGATTACGATCTCGTGCCATCGCAATGTCAGCGCGTGGCGTTGCTTCAACGGAAGCTCGCGTTGCTGGACAACGCGCTCGATACCGCGTCGTCCGCTGCGGACGCGCAAGAAGGACAGCAGAGCCGGCGCGCCGCCGCCTGACTGCCGGACGGCTCATCCGTCCCGCATCCTGAAATCAAGGTGCCGTTCGCACCCAGTCGTCCACGAACGCGCGTGCCGCCGTGTGTGCGCTCATCAGCGCGTCCTCGGCAGAGACGAAGTTCGCATAGCGCGCGCGGTCGATGCATAGCGGCGAGAACGCAGTCACCGGCCGCCCCGACCGGCTGATGGTCACAATGGCCAGATAATGCACCGCCCCGGGCGGCGGCACGAGCCTGCAGCTCGTTTCGATTGCGACTTCGAGCACGTAACCCTTGTGGTTATACGACCGTATCATCTGGGCACCCCGCCAGGTTCGGACGACGCAAGATCACACACCATATCGATGCACGGCGTCTGATCGTGCACTAGCATGAGGCGTACCCGTGAAATGCGTCCTATCGCGCGCGGCGCATCATCGCGCGTACGATGTTCGCGGCCAGATCGGCGCGTAGTTCGGCCCATTTGCCGAGCAGCGAGGCGTCGTCGGTGAGGAAGTACGGCGCGTCGGCCCATTGCAGAACCTGCCCGTCTTTCACCGCGATCTCGAAGATACGCATGTCGTGATCCTCGCTCACACCCACGCGCACGAGTTCGATGAACGAGCGGACGTCCTTCAGCGCGACATGCTGGACGCCGATGCTGTGAAGCACCGCCATCACCGTCTTGCCCATGCGCCAGGCGGCTTCGCGGCTGTCGGCCAAAATGTACGCGATGCCGTCTTCAGGCGTCTCGAACTTCAACCGGTACAGGCGCGATTTACACTGCTCACTGAGTTGCGTGTTCATGGGTTCAAGTCTGCCGCTCGTCACGCGAGTCCGCCGACACGGCGCTCGCTTGGAGCCGCGAGCAGCAGAACTCGTTCCCGGTCAGTGATTGAGTTCTTCGAGACGCAAGCCGTTGGTCTTCGGCCCGAACAGGCCGATCGCGAGCGCGACCAGCAGCATGCAAACCGTGATGCCGATGAACACGCCCGGCACGCCGAAGTCCTTCAGCAGGAACGCGATGATGAAGCCCGACATCATCGCGCCCACGCGGCTTGCCGAATACACGATGCCGCTCGCACGGCAGCGCACGGCCGTCGGAAAGAGTTCGGTCTGATACGCGTGATAGCAGACCGAGATGGTTTGCCCCGCGAGCGAGATCAGCACGCCGAACGTGATGAGCGCCGCGGGCGATTTCATCTGCCCGAATGCGAGGCCGCTCGCGATGACGACGAGCGCGCCGCCGACGATCAGATACTTGCGCTGGATGCGATCGGCATAGAGCATCGCGAGCAGCGGTCCCACTGGCAGCGCGAACGCGATGACGAACGAATACAGCAGACTTTTCGTCACGGTGATGCCTTGCCCGATCAGCAAGGTCGGCACCCAGTTCGCGAAGCCGTAATAGCCGATCGCCTGACAGAAATTGAACACGATGAGCATGATCAGACGCGAGCGATACGGCGCATGGAACAACTCGCCAAGCGACGCCCGCCGATGCGCCGGCTGCTCGACGACAGGCGCGGGCGGCGGCAGCGCCGCACCCGACTCGCGCTCGACCACGCGCTCGATGTTGCCGACCACGCGCTCACCTTCCTCGATCCTGCCGTGCATGGCGAGCCATCGCGGGCTCTCGGGCACCGTGCGCCGGATGAACCACACGACGACCGCGCCGACCGACCCGGCGAGCACGACCACGCGCCATCCATCGAGACCGAAGACCGTCTCCGGCACGAGCCAGTAAGACAGGATCGCGGCGACGGGCGCGGCGGCGAACATCACCATCTGGTTGAACGCCATCGCGCGGCCGCGCATGTGTTGCGGCACCAGCTCGGTCACGTAGCTGTCGATGGTGATGATCTCGATGCCCACGCCGATGCCCGTCACGAAACGCCAGAAGATCACGCCTTCGGGCGTCGTCTGAAAGGCCATGATCGCCGAGCCGACCGAGTACCACAGCAGCGAGAACGTGAACACGCTGCGCCGCCCGTAACGGTCCGGCAGCCAGCCGAAGAAGAACGTGCCGATGAAAAGCCCCGCGAAGGTCGCCGCGATGAAGCCCGCGATGCCCGTGAAGCCGAAGAACGCATGCGTGGTCGTCTGCAACAGGCCGCTTTTCGCCATGCCCGGCGCGATATAGCCGGTAAAGATCAGATCGTAGATTTCGAAAAAGCCGCCGAGCGAGATCAGAAACACGAGCATCCACAGATGCCGCGTGATCGGCAAACGATCCATGCGGGCGGAGATTTGCGCGCCGGGTGTCGAGGCGACGCGTACGTCGGGCGAAACGAGCGGCTCGGCGACCGCGCTGAAGGTTGGCTGCATTGCTGTGTCTCCTGAGTGGGCGATGGCGCTGGCTTTTTGTATGCGCTCGTCGCGATGCTTCATGCCGTGACGTTCTTCTTGAGCCGTCCCAGCACTTCGTCCGTATGCTCGCCGACGCGCGCGAGGGGTTGCCGCACGCCGGGGCGCCGGCCGCCCATCGTGAGCGGCAGCAATACGACGTCGGTGGTGCCGCCGTCGTCGGTCTGCATCGGCACGAGGCCGCCGCTCGCCTTCAGATGCGGATCGTCGAGCAGTTGCTCGGGGCGCATGATCGGCGCGTAGGGAATACCGGCCGCTTCGAGCTTCGGCGCGAGCTCGTCCGCGCGATGATGCGCGAGGATCTCGCCGAGCCGTTCCAGCAGATGCGGACGCACCGCGACGCGCATCGCGTTGGTCGCGAAGCCGGGTTCCTGCGCGAGGTCGGACCGTTCGAGCACATCGCACAGCGTGACGAACTGCTTGTCGCTCACCGCGCCGATGAACAACTGCTCGCCCCCGGCCAGCGTGAACACGTCGTACACGCTCCACGCCGACACGCGCGAAGGCATCGGCGGCGGCGCTTCACGCGTCATCGCGTATTGCTGCATGTGCTGCGAGGAAAGAAACACGCAGTTCTCGAACAGCGCGCTCTGCACCTCCTGGCCGCGTCCGGTGAGATCGCGTTCGCGCAGCGCGGCGAGCACGCCGATCGCGCCGAACATGCCGCCCATGATGTCGTTCACCGAGGTCCCGGCGCGCAGCGGCCGGCCCGCCGGACCGGTCATGTACGCGAGGCCGCCCATCATCTGCACGACTTCGTCGAGCGCGAGACGCTTTTCGTACGGGCCGGGAAGGAAGCCTTTGTGCGACACGTAGATGAGTTTCGGATACCGCTTCGATAGCGTGTCGTAATCCAGCCCGAATTTCGCCATCAGGCCGGGGCGGAAATTTTCGAGCAGCACGTCGCATTCGCCGATCAGTTCGATCGCGGCTTCGCGGCCCTCGTCCGTGTTGATGTCGATGACGACGCTCTTCTTGTTGCGATTGAACGAGCGAAAGAAGCCGATACCGAGTCCCGGCAGATTGCGCGTCTTGTCGCCGCCGGGCGGTTCGATCTTGATGACTTCCGCGCCGAGATCCGCGAGGATCATGCCGCAGGTCGGGCCCATCACCATATGCGTGAACTCGATCACGCGAATGCCTTCGAGCGGCAGGGTGGAATGGTTCATATCGTCCTCAGGCTGCGATTGCAGCGTTCGATCCGTAAGTGACCGGCAAGCCCGCGAGCGCGAGCGCGCCGCGCAGCGTTTCGCCGTCGAGCCAATGCGCGAGCTTCGCGCGCAGGGTCAGCAAGGCTGGAATGTCGATGCCGGTTTCGATGCCCATGTCGGCGAGCATGAACGCGAGATCCTCGCTCGATGCATTGCCGCTCGCGCCCGGCGCATGCGGACAGCCGCCGATGCCCGCGAGCGTCGCATCGAAGCGCGCGACGCCGGTTTCGAGCGCGGCGCAGACGTTGGCGAGCGCGAGTCCGCGCGTGTCGTGAAAGTGGCCGCACCACAAGCGCTCGCCCGCGATGGCGTGCGCCTTCTCGAAGAGATCGCGCACGGCGCGCGGACCGGCGTAACCGACCGTATCGGCGATGCTCACACGGTCCGCGCCGGCATCGAGCAGCGCCTGCATGTAGCGCAGCACATCGGCGTGATCGACGTGGCCCTGGATCGTGCAGCCGAACGCCGTGCCGATGCCGCCTTCGATCAGCGTCTTCGCGCCCGACGCGTCGCGCGCGGCACGCATGCGCGCCACTTCGTCGACGACTTCTTCCGGCGTCTTGCGCAGATTCGCGAGACTGTGCGCGCGGCTCGCGGAAAGCGGCACGAGCATCAGATCGGCGTGTGTTTCGATGGCGCGCTCCGCGCCCTTGAAATTCGGCACGAGCACGGATACGAAAAGTCCCGGCAGCGTCTTCGCGTAGGCGACGAGTTCGGCGGTATCGGCAAGTTGCGGCAGAAGGCGCGCGGGCACGAACGAGCCGACTTCGATTTCGCGCTGGCCGGCGGCGTAGGCGTCGCCGATCCATTCGATCTTGCGAGCGGTCGGCAAGAGCGTTCGAATGCTTTGCAGGCCGTCGCGCAAGCCGACTTCGCGGATCACGGCGCGCTGGGGGAACGCGGGCATGGCTTTGTCTCCGGGTCTTTTGTGTGTATGGACTCGACTTTAGAGATTCCGTAAATGCCATTAAAGCGGTATTTTGGAAGGTTCATGCTTCCCGTTCGGAACGTCAGAGGAAACCGCCCTGCCATGCGCGACATCGACCTGAAAACGCTGCGTCTATTCGTGACAGTTTGCGAGCACCAGAACATCGCGCGCGCGGCGCAGGAATCGCATATCGAGCCTTCGGCAATCAGCAAGCGCATCGCGCAGCTTGAGACGTCGCTCGGCGTGCCGCTTCTGTCGCGCTCGCGACGCGGTGTCGAACCGACGCCCGCAGGCATGGCGCTGCTGGAGCACGCGCGCAGCGTGCTTTTCACGATGGAGCGCATCGCCAACGATGTCGCCGCGTTCGGCGGCGGTCTGATGGGGCGCGTGAGCATATGCGCGTCGGCATCGGCGATTGCGGAAGCGCTGCTCGACGATATCGCGTCGTTCATGCGCGAGCCCGCGAATCAGAACATCAAGGTCGACGTGGAAGAGCGCCTGTCGCACGATCTCGTGCGGCAACTGCGCGAAGGCGTGGCGTCGGTGGGCGTGTGCTGGGACAGCGTCGATCTGCGCGGCTTGCAGCATCGCGCTTATCGGCACGATCAGCTCGCGCTCGCGGTGCCCGCCGATCATCCGTTCGCGCGGCGGCACACGGTGAGCTTCGAGGAATCGCTGGCGTTCGAGCACGTCGGACTGCCGCCGGCGACCGCCGTGCACACCATGTTGCAGCGCGCGGCGGCGCAGGCCGGCAAGACGATGTCGTATCGCGTGATCGTGTCGAGCTTCGACGCGGCGTTTCGCGTCGTCGCGGCGGGACTGGGCATCAGCGTCGTGCCGATGGAAGTGGCGGGAACCTACCGGCAGGCGCTAGGTGTCGAAGCCGTGCCGCTATCGGATGCCTTCGCGAAACGCCGCTTCGTCGTGTGCTTCAGGGATTTCGATTCGTTGCAGCCTGCGGCGCAGCGTCTCGTGGAACATCTGGAAACGCGCGCGGCGCGCTAGTTCGGCGCGTCGCAGAACACCGTTTCGGTGTCCGTTTTCTCGATGGTCAGGTTGACCGATCGCGCGCCGCCCGGCCGCGTGCAGTGGAGTTTGCCCGCGGGCACGGTCAGCAATTGTCCCGCGCGCAATTCGACGGCGCCGTCCTCGAACTCGATGATCAACGTGCCTTCCACCGACACGAAAGTCTCGTCGGAATTCGGATGGAAGTGCCACTGGAAAGGCGCGTCCATCACGCTGATGTGGATGTCGTGATCGTTCACGTTCGCGATGACGCGGTTCATGTAGCCGTCGCGCGCGGCGTCGGCGATTGCGGCGTAGTCGATGGTTTTTGTCATGCGATCAGGCTAACGCTGCACGCGCGACGGCACAAACGAATCCTTTTCGCGTCGATGTGAGCGCGATTAGCATCGTCACACACCGCTCTGGGCATTCGCGTGCCCCATGATCGACGCGATATTGCCGATGGCCGGCTGCGCGTACCGCACCGGCGGCGCGTCGAGCGGCAGCGGCGCGGGGCCGGAATCCGTCGCGCGGGCATAGACCGGCAGCGGCGGCGCGCTCTGCGCGCTGGAGGCGACCGGAAACTCCGGGCCGCCGATGATGCCCACGCCGATGAACGGATGCGCCTGCGCCACCGTCGCCAGACCGAAGGTCAGTTTGGCTGCCACTATCGCGTATCTGATCGCTTTCATTTCTCGTCTCCTGGGTTGCTGTTGTCTTTCGATGGAGGGCATTCTGCGCGTCGAAAATGAGCGAAGAATGAGAACGGGGCGCGCGTAACGTCGGATCAATCGGCGCGGACTACACTTCCAGACGTCATCGCACATTCAAAGGCCGCGAGATGCAAAGCCGTTTCACCGCGATCCTCACTGCGCTCGGCGCCGCCGCGCTGTTCGGCGCGGCCACGCCGATCGCGAAAGCGCTGCTCGGCCCGATGCCGCCGTTCATGGTCGCGGGCCTGTTCTATCTCGGCAGCGGCATAGGCCTCGGCGCGGTGCTGCTCGGCCGCCGGTTCTGGCGGGAGAAGGACAAAGGCGTGGGCGCACGGGAACTGGCCTGGCTGCTCGGCGCGATCGCGTTCGGCGGCGTCGCCGGACCGGCGCTGCTGATGCTCGGCCTGACGACCACGCCCGCCGCGACGAGCGCGCTCCTGCTCAATTTGGAAGGCGTGTTGACGGCGGCGATCGCGTGGATCGTGTTTCGCGAGAACGTCGATCTGCCGGTGTTTCTCGGCATGGCCGCGATCGTCGCGGGCGGCGTCGTGCTGGCGTGGGAACCTGGCCCGAGCGGCGTATCGGCGGGTGCGCTGCTGATCGCGCTGGCGTGTCTCTGCTGGGCCATCGACAACAATCTGACGCGCAGGATCTCGAGCGCCGACGCCACCCTGATCGCGTGCGCAAAAGGACTCGTCGCCGGGGCGGTGAATCTCGGTATCGCGCTCGCGATGGGCGCGCGTCTGCCCGCGCCGCATATCATCATCGGCGCGATGACGACGGGCTTCGGCGGCTATGGCGTGAGTCTCGTGCTATTCGTGATCGCGCTGCGCCATCTCGGCACCGCGCGCACGGGCGCGTATTTCTCGGTCGCGCCCGTGTTCGGCGTCGCGCTCTCGCTCGTGATGTGGCCGCACGCGCCGGGCGCGGCGTTCTGGATCGCCGCCGCGCTGATGGCGCTCGGCGTGTGGCTGCACGCGCGCGAGCGGCACGAACACGCGCACACGCACGAGCGGCTGGAGCATGTGCATCGGCATGTGCATGACGAGCATCATCGGCACGCGCACGACTTTCCGTATGCCGGCGACGAACCGCATACGCATCCGCACGTGCATCTGCCGATCACGCATACGCACGCGCACTTTCCGGACATCCATCACCGGCATTCGCACGAGCGCGGCTAGAACACCTTCCCCGGATTGAGCAAGCCGTGCGGATCGAGCGCCGCCTTGATCGCGCGCATCGACGCGATATCGGCTTCACGGCGCGCGAGATGCAGATACGCGCGCTTTTTCAGGCCGATGCCGTGCTCCGCCGAAATCGAGCCTTCGAACGCGCGCGTGACGTCGTAGACGACGGCGTCGACATCGTCGTGGTCCTGCTTTCCTCTGCCCGGAATATCCACGACGATGTGAATATTGCCGTCGCCCAGATGGCCGTAGGTCATCACGATCGCGTCGGGCCAGCGCGCGCGCAGACGCGCCTCGCATTGCGCGGCCGCATCGCCGACCTGCGCGATGGAAAAGCTCACGTCATACGCCGCGTGGTTCGGAATGAAGCGATCGTATTCGCCGGGCGCATCGCGGATCGCCCAGAAATCACGCGCGTGCGCCTCGTTCGATGCGATCGCCGCATCGGTCACGATGCCTGCTTCGAGCATGCCGCCGAGAAACTCCTCGAAGGCTTCGCCGTGCCGCGCGGGATCGGTGCCGACGCTTTCCAGCAGCACGTAGAACGGATGCGCATCGGCGAGCGGCGCGCGCAGATTCTTCAGATTCGCGATGACGGTGTCGTGATAGCCCGCCCACATCACTTCGAACGCGGACACGCCCGGCGCGAGTCCCGCCTGCGCGCGCGTGAGCAGCGTGGTGACGGCCGCGAAATCCGGCAGGCCGCACCATGCGGTGGCGATCGCGGTTGGCTTCGGGCGCAAGCGCAACACGACGCGCGTGATCACTGCGAGCGTGCCTTCGCTGCCGATCAACAGATGCCGCAAATCATAGCCGCTGTTGTTCTTGATCATCTTGTTCAGTCCGCCGACGATCTCGCCGCTCGCCAGCACCGCTTCGACGCCAAGCACCTGATCGCGCATCATGCCGTACTTGATGACGCGGTTGCCGCCCGCGTTCGTTGCGAGATTGCCGCCGATCGAGCAACTGCCGCGCGCGCCGAGATCGAGCGGAAAGTAGAAGCCCGCCGCGCTCGCCGCCTCCTGAACTACTTGCAGCGGCGTGCCGGCTTCGACGGTCATGGTCGCGGAGATTTCATCGATTTCGATGATGCGGTTCATGCGCTCGAGACTCAGCGCCACTTCGCCGCCGAGCGCGTTCGCACCGCCGACGAGGCCCGTGAGACCGCCTTGCGTGACGACCGGTTGCCTGTGCTTCGAGCAGATCGCGAGCGCTTTCGCGACATCATCGGTGGTGCGCGCGCGGATGATCGCGAGCGGCGTCGCGCCGGGCAGACCGCTCCAGTCCACGACGCGCCTGTCGCCGAATTCATCAGGCAGCGCCACGACCTGCGCGCCGAGCGCTTCACGCAATGCCATTACCGCTTCGTTGACTGCCATGCATCGTCTCCGTTCGTTGTTTCGCGTTGTGGTCAGATGCGATAGTGTGAACCAGATTTGGGAGACGACGATGGAACGTGCAGATTTTGACGGCGCGCTCGCCCAGTTGACCGGCGCGGCGGAACTGGTCGCGGCCGCGTCGAGCGAGGCGCTACGCGCGCAGGCGTTCGAGATGGTGGCGTTTTTCCGGCTGCGTCAGGGGCGTGTCGGTGACGCTGGCGCGCGGGTCACGTCCAACGATGAGCTGTTCAAGGACACCGCGATCGCCGCGCTGACGATGGCCGGCAGAAAGGAAATGCTCGCCGCGGCCGCGTTGCTCGAACAGGCGCGGGGATTGTTGCGGGACTGAGCGTCCGCTAGAACAACTCGGTCTCCAGCGGCAGCAGATTGACCCACTTCACGGCGGTGCGGCGTTCCACGCCGTCGTCGTGAATCGACCGTATCATCACGCGCTGGCCGCGCGCCTCCCCGAGTACTTCGACGATCCGGTTGCGATATCGCGCAAGCGAGCCGCGTGACGGCTTGCGCTTCCTGCTCTTGCGGGGGGAAACTGCGGGCATGGACGTGACAGCGATTTATGACGGCCACATCATAACGATGCGCACGCCTTCCACCAAATATCCAACCTCCACACTGCGAACCGCCACACCATGCGTCGAATCACTGTCCGGACTTCGCCCGTTCATGGCCGGGGCGTCTTTGCTCTCGCCGATCTGCCAACCGGCACATTGCTGCTCGAATACAAAGGTCTGCGGCTCTCGTGGAAAGAGGCGCAGCGCATCCACGCGAAATCGGGCGCGGAGGACGGCCACACGTTTCTCTTCGGACTGGATGACGGCAGCGTGATCGACGGCGCGCGCGGCGGCAATTCCGCGCGCTGGCTGAATCACAGTTGCGCGCCGAATTGCGAAGCGGAACAGGACGGCGAGCGCGTATTCATCCGCGCGATCCGGCCGATCGGAAAGGGGCAGGAGTTGTTCATCGATTACCGGCTGACCGTCGAGGGCCGGCGCACCGCGGCGCTCAAGCGGCTTTATGCTTGCCGATGCCTCGCGTCGGGGTGTCGTGGGACGATGCTTTCGGCTAGTCGATAGCGGCTGTGTGCTGCTGCTTCTCTTCCAGTGACAGGCGCTTGGCGCGCTTCAGTTCAGCCAGCATTTCCAGTGCGCGTCCCTCATCGCTGGTCAGATCGGCGAGAAACGCGTCATTGTTCTCCTTGATCCATTTCAGTGGCATATCCCACCATGCCAATTCGAGAAGGCTCTCGCGCACTTTCTCGGAGAATCGAAACTTGACGAGACGCGCGGGAGAACCGACATAAATTCCATACGGTTCGCTTCGAAAATTGGGCGGTACGACGGTACGTGCGCCGATTACGCATCCGTTCTCCACGGTGCTGCCGCCAAGAAACATCGCCTCGTCGCCGATCCACACATCGTTGTGAATGACCGTGTCGGCATACTGCGGCGGCGCAACGTTTCGTAACCCGTCGCCATATACGCTGAACATCGCGGTCGAGATGGTCCTCATCTCGTGCTGACCGTTCAGCAGAAAGCGCAACCGGAGACCGCCCGCAACGAACTTCCCGATATTCAGTTTCTGAACGCCGGCGTCATACTTGGCGATCGAGCCGACGCCCAGGCCTGAACATCTGCCGATGGAAAACGTTCCTACCTTCGCCTCTTCGTCGAGCCAATCCTTGAAGAAGTTATTGGGAATCAGAGAGAACGCGCCGTCTCGATATGCCAGCACGATGAAGTGCTTTGCCCACGGATGATCCGCCGAGACTCCAATAAAGTCGTCTGAAGTTGTTACGTTCATTCTCTAAGGTCTTCCAAGGGTCGCGCATATTGCATGGTAGTTTGGGCGACCGTCCATCAAACCCGTGAAAACAGCCGATTCTTGCCCCTTTCTCGATAGTTCATCAGGCGACAGCATCGCGTAGACATTGCGAGCCGCTGACAAAAAAGCCTCTCCCTTCAGAACGCCCCCCGCGCCGCCGTTAACACACGCAACCGTCAACCAGACCTCGCCACCCGATACGATGAATCGCGACCCATCCGAAAGCACCCTCAAGGCCGCTTTCCTGCGGCACGAAGACACCCTCGCCCCACCGGAGCGCGCGCTCGGCGAGGACGATCACGCCGTCTACCGCACGCTGCTCGAATCGACCAAGGCGATTCCCTGGAAGATCGACTGGGCGACGATGGAATTCGCCTACATCGGACCGCAGATCGAGGCGCTGCTCGGCTGGGCGCCTTCGTCGTGGAAAACCGTGCACGACTGGGCCGAACGCATGCATCCGGACGATCGCGAAGCGGTGGTCAGCTTCTGCGTGTCGCAATCGAAAGCAGGAACGGACCACGAAGCGGACTACCGCGCGCTCACCCGCGACGGCGGTTACGTGTGGCTGCGCGACGTCGTGCACGTCGAGCGCAACGAGCAAGGCGAGGTCGAAGCGCTGATCGGCTTCATGTTCGACATCAGCGAACGCAAGCGCACCGAGGAAAAGCTCGCGCAGTTGCAGCAGGAACTGGAGCGCCTGTCGTTCAGCGACAGCCTGACGGGCGTCGGCAACCGCCGTCGCTTCGACGACGTGATGGCGCGCGAGTGGGACGTCGCGAAGCAAGCGGACAAGCCGCTGTCGCTCATCATGATCGATATCGACTTCTTCAAGTCGTACAACGATTACTACGGCCACGTCCAGGGCGACGAATGCCTGAAGCGCATCGCGCGCGTGCTCGGCGAGGCGGCCGGTCCGCAACACTTTCTCGGGCGCTTCGGCGGCGAGGAGTTCGCGCTGATCCTCGCGGGCGCCGATGCCGAAGCCGCGATACACATCGCCGAGCGCTGCCGCGCACTGATCGCCGATGAAGCCATCGCGCACGTGCGCTCGCCGCACAATCAGCAAGTGACGGCGAGCTTCGGCGTGGGCACCGTGGTGCCGGGCGAGCGCATGGACGTGACGACGTTCATCAATCTCACCGACGCGCAGTTGTATCAGGCGAAGGACAACGGCCGCAATCGCATCGCGGCCGTGGATCGCGCGGGCATGCAGGGCGAAGCGTTCAAGGCCCAGACGCGCTGATCCCGCTGACCTTCAGACGCGCCCGTTCACCGGAATCGCCGCGCCCGTGATGCACTGCGCATCGGGCGAAAGCAGGAACGCGATCACCGCGCCGAGTTGCTCCGGCTTCACCCAGCGCGAGAAATCGGCGTCGGGCATGTCGCGGCGATTCGGCGCGGTGTCGATGATCGACGGCAACAGCGCGTTCACCGTCACGCCCTTGTCCTTCAGCTCTTCGGCAAGCGCCTCGGTCAGGCGCAGCAGCGCGGCCTTCGATGCCGCGTAGGCGCCCATCCCCATCCCCGCTCTCATCGCCGCGAGCGCGCCGATATTGACGATGCGCCCGCCTTCGTTCGCGCTCAGTGGCGCGAGCGCCGCCTTCGACGCGTTGAGCGCGGTCTTCACGTTCACGTCGAACATCGATTGCCAGGTGTCGACGCTGCCGTCCGCGATCGTTTCCCAACTGAACGCGCCGGCCACGTTCACGAGCGCATGCAGCCCGCCCATCCGCTGAACGATGCTGTCGATGGCTTGCTGCGCCGACTTCGCATCCGTCAGATCGATGCCGGTGACGATGCACGCATCGGCGAGCGGCGCGGGCAATGCATCCGACGCTGCTCCGTGGCCGATCAGCGCGACACGCGCGCCACGTTCGGCGAGCGCGCGCGCCGTCGCGAGTCCCAGACTGCCGAAGCCGCCCGTGACGGCGACGATCTTTCCTTCCAGACTATTCATGGCGTTGCCGCTCCGTTTCATGGCGCCAGAAGAAGGATAGGACGGAACGCGGCGCGGCGCGAGTCAGCTCGCCTGGAAATAGAGCGCTGCGGGATTGTCGACGAGAATCCTGCGCATCGTCGGCTCGTCATCGACGCAACGCGCCATCCAGCCGAGCATATCGGCGTCGGCGGGCGTCGGCTTTACGTTCGGATGCGGCCAGTTCGACGCCCACAGCGAGCGTTCCGGATGCCGCGCGGCGAGCGTGCGCGCGAGCGGCGCGATGTCGTCGTAGCCGGGCGGGCCGATGCGCGAACTTTCGTACGGCGCGGACAGCTTCACCCAGCAGCGCGGCCCGTCGAGCAGGCGGCTCAGCGAAGCGAACGCGTCGCTATCGGTGGTCACCGGGCCGAGAAATTTGCCGATATGATCGATCACGAGTTTCGCCGGCAGGCGCATGAGCATCGCCTCATGTTGCGGCAGCGTGCAACCGTCGAGCTGAAGGTTGATGTTCCAGCCGAACGGCGCGATGCGCGCGGCGATATCGTTCAGGCTGTCCCATTGCAGCAGCCCGCCCGGCAGCATCATGAAGCGCACGCCGCGAATGCCGGCTTCGTGCAGGCGTTGGAGTTCGGCATCGCTGATATCGGGCGGCACGACCGCGATGCCGCGCGCGCCCTCGCCCAGCTTCTCGATCGCATCGAGCGTGCAGCGGTTGTCGAAGCCGTAGCCCGTCGGCTGCACGACGATCACACGCGACAAACCCAGCGCGCGCTGCACGTCGCGGTACGCGTCGGCGGGCGCGGGCGGCGGAACGAACGTGGCGCTGGGCGCGAGCGGATAGCCGTCCTCGTAAATGTGGATGTGGCAATCGCACGCGCCGGTCGGGAGCTTCATCATTGCGTGTGGGCCGGGATAGCGAAGCGCGCAACGCGAAACGCGCGCGGCGCATTCACCGCGCCCTGCGGCGTGCGGCCCTGAAACAGCGCTTCCGTCTGCGCGACGGTTTCCATCGACTGATGCTCGATCGCAGCGGGCGTGAGGCCGCCGACATGCGGCGTCGCGATCACGCGCGGATGCTGCGCGAGCGCGGGCGACGGCATCTGGTCCGGCGCGCGGCCCACGTCGAGCGCGCAGCCGGCGAGATGACCGCGATCGAGCGCGGCGAGCAATGCGGCGTCGTTGACAAGTTCGCCGCGCGCCGCGTTGATGAAGTACGCGCCCGGCTTCATGGCGCCGATGGTCGTCGCGTTCATCAGATCGTGCGTTTGCGCGTTCGCGGGCGCGAGGCACACGACGAAATCGGCTTCGGCCAGCAGCGTGCCGAGATCGCGCTGATGCACGCGCGGGTCGTCGATCAACGCGAAAGGATCGGACACGACGATCCGCATGCCGAACGCCAGCGCCAGATCGCACAGATAACGCGAAATCTGCCCGTAGCCGATCACGCCGAGCGTGCTGCCGCGCAACTCGCGGCCCATCTTCGGCGCGGGCGCGCCGCGCTGGTGGTACGCCTCGGCCTGGAAGGTCGTCGCGCGGCCCAGATCGAGCATCGCGCCGATCACCCATTCGGCCACCGCCGGCACGAAGCCCGCGCTCGCCTGCGTCACGAGCACGCCGTGCTCGCTCGCGGCGTCGACATCGATGGTGCGGATATCCACCGCGCAGCGCACGAACGCCGCGAGCTTCGGCAGCGCGGCGAACAGCGCGCGCGGCGCGGGCGTCTGCCGGTAGCCGATGATCACGTCCGCGTCGCTCGCGGCGACGGCCAGTTCGTCCGTCGTCAGTTCGCGGCATTCGGGGTTGAACGCGACGTCGGCGACGGCACGCAACGCATCGGCCGCGCGTGCGCCGAAGTAATGGTCCAGCATGTGCCGTGGATGGCTGACGAATACCTTGTTCATGTCCTGGTCCTGTATTGCTTTGCTCACGCCGGCGCTGCAACGGATTCGCGTTCGACCAGCGTGATATCGGTGAAAAGCGCCTGCCCGGAATCGAGCGGTGCTTCGTCGTTCTGTCGCATCGCGCGTTCGACCATCGCGGCGGCCATCGCCGGAACGGGAAGCTGCACGGTCGTGAGCGCGGGGTTTGAAATCGCCGCGAGAAAATGCCCGTCCATGCCGACCACCGACATATCCTGCGGCACGCGCAAGCCCGATTCGCGCAAGCCCGCCATCAGGCCGAGCGCCATCAGATCGTTCACGGCGACGATGCCGGTCGGCCGGAGCGCGTCGCTCGCGAGTTGCCGCGCGAGCGCGCGGCCGTTCTCCGCGATCATCGAATCGCCGTATTCGTTGACCGGGCCGCTGTCGAGCACGCGCGCGCTGTCCGACAAACCCGCTTCCTCCGCCGCCGCGAGAAAGCCGCGAATCTTGTCGCGGCGCGACAGCGTCATGCCCGCGAGCGTCGCGTAACCGAGCCGCGTGTGGCCACGCGCGATCAGATGCCGCGTCGCGAGCCGCGCCGCCTCGAAGTTGTCCGGCGTAACGTGATCGATGCGCGTCGTCTCGCCTTCGTTCGCGCGGCGGTCATAGCTCACGACGACCATGCCGCGCTCGGCTGCCGTTTCGAGGTGGCGTTCATCGGCGAGCGAGGAAATCACGATCACGCGCCGCACGCCGTGCGACAGCAGATCCTCGAAAAACGACGCCTCTTTCGCCGGATCGCGATACGTATTGCCGATCAGCACGCGATACCCATAGCGCTCCTGCGCATACGTCTCGACTTCGCGGGCGATATAGCCGTACATCGGATTCGCGATCGACGGCACGAGCAGCCCGACGAGCGGCGTCTGGCCGGTCTTCAACTGCCGCGCGAGCGTGCTCGGGCGATATTGCAGCGCGCTCATCGCGGCCTGCACGCGCGCGAGCGTGTCCTGGCGCATCTGATCCGTGCGGCCGTTGAGCACGTTGGAAACAGTGCTGACGGAAACCCCGGCGTGGCGGGCGACGTCCTGAATGGTGCTCATAACGAAGTTCTACTGCCGGCTACAGGCCGAGCCGGGTCGGCAGCCACAAGGAAAACGAGGGCACCAGAATGAGTACCACAAGCGCGATGCACAGCACCACCAGATATTTCAGCATCGGACGCGCGACGGCTTTCATGTCGGTGCCGGTGATCGCGCAGGTCGCGAAAAGTCCGAGGCCGACTGGCGGCGCGAACAATCCGAGCCCCATCGCGACGACGATGACCGTGCCGAAGTGCAGCGGATTGATGCCGAGCTGCGTGGCGATCGGCGTGAGCAGCGGCCCGAAGATGATCAGCGCGGGCGCGCCTTCGAGCACCGCGCCGAACACGATCATGATGAGCACGGAGAGCAGCAGGAACATGGTCGGGCCGTACTGGTGCGCGAAGGCGATCATCGCGTCGGAGACGAGCGCGGGAATCTGCTCGATCGTCAGCGCGAACGACACGCTCGACGCCGCCGCGACGATGAACAGAATGCCGCTCGCCATCGACGCCGAGCGCACGAACACGCGCGCCACCGACTTCGGCGTGAGTTCGCGGAACGCGAGCCAGCCGACCACGAGCGCATAGACGACCGCGAACGCGGACACTTCCGTCGATGTCGCGGTGCCCGAGGTCACGCCCTTGCCGATCATCGCGATCATCACGAGGGCGACGAGCGCGCCGCCGAGCAACGGCAGCCAGGCGCGCGGATGGGTCAGCGCATCGGCGATATTGATGCGCCGCCCATAGATCACCGCGACGATCGCAAGCGCGATCGCCAGCACCGCCGCCGGCACGACGCCCGCGAGGAACAGCCCGGCGATCGAGATATTCGCGACGAAGCCCATGATGATCATGTTCACGCACGGCGGAATGGTTTCCGCCATCACCGCGCTGCACGCGAGCAGCGCCGCCGCTTCGTTCGGGTCTTCCTTGCTCTGCCGCACGGCCGGCATCACGACGCCGCCGACCGCGGCGATATCCGCGAGCTTCGAGCCGGACACGCCGGAGAAGAACGCCGTCGCCATGATCGTGATGAGGCCGAGGCCGCCGCGCACGCGTCCGAACATGCGCAGCAGCAGTTCGATCAGCCGCGACGACATGCCGTTGCCTTCCATCAGCAAACCGGCGAGCACGAAGAACGGAATCGCGAGCAGCACGAAGTGGTCGGTGCCGGCCATCACTTGCTGCGAGTAGACGAGTATCGGCAGGGATGGTTCGGCGAGGAAATACAGCAGCGCCGAGAACGCGAGCACGAAGCCGATCGGCACGCCGAGCGCGAGGCCGCCGACGAAGCCCGCCGCGAGCAGAACGCCCGGCTTCACGGCGTGCGCCGGAACGAAGGCGTTCCACGCGAATAGCGCCGCCGCCAGCAACGCGCAGCCGGCCAGCGTGCCGAGCACGGTCTTGCGCGGCCCGTTGAGCGCGTTGGCGAGCGCGAACACCGTCATGAACACGCCGCCCGCGACGAGCGGATAGACGTTGATCCACGCGGGCAGGCCGCTCGGCGTCATCTGTCCGTATGAATCGACGAGCAGCAGGCACGACGACACGCACAGATTCCCCGCGACGCCCGCGATGATCCAGTGCCCCGCATGCACGAGCGCGGGCTGCCAGCTTTTCGGCAGCGCGCCGCGAAACAGATCGACGCCGACGTGCTGGCTGCGTCCGAGCACGGTCGCCGCGCCGAAGAACACGAGCACGATCATCAGCGCGCGGGCGACTTCCTCGGCCCAGTCGACGGGATCGTGCAGGAAGTATCGGTAGACGACCGAGACGAACACCACGATCACATCGGCGGCGAGCACGGCCGCGCATAGATATTCGATCCAGTGCATGAGGGCGGCGAGCCCGCGTGCGAGCGCAGTTTCGCGGCCGAAGCCGGGCGCGGCGGAGAGTTGCGCCTCCGGTCCGGGCGTCGCGGAATAGCTGGTCATGGTCTTAGCCTCGTGCGGCGGCGATGGCCGTGAAGAGCGGCGCGGTCGCCGGATATTGCTTCGAGAAGCTCGCGTACAACTGCGACTGCATCTCGCGGCGGGCGGTGTCGCGATCGGCCGGCGACATCGGGAAGAAGGTCATGCCGCGCTTCTTCAGTTCCTGCTCGGCGCTCGCGGCGGTCTGGATCGCGGCGATGCGCTGCTTCGCGGTCGCGTCCTGCGCGGCCTTCTGGAACGCGGGGCGCAGGTTCTCCGGAATCTTCGCGAGCGCGCGGCGGCCCATCACGACGACGAGCGGGCTGAACACGTGGTTCGTCTGCCAGCACGACTTCACCACTTCGTCGTACTTGCTCGCGAGCACGGTCGCGCAATCGTGCTCGAAGCCGTCGACCACGCCTGTCTGCGCGGCCATGTACAGCTCGCCGATGGGAATCGGCGTCGGCACCGCGCCCATCAGCCGGAAGGTGTCCATGAAGGCCGGCGTCGGCAGCACGCGCAGCTTGACGCCCTTGATATCCGCGAGCGAATGCGCGGGCTTCTTCGTGAACACGTTGCGCGCGCCGAACGAGTAGCCCCACGTCAGCACCGAACAGCCCGCGCGCTTTTGCAGCAGCTCGTCGAAGGACTTGCCGACGCTGCCGTCCATCGCGCGGCCGACGTGATCGAAGTTGTCGAACACATAGCCGAGATCCAGCATGCCGAGCTCGGGCAGCACGGTCGCCCAGATCGACGAGCCGGTGACCATCATGTCGACCGCGCCGACCTTGACCTGCTGCACGACATCGCTTTCCTTGCCGAGCTGGCTGTTCGGGAAATAGTCGATGCGAATCTGGTCGCCGACGCTCGCCTTCAGGTTGGCCGCGAGATTCTGATACCAGACGTAGTGCGCGGCGTTCTCGTTGGCGGGCATCGACGATGAAAGCCGCAACGTGACCGCCGGCTGCGCGCTCGCGAAGGTGGGCAAACCGCCGCCGACCGCCGCGAGCGAGGCCGCCGAGGCCGTCTGAAGGAAGCGTCGCCGGGAAATCAAATGCATGGTGTGTCTCCTGGATGCCGCGCGTCGCGCTGCGGACTGTATCGATTTAGTGTATCGATACAGTAATCGGCGGTGGCGATATGCACCAATAGGCGTATACCCGCTGTATCGATTTAGAAGAAGCGCTTCGGGGAAGACTCAGGCAGCGCGGCCGGCTGCGCGCTGGACGGCGAAAACGGCGACCGCCGTGGTCACGCCGGTGACGAGCACGCCGTACAAGCCGAGCAAGATCGACAATGCGCGCCCGACGGCGGTCGTCGCGACCACATCGCCATAGCCGATGGTGAGCGCGGTCACGCCGCAGAAATAGAGCGTCTCGCCGAAGGATGCAGGCGCGCGCGTGGCGCTGTCGACGGGCGCGCCAAGGCAGAACATCGCTGTGCAGAGTGCGAAGAACACGATCAGCAACATGACGAGCAGCGAGCGCAGATGCCAGAGCGCCCGAATGAACTCGAACACCGTGCGGCTGGAATTGATCGTTTCGACCTTGAAGAGTTTCGCAATGCTATTCATCTGGACTGGATCTGCGTGGCGTCGGGCGAAGCCGCCATCCTACCTTTGGCCGATATCCGCCCGGAAGCTCGAGACCCCGCTATTCAGCCAATGCCGAGCCAGCCTTTCCCGATGCATTCACGCCGCTTTCGCTTTGCGTGCGGCCCGCGAGCAGCCAGACCGCTGCCGCGATCGTCAGCGCGCACGCGCCCGCCACGCCGAGCGACGCCGCGAAACCGCTGGCGAAGCTGTCGCGCGCGATCCGCACGATCGCCGCGCCTGCCGGCCCGCTCAGGCTTTCGCCCGCGTGGGCGAGATCGCCGGCCAGCAGACGCGAAAGGAAGGTCGCATCGAGCACGGTGGCGGGATCGGTCAGGCTCGACGCGTGCGCGGTCAGCGCGACGTGCGTGCGCGTCGCCAGCACCGCGCCCAGCACGCCTACCGAAGTGACGATCGCCGTGAAGCGCGTCGTCGTGCTGATGCCCGAAGCCATGCCGGTGCGGTTCGTCGGCACGCACGCCATGATCGCTTTTTGCGTGTCGCCGTTGAGCACGCCGGCGCCGAGGCCCGTGACGATCATGCCGAGCGCGATCAGCGCGTAATTCGACATCCCCGCGAACAGCGCCGTCAGCAGATTGCCCACGCCGATGGTCGCGAGGCCGAGCGTGAGCAGCGTCATGCCCCGCACGCGTTTGCCCAGCGCCGCGCCGATATGCGGCCCGACGACCATCGCCACGGCGAACGGCAACATGCCGATACCCGCACGCACCGCCGGCAGACCGAACGCGTTTTGCAGATAGAGCGGCAGGAACGTCATCATCACCTGCGCGCAGGCGGCGTAGCCGAACATCGCGAGCACGGCGGCGACGAAGCGCGGCTGGCGAAACAGCGCGAGATCGATCATCGCGTGGGCGCGTGAACGCTGCACGCGCACGAACACGACGAAGAGCGCCGCGCTCGCCGCCAGACGCGCGATGGTACGCCAGTCCGACCAGCCGTCGGCCTGGGCGTCGATCAGCGCCCAGATGCCGAGCGCGAGCGACGCGGCGAACAGCACGCTGCCCGCCAGATCGATCGCGCCCGCTTCGGGATTGCGCGACTCGCGCATGCCGCGCCAGGCGCACGCGGCGAGCAGCGCGCAGATCGGCAGGTTCATCAGGAAGATCCAGCGCCAGCCGGCCCATTGCGTGATGACGCCGCCGACGAGCGGCGCGATGGTCGTCGATACGCCCATGCACGTGCCCCACACGGCCCACGCGCGGGCGCGCGCCGCGCCTTCGTGGAAGGTGTTGGCGATGATCGCGAGCGCCGATGTCAGCAGCATCGCCGCCCCGACGCCCTTCGCCGCGCGCGCGATATTCAACGCCAGCGCCGACGGCGCGAGCCCGCACCCGAGCGACGCGAGCAGGAACGCGGCGAGGCCCGCGATCAGCATCCTCTTGCGTCCGATGCGGTCGGCGAGCGCGCCCGCGGGCAGCAGGCACGCGGCAAACGCGACCATGTACGCGCTCACGACCCATTCGACATCGGCGAAACCGGCGTGGAAATCGCGCGCGATGGACGGCAGCGCCACCGCGACGACGTTGGTGTCGAGCGTGATCAACGCGCACGTCGCGGACGCGGTGAGCAGCACGAAGCGGGGAGATTCGGATGTATCGATGATCTTTGGCATGACGTCGCGGCGAAAGATGAAACGGATTGGTCGATGCTAGCGGCGTCGCTCTTTCTCGTCATTGACATAGAATCGCTGAATAATTATCGAAATATGGAATACGGACATGCCCGTCGAATTGCGTCACGTGCGCTGTTTTCTGAGCGTCGCCCGGCATCTGCATTTCGCGCGCGCGGCGGAAGAACTCGGCATCGCGCCGCCCGCGCTCACCAAGCAGATTCAGGAAGCGGAGCGGCTGCTCGGCGTGCGGCTGTTTCATCGGACCAAGCGTTCGGTTGCGCTGACGGCCGCCGGTGAGGCCTATCTCGGCGAAGCGGTCAGCGCGCTCGATCATCTGGCGCGCGCAGCCGAACGCGCGGCGCTCGCGGAGCGTGGGGAACTGGGGAAGATCGTCATCGGCTATGTCGGGTCGGCGGTGTATTCGGGCGTGCTGCAGGCGACCGTGCGCGGCTTTCGGGCGGGTCATCCGCTGGTGGAAATCGGCATCGAGGAAATCGTGATGCGCGAGGCCGGCGCGCTGCTGATGGAAGGGCGCATCGACATCGCTTATGTGCGGCCGCCGGTGCCGTATCCCGAAGGCGTCGAGGCGCGCACGGTGCATCGCGATGACTTCATCGTCGCGCTGCCCGCCGATTCGCCGCTGGCGGCGTCGGAAGTCATCGCGCCGACGCAGTTGCGCGATCAGTCGTTCGTCGTGCCGGAGCAGGAATCAGGCACGCTCGACGTGGCCCGGCGCGGGCGCTTCACGGCGCGCGTCGTCGCGCAGCCGGGCACGCTCGCGGACGTGCTGGCGCACGTTTCGCTGGGCGGCGATGTCGCCGTCGTGCCGCGCTCGCTCGCGCAGTGCGTGACGGTGCCGGGCGTGGCGTATCGGGAGATCGCGGGCAAGGCGGTGCCTTCGGAAGTGGCGATGGTGTATCGGCGTTTCGAGCGGGCGCCGGCGGTCAAGGCTTATCTGACGTTCGCGGCTTCATGACCGAAGCGCGGATCGGGCAATCGGCTCGAATCCGGCGCGATACGCTTGCGCGAGCGCCCGCGCGGTTTCGTGCAGCGCGGCGCGATTCATCGCCAGCGCTTCGCGCATCGCCGCGTGCAATTCGCCGATGGACACGACGCCCGGCGCGCCCGCGATCTCCCACGTCGACACATACGCGTGCTGCTTGACCGAATCCGCGTGCTGGAGCGTCACGCGCGGCAAACCATACGCCATCGCGACGATCCGGCCGTGCAGACTGCTGCCCGCGAATCCCGCGCTGTTCGCGATCAGCGCGCAGATGTCCCAGATGTTCAGCGAACCGACGATCCGCACCGTTGCGTGGCGCATGCGCGCGGCCATGCGCTCGTAGACCGCGATGTCGTCGTGCCATGGCGCCGCGCCCGCGCGGAACAGCGCGATGCCGAGGCCGGTCGATTCTCCCAGCCGATCCAGTTGCTGCCCGATGCGCGAGAGCGTGGTGTCGTCGCCGAAATCCGCGCTGAACTGGACGGCGAGATAGCCGCGACGGGCATCGTCATGCGTCCGGATGCGCGCGTCGAAGAGTTCGGCGGTCAGCGTCGCCGGATCGGGGACGATTGGAGCGTCGATTCCCGCGCGCTTCAGCGTGGCTTGTGTTTGTGTGTCTCTCACGCTGATGAAGTCGGCGGTTCGCAGTTTGGTGAGCACCTCTTCGCGCAGGGCGGCATCACGTGAATCCAGCGCCGCGCCGCCGATCGCGTTGAAGCAGATCGACTGCGCGTGTGGAAACGTCTCGCGGCCGATCACGTAAGGCGCCAGCGCGTACGTTCCGAGCGCGGCGCGCGCCCATGCGTTTCGGGCGTCGGCGTGAGCGCCGTATCGGGCGATGCAGGCTTGAGCGTCCTCGGGCTTCGTCAGCATGACGGCGGCTTCCCACGCGTCGCACGTCAGCAGTTCGCCGCCCGCATGGATCAGGGCGACCGGCTCGTCTCGCCCGTGCGCCGACAAAGCGGCGACCGCATGACCGCCATACGCGCGCAAGTCGCGCTGCGCGCATCCCGCGAACACCGGTTCGATGTCCGCCGAACGCTCCGCAAGCAATCGCACGACGACATGCGCGAACAGCATGTCGCCGAAATTGTGGCGATCGAACGCGCCGAAGATGATGATCCGGCGTTTCGACGAGACGTGAGCGTTAGCCATTCGGCCAGCTATTTCGACCCCGTCCGGACAGGCACCATGAGCCTGTAACCCGTAAGGAACCCTGACATTCTGCAATTAGGAGAAAACGCATGCTGAATCTCGCCGCTTCCAATGGACTTCTGCTAGAGTACACACGTAGGTACACACAGGAAGTCATCATGCCCATCACCCGAATTTTCCGCAACGGCAACTCACAAGCCATCCGCATTCCCGCCGAACTCGCCTATCCGGACACGGAGACCGAAGTCGAGATCGAACGCGTGGGCGACGAACTACGCATTCATCCGGTGCGACGCTCGCTCGCCGGTGCGCTCGACCGCTTCAAACGCTTCGATTCCGATTTCATGGCGTCGGGACGCAACGAGCCGGAACAGGACGATCGGGAGTTCTTCTGATGCCGCGCTATCTTCTCGACACCAACATGTGCATCTATCTGATGAAGCACCAGCCCGAACAGGTCGCCCGGCGCTTTGCGCAATGCTACGTCGGCGACGTGGTCATGTCGTCGATCACGTACGCCGAACTGCAATTCGGCGTCGCGATGAGCGCGCGGCCGGAACGCGAGCGCGCCAATCTGGCGTCGCTCGTCGAGTTGATCGAGGTCGCGCCGTTCGGGGAGGACGCTGCGGCCGCCTATGGTCCGATCCGCCACGCTTCGCCGGAGCGCAACCGGGGCGCGCTGGACAAGCTGATCGCCGCTCACGCGGTCGCGCTGGGCGTGCCGATCGTGACGAACAACGTCAAGGATTTCGAGAACTATCCCGGTGTGAGCGTCGAAAACTGGCTCAATGGGGACGCGTGATTCAGGAGGTCTCGTGCGCGGCTGGCCGCTGAAACGCATCCTCACGATCGGCTAATTTTCCCCGATCAGACTTCCCTCACACGCTGCACGAGAGGAGGGAAAGATGAAGATCGAACCGACGCCCATCGCCGCCGCATCGCTGATCGCCGGGGACACGGAGCGCGCCGCAACGCCCGATAGCGCGACCGCCGACGCAACCGCCTCGCCCGAACCGATGCGCTACGAAGACCTCCTGCCCTATCTGCTCCTGCCGATAGCCGGCGCATACTGAACCGAACACCGCTGGAGCACCCGATGTTCACCCGAGACGGCGTCACCTTCGAGTTCCATCACCTGGGCATCCCGACGCACGAGCCGCGCGAAGGCGAACGCTACAGCGCGCAGTTCCGCATGTATACGAGCGATGCCGAGTGCGGACTCATGCGCGTGCAGTATCACCGCTTCGAGGAAGGCAGTTCGCTGCCCGAGCTGATGCGCGTGGCGCCGCACGCGGCGTTCAAGGTAAGCGATCTGGCGAAGGCGATCGAAGGCAGGACAGTTCTGCTCGGCCCTTACGAACCGATCGATGGCTTTCGCGTCGCGGTCATTCGAGACGGCGAAGCGCCCGTCGAACTGATCGAGACGACGCTTACGGACGAGGAAATCTGGGGGCGGGCGAAGAGCGGCGTGCGGGCATCGATTTATCGTCGGGACTAGCGCCGCCTGCCGCGAAACTACGCATCATCGACGCGCCGAAGCGCTGCGCGACGCTCATCGTCGAGCGTCGCGGCGAAGTGCCTTCAGGCTGTCACCCGCGTGATGCCGCCGCTCGACAGCAGACGCACGCGCTGGCCGGCGTAGAACATCTGACCATCGGCGGCTTGAGTGATTGCGCGCAGATCGCCATTGTCGAGGCGCACGGTGATTTCGAGGCCCTTCTGCCGTTCGAGATGATCCTGGACCTGATCGCCCGCGACCGCGCCCGCAATGCCGCCGATCACACCGGCGAGCAGCGAGCCGTGCCCGCTCCCGACCGCGCTGCCCGCAACCGCGCCGAGCAGGCCGCCGCCGAGCGCGCCCAACGGGCTCGACTGCCCGTTGTTGTTTTCGATCGTCACGCCGCGCACGCTCTCGACGGTCGCCATGCGGACGGTCTCTTCGTGCTGGGTCTGCATGCTGTTGTAGACGTCGGCGGAACTGCCCATCGACGCGCACCCGCTCATTCCCACTGTGCAGGCGACGGCCAGTGCGCAGACCGCGATAGTCGACTTGTTCATTTTTTCTCCTCAGATCGGACGATGCCTTGTTGGAATCGGCCCGCGTTCGTGTATCGCGGCGCCATGAAAAGCATCGTAAAGACGCTGAATGAGGCGTGAATGAGGACGCGCGGCGTGCTTGACCTGCATGATTGAAGCGCTTATACAGAACTCTCATCGCTCGCGACCGGAGTTCTGAATGACAAGAAACGCGATTTCCATCGTGGTTTGCGCCATCGCTCTCGCTGCTTGTTCCACCGACGGCTCCAATTCCGCCCCGCCACCCGGCGCCACCGCCACGACCCTGCCTTCCGGCGGCGTCTATAAAGGCTCACTCAAAGGCAGCACGGCCGAAGCCACGCTGTTGATGCTCTTCAACGGCACCGCGTATCTTTTCTATGGAGGCGCGGGCGGCACGGGTCTCGCAGGCGTCGCGGTCGCGACCAATGGCGCGCAGTCGGGCGACGGGCGCTTCACCAGCAATTCGGCGTTCGACTATCGCGTGGGCAAGGCGCCTGCGTCGCCCGCCGCGTTCAGCGCGAACTTCGCGCAGGCGCCCGCCGTCGATGCAACCGTCGCGAACAAGGACGGCAGCGCGGGCCTCGCGTTTTCCGGCAACGCCGCGTCGATGCTCGATATCGCGCCGAGCCGCGCCAATGCGGGCGGCCTCTACAGCGGGCGCGGCATGGCGCTCGGCGGCACGACGCAGACGCGCATCACCGTCGCCGGCGACGGCTATCTGGCCGGCACAACGACATCCGGCTGCATCTTCAAGGGCACAGTGGCGCCGCACGAAGGCGCGAACGCGTACGACGTTTCGGTGACGTTCGGCCCCGCGCCCTGCCCGATTCCCGACGCCACCGTGACCGGTAACGCCGTGCTCGACGGCCCGCGCCTCCTGGTCGCGTTGCCTAGCCCGGACCGTTCGAACGTGTTTCTCTTCGACGGGCGGAAATAGATGCCGCACGAACGGATGCGCGGCCGCGAAAGTTAGTCATCCACTGCTTACAAAAGCGTTTTCTATCCTAAGATTGTTGACTGCAGGCAGCGTCGTGGCGTTCACGCCGGTTGCTTTCCGGGCCGCGCGCTTCGGCGAAAGTAGTCGTGTGTTGTTCAGTGCAATTTCCGAAGAGCAGTCTTGCTTTGCATGGGATCGGACGCGCCCACGCGCGCGCTCCGGTCGATAACAACAGGAGACAAACCAGATGAACGCAACGCTCAAGCTTTTGCCGTTGGCCGTCGGTGCGATGTTCGCCTGCCTGCCGTATGCGAACGCGGCGCAGGACAATGTCAATACGCTTTCCAATTTTCGTCAGACCGGCAACGCCGTACCGGCGGAAAAGATCCCGCAAGCCGGACCGACCGCCGACGCGCTACGCAAGAACCTCGAGCAGATCAAGCTGCCGCCGGGCTTCAAGATCGAGTTGTACGCGGTCGTGCCGGAGGCGCGGCACATGGCGATCGAGCCATCGACGGGCGTCGTGTTCGTCGGCACGCGCAAGAATCGCGTGTGGCAGGTGACCGATCGCACCAAGCAGCGCGTCGCGAGCGACGTCGTGCAGTTCGCGTCGTCGGTGACGTTCAAAGTGCCCAATGGCGTGTGTTTCTCGCCCGACGGCGTGCTGTATGTCGTCGAGCAGAATCGCGTGCTGGGCTTCCCTGCCGCGCAGTTCTTCGGTGAAGGCGGCCCGGACGTGGCGGCGGCGGTCGTCGTGCCGCAGGGCAAGCTCATTCCGGCCGCGTTCGAGAGCTTCAACCACGGCGCGCGCGCTTGCCGCGTCGGACCGGACAAGAAGCTGTACATTGCGCTCGGCCAGCCTTGGAACGTGCCGCCGAAGGACAAGCTCGCCGATCTCGACAAGAACGGGCTCGCCGGCATCATCCGCATGGATCAGGACGGCAAGAACCGCGAAGTCTATGCACACGGCGTGCGCAATTCGGTCGGCCTCGATTTCAATCCGAAGGACAAGACGCTCTGGTTTACGGATAACCAGGTCGATGGCATGGGCGACGACATTCCGCCCGGCGAGCTGAATCACGCGACGAAAGCCGGCGAGAACTTCGGCTTCCCGTGGTACGGCGGTGGCAAGGTCCGCACGGTCGACTACAAGGATCAGAATCCGCCGGCGGGCGTCGTGTTCCCACAGGTCGAATTCGCCGCGCACGCCGCCGACCTCGGCATGTCGTTCTACAACGGCAAGATGTTCCCGCAGAAATATCAGGGCGGCATCTTCGATGCGGAGCATGGTTCGTGGAATCGCACGACGCCGATCGGCGCGCGCATCATGTACATCCCGATCAAGGACGACGGCACCGCAGGCGAGGCGGAAGTCTTCGCGGAAGGCTGGCTCACGTCGAACGGCGAATACATGGGCCGCCCCGTCGACGTGCAGGTGCTGCAGGACGGCTCGCTCCTCGTCTCCGACGACTACGCGGGGGCGATCTATCGCATTTCCTACACGGGGGCCAAATGAAGCAAGCGCTGACGGCGGCGGTGCTGGCCAGCATTCTGGCGGCGGTGTCGCACGCGTCGTTCGGCGCGGGCGACATCAAGGCCGGGCGCGCGAAAGTGGCGCAATGCGCGGCGTGTCACGGGATCGATGGCATGTCGAAACTGCCGGAAGCGCCCAATCTCGCCGGTCAGACGGAAGAATATCTCGTGAAGGCGCTCAACGATTTCCGCTCGGGCGAGCGCAAGAACGAGATGATGTCGATGATGGCGAAAACCTTGTCGGACGCGGACATCGCCAATCTGGCGGCGTATTACCACAGCCTCGGCAAGCAGTGACCGCGACCAATGTTGTAAATATGTTGCAAATTTGCTGCGGTACAAACCCGATTGCGATTTTTTTTGTTTTAGGTGTTGACGTGGAGACTTAAGGGTTTATACTTACACCTGTCTCCTCCATGTCTCAACCGATGTGGATTCAAGCCCGCTCATCTGAAGCGGGCTTTTTTTTGCCCCTGCATTAGCCCGCGTTGCCGCGCCGCGCATCCAGCGACTTGCGCGATCGTTCCAGTTCGTCCGCGATCAGCCGCTCGTCGGGGAGCACCGTCTGATATTCCGCCGCCAGTATCTTGTTCGGCAGATTGTCGAGCGCATAGCGCGCCTCCGCACTGCCCTTTCCCGCGCACAGAATCAGCCCGACCGGCGGGTTTTCGCCCGGTTTCATCCAGTGTTCGCGCGCGTAATTCAGATAGAGATGCATCTGACCTGCGTCCGCGTAGCTGAACCGGCCAACTTTCAGATCGACGACAACGAGGCACTTCAGCCGTCGATGGAAAAACAGCAGATCGACGCGAAACCAGGTGTCGTCGATGCGCAACCGTCTCTGTCGTCCGATGAACGCGAAGTCGTCGCCGAGTTCCAGCAGAAAATCCGCGAGGCGCCGGATCAGCGCTTCCTCCAGATCCGATTCGGAATATTCGTCCTTGATGTCGAGGAATTCGAGGACGAACGGGTCCTTGATCGCTTGCTCGGGCGTGATCGCATCGTCGGGAGCATGCTCGGCGGCCTTTTCCAGCAGCGCGGCCTTGTTGCGCGACAACGCAAGACGCTCATAGAGCTGGCTGTTCACTTGCCGGTCGAGCTGACGGACCGACCAGCCTTCGCGCAACGCTTCGGTTTCATAGAAAGTGCGCGCCGCGTCGCTCTTTACGGAGAGCAGACGCACGTAGGCCGACCACGGCAGCGCGAAGCGGGCGGCGAGTGACGCCAGTCGTACGTCGGCGCTAGCGGACGGCAAGGAGGGTGCGGATTCTCCAGACGCCGTCTGGAGTATTGGCGAAGCCATCGGGGACTTTCCAGACGCTGTCTGGAAAATCGTTTCTTGCGGCCATTGCTGATAGAACGCGCGCATATTGGCGAGGTTCGCCTTGCCGAATCCCCTGCCGAAACGGCTCGTGAGATCGCTGGCCAGCCGCGCGATCAGCGTGTCCCCGTAGACCGCCCGATGCGCCCCGCCCTGCTCCGATTCGACGATCCGTCGCCCGATTTCCCAATACGACGCCGTCATGATCGCATTGACGCTCCGTGCGGCGGCGCGCCGCGCGCTCTCGAGCACATCCACGATGCCCGAGCGGAATTCGTCGTAGTCGTCTGCGGCGATCTCGTGTTTGCTCATCCGTCGAAGGTCTCCGTGCGGTGCGGCCCGTCGGGCGCGCATCAGCGCTCGAATATAACGGAATTCGCCTCCCCGTCGAGGCACGGCATCCGCACGGAGCTTCGGTCTTGTCGTTTGGGTTGGTCTCCCGACGCGCCCCGCGCGCAAGGCTTGGGGTTTCTTCGCAGGCTCGTGCATTGCGAGCCGCGGACTTTTCCACAGTTTCCGTGCACAAGGCTGTGGATATCGTTCTGGGTACTACTGCAACGCATTGATTCGACAACACTTACATCCGACGCCCGACAATGCGCCCCGTGCGCGCCGCCGGACTCAATCGCCCTTCGGCACGCAGGACGCGAGCATCGCGTCGACGCGATTCATCTCGATACTGAAAACCGACTGCGGCGCGGTGGCGCTCAACTCGTCGGAGGCGGAGCGCGGCAGCGCCATCGCGATGGTGGCCGTCGCAAGCAGCGCGACAACCACGGACAGGAACCAGGAAATGACAGCCATTGCCAACCTCGTCAAGAAGATCTCTCGGAATCGGCGCGCGTGAACGTCAGCGCGTGATGTGAAGAGTACGGCTGCGCGGCGCTTCGCACAGCCCTACGGACGGGGGGACTTGAAGGAGGGTAACTACGGACGCAGTTTCGGCGAGGGAATGGTCGGCACGTTCTGGGCGAGCGCCGCGGCCTCCTGGGCGCGCATCGCGCGAATGAAGCCGTCGCGCTCGCGCAGGCGGCTCCAGTAATCGGCGATCGACGGTGCGAAGCGCTCGTTCAGATCGATCAGCTCCGCGAGCATCAACGCATAGCCGACGGAAATGTCTGCCGCCGTGAAGCGCCCTGCGCACAGAAACGGCTGCGCGGCCAGCAGCGGCGCGAGCGTGCGCAGGCGCGCGTGAAACCAGCGCGCGTAGTCGTCGACGATTTGCGGCTGCCGACGCTCCGGCGGCTCCAGATGCGTATAGCGCAGGACGAGGGTTTGCGGAAAGGTGAGCGTCGCTTCGCCGAAATGCACGAAATTGAGATAGCGGCCGAAATCGGCTTCGTGCGGCGCGACGTCGAGCACGCCCGGCGAATGGCGCGCCGCCAGATACTGGCAGATCGCCGCCGATTCGGTCATCAGGAGCGCGCCGTCCTCCAGCAGCGGAATCGTGCCGAGCGGGTTCACTTCCTTGAACGCGTGAGCGAGCACGCGCGGCGGAAACGGCAGCATCTTCAGTTCGTACGGCACGCCGATCTCTTCCAGCGCCCACAGCGGCCGGAACGAACGCGCGCTCACACAATGGTGCAGCGTAATCACGTCGGTATCTCCGCTCAGCCGAGCCAGGACGGCTTGCGCTTCTCGAGGAAACTGCGCACGCCCTCGCGCCCTTCGTCCGATGCCCGGATGCGCGCGATACGCTCGGCGGTCTCCGCGATCAAGGATTCGTCGATGTCCTTGCCCGCGAAATCCGCGACGAGCTTCTTGCACTCGCGCACGCCGTTCGGACTGTTCGCGGCGATGCTCGCGGCGATCGCGTCGACGCGCGCATCGAGTTGATCGGCGGCGACGGCTTCATGCACGAAGCCGAGCCGCAGCGCTTCGGCGGCATCGAAGCGCTCCGCCGACACGAAATAGCGATGCGCCGCGCGCGCGCCCATTGCGCGGATCACGTACGGCGCGATCGTCGCGGGCATCAGGCCGAGCTTCGCTTCGGAGAGACAGAAGTGTGCCGTCTGCGCCGCGACCGCGATATCGCATACCGCGACGAGGCCCATGCCACCCGCATAGGCATCGCCCTGCACCCGCGCGATCACGGGCTTCGAGCACGCGTAGATCGTGTTGAGCATCGTCGCGAGGCCGAGTGCATCGGCACGATTTTCCGCTTCCGAATAGCCCGCCATGCGTTTCATCCAGTTCAGGTCCGCGCCCGCGCAGAAGGCCGGGCCGCTCGCGGCGAGGATGACGACGCGCACGTTGGCGTCGTCGTCGAGCGCGCGGAAGGCGGCGGTCAGCTCGACGATGGTCGCGTCGTCGAAAGCGTTGCGCACGTCGGGGCGATCGAGCGTCACGCGCGCGACGTGTCCTTCGATGCCGAGCTTCAGGCGTTGCAGATTCGCTGCGTCGGTCATGGTGTCGTCTCCTGATGCGCCTGAATTGAGCGTTGCTCAATTTATTCAGACTGACAGCTTGCCTTTGATGGATCAGTGTCTACGAAAAGCGTCATCGAGGTCAACTCGAATGTTTGAGTATGACTCACAAATCGGCAAAGGAACAATCATCCGATGAGACCTATGTCCGGCATGTCACCGAGCGGCAACACGCGGACGTAATATAGTCGTATATATTACGGTGCTCGCCGAGCCGCACGGCCACACGCTCGCGGTCGTCCAGCGTGCCATCCGAAGTCGATCCATAAACAGAAAGTCAACTCGATTCAAGGAGCTTTACGTGAAGATTCGTATTTTGCGCGCTTTGCTTTCCGCCTTCGTTCCATTAGCCGCGGGCATTGCCGCAACGTCGGCGCTCGCCGGTGAGGTGCAGGTGGCGGTCGCGGCGAACTTCACGGCGCCCGTGCAGGCGATCGCCGCCGATTTCGAAAAGGATACGGGCAACAAGGTCGTCGCTTCCTTCGGGGCGACGGGCCAGTTCTACGCGCAGATCAAGAACGGCGCGCCGTTCGAAGTGTTCCTCGCCGCCGACGACTCCACGCCCGCCAAGCTCGACGGCGAAGGCGCGACCGTTGCCGGCAGCCGCTTCACCTACGCGACCGGCGCGCTCGCGCTGTGGTCCGCGAAAGACGGTTACGTCGACGACAAGGGTGACGTGCTGAAGAAGAATGACTTCAAGCACATCGCAATTGCGAATCCGAAGGCCGCGCCCTATGGACTCGCCGCATATCAGACGCTCGACAAGCTCGGCCTGGCGACGGAGATCAAGCCGAAGGTCGTCGAAGGACAGAACATCTCGCAGACGCAGCAGTTCGTCGCGACGGGAAATGCCGAGCTCGGTTTCGTCGCGCTGTCGCAGATCTACAAGGACGGCAAGATCACGAGCGGCTCCGCGTGGATCGTGCCCGCTGACCTGCATGAGCCGATCAGGCAGGACGCCGTGATCCTGAGCAAGGGCAAGGACAATCCGGTCGCGAAGCAGTTCATCGAATACCTGAAGGGTCCGAAGGCCGCCGCGGTGATCAAGTCCTACGGCTATCAGCTGTAAATCCGGTTACGGAAATGGTGTGGCCGCGATAATCTCGTGCCCCTGCGGCCACCCGTGCAACCAGAAAACATATGGATTCAAACGACTTCGCGGCCATTCTGCTGACGCTCAAGCTGGCAAGCGTCGTCACCGTTCTCCTCCTCGTTTTCGGCACTCCGGTTGCCTGGTGGCTCGCACGCACGCGCTCGCGGCTCAAAGGGGCGTTCGCGGCGGTGGTCGCGCTGCCGCTCGTGCTCCCGCCCACGGTCCTGGGTTTCTATCTCCTGTTGACGCTGGGACCGAACGGGCCGGTCGGCAAGCTGACGGAATCGTTGGGCCTCGGCGTTTTGCCCTTCACCTTTCCAGGCCTCGTCATCGCATCCGTTTTCTATTCGTTTCCGTTCATGGTTCAACCGGTACAGGGCGCGTTCGAAGCTATCGGTGACCGTCCGCTCGAGGTCGCCGCGACCCTTCGCGCCAGCCCTTGGGAAACTTTCTGGTCGGTCGCGGTTCCGTTGGCCAAACCGGGCTTCCTGTCCGGCTCGATCCTGGCGTTCGCTCACACCGTCGGCGAGTTTGGCGTCGTGCTGATGATCGGCGGCAACATTCCGAACAAGACGCGCGTAGTCTCGGTGCAGCTTTTCGACCACGTCGAAGCGATGGAATACACCGCCAGCCACTGGCTCGCGGGATGCATGGTGCTGTTCAGCTTTGTCGTCCTGCTGCTGCTGTACACGTTGAGTCCTCAGACCGTGCGAGGCCGCGCAGGATGAGCCATATTCGCGCGACGGTCTGCATCGATCGGGGAGCGTTCCGGCTCGACGTCGATCTCGAACTGCCGGATCGCGGCGTCACCGCGCTCTTCGGTCATTCCGGCTCGGGAAAGACGACGCTGCTTCGCGCCATCGCCGGACTCGAGCGTGCTCCGAACGGCTATATCGGACTCGGCGATGTCGTCTGGCAGGACGATGCCCGCGACATCTTCGTACCGACGTATCGGCGCTCGCTAGGCTATGTCTTTCAGGAAGCGAGCCTGTTCGAACATCTCGACGTGCATGGCAATCTGAATTTCGGCCACAAGCGCATCCCGGATTCGGAGCGGCGCTTCAAGCCGTCGGACGTCGTCGAACTTCTCGGGATCGGCGGCCTGCTGAAGCGCCGGCCCGCTGGCCTGTCAGGCGGGGAACGTCAGCGCGTTGCCATCGCGCGGGCTTTGCTGACCGCGCCCCGGTTGCTGCTCATGGACGAGCCGCTCGCCGCCCTCGACCTCAAACGGAAGCAAGAAATCCTTCCCTATCTCGAGCGGCTGCACGACGAACTGTCGATTCCCATCATCTATGTCAGCCATTCGCCGGATGAAGTGGCGCGACTGGCCGATCATCTCGTGCTGCTCGACGCAGGCAAGGCCGTCGCCAGCGGCCCGCTGACGGAGACGCTGGCCCGCGCGGATCTGCCGCAAGCCTTTGCCGATGATGCCGGCGTCGTGCTCGAAACGGTCGTCGGCGCCCATGACGATGATCACCTCACGCGACTGGATTTCGCCGGCGGAAGCGTCTATGTCGCCATGCGGCCGGAAGCGATCGGCCGGCGGCTGCGTTGTCGTGTGCATGCGCGCGATGTCAGTGTCGCGCTGGAGAAACCCGCTGCAACGAGCATCCTCAATCTGTTGCCGGGCGTCGTGACGGACATCGTATCCACCGATCCCGCAGGTCACGTCCTCGTACAACTCCGCTTGGGGAAGACGCCGCTCCTCGCACGCATAACGGAAAGGTCCAGGAAGACGCTCGATCTCAAGAAGGGCCAGCAAGTCTGGGCTCAGGTCAAATCTGTCGCCTTGCTCGATTGAACTTAGTTGGCGTCGTTGTACACGGTCGCGCGCGATACGCGCAAATGCTGCGCGACCGTCTCCATGGACCGGCGCAGCTCCAGAAACCCCTCGTCCTTCAGCGTCTGCATCAGCGCTCTGCGTTGATCCGTGCGTAGCGCCTGCGGTGTGGCCGCGAGGCTGATCGCGAACTTGTCGATACGCTCGCGCAGCGACTTCTTGATTTTTTGTCCAATTTTGGACATAATTTTCAGAACCGCCGATTTCACCCTGGAACGTTTGCCATGAACACTCCCGAGCTTCCGACCTACGCCGACGTCGAAGCCGCCGCCTCCCGCATCGCGGGCGTCGCGCATCGCACGCCGGTTCAGACATCGCGCACGCTGAACGACATCATCGGCGCCGAAGTTTTCTTCAAGTGCGAGAACTTCCAGCGCATGGGCGCGTTCAAGTTTCGCGGCGCATTCAATGCGCTCTCGAAGTTTTCACCCGCGCAGCGCAAGGCTGGCGTGGTCGCGTTCTCTTCCGGCAATCACGCTCAGGGCATTGCGCTGTCCGCGAAGATTCTCGGCATTCCGGCCACCATCGTGATGCCGCACGATGCGCCTGCCAGCAAGGTCGCAGCAACGAAGGGCTACGGCGCGACGGTCGTTTCGTTCGACCGCTACACCGAGGACCGCGAGGCAATCGGCCGCCGTCTCGCCGAAGAAAAGGGACTCACGCTGATACCGCCGTATGACCACCCGGACATCCTGTCGGGACAGGGCACCGCCGCGAAAGAACTGTTCGAGGAAGTCGGCGCGCTGGACTATTTGTTCGTGCCGTTGGGCGGTGGCGGACTTCTGTCCGGAACGGCGCTCTCGACGCGCGCGCTCGCGCCGCAATGCGTGCTCTATGGCGTCGAACCGGAAGCCGGCAACGACGGGCAGCAGTCCTTCAGAAGCGGCGAAATCGTGCACATCGACACACCGAAGACCATCGCGGACGGCGCGCAGACGCAGCATCTCGGCAATTACACGTTCGGCATCATCAGACGCGACGCCGATGACATCCTCACCGCCACGGACACGGACCTCGTGAACGCGATGAAGTTCTTCGCCTCACGAATGAAGATGCTCGTGGAACCGACCGGATGCCTCGGACTGGCTGCCGCGCTGAATCTGAAGGATGCGCTCAAAGGCAAGCGCGTGGGCGTGATCCTGAGCGGCGGCAATGTCGACCTCGAACGGTTCTGCGCGCTGACGGCGGGGTGAACGCCATGTCGACCGTATTCGAGAATCTGATCGCATTGCTCGAGCGCGAACAAGCCCGCTTTCGCGTGCTCGAGCATCCTGCCGAAGGGCGGTGCGACGTGGTCGCCGCCATGCGTGGAACGGCGCCGGGGCAAGGTGCGAAGGCCATGCTCTGCAAGAGCAAAGCCGACGATCAGGCGCTGGTCCTCGCCATCCTTCCCGGCGACAGGAAGCTGGATTTCAGGAAAGTGGCGGCAGCGGCGGGAATCAGAAAAGCCACGCTCGCCTCACCCGATGAAGCGCAACGCGAGACAGGATGCGCGATCGGCGCCATTCCGCCGTTCTCGCTTTCGCCATCGATCAGACTGATCGTCGATCCGGCGCTGGTCAGTGACTTCGAAGAGATTGCTTTCAACGCCGGCCGGCTTGACCGATCGATGGTTCTCGATTCAGCCGATTACCTGCGGATTGCGAAGCCGCTTCTCCATCCGCTGTGCGCGTGAGCAACGTCGCCGTTGCCCGAGGATTCAATGTCCTTCGGGAAACAGCGCCGCCTGCACCATTGCCCGCGCTGCGGCTCCCTTGTCGGCCAGGAATGCGTCGCGATCCTTGCCGACGATCCATGCAGGCGCGCGCCCGCGGCCGCTCCATGTCGAGCCGCTCGCGGGGTCGCGGTATTTCGCGGAGGGTTCATCCGGCTCAGCGCCGGACTTCCGGCCCATCAGTTCGTTGATGGAGATGCCGTACTCGCGCATCTTCTGCACGATCTCGATCATCACCTGGCGCGTCTCGCGCTCTTTGGCATCAGCCAGTTGTTTATCCAATGCTTCCTGCTGCGCGCGCAGTTGAGCGAGTTCGATGCTCTGATATGCCATAGCTTTGGGAATCTGTCGCCGATGCTGTGTCGACCGGCTTGAGGGAATAGTGCCGTAATTATAGGCCGTCTTTTCGCTCGCTCTTTTTCGGCATCGCACGGTCGGACTCATTTCCAGGCGAGAGCAAGGAAGTTGCGTACCACGGCCGATGAATCATCGCGCCGCGAAGCCACCGCAAGTCGGGCGCGAAGTCCCCGCGCCACAAGCGGCTTATAGACGACGCCCGGCACGCGCACCTGCGTGATGGCTTTTGGCACGATGGATATGCCAAGCCCCGCCGCGACGAGCGTAACGGCCGATGCCATCTGCGGCGCGCGCTGGGCCAGTCGCGGTTCGAAACCCGCTTCGGCGCATGCCGCAACGATATCGTCGAATAACGCACCGCCGGCTTCGCGCGGCACTTGCACAAAGGCTTCGTCGGCGAGTTCCGCAAGCCCGATCCGTTTGCGGGACGCAAGCTGATGAGCGACCGGTAACGCGACCAGCATAGGCTCTTCTTGCCAGTCTTTCTGCTGCAGAACGTCGGCGATGCGCCTTTCCGGCCGAACGATCGCGACGTCGAGCTGCCCCGCTTCTAGGCCGCTCAGAAGGACGCCGGAGGCCGCTTCATGCAAGGTCAGTTCGGCATCGGGATACGCTTCGCGAAATTCGCGAATCAGGCCCGATACGTGTTCGTTGAACGCCGCGGTGCCGGTGAAACCTACGCGCAGGTGCCCGGTTTCGCCGCGTGCAGCACGTTTTGCCGCGCGCGCGGCGCGTTCGGCATCCGCCAGTACGCGTCGAGCTTCGTCGGCGAAGACGCGCCCCGCCTCGGTCAGGTCCGCGCCACGCGCCGTGCGCTTGAACAACTCGACGTCGAGTTCCTTTTCGAGCGCCTTGATCTGTTGACTGAGCGGCGGCTGGCCTATCCCGAGAACTTCGGCCGCCCTCGTGAAATTCGCCGACTCGGCCACTGCCAGAAAGTAGCGTAGATGCCGAAGCTCCATCGATTCGATCTCCTTCAGTCACGTTCGAGCCAGTGCTAAAACGTATCGCTCTGCATGGTTTCATATATTGGACATATGAATCCATTTTGGCAAGAATGAGTCTGTTCCCGATTAGCCGAGCACGCACAATGTCTTCGCCCTCATTCTCACCGGTCGCGTCACCGCAACGCCCCACTCTGCCAATCGGCGTTTTGCCGAGTTCGGCGGCGTATCGGCGCATTGCGGTCGCGCTTTTCCTCGCCGGTTTTTCGACGTTCTCGCTTCTCTATTGTGTTCAGCCGTTGCTTCCCGCCTTTGCGCGCGAGTTCAATATCGGTGCGGCGGCGAGTTCGCTTTCACTGTCGCTTTCGACGGGATTCCTCGCGCTGTCCATCCTTTGCGCGGGCGCGTTGTCCGAACGTGTCGGGCGACGCGGACTGATGTTTGCATCGATGACCCTTGCGGCGCTGTTCAACATGCTTGCCGCGAGCGCGCCGAACTGGCACTGGATGCTGACGTGGCGCGCGCTTGAGGGATTCGCGCTTGGCGGCGTCCCGGCCGTCGCCATGGCGTATCTCGCCGAAGAAATCGCGGCTGAGGGACTGGGCTTCTCGATGGGCCTGTACGTCGGCGGGACTGCCTTCGGCGGCATGATCGGCCGCATCGGCATGAGCGCGCTGGAAGAATACTTTTCCTGGCGAACGGCGATGATGACGATCGGTCTCGTCGACCTGCTTGCAGCCGTCGCGTTCGTGCTGTTGCTCCCGCCATCACGCCGCTTTATCAAGCGCACCGATCTGACGCTTCGACATCATCTCCTGCTGTGGCGCGCACAACTGCTGCACGCTCGCCTGCCGTTCGTCTTCGCAATCGGCTTTCTCGTGATGGGCGCATTCGTCACGATCTACAACTACGCCGCGTTCCGGCTCATGGCGCCGCCGTTCAACCTGAGTGCGACGGAGTGCGGTCTGATCTTCGGCGCCTACCTGTTCGGCATGGTGTCGTCGTCGAGCGCGGGCGCGCTTGCCGACCGGCTCGGGCGCGCGCCGGTGCTGGTCAGCGGGGTTCTGCTGTTCGCCGTGGGCGTCGTACTGACGCTTTTCGTTTCGATCGTCGCGGTTGTCGCCGGCATCGTGCTCATCACGATTGGCTTCTTCGTGACTCACTCGGTAGCCAGCGGATGGGTCGGGCAACTGGCCGGTTCCGCCAAGGGTCACGCGGCGTCGCTTTATCTGCTGGCGTATTACGTCGGATCGAGCGTGCTGGGCTCGGTGGGCGGTTCGTTCTGGCAACACGGCGCGTGGCCTGCGGTCACGGCGTATGTCGGCGTTCTGCTTGCGCTTTGTCTCGTCGTGACCTTGCGCATCGGTCGTCACGCGTCAGTCCAGTGACGCGTCGCACGCTTGCTTGAACGACGCGTTCCTTGCTGGCCGTTCCAGTGCGGCGAGGCGCTGAAGCGTCACCAGTCCGAGCACCGCGAGCCCGAGTCCCAGCGTGAAGTCGGCGTGTACGCCCGCACGGTCGACAATCGCGCCGCCCACCGCCGAACCCGCCGCGATCGCGACCTGGATGATGCTGACGAACATTGCCGAACCTGCTTCCGGCAAGTCCGCCGTGCCACGCTGAATCCACACGCTGAAACACAGCGGCAGCGCGCCGAACGCGATGCCCCACAGCAGCATTCCCGCAGTCTCGCCGATGGTCGAGTGTTCGAGCAGCAACATCGACGACAGCGCGCCGAGCAGCAACAAGACCATAACGGCGACAGACTTCTTGAGGTGGTTCGAGACCGCCATCGACATCAACGCATTCGAGAAGAACCCGATGAGCCCGAATCCGAACAGCAAGAGCGTGATCGTGCTCAACGAAAAGTCCTGTTCGAGCAGCGGCGCGATATACGTATAGGTCGAGAAGTGCGCGCCGAATACGAGTGCGACCATCAGCATGCTCATGCGCGTGTGAGGGCGGCGCAACAACGTCTTGAAATCGGCGATGCGCAACGCCGACGCGGACGGCAGCGAAGGCACGAGCAACGCTTGCGCGACCAGCGCCACCGCCACGAGTCCGGCGGTGGCTGCGAACGACAGACGCCACGACGCAAACGAGGCGATGAACGTCCCGAGCGGCACGCCGATGACCGTCGCGCAGGTCACGCCGGTCAGAATGGTGGCGGTCGCTCTGGCGGCATCTTTCGCTTGCACGAGACGCGGCGCGGCCGCGGTCGCGAGCGTCCAGAAGCCGCCCAGCGCGGCGCCGAGCAACGCGCGTCCGATGAGCATGACCGGCATGCTCGTCGAGACGGCGCACACGATGTTCGCAATCAGCAGCACTGCGGTGAGAAGCAGGAAGACGTACCGGCGGTCCATGCGGCCCGCACTGACGATCAGCGTCGGCGCGAAGATCGCCGCCATGACGCCGGGTGTCGTGACCATCAGGCCCGCGACGCCAGTCGATACGCCCAGATCCTGTGCAATCTGCGGCAGCAAGCCGACCGGCAGGAATTCCGCCGTCACGAACGCAAATGCGCTCACGGCGACAGCAATGACGGCAAGCCATTGACGCACCGACGTCGAACCTTCTTCTAGCGATATTGGATTTGCAGGTGTATCGATTTGCATGATGACATTGATGCTGGATTGAAGCCGACCACTTTAGGCCGCGCCCGGTTTGGGAAAAAGCACCGCGCCTTGAACAATGTTGACGGCGTGGCCGAACAATAGGCGTGCGGATGAAGGCGAACATGGTTCGCCCTCGAAAGGTGAGTTCGGGAAAGAAGGGTCGATTGAAGCGAGCCGGCATGACTACCGGCTCGTCCAATCGCTTACGGGGTCAGGACTGCACGAACGCGAGCAGGTCGGCGTTGAGGATGTCCGCGTTGATCGTCAACATGCCGTGCGAAAAGCCGGGATATGTCTTCAACGTACCGTTCTTCAGCAGTTTGATGGACTTCAAGGCCGCGTCGGCGATAGGCACAATCTGGTCGTCTTCACCGTGCAACACGAGCGTCGGCACGGAAATCGACTTAAGGTCTTCGGTCTGGTCCGTCTCCGAAAACGCCTTGATGCCTTCGTAATGCGCCTTCGCGCTGCCCTCCATGCCCTGACGCCACCAGTTCTGAATGACGCCCTGATGAACCGTCGCGCCCGACCGGTTGAATCCGTAGAACGGCCCCGTCGGAACATCGACGAAGAACTGCGCGCGATTGTCGGCCAGCGCCTTGCGGAATCCGTCGAAGACTTCGACTGGCAGACCTTCCGGATTGGCTTCGGTCTTCAGCATCAGCGGCGGCACCGCGCTGACGAGCACCGCCTTTGCGACGCGTCCCGACGGCTCGCCGTGCTTCGCCACATATCGCGCGACTTCGCCGCCGCCCGTCGAGTGCCCGATGTGGACGGCATTCTTCAGGTCCAGCGCTTCGACGACCGCGAAGGCGTCGGCGGCGTAATGGTCCATGTCGTGGCCATCGGAGACCTGCGACGAGCGGCCGTGCCCGCGCCGGTCGTGCGCAACCACCCGATATCCCTTCTGGAGGAAAAACAGCAATTGCGCATCCCAGTCATCCGAGGAAAGCGGCCAGCCATGATGAAAGACGATGGGTTGCGCGTCCTTCGGCCCCCAGTCCTTATAGAAAATCTCGACGTTATCTTTGGTCGTGACGAACGGCATGGTGATCCTCACTCGTTGGAAGGTTTGGAGCAGGACGCCGGACCAAGTCTGAAGACCCGGCGCCGGCTTCGACGTTCTTGCAGGCCAAACAAAGGAGACCGACGACGCTCAGCCGAACTTAACCAGATTGAGTGCTGGCAAAGGACCGCCCGGAAACTGAACGAGGCGCGCACCGACAGCAAGTGAACCGAGGTCGATACCGAAGAAACCGAGCCGGTCTATCAGTGCGCCGATTTCGGTTTTCGAGTCCGCATCGTCGCCCGAGTAGAACAGTACACGCTTACCGCCTTCGCTGGAGGGATCGCCCGTCAGCAAGTGGGGTTGCAGATGGTTGAAGCCCTTGACGACGCGCGCGCCAGGCACCAGATCGGTGAATACTTCCGACGACGCGCGCTTGCCGAGGTCGACCGGTTTGAACAACGGCGCTTCGATTGGATTGTTCGTATCGACCACGATCCGGCCCGCGAAATCGGGCAAGCCACCGAGCGCGGCAGGCAGCTTCGACCAGTTCACCGCGACGAACACGATTTCCTTCGACGCGGCTTCTTCACGCGTGCCTGGCGTGACGCTTGCGCCGATGGCCGAAGCCCGTTGCCTGAGGCTGTCCGGTCCGCGGCTATTCGACAATGTCACGTCGATGCCCTTTCGAGCGAGCGCAGTCGCAATTGCTTCACCGATATTACCGGCCCCGATGATTCCGATGCTGTGCATGACTATGCTCCTTTGACATTCCGATTAATGGCAATCAAGCCGTCAGGCCGCCGTCGGCGACGATATCCGCGCCCGTGATGAAAGCCGCTTCGGGCGTCGCGAGATAGGCGACGACGCTCGCGATCTCGGCGGGCTGACCATAGCGACCGATCGCCATGCCGGGGCCGACGATCGCGGCGACGGGTCCGTCGGCCGGGTTCATGTCCGTGTCGGTGGGTCCGGGATGTACCGTGTTGACCGTGATGCCCTTCGGACCGAGATCGCGCACGAGACTGCGATTGAAGCCCGTGATCGCGCCTTTCGTGAGCGTGTAGACGGACGCGGTCGGAAACGCCGCATACCGCGTCATCGACGAGCCGATGTGAATGACGCGTCCGCCCTGCTTCATGTGGCGCACGGCTTCCTGGGTCGCGACGAAGACGCCGGTCACGTTGACGGCAAGCATCCGCTCGAAGTCTTCGAACCTGTAGTCCTCGATCGGGGCATTGATCGCCATCCCGGCGTTGTTCACGAGAATGTCGATGCCGCCGAACTTTTCGACCACCGCAGCCACTGCCGCACGCACCGCCGACGGATTGCCCGCGTCCGCCTGAATCGCAAACGCCCTGCCGTCCCCGGCTTCGATTTCGCCGACGACTTCGGCCGCGCGCTCGGGCGACGCGCTGTACGTCAAGCCAACCGCAGCGCCGTATTGCGCAAGCCGCTTCGCGATCGCCGCGCCGATGGACCGCGAGCCGCCGGTGACCAGCGCTACCTTGCCGCGGAGGGGTTTCAGATCGTTGCTCATTGCTTCGCTCCTTGCTGTGTTTGGGTTGAAGCAACTATGGTGGTTTTCTGGCTCAAGTTTTAGTGTGAAGTAGCTTGTTATACTTTCAACGTTCACTTGAAGGCTACGCGATGGAAACGCTCGCCAATCTCGAATCGTTCATCCGCAGCGCGGAGCACGGAAGTTTCTCGGAAGCCGCTCGATGGCTGTCTCTGACGCCAGCGGCGGTAAGCCGCAACGTCGCGATGCTCGAGCGCAATCTCGGCGTGCGGCTTTTCCATCGCTCGACTCGCAAGCTGACTCTGACCGAAGCCGGGGAATCTTTCCGGCTGGCCATATCGGACAATCTGAGTGGCATTCAGGCCGCCATCGCGGGCATCGCGGGTGACGGCGGCGAACCTGCGGGCGTTCTCAAGCTCAGCCTGGCGCCCACGTTCGGCGTGGCGCATATCCTGCCCCTGCTGCCCGGCTTCCTCGAGCGGTATCCACGAATCAAACCCGAGTGGCACTTCGAGAACCGGCAGGTCGATCTGATCGCGGAGGGCTACGACGTCGCGATCGGCGGAGGGTTCGACCTTTCGCCGACGATCGTCGCGCGGACGCTGGCGCCTGCGCACGTGATCGCGGTTGCATCGCCGGGCTACATGGCCGACAAGACGCCGCCACGCGAACCTGCCGACCTGCAGGAATTTCGCGGCATCGTCATGCGTTCCCTGCAATCGGGCCGCGTGCGCCATTGGAGCATGCGCGACGTGACCGGCCGCGAAGAGCCGGTGCGCCTGCAGGAGTCGTTCGTCGTGAATGATCCGTCTGCGATGCGCGGGGCCGCATTGCTCGGCATGGGTGTCGCCATGCTCGCAACCGCGGACGTGCTCGCGGACCTCGAAAATGGCTCATTGGTCCGACTCGCGCCGCGATGGTATTCGGATGCGGGCGCAATCTCGATGTATTTCCCGTCGCGAACGCTTTTGCCCGCAAAGACGCGCGTGTTCATCGACTGGGTCGTGACGGCGTTCGAGGTTCAGAAACTCGCGGAGCGATTCGCCGGAAGTCTCGATCCCCGGCCAACCCGTACAGGCTAGATCGACGCGTCCGAACGCGCCTTCAGCGCCGCGTACTGCAAAAGCATGATCGTCTTGCCGTCCATGATGTCGCCGCGCTCGATCATCTGCAGCGCGGTTTGCAGCGGCACTTCGATCGTCTCGATTTCCTCGCCCTCTTCCTCGACGCCGCCGCCGTCCGACACGCGCATCGAGCTGTCGTAATCGCCGAGATAGAAATAGAGCTTCTCCGTCACCGATCCGGGGCTCATGAACGCCTCGAAAATCTTCTCGACGTGATGCACGCGATACCCCGTTTCCTCTTCCACTTCGGCGCGGATGCGCTCTTCCGGCGACGCATCGTCGAGCAAACCGCCCGGCGTCTCGATCAGCATGCCGTGATGGCCGTTCACGAACGCGGGCATGCGGAACTGGCGCGTCAGCAGCACGTTGCCCGTCTTCCGGTCGTGCAGCAGGATGGTCGCGCCGTTGCCGCGGTCGTACGTTTCGCGGCTTTGACGCTGCCAGGTGCCGTCGCGGCGCAGGAAATCGAACGTGACCTTTCTGAGTACGTACCAGTCGTCCGATAGAACGTCGGTTTTGAGGATGCGGACGCGCTCTTTCGTTTCCATCGCTTCACCTGTTCGACATTTAATCGAGCCCATGGTAGCGTGCAGTTTCGTGCAATATCAAGTGAATTCGTGCAAATCCATGTTGACCAGCCAACGCAAGAAAGCGATCCTCGATACCCTCAAACGCGACGGCCAGGTGCTCGCCAGCGATCTGAGCGCGCGCTTCGGCGTCTCGGAAGACACCGTCCGGCGGGATTTGCGCGAGCTTGCGGCCGAAGGGCTGTTGCAACGCGTGCACGGCGGCGCGCTGCCGGCGTCGCCGGCCGTTGCGCCGTTCGCGCGGCGTCAGGAAATGGAATCGGATGCGAAGCGGCGCATCGCGAAAAAAGCGGCGGAGATGATCGCGCCGGGGCAGGTCGTCATCGTCGATGGCGGCACCACGTCCGCGCTCCTCGTGCGGCAGCTGCCCGAGCATCTGACCGCGACGATCGTCACGCATAGTCCGAGCGTCGCGGTCGCGCTGGCGGAGCACGCGTCGGTCGAAGTCGTGCTGATCGGCGGCAGGCTCTACAAGCATTCGATCGTCTCGGTCGGCGCGGCTGCCGTCGAAGCCATGTCGCACATTCACGCCGACCTCTATTTCATGGGCGTCACTGGCGTGCATCCGGCCGCCGGCCTCACCACCGGCGATTTCGAGGAAGCGCATATCAAGCGGGCGCTCGCGGCGCGCGCGGCGGAAACCGTCGTGCTGGCGTCGGCGGCGAAGCTCCATGCGGCGTCGGCTTACAGGATCGGGGCGATCGAACTGGCGCAGACGATCATCGTCGAGGATGCGGCTGACGCGAAGCTCACCGAGCCGATCGAGCAAGCCGGAATTACCGTGCTGCGCGCGTGATATTGCGACGTATTTTTACCGGGTAACGCGCCGAAAAATACGGGCCGGGTCCTGTAATTGTATTTCCTCTCCAACTGGCATAGCGTTGAAAGATGTGCCATGTCCGGTCAACAGCGCAGGCCGGTTTTCCGTTGAAGGCATCGACACAGCGAACATTTTTCTGGAGAAGGTCGTGAATCGCCTGAAGGCTTTAATCGCGCTGTCGCTGATCGCGAGCGCGGGCGTGACCGCCGATGCATACGCCTGGGCTCGCGTCGGCGTGTGGGTCGGCGGACCCGTGTATTACCCATATCCCGTCGCGCCGGCGCCGTATTACTACTATCCGCCGCCGCCCGTGGTCGTCGCGCCGTCCGCGCCGGTGCAATACGTCGAGCAGGGTCAGCCCGTCGCCGATCCCGGCGCGCCCGCCCAGCAGCCCGGCATGTGGTACTACTGCGACTCCGCGCGAGCCTACTACCCGTACGTGAAGCAATGCTCCGGCGCATGGCGCCCGGTTCCGGCGACGCCGCCGCCGTCGAACTGACGCTTCTGACGCTCTGAAAACCGACGACGAAACGAATTTGCAAGAATCCATGAACTACTCAAGGCTTGCCCTGCTTTTTGCGGGAATCGGCGCGCTCGGCCTGTCGGCCTGCACGGTGATGCCCACCGGTCCCAGCGTGATGGCGCTGCCCGGCAGCACCAAGACATTCGATCAGTTCCGCGCCGACGATGCCTCGTGCCGGCAGTTCGCCCTCAATCAGGTCGGCGGCGTGGACGCGAATCAAGCCGCGACGAACAGCGCAGTCGGCAGTGCGGTCGTCGGCACCGCGCTCGGCGCTGCGGCAGGCGCGGCGTTCGGCGGCGGCTCGGGTGCGGCCATCGGCGCGGGCGCGGGTCTGCTGACCGGCAGCGCGTTCGGCGTCGGCGCTTCGCAGGCGTCGGGCTACAACGTGCAGCAACGTTACGACTACGCGTATCTGCAATGCATGTACGCCGCCGGCGACAAGGTGCCGGTGCGTGGCGCGGTACGCACGAGCCAGCCCTATGGCTCGTCATACACCACGCCTCCGCCGCCTCCACCCCCGGCCGGCTGGCAGCCACCGCCGCCCGGAGCGTATTGACGGATTCGTCATCGCCGCATGCGCCGTTCGTCGCCTCCGGCGTAGAGCGGCGCGTCGGTCACGAACGCGGGCGCAACGAGCAAGCCCGTCACCCAGCCGATATAGAAACGCAGATCGCTCCAGAACTCCGATCGTTCGTAGATGCGAAACGCCTGCACGTGCGCGAGCCATAGCGCGACTTGCAGCATGCCCGTCAGCACGAGCCAGGCGAGCGCAATGACACCCGTCGCCCGCGCGCAGCGCCTGAACGTGCGCGCGTCCCATTGTTGCCGCACGATGATGCATCCCGCGATCAGCACGCAGATCACCGGAATCACGCTCGTCACGAGCACGTGCACGCTCCATCCGAATATCACGCCGGCGGCAAAGCTCACGATCACCGCGAACGCGGCCACCGGCCACGCGATCCACGCCGGCCCGCGCGCGGCCATCCACGCAATCGTGATGAAAAAAGGCGTGATCGCCCATTGCAGCGCCAGCGAGACGGCCCTGGCGAGATTCTCGGCCGCCTGCTCGTTGGAGTGACTCGCCGCGACGTACACGGTGATTGCCTCATGCACGCAGACGGCGACGACCGCGAAGCTCAACGCCTCGCACGCGGCGAAGGCCGGCGATTTTTCCGCGTGCGCGGGCGCGTCGCCGATTCCGCGCAGGCGCTCCAGAACCGGTTCGACAAAAAACGCGAGAATCGCGCCGATCAATAGCGCTGCGGCGGCATCGGTCAGCGAAAAGTGCCCGAACAGGGAAAACAGCCCTTGCCAGAGGAATTCGGGCGCGGCGGCGCACACGGCCACCCACAGCGCGAAGAAGAACCCGTTCGAAGCACTTCTGAGCGGCATGGCCACCTCGATGCGTTTTTATTGCTCTGGCAGCGGCGCGTCCTTCACACGTTCGATCAACGCCGCGCGCACGCGCTCGCGCAGATCGGCGGGTATCGAGAAACATTCGTAGGCGAGCGCCTGCGCAACGGTCACGACGCGCATTTCCTCGTAGCGGCGTCCGCTGCCGATCATCGCCTCGAACGCGTTGGCGCGCTCGTTGATTTCGATCGGATCGGCGTCGACGAGCAGGACGGCGTGCGCGAGCACCGCATACAGTGGCGGCTGGTCCTTGTCGCCGTCAGGCACGCGACGCCAGTACTGCGCCGTGCCGGCGATCTTGCGTGCATCGTCGCCGGGGCCCCACGCGAGGTTGAAGCGGCCATCGCAGAAGGAGCCTTCGACCGCCTGCCAGTGCGTCAGCACGCCGAGCGAGTTGAGCGCATCCGCGAGAATCCTGCACAGATGCACATAGACGGTTTCGGAGAGCGTGCCCATCGGCGCGCGCACCGGATAGGCGAGGCTCAGGTTGAGAATGCCCGGGCCTTGCGGAACGAGGCCGCCGCCCGACAGACGCAGCCAGACGGGACAACCGCGCCGTGCGAAGGCGTCGCGAGCGTCGGCGAGCGGCGCGTAGCGCTGATAGCTGCGCGGCACGACCAGCGACGCAGGCGCTTCCCAGACGTGCGCGACGGCGTCGCCGGCGGCCGCGCGCGCGAGCAGCGCTTCCTCGGCATCGAGGGGATCGCCGGAACGCGAGGCGGGATCGAGCAGTTGGAAGGGCATGGAATCGATGTCCGGGCGCGTCGCGAGCGGACGCCACCCCAGCATGGTAGCCAATAACGGCGACGAACGAGCGCGCCCCGTCGGCGGCCTTCTCCGGCGGGGCGCGCTCGGGGCTGGACGCGCTCAGCCGCCCTTTTGCACGTGCTCCTTCAACAACGCATTCACTTCGTTCGCTTTCTCCATCTGGCTCATGTGGCCGGCGTCGTCGAACACGCGCACGGTCGCGCCTTCCGGTGCATGCTTCGCGTGCGCGGCGGGAATGATCTGGTCCTTTTCACCCCAGATCACGAGCACCGGCTTGCCCGTCGCGGCCAGCTTGCCGCCCGGCTGCGCGCTCTGCCGGCCGCCCGCGAACAACCCGCCATTGAGCGAAGTGAGCGCGGTGCTCACGCCATCGAGCCGCTTGTATTTCAGCAGATCGTCGAGCATCTGGCGGCTCACGAGTTCCGGATTGGCGAACAGCAGTTCCACGACCGGCTTCAGTTCGCGGCGCGACTCCGCCGTCACGAAACCTTCGGTGTACGCGTTGTTCACCTCATCGCCGAAACCGGCGGGCGAAATCAGCGACACCGACGCCACGCGCTCCGGCTGATCGACGGCCATCTGCGCCGCGATGCCGCCACCCATCGAATGCCCGACGAGATGCGCCTTCTTCAGCTCCAGCGCGTCCATGAACTTGCCGACGAAACCCGCGAGATCCGCCAGCGTCGTGCCCGGCACTTTCGGTGTCGATTGCCCGTGGCCCGGCAAATCCAGCGCGAACACGCGATTCTTCTCCGCGAGCGCATCGAGATTGAAAAGCCAGTTGTCGAGATCGCCGCCGAAGCCGTGGATGAACAGCACGGCCGGACGGTTCGCGTCATCGCCGCCGCGCAAGGCGTAGCGCACGCGGATGCCGTCGATATCGACGAAGTGATACGCCGCGGCCTCCTCACCTTCTTCCTCGTCTCCGGCGGGCGTCACGTACGACGACACATACGCATCGATATCGGCATCGCTGACGTCAGACGGCGCGAGCACGCCGAGCAGCGCCTTCACCGGCAGCGTATCGCCCGCCTCCGCCACCTTGCGGCGTAGCAAACCGGCATCGGGCGCTTCGACTGCATTGGCGATCTTGTCGGTTTCGACGTCGAGAATCGGCATGCCGACGGTAATCTCCGTGCCCTCCTCCACGAGCCATTCGTTGACCGTGCCTTCCTTCATCGACAAGCCCCATTTGGGCATCACGATCGGTGTGATTGCGGACATCAGTGCTTTCCTCCCTTCATGGTTTTTCGTGCGGCGTCGGCAATCTGCGCGGCGCTCGGAATGTAAAGATCTTCGAGCGTCGGCGAGAACGGCACCGGCGTATGCGGCGCGGTCACCATCTCGATGCCGGCCTTCAGCGCGCCGAACGCCTGCTGCGCGACCTGCGCGGAAATATCGGTGGCGATGTTGCAGCGCGGATGCGCTTCATCGACGACCACTAGCCGCCCCGTTTTCTCGACCGTTTCGATCACTGTGTCGATATCGAGCGGCGACAGCGTGCGCAGATCGACGACTTCCGCTTCGATGCCCTCCTTCGCGAGCGTCGATGCCGCTTCGAGCGCGCGATGCACCATCAGTCCGTACGTGACGATCGACACATCCTTGCCGTCGCGCACGATGTTCGCCTCGCCGAACGGAATCGCGTACGAGTTCTCGGGCACTTCGCCTTCGAAGCCGTAGAGGTTCTTGTGCTCGCAGAAGATGACCGGATCGTTGTCGCGGATCGCCTGGATCAGCAGACCTTTGGTGTCGTACGGCGTCGACGGACACACGACCTTCAGGCCGGGAATGTGCGTGAAGAGCGGCGTGAGCATCTGGCTGTGCTGAGCCGCCGCGCGAAAACCCGCGCCGACCATCGCGCGAATCACGACGGGCGTCTCCGCCTTGCCGCCGAACATGTAGCGGAACTTGGCCGCCTGATTGAAGATCTGGTCGAAGCACACGCCCATGAAGTCGATGAACATCAGCTCCGCGATCGGACGCATGCCGCACGCCGCCGCACCGATCGCCGCGCCGATATACGCCGACTCCGACAGCGGCGTGTCGAGCAGCCGGTCGCCGTGCTTCGCGTAAAGTCCCTTGGTCACGCCGAGCACGCCGCCCCACGCGTCCTTTTCGCCGTCCGCGCCTGCGCCGCCGACGATATCCTCACCCAGCACGATCACGCTCGGATCGCGGGTCATTTCCTGATCGATGGCTTCGTTGATCGCCATCTTCATGCTCAGTTTGCGGGCCATGATTGTCGTCTCCAGGATTTAGTATTTGACGTAGACATCGGTGAGCAGATCGGCGGCGCTCGGCAACGGCGCGTCCTTCGCTTCCTGCACCGCGCGATCGATCAGCGCGGCGACTTCCTTGTCGATCGCATCGAGTTCTCCCGGCGCGATCACGTCGGCTTGCGTCACGGCGGCCGCGAATTTCTTCAGGCAGTCCTTGTTCGAGCGGATATCGTCGAGTTCGCCCGGCGCGCGATACGTCTGCGCATCGCCTTCGAAGTGGCCGTAGAAGCGGATCATCTTGCATTCGAGCAGCGCCGGGCCGCCGCCTTCGCGCGCGCGCCGGATCACTTCGCCCGCCGCTTCGTACACGGCGAAGAAATCGGTGCCGTCGACCGTCACGCCGGGAATGCCGAAGCCCGCCGCGCGATCGACATAGCTATCCACCGCCGTGCCGTAATCGCGCGCCGTCGATTCCGCATAGCCGTTGTTCTCGATCACGAAGATCACCGGCAGATTCCACACGGCCGCGAGATTCAGGCTTTCGAGAAAAGTGCCCTGATTGGACGCGCCATCGCCCGCGAAGGTGATGCCGACTTCGCCCTTGCCGCGAAACTTCGCCGCGAGCGCCGCGCCGCAGATCAGCGGCGCGCCCGCGCCGAGAATGCCGTTCGCGCCCATCATCCCTTTGGACAGGTCGGCGATATGCATCGAGCCGCCCTTGCCGTTGCACGAGCCGCCTTTCTTGCCGTAGATCTCCTTCATCATTTCGACCGGATCGACGCCTTTCGCGATGCAGTGCCCGTGTCCACGGTGCGTGCTCGCGATACGATCGCCGTCGCTCAGATGGCTCATGATGCCGACGCCCGCCGCTTCCTCGCCCGCGTACAGGTGCACGAAACCGGGAATGTCGCCGCGTCCGAAATCGACGTGCAGGCGCTCTTCGAAATCGCGGATCGTGCGCATCTTGCGATACACGGTCAGCAGTTCGTCCTTAGAGAGCGGCAAGCCGCCCGCATTTTGCGTAGCTGTCATCTCTGTCTCCTTCGGTGGATGGGTCTAACGGGTATTGCTCGTGGGCCGGCGCATCAGCCCGGACGCCGCCGCGTAGCGCATGCACGCGGCGACATCGATGCTGCGAAAGGCGTTTTCTTTGAGCGTGACGGTCACTTCGTCACCGGGGCCGAACGCGAGCTCGCGTTCGCCGTCGAGCGCGACGATGCCGGTGCGCTGCTTCACGCGATGCGGCACGCCGTCGGTGAGGCGCGTCCAGTTCGCGATCGGCACGGCTTCGATGAGACCCGGCGCGATCGGCGCGTGCAGATCGAATTCGCCGAGGCCGCGCGCGGCCAGTTCGATCGCCACGCCGCCCGGATCGTGGCGCCCGAGCGGTTCGAGCAGACCCGCGATGGCCGACATGCCGATCGCCTGCGGATCGGCGTACGCGACGTAGACGGCGGCGAGCGTGTCGATCTTCCACAGCGCCCGCGCGCCGATGAAATGCTCGTGCGAGATCACGGCATCGACGAGCGCGATGTCGCGACGCATGTCGCCGTTCGACGCGCGGATCTCGATGTCGAGCCGCTTGTTCGACGCGAGCGCTTCGCCCGGCGGTACGCGGCCCGTCGCGTAGAGACCGGCGGCGAGTCCCGAGATGGTCGGCTCGCGCATTTCCGGATACGCGTTGTTGGTGCCAGTGGACAGACCCGCAATCGGCACCTGTCCGCATTCGCGCACGACCGCGCGATGCGTGCCGTCGCCACCGAGCACGATCAGCGCATCGACGCCGGCTTCGCGCATCATCCGCGCGGCGCGAAAGGTGTCGTCGACGCGCGCGGTCACGGGCATATCGAGGAAGTCGACTTTCGCGAGCGCGGCATCAGGGCCTTGCCTGCGCGCGAGATGGCGTTGCAGCATGACCTTCAGGCCTTCGCGGTCCGGCATCATCAGCACGCGCCCGACGCCGCACGACGCGAGCGACGAAAGCAGCCGCAACACGATGTTCACGCGATCCGCGAGCTGCAGGCTGTTCGCGTTCGCGATGACGCGGCGAATATCGCGCGCCGAAACAGGATTGGCGATGATGCCGACGAGCGGCGTCGCGCTTTCAGGCATGCCTGTGTCTCCGTTGTGTGTCGTATGTTTTGTGCGGCGGATAAAGGCAAGCGCCATGCCAATCGGCACGGTGTTTTCAGGCGCGTAAAAACGAGGGATTACCCGCGGAAAACGGGCGCTTCAGAGGGTGCACGGGGCGCCGCCGTGACAGGTGTCACAGCGGCAGGTGTATCGCGGGGTGTACAGGCGTATCGGCCTGCTCAGCGGCCATTCGCGTCGCGTTGATTCGGCGAGCGGATGCCGTAGCGCGCCATGCGCCGGTACAGCGTCATGCGGCTCACGCCGATCTGCCGCGCGACCGCGCTCAGGTTCCAGCTCGCCGCGCGCAGATACTGCATCAGCAACATGCCTTCCGGCGGCAGCCGATGCGGATCGAAATCCTCGATGACGCGCGGCGGCGGTTCGACCGGCGCAGCGGCAGTGGCGGCGCCGCCGAAGCCTTCCGGCAGGTCCTCGACGTCGATCAGGCCGTTCGAGCACACCGCGCGGGCATAACGCAGCACGTTGCAAAGCTCGCGCAGATTGCCCGGCCACTCATGCCGATGCAAGCGCTCGCGCGCCGCGGGCGATAGCGTGACCGCGCCTTCGACGAATTTGTCGACGAGCCAGTCGAGATCGGTGCGTTCGCGCAGCGGCGGCAGCGTGAAGCGCGCGCCGTTCAGACGGTAGTAGAGGTCTTCGCGGAAACGTCCGTCCTGCATGAGCGCATCGAGCGAATGATGGGTTGCGGAAATCACGCGCACATCGACCGATACGGGCCGCGACGCGCCGATCGCGAGCACTTCGCCTTCGGCCAGCACGCGCAGCAGACGCGATTGGAGTTCGCGCGGCATGTCGCCGATTTCATCGAGAAAGAGCGTGCCGCCGTCGGCTTCCTGAATGAGACCTCGCTTTCCCTTCGCGCCCGCGCCCGAAAAGCTGTTCGGCAGATGCCCGAACAGTTCGCTTTCGATGAGCGTCTCCGGAATCGCCGCGCAGTTCACCGCGACGAACGGCCCCGCGCGCCGCGCGCTCGCGCGATGCAACGCCTTCGCGAAGAACTCCTTGCCGCTGCCGGTCTCGCCGTTGACGAGCAGGTTGATCGGTGAATCGACGAGCTTCGCCGCGCGTTCCAGTTGGCGCTTGAGCGTCGCATCGCCGCCGCTCAGCGCGGCCAGCGCCGCGGGCACTTCGACATTGCGTTGTGACACCGCGTTCGTCGCAGGCGTGACGCATGGCGCGGGCGGCATCACGCTCAGATACAGCAGCGCGCCCGATTTCGCGAGCGGCACCGCGCGCAACTCGCTCGGCCGCGAATAGACGAAGCGACCCAGTTCCTCGATGCGTGCATCGAAGAGCGTATCGAACGGCACGCCGATCAGCGACGCCACCAGCTCGCTTGCAAATGCGCCCGGCGCGATCGGCCGGCCGATCTCCGCCGCGAGCATCGCGTGCGCGCGCCGATTGTGTCCGACGATGCGTCCGCTCGCATCGAGCGCGATCAGGTATTCGGGATCGACATCGACGAATTCCGGCGATGTGTTCAGCTTCAGAATCCAGTCCTGCCGATGCGTGCGCAGGAAGTTTGCGTTCTCGATATGTCCAGCGTAGATACGCACGAGCTGCAGCGCCAGATTCTGGCTGTCGCGCGCCTGCGGCGAGGTGAGCGCAGAGATGTCGAGGATCGCGGCGAGCGCGCCGCGCGAATCGAAGAGCGGCGCGGCGGTGCAGGTAAGCGGGATGTGCGTCGCGTCGAAGTGATCGACCTGATGCACCGTGAGCGCCTGGCCCGTCGTGAGCGCGGTGCCGACCGCGCAGGTGCCCGCGCCGGCTTCGCTCCACTCCGCGCCGAGATACAGCCCCGCGCGGCGCAGCGCGGAATCCGTGTTCGCGTCGCCGAGATAGTCGACGGTCACGCCGGACGCATCGGTGAGCAGCACGACATAGCCCATGCCCGCGACATGCTCGTACAAGGTTTCGAGACCGTGACGCGCGATCCGCGCGAAATCGTCGATGCGCTGCTGATGCTCGCGCAGGCGCGTCTGCGTCAGGATGCGCGCTTCCTGCATGCGCGACGGATCGAGTCCGTACTGATGCACGCAACGCCGCCACGAAGACTCGATGATGCTCTCGTGCGTGCGCAGCGGCGCGGGCGCGGACATGGCCGGTTCCGCCCGCGTGGTCGCCGCGACGACTGCCTCGATGTGCTCGCGTTGCCGCATGTCCATCGTGCTCTCCTTTGCGCGCGAACGCGGGATAAACCGATTCGCACGAGCGTGTCTCAGGCCATATGATGCTCGAATCGGCACAACGCGTCATGCGGCGATAGCGCTGCGCCGCAGCAAAAACGCGTGCGGAAACCTCGGCGCATCAGAACGAAAACACAGGAGACGACGGATGGCGAAGATCGCTTACGAAGATTTCGAGCGACAGATCGTGCAGCATCACATCATCAAGGGCAACGTGTACGAGAACGGCGCGGCGCTCGTCGAGCGCGCGAACAGGTGGATCGAGGAGAACGGAGTCGACGTGCTGAACGTCGAGAGCCTCTCGACGTTCGGCGCCGGCGACGATACCAGCGTGAGCCACTGGTACTCGGGCATTCGCGTCTGGTATCGGACGGCGTAGAAGAAGGGTCAGCCGCGCCCGACGAACGGCATCTTGGTGGCCATCACGGTGTGGAACAGCACGTTCGCCTCGAGCGGCAGATTGGCCATGTACAGCACCGACTGTCCGACGAACTTCACGTCCATCATCGGTTCGACGGCGATTTCGCCGTTCGCCTGCGGCACGCCGCGCGACATGCGCTCGGACAGCTCGGTGAACGCGTTGCCGATATCGATCTGACCGACCGCGATGTCGTACTTGCGGCCGTCGAGCGATGCGGTCTTGGTGAGGCCCTGGACCGCGTGCTTCGTCGCCGTGTAGGCCGCCGAGTTCGGGCGCGGCGCGCTCGCGGAAATCGAGCCGTTATTGATGATGCGCCCGCCCATCGGCGTTTGCGCCTTCATCGTGCGGAATGCCTGTTGCAGGCAAAAGAACATGCCGTTCAGATTGATGTCGACGACGTTGCGCCATTGCTCGGGCGTCCAGTCCTCGAACGGTCCGGGGGGATTCGTCACGCCGGCATTGTTGAACAGCAGATCGACGCGGCCGAAGCGTTCGACCGCCGCCTTGAAGAGGTTTTCGACCGATTTCGGATCGGCGACGTCGGTCGGCACGGCGAGCGCGCGCGCCCCAGCGTTCGATTCGCCGATCACCGCTTCGAGCGGCGCGGGACGCCTGCCCGCCAGTACGACCGACCAGCCGTCGCCGAGCAGGGCCAGCGCCGCCGCGCGGCCGATGCCGCTGCCCGCTCCGGTGACGATTGCGATTCGTTGAGACTGGTTGGCTGCATCGGACATATCGGCGTTCTCCTGTCGTTATGCGCGCGACACTTGCGCGCGCTGAATTCGGGAGAACATTATCGACGACTCAGCGCATTTCGGCGCTGATTCAACGCGCGCTTCAACGCGCGTTTCACCGATTACGTGACGCTTCCGTCGTGACCGGCCCCGCCGTGTTGCGCAACGCGCTGCCGTCGCAGAAGACGGCGGTCATCAGCATTGGCACGATCTGCTTCACCACGGCCGTGCTGCCCGCTTCACGCACCTTCTCTTCGACCGTCTCCGACGCGGCGAGCACCACGACGCCGTACGCGGAGTCGTTGATCGGCTGGCCGCTGCCTCGCTTGAACATGTCGTCGCCGTGCTCGTAGCCCAGCACGGCATAGACGCGAAAACCGTATGCCGTGAGTTCACTGCCCTGCGTCGGCTTGAAGGCGTTCACGGAATTCGCCTCGACGCGCATCGGTCGCGCGTCGATGGACTTGTCGGCGACGAGCGGCGCAATGAACCTGTGCGCGCTGGACTTGCAATCGAGCTGGCTTTCCAGAGGGGTTGCGCCGGACAGGCTGGGCAGCAGTCCCCCGACCACGGCAGCGAATGCGGTAAGCGTTGCGAGAGGAGCGGTTTTCATGGCGAGTCAAAACCAACGGTTCGTAAGGGCCGACAGGAATGCTCAGGCATCCTAGTCGATGCAATAAGCGAGCCAGCGAATCTGGCGAATCGGCCCGCACCTCGCGCACGCGCTGCATTATTCCCGCAGGGGCTTGGTTTCTAGTGTTGGTTGACTTCTTGACCTTTGGCGTTACGCGCAATCCTCGTTCTCGTACAGCGATTCCTACAATCGCTTTTGTAGTGAAGTTAAAGACAGGTTCTGCGCTTCGACAGGCGGCGTCTGTACGAGATCCCTCAATCTTCACTTTTCGATGCGGCGATCCGATGACTGCGCGCGCAAGCCGTAAGCAACAGGAAAACGTCGAAATGGTTATATTCGCGGTTCCGACCTTCGAGGACCCTAAATGACCGCGCTTGCCGATTTTCCGATCACCCGCAAATGGCCTGCTCAGCATCCCGAGCGCATCCAGTTGTACTCGCTGCCGACGCCCAACGGCGTGAAAGTCTCGATCATGCTCGAGGAAACCGGCCTGCCCTACGAGCCGCATCTGGTGCGTTTCGATACCAACGACCAGCTTTCGGACGAGTTTCTGTCGCTGAATCCGAACAACAAGATTCCCGCGATCATCGATCCGGACGGGCCCAATGGCGAGCCGTTGCCGCTGTTCGAATCGGGCGCGATTCTCGTCTATCTGGCGGCGAAGAGCGGCAAGTTCATGCCCGACGACGTCGCGAAGCGCTACGAAGCGCTGCAATGGCTGATGTTCCAGATGGGCGGCATCGGCCCGATGTTCGGGCAAGTCGGCTTTTTCCACAAATTTGCCGGCAAGGATTACGAGGACAAGCGGCCGCGCGCGCGTTACGTCGCGGAATCGAAGCGGCTGCTTGCGGTGCTCGAAAAGCGCCTCGACGGGCGCGACTGGATCATGGGCGACGAGTACAGCATCGCGGATATTTCGGTGTTTCCGTGGGTGCGCAATCTGATCGGCTTCTATGAGGCGCGCGAACTCGTGGACTTTCATGAGTTCGGGAACGTGGAGCGCACGCTCAAGGCCTTTCTGGACCGGCCCGCCGTGCAGCGCGGACTCGAGATTCCGAAGCGCAACTGAGTCGGTGCTCGCGCTTCGTGCCCGTTGCAATGCGCGCGGGCACCGGGCGCAAACGTATTCGGCACATGAGGGATGCGGTTGTCACACAACCGTCTTGAACCACCGGTAGATTGCGCTTCTCGAAAAAGTCTGAAGATAGGCCGCTCGCGCCGAACCAGACTTTCCACGCGCACTTTTCTCCTCTACCGCATATGTCGAAGCTCACTGTCAGGGCGCGCCTCGCGATCGTCACGGGCGCGGTCGCCGCCGTGCTCGTCGCGGTCGGCACCGTCGGGTTATTCGGGGTCCAGCAAGGCAATGCCGCGCTGCGTCACGTCTTCGAAGGCCGCGCGCAGGCGCTGCAAACCATTTCGACCATCGACGAACTCATCACGCAGAGCCAGTTCGCGATCAGCGACGCGGTGCTCGATCCCTCGGCGCAAAAAACGCAGACCGTGGTGACGTCGACGCAGCAGCGCATCGCGAATATCGACGCCCTGCTCGGCCGCTATCTGCGCTATCCGCTCGATGCCACCGAAGCGCCGCTCGCCAAACGCCTCGCCAGCGATTGGGCAGCGCTGCGCGACAAGGGTTTTCGCCCGACGGCCAGCCTGCTTGCCGCGAACAATCTTTCGGAAGCGCAGTGGATCGTGACGCAGCAAATCGAGCCGACCGCCGCGCGCGTCAAGAAGGAAACCACCGAATTGCGCGCATTCCAGCTAAGCGCCGCGCAGCAGGAGTATGACCACGCGCAACGCGTAAGCCGTGTCGTGCAGTGGACTGTTGGCGCGTGCATCGCCGCGGGCGTGGCGCTCGTCGGATGGCTGTGCCTTTCGATGGCGCGCGCGCTGATCCGGCAACTGGGCGGCGAGCCGGCGCTCGCGGCGAACGTCGCGCGGCGCGTGTCGCAGGGCGACCTGCTGACGGACGTGCCCGTCGCGCCCGGCGACACGCAAAGCGTGATGCACGCGATGAGCCTGATGCGCAGCCAGCTCGCATCGATGGTCGGCGACATCAAGCGCTCGACCGACACCATCGGCATCGCGGCGGCGGATATCACCGAGGGCAATCACGCGCTGTCCGCGCGCACCGAGGAGCACGCGGCGAGTTTGCAGCAGACGTCGGCGAGCATGGAGCAGATCGCGTCGACGGTGCGCGCGAACGCCGACCACGCGAACCGCGCGCGCGAGCTCGCGAAGGAAGCGTCGGTGCGCGCGAAAGACGGCGAACGCGCCGTCGCCGACGCGATCGCGCGCATGACCGATTTGTCGGCGCGTTCGGCGCAGATCGGGCAGATCACCGGTGTCATCGAATCGATTGCATTCCAGACCAATCTTCTCGCGCTGAATGCCGCCGTCGAAGCAGCGCGAGCGGGATCGCTCGGGCGCGGCTTCGCCGTCGTCGCGGAGGAAGTTCGCGCGCTCGCGCGTCGTTCGTCGGGAGCGGCGAAGGAAATCGCCCAATTGACGCGCGAAGTCAACGCGCATGTCGAGTCGAGCGGATCGACGGTGAAACACGCGGGTTCGACGCTCACCGATCTGCTCGCTTCCGTCGATGGCGTGTCAGCACTCGTCGAAGCCATCGCGACGGCGTCGAGCGAGCAAAGCGGTGGCATCGATGAAGTGAACGACGCTGTCTCGCAGATGGATCGGCTGATGCAGGGTAACGCGGCGCTCGTCAACGAGGCGGCAGCGGCGGCGCTCTCGCTCGATGCGCAAGCGCGCGAACTCAGGCAGACGGTGCAGGCGTTTCAGGTTTGACGTTCTTTCGATTCGGCTCGGCGCTTTGTTGCTGGTCGCCGTGGTTTCGGCGCGACGCCGATGCGCGGATCACGTGAAAGGACAAGCGAGGTAACACGACGGACGACATCCTCGAACGCAGGGTCGCTCTGCTTTACGCAAAGCCATTTCCCGAGGACCTGATGCGGGTGCAAGGCGGGCATTTCCTTGATGAGCGCAGCGTGTCGTTCCTGCGACGTGCATACCAGCAAACCATTCCACGGTTCATCGCGGTCGGCCACGACCAGGCACAGCAGCCCATCGACGTATGCCGCGTCGCAGCCGAACATTCGCTTTCGGAAATATGTCTCGTCGCCTTCGAGAGGCTCGAGAATCCAGAGCAATGAGTTTCTGACCTTGGATGACATCGAATATTCAACTCAGCGTTCGGCGTTCTACCTGTCGTCGGCCCGAGAGCGACGCTTCTTATAGCTCACCGCGACTGGCGCCGATGGCGTGGAAGGCGGCGCATAGGGAGACTCGTCGGGGCCGAACTCCTGCGTGGCCGCAAACAACGCATCGTTGAGCGTTTCCTCAAGGGCCTGCTGCGATTCCTCACCGACGACTGAACTACGCGTTTCGTCGTCGCCCTCTTGGGAGTCTGCTTGGGCAGGCCCCGCGGCGCTCGTCTGAAGACCGTGCGGCGAGCCGGACAGAGCCCACTGCGCCACGAGCTCTTGCGCTCGGGCATAGGAACATGTGATGACACCGCGAACGGTTTCCACCTGCAGTGCGCGCCGAGCCGCAAGCGTCTCTGCGTCGACGTGGTGGTCATCAGCCAGCATGAGCGCAGAGATGTCGAGGGAGTTTGCCTCGCCCGCCGCCAACCTCGCGTTGGTAGCCACCAGCTCTCGCCATCGATCGAACCCGCAACCCGACGCCACGGCTTCGAGCGCCTGATTCAGGCGCAGCGCGTTCTTGCCACCAGCCAGCTCCTGCAGGAGCTCTGCCTTTTCCTGTGCGGCGTCGGACGAAATCAAGTAGCGTGCGCTTACCTCATTAGCCATGCCTATGTCACCCTCTGCGGAAATCTGAAAATCAACTGTCCTGCCGTGCAGACAGGCCTTTCGGCATTATCGTGCGCGTTGGTCGAATTTTAGCTCGCCCGCTAGTCGGACTCATCGTTCAACGAATGCCGGTTCCAGACTGTTGCGAGCAGCCACTGGAACAGCGTGTGGCCCTTTTTCTGCTCATCAGGCATCGGAGCGACGAGCTTACCAAGCTTGTCCTGCCGATATGCAAGTAGCTGACACATCTGCTTCGCAACCTCGGGATGATCCTTGAGAAACGAAGTCATGTCGTCCTTGCCGAGCTGGAACAAGACCGACGGCGTGAGCGTTGCGATGGACACGTGCATCGAGAGCCCCGCGAGCAGCCCCGCTTCGCCGAACGCTTCACCCGGCCCAATCCGAGCGATTTCGCGGCTACCTGCCGACTCGACGAGGGAAACCGACAGCACGCCGGAATGCACGATCGAGAGACTGTCCGGCACGGTGTCCGGCGCCAGAATCTCGTGTTTCTCCTGATACTCGTGTCGGGAGAGGCATTTCGCCAGCCTTGTCACCTCCTCGCCCGACAGGCTGTCGAACAGGCTTACTCGCTTCAGGAGCGCCTCCTTCTCGTCACGCGACGTGAGCGCCGGCGCCGGCACGCCAAGCGCCCGTAACGCTACGTCAGCCGACGCGAGATGGCGGTAGCAGAGGTCGAAGAGTTCGCTTGATACAGCGAGCTTCTGGTTCATGTCGGCCACGAAGGCTACGACTTCGTACTGCACCGAGTTTGCGGTGGTGCGCTTCATCCGGGCGTACGGAGCCGGCGTTGCGAGGATGACATTGCAGCCCGTAAGCGCACGCCCCAAGGCGTCCAGCACCGTTTTCGGTCGCGCCTCGGGTTCGATTTCGAGAATGAGCGACAGCCCGTGGACGTCCCCCGGCCTGCTGTTGTTGGTGATTTTCGCCTTTGCCGCGACAGCGTTCGGCACGATGAGCGTGTTTCCCTGACCCGTCAGTAAGTGCGTCGCGCGCCAGTTCATCTCGACGACCTTCCCTTCAACGTCGTCAATCGTCACCCAGTCACCTATTGCATACGGCTCCGTCGTGTTGATGACGATGCCCGCGAAGACATCGCTGAGCGTGCTCTGAATGGCAAGGCCCAGCACGATAGCGAGTGCGCCCGATGTCGCGACCAGTCCGCGTACGGGCAATTCGAGCACGAAGCCCAAGGCGGCCACTGCCGCAGCGAGAAAGACTACGGCGCCGAACACATCCGAGAAAAGACGCTGCTTTCTCCAGGCGCGCGGCAGCAGCAGGGTGTCGAGCGAAAGCGTGAGCAGACGCGCGCCCATCAACCACCAGATGATTTCGAGGACCTGCCCCAACCAGTGCAGCTCGACCACGTCGATGTAAGGAGCCTGCGTAAAGGGACTAAGGCCAGACGAAAAAAGTATCCAGCTGAGCCCGAAGAAGAGCGCGAGCCGAATGAAGAGTCGTGCCAGGTCGTTCGCGGGCAGCTTCGCGCGCCACACGACCACGTCCACAGCGACAATGGCGAGACCCAGAATCAGGGGGTTCTTCACGGCGGCTCCTCTCGAGGAACGACTTCGAGAGAATACACAGTTGATGCTATCTGCGCGCTAGCGACGGCTCGCGCGCAAGCACGCGGGGCACGTAATCGGAGCCTGTAGACTCAAGTCGTAATAGCGGCTTTGGTCAGTTCGACAGCATGTACGCAATTGCGGCCAGCCGTTTTGGCGGCGTACATCTGCGCGTCGGCCGCTTCTACCAGGTGAGCTGGCGCGATGTCTTCGCCCGGGTTGCATGTCGCCACACCAATTGAAACTGTGATGCATCGATGTTCGTCTGTGATGTGCTGAAGCTGCAGGCCTTGCACCTCCGTCCTGATTGCATCGGCCATCACGGTTGCTGCTTCGTTCGTCACCTTGGGCAAGACCACCACGAATTCTTCACCGCCATAACGGCTGACGAAGTCGACGGAGCGACGAGCCACCCGTCGAACACAGTGCGCGACAGCGACGAGTACTTCGTCGCCGGCGGCATGTCCGAGGGTGTCGTTGAATCGCTTGAAGTGGTCGATGTCGATGAAAAGGACTGAGAGACGCGAGCCACGTTGCCGCGCCCTATCCCATTCCTGAGCAAGATGCGACTCAAGGCTGCGGCGATTCGCAAGCCCGGTAAGCGGGTCGGTAGTCGATAACCGCCTGAGCGTGGTCTCCTTGCTGACCTGCTCTCGAAGCACAAATGCGAAGAGCCAGGAGGCGGAAACTGCCACGGCCCCGAGCGTCGCGGCGAGCACGAGTACCGTTGCATCCCCGAGCGTCATTTGTACCGCATCGAGCAACAAGCTCACCAGACCAAGGACGAGGCCTGTGCCGAGGACCCCGATAATCATTGGATGCACGCCGAGAATCTGCGCCGTTCGGCGCAAGACGAAATGCATGCTGGCGCCCGCTTGACTGCTGCTGGGCGAACTACGGGGCTCAAAGGTTGCCATGACCGGATCTCACCGAATGCCGGGCCCTGATGGGTGCCGGGACCGCCTTACTGCTTCATGGTTTTTGGCCTGAGCAATGATTGACTGATCAAGCAATATGATAAATCGCAAATTGAAACGCACCCGCGACAAGTCGCCGCGTGAGTGCGTATAGCGGACGTTATTCGAGAGCTACATCGATTTTTGGCGCGATGACACGAATTTCGCAACCGGTTCAGAATGGACGACGAAGCAGCGCGCGAATTTCGCACGCCGCGGGAAATGCGTTACGCATCAACCCGTTGGCCCGGCGATGCTCAGGATATCCACATGCTTGTGCACGGAAACTGTGGACAAGCTACGTTCTTCGATGCGATGTCAGACGGTGGTGACGCCATGGATGCCCTTCCCTGCTCTTTTTCCTCTCGCGAATTTCCCCTTCGCTCCATCCGCATGCGACGATTTCCCGCCATTGCGGCGATCGGGCTGATGTGCGTCGCGGCCCACGCGCAGACGCAGTGTCCCGGCTATGTCGAAACAGATGCCGGCAGCGCGTTCGACATCGCTTCGATCATCAGGGATACCGGTTCGCCGCAATCCGCGCTCGACAAGGTGCGTAACGCGGTAGCGCGCGTCGATGCGGGCGGCGGATGCGCGATCTTCCGCGACCGCCTCGCATGCGAAGAGACGCTTACGCTCGCGAACAAGGCCATCGCCGCGCTGCAGGCGTGCGCGTCGTCCCGCGCGCCGAAAAGCACTTCGCACGGGTAGTGAAATAAAAAAAGCGCGTGCCGCCCGATTCGGCGGCACGCGCTTTTGAGTGCGCCCAAACGTAGGTTCGGGCGTCTCGAAGGATCAGCGATCCAGGAACGGACGCAGCTTGTCGGCGCGGCTCGGATGCATGAGCTTGCGCATCGCCTTGCTTTCGATCTGACGAATACGCTCGCGCGTGACATCGAACTGCTTGCCCAGTTCTTCGAGCGTGTAGTCCGAAGCCGTGTCGATACCGAAGCGCATGCGCAGCACCTTCGCCTCGCGCGGCGACAACGCGTTGAGCGCATCGTCGATCGCGGCGCGCATGTTCGCGTGCACCGCAGCGTCCGCCGGCGATGCGGCGCCCTGGTCTTCGATCATGTCGCCAAGCGTCGCATCGGCATCTTCACCGACCGGCGTTTCCAGCGACACTGGCTGCTTCGCGATCTTGAGAATGCCGCGGATCTTCTCCTCCGGCATTTCCATGCGCTCGGCGAGCACCGACGGATGCGCTTCCTGACCGGTCTGCTGCAGGATCTCGCGCGAAATGCGGTTCAGCTTGTTGATCGTTTCGATCATGTGAACCGGCACGCGAATCGTGCGCGCCTGATCGGCCAGCGAACGCGTCACGGCCTGACGCACCCACCACGTTGCGTAGGTCGAAAACTTCCAGCCGCGGCGATATTCGAACTTGTCCACCGCCTTCATCAGACCGATGTTGCCTTCCTGAATCAGATCCAGGAACTGCATGCCGCGATTGACGTACTTCTTCGCAATCGAAATGACTAGACGCAGGTTCGCTTCGATCATCTCGCGCTTGGCCTGACGCATCTTCAACTCGGCAGCCGTCATGCGGCGGTTGATCTGCTTCAGTTGCTGAAGCGGCATCTCGACCACGCTTTCGACGTCGATGAGCTTCTGTTGCTCGGCCTGAATGGCAGGCAAACTGCGCTCGAGCGAGGCGCCGTACTGCTTCGAGCCCGCCGCCGCGCGCGAGGTCCATTCGAGATCGGTCTCGTGACCGACGAACGATTCGACGAACTTGTCGCGTGGCATGCCGCAACGATCCACCGCGATCTGCAGCACGCGACGTTCGATATCGCGCACCTGCGCGACGCGCTGCTGCACGTCCGCGCACAGGCGGTCGATGGTCTTCGCCGTGAAGCGGATCGAGCCGAGCTCGCGCTGGATTTCAGTGCGCGCCTTTTCGACGGCCTTGATCGCGACCGCGCCCGAACCCTTAGGATTGCTTGCCTGTTCCGCCAGCTCGCTCACCCGGGCGAAGATCTCGAGGCAGTCCGCCTTCAACTGCTTCAGACGCGCTTCGTTCGACGCGCCGGCATCAGCGCCGTCCACGTCGTCATCGTCGCTATCGTCGTCGCTGTCGGATTCGTCGGTGTCCGTATCGATGTCGGCTGATTCGCTTGTTTCGGAAGGCGAAATATCTTCGTCTACCGAATCTTCTTCCTTCAGGCCATCGACCAGTTCATCGATCTTCAATTCACCGGACTCGACTTGCGCCGCATCGGCGAGAATGGTCGCGACGGTCGACGGGCACGCCGCGATCGCCTGAATCATCTCGTGCAGACCGTCTTCGATGCGCTTCGCAATGGCGATTTCACCGGCACGCGTGAGCAGCTCGGTCGCGCCCATTTCGCGCATATACATGCGGACCGGGTCGGTCGTACGGCCGAATTCCGAATCGACGGTCGACAGCGCGTTTTCCGCTTCTTCGTCCGATTGCTCGTCGGTGACCACGCTCGGGGCGCTATCGCTCAACAGGAGCGTTTCGGCGTCCGGCGCCTGCTCGTAGACCGCCACACCCATATCGTTGAACGTGCTGACGATGGTTTCCATCGCCGCGGTTTCAGCGAAGTTATCCGGCAGATGGTCGTTGATCTCGGCATGCGTGAGGTAGCCACGCTCTTTGCCCAACTGAATGAGCGCGCGCATCTGGCGCTGACGCTCTTCGTTCTGCTCTGCGGTCATCGCGACATCGGGCTGCATCGTGCCGGTCTGGCCCTTCCCTTTGTTCGCCCGCCGGCCTGGTGCCTTGCGCGCCGGTGCGACGATATCCAGCTCCGAATCTTCCCGATCAAAACTTGCCATACTTTCTCCTCGACAGGTTTGCTCGGCGACGACAGATCCCCGGAGCGAGCGTAACGGCCCGCAATGATATCGATGACAGCTTCGACCACGGACGGCTGCTGAAAATCGCATCGAGCAAAGCACGCAGACCGCATCCGTACGCGGTTTTGCGTTTTCCAATCGCCCATTAAGGCGCAACCTTAGAGTATATCAGCATTTGCTGCGACGCAGCAGGTTTTTCAATACTTTTTGGGTTGCGGTCTTCGGCGGACCCTTTCATTCGAGTAGCGCGCGTGGCCGTCTCATTGAGACGGCATCATCGACAATTTGTTCAGACGAATCACCAAGGCTTGCCTTCGATGCGGCACGCGACACCGCTTGTAAGAGCGAACTCAAACGTGAGGGGCGTGACCGGTCTTGAGAGGCTGGTCGCATGGCGTCCCTCGAAGGGTTAGTTGGGGCACATCCTGCCCGCTTCAAGCGAAGAAACGCTTTGATCTCGCTGAGGTGCGTCTCGAAATTGGGGCTGGATTCGGTGGACCGCGAATTCATCTGGGCCGGCACCGGCGGGATGCGCGAGCGAAAGTGCGATGTGGAAGGCTGACCAGCGACGCGGTCGACCGTCGGGTCGACTGAGACGATGTGTCCTGCATCGAGCGCTGCGACGAAATCCTGCGCCCATGCGCCGGCATGCACGCGCGGTTGTGGCTCGTCGCGATGGTGGATCATGATGGAGCGCGCGTCCTCGGAGATTCGGTAGTTACGAACGCCATCGCGGCTGACGAAGGATTGGCCCGCGAGATTCGTGGCGACGTCAGCGGTGCGCCGCGATTCGGCGAGCTTCTGTTCTTGTGCGACATGGACGTCACGCTGGCTTCGTGCGCGATAGGCGAAGTCGACCGGAGCACGCAAAAGCGTACGGACATAGCTGATCGGATGTGTGGCGCGCTTCAAATGTTTCCAACTGGCCTCGACGATATCGGAAAGGAGTTTGCCGTGGGCCTTCGCCTCGCGCATTAGTTTGAAGATCAGAAACTCACGAAATCCCAGTGGGACGAGGCGCTGAAGATCGGCGGGAAGCCGTCCTGGTTGTCTCTTTTGAGTAGTAGGGATTAGATCCTTATATATAGCACCGTCTGCCACGGTGACAGACGGCGGCACGCAAGAAAAGACGGGGGCGGTCGGGATCGGGTCGTCCTGATGATTGGCGGAGGGCGCTTCGTTGGCGGCAACAGACTCGACGAGACCCAGCAAAGAGGCCGCTTTCTCGGTCAGATGAAGATAGGCGCGGCCGAATAGGCCTGCCGCTCCGTATCGTGTTTGGGGCGGGCGCGTGATGAATCCAGCGAACTCGAGATCGTCCAGGCCGCGATAGAACGTACGCATCGATTGCTGCGCTCGCCCCGTGAGCAATTCTCGACGGGCGAAGATCGGGGCATAGGGACGAGAAGCGTCGACGGTACGCGCCAAAGCCGCGAGCAGCGCACGTGCACGAGCGGGCAGGGCGGCGGTGTGAGTCGCGCGATGTGCGGCTCGAAAGATCACCCAGGGCAGGTTCGATCGATCGCAGGCATAGTCATCGATCGCCTGTTGATCTTCCAGTTCGGAAGGCAGTTCGGGTTCTTGCAGGCGAAAACCAACCTCGCCAGCAACGGAATGTTGCGCGATACGCATGTCAAGTACGTCCATTTCGAAAAATGGAAGACAAACGCTTGACTGCCGATCGCGTTCCGCTAAACTTCGAGATGTGGACTCGTGACCCGATTGGCGTCGGGAAGCGGACCGGGCGATAAGCAGTTAAGCCCGATATTCAAAAGCCTTCGGTTGGCGCCGAAGGCTTTTGTCTTTTTGCAGCTTGTTCGTTACATAGAAGCCTCGTTAGTGCTCTGACGACAAGTCTTTGATTTTCAAGGAAGTTCTACTAGGTTCAACAACTATCGATTCCATCTGTTTCGTTAAGTTGTTGATTTAAAACGAAAACCTAGAAGAGCTTCAATCCTGCTCCGATTCGCTCAACGTTTTGTTGATGAACTCGGCAATCCGTTGACCCCAATGCTCTGCATCGCTTGCATCCTTCTCAAAGAATCGGACGCCGACTACGCCGTTTCGCGTCGAGATCTCGCAAACCTTGCGTCTACCAGAGCGAACCACGGTCGCGCTCGGTGCTGCCGTGCGCGGCTTCTCAGCCGCAAGAGCAACCGCTCTGTCCTGTGTGAAGTTGTCGTCTTCGATCAGCCGACGAACCGCCTCCACAACCTTGTCCGATTTGCCCGCCTCCGTGAGCGCCGCGAGCTTTTGCGCGGCATTGCTCCCCAGCCGCTCTGGCTTCTCCGCGAGCGCGATCTTGGCTGCTTCCGGCAAGGCGTCGAACGAAAAGATTCGCGTGACGTGACTCTTGCTGAGTCCGGCGCTCTCGGAAATCTCAGTGCGTGACAAGCCGCTCAATTCCTGCAGCCGTTTGAAATTCCAATACTTCTCGAAGTCGGTTAGCGAAGGCGAGAGCAGATTCGAGAAGAACGCTGCAAATTCGATTTCACCTTCTTCGATCGACGCGACGTTCGCGCGAATGGTCGTGCGTGCAAGTTCGCGATAGGCGGCGACGCGGTTGTGCCCCGCCACGATCTCAAAGCGATCATCCGGCAGCGCACGCACCAAAATTGGCGTGGCGAGTGCGTGCTGCGCGAGATTGCTTTTGAGTTCCTGAAATTGCTCCGCCGTCAGCTTGCGGCGTCGGCCGGGTACTTCGACGAGCGCATCGAGAGGCACTTCGAGCGCCGCTCGTTCCTCCAGTTGCGATTCGAGTTCCTTGATCCGTGCCTGCGCAGTATTGATGCGATGCTGCGCGTCCATCAAGCGTCCCGGCGACGTGCGCGCCTCCGTACTCACCGGCCGCGCCGGCGTCTCCGCCGGTTTGCTGCCGATGTTCGCTGTCTTGGCGAGGAGTCTGTCCCCGATGCCCATTTATGCCTCCTTCTGATTCCACGCGCGAACGAATTGCGCGTCGAGGTGTTCAGCGAGCCGGTCAAGCGGCTCCTTGAATCGGTTGTATGCGGCAGTGCTGCCGTCGGGCTTCGAAAGGTCATAGACCGTCGACAGCTGCGCAGATGCACCCTTCGGTACGGTCGACTCCGGAATCTCGAACGGCAGCACGCGATCGCCGTACGCCTTCTGAAGCCAGCCGCGCACGACCCGAGAGACGTCGTCGGACTTCGCCTTGGTCATGATCACGTTGACGAAATCGAATCGCTTCTGCTCGAGCACGCCCGGAAGCTTCTTCGCGATATCGGCGAAGAGGTGCCAGAACTGGGTGGAACTTGCGAAGTCGAGCGCCTCGGGCGGGCAGGGCAGCAGAATTGCATCCGACGCCAGCAGCGCGTTGATAGTCAGGTAGCTGAGTGCGGGAGGCGTGTCGATCACGATGGCGTCATACTCATTCGCGAGCGGCATCAAGCCCTTTCGGACAATTTCCCAGAACTCGAACGTGCTATCGTTGAGCACCTTCGCCGGAATTTCGAATTCGGCATCAAAGAGTGACGACGACGCCGGGATGAGATCCAGGTTGTGCCAATACGTCTCCTGCACCGCATAGTGCAGCGTCTCCCGATCACCATAGATGAGTGGAAGAAGGGTCTGATCGTCCGAGATTTCCGCGTCCGGCGCCCATCCGCAAAGCTGGGTGGTGGTGCCCTGCGGGTCACAGTCGATAACGAGCACGCGACGGCCGAGCAGGGTCAACGCCTGCGCGGCAGATACAGCTGTCGTCGTCTTGGCGACGCCGCCCTTGAAGTTCGCAACGGTCACAATTCGCCCGCGCTTACCTTCCGGTCGACGTGTTCGCTCCTTCGTCGCCCTGATCCAGGTCAGTGCTTCTTCGAGGCTGAACTCCTTGCTGCGGCCCGCTCCCTTTGACGTGCCCGCGGGCAAATCGCCCTTGGTTGTCAGGTACTGGAACCGCTGCTTGTCGACTCCGCAGAGCGACGCCACCTGGGCGCTCGTGAATGTCGGCGCGCTTTTGCGCGGATACGGCTCCAACATCGCGTCGCGGATCTGATTGAGAATGTCAGTGGCTTGGGCGGCCACTCCCAAGAGCGTTTCGATCGAAACGGATTGATCGACTTCGGGAAGCCGAGCGCTTAGCATGGAGTTCGCAGTCACTGGCGGGCCTGGGTAAGCAAATAATTCTTCGGTTTGTGGAAAACAAGCTGCAAACCGAAGAATAAACGGCGAACCGGTAAACCTCAAGTAAACTCTGAAGTACTTGAGCGACCCCAGCGGGCATTTTTACAACGCCGAGCGCTTGTGTAAACGCGAATTCAGGACCGCTCTGGCGTTTTCGCGAACGTCGAGGCGCTGCGAATCAGCTTCTCCACGCCTAGAAAGCGGCCAATGTCCTCGTTTTTGAGATACACCGCGGTGGTCGAAAGGTCGGCATGACCAAGTCCAATACTGACCTCGCGCAGTGCCGCGCCGTGTCCGAGCGCGTGCGCGGAGTGGGTATGGCGGAGCCAGTGCGTGCTCGCTCGTTTCAACTCCCGGCCCGTCCCGGGCTCCCGCGCTTCCATGAACACTGCCGCATTTGCGAAGATGCCCTTGAAGATCTTTCCGACACCGTCCGGCGTTAGCGCTCGCCCGCCTCGTGCCTGAGCCAGAATCGGCGTGCCTTCCGGGCAGTCGAGGGGCGCGCAAAGGCCGCGCAATGCGAGATTTTCCCCAAGGGCTTCGACGACGGCCGCCGGCAGGAGCACCGAGCGAGAGGCACCGCGACCCTCGTCGATCGCCAGACGCCAGACGGGGCCGATCACGCCCGATAACCTCCCGACGCTCAGTGCGTCTGTCGTCGCGGCCGCCAGCTCCGCGCGACGCAGGCCGGTGGCGTACGCGAGAAGCAGCGCCAGTCTGTCGCGATGCTCGGAAAACGAATAATCGGAACGTTCGACCGAAAGCAGCACGTTTCTCCACTGCTCCAGGTCGAGCGATCGCGTCGCCGACTCGAACACCGGCGGCGACGTGACGCGCGCGAAACCCGCAAACGGGTTGTCGGCGAGATAGTTTTCACCGACGAGCCATTCGCACAGCGCGCTCAGGATCGAGCGGGCCGTTTCCCGGCTGCGGTCCGAAAGTGGACCGGCGAAGGGTCGCCAGGTGGAGAGACATCGTTCGCTCCGATGAGACGCGATCCATCGAGCCGCCGGCCGAGGGTTCGGCAGAAACGCACCGATATATTCCGCGCATTCCGCCGGATCGAGCGACGAAAACGGTTTGTCTTTCTCGACGAGCGCCCACAGCAGCAGGCGTTCCGCTTCACGTCGGTACGCACGGCGCGTGTGCTCACTGCTCGATCGAGCGTCGAGCCAGGCGGAAATCGCACGGACATCCGTATCGAAACGCGCTCCCGCGCCGGTCCGATTCGACCCTTTTGACCCGTCCAGCCGCGCCGGAACCCGCAATACCTCCAGCGGGGCGATCACGAACACGTCGCTCCCATCGGTTTCGGAACGCGGCGGGGGCGACATTTCGCCGGTTCGCCATTGCCGTCGCGGCACGAGCGCGCGCGGCGAAAACGTGTGCCGCAGAGCCTGAGCGTGAAGTTGCAGCCAGTCGACCACACGTTGCGCGCCCTTCGGACCGAGTCGCGGCACGGCGGCGTACCAGCGATGCCTCCGCCGTTCGATCAATTCGATGACATCCGCGATCGTCGCCAGGCCCGCCGATGTGAGCCGCATCGTGATTGCCGGTTCGAACCAGCCATCGATGGGATGCTCCGGACTTGGGTCCTGCGCGAGCGATGCTTCCATGCGCGCAAGCGCATCCGCCTGCCGGCCCCTCAGCCTTACATTGCGCGCGGCACGCCGATCGAGGGAAGGGGAGGTGACTGGCGGAAATGCCTCTTCATACAGCGCCAGCAGTTCCGATTCACTGTAGACGCCGTCCGGATCGACGTTTTCGCGGAATTCGTCGAGTGTGGGCGCGGCCGTGGCCGGAGGCGGCTCGAAAAGCGGAATGCTGCCAGGACGAAGCCGCAACAGATGCGCGGCTTCCGTGTCACGAGCGCGCCGGGCAAGGACCGACAGCGTGTCACGCAGTGCGTCGATCAGTCGTCGCGTGGCGCGGACATCGGTCCCGGCATCGCCGTACGATGCGTGCAACTGCGCTTCAGACACGCCGTCCAGATAGCCGCGATACAGCGCGAAATGCTGGCGTGTGAGGCGGCTTGGAGCGCGCAGACGCGCGCTATCCGCGACGGAGTTCGTCGCGCCGTCTGCCAAACGGTCTACGGAAGCTGTGGCGTCGGGCCTCATTTATCCTTTCTTTTCAATCATTTGGGCCAAGGTTATCAACCAGCTTCGAATTTGACAACAAAAATCGCTACATCTGATAAGTCGAATTATCAGCATTGAGCGTGACTTTCGACGCGCGTTCTCACCTTCGCACCTGCGCGCGCTTGAATGTTCATCCGCCCCGGCGCATATTTTCAGCACGCCCACTGCCCGTATCCGCAGGAGAAACGAGCCTATGCTTGATCCTGTACGCCCCGCGTCGAAACCGCCCGAGCAGGATGACGCGTTCCGCCCGAGCTTACCGGAGGTGTACGCGTCGGTGCATGTGCCGACGGGCGGTCGATGGATTCGCCGCTTCCTCGCCTTCGCCGGACCCGGCTACATGATTTCCGTCGGCTATATGGACCCGGGCAACTGGGCGACCGACATCGCCGGCGGCTCGCGCTTCGGCTACACGCTGCTCACCGTCATCCTGCTGTCGAATCTGATGGCCATCCTGCTTCAGGCGCTTGCGGTCCGTTTGGGCATCGCGACCGGCCGCGATCTCGCACAGGCGTGCCGCGATCACTATTCGAAGCCGGTGAATTTCGCGCTGTGGCTCGCGTGCGAGGCGGCGATCGTCGCGTGCGATCTGGCCGAGGTGATCGGCACGGCCATCGCGCTGCAATTGCTGTTCGGCATCCCGTTGATTGCGGGCGCGCTCCTGACCGCGCTCGACGCCTTCCTTTTGCTGCTGCTGATCAACAAGGGCTTTCGCTTGCTGGAGGCGTTCGTCATCGCGCTGCTGGTCGTGATTGCGAGCTGCTTCGCGTTGCAGATCGCCGCCGCGGCGCCGCCGCTCGCCGATGTGTTGCGCGGCTTCATCCCGTCGCCGCGCATCGTCGCGGATCGCGAAATGCTGTACGTGGCCATCGGCATCCTTGGCGCGACGGTCATGCCGCACAACCTGTATCTGCATTCGTCGATCGTGCAGACGCGCGCGTACGGCAAATCGGTGCGAGCGCGTCGCGCCGCGATCCGCTGGGCGACCATCGACAGCACGATCGCGTTGACGCTCGCGCTTTTCATCAACGCGGCGATTCTGATCGTCGCCGCTGCCGTGTTTCATGCGAGCGGTCACGACGAAGTCGCGGAGATCGGCGACGCCTTCCATCTGCTGTCGCCGCTTCTGGGCCTGGGCATCGCATCGACGCTCTTCGCCGTTGCGTTGCTCGCGTCCGGCCTGAACTCGACCGTCACCGCGACCCTCGCCGGCCAGATCGTGATGGAAGGCTTTCTGCGACTGCGAATTCCGAACTGGGCACGGCGGCTCATCACGCGCGCGATCGCCATCGTGCCGGTGATTGTCGTGACGGCGATCTACGGCGAGAAGGGCACGGGTCAGTTGCTCGTGCTGAGCCAGGTGATTTTGTCGATGCAACTGCCGTTCGCCGTCATTCCGCTGGTGCGCTTCGTGTCGGACCGTCGCAAAATGGGCGTCTTCGCCGTCTCGCGCTGGACGAGCGGGCTGGCGTGGCTCGTCGCGGCGGTGATCGTCGTGCTGAACGTCAAGCTGCTCGCCGACACGCTGCTGTCGTGAGCGCGCGGTGGCCGCGAACACTACATATAAGGAGACGCACGCAATGAGCGGCAGGTTCATCGACATCACGCTTCGCGACGGCACGGCCATTCCCGCTTACGTGACCCAGCCCGCGAAGGGCTCGGGCCCAGGCATCGTGCTGTTGCACGACGACGCGGGCCTCGATGACTTCATCACGCACACGGCCGATCTTTACGCCGAAGAAGGTTACGTCGTGCTTGCGCCGCGGCTTCCCGACTACGATCCGAAGCCCGGCGGCATCGCGGCGGAAAATTTCGCGGCGCTCGTCGATGCGCTGCGCGCGCTGCCGCAGCATGCGGGCAAGGTCGGCGTGGTCGGTTTCGGGCGCGGCGGACGGCTCGCGACGCGCATCGCCGCGCAGGCCGACGTCGATTGCGCCGCCTGCTATTACGCTGACGATTTCGCCGCCTGCCGCGCCGATATCCCCACGATCCGCTGCCCGATGGTGTTCCACTTCCCCGAACACGGCGCGCCCGAACAGCGCGAAATCGAGGCCGCGTTCGTGGGCAAGCCGCACATCGAGCGGTATGCATATCCGGGCACATCGAGCGGCTTCATCGTTTCGGGCAGCGAACATTACGACAAACCCGCCGCGCTGATGGCGTACTCGCGCACGCTCGCGATATTGCGCAAAGTGCTCGGCCCGCTCTTCGACCTCAATCTGCTGTGGGAGCAGCACTGCTATTTCGAGTTCGGCACGCGCGACGTCGACGCCGTCATGCCGACGATGATCGCCGAGCCCTACGTGAATCACGTGCCAACGATGACGGGCGGCGTCGGTCACGATCAGTTGAAGCGCTTCTATCGGTATCACTTCGTTCATTCGAATCCGGCCGATACCAAGCTGATTCCGGTGTCACGCACGATCGGCGCGGACCGCGTGGTCGACGAGTTCGTGTTTTGTGCGACGCACGACCGCGAAATCGACTGGCTGCTGCCCGGCCTCGCACCGACGGGAAAATACTTCGAAGTCCCGATGCTCGCTGTGATCCGCTTTCGCGGCGACAAGCTCTATAACGAACACATCTATTGGGATCAGGCCTCGGTGCTGGTGCAGATCGGCGTGCTCGATCCCGAAGGGCTGCCGGTCGCGGGCCGTCAGACCGCGCGCAAGCTGATCGATGAAACGCTGCCGAGCAACACGTTGATGCCCAACTGGGCGTCGAGCGAAGGCAAGCCCATCTGAGCCATCCGAGAGACGGCGCGGCGCACAATTCAACGTCCTTTGCATAAGCGCAATGGGTGCACTACTCTGATCGAATTGCTGCCTACCGGCAGCACTAAGCAGACGCGTGCATCGTGGAACGATGCGCCGCACTGCTGAGCAAATCGAAACCGTCCGCAGGCCGAAGATCTCATGCGCCGCTCGTCCCTTCAGGTACGATCGACGCCGCTCGCTCATGCCATCTCGATTGCGTTCGGCGTCTCCATTCTCGTTCGCGCAGTGCCCGCGCTCAGCGCGTGCGACAGCACCGCGCCGCAGTCCGGCAAGAGCGCAACCTGCGATACCCGTCAGCCCAATCCGTCGACCGTTCCGGTCATCGCCGTTGCGGGCAGCGTCAATGTGACGATCAACGTGCTGTCGGGCGCCGAACTCGATATCACCAACCGCAACGGACTTTTTGTCCGCAATACGAGCACGGCGACGAACGCCGGTATCTTGCGCGTGAACGGCGATTCTTTCGACGGCATGACGTCGCAAGGCGCGACGGGACAAAACGTGCTTGTGAACCGTGGCGCCATCTTCACGACCGGCGTGAGTTCCGAAGCGATGTTCAACAGCGCGGCCGCCGTCACGATGCGCAACGCAGCCGGCGGCACGCTCACGACGAGCGGCGCGAACGCCACGGGAATGGGCGATTACGGCAGCCCAGGCGGCGGCACGCTGATCAACGACGGCGCGATCGTCACGAGCGGCTCGGGATCGCCCGGCATGGGCGCGAATACGAGCCGCGACACGCTCATCAACAACGGTTCGATCACGACGACGGGCGGATCGGCGAGCGGCATGACCGTGACCGGCTCGCCCGGCCAGAACGTCGTGACGAACAACGGCACAATCGACGTATCGGGCAACAACGCGCACGGGATCGTTTCGCAGGATGCATCGCCGGGCGCGATCACGAACACCGGATCGATACTCGCACGCGGCACGGGCGGGCGCGGCGTGTCGCTCGCCAATCCCGCGTCGGTCACGAACGCGGCGGGCGCGAGCATCGTGAGCCAGCGCGCGAGCGGCATCGTCGCGAACGGGGGCGGCACGCTGGAGAACGCGGGCACGATTCAAGGCGCGACCGGCGTGACCATCGCCGGCGGCGCCGAGAGCATCAACAACACGGGCACGATTCGCGGCGCGAGCGCGGAGGCGATCGTCGCGAGCGGCAAGATCAATGTGTCGGTCACGAACACAGGCACGATCGCGGGAGGCGCGGGCGTCGCGGTACGCACCGACACCGGCGCCGACACGTTCAACATGAACGGCGGCGTCGTCACGGGACAGATTCGCCAGGGCGACGGCGTCGACGCTTTCACGATGACCGCGGGCCAGGTCGATTCGCTCGATCAGGGCGACGCGCGCGACACGTTCACGATGACGGGCGGGCGCATCGTCGGCGTGTTCGCGAATGGCGATGTCGCGCGCATCACCGACGGGCGCATCGGCAATGTCGATCTGAACGTGGGCGCGAACATCTTCGAGATGTCGGGCGGGCAGATCGACACGAACGTGACCGCCGCGCAGAACGACGACACGTTCACGCTCTCGGGCGGCACGATCGGCGGACGCGTCGATCTCGGCAGCGGCAACAACGCGTTGACGATCACGGGCGGGTCGATCGGGCAGGGCGTTACGACCACGACCGGCACCGACACGCTGACCTGGAGCGGCGGCACGATCGCGGGGCCGGTCTCGCTCGGCGCGGGCAACGACTCCGCCGTGATCCGCAATCTGAACGACATCACGCTCGCCGCGACGACGCGCTTCGACGGCGGTCCGGGCGTCGATGCGCTGACATTCGACAACGTGCAGACGAGCGGCCTCGCGCGCTATGCCAATTGGGAGACGGTGAATGCGACGAACAACACGCAGCTCACGTTCGACGCGAACGGCCTCACGCTCGGCGACGCCGCGACCGGCACCGGCGCACTGAATCTCGATGCGACGAGCACGATTCTGGCGGGCGGCATCGGCAACACATCGATACAGCCGGCGATCGCCGGGCAACTCGTCGCGCTCAACAACGCGGGCACGATCGATCTGACCAACGGCGGCCCGAGCACGAGCGACGCGTTCGTCGTGAACGGCAACTACACGGGCAACGACGGACGGCTGCTCGTGCAGAGCGCGCTCGGCGCGGATGGTGCGCCGAGCGACCGGCTCGTGATCGCGCAGGGCACAGGCGCGGGAACGACGTCGATCGGCGTGACGAACATCGGCGGCACGGGCGGACTGACGGTGAACGACGGGATTCTGGTCGTGCAGGCGACGAACGGCGCGACGACGTCGCCGGGCGCTTTCACGCTTGCGCATTCGATGAACGCGGGCGCTTACACGTACTATCTGTTCAAGGGCGGCGTGAGCGAGGGAACGGCGGACAACTGGTATCTGCGTTCGAGCGTGCCGCCCGCTCCCGCTCCGGCAGTGGCGCCCGCCGTCCCACCCGCTCCGCCCCCGCCGACAACGCCGACAACGCCGACAACGCCGACAACGCCGACAACGCCGACAACGCCAACAACGCCAACAACGCCAACAACGCCAACAACGCCAACAACGCCAACAACGCCAACAACGCCCGCGGCCCCCACGCCGACTGCCGCCGCAGGAACACCGCCGCTTCCAGTCCCACCGCCGCCCGGCTCGGCGCCGATCCCGCTCTATCGCATGGAAGTGCCGGTCTACGCCGAGTTGCCGCCGATCGCGCGCGAGCTGACTATCCAGCAAATCGGCACGTTCCACGAGCGTCAGGGCGAGCAGGCGTTGCTGATGGAAAACGGCGCGCTGCCCGCGGCGTGGGCGCGCGTCTGGGGCGGCCACGCGACGCAGCACAACAGCGGCGCGGCCGATCCCGAGTTCAGCGGCGGCATCGGCGGCGTGCAGATCGGCCACGATATCTACGCCGATACGACATCGAGCGAACATCGCAATCACTACGGATTCTTCTTCAGCTTCGCGCGCGCGAGCGGTGATATCGACGGGTTCGCGCTCGGCTTTCCCAACTCCGACGCCGGCCATCTGTCGATCAATGCGTATAGCGCCGGACTCTATTGGACGCACATCGGCCCGAGCGGCTGGTACACCGACGCGGTGCTGCTCGGCAGCTCGCTCACCGCCGATCCGCAATCGAACCGCGGCGTCGGCGCGACGACGCATGGCAGCGCATTCGCCGCATCGATCGAAGCGGGCTTGCCGCTTCCGCTGCCCGCAGGCCTCGCGATCGAACCGCAGGCGCAACTCATCTGGCAGCACGCCAGTCTCCACGATATCGACGACGGCATCTCGACCGTGTCCTTCGATGAAGCGAGCGGTTTCGTCGGCCGGCTCGGCGTGCGCTTCTACGGTCACGTCGATGCGGCCGGCACAAGCTTCGAGCCGTATCTGCGCGCGAACCTGTGGCGCTATTTCGGCGCGACCGATACCGCGACCTTCGCGGGCACCACCGTCATCCCGACGAGCGTGTCCGCGACGACCGCGCAATTCGGTGCGGGCGTCGTCGCGAAGGTCAGCGCGCGCGGCAGTCTGTCCGCAAACGTCTCGTACTCGACCAATGTCGGGGGCTCGCACCGCAGCGCGATCGAAGGCGGTCTGGGCGTGCGCTGGAAGTGGTGAGCCGTTGCATACTATGGTCACGCTAAAAGAACAATCAGGAGACGAGCATGACCGATGTGGCCGGCGAAGACCGCGCGCCCCGCTGCCCTTTTCATGACGATGCCCGCGCGCCGAACGGCTGCCCCGTGAGCGCGCCCGCGGCGGAGTTCGATCCATTCGGCGACGGCTACAGCCAGGACCCGCCCGAATACGTGCGCTGGGCCCGTGAACAGGAGCCGGTTTTCTGGAGCCCGAAGCTCGGCTATTGGGTCGTCACGCGTTACGACGACATCAAGGCGATCTTCCGCGACAACCTCACGTTCAGCCCGTCGATCGCGCTGGAGAAGATTACGCCGACCGGGCCCGAAGCGAATGCCGTGCTCGCGTCGTACGGCTTCGCGCTGAACCGCACGCTTGTGAACGAGGACGAGCCCGCGCACATGCCGCGCCGTCGCGCGCTGATGGACCCGTTCACGCCGGAAGCGCTCGCGCATCACGAACCGATGGTGCGCGCGCTCGCACGCGAATATGTCGATCGCTTCATCGACGATGGCCGCGCCGATCTCGTCGATCAGATGCTGTGGGAAGTGCCGCTCACCGTCGCGCTGCACTTTCTCGGCGTGCCCGAGGAAGACATGGATACGCTGCGCCTCTACTCGATCGCGCACACGGTCAACACCTGGGGACGGCCGAGGCCGGAAGAGCAGGTCGAGGTCGCCCATGCGGTCGGCAAGTTCTGGCAGTACGCGGGCAAGGTGCTCGACAAGATGCGCGAAGACCCATCCGGTCCCGGCTGGATGCAGTACGGCATCCGCAAGCAGAAGGCACTGCCGGATGTCGTGACGGATTCGTATCTGCATTCGATGATGATGGCCGGCATCGTCGCTGCGCACGAGACCACGGCGAACGCCACCGCGAACGCGCTCAAGCTGCTGCTGCAACATCGCGACGCGTGGCGCGACATCTGCGAAGACCCGAGCCTCATTCCGAACGCGGTCGAGGAGTGCCTGCGTCACAACGGTTCCGTCGCGGCGTGGCGCCGGCTCGCGACGAAGGACGTGACGATCGGCGGCATCGACATTGCCGCGGGCTCGAAGCTTCTGATCGTCACGTCGTCGGCGAATCACGATCAGCATCAGTTCGCCGATGCCGATCTCTTCGACATCCGCCGCGAAAACGCCAGCGATCAGCTGACTTTCGGCTACGGCGCGCATCAGTGCATGGGCAAGAACCTCGCGCGCATGGAGATGCAAGTCTTTCTCGACGAACTCACGCGCCGCCTGCCGCACATGCGGCTCGCCGAGCAGCGCTTCACTTATGTGCCGAACACGTCGTTTCGCGGGCCGGAGCATCTCCTGGTGGAATGGGACCCGGCGATGAACCCGGAGCGCGCCGATCCGTCCGTGCGCGAGGCGCGCGCGGTGGTGCGGATCGGCGAGCCGTCGTCGCATGCGGTGAGCCGCGCGGTGTTCGTCGATTCGGTCGATGCGTGCGCGGATCGTATCGTGCGCGTGGGGCTGGTTTCGGCGGACGGGCGCGATCTGCCGCGCTGGACGGCGGGTTCGCATATCGATGTGGTCTGTGGCGAGACGGGCCTCTCGCGTCAGTATTCGCTGTGCGGCGACCCCGCTGACCGGCGCGCGTTCGAGATCGCCGTGCTGCGCGAAACGCAGAGCCGCGGCGGCTCGGCGTGGGTGCACGACAACGTGAAGCCCGGCGCCCACTGGCGCATTCGCGGCCCGCGCAATCACTTCCGTCTGGACGAAACCGCGAACCGGCTCGTGCTGATCGCGGGCGGCATCGGCATCACGCCGATCAGCGCGATGGCGCGGCGCGCGCGTTCGCTCGGCATCGACTACGAACTGCACTACAGCGGCCGCTCGCGCGCGTCGATGGCCTTGCTCGACGAGATGCGCGCGCTGCACGGCGAACGTCTTTTCGCGTACGTCTCCGAAGAAGGCACGCGCAACGATTTCGCGGCGCTCGCCGTGGACGAGGGCACGCTGATCTACGCGTGCGGTCCGGCGCGCATGCTCGACGCGCTCGGCGTGGCGAGCGCGTCGTGGCCGGAGGACGCGCTGAAGATCGAGCATTTCGAATCGAAACTCGGCACGCTCGACGCGGAAAACGAGCAAGCGTTCGAAGTCGAGTTGCAGGATTCCGGCCTCGTGCTGACCGTCCCGGCCGATCAGACGCTCCTCGCGACGCTCAGGCGCGCGAACGTCGACGTGCAGAGCGACTGCGAGGAAGGACTGTGCGGATCATGTGAAGTGCGCGTGCTCGCCGGGGATATCGATCACCGCGATGTGGTGCTGACCAAAAGCGAGCGCCAGTCGAACAACCGGATGATGGCGTGCTGTTCGCGCGCAAAAGGCAAAAGGATCGTTTTAGCGCTTTGAAAATTCAGCGACGCGTCGAGCCGATTTTCGTTGACGGATGACATTATGTCGCGGCATTACGCAAGCGATTAACTGCATATGGCTTCATCACGCCGTCATATATCAGCGTTAAGACGGTCCAAAACTCTTTTGCGTAAAGACGGATTGGTTATACGCAGTAGTTAATTCGCATATAAAGAACGGGGCGATATGCCCGCTCGGCGTCCACGACAGAAAAGCCCACGACAACAACTCAGCTACGTTTGTATTACGTATTTACCCGCGATTGGCGAAGTGATCATACAACTTGCGCAATTTTCGTCATCATATAGGATGATTAATGAACGCACGTTCGAGCATTGCTGCAATATTCAGCACGATCGGAGCGGGACTTTTTACGCGATCTAGGGTTTATACCTACTAATATGAAATTTTTTACGCATGTTTTGCGTTTAGAATTGTTACTAATTTGGTGCGACGCACAAGCGCGCACGACCGAATAACTTCCAATATGCTCTGCTGCCCGCCGGCGTGAATCTTCGCGCAGCGGAATTGCGCATTCGCGATTCACGGCAGCAAGGCGAAAGAGAAGGCCGGTGCTTAACCTGAGAGATTTATCCAAGGCCCATATAAATGGACCACGCAATTGGCCGCACGTTTGCCGCGTCCCGTTCGGGATTTTTTCTGCGGAACGAACTTCGTCTCACGGGCGAGGTCATCCGCAGTCGGCGCGACGCCTTTTGAAGTCGCTCGCTCATGCATCGGTCGGTCGGACATCGCTCCGCACGCGGCGCTGCGCATCAATCCGCCCGAGTTCGAGTCGAACTCACCCAGTCCATTCGTAATGGATGCGTTTTCGCGTCGCGAGCATTGCATCGCGAACGAAGATTCCGTTCACGCTTTCGCTGTTTGACGAGGATAGAAAATGACTGACGTAGTGATCGTATCGGCCGCGCGTACGGCGGTAGGCAAGTTCGGCGGTTCGCTCGCGAAGATCGCCGCCCCGGAACTGGGCGCAACGGTGATCAGGGCCGTGCTGGAGCGCGCCGGCGTGAAGCCGGACCAGGTGAGCGAAGTGATTCTGGGTCAGGTGCTCGCAGCGGGTTCGGGCCAGAACCCGGCGCGCCAGTCGCTGATCAAGGCCGGCTTGCCCGACATGGTCCCCGGCATGACGATCAACAAGGTCTGCGGCTCGGGCCTCAAGGCGGTGATGCTCGCGGCGAACGCGATCATCGCGGGCGATGCGGAAATCGTGATCGCCGGCGGTCAGGAAAACATGAGCGCCGCGCCGCACGTGCTGCCGGGCTCGCGCGACGGTTTCCGCATGGGCGACGCGAAGCTGATCGACACGATGATCGTCGATGGCCTGTGGGACGTTTATAACAACTACCACATGGGCACGACGGCGGAAAACGTCGCGAAGGAATTCGGCATCACGCGCGAGCAGCAGGACGCGTTCGCGGCGCTGTCGCAGAACAAGGCCGAGGCCGCACAGAAGTCGGGCCGCTTCAACGATGAAATCGTGCCGGTCTCGATTCCGCAACGCAAGGGCGAGCCGCTGCAGTTCAACACCGACGAATTCGTGCGTCACGGCGTGACTGCCGAAGCGCTCGCGGGCCTGAAGCCGGCGTTCTCGAAGGAAGGCACGGTGACGGCGGCGAACGCATCGGGCCTCAACGATGGCGCGGCGGCGGTGGTCGTGATGTCGGCGAAGAAGGCTGAGGCGCTGGGTCTGACGCCGCTCGCGCGCATCAAGGCGTACGCGAACGCAGGCGTCGATCCGAAGATCATGGGCATGGGTCCGGTGCCGGCATCGAAGCGCTGTCTGGAGCGCGCGGGCTGGTCGGTGAACGATCTCGATCTGATGGAAATCAACGAGGCGTTCGCGGCGCAGGCGCTCGCGGTGCACAAGCAGATGGGCTGGGATCAGTCGAAGATCAACGTGAACGGCGGCGCGATTGCGATCGGTCACCCGATCGGCGCTTCGGGCTGCCGGATTCTCGTCACGCTGCTGCACGAAATGCAGAAGCGCGACGCGAAGAAGGGTCTGGCGTCGCTGTGCATCGGCGGCGGCATGGGTGTCGCGCTGGCGGTGGAACGTCCGTAACGAAAGCAATAAACCGGCGCCGCATACGAGCGGGCCCGACGCGATATCAAATCACTATAAGCGTCGAGCCGACAGCGCAGCGCCGGTGCCATTCCGAGCATCATTAACCTGAGAGAATTGAGGAGTATCAGCATGACTAAGCGAATCGCACTGGTGACCGGCGGCATGGGCGGACTCGGCGAGGCAGTCGCCATCAAGCTGCACGACGCAGGCTACGCGGTCGTCGTGACGCATTCGCCGGGCAACGCGAAGGCCGGCGAATGGCTCGCGAGCATGGATCGCCAGGGCCGCAACTTCCGCGCGTATCCGGTCGACGTCGCCGATTACGATTCCGCCCAGCACTGCGTCGCGAAGATCCAGGCCGAAGTCGGCCCGATCGATATCCTCGTGAACAACGCCGGCATCACGCAGGACACGACCTTCAAGAAGATGACCAAGGTGAACTGGGACGCGGTGCTGCGCACCAATCTCGATTCGGTCTTCAACATGACCAAGCCGGTTTGCGAAGAGATGGTGTCGCGCGGCTGGGGTCGCATCATCAACATTTCGTCGGTGAATGGATCGAAAGGCCAGATCGGTCAGACGAACTATTCGGCGGCGAAGGCGGGCATGCACGGCTTCACGAAGTCGCTCGCGCTCGAAGTCGCGAAGAAGGGCGTGACCGTGAACACGATCTCGCCGGGCTATCTCGCGACCAAGATGGTGACCGCGATTCCGCAGGAGATTCTCGACACGAAGATTCTTCCGCAGATTCCGGCGGGACGTCTCGGCAAGCCCGAGGAAGTCGCGGCGCTCGTCGCGTTCCTGTGCTCGGACGATGCGGGTTTCGTCACCGGTTCGAACATCGCGATCAACGGCGGCCAGCACATGAGCTGATGCTGCGTGCGCCGTCTGGCGTTCGCATCGATAAAAACGTCGTTCGCGCGTCGCACGTTCGTCACGTGCCCGCGCGACGATATTCACGCGCGAGACATCACGTTCTCGCGCGTCGATTCAATCTTCATCCGTAACCTTCGCTTTTTCGACGGACCGTGCCATGAACAACCTCGGCGCAGGCACACATCCCTATAGCGTCGGTCATCTCGACTCGGCGATCGAACACCTCGAGCAGGTACTCAGCCTCGAAGGTGCGAATTCGCTTTTCTCCAAGACATACTGGCGCGGACGCGTCGTGCAGGCGCTTGCGACGCCGGGACTCGCGCCCTGTCAGCATTCCCGCTTGCAGCACTTGCTGGAGCGCATCGCGCAGGCTTGAGCGGGAACGACAAACTGCCGTCTTTCCTCTGATCCGTGAAGAAAATCGCGGGCGCTTGTACCATTCGGGCCGTATCTCAAATTCACGGTCCACGGATATGTTTTTTTCCCTCAGATCAATGCTCTCGACGCCGCGCGCGATCGGGACGATCGCACTTACCTGTCTGCTCGCCGCATGCGGTACGACCAACGGCGTTACGGCCGGCGCGAAGCCTGACACGTACACGGTTACCGGCAAGGCGACCGGCACGCGCATGTCGTGGGTGACCGCGCGCAATGCCGCAATGGACGCAGCCACCGATTACTGCAAGCAGCGCTCGCAGCGCGTCGTGGTTCGCTCGGAGGCGACTAGCGGTATTCGTTCGCTCGAAGAGCAGACTGCTACCGTCTCGTTCAGTTGCGTGGCGGAGAGTGCTGCGCGGGGGTGATCGTCTGACACCAAAAAATAGACATTGACAAATTCTGACTTTGCAGTAAATTTACGTTCCATGGAAGTTCGCAGCACCGGAGAACCAACATGGATCACTACACCCCCGAAAGCTTTTCCCTGACCAAGAGCGTCGGCTTCGCCGTCAACAAGGCGCGCAACCTCCTCGTCGGCGAGCTTGACGCAGCCTTGAAGGACCTCGGCATCACCACCCAGCAGACGGGCATTCTCATGTCCATGCGCGGCGGCGTGACGCAAACGCCGTTCGAATTGTCGAAACTGCTCGGCATCGATACCGGCCTCATGACGCGCATGCTCGACAAGCTCGAAACCAGGGGCTTGCTGCAACGCACGCGCAGTCTCGAAGACCGCCGCGTGGTCAATCTCACGCTGACGCGCGAAGGCGAGAAAGTTGCCGACGCGTTGCCGCATATCGTTCCGGTGGTGCTGAACAGGCGTCTCAGGAAGTTCAGCAAGAGCGAGTTCCAGGAACTGCGCCGCCTGCTCGACAAGTTCCTCGAAGACTGAACGCGCGACGCATGCCATCCACGCATTTTTTTTTGCCCATTTATCTGACAGGTCAGAAAATGAAACAGCAATCAAATCCCCATCCGTTGATCTCGCGCGCCGCGAAAACCGGCGTCACGCTGATGTTCGCCGCGGTGCTCTCCGCGTGCGCGAATTACGCCGGCATCCATAGCGACAAGGAAATGGCCCAGCCGCAGGCGTTCGCCACGCAGCAGAGCCTCCCCGCCGACGAAGGCCGCTGGCCCGCGCCCGATTGGGCCGGCCAGTTCGGCGACGCGCAACTGCGCGCGCTGCTCGACGAAGCACTTACCGGCAGCCCGACGCTCGAGCAGGCGCGCGCTCGCATCGCGGCGGCGTCGGCGTATAACGAAACCGCGCGGGCGAACACGATGCCGCAGGTCGGCGCGTCATATTCGTACACACGTCAACGCTTTTCCGAGAACGCGCTCGTGCCGCCGCCGTACGCCGGATCGTGGCAATCCGAGAACAAGGGACTGCTCTCGGCTTCGTATGAACTCGACCTGTGGGGCAAGAACCGCGCGGCGCTCGACGCCGCCGTTTCGCAGGTACAGGCGAGCACGGCAGATGCACAAGCCGTGCGACTGGCGCTCGACGCGTCCATCGCGCGGACGTACAACCAGCTCGCGCGTCTTTATGCGCTGCGCGATATCGCGCAGAACGAGGTCGGCGAACGTGAACGGATCCTGCGCATCACGGCGGGCCGGATCGGCAGCGGGCTCGACACCGAAGTCGAACGCAAGACCGCCGAGGCCGATCTTGCGTCAAGCCGCGCGACGCTCGGCGCGCTGGACGGCCGTATCGTCGCGACCCGCTATCAGCTTGCGGCGCTGCTCGGCAAGGGCCCGGATCGCGGTCTGTCGATTGCGCGTCCGCAACTCGGCATCGGCGATGAGGTGCGCCTGCCCGCCAATCTTCCCGCCGATCTCGTGAGCCGCCGCCCGGACATCGTCGCGGCGCGCTGGCGCGTCGACGCGATGACGCACGACATCAAGGAAGCGAAGGCGGAGTTCTATCCGGACATCAACCTGAGCGCATCGCTCGGGCTGGACGCGTTCGGCTTCGGGCGGCTCCTGACGGCGGCGAGCCGCACGATGTCGGCGGGCCCGGCGATCCATCTGCCGATCTTCGACGGCGGTGCGTTGCGCGCCCAGTTGAAAGGCCGTTACGCCGATTTCGATTACGCCGTCGCGACCTACAACCAGACGCTCGTCACTGCACTCAGCGACGTCGCCACGCAACTCTCGCAGATCCGTTCGACCGACGCGCAACTCGTCGATGCGAACGTCGCGCAGGACGCCGCCCACAGCGCGCAACAGCTTGCGCTCACGCAATACCGCGCGGGTCTCGCGAATCAGCTCACCGTGCTGAACGCCGAGACCAACGCACTCGCGGCCGAACGCGCCGTCGCGAATCTGAAGATGGACCGGCGCGATCAGCAAATCGCGCTCGCGGCCGCGCTGGGCGGCGGCTATGTCGACACATCCGCCGACGCGCTGGCCGCACGCTGATCGACCTTATAGAACCGGAGCACCAACATGAGCGACACCCTCACCACCGAACGCAGCATCACCGAACAACCCCAGCCGGCCGCCGATCTCAAACCGCGCAAGACGCGCAGGCTGCTGCTCTCACTGCTCGCGGCGGCGATCGTGGCGGCGGGCGCGGGCTGGGGCGGCTACTACTACACGACGGGCCGCTATTTCGAATCGACCGACGATGCCTACGTCAGCGGCAATCTCGTGCAACTGACGCCGGAAGTGAGCGGCACCGTAATCGCAGTGAACGCCGACGACACGCAGATCGTGCATCAGGGCGCGCCGCTCGTCACACTCGATGCCGCCGACGCGCAAGTCGCGCTCGCCAACGCCGAAGCGAATCTCGCGCAGACGGTCCGGCAAGTGAGCAGTCTGTACGTCAACAATGCCTACTACGCCGCCACCGTCGCGCAACGTCAATCCGATCTGACGCGCGCGCAATCCGACCTGAAACGCCGCCTGACGATCGCCGAATCGGGCGCGGTGTCTGGCGAAGACATCGCTCACGCGCGCGATGCCGTGAGCGCCGCGCAGGCCGCACTCGACGCGGTGCGTCAGCAATCCGAAGCGAATCACGCACTCACGGACCGCACGTCGATCGAACGGCATCCGAACGTGCAGGCCGCCGCGACCAAGGTGCGCGATGCGTGGCTCGATCACGCGCGCAACACGCTGCCCGCGCCGGTGACCGGCTATGTCGCGCGCCGCTCCGTGCAGGTCGGCGAGCGCGTCGCGCCCGGCACGCCGCTCATGGCGATCGTGCCGCTCGACGGCGTCTGGGTCGATGCCAACTTCAAGGAAGTGCAACTCGCGCACATGCGGATCGGGCAGCCGGTCACGCTGAGCGCCGACGCATACGGCTCGAAGGTGAAGTATCACGGTCACGTCGAAGGCTTCTCGGCGGGCACGGGCGCCGCCTTCGCGGTGCTGCCCGCGCAGAACGCGACAGGCAACTGGATCAAGGTCGTGCAACGCCTGCCGGTGCGTATCCGGCTCGATCAGCGCGAACTGGACGCGCATCCATTGCGTATCGGCCTTTCGATGGCCGTGGAAGTCGCAACGCGCGATGAATCCGGCACGCAACTGGGCGCGGCATCGACCACGTCATATCGAACCGATGTCTTCAGCCGCTACGGCGAAGAGGCGAACGCGGAGATCGAACGGATCATCGCGGAGAACGCGATGCCGCAGAGTTCACAGGCGGCCCGCTGACACGCCAATTTTTTCGACCCAATAGCTGACAAGTCAGTCATAGACAATTCAGGTGAAGCAATGAACCCGACGACTCAACCCGCGCCGCTGCAAGGCGGCAAACTGGTTCTGGCGACGCTCGCCGTCGCGCTCGCGACCTTCATGAACGTGCTCGATTCATCGATTGCCAATGTGGCGATTCCGACCATCGCGGGCAATCTCGGCGTTTCCGTCGATGAAGGCACGTGGGTCATCACGCTTTTCGCCGCCGCCAACGCGATCTCGATTCCGCTGACCGGGTGGCTCACGCAGCGCGTCGGGCAAATCAAGCTGTTCGTGTGGGCGATATTGTTGTTCGTCGTGTCGTCGTGGCTGTGCGGCATCGCGCCGAATCTGCCGACGCTGCTGGCCGCGCGGATTCTGCAGGGCGCGGTGGCCGGCCCGCTGATTCCGCTGTCGCAGGCCATATTGCTCGGTTCGTATCCGAAAGAGAAAAGCTCGACTGCGCTCGCTCTCTGGGCGATGACCGCGACTGTCGGCCCCATCGCCGGCCCCGCGCTCGGCGGCTGGATCACCGATAGTTATTCGTGGTCGTGGATCTTCTACATCAACATTCCGGTCGGGCTGTTCGCGGCGGGCGTGACGTGGGCGATCTATCGCGAACGCGAAACGCCGGTGAAACGCGTGCCGATCGACAAGATCGGGCTGCTCTCGCTGATCGCCTGGGTAGCGTCATTGCAGATCATGCTCGACAAGGGCAAGGATCTCGACTGGTTCGACTCGCCCGTGATCGTCGCGCTGGGCGTTTTCGCGCTCATCAGCTTCGCGTTCTTTCTGATCTGGGAGCTGACGGACAAGAACCCCGTCATCGACATCAAACTCTTCGCGGGGCGCAATTTTCTGGGCGGGACGGTGGCGATTTCCGTCGCCTATGCGGTGTTCTTCTCGAACCTCGTGCTGCTGCCTCAATGGATGCAGGGCTATCTCGGCTACCGTTCCGTCGATGCCGGTCTCGCCACCGCGCCGCTCGGCATTTTCGCCGTGATTCTCGCGCCCGTGATGGGCAAGCTGATGCCGCGCTCCGACGCCCGCGTGCTCGCCACGCTCGCGTTCTTCGGCTTTGCGGCCGTGTTCTTCATGCGCTCTCACTACACAACCGGTGTGGATACGTACACGCTCGTCGTGCCGACGCTGCTGCAAGGCATTCCGACCGCGCTGTTCTTCGTGCCGCTCACGGCGATCATTCTGTCCGGTCTGCCGCCCGCGAAGATTCCTGCGGCGGCGGGGCTCTCGAACTTCGTGCGCGTGTTCGCGGGCGCGGTGGGCACCTCGCTCGCGACGACGGGCTGGAATGACCGGACCATCCTGCATCACGCGCAGCTCGCCGAGCAGGCGAGCGTGCATAACCCCGCGTTCGTCGGCGCGATCGATTCGATGCAGAGCGCGCTCGGCGGCAGTCCGTCGCAGGCGCTGGCATTCTTCGAACGTTCGCTGACGACGCAAGCCGCGATGCTCGGCCTCAACGACATCTTCTGGTTGTCGGCGGTGATCTTCATCGCGATCGTGCCGCTGATCTGGTTGACGAAACCTGGAAAGGGCGCGGGTGCCGGCGCGGCGGGTGCGGGTGGGCATTAGAAAGTGATCCTGAATTTGTACGCGCGACGCAAGACTGTTGGTCCGCGACGGGTGTGCAAATCTTCGATGAATGCGCCTAGATTGAAATCGTTAGTTCACTACTGGAGCCATGCAAATGAAATTCTCGGTCAAGCAGCACATCCATTCCGGCGATATCGCGACGCTCGAGCACGCGATGCGTACCGTCGACGCCGATGCGAAAGTGCACGTCGACATCGACACGAAGACGGTCAGCGTCGATTCGTGGTTGATGCCTGAAGAGTTCATCGTCGCGTTCGTCGATGAAGAGTACGACGTGCGGATAGTCGAGGCGTAGCTAAGAGGCGTCCCAAAAAAAAGGCCGGAGCCCACGCGCTCCGGCCTTTTGCCATCCGCGGTTCAACGCCCCGCGTACCTGCCGTCATAAGTCGTCTCCCACCCACCCCCAAGCGACTTGCACAACGTGATGAGATTTTCCGCGGCCTTGGCCTTGCTCTGTTCGAGATTGCTCTGCGCCTCCAGCAACTGCTTCTGCACGTTGAGCACGTCGAGATAGTCGAGGGCGCCGGCCTTGTATCGCTGTTGCGCGACGGCGAGCGCGCGCTGATTGAGGCTCACCGCCGAGGCGAGCCGCTCGCGCCGTCGCTGTTCGGCGTCGTAGACGAGCAGCGCGTCATCGACTTCGCGCCAGGCATCCAGCACAGTGCGCTTATACAGAATCGCCGCTTCCTGCTGCTGCGCCTCGCGCAACTGCAACGTTCCCTTGAGACGCCCGCCCTCGAAAATCGGAAACGTGATCGACGGCCCGACGACGAACTGCCCCGACGCCCAATCGGCCAGACTGGAAAGCTGCAAGCTCTGGAACCCCGCGCTCCCGTTCAGCGAAATACGCGGATAGAAATCAGCCTTCGCCATGCCGATCGACGCCGTCGCCGCGTGCAACGTCGCCTCGGCTTTCTTGATGTCGGGCCGACGCTGCGCGAGTTCCGACGGAAAGCCGATCGGCACCTGATCGGGCAACTTCGGCACTTCACGCGTTTCGCTGAGCATCTTGCGCAGCGCGCCCGGCTGTTCGCCGAGCAACACGCCGATCGCATTGATGGTGGTATCGCGATGCGATTCGAGCGTCGGAATCAGGCTTTCGATGGTTTCCATCTGCGCCGAAGCGTTGGCGACGTCCAGGTCCGTCGTGACGCCTTCGCGCACCCGAATTTTCGTGAGCCTCACGGCATCGCGGGCGATATCGAGATTCTGTGTCGTGATCTCCAGCAGCGACTGCGTATCGCGCAATTCGACGTAATTGCGCGCGAGTTCCGCGCGGGCCGAAAGCAGGATCGCGTTGCGGTCTTCATAGGACGCGTCGGTCAGCGCGCCCGCCGCTTCGACGCCGCGCCGCACGCGGCCCCAGATATCGATTTCCCAGGACGCATCGAAGCCGGCCTGATACAGGTTGTAGGCCGGCGAGCCCTTGGAGCCGGGCATGCCCGACACACCGAGCGGCGCGTCGCCGGACGCCGATTGCGGCTGACTCTGCGACGGCGTGACGCCCAGCAGCGACAGCACACCGTTCTCGCTGCCGCGTTCGCGATAGTACGACGCCGCGCCATCGAGCGTGGGCAACTGCGCCGCGCCGGCCACGCGCTGTTCGGCGCGGCTTTGACGCAGCCGGGCGGAGGCCGCGGCCACGTCGAGATTGGCGTCGGCGAGACGCTTTTCGAGCGCGTTCAGCACGGGATCGTCGAACAGCGTCCACCAGTCCGAGTTGAAGTCCGCCTGCACCGCCTTGCTCGATGCCTGCGCCGTCTGGGTTCTTTCGAAGACCTCCGGCGTGGCGGACTTCGGAGACTGAAAATCAGGCCCGACCGTGCATCCCGCCATCGCGAAGCTCGCGAGAACGGCGAGAACGATTGCACGAAGAGAAGTATCGGTCGCTTTCATTCTGTGTCGCCTCCTTTCGCGAGTGTTTCGCCGCGCCGGCCCACGGCCACTTCCGCTTCGACCGAAAGCCCCACGCTCAGCGCCGATGCCGCTTCCTGTCCGCGATCGATCGTGATCTTGACCGGCACGCGCTGCACGATCTTCGTGAAGTTGCCGGTCGCGTTGTCGGGCGCGATGGGTGCGAAGCTCACGCCGGTCGCGGGCGCGAGGCTATCGACATGGCCGTTGATGACGACGCCCGGAAAGCTGTCGACCTTGATGTGCACGCGCTCGCCGGGCCGCATCCGCGTGATCTGGTTTTCCTGAAAATTGGCGACGACATACGCATCCGACAGCGGCACGATGGCCAGCACCGGCGCGCCCGGCGTCACGAACGCGCCGACGCGCGCAGAGCGCCGGCCCACCTTGCCATCGACGGGCGCGCGAATCTCGGTGTACGACAGATTCAGTTTCGCCTGCTCCAGCGCCGCCTCGGCGCGCGCTCGCGCGCCCGCGGCCTTGTCGCGTTGGGTGCGCAGCACATCGAGGTTCTGTTCGGTCGTCGTCAATGCGGCGCGGTCGTGCTCCTGCTGCGCAATCTGTTGCGCCAGCGTGCTCGATGCGCGCTGCTGTTCCTGCGCCGTGCCCGCGCCCGTCTCCGAGAGATTCTGATAGCGCGACGCGTTCGCACGCGCGAAGCCGATCGCCGCTTGATCGGAACGCAGGGTCGCGCGCGCCTGCTCGACCAGCGAGGGGTGCCGCGCGATTTCGGCATCGAAGTTCGCGACAGCCGCGCGCGCCGCGTCGACGTCGGCCTGCGCGCTCATCAGCGCGGCGCGATAGTCGCGGTCATCGATACGCACGAGCAGTTGCCCCGCCTTGACCGACTGATTGTCTTCGACCGGCACTTCCGAAATCTGGCCGGCAACGCGCGGTGCCACGAGCGTGAAATCAGCGTGGACATAGGCGTCGTTGGTGGATTCGGTGGTCGAACCGGACAGCAGTCTGACGCATACCCAGGCGATGACGGCGAGCGCGAGCACCGGCGCGGCGATGCGAATGAGTCTGGAGTGGGAGCGGATGAAGGATGACATGGCAAGCGTCCCTTAATGAGAAGACGGCGGAGAAGAAGTCCACGGCGGATAGATACGCACGGGCAACAACGGAACGAGAAACAGCAGCGCGACGGCGACGCAAGCCATCACGCGATAGAGATCCGCCGACATCAGCACGAGCGCCTGCTCATGCACACGATGCGCGAGTTCGCCGATGCCATGCGTCGCATCGATGCTCTGATCGGTGATGAGCGCGCGATTGCCGAGCTGATCGACGAGCACGTTCGAATGAAAGCGCTCGCGCGCCGTGCCGAGACCTTCGATGAGACCCGTCGCCATCGCGGCGGAAAAGGTCTTGAGCGAGTTGAACATCGCCGAGGCGAACGGGCCTTCCGTGGGTGGCAGACCCGTCGTGACGCCCATCAGGATCGCGACGATCACCATCGGTTGCGCGGCGATCTGCAACGACTGCAACAGATAGAAGTTGTCGCGGATCCATTCGGATGTCATGAAGCTGCCTATCGCGCAGGTCGCGATCATCAGACACAGTCCGAGCGCCATCACCCAGCGGGAATCGACACGCTTCAGATTCAGCACGGCGGCGGTCAGCGGAAGCGTGATCAACAGCGGCAGCGCGACGAGGAGCGACAGCGGCGTCGTCTGCAACGCGCGATACGCGTGAAGCCGCGCGAGATGCTGGCCAGGTATCGCGGCAACGCCGACCAGGAGAATCACGGCGCCCGCGAGCGTCGTGAGTCCGTGCGAAAAGTTTCGTCGCTGCAGCAACTGGAGCTTGAAGAACGGCAGCGGATGAAACCATTCGTTGATGAGAAACGCCACCAGCAGCGCGGATCCGCCGATGAACATCACGCGGATGAGATCCGAGTTCAGCCAGTCGAGGCGATCGCCTTGCAGAAAGCCGATCACGAGCATCGCGATGGCCGGGCATCCGGTCAGGAATCCGGACCAGTTGAACGAACGCAGACGTTCGAGCTTGAGCGGATCGTCGGGCAGGCCTTGCTGGATCGCCACGCAGGTCGCGATGCCGAGCGGCACGATCTGCCAGAACGCCATCTTCCAGCTGAAGTACTCGGTCCAGAGCGCGGCGAGCGGCGTGCCGAGCGCCGGTCCGAAAGTCGCGGTCAGCGCATAGCCGGCGAGCCCGTACAGCTTGATTCGGGGCGGAAGATAGCGCAGCGCGACGATGATCAGCATCGGCGGCAGGCAGCCGCCCGCGATGCCCTGCAAAACGCGCAACGCATAGAGCGACGGAAGATTCGGCGCGAATGGGCACAGGAAGCCGAACAGCATCGTGGCCACGACCGCGCCGATCGTGAACCGTTTGAGCGTGAAGGTGATGCCGAACCACGGCGCGAAGACCATCGTCGCGACGTTGGCCGCTTCGAACAGCGTGGTCAGCCAGGTGCCGTCGTCATGTCCGATCGAAAGTGCGCCCTGAATGTCGGCCATCGCGAACGCGGTGACTTGCTCGTTCAGTATTGCGAGCAAGGACGCGAGCAACATCCCGATCAAGCCGATGGCAAGCCGGAGTGAAAGCGTGGCTTCCTTCACGGGAAGCTCTGCGGGTGCCGGCTCGACTATCGCGTCTTGCCGGCCGCTTGCTGTGGAAGTGACGTGTGTCATGAGAGTTCGGTGTCTGAACGTGTTCAACCTGGCATCGCATCCGGGATCGATGATTGATGCGCCGCAACCCGGAATCGGCTTATTGGAATTCTAGAAAGGGAGTGGCGCGAGATGAAGCGGAGACAGGCCGGCTATTGGGCCATTTCGCGTGTGTTTCTTGCCAGCGTCGAGTGCGCGGTTATTCGGGAATGCTATGGAGTATAGGCGCGTCGCGTCCATGCGCGCGCATAAGTGCTCGCCGTTGGAATGAAGCGGCGAGCACGTCCGGTCGTTCTCTTCTGGCGCGCACGTATGGAGACGAAACAATCACGCCTTGCGTTGCGCTTCTTCAAAGAATTGCGGCGCTTCGCGTCGATCGAACATGCCGTATTCACGGATCACGCGAATGTGACGCAGGCGCACATCGCTCGGGCGCGAAGCTTCGCGTTCGAACGATTCGGCCGCCGCCTGATCGCGCCACGTCGCCACGGCGATCACGTCGCCGGGCGTCAGCAGCGCGTGGAACACGTCCCACGCGACGAGACCGGGCGCTGCTTCATCGATGCCCAGCGACCGCGCCACGACATGCGGCCCGGCCTGCGCGATCCAGTCCGGCACGCGTCTCGCGTCGAGCAGCGTCACCGCCTTGCCCGCGCCCGCTTCCGTGACATCGAGCCGTTGCTCGACCAGCGCGTGACCTTCGGGTACATGCGTGTCCGTCACGATCTGCCCGATGCGCAGCCGATAGTCCGCGAACACGCGATCGCGCGCAGCCTGCTGAATCTTGTGATGTTTGGTGGTGGTACGCCACCGCACCAGCGACTTTTCATCGCGCCAGCTCGACAGCGAAAGAAGCCATCCCTCGCGGGTCAGGCTTGCGTAGCGGGTGTTGTCGATGAAGCCGTCGATCGCTTCGAGTTCGGGCCGCAGCATCTTCGCCATGTTGAGATAGGCATCGAACTGGTCGGGAATCGGATTGACTTCGAGCATTGCAGAGAACATGACAGACTCTTCGTTGAGGTTGCACAAATGGGGCTCTTCATTGTCGTAGACGGTGCGTGTTTGTCGAAGGCCGGTCGATACGCAAATCAGGCCAATGAATGCGCGCTTCGGGACATGGCTTCAGAAATGGCCAATCTGTTTCCGATGCGGGCCAAGACGACGCACATTGCGAACATGCCGCTTACACTCCCATTCGAAACGAGTCGTGGCGGGAAATCGGAATGGACAGATTGCGAGAGATGGAAGTCTTCGTGGCGATCGTCGACAGCGGGAGCTTTACGAGTGCATCGGAGAAGCTTGGCTTGTCGACCGCCGCGGTATCGAGGGCGCTCAATTCGCTCGAAGCGCGCACCGGCGCGCAACTTCTCGCACGCACGACGCGCTCGGTGCGGCCCACGGATGCGGGCGTGGCCTATCTCGATGCCTGCCGACACGTTCTCGATGCCGTCGCGGATGCCGAAGCGAACATCGGTGCTTACCACGTCAAACCGGTAGGAACGCTAACTATATCGGCGCCGGTGCTGTTCGGCCAGCGCTTCGTCGCGCCGCTCGTCAATGCCTTTGCGCTGCGCTATCCGGACGTCAGCATCCATGCGGTGTACGCCGATCGCACCACGCGGCTGCTGGAGGAAGGCGTGGATATCGCCATTCGTATCGGTCATCTGGGCGACTCGACGACCTTCGCGGTGCCGCTGGGTTTCGTGCGCCGCTGCACGTATGCGGCCCCGGCCTATCTTCAGGCGCGCGGCGAGCCGGTTCATCCGAGGGAGCTGACGCGCCACGATTGCGTGTCCTTCACGGGCGTGACGAATCCGCTGGAATGGGTCTTCAGGGAGCGCGGCGCGAGGCTGCCAGTGCGGCTTCAGCCGCGCATGATCGTCGATCTCGCGCCGGCAGCGATCGCGGCGGCCAGCGACGGCGTCGGCATCACACAGTTGCTTTCATACCAGGCGATGCCCGAAGTATTGGGACGCAGGCTTCGCCCCATTCTGAAGGCGTTCGAGCCCGAGCCGGTTCCGGTGAACATGCTGCACGTCGAACGACGAGGCGCGAGCGGGAAGATTCGCGCATTTCTGGAATTCGTCACGGAGGCGTTGCGCACGAACCCGCATCTGCGCAGCGAGGACAGGCCACGATCCGCAGTTCGCGGTAAGCGTCCACCAGCGCATCGAGACTGAACGCGCGGTTCAGGCCGCTCGGATTCGGCAGCACCCACGCTGTGGCCCCGCCGAAGGTTTGCGCTTGCAGTCCCCACGCGATCTCGCGCTGGCCGGTCATCGCGGACAAGGCCATCTTCCCGAGGAACGCGATGTATCGCGGCGCATGCTGCTCGATCTTGCGCTCGAATGCCGACGCCGCCGCTTCGATCTCGACACGCGACAGAAGATCCGCTCGCGCGGTCGCACGCGCGACGGCGGTCGTGAGCCCGCATCCGTATCGAAGCATCGCGCGGTCGTCTTCGGGACGAAGCAGCTCCGGGGTAAAGCCGGCCAGATGAACGACGCGCCAGAAGCGATTGCCTCTGCCCGCGAAATGATGTCCCGTCGCGGCGGCGAGCATGCCCGGATTGATGCCGCAGAAAACGACCGATAAAGACGGCGCGAGGATATCGGCGAGCGTGCCCGATGAATCCGTTGCGATCATGAGTGTCCTCAAAGGCTATGCAGCTTCCGCCAGTTCTTCCAGCTCGATGTGCTCGACGACATCGACATCGACATCGACATCGACATGCACACGAGCCGCAGGCTGGATGTCCACCGCGCCGCGAAACCGCTCGCGATACTGCCTCGGCGTGACGTTCAGCCGCCGGGAAAATGTCGTACGCATATGCGTGGCGTTGTGAAAGCCGCACCTGTACGCGACTGTCTTGAGCGGCGCATCGCTTTCCTCGAGCAGCTTCCTCGCCGAGTCGACGCGAACCTGCTCGACGAACGCCGACGGCGTCACCTTCGCATACCTGGCGAACACGCGTGAGAAGGTCCGGCGGCTCACGGAAACGGCGCTCGCCAGTTGCTCGATCGACAGCGCATCGGCTATGTGATCCGTCACGTACCGATGCACCTTGCCGATGAGCGGCGCTTCTTCCTTGTCCGCACCGATATATGGGCTGTATTGCGATTGACCGCCTTCACGCTGAATGTAGACGACGAGCCGCTTGGCGACGCGCACGGCGTGTTCATGTCCCCAGTCCTCGGCGACGAGCGACAGACACAGATCGATGCCCGCCGATACGCCCGCCGAAGTGAACAGCCGTCCATCGCGAATGAAGATGCGGTCGGGTTGCACGCGCGCCTGCGGGAACGCATCGGCGAGATGGCCCGCGTCGGACCAGTGCGTGGTGACCTGCTTGCCGTCGAGCAGACCTGCATGCCCGAGCACGAACGCGCCATTGCAGACCGAGCCGAAGCGCGCCGCGCTGCGTGCCTGCCTGCGCAGCCACGCGAGGAATTCGCGCGGCGGGTCCCAGTCGGGCAACTCCGGTCCGCCGGCGACGAGCAGCAAGTCGTACTGGATATCGGAATCGAGATAGCCGACCGGCACGAGCACCTGCATTCCGTTCGAGCAGGTGACGACGCCCGCCTCGCGACCGACCAGTGAAACCTCGTAGCGCTGATGCGCGGGCAGATGCGTGTTGGCTTCGGCGAACACATCGAGCGGGCCTGCAACGTCGAGTGCCTGCACGCCGTCGAACAGAACAAGGGCGACTTTCATGCTGTGACCTTCATCAGGTGGAACTGTCTACCGCAATCGATGAGCCAGTCTATCCGAAGGCATGCGCCTGACAGACACCGTGACCGGTAAATGACTTTTGCCGCGATGTAACAAACGCGCGCTTCGCGTGCGCGCGCGATGCCGCCATTTCGACGCTGGCCCAAATCGGACATCGAGTGGCCCGACATCGCGCCAGATGGGTGTTTCGTCGCGTCTGCGGCTGACTAGACTTCGTACCAGAGCGGTCGAAGCACACGCCGCGCATCACGCAAAGGACACGCATCATGTTGACCGAAACACGCAGGAGCTCATTTTTGTTCGGCGCCAATGCGCCGTATGTCGAGGAGCAGTACGAGCTGTATCTGACCGATCCGGCAGCGGTCACGGATGAATGGCGCGGCTATTTCGATGCCTTGAGCGAAGCGCCCGCCATCGACGGCAGTGATCGCGATGACGAACCGCACGCGCCCGTGGTGTCCAGTTTCATCGAGTTCGCGAAGCGTCCGCACGGCTTGCCGACATCGCCCGATAAGGGCCTCGCGCTCGCCCGAAATCAGGTGGCGGTGCAGGCGCTGATCGCCGCGTTCCGGACGATCGGCACGCGACGCGCCGACCTGGACCCGCTGCATTGGGAGCCGCCGCGCCCGCTCGCCGAACTCACGCCTGCCTATTACGGCTTGACGGCGGCGGACCTGTCGACTCGCTTCAGCACCGCCGACACGTACTTCTTCGACGAAGACGCGACGCTGCGCGAGATCGTCGCCGCGCTCGAACAGACCTACACCGGCAAGGTGGGTTCGGAATTCATGCATCTGACGGACGCGAACGAGCGGCGCTGGTGGCAGATGAGACTCGAATCGACGCGCGCGACGCCGTCGTTTGCGCTCGCCGAAAGGCGCCGGTTCCACGAACGTCTGACGGCCGCCGAGGGGCTCGAAAAGTATCTTCATACGCGCTTTGTCGGGCAGAAGCGCTTTTCGCTCGAAGGCGGCGAATCGCTCATCGTGCTGCTCGACGAACTGGTGCGTTACGGCGCGTCGAAGAAGGTGCGCTCCGTGGTGATGGGCATGGCGCACCGCGGACGCCTGAACGTGCTGGTGAACATCGCGGGCAAGCCCTTGCATGCGCTCTTCGACGAGTTCGACGGCAAGCACGGCGACACGCTCCCGGAAGGCGACGTCAAGTATCACAAGGGCTACAGCACCGTCGCGCACACCGCCGATGGACCGGTCGAAGTCGTGCTCGCGTTCAATCCGTCGCATCTGGAAATCGTCAATCCGGTCGTGCAGGGCATGGCGCGCGCGAAGGCCGACGCACTCGCATCCGGCGATGCCGGCAGCGTGCTCGCCGTCGAGATTCACGGCGATGCGGCGATGTCCGGGCAAGGCGTCGTGATGGAAACCTTGAGCCTTTCCTATACGCGCGGGCATGGCACGGGCGGGACCGTGCATGTGGTCGTGAACAATCAGATCGGCTTCACGACCTCGGACCCGCGCGACACGCGTTCATCGTTCTATGCGACGGACATCGTCAAGATGATCGAAGCGCCCGTGCTGCACGTCAACGGCGACGATCCCGAAGCGGTGGCCATGGCCGTGCGCCTCGCGCTCGACTATCGCACGGAGTTCGGGCGCAGCGTCGTCATCGATCTGGTCTGTTTCCGCAAGCACGGGCATCAGGAACAGGACACGCCCGCGATCACCCAACCGCTGATGTATCGCGCGATCGCGGCGCATCCCGGCGTGCGGGCGCTCTATGCGCGGAGGCTGATCAGTCAGGGCGCGCTGACATCGGAACAGGCCAGCGCTCAGGTCGACGCGCGACGCGAGATTCTCGATCAGGCCCGCGCCGATGAAACGGACACGCGCTCTGCCGAATCGGAGGCGAGCGACACGCCGCGCTATCTCGCGCCGTCGCAGGAGCGTGTGAGTACGCTGGCGCAACGCGTCGCGAGCGTGCCCGATGGCTATGCGCTTCATCCGTTGGTCGGCAAGATGATCGCGGCGCGTCGCGACATGGCAAGCGGAAAGAAACCGGTCGACTGGGGCATGGGCGAGCATCTCGCCTTCGCTTCGCTGCTCGATGAGAACGTCGATGTGCGGCTGAGCGGACAAGACAGTGCGCGCGGCACGTTCAATCATCGTCACGCGGTGCTGCATGACCAGACGCGCACGAAGCGCGATGACGGCGTGTTCATCCCGCTCGATCATGTCGGCGAAACGCAGGGCCGCTTCACGGTGACCAATTCGATTCTTTCCGAGGCGGCCGTGCTTGCGTTCGAATACGGTTACTCGACGGTGAATCGCGATGCGCTCGTGATCTGGGAAGCACAGTTCGGCGACTTCGCGAATGGCGCGCAGGTCGTCATCGATCAGTTCGTTGCGGCGGGCGCCGCCAAGTGGGGACAGCGCAGCGCGTTGACGCTGTTCCTGCCGCACGGACATGAAGGGGCCGGGCCCGAGCACGCGTCGGCGAGGCTCGAGCGCTATCTGCAACTGAGCGCGCAGGACAACATGCGCGTCACGCAGCCGACGACACCCGCGCAACTGTTCCATCTGCTGCGCATGCAGGCGCTCGCTTCGGACCGGCGGCCGCTCATCGTGATGACGCCCAAGTCCCTGCTGCGGCATCCGGAAGCCGTCAGCGCGCTGGATGAACTGTCGCGCGGCGCGTTCCGTGAAATCCTGCCTGACGAGCATACCGATCCGTCGAATAACGCCAACGTGGAGCGCGTGATCGTGACGTCGGGCAAGGTCTATTTCGAGTTGCTCGACTATCGGCGCAAACATGGCGGCGACGATACGCCGATCATCCGCGTCGAACAGTTGTACCCGTTTCCGTCGCGGCAACTTGCCGCCGAGTTCGCGCGCTATCCGAATCTGAAGCGCGTGATCTGGTGTCAGGAGGAGGCGCGCAATCAGGGCGCGTGGAGCTTCGTCGAACCGCAACTGCGCGAGATTCTGCCTGCGCGCGCGAGTTTGTCGTATGCGGGGCGCGTCGCGTCCGCATCGACTGCGCCGGGGTATCACGCGGTGCACGCGGCGAGACAGGCGGAAGTCGTCGCGCATGCATTTTCGAAGTAAGGCACGGGCCAAGGATCGAACATGAACCACAATCTCAATCACATTGCCGGCGAGTCGATGTCGGGCGCCGACATCATCCTTCGCGTGCTGGCCGAACAAGGCGTCGATACCCTGTTCGGCTACAGCGGCGGCGCGATTCTGCCCACTTACGATGCCGTGTTCCGCTTCAACGAAACGCATGCGGATCGACCCGAGCGGCAGATCCGGCTCGTCGTGCCGGCGAACGAACAGGCGGCGGGCTTCATGGCCGCCGGTTACGCGCGGGCCAGCGGCAAGGTCGGCGTTTTCATGGTGACGTCGGGACCGGGCGCGACGAACGCGGTGACGCCGATCGCAGATTGCAACGGCGACTCCGTGCCCGTGGTGCTGATCTGCGGACAGGTGCCGCGCTCGGCAATCGGCAGCGACGCGTTTCAGGAGGCGCCGGTCTTCAACATCATGTCGGCTTGCGCCAAGCAGGTCTTTCTCGTGACCGACCCGAGCCGGCTCGAACAGACGGTGCGTACCGCGTTCGAAATCGCGCGCACGGGACGGCCCGGGCCGGTCGTCGTCGACGTGCCGAAGGACATCCAGAACTGGCGGGGCCCGTATCGCGGACACGGCACGTTGCAGTTTCGCGGCTACTCCGATCGTCTTCGCCAGGTGGCGAAGGGCGCGCGTCTCGACGAACGCGGTTGCGCCGAATTCTTCGACCTTCTTGCGCGCAGCAGGCGGCCGCTTCTGTACGCGGGCGGCGGCGTGATTGCATCGGGCGCGGCCGCCGAGTTGCGCGCGTTCGCCGAACGCTATCAGATTCCCGTCGTGACGACGCTGATGGGGCTCGGGGCCATGCCGTCCCGACACGAACTCGCGCTCGGCATGCTGGGCATGCACGGCGCGGCGTGCGCGAATTACGCAGTGGAGGACTGCGACTTCCTGATCGCGGTGGGCGCGCGCTTCGACGATCGCGTAGTCGGCGGCCGTCCTGAAGCATTCGCACCGAAGGCAAGGCATGTCGCGCACATCGACATCGACGAAGCGGAGATCGACAAGGTCAAGCGCGCGCACTGGACCCACGTGGGCGATGCGAAGGACACGCTTCGTTCGATGATGACCCTCGGTCCGGCGGCGCGCGCTCCTTCGGACTGGATCGCGGAGGTGACGGCGCTCAAAAGCACGCACGGCATGAACTACGACCGGCATAGCGCCGCCATCCAGCCGCAACGGGTCATCGAGAAGCTCAGCGAAATCACCGGCGGGCGCGCGATCATCAGCACGGGCGTAGGCCAGCATCAGATGTGGGCGGCCCAGTTCTTCGACTTCGCCGAACCGCGCAGCTTCCTCACATCCGGCAGCATGGGAACGATGGGATTCGGCTTGCCAGCGGCGATCGGCGCGCAGTTCGCGCGGCCGGACGCACTCGTGATCGATATCGATGGCGACGGCAGCATCCGGATGAACGTCGGCGAGCTGGAAACGGCCAGCACGTATGGCGTTCCGGTCAAGGTGCTGCTGCTCAACAATTGCGGCGACGGGATGATCCGGCAGTGGCAGCGCCTCTTTTACGACGGGCGGCTGTTCGTGAGCGACAAGGCGCTGCATCGCAAGGATTTCGTGCTGGCGGCGCGGGCCGATGGATTCGATTTCGCCGCCCGCGTGCGAACGCCAGGCGAACTGGAGGACAAGCTCCGAGCGTTCGTGGAGTTCGACGGCCCCGCTTTTCTGGAAGTGATGATCGATCAGAACGCCGATGTGTTTCCGATGGTCGGTCCGGGACAAAGCTATTCGAGCATGATCACGGGTCCGTTCATCCCGTCCCGGCCGGAGCACGTTTCGCCGCTTGCGGCGATCGACGGCGCTGCCGGAACGGACATGTTCTGACGCGCACGGAACAGGATCATGGATGCGAATCGGATACACAAGGCGCTCGCCAATCCGCTGCGCCGCGAGATTCTTGCGTGGTTGAAAACGCCGGATGCGGTGTTCGCGCACGAGCGTGTTGCTTTTGGACAGGGCGTGCCGCTGAACCTGATTCAGGCGCGCAACGGGCTTTCCCAATCGACGGTCTCGGCCCATGTCGCCGCGCTGATCGCGGCCGGACTGCTGGTTTCGACGCGCGTCGGTCAGTTCGTTTTCCTGTCGAGAAACGAGGCGGTCATCGAAGCGTTCATCGGACAGATTGGCCGGGGGCTGTGACGCAGAACACCATCGCGACCTTCACCGCGCGTGCTATCTTTTGAGAGACACTTTCCGCTCGGGAGAGATCGTGGACGTCGCCGCCTGGCTGCGCAGCCTCGGGATGGAACGGTACGAGCCGGTGTTCCGCGAGAACGCCATCGATGCCGACGTGCTGCGCCGTCTCACGGCGGATGATCTGAAGGAACTCGGCATCGCTTCGGTCGGGCATCGCCGCAAGCTGCTCGATGCGCTGGCCGAGCTTCGCCATGCCGCAGCGACACCATGCGAAGCGAAAGGAGAGCGGCGGCAAGTCGCCGTGCTCTTCGCCGACCTGTGCGGCTTCACGGAGATGAGCCGTGAAGCCGATCCCGAAGACGTCGTCGCCGTGCTCGACCGGTACTTCGAGCAGGTCGATCGTATCGTCGATCAGCATGGCGGACACATCGACAAACATGTCGGCGACGCGATCATGGCGGTGTTCGGCGCGCCGGTCGCGCATGGAAACGATCTCGAACGCGCCGTGCGCGCCGCGCTCGCGATCAGGGATGCGATGCCCGGCCTGTCCCGCGCGCTCGCGCGTCCGGTCTTCGTGCATATCGGCATTGCAGGCGGCGAGGTCGTCGCCAGCGGCACCGGCAGCGCGGCGCACCGCGCGTACACAGTAACCGGCGAGACGGTCAATCTCGCGTCGCGTCTCACCGGCGCGGCCGGATCGGGAGAGATCCTGATATCGGAAGCCGTGCGGCGCGCGCTGGCCGATCGCCTCGATTACGTCGCGCGCGGCGAGCTTGCCGTCAAGGGCTTTGCGCAATCCGTCCCGGCGTGGTGCGTTACCGGTTTCCGGCGCTCGATCCGTGAACGCGCGTTCGTCGGCCGCCGCGACGAGCTGCGGCAGTTGCGCGCCATGCTCGAATCGTGCCGCGAAAGCGGCGGCGGGCGCACCGTTGTGCTGCGCGGCGAGGCCGGGATCGGCAAGACGCGGCTCGTCGAGGAAATCGAACGTGTTGCGCGCGATGCCGGATTCGCCTGCCACGGCGGTCTCGTGCTCGATTTCGGCGCGACGACCGGACGCGATGCGATCCAGTCGCTCGTGCGCGGACTGCTGGATTTCGATGAAGATGCCGCTTCGAGCGCCATCGAACGCGCGCTCGCCGATGGCCTGATCGACCCCGGGGACACGCTCTTTCTCGACGATCTGCTCGACTTGCCGATGACCTTCGCGGACCGCGCGGTCTACGAGGCGATGGACAACGCGATGCGGGTGCGCGGCCGATTGCACGTGCTGACCCGGCTGGTCCGGCGCGCGAGCCGCCGGCGGCCCCGGCTGCTGGCCGTCGAGGATATGCACTGGTCGGACGGATCGACGCTGCGGCAGCTCGCAGCGCTCTCCGCGACGGTGGCGCGCTGTCCGGCGATGCTGCTGCTGACCGCGCGCACGCTGAGCGATGCCCTGGACGACGCCCAGTACACGCTCGTCGATCTGGCTCCGCTCAGCCCGAGCGAAGCGCAGGCGATGGCCGAATCGTTTCCCGGCGCGGACGCGGATCTTGCCGGGCGCTGCATCGCACGGGCGGCGGGAAATCCGCTCTTTCTCGAACAGTTGCTCAACGACGCGAAGGAAGGCGCGGGAACCGGCGTGCCCGGTTCGGTGCGCAGTCTCGTGCAGGCGCGGCTCGACCGGCTCGATCCCGCGGACAAGCGCGTCCTGCAGGCGGCCTCGGTGCTCGGCCAGCGCTTCGAGCAGGACGCCGTCGACCATCTCGTCGATGCAACCGGCGCCGGCGCCGCGATGGAATCGCTCGTAACGAGCCTTCTGTTGCGACGTCAGGGCAGCGGATTCATCTTCCATCACGCACTGATCCGCGACGCCATCTACGACGGGCTGCTGAAAAGCGCTCGCCGCGAGCTGCATCGTCAGGCGGCGCAGTGGTACGGCGCGCGCGATCCGGTCTTGCGGGCCGAACATCTCGATCGCGCGGCGGACGACGAGGCGGCGCGCGCCTATTGCGATGCGGCGCGCGCGCAGGCGTCGGCGTATCGCCATGAATCCGCGCTGCGGCTTGTCGAACGTGGACTCGAACTCGCACAAACACAGGACGACCGAGTGGCGCTCGAATGCCTTCGCGGCGATATCCTGCACGACACGGGCGACATGACCTCCGCGCTCGATGCCTTCGAAACCGCGCTCGAAGCCGCCGCGAACGACGCGCAGCGCTGCCGTGCGTGGATCGGGCGCGCGACCGTGAAGCGCGTCATCGACGATCTCGACGGCGCCTGGGCCGATCTCGATTGCGCGGCCGCCGTCGCCCGGGATCTTCCGCGCGAAGCGTCGCGCATTCACTTTCTGCGCGGCAATCTGTGTTTTCCGCGCGGCGATATCGAAGGGTGCATCCGCGAACACGGCCGCAGCCTTGCGCTCGCGCGCGACGTGCAGGATCCCGAACGGGAGGCCGCCGCGCTCGGCGGGCTCGGCGACGGCGAGTACATGCGCGGGCGCATGATCAGCGCACACGACGCATTTAGCCGCTGCATCGAACTTAGCCGATGCCACGGGTTCGGGCGAATCGAAGTCGCCAATCTGCCGATGCGCGCGATCACCGCATGGTTTATCGGCGACGCGAACGCCGGACTCGACGCCGCGCTCGCCAGCGTCAACGCGGCGGAAAAGGTCGGGCATCTGCGGGCGCTTGCCGTCGCGCATCACGCCGCGTGGCATTGCCTGCGCGATCTCGGTGAATGGGAGCGTGCCTGGGAGCACGTCGGTCCGGCGTTGCAGTGCGCGCGGGAATTGAAATCGAGGCGCTTCGAAGGCGAAGCGCTCGCGTTGCGGGCGGAAATGCATCGTGTCGCGGGCCGCCGGCGTGAAGCGCTGGACGATATCGGCGAGGCGCTGTCGATCAGTCGCGAGACCGGCATGACGTATCTCGGCGCAAGCTATCTGGGCGTCCTTGCGCGCGCGACCGATGACGTCGACGTCTTCGAAAGCGCGCTCGCGGAAGGCGAAGCGTTGCTCGCCGCCGGAGCGGTGAGTCACAATCACTTTCTGTTTCGACGTGACGCGATAGACGCATGCATCGACCTCGCCCGCTGGGACGCGGCCGCGCATCACGCGACGGCGCTCGAAGATTACGCGCGCCGCGAACCGTCGCCCTTTTCCGCATTCGTGGTGGCGCGTGCGCGCGCGCTCGTCGCGTGTGGCAGAGGGTATCGGGACGAGGCATTGTCAGAAGAACTGGAGCGACTCAGCGAAGCGGGCAGGAAGATGGGCTTTCTCCACGCGCTGCAGCGCATCGATGGCGCGCGTTCGGGCCAGGCGAATCTGGCAGATTCGGAAGACTGCGGGTGAGGGCATCGATCATGTCGAGCATGTGGAAGCGCCGCATCAGAGTATTCATCCAGCGATTCTGGCAACCGACCAGTGCGTGCATGACCTGCATGCCGGGAAGCTGGAGCAGCATCGCCAACATGGGCCACTGGATGAACGCATTCAAAACGGGGCTTTTTACCGGGATTCTGGCGTTGCTGCTGACGTTCACGCCGGCGGCAAGGCTCTATGAAAACCGCTACGGCAATGCGTTGATCGTAGGTTTGCTGACCATCGTGGGCGATGCCTACTCGCACGAGAGCCACTATCGCTACGCTTACCTCGAACATTTATCGACGGGTGTGGTGTCGGGGTTGTTGGCGCTCGCCGGATCGTTTATTTTCGAGGACCGCGCGCGCCGCGTCCGGGCGCTCTGGGCGCGATTGTTCGGGTAGTACGATTGCGCCACGACAAATCAACGAACCCACTCATGTCATCGAACATCACGCAGAAAGCCGAATTGCCCGACAAGCTGGATCTGGAAGCGATGTCGAACTTCCGCTATGAATTGCGCAAGTTCCTGCGCATATCCGAAGAGATTGCCAACGCGGCCGGGATCACCACGCTCCAGTATCAGCTGCTTTTGCACGTACGCGGTTTCCCCGAGCGGAAATGGGCCACGGTCGGCGAGCTTGCGGAGCGCCTGCAGGCCGCGCCCAACGGCACCGCTGCGCTGGTGTCGCGCTGCGAGGCAACGGGGCTCGTCACGCGCAAGACCGACAAGACCGATCGCCGGCAAGTGCAAGTGCATCTGACGGCGAAAGGCGAGCGATGTCTGCTCAGGCTCGCGGCGCAACACAAGGCTCATTATGGTTCGTTCAGTTGGGTGTTCGGCGCAGGCGAAGCGTGAGCCGATAGCCGCGTAGTCGACCCGCATCGGAAGGACGATGCGAATTTATGTCACAATGTGCCTTAAATTTGAAACGGCCTTTTTTCGATGCGTATTCCTGCATTCATCGACCGACGCACGATCTTGCGCGGCAAGCGGCTGTGGCTGCATTACGGCGTGTTCTGGATCGGCGCAGTCGCGACCGGGCTGATCGCGGTCATGTACGCGCGCCTGATCGATTTCGGGTACGACGCCTTTCTGCGCGCCAACGCGCGCTACTGGTGGCTGCCTTTGTTGCTCACGCCCGCGATCGGCGCATTGAGCGTCTGGCTCACGCGCCGCTTCTTTCCCGGCTCCGAGGGCAGCGGCATCCCGCAGGTCATCGCGACGCTGCATGACAAGCGTGACCTCGGGCCGCGCCTGCTCACGCTGCGCATTCTCGTCGGCAAGATCTTCGTGTCGTTTCTGTCGATCCTCGGGGGCTTCACGATCGGCCGCGAAGGACCGACCATCCATGTGGGCGCGGCGCTCATGTACAGCTTGCGGCGTTTCTATCCGGCGCGTCTGCGGAGCATTCGCGGCGGCGCACTCGAACGCAAGCTGGCGCTCGCGGGCGCGGCGGCGGGACTCTCGGCCGCGTTCAACGCGCCGCTCGCCGGCGTGGTCTTCGCCATCGAAGAACTCACGCGCAGCTTCGAGGCGCGCACGAGCGGCGTGCTGATCACGGCGATCATCTTCGCGGGTATCGTCTCGCTCGCGCTGCAGGGCAACTACGTCTACTTCGGCACGATCGATCTGGTGGGCAGTCATTTCCCCGATTCGCTCGCGCTCGCCGTCATTCTGGTCGGCGCGATCACGGGCGTCGCTGGCGGAATCTTCTGCTGGCTGCTTCTGAACACGCAACGCTGGATGCCGGCGCGCGTCCTTTCCTGGCGCGAGGCGCATCCGGTGGCGTTCGGCGCGGCGTGCGGCCTCGTCATCGCCGTGATCGGTCTGGCGTCGCGCGGTCATACCTTTGGCAGCGGCTACGCGGAAGCGCGCGAGATGCTCGAAGCCCATTCCGATGTCGGCGTGAGCTATCCGCTGCTAAAAATGGCGTCGATGGTCGGTTCCTATCTTCCCGGCGCGCCAGGCGGACTCTTCGCGCCGTCGCTCGCGATCGGCGCGGGCATCGGCAACGCGCTGCATCTCATCTTCGGCGGCGCGCATTTGCCATTGCCGATGTTGATCGCGCTCGGCATGGTCGGCTATCTGGCAGCCGTCACGCAGAGCCCGATCACGGCATTCGTGATCGTCATCGAGATGATCAACGGGCACGCGCTCGTGCTGTCGCTGATGGCCACGGCATTGATTTCGAGTCAGGTATCGAGACTGTTCGCGCCGCCGCTCTATGAAGCGTTGGCGCGCAAGTACATGAGCAAGTGACCTACATCAGGCGTCCCCACTCGTAGTCCACCTTGTCCGGCCGTATGCGGAACATGCCTGCGCCGGGCGTGAACGTCAGTTCGCCGAAATAGACGGCGTCGTTGGCATCGTAGAGATCGACGCGCACGAACTCAAAGTCGCTCGCCAGCTGGCGCGCCACCGACAGCAGCTTGTCCAGCTTTTCCGGGCGCGGAGCCGGAACCGGGCTGCGCGCGTAGTGGCCGATCGAAATGTCGAGGCGGTTCCAGTTTTCGTCATACACGTCGCCGCGCGGATGCCCTCCGAAGCGGTCCGTGACCACCAGCAGAAAGATCTTCGGATCGCCCGATTGCTTGTTGAAGACATGGAACTTCAGATCGGGCGGAACGATGCCATCCGGCCCGAGCAGCAGCGTCTCGAAGAAAATGCGCCGATCGATCGTGCGGTAATGTCGTTCCCGCGCGACCGCGTAGAAGTCCGTCGATAGCCAGCGCTGCGCCAGCGCATCGAGCTCCGCGAACGAGGTGTCGGCCTTGTTCTTCACGATCTTCACGAAGCTGCTCCCGTGATTTGCTTTCATCACGAAGGCTTGCGGAAGCGCATCGAACACGGCTTCGTTGAACGTCTCGGGCGCGGCGACGAGCGGCACGAGATATTCGCTGCCGATCTTCCCGGCCACGTAATCGCGCACTTTCAGCTTGTCGCTGAGATCGCCGTAACGCGGGTCGGGATTGAGGCAGCGATGCAGGATTTTCTCGTTGAAGGTCGTCGGATTTCGCATGCGCGGAAAACGCCCGATCCTGCGACGATGATAAATGCTGAGGAAAAGGTTATCGGGCAACCAGTCCCTTACGCTGTGGAACAGCGTCTTTGACAGAGTCATTCGCATGCCTCCATGGTTGTGTCTGAAGCCATTGTCGCCCAGATACGAGCTTAAGGTGGCACGAATCAGCTCGGAGGAATGCAATTGCAACACCGATGCCGAGCAGGACCCGAATCCTAAGCCGAATGCCCGGCCGTGCGTATGTGCGCCACCGCACACACCAAAAAATCGCGCCGCCTGAATGCGAGCCTGACGATTGTTCTACTTGCGACGATGCAGCATCGACGATACATTGCCTCTGGCCGGCGCGTGAGATTGCCGGCGCGGTTTCTCTCTTTCGATGAGTCGCTGGCTTCCATCGGCACGTGCCCGACTGGAGACATTCGGTTCAACCGGACGTCGCAGCGACAGGCGTCAAACCTTGCGTCAATCGTGTCGGGATCGTCTTGACGGGCAGTGTGTTCTTGCGTCGGGAACGACTCGCGATGCTTCCGGCGCACACGCTATGCATGCATCCCGCATGCGCCCGCAGTGCAGCCCGCAACACCTTAAGCAATCCTTCAGACGAGGGGCGGAGTCGACACATGCTCAAAGAGAAACAGAGACACATTCAGTGGATGAGCGGCGCAGTCCTTGCAGCCGCACTCGCAACACTGGCCGCTTGTGGCGGCGGTGGCGGCGGATCGGGCAGCAATTCGAGTTCACCCGCCGCGGGCACCACGCCCGCATCGGGTGCGACGCCCGCATCGAGTCCCGATACCGGCGCGAGCGCGCCCGCGACGAACGCCACGCCGACGCTCGCCGCGGCGACCGCGCTCGTCGACGGCACGACGATCGGCGCCGCGCAATGGAGCGACGGCTCGACCTCGACCGGCGGCACGGGTCAGGCGGTCAGCAGCCTCAACTGCACGGTGGCGGGCGCCAAGTACAGCTACGCGCATGTGTCGGTCTATCAGAACGGCAAGCAGCTTGCACTGCCGGCGAACATCGGCACCGTGGCGCCGACCATGGCGCGGCAGACGGGCTGCGTCTATCCGGTCCACACGGTCGATGCGTCGGGCAAGATCCGCATGGACGTGACATCGAACGCGTCGTACACGCTCGGTCAGCTCTTCGCCGTCTGGGGTCAGCCGCTCAGTACGACCAACCTGGCGGGCCTGACCGGCGCCGTGACCGCATGGGTCAATACGGGTGGCACGATCGCGCAGTACACCGGCGATCTTGCGAGCCTCGTGCTGCCGCCGCATGGCGAAGTGACGCTCGTCGTCGGAACGCCGCCGGCCCAGATCGCGACCTACACATGGACCGATCCGCCGCCGTTCACGTCGACTGTCACTACGCTCAGTTTCGGCGGCGTCGTGGGCAGCTCGTTCTGGCCGAACGGCAACACGGCGACGGGTGGCACCGGCGCGACGGTCGACGGCCTGATCTGCGCGGCGGGCATGGCTGAAACCTTCCACGTGCATTCGCACGTCGCGATCTTCAAGGACGGCCAGTGGCTCGCGTTCCCGGCGAACGTCGGCATCCTGCCGCAATGCAACTACGAGACGCATACGCACGACAACACCGGCATCATCCATATCGAAACCCCGAACGTGAAGCCCTTCACGCTCGGCCAGGTGTTCGATATCTGGGGCCAGCCGCTCTCCAGCACGAACGTGGCGGGCATCACGGGCAACATCGTGGTCTATATCAACGACAACGGCGATGTCCGGCGCTACACGGGTGATCCGCGCAACATCCCGCTCACTTCGCTGCGCGATATCACGTTCCAGATCGGCACGCCGCTGACGACGCTGCCGACCTATTCGTGGTACGAGCCGCAGTGACCGGGCAATAGTCAGTCAGACCGCCTCTGTCTCCCGCTTGGCCGGCGCGCGCCAGGGAGCGGGCGGTCGTTTGATTGAGCGATGCGCCGCTTCGGCGCAGACGAATGCCAGCGCGATTAGCGCGGCGGCGACGAGGCTCAGATTCCGCGCGCCGATCGATGGAATCAGCGCGCCGCCGAGCAAGCCCGAGCACGCCAGTCCGATGTACGTCGCCGTGTTGTTCAACGCGAGCAGCAACGGCGCGACATTCGGCGAGATATGAACGAGACGGTGCTGTTGCGGAACGAGGAGACCCCATCCGCAGATCCCCCAGATCACGAGCGCGACCGCCGCGCTGAATGCGTGCGCGGACGTCCACGGCAACGCGCAGAAATTGACGATGGCGAGCCAGAGCATCGCATCGATCAGCGTGCGGCTCTCGAAGCGGTCCACGAGACGGCCGGCCAGCAGGTTGCCGGCCGTCGCCGCCACGCCCCACAACAGGAACAGGCCCGCGAGAATGCGTTCATCGCCGTGGGTGACGCGCGCGAGCACCACGCCCGCATACGTGTAGACCATCAGAAATCCGCCGAATGCGAATAGCGACGTGAGCAGCGTGAGCGCCACGCGCACATCGCGCAACGGCGCGAGCCGCGCCCGCAACCTGACCGATGCCGGCTGAGGGACCGCTGGCAGCATCGTCCATACGCCGATCATCGCGACGATGCCGAGCAGCGTGACGAACCAGAGCGTCGTTCTCCAGCCACCGAATCCGCCGATGAACGTGCCGATCGGCGAGCCGAGCGCGGTGGCCGCCGTCAGCCCGGCGGTGACCGTGGCGAGCGCGCGGCCGCGCCTTTCGGGCGCCGCCACCGCCGACGCGACGCCCAACGCGGTCGGCGAGAACAGCGCGGCGCCGAATCCGGCCAGCGCGCGGGCCGCGAGAACCCAGTGCAGGTCGGTGGCGAGCGCGCTGATCGCGTTGCCGACGACGAAAATACCCAACGCCGAAATCAGCAGACGCTTGCGCGGCCAGTTGCCCGCCACGGCCGCCATGACCGGCGCGGCGAGCGCGTAGGTCAGCGCGTAGCACGTCACCATCAACCCGGCCAGCCCGACGGACGTATGCAGTGACGCCGCCACGCCCGGCAGGATGCCGGCGACGACGAAGTTGTCGGTGCCCATCGCGAACATGCCCGTTGCCAGTATCAGTAATCGACGATCCATACGAAAGTGCGCTCCTTGCACGCGCGAACGGTGAATGGAAGCAAGCTTAATCGTCGTTGACCGTGTCTCAAATGTCATATATACAAGCGATTCAGGACATGACTGGGGCAGGGCATGCATGCAATCGGTTTCGTGGTGTTCCCGAGTTTCTACCTGCTCGGGTTTGCGGCCGTGACCGCTTTCGAACTCGCCAACGCCGTGCTGGGCGAACCGGCGTATGAAGTGACGGTGCTGTCCGAGCGGGGCGGACTGGTGATGTCGTCGGCGGGTGTGCGCGTCGAGACGCAGGCCTTCAGCGATGTCACGTTCGATACCGTCATGTTCGGCTCGGGCGTCGAAACGGACACGGTGTCGCCCGCGCTGACCGCGTTCGTCAGGCGCTCGCTGAGCACGTCGAGGCGGATCGCCGCGCCATGCACGGGTGCGTTCGTTCTCGCCGAAGCCGGCGTGCTCGATGGCCGCCGCGCGACGACTCACTGGCGTTTCGCCAACGAACTGCAGCGCCGTTTTCCGCGAGTCGTCGTGGAAGAGGACCAGATTTTCATCGTCGATGGACCCATCTGGACCTCAGCCGGCATGACGGCCACCATCGACATGGCGCTCGCCATGATCGAGCGTGATCACGGACAGGACGTGTCGCGCGCGGTCGCGCGCAAGCTCGTCATCTATCACCGGCGCGCGGGCGGGCAGTCGCAGTTCTCGACCTTGCTGGACCTCGAACCGAAATCCGACCGCATCCAGAAAGCCATCGACTACGCGAACGGCAATCTGCGCAATCCGCTGACGGTTGAGGAACTGGCCGACGTCGCCGGTCTGAGTCCGCGTCAGTTCAGTCGCGCGTTCAGCGCCGAGACGGGGCAATCGCCGGCGAAAGCCGTCGAACATTTGCGCGTGGAGGCCGCGCGGCTCCTGCTCGAAAAAGGGCGTCTGTCGCTGGACGCGATCGCGGACGAAGTCGGCTTTTCGGATCGCGAGCGAATGCGGCGCGCGTTCGTGCGAACGACGGGGCAACCGCCTCAGGCGGTTCGTCGCTTCAGCCGGCAATCCGCGCGCTGAGCGTCGGCGCGTGCGGCACGCTGGTTGCTGTTCAAGAGCGGTAATCGACGGCGACGCGTGGTCGCAAAACATGGAGGCAGTGATGGACGATCAGAAAGAGCAGGACCGCATTCGTCGTCGTGCATACGAAATCTGGGAGCGCGAGGGCAGCCCGGAGGGACGCGCCGAGGAGTTCTGGCAGAAGGCGATTGAATCGCTTGACGCGGAAGATCCGCAAGGCGTCGGCGAAAGCGCGTCCAGTCAGCCCGAGCGCGCGGCCGAAGACAAGGGCAAATAGCCCGCGCGTCATTTCTTTCCCCAACCTTCCTGCGAAATTTCAGCGATGTTCCAAATCGTCTGAAAAAGCGGCGTTTTGCAAGGCTGATCGCCGAATTGGCGTTGAAGCCCTTCCCTTACGCTCATGACATCGGTGCACGGCTTCGCGAAGCCGCATCCGGTCTGTCATTGCGCCGCTGAATCGCGGCGTCCCGCTTCTTTTCAGCAAGGTCATCGTGAAGCCGATTTTTCTCACTGCCGCGGCGAGCGCGGCGTTTTCCCTGTTTCTTTCCGCGTGCGGCGGATCGTCCGCGTCCACCTCGGGCGGCGTGTATATGGGACCGGTCGCGAACGCATCGGTGGCCGCGCATGAAATCGCCGCCGACGGCACCGTCTCCGACAAGGCGTCCGCCACCGCCACGACCCACAGCGACGGCACTTTCGAGTTACGCGGCAGCCTGCGCTATCCGCTGCTCGTGCGCGTGACGGGCGGCAGCTTCGAGGAAGAATCGAACGGCGCGACCACGAGGCTGTCCGGCGAACTCGATGCGGTCTATCTGAGCGCGCCGACGCAGATCGTCGTCTCCACGTACTCGAACGCCGTCGTCGCCGACGCGCGTGCGGCGGGCGGGCTCGTCGCGGGCAATATCGCTGCGGCGATGTCGCGCGTGAACGCCTTCGCCGGCGATATCGACGTGCAGCAGACCACGCCGGCCTTCGTCGCCGCCGGCACGACATCGACGGTTACGGACGGCGCGAAGATGAGTCTCGCGCTCGGCGCGGAATCCGAGAGCCGCGTCGCCGACGGCAGCAGCATCGAGGCGAGCACGCGCAACATCGTGACGCAGGCCGCCAATGGCGACACGCTCGCGTCGTGCCACGCGGGCGCGGGCGATATCGCCGCCGACGGCACGCTCGGCGCGCCGGGCGGCGTCAATTGCTCGATCACTGCCGGCGCGGCGGCCTACATGACGAACGCGCGCAACCGCTCGGGCATCACGTCCGCCGCGCAGATCGAGCCGGTCATGCCGGGCGCAGTGCAGACCGCGAAGGGCAGCGCGGGCACATGCGGCGATCGCGTCGCGTTGCTGAACGACAATCTCGCGCTTTTCGAGGGCCGCAGAAACGACGTGCAGGCGAAGCTCACCGGCGCATTGACGAAGACCAACTGGGCGAGCTGGCAGACCATCAGCAGCTGGGGCCCGCTCGCCGGTCAGTACGGCGCGATCCAGCCGCCCGCCGGTTGCGCGGATATCGACACGTTCAAGCGCGAACTCGTGATGGCGGTCGAGAACTTCTGGGTCGACCAGAACATCAACTATTGCCATCACCACATTCCGGGCTGGCTGCCGCCCGACGATTCCGCGCTCGCGGACCCGAAATACCGCAACGCGTCGGCGGGCAGCACCTCGGGCGCGAAGGGCGACTCGGCCCAGAAGTACGGCATGACCTGCACCGCGCAGCGCAACGGCGTCGACGGCTCGCAGATCGTCCAGCGCAAGGGCGAGGCGAGCGCGCAGGCGCTGCCTTCCGCGCAGGTTCAATGGCACGGCGTGGACTGCTCCGACTTCACCGCGTGGGTCTACAACTTCGCGGGACTGACCACGGACAATCGCGAAGTCGAAACCGGCATCACCACGCAGGCGTGCATGACGCCCGCCGGCGCGGCGAGCACGCCGAAGTGGGCCGGCCCGGCGCAGACGGGCGTGCTGCTCGACATCAACCACGGCAACTTCGACGCCACGTCGAAAAATCTGCTGCCGGGCGATCTGCTCTACATCACGCTCGCTGCGCCGAAGCAGAACGGCGTGACCGTCCCCGAGACGGCGACTTCGACGATCGGCCTGTCGCACGTCGTCACGTGGACCGGCAAGAAGTGGTCGGAACTGCGCAACGGGCCGGAAGGCTGGCGTTACGACCCGGCGCATATCGGCGAGCCGGGCTCGCGTCTGGGCGGCGATCTCGCCTACATCCTCAACGACGACGACGTGCTGGGCGCGCTCACGAAGCTCGATCCTTACATGATCATCGACAGTCATTACGCCGGGCCCGCGTATCGGCCGTTCTACGGCTGGTATCGCAGCAGCGTGTCCAACGTGCGCCGCATCGTGGGCGCGGACGCGGCGCGCGCCAATCCGGAACTCGCGGATCTGATCATCGCGCAACAGCCGTCGATGAGCCGTCAGGCCGCGAAGGGCACGCTCGGGCAGATCGTGCTCGCGTCGAAGCACGGTCTTGCGAACGGCGGCTACCGCCTGCAGTACACGCAGGGCGCCAACGGCGCGCTGGCGGCCTGCGAGCGCGTGGGTATCGCCCGCTAAGGAATGCGGCGCGGCAAAGCCACGAATAGTCGCCTCTTTGGCGCTCTCTTCGAGGTTTTGTCCGCGCCGCGCATCGCTACACTTTCCGACGTAATTCAACCCGTTTAAAGCAAAAACAAGGAACGGCGATGGCCGACGCTGTGGACCATTACTTTGTCGGCTTGACGCAGCAGGCTTCGGCGGGCGGACTCGCGCGACTGCGCGGCCACGGCGCGCCGACGATTCCCGCTTCGCGCGTCTATCCGGTCGGCCCGCGTTTCAAGGCGTTCGTGCAGCCGCTCGTGACGCTGCTCCATGCCGACGATCACGTGCGGGACATCGTTCTGCGTCCCGTGCTCGGGCGCTATGGATCGAGTCAGGAACTCTCGGTCGGACTCGAAGTGAAGGCTGCGGTGGGTTTCGATGCCGCCGCGCTCGCCGCCCGCGTGTTCTCCCTCGCCGATGCCGCCGCGCAAACCGATGCCTTCGTGGGCCGCGTGCTGCCGCCCGGCGAATGGACCGACAACGCGCGCCCCGGCCTCACCGTGATGTTCCGGGAGCCGACGCGCATCGCGGATACAGTCGAGCTGGTGCGCAAGATCGTCGGCTTTCCGGGCGAAGGCTGGCCGATCGACGGATTCACGATGATTCCATCGGCGCAAAGCCGTATCGGCATCGTGCAGGGACTGCGCTACATCTTTCTTCCGGAAATCAGCATCCGCTGGGACCTCGATCTGCGCGCGCGCCTCGCCGCGAGCGACGACGAGATCGACGTGATCCTGCTCGATCAGGCCACGCGCATCGGACGGCTGTGCAAGGCGCTTGCCCAGAACCCGACGATCGAGGCCGCGTGGCTGAGCTGGTTCGACATCATGGTCGCGGGCATCGAGGACTATCGCGAGGTGATCGGCGTGCTGGCGGCGGAGCAGGGCGCGCGCGTCGCCGATCCGAAGTCGATGACGCGCATGGTCTTCTCCGAAATCCTTCAGTTGACGAGTTCGGGCGTGCTGCTAAAGCGCCTCGAACATCTCGGCTTCGCCGGCGCGCGCGAGCCAAGCATCGCGGCCTGAGCGCTCGATCCGATATGACCGCACTCCACCTCAACCTCAAACAAAGCAGCGTATGTCCGATCTGACGGCGGCCTTGTTCGCCCGCTACAACCGCGTCATGCGCATGGCGTTCGCCGGCGTGCTCGTCGTCGCGTGCGCGCTCGTCTTTCTGCAATACCGCCTGACGCTCGAAGCGCAAACCTCCAGCGTCAGCCAGCGCATGCAGGAACAGGCGATCGCGCTCGATGCGCTCGTGCGCAGCAGCACCGACGCCGTCAACTCGATGCGTATCCAGGGCGAGACGTGGTTGCGCCTGCATCCGCAGGGCGCGACGGATTCGCCCCTGCTCGCCGCGCTGCGGCCAGGCAAACAGCCGGACAGCATCCAGCTCGACGCGCTGCCGCCGCCGTGGACCGCCGCCGATGCCGGCAATCTGACGGGCCTTGTCGGTCCGCGCACGCCGGCGCTCGATCGCGAACTGGAGATGGCGCTGAGCCTGAACGGCACGTTCAAGACGATCATGGCCAATCTGCCGGGCGCGACCTGGGTGTATTACACGTCCGCGCGCCGCTTCATTAATATCTATCCGTGGGTCGGCTCGGGCGATTTCTTCTACGCGGATTCGTTGAAGCAAAAGGAATTCTTCACGGGCGTACAGACGGCGGCCGATCCCGATCACGCCGTTCTGTGGACGCCGGTCTATGTCGATGAAGCGGGCAAGGGCGTTATGGTCACCGCATCGGCGGGCGTGTTCGATGCCGGTCAGTTTCGCGGCTCGGTCTCGCTCGATCTGACGCTCGGCTGGCTCAACCAGTTCGTGCGGACCTGGCCGCCGGGACTGGGCCGCATGTTCATCCTCAACGACCGGGGACAGCTGCTCGCGGACCCGACGCTCGTGCACGACGGCGCGCAGCAGGTGTTATCGGCTGAAGATGCCTTTCCGCCCGAATTGCGCGGCGACGTGCGAGCCATGCTCAAGGACGCCGACGGCCGCCTGACGACGCGCGACGGCTACTACATCGAAGCGGTCGAGATCGCACATGCGCCGTTCCGTCTCGTGCTCTTGTTGCCGCGCTGGAATCTACAGCGCGTGGCGCTGGAGACGGGCGTGCCGAGCGTGCTGGTGCTCGTGCTGAGCCTGACGCTGATGCTGATGATCGCGAGCCGCATGACCTACAACGATGCGATCGTGCCCGCGCAAAAGCTGGTGCGCTATATCCAGGACGAGGACCGCGGCTCGGTCAAATCGATCCCCGATATTCCGCAGGCATGGCGGCCGTGGTTTCTGACCATCCAGAACGTGTTCAACGCGCATACGAAGCTCGTGTCGATCCAGCAGGAACTCGATGTCGCGCGGCGCATGCAGCAGTCGATCGTGCCGACGCGCTTTCCGTCGCGACCGGATCTGCAGATGTTCGCGCGCATGATTCCGGCGCGCGAAGTCGGCGGCGACTTCTATGATTACTTCTGGCTCTCCGATCAGAAGATCGGCATCGTGATCGCGGACGTTTCGGGCAAGGGCGTGCCGGCCGCGCTGTTCATGGCGGTGTCGCGCACGCTGCTGCGCGCGATCGCGCCGAGCGCCGCGAGTCCGGGCGCGTGTCTCGCGCTCGCCAACGATCTGCTCTCGCAGGACAATGAAGCGACGATGTTCGTGACGCTGTTCTACGGCATTCTGGATACCGCCACGGGCGAGCTCGACTACGCCAACGGCGGGCATAATCCGCCTTATCTGATCGGACCGGGCGGCGAGGTATCGCAATTGCCGGGCACGGGCGGCATGGCGCTCGGCGTGATGGAAGGCACGCCGTTCGCGGAGGGACGCACGCGTCTCGAAGCAGGCTCCACGCTGCTGCTCTATACCGATGGCGTCACCGAGGCGTTCAATGCCGCCGACGAGGAGTACGGCGAACTGCGTCTCGCGCAACATCTCGCCGGATCGACGGGCGAGACTGTCGAAGTCCTGCTCAAGCGGCTCTTCGACAGCGTCCATCAGTTCGCGGATGGCGCGCCGCAATCGGACGACATCACCTGCCTTGCGGTTCACTACGGGGCTTCCGGAGCGACGAAGGCATGAACGTGACCGACACTCTCGACACGCAACTGGATGCGCAGGCGCCGGATATCGGCGAACTGGTGAATCGTTTGCAGGCGCTCTTCGATGGATGCGGCCTGCCGCCCGCGCTGTTCCAGAGCTTCGCGATGGCGTTCGACGAAGTGATCTCGAATATCGCGGCCTACGGTTCCGCGCACGATCCGATCCGCATCCACGTGAGCGTCGGCGCGGACGAAGTGCGCGCCGAAGTCATCGACGACGGCGTGGCCTTCGATCCGCTCCAGTTGCCCGACCCCGATGTGACGAGCGCGCTCGACGATCGCGCGATCGGCGGTCTCGGCGTCTATCTGGTCAGGCAGATGATGGACGAAGTGGCCTATGAACGGCGTGAACCATTGAACTGCCTGAGCTTTCGCAAGCGCGTCGCCGCGCGGCCGGATGCTTGAAGATCTACCGAGGAAACCGATGAATATCAACGAAACGCATGAAGGCGAAATCCTGGTCATCGCCGTGAATGGCCGCATCGACAGCACGACGTCGAAACCGCTCGAAGATGTCCTGCCGGAACGCGTGCAGGGCGCGCCGCGTGTGCTGCTCGACATGAGCGACGTGCAGTACGTCAGCTCCGCTGGACTGCGCGTGCTGTTGAAGGCGGCGAAGGTCGCGCGCAGCACGGGGCATGATCTGGTTCTGGCGGGGCTTCTGCCTCAGGTTCACGAAGTCTTTCAGGTGATCGGCTTCGATTCGCTGTTCCGCATCCTGCCCGACCGCGCGGCGGCGATGGCAGCGCTCGCCGGATGAAAATGCAAAAGGCCGCCTACATGCGAGGCGGCCTTCGATGACTTCTACAGTCCGATCAGGACTTCGGCGCGAGCCACGAGTCTTCGGCTTCGATGCCGTCCGGCTCGTACGTCCACGTGATCTTCTCGTACGTGAACGACACGTCTTCCATGTGACCCATCTGCTTGTTGTCCGGCGACAGGCAGTTCGGCGTCCACGACTGCATGTTGGTGAGGATCGCGTTCGACAGCTTCACGGTGTAGTACTTCTCTTCCGTGCCCTTCGGCGAGATGCGATAGAACTCGAGCGTCACATCCTTCATCTGCTCGCCCGAGGTCAGCGCCTGGAACAGCTTCGGCGACGACTTGTCGATTTCCTTGGTGAGCGTCATCGCCTGATGGACGCGCTTGCCGGTCGGCAGGCCCGTCTGCGGGCTCTTCGGGATTTCGATGGTGTGATCGACAGCTTGAACGAGGATCTTTCCTTCGTGACCCTGAACCTTGGTCGAGCCTTCGATCTTGCCTTGGTTCTGGCCTTCGAGTGAGAGGTAGCACGGCATCGGCATGATTTTTTTCTCCGGTAGTTTCGCGCAGTTCGTTCTGCGCATGGGATGAATTCTGTGCGTGCGCCGTTACCGCCGCGTTTCAGAAAAACCGGCTCAGGTTACGGATGAAACATGGGGTTCACGCGACCTGGTTGAAACGTTCGAGCGCGGACGCGCGCGTATCGGCGACGTTGAGAATGTTGAGAAATCCGCTGATCTCGAAGGCTTCGCGAATCTGGTCGTGTATGCCGCACAGGACGAGCCGTCCCGCGGATTGTTTGAGGCGCTTCGCCGCGATCAGGACGACGCGCAGTCCCGCGCTCGAGATGTAGCCGAGCCCGCTCAGATCGAACAGCACCTGATTGATGCCCTGATCGAGACGGCGCTGGATGTCGGCCTCGACCTGCGCCGAGTTGATGCTGTTCAGCGCGCCTGCGAGGCTCACGATGAGCACGTCGCCCTGGACTTCATACTGGTTTGCCACGATGGTCTCTCACGCAATGGCGATATCGCCTCGAAGCATTAACGGCAAACAAACATAAAAGCTTGAGCAATCAGCCGCCGTCAAAACAGTTTCAAGAATTCCGCGGCGCTGTCGTTAATGCCCTCAGCGACAGGAAAGTCAGCGTATCACGCGGGTTTTGGGCCTAAGGCACGAACAGAACCCGGAACCCGGTTCTCTTTGCGGCAATGACCCGGGATACGCCATGAGATCGTTCCGTGTCGCCAGCAGCATGCAATGAATCAGCGGCGACGGCATTCGCGCACGATCGTGCTGACGCCGTTCAAAGCGGCTTGAATTTTTCATCAACACATTTGGTTTTGGGTTAGGGGGTAGGCATGGCATCTGACGGTTCAGTCGCTCCTAAGGAGCGGGTCAATATTGTGTATCGTCCGGCCACCGGAGATGCCAAGGCGGAAGTCGAGCTGCCGCTGAAATTGCTCGTACTCGGCGACTTCACCTTGCGCGACGACGATACGCCGATCGAAGACATGAAGCCGGTCAACGTCGACAAGGACAACTTCAACGAAGTGCTCAAGGGGCAGAAGCTCTCGCTCGATCTCGCGGTGCCGAACCGCCTCGAAGCGAATGCCGATCCGGAAGCGCAGATCGCGATGAACCTGAAGTTCGAGTCCATCGACGATTTCTCGCCCGACGCGATCGTCGAAAAGGTGCCCGAGTTGCGCCAGATGATCGCCCTGCGCGACGCGCTCAAGGCCCTCAAGGGACCGCTCGGCAACATTCCGGATTTCCGCAAGCGCGTTCAGGAACTGATCGAAGACGAAGGCGTGCGCGCGCGTCTGATGAGCGAACTCGGCATCGAGGAAAAGTGACATGAGCGACATGGAAAAACAACAGGAAGCGACGGCCGCACCCGAGTCCGACGCCAGCCTTTCGCTGCTCGATTCGCTGATCGAATCGGCGCGCATCAAGCCGGGCGACGAAGCGTATTCGATCACGCGTCAGGGCATCCAGGCCTTCATCGGGCAACTGCTGGAGCCGCAGAACGCGGTCGAGCGCATCACGCAGGCGACTGTCGACAGCATGATCGCCGATCTCGACCAGAAGCTGTGCGCGCAGGTCGACGCGATCCTGCATCACGACGATTTCCAGAAGATGGAATCGGCATGGCGTTCGCTCAAGTTCCTCGTGGACCGCACGAATTTCCGCGAGAACGTCAAGATCCAGTTGCTGAGCGTGAGCAAGGGCAAGCTGCTCGAAGACTTCGAAGACGCGGCCGACATCACCAAGTCGGGCCTCTACAAGAATCTCTACACGGCTGAATACGGCCAGTTCGGCGGCCAGCCGTTCGGCGCGATCGTGGCGAACTACGAGTTCGGCCCGGGCACGCAGGACGTGAAGCTGCTGCAGAACGTGGCGAGTGTGTCGGCGATGAGCCACGCGCCGTTCATCGCCGCTGCCGGTCCGCATTTCTTCGGCGTCGATACCTACGATCAGTTGCCGAACCTGAAGGACCTGTCGTCGATTTTCGAAGGCCCGCAATTCGTCAAGTGGAATGCGTTCCGCGAATCGGAAGACGCGCGCTACGTCGGCCTCACGCTGCCGCACTTCCTGCTGCGCGTGCCTTATGGCGCGGATACAGTGCCGGCCAAGAAGTTCAACTACAAGGAAGACGTCTCGGGCGGCAACAGCCAGTTCCTGTGGGGCAATGCGGCGTTCGCGTTCGCATCGCGCCTGACGTCGAGCTTCGCCGACTACCGCTGGTGCGCCAACGTGATCGGACCGCAAGGCGGCGGCACGGTGGGCGATCTGCCGGTGTACACGTACGAGTCGATGGGCGAGCTGCAGAACAAGATCCCGACCGAAGTGCTCATCTCCGAGCGCCGCGAGTTCGAGCTTGCCGAGCAGGGTTTCATCGCGCTGACGATGCGCAAGAACAGCGACAACGCCGCGTTCTTCTCGGCCAATTCCGCGCAGAAGCCGAAGTTCTTCGGCAATACCAAGGAAGGCAAGGAAGCCGAGCTGAACTACAAGCTCAGCACGCAACTGCCGTACATGTTCGTGGTGAGCCGCCTCGCGCATTACATCAAGGTGATCCAGCGCGAGAACATCGGTACGTGGAAAGAGCGCGTCGATCTCGAAAGCGAACTCAACACCTGGATTCGCCAGTACGTCGCGGATATGGACAACCCCGCTGAAGGCGTGCGCAGCCGTCGTCCGCTGCGTCAGGCGGAAATCGTCGTGGCCGATGTCGAAGGCGATCCGGGCTGGTATCGCGTGGACCTGAAGGTGCGTCCGCACTTCAAGTACATGGGCGCGTCGTTCACGTTGTCGCTCGTCGGCAAGCTGGACAAGAAGTAAGCACGCAAGCCGTGTTTCATCTGTAACGCAGCGCGGGAAAACTGAAACCGACCGGTAACGGGCCGCGCGCAACATGTGAAACATGGCGCAGCAGACAAGCGCTGAGCTAAACCGCCGGGGCCAGGAGGCCACGGCGAAACAACCGAAACCCAACATAGTTTGCTACCCAACAGGGGACTTATCATGCCGATGCCGTGCTACCTCACTCTCGAAGGCCAGAATCAAGGCAAGATCGAAGGCTCGACCAAGGTTCAAGGTCACGAAGGAAAGATTCTCGTCCAGGCTGTCGATCACACGATCGAAATTCCGAAGAGCCCGCAGACGGGCCTGCCGACCGGCAAGCGCGTCCATCTGCCGATGACGCTCACCAAGGAAATCGACAAGTCGTCGCCGAAGCTGTTCCAGGCGCTGACCTCGGGCGAGCAGATGAAGAACGTCACGCTGGAGTTCTACCGCATCTCGCCGAAGGGCACGGAAGAGAAGTACTACACCGTGAAGCTGTCGAACGCGATCCTGACCAACATGAAGTCGTGGACGCCGAATTGCCTGTCGCCGGAAAACAAGCAGATGGGCCACATGGAAGACATCTCGTTCACCTACGAGAAGATCACGTGGACCTTCGATCCGGACGGCATCGAAGCGGAAGACTCGTGGCTCGCCCCGAAGTCCTGAAAGTCCTGATTGATGCCTGAGCGGGGGCAACGGTGAGAGAACGTCGGCTGCTGGAGCGAATCGCGAGTTGGGGTGCGGGTGGAGCGCGCTCCAACGAGACGCAGGTCGATGTTCTCGTCGACTCGGTGATGAGTCACCTGGGCCGGCTGCTCAACACCCGGCAAGGCAGCGTGCAGATCGACCCGCAATTCGGCGTGCCCGATTTCACCAACCTTGCCGGCACCACCGCGATGGGTTCCACGCGCGAGATCGAAGAGGAAATACGCCGCATGGTTCTGCGCTACGAGCCGCGCATCAAGTCGCCGCGCGTCACGCTCAACCGCGAGGAAACCGACGTGCTGTCGATCCGCTTCGCGCTCGAAGGCACGCTCGAAGTGGACGACCGCGAGATTCCGTTGCGCATCTCGACGACCGTGGGCGCGAATGGCCGCGTAAGCGTCGGCTGATTTCACGCGCTCACTCTTTTCTTTTCCCGATTCAGCCGAGCCGGTCCGCATGTTCAATCGATACTATCAGGATGAGCTGAACAAGCTGAAAGGCCTGGCCGCCGAGTTCGCGCGCGCGAATCCGGCGATCGCGCCGATGCTCTCGGGCACCTCGGCCGATCCGGATGTCGAGCGCCTGCTCGAAGGCGTCGCGTTTCTCACGGGCCTCACGCGCCAGAAACTCGACGACCAGTTTCCCGAGTTCGTTCAGGAACTCACGAATCTGCTGTTCCCGCATTATCTGCGGCCCGTGCCGGCATCTACATTGATCGGCTTTGCCGCGAAGGGTCCGCGCGCGCAGGCGGCGCGCGTGGCCGCGGGCACCGAACTCGCATCAGTGCCGGTGGATGGCACCGCGTGCCGCTTTCGCACCACCTGCGACCTCGATGTCGAGCCGTTGCGCATCGCCGAAGTCAATCTGCTGAGCCACGCGGGCGCCGCGCCCGTGCTGATGATCGACTTCGAAATGGAAGGCGGCCTGAGCATCGCGCAATGGAATGGCGACTCGATCCGCCTGTTCCTGAACGGCGGCCATGTCGATGCATCGAAACTGCTGTTGCTGCTGATGAATCACGTCACCGACGTGCGCATTTCCAGTGGCGGCGGCGAACGGCTTTCGCTCGGCGCGAAGAACCTGCGCACGAGCGGCTTCGACGCCGATCTGCTGAGCTATCCGAGCCACGCGCCGAGCGGCTTTCGCACCATCCAGGAGTTCTTCGCGCAGCCGGAGAAGTTTCTCTTCATCGATATCGTCGGGCTGAGGCGCTGGACCGCGAACGCCAAGGGTTCGAGCTTCAGCATCGTGATGACGCTCGATGCGCTGCACGACTGGATGCCCGAGATCGACGCCGCGAGCTTCGCGCTCAACATCGTGCCGGCGATCAACGTGTTCGCGCATGTCGCGGACCCGATCACGCACGATCATCGCGCGACGGAATATCGCGTGATCCCCGAAGGGCGCGACCGTCGCCACTATCAGATCTATTCGGTCGATCAGGTGCTCGGCTATCAGCAGGGCCGAGCGCAGGAACGCGTTTATCAGCCGTTCAGCATGTTTCGTCACGATGGCCGTGGCGCGCAGCTGAGCTATCGCACGACGTTGAAGAGCGCGAACGTCGAGCGCGGCAGCGACGTGTATCTGTCGCTGAACTATCCGCCGTCCGAAACGCCGTTGCCGGAGACGCTGTCGATTCGCGTCACCTGCACCAACCGCGCGTTGCCGGAAGGCCTCAAACCGGGCGATATCAACGTGCCGACCAGCACGTCGCCCGACCAGATGAGCTTCACCAATATCCGCGCGATCACGCCCGCGCAGGATCCGCCCGCCGGCGAGGAACTGCTGTGGTGCCTGCTCTCGCACGTGTCGCTGAACCTGCTGTCGCTCGCGAACGCCGACAACCTGCGCAAGCTGCTCGGCCTCTACGTGTTCGCCGGACGGCAGGGGCCGGAAATGTCGAATCGACGCCGTATCGAAGGCATCGTCGATGTGACGGCGACGCGCGAAACGCGCCTCGTCGGCCGTGGCGGCATGCAGCGCGGCCAGTTGATCCGTATTCGTTGCCGTGAGGACCATTACGCCGGGATCGGCGATCTGTATCTGTTCGGTTGCGTGCTCGAGCGCTTTCTCGCCGATTACGCCGGCATCAACTCCTACACGCGCGTCGAGCTCGAAGACACGCTTTCAGGGACCGTATTCAAATGGCCGCCGAGACTCGGACAACAACCGATGCTGTAAAGGCGCTGCTTCTCACCAACGGTGAGAAGTACTCCTACTTCCAGGCGATCCGGCTGCTGCGGCTGTACGACCGTCACACGGGCCTGAATCAGGAGAATCTGCGGGTGCGTCCGCGGCTCGGGCTCGGGTTCCCCGAGAACGACATCGATCGCATCGAGGCGACGCCCGAAGGCGGCTATCGCATCACCGCGAATTTTTTCGGCCTGTACGGCGTGGCCTCGCCGCTGCCGACGTATTACACCGAAGACCTGTTCGAGGAAGAGCGCGAAGGGCACCACGTCACGCGCGATTTTCTCGACATCGTGCATCACGCGCTGTATCCGCTGCTGTTCGACGCATGGGCGAAGTATCGCGTCGAGCAGCGCATCGTCGAGGACCGGCACGAGGCGTCGCTCAATCAGCTGTACGCGTTCGTCGGGCTGCACGATCCGGAACTGCGCGTCGACCTGTTGCCGGGCAGCGCCGAACTGCTGCGCTACGCGGGCCTTTTCAATCAGCGGCCGCATTCCGCGCTCGGCCTGAAGACGCTGCTCGCCGACGCCTTCGCGCCCGCCGACGTCAAGGTTGTATGCGGCGTGCTGCGCGCGGTGCCGATTCCCGCCGATCAGCGCTGGCAACTCGGCCGGCAGCAAAGCTGTCTGGGCGAGGACGCGTGGCTCGGCGCGGAGATCGACGACTACGAAAGCGCCATCCGCATCGAATTCGCCGATGTGCCGCACACGCTTTTCCATCAGATGCTGCCGGGCGGAAGCGCGCATGCGCGCCTGCGCTTTTTCACGCGCTTCTATCTGACCGATCCGCTCGACGTGGAAGTCGAGCTTCAGCTGCGCGACGACGAAGCCGGCGCGGCGCGCATGGGCCGTGGCGCGTGGTCTCGGCTCGGCTTCGATACCTGGCTCAATCCCGGCGAGGCGAAGCTGCCGACCCGGGTTCATTACTCTCTCTAACCCTGATTGCTGGCCGTTGCTGGAAAGACTAAGAGGAACACAAACATGCTGCTGGTCGAACTGAAGCCCCTGGTGGGCCGCCTCAACGGCTTTTGCAAACAGGCGCTCGAAGATGGCGTCGGGGTGTGCGTATCGCGCGGACACTACGAGATCACGGTCGAGCATCTGCTCGTCAAGCTGTTCGATGATCAACAGGCCGATATCGCGCTGCTGCTGCGTCAGCAGGACGTCGAGGCGGCGCTGGTGAAGCGCTCGATCAATCTGTCGCTCGAACAGATGAAGACGGGCAACGCCGGCCGTCCCGCGTTCTCGCCGCTGTTGCTCGAATTGCTGCAGGACGCGTGGCTGATCGCGTCGGTGGATATGCAGGAGCCGCGCATCCGTTCGGGCGCGGTGCTGCTCGCATTCCTCGCGCGCCCGACGTACTACGCGACCGGCGACTACGCCGCGCCGCTGCGTGCGCTGAACCGCGAAACGCTGATCCGCTCGTTCGATGCGGTCTGCGGCGGCTCCGTCGAAGCCGGCACGCGCGAGGCGCTCGGCGACGGCGCGAGCGATGCGTCCGCGCCCGCCAGCGGCGACGGCAGCGCGATCGCGCGCTTCTGCGAGAACTTCACCGAGAAGGCCCGGGCCGGCAAGCTCGATCCGGTGTTCGGCCGCGACGCCGAGATTCGCCAGATGGTCGATATCCTCGCGCGCCGCCGCAAGAACAACCCGATCTGCGTCGGTGATCCGGGCGTCGGCAAGACGGCGGTGGTCGAAGGGCTGGCGCTGCGCGTGGTCGAAGGCGATGTGCCCGATTCGCTCAGGGACGTGACGATCCTCGGCCTCGACATGGGTCTGCTGCAGGCTGGCGCAAGCGTGAAGGGCGAGTTCGAGAACCGCCTGAAGGGCGTCATCACCGAAGTGAAGGCATCGGCGAAACCGATCATCCTGTTCATCGACGAAGCGCATACGCTGATCGGCGCGGGCGGTCAGGCGGGCACCTCCGATGCGGCCAATCTGCTGAAGCCGGCGCTCGCGCGCGGCGAGTTGCGCACCATCGCCGCCACGACGTGGGCCGAATACAAGAAGTACTTCGAGAAGGATGCGGCGCTCGCGCGGCGCTTCCAGCTCGTCAAGCTCGACGAGCCGGACCTCGACACCGCCGTGCTGATCCTGCGCGGTCTGAAGGAGAAGTACGAGGACGTGCACAAGGTCGTGCTGCGCGACGACGCGATCGTCGCGGCGGCCGAGCTGTCGAGCCGTTACATCACGGGCCGCCAGTTGCCGGACAAGGCCGTCGATCTGCTCGACACCGCCTGCGCGCGCGTCAAGGTGCTGCAAAGCGCGAAGCCCGACGTGCTGGAGAACACGGAGCGCCGCATTCAGGCGCTGCAACGCGAGAAAAGCGGACTCGAGCGCGATGCGGACAATCAGCAGCCCGTCGATATCGCGCGTCTGCGCGAAATCGATGAGGAACTGCCCAGGCTCGATGCGCAAGCTGAGGCGCTGCGCGCCGTCTGGCAGCAGCAACGCGATGCCGCCCGCGCCTTGCTCGACGCACGCGCGGCGCGCCACGAAGCGAAGGCGAACGGCGCAGGCGCCGATACCCTGGAGTCGCTGTCGCAAGAGATCGCGGCCGCTGCCGTTGCGTTCAAGACGGCGCAGGGCGATCAGCCGCTGGTTCATATCGATGTCGATCCGGACGTGGTCGCGCGCGTGATCTCGGACTGGACCGGCATTCCCGTCGGCAAGATGCTGCGCGATCAGGCGCAGAGCGTGATGCGCATGGCCGATACGCTGAAGGCGCGCATCCGTGGTCAGGACCACGCGATGGACCAGATCGCCGAAGTGCTCAAGACCGCCAAGTCGGGCCTGAAAGACCCGGATCAGCCGATGGGCGTGTTCCTGCTCGCGGGACCGTCGGGCGTCGGCAAGACGGAGACGGCGCTGTCGGTGGCGGACATTTTGTTCGGCGATGAAAAGTCCACCACCGTCATCAACATGAGCGAGTTCCAAGAGAAGCACAACGTGAGCCGCCTGATCGGTTCGCCGCCGGGATATGTCGGTTATGGCGAAGGCGGCGTGCTGACCGAAGCGGTGCGCCAGCGCCCGTACTCGGTCGTGCTGCTCGACGAAGTGGAAAAGGCGCATCTCGACGTGATGAACCTGTTCTATCAGGTGTTCGACAAGGGCATGCTGTCGGACGGCGAGGGCAAGGAAATCGACTTCTCGAACACGGTGATCTTCCTCACGTCGAACCTCGCGACCGATGTCATCACCGAAATGACCGCAGGCGAAGAAAAGCCCGACGCGGTGACGCTGCTCTCAGCCGTGCGGCCGATTCTGTCGAATCACTTCAAGCCCGCGCTGCTCGCGCGCATGACGGTGATTCCATACTTTGCGCTCGCCACGGACGCGCTTTCCGGCATCGTGCGCCTCAAGCTCGACAAGATCGTGAAGCGCATCGCGCACAACAACAAGATGCGTTTCACCTACACCGATGCCGTGGTCGCGCAGATCGCCGCGCGCTGCACGGAAGTGGAGACGGGCGCGCGCAACATCGATTTCATTCTGCGCGGCACGGTGCTGCCGATGATGTCGCAGGAACTTCTCACGCGCATGGGCGAAGGCGTGGCGTTGCCGGAAGTGGCGCTCGACGTGAACGAGAGCGGCGATTTCGCCGTGAGCTTTCCCGGCGCGCCGGCCTGACGTTTCAAACGTAACGCAGTTGAAATCACGCGGTGACCGAGCGCCGCAAAAATAACAGGCATATCACCTGTACGGAGAATCAGCATGAACTCACTGGCCGATCGGATGCTCGCCAACAAGCGCTTCGATTTCACGTCGGAAGCGTTTGACGCGGACAAGTTCGCGGTCGTCGAAATGGAAGGCTTCGAATCGATCTCGCAGCCGTTCCGCTTCGTCCTCACGCTGGTGTCATCCGATGCGTCGATCGACTTCGACACGATGCTGAGCCATCGCGCCTCGTTCGTGATCTACGGCCCGGAAGGCGGCATCCGCGCGCCGTATCACGGCATCCTCGCCGAGTTCGAGCAACTGCATCGCGTGGACGGCTACGTGTTCTATCGCGCGGTGCTGGTGCCGCGTCTGTGGCGTCTGTCGCTGTTTCGCGTCTCCGAGGTCTATCTCGACGAGCGGCCGATCACCGAAACCGTGCGCGGCGTGCTCGAAACCGGACGCCTGAATTCCGCCGATTATGAATTCAAGCTCACCGGCTCATATCGGCCGCGCACCTTCGTGTGCCAGTATCAGGAGACGTATCTCGACTTCGTGTCGCGCTGGCTGGAGAAGGAGGGCATCTATTACTACTTCGATCATTCCGGCGGCGCGGACAAGCTCGTCGTGATCGATGACAACCTCATGCATGACGGAGAGGCGCTGCCCGTCGCCTATCGTCCGGACGATTCGCTCGACACCGGCCTCGCCGCCGATTCGGTGCGCGACTTCGTGTGCCGTCAGAAGCCGCTGCCGCATGAAGTGGTGCTGCAGGACTACAACTATCGCAAGGCCGCGGTGCAACTGAAGGCGCGCGCGACGGTGTCGGATGCGGGCATCGGCGAAGTCATGCTCTACGGCGAGAACTTCCGCGACCAGCAGGAAGGCGACCGCTACGCGAAGCTGCGCGCGCAGGAACTCATCTGCGGCGGCAAGGTGTATGCGGGCGAGGGCACCGCGCTCGGCTTGCGCAGCGGCTATTTCTGCACGCTCGCGCAGCATTACCGCGATGACTTCAACGGCCGCTATCTCGTGACCGAAGTGCATCACGAAGGCTCGCAGGCGGGCGCGCTGCTCAACGGCGTATCGAGCCCGTACAGCGACGGCGCGCGCGGCGGAGAAATCGTCTATCGCAACAGCTTCCGCGCGATTGCCGCCGCGACGCAGTTCCGCCCCGAGCGCGCGACGGCCAAGCCGCGCGTGGCCGGCACGATGAACGCGACCATCGACAGCGAAGGCAACGGCCAGTATGCCGAACTCGACGAGTACGGCCAGTACAAGGTGCAATTGCCGTTCGACAAGACCGACAAGAACGCCAACAAGAGCTCGGCGCGGCTGCGCATGGCGTCGCCGTACGCGGGCACGGATCACGGCATGCATTTCCCGCTGCACAAGGATGCGGAAGTGCTGCTGTCGTTCATCGACGGCGATCCGGACCAGCCGGTGATCGTCGGCAGTCTGGCGAATTCGGAGAACAGCAACGTCGTCACGCAGGACAACGCGCAGGCGAACCGCATCGCGACGGCGGGCGGCAATCAGTTGCACATGACCGACAGCAAGGGCAAGGAAGCCGTCTGGCTGCATTCGCCGTTTCACAACAGCACGATCGGCATCGGCTCGACCGACGTGAACGGCGGCGGCAGCCTGTGGACCAGCACGGCGGGCAGCTCGGAAAGCGTGACGGTCGGCGTGAGCAACTCGCTGTTTGCGGGGACGAAGAATTCGCTCACGCTGTCGTACGAAGGGTCGCTCTCGGCGTCGATGACCACGAAGGCGTCGTTCGGCGCGAACGTGTCGTTCGGTCTCAGCACCAACGTGAGCTGGAACAAGGGCAAGAGCATCACCGTCGACGATTCCGACACGGTCTCGCTCAAGACCTCCGGCAAGCTGCAGGGCGCCGAAACGGTGCTGATCTCGGGCGGCCAGGACCCGATCATCAAGACGACCGTCGATGGCGTGAAGGACTCGATCAAGGGAGCCGTCGCGCTGAGTCTCGCGGTGAACGCGGCCATCGCGCTGGACGCGGGTATCGCGATCAGCGCGGCCGACGACGCCGGCGGCGGCTCGGGCAAGATCGCGCCGTGGACGCCGGGCAGCTATGGCGTCACGGCGGCGCAGACCGCACTGGGCGGTGCACTCACGTCGATCCTCGCGCACAAGGTGCTGTTCGACGGCGCCAAGGCGATCGCCGCCGCGAGCGAGGCCAAGCCGCTCTATGCCAGCAACATCGAACTCGGCATTTCGGGCATCAAGGCTACCGTGTTGCCGTTGCCGGGCATCGGCTCGACGCTGAACATGTCGCAGTTCGGCAGCGAGCTGTCGGTGGCGAGCGGGCCGGGCGTGTCATCGAGCGTGGAGGTCGACAGCCTGCAAGTGGTCCTCAAGGCCGGCGGCGCCAATACGACGTGGGTCGATGGCGACGGCGCCGGCACGCGCGCGGCGACCATCAAGCTGACGGCCGTGTCGGGACTGACGGCTACCGCCGGCGCGGACCTTGGCCTGAAGGCGACCGGCGCGCTCTCGGCGCAGGCGGCCGGCAACGTGTCGGTGAAGGGCGCGCAGGTGACCATCGACGGACTGGACAAGGTCGCGACCATCTCCACGAACGTGAACGTGGAAGCCGCCAACGCCTTCAGCGTGACGGCCTCGCAGGTGAAGTTCAACGGCTCGACGGTCAAATTCAACAGCGCGCTGATTCAGCTGGGATGACGGCATGAAGATCCTCAAGCCAGACAATCTGGCGCTCGTCTATCGCGGCCTGCGGCTCGCGCGGCGCGACGTGCTTTCGATCGGCATGATCGCCGGCTTTCGCTTCGATGCCGCCAGTCTCGACGCACTGTTGCCCGAACCCGATCTGTGGGCCGCTGTCGCTGAGGCGCTCGGCAAGAACGCGATCCTCGACGAAGGCTATCCGAAGCCCGTCGGCGAATATCTGATCCACGGCGCGGCGCATGCGCCGGCAGGCACGCAGGTCGCGCAGCAGCGGGTGAGCGCGCGGATCGGCGCGCTCGGCAAATCGCTCGTGGTCAGCGGCGAGCGCCACTTCAATGCGCTCGGCCTGATCTCAGCGGCAACGCCCTACACGCAGATGCCGATCGAGCCAGCGACCGCATTCGGCGGCGCGGGCTGCGCGGACAATCCGCTCGGCAAGGGTTACGCTGAAATCGACAACGCCGACGGCACGCGCGTCTGGCCGTTGCCGAACGTCGAGAGCGAGACGCGCCGCATCGCGAGCCGTGGCGAGCGCGTGGCGCCGGCGGGCTTCTGGGGCAACGGTTGCGACGCGCCGTTGCGCCGGCAGCATCTGGGCGCGTGCGACGAGCGCTGGCTGAAAAACGAGTGGCCGCATCTGCCGTCGGATACGCGGCCCGAGTTCTTTCTGAGCGCGCCGTCCGATCAGCGTCTGCCTGGTTATTTCAGCGGCGACGAGCGCTTCGAGATCGTCAACATGCATCCGCGCGCGAGCATGCTGCAAGGCGCGTTGCCGCGCTTGCGGGCGCGCTGCTTCGTCAACACGAACGGCACGCTGACCGAAGTGGCCACGCACGCGGAGACGCTCTGGCTGTTTCCCGGACTGGAATGCGGCGTGGTGCTGTACCGCGCGCTGGCCAATATCGCCGATACCGACGCGAGCCAGGTGAGTCACCTGATGGCCGAATGGGAGCGTCAGGGCGACGCGCCGCTGCCGTTCGAGCACTACCGCGATGTGTTCCGCGAGCGGATCGCCGTGGCGGTGCCCGCGCGCGCGGCGGCTGCCGTCGAACCGGACGCGGCCGCCGAGGCTGTCGCAAAGCCCGTGGCGGTGGCGCTGCCGCAAGCGGCGGTTTCGTTCGACACCGCCGGGCTGTCCGCCGCGCAGGCGCAGACCGCCGCATTGAACAGCGAAAGCCGCGCGCTGATGGCGAAGTTCGGCAAGACCGACGCCGATATCGCGCCGTTTCTGAAGGCCGCGCCGCCGGAGCGCGTGCCGACGCTGGCCGAAGTCAAGGCGAGCGTCGCCGAACTGAACGCGGAAACCCGCGCGCTGATGCAGAAGCACGGCGTGAACGATGCCGACGCGGCGCGCTTCCTGACCCAGCCGGAAGCCGACGCGAGCGCCGCCGATCTGCCCGGCCTGCTCGCGCGGCTGCAGGCGGAAACGCAGCAGCGCATGCGCGACGCGGGATTGTCGGAAGCTGATGTGCGTCGTCAGCTGGCGAGCCGTCCCGAACTGGCCGAAGCGTTGCCGCATCTGGCGCCGCCGGGCGTTGTATCGGCAGCCGATTTTGCCGCGCTCGCTGCGTTGGCCGCGAAACCACCCGCACTGCCCGCGCCCGCCGTCGACGTGCCCGAGGTCGAAGCGCCCGTGGTCATCCAATTGACGCGCGAGGACGTCATCGCACGCCATGCCGCACGGCAAAGTCTCGCGAACTTCGATCTGAGCGGCCTCGATCTGTCGAAGCTCGATCTGACCGGCGCGGATTTCTCCGGCGCGATGCTCGACAAGACGTCGTTCGCGGGCAGCGTGCTCGCCGACGCCAACTTCACGCAGGCGCTCGCGCGCGAAGCGGATTTCAGCGCAGCCGATCTCGAACGCGCGCAGTTCGCCAAAGCGAGCGCCGCCAGCAGCACGTTCGCGCAGGCGAAGCTGCGCAACGCGCAACTCGTCGTCGGCAACTTCACGGGCGCGGACTTCTCGGCATCGACACTCGCCAATGCCGATCTGCGCGGCGCGGTGTTCGATCAGGCCAAACTTGCCGGAGCCGATGCATCGGCGTGTCAGGCGCAAAGCGCGAGCTTCACCGACGGCGATCTGAGCGGCGCGAAGTTCAACGCCGCCGCACTCGGCGCGGCCAGCTTCAACGGCAGCCGTCTCGCGGGCAGCGACTTCTCCAGATCCATCTGCCAGCAGACGGAGTTCTACGGCGTCGACGCGCAGCAGGCCAATTTCACCGATGCCGACCTGAGCCATTCACGCGCCGACGCGAAGACCTGTTTCGACGACGCCCGCTTCACGCGCACGCGCCTGAATCGTGCCGCGTGGGACGGCGTGCAGATTCGTCGCGCGAACTTCGAGCGGGCCGTCATCGATCATGCGGATTTCAGCAATGCGCAGGCGCAGGCGGCGCGCTTCGATGCGTCATCGGCGAAAGGCGCGCGTTTCGACAAGGCCGACCTGTGCGGCGCGGGCCTCGATGCCGTCAACCTGTTCACCGGTTCGCTGCGCTGCGCGAACCTCAAGGGCACGCTGTTGCGTCACGCGAACCTCTACGGCGTGAACTTCGAAGGCACGCAGCCGACCATCGCGAGTCTCGAAGGCTCGAATATCGATCGCACCATTCTCCAGTTCAGGCCGCCCGTCATATGAGCACGACGACTTCCGCCTCCCGCGCGCGCATGAGCGCCGACGAAGCGCGCGCAACGCTTGCCGCGAGCCGCGTGCTCGCCGACGCCGATCTGTCCGGCGCGGATCTGTCGGGCATCGATCTGTCCGCGTGCCGCCTCTTCAACGTGACGCTCGCCGACGCCAACCTGACGCAAGCCGTTTTCGCCGACGCCGATCTGCGCGACGTGACACTCGCACGCGCGCGCCTCGACGGGCTGAAGGGGCCCAAGACGCGCTTCGAGAACGTCGACTTCACCGGCGCGAGCATGCGGCAGGCGGACTGCGCATTCGCGGCGTTCGATCGCTGCGACTTCAGCGGCGCATCGTTGGCGCTTGCCGCGCTGGTGCGTGCCGACGCGCACGATTGCCGTTACGCCGGTACCGACTTCAGCGGCGCGAACCTGCAGCGCTTCACCGCGATGAACGCCGATCTGAGCACCGCGCGCCTGCCCGGTGCATCGCTCGCGCAAGCCTATCTGTGCGGCTGCGATCTGAGCGGCCAGGATTTGCGCAACTGCGATCTGACGATGACGATCCTCGACGGCGCGTCGTTGCGTAAGGCCGATCTGTCCGGCGTCGCGCTCGATCGCACGAGTTTCATCGGCGCGCAGTTGCAGGATGCGTCGCTGCGCGGCGTGCGCGCCACCTTCGCGGCATTGCTGAACGCCGCGTGCGAGCGCGCCGATCTGACCGACGCGGTCTGCGAAATGGTCAACGCGAGCGAAGCGAACTTCGGCGCGGCGCGCGCGGATGCGTCGCGCTGGAACCAGTCTGTGCTGACGGCGAGCGTGTGGCAGCGGGCGTCGCTGAAAGGCGCGCGTCTCACGTTCTGCGACCTGTCGCATGCCGATCTTTCCGGCGCCGATTGCACGCGCGTCGACTTCGGCGGCGCGAACCTTCATGCGCTCATCGAAGAAGGCGCGCAACTGAGCGGCGCGTCGTTCGACGGCGCGCGCCGCACCGATCCCGTCCTCGCGCGCGCCGAGCAATGGCAGCCGCGCATCTGACATGAACAATTAAGGAAATACGGCCATGAACAGCACGCTCGTCACGATTGCCCGGCCCGGCGACGATCCGGCCATCGACCTCGTCTACGCGACGGTGACCGGCCGCGCCGACCGCTGGTTCTTGTTCGACGCCGCCGGCCGCGCGCCGCTGCGCGCGTTGCGCGCCGAAAGCTGTCTCGTCGAGCCCGAGTGCGGCGATACCGTGCTCGTCGCCGCCGGCGGCGCGAACGCGATCTCGTATGTCATCGCGGTACTGGCGCGCGCGCAGCGCTCGGGCGCGGCGCTCGTGCTGCCGGGCGACGTCGCGCTGCACACGGATAACGGCGCGTTGCGCTTCGAAGCCGCGAGCGTCGACGTGAACGCCGAGCACAGCCTGAAGCTGCACGCGCCCGACATCACGATGACGGGTGAGCGCGGCGAGCTGAAATTCCAGCGCGTCGAAGCGGCGATCCAGCAGTTGCACGCGGGCTTCGGCACGGTCAGCACGGTGGCGCAGCAGGTCACGAGCACGGTCGGCCGCCTGATCCAGCGCGCCCGCGACAGCGTGCGCTGGATCGACAACGACGACGAAACGCGCGCCGGGCGCGTGCGCATGCAGGTCGAGGAACGCCTGCACGTGAGCGCGCGTCACGCGACGATTCTGGCCGAAGGCCAGGTGAAGATCGACGCCGACAAGATCGACCTCGGATAGGAGCCGACATGTTCGCAGTGACCAAGGCGGGCGGCCAGTGCATGGCGATGCCCGATGTGTGCAAGACGCCCGCGCCCCCCGCGCCGCCGATTCCGATTCCGTACCCGAACATCGGCATGCCGCCGATGGGCAATCCCGCGACCGTGAAAGTGCTGATCGGCGGGATGCCTGCGCTCACGAAGTCATCGGAGATTCCGCTGACATCGGGCGACGAGGCCGGTCTCGCGGGCGGCGTGGTGTCGGGCAAGAACATGGGTAAGGTCCAGTTCATGATGGGCAGCCTCACCGTCAAGTTCGAAGGCGCGCCTGCCGTGCGGCTCAGCGATCCGACCCAGCACAACGAGGGCAATATGGTCGGCGCGGTGCTGGCGCCGAGCCAGGCCATCGTGATGGTCATGAGCTAGAGGGTGTTGTGGTGTGCTGGATGTTTTGTTTGCTTGGGCTTCTATAAGTGGCCTGTGATCGTGTCGGTTTATTGGCGTTGCCCCTGTGCGGGGCGGCAGTCACTTTCTTTGCTGCTGCAAAGAAAGTAACCAAAGAAAGCAGCTCGAGACGCCCGCGGTCACACGCAATTTGGCCACTATTCTCATTGTTCGTGGGCTTAGTAGCGAGTGCCCTCGAAGGACTTACCCGGCGTGGACCGCGCACGGTCTGACAAGCTAGAACCCCAAGGGCACTGGTTCAGCACGAAAGAGTTCCGGCACAGCGCTACGCGCTGCCGTCGGGCATGCAAGGGAAAACCGGTGGTATGGATACCTTGGTAGAGAAGCACGCACCGCGCAGACTCGATATACCCATCGGCCGCGCAGCGGGCCGGAGCCATTTGGTGCTGAACCAGTTTGTGTTGTGGTGCGATGTGGCAGACCGTGCGCGGTCCAAGCCCGATGTGGCCTATGAGGGCGCTCGCTACTGCTGTGCCAAAACCAATCGCCTGTGCCGCGGCCGGCTTGAAGTGCTCAGGATGGGACAAGCTGCTTTCTTTGCCTACTTTCTTTGCAGCAGCAAAGAAAGTAGGTGCCGCCCCGCACAGGGGCAACGCCAATAGACCGACGCGAGAACGGGATCCGGCGACTGCTTCGTACCCGTCCCTTCTACAGCGCAGCGCCAGTACCCAATCGAAAGGAACGATCGTCATGAACAAAACTGTCTGGATCACCGCGTTCGACAAGACCCGCGACGCCGCGCGCGTCAGCGCGTTGTCGCAACTGCTCAAACGTTACGGCCTCGCGACGCAAGGCCACTTCTGGGTCGATGAACCCGCGAAACTCGCGTGGCGCGCCGGGCTCGACGCGCTGAACGCAGCGCGCGCCGATCTCTGGCTGATTCTCGCCGACGACGCCGCGCTCGCCAAAGCGTCCGTGCGCTACGGGCTGTCGGTGTTCGCCGCGAGTCTGCGCGAGGCGCGCGGCTCGGGCTTTCCGATAGTGCTGTCGGGCGTGGCGGGCGTCGAAGGCATGCCGGCGCTGCTCGGCAACGCGACGGTGCTGGTCGAGAACCATCCGTCGTGGCCGGCGAAGATCGTCGCGCGCGCGAATCTCGCGAAGGCGGGCGAGCCGCAGGACTATCGCTTCGAAGTGGTGGGCGAGGAGCAGCTCGGCCAGTGGTTCGCGATCGGGCCGCGCGAGGGCGAATGGCAGGGCGTCGTGCTCGGCGTGCATGGCGGCGACGCGAAGATCGATTTCCAGGCGGTCGGCCCGCGCGGCAAGCTGCCGGAAAAAACCGTGCTGGAGTACGCGCAGGAAGGCCTGACGCTGCAGGTCGGCGAGCGCGAATTCACCGCATGGGCGGTGCGCAACCGGCTCGGTCCGGACGATGCCTACTACGCGCGCGTGAAAGGATCGCCGGAATCGATCCTTTTCATGCCGTACACCGACGACAGCGAAGCCAGCGCGACGATCCTGCCGCTGGTCTGACGCGGCGCGCCGACGCCGCAGATTTCGAATAGGGCCGGGAAAACACCTTTTTTCGCCGTATGAGCCTGCCGCAAAGTCCGGAGAATGTGCGGCAGGGGCAAAAGACTCGACGGCAACCGAATGGGGCACCGGCAATGGCAGTAACGAACTACCGCGCCGCGCAGGGCGGCGAACATGGTGCACGCAGAGTGCGGCGGCTGCCGCTCGCGTGCGGTGCGTGGGCGCTCGCGCTCGTGCTGTCCGCATGCAGCAGCGCGCCGCCGAAAGACCCGCTCGCCGACGTGACCTGGAGCTACGCCACCGACGCCGTGATCTTCGAGATCACCGCCGATCCGGGCCTGAACCAGTACGACGGTCAGTCGCACACGCTGTTGCTCGGCATCTACGAGACCGGCGATGCGCAAGCCTTCCGCAATCTCGCCGCCGATCCGAACGCGCTCGCCGACACGATGGCCACCGGCAAGGTGCCGCAGACCTTCGCGCAGTTCTCGCGCTATGTGGTCGCGCCCGGCCAGCACTCTTATCTGATTCTCGATCGCGCGCAGAACACGCGTTCGATCGGCCTGGTCGCGGGCTATGCGCAATTCGGCGTGGCCAACGCGGCACGCCAGTTCGACGTGCCCGTCGTCACGAAGACCTCGGGCTTCATCTTCCGTACTCACACCAAGCTGCCCGGACCGCTCGTCGTGCGGCTCAACCTCGGCGCGCAAGGCATTCTCAACGCCGAAACGCAGCCCGGCGGCCCGGATGCCGCGACGCTGCAGCGCGCGCAGCAACTCGAAGGCGGCGGCAAGGAAATCCGTCTGAGCGACAACGCGGCGAACCCCGGCGGCTCCGGCGCCACGACCGGCGTCGTCGGCGCGGCCAGTCCGCAGGACACGCCGTTGCGCAAGCTCGCCAACTAGCACATCGACCGCCAAGGTATGGAACACAACAAGGGCATCTACTGGTATCAGGGCATGTTCATGCAGCCCCAGCACTTTCAGCTGGCGTCGCTGCACGAGCAGTTCCGCAACAAGCCTGTCGTCGAGACGGGTTTGCCGCATTTCTGGGGCGCGGGGGCGCTGGATATCGCCACGGGCGCGATCGCGAGCCAGACCATCGAAGTGCGTTCGGCGAAGCTGATCTTTCCGGATCGCACCTATGTCGAATATCCGGGCAATGCGGTGCTCGCGCCGCGCTCGTTCGATGCGGCGTCGATCGGCGACGGCCGCGCGCTCACCGTTTATCTCGGCGTGCGCAAGTTCGCCGCCGATGGCAACAACGTGTCGATGTGCGCATCGGCCGATGACGCCGCCGCCGCGCAGACCCGCTACGCCAGCCTCGAAAACCCGGTCGAAGTGCCCGACCTGCATTCGGACGGTCCCGCCGCGCCGGTGCATACGCTGCTGCACGTGCTGAAAGTGTTCTTCGAGGGCGAGGCCGCCAATCTCGGCCAGTACGATCTGATTCCGATTGCGCAGCTCACGCGCATCGGCGATACGGTGACGCTGTCGGAGCGCTTCATCGCGCCGGGCTACGCGCTGTCCGGGTCGGACACGCTGCTGCGCATCGTGCGCGAGATTCGCGACGATGTCGTCGGCCGCGCGCATCATCTTCAGGAATTCAAGAATCCGCGCGAGTTGCAGAAAGCCGAATTCGATCCCGGCTACATGATGCTGCTGCTCGCGATGCGTACCCTGTCGCGCGCCGCGCCCAACCTCGTGCATCTGACGCAGACGCCGACCGTGCATCCGTGGCATCTGTACGGCGAATTGCGCAGTCTGGTCGGCGAACTGAGCGCGTTTTCCGAGCGCTTCGACATGCTCGGCGAGGCGCAGGACGGCACGCCGGGCCTGCCCGCCTACGATCACACCGACCTCTACAACTGCTTCTCGCGTGCGCAGGCGCTGATCGGCTTTCTGCTCGGCGAGATCGCGATCGGGCCGGAGCATCTCGCGGTGCTCGAGTATCGCGACGGCATGTTCGCGGGCGACTTGCCGCGCGCGTTCTTCGACCGGCGCAACCGCTTTTATCTGGTGCTGCGCACGGAGCAGGCGGCGGCGCAGGTCGTCGATGGCGCGCTCTACGACGCGCGCCTCGCCAATGCCGCCGATGTCACGCGCCTCGTCGCGCACGCGCTGCCGGGGCTGGAGCTGATTCATCTGCCGAACGCGCCGCAAGGCATGCCGCGCCGCGCGTCGTCGAATTACTTCCGCATCGAGCAGGTGAGCGAACTGTGGGACGCCGTGGAGCGCGACGAGAACATCGCGCTGCAATGGCCCGACGCGCCGCAGGATCTGCGCGCGGAAATCGTCGTGCTGCGGAGATAGCGTGACACTCGCCGATACCCTCATTCCCCTTTTCGCGCAGGTGCGCGCGTTCGCGGCAGCGCCGATGGGCGACGCGGCGAGCCTGACCGCGCAACTCGACGGCGCGATCGCGACCGCGCGTCAGCGCGCGCACGACGCGGGCTTTTCGCAAACCGACATCGACGAGGCGCTGTTCGCCTTCAACGCGTGGGCCGACGAACTGCTGCTCACCACGCGCTGGGAAGGCGCGGCGCAATGGCAGCGTCATCTGCTGCAGCGCCGCTACTCGAACGTGACCAACGCGGGCGTCGTGTTCTACGAGCGCCTCGCGCAACTCACGCCCGCGCAACTGGCGGTGCGCGAAGTGTTCTATCTGTGTCTCGCGCTCGGCTTCGGCGGGCGCTATGCGTACGACCGCAACCAGAAGACGCTCACCGACATCCGCCGCACCAATCTCGCGATGCTGCTGCCCGACGCCGACCAGCTCGGCGCGTCGGCGCGCGCGTTCCTGTTTCCGGACGGCTATCACGTCGCGGGCGATGCAGCCGCGGCGGCTGGCGCAGGCGTGCGCGCGCGTTTCGCCACGCGTCTCACGCGCGGCAAGCTGACCGCCATCCTGTTACCGCTGTTCCTGCTGGCGGCGCTGTACGGCGTGTATCACACCGTCGTCGCGCAGTCCGTCGATACGCTTCTCTCGCAGATACATCCATGAAAACGCTGGGCATCGCATTGCTGTGGCTGTTGACGCTGATCGTCGTGGCGCTGGTCAGCTGGGGCGTCGTCCTCTATTTCGGCTGGCCGCTGTGGGTCGCGCTGGCGATTTTCGTCGGCGTGTTCGCGCTGTACTTCTTCGTGACGTTCGCGCGCCGCATGATCGTGATGATGCGTTCGCGCAGCCGCCTCGCGGCGCAGAGCGCCGCCATCCACGTCGAGGCGCCGGCGGCGTCGCCGGAAACGCTCTTGCGGCGCAAGTGGAAGGCCGCCGTCGCGACGCTGCGCCAGTCGAATCTGCGCAGCCAGGGCGATCCGCTCTACGCGCTGCCGTGGTTCATGGTCGTGGGGCAATCGGGCACCGGCAAGACCACCGCGCTCACGCGCGCGCGGCTCTCGTCGCCGATCCAGAAGATCAGCCAGCAGGCGAGCATCGGGCAGACCGCCAACTGCGACTGGTGGTATTTCGACCGCGCCGTGGTGATCGATTGCGCGGGCCGCTACGTGCAGGCGGAGGACGTCGAACAGGATCGCCGCGAATGGGAACTCGGGCTCGATCTGCTCGGCCGTTACCGTCCGCGCGAAGGCCTCGACGGACTCGTGCTCGCGGTGAGCGCGGACCGGCTCATGCAGCCCGACGCCGATACCTTCGCCGATGAAGGACGCATCGTGCGCGCGCGCATCGAGCAGTTGATCCGCATGTTCGGCAAGCGCTTTCCGGTGTATGTGCTGGTCACCAAATGCGACCGTCTGTACGGCTTCGAGGAATGGGCGAAGACGCTGCCCGCCGACGCGCTCGGTCAGGCGATGGGCTATCTCGCCGACGAAAGCGACGCGGATGGATCAGGCGAAACCGCGTTCGTCGCGCGCGCGTTCGATTCGATCGGTGCGCGCTTGCAGGCGCTGCGTCTCGCGATCGTCTCGCGCGAGGCGCAGCCCTCGCCTGCGTTGCTGATGTTCCCGAACGAACTCGAACAATTGCGCGCCGGCCTCGGGATGTTTCTCGGCACCTGCCTCGCCGACAGCCCGTATCTCGAACGGCCGCTGTTGCGCGGCATCTTCTTCAGCAGCGGCCAGCAGGAAGGCGGCGCGATGTCGGCGCTGATGGGTTCGGTGCTGCCCGCCTCGCCGCCGCATGCGAGCGACACGGCGGGTGTGTTCCTGCACGACTTCTTCGGCCGCATCCTGCCGCAGGACCGCAACGCCGCGAAGCCAGCCATGCTCGTGCATCACTGGAAGCGGGTCACGCAGAGCGTGGGCGTCATCGCGTGGGTGTTGCTCGTCGCGATGTTCGGCATCCTGCTGTCGGTGTCCTTCGCCGGCAACAAACAGACGCTCGCCCTGGTGCAGAGCGCGCGGCCGGACAAGGTCGCGCTGAATGGCAACCTGTTCCACGACGCCGCCGCGCTCACGTATTCCAACGACGTGCTGATGCAGGTCGCGCAGAACGACCGGCGCTGGATGTCGGGGCTGCTCGGCAATGGCGCGGGACTCGCGTCGCTCGAAGCGCGTCTGCATGATGTGTTCGTGCAGCAATACCGGCAAGCGATTCAGCCCGCTGCGGACCAGAGCCAGCAGACGGCGCTGGCGGCATCGGTGGGACAGGCGGGGCCGCCGGTCGAGCAGGCGGGACAACTGCTGAATCTCGCGCGCTCGATCGCGTTGTTGCGGGCGCGCATGGGCGGCGCGAACCGCGCGACGCTCGAAGCGATGCCGCAGCCGGTCGCCACTTCGCTCTATCCGGCGCAGCTCAACGCCCAGATGAATCCGCTCACGGTCTCGTATCTGGTCTGGTCGCCGAACGACGCCGGTTATCTCCAGGAGCGCCTGAAGAACCAGCGCGCGCTACTTGATCAGGCCGTCGCTGCCGATCCGCAGATGACCTGGCTCGTCGGCCTCGTGCCGGACGGCGGCGAACTCGCGCCGGTGCGCGCGTCCGACTTCTGGGGCGGCAACGCGCAACCCGCGAACGCAATGGCCGATGCCGGCATGCGCTCGGCCAGAGGCAGCGTGATCGGGGCAAGCGTAGCGAGCGTCGCGAGCACGCCCGATGCGACGGTTCCGGCGGTCTATACCGTCGCGGGCCGTCAGGCGCTCGACGCACTCGCGAAGCAGATTCGCGCGGCGGTCAGCGATCCTGAGCAATTCGACCGGCAGCGTGCGTCCTTCGACGACTGGTATCGCACCCGGCGCGTGCTGGCATGGCAGAACTTCGTCGAGGCCTTCACGAACGGCGCCGCGCCGTATTCGGGCGAAGCGGGCTGGCGTTCCGCGCTCGGCATCGTCAGCGGGCCGGCGAGTCCGTATTTCCGCCTGATCGCGCGGATCAACGAGGAGTTCGACGGCGAACGCGCCGACGCGCCGCTGCCCGGCTGGATCGTCCTCGCGCGGCAGTTTCAGCAGGTGCGCGAACAGGCGACGCGCATGGGCGCGGCGAATCAGGCCGTCAAGGTGGCGGGCGCGATCAACGCGGTCGGCGCGACGGCGCTCAAGGACGTGCTCTCCGGCGCGCCCCAACGCGGCGGTCAGGCCGTGACCAACAACCTCGGCGCGGTCGATGCACTGACGCTCTATCTCGCCGGACTGAACAAGCTCGCCATCGACAGCGGCGCGGGCAGCGGCAAGAACTATCAGCTTGCCGCGGACTTCGCGCAGTTCGCGACGAGCGCGCAACCGCAGCCTTCGGAGATGATGAGCGCGCTGCAACCGCTCACGCAGTTGCGCACGCTGATCGGCACCGGCGACGGCTCGGACATGCTGACATGGCGTCTGATCCGCGGTCCGTTCGATTTCCTAGCGGCGTATGTCGAGCAGCAGGCTTCGTGCGAATTGCAGCGCGGCTGGGAATCGGGCGTGGTGTATCCGCTGCAGGGCGCGACCGACAAGAGCGCGGCGATCGACCAGCTGTTCGGCGCGAAGGGCGCGGTCTGGGCCTTCGCCGATGGCGCGGCCAAGCCGTTCCTCACGCGCAATGCGAGCCGTTACGAGATCGTGGAGACGCAGGGTTTCAGCGTGCCGTTCACGTCGACCTTCGTGCCGATGCTCAACGGCGCGTTCGGACGCCAGCTCGCGCAGCAGCAATCGGCTGCGCGCAGCGCGGCGGACAAGCAGGCGCAGCAGCTTCAGGCGCAGAAGGCGCAACTGGACGCACAGCAGGCGCTCGATCAGCTCGACCGCACGCTCGCGACGGCCAAGCAGCAGGCCGATGCGGCCCGAGCGCTGACGGTGCCGCTCACGCTCACGGCGCAGCCGACCAACGTCAATGCCGACGCACAGGCGAAACCCTACGCGACGATCCTCACCGTGCAGTGCGCGGCGGGCGTGCAGACGCTGAACAACTACAACTTCCCGGTCAGCACGAGCTTTGCGTGGACAGCGGGGCAGTGCGGCGATACGCGCTTGCAGATCAAGATCGGCAATCTGACCTTGAACCGCAATTACGCTGGGCCGCTGGGTGTCGCAGCGTTCCTGAAGGATTTCGCGGATGGGCAGCGCCAGTTCACGGCCGCCGATTTCCCCGCGAGCGAGAGCGCGCTGAAGGCGCTCAACGTGCAGACGCTGACAGTGAGTTTCGCGGTGACGGGCGGCGATCAGGTGACGGACGCCGCGCATCGGATCGAGGTCTACGAGACGCTGCAGAAGACCACCGCGCAACAGAAGCAGCAGATTCAGGACGCGCAGGCGCAGCGTCAGCAGATGAACATCGTCGATCAGCTCGCGGTGATGAGTCCTGGCATGCCGCCGCTGCCGGCGATCGTGCCGACGGTGGCGGGCAATCCGGTCACGCTGGCGGAACTGGGTTTGCCGGCGACGATCGGCGCGTGCTGGCGCGGTCAGACGCCAGCGATGATGATGACGGGGCTTTGAGGGCGGCGCGCCCTCGGCCCATCACGTAATCAAGCGCACCGCGATCCCCACGTCCAGCGGCGCGATGCGCGCGAGCAGCGCCGCCGTTTCCGCTTCGTTCTGATCGTTGCGGCTCAGGATCGCGTAGGCGGCGCGCAGCGCGTCGGCGGTGAGTTCCGGGTCCCACGACGCCACGCCGTAGCGATCGACTTCCTCCACCAGCGCGCGCGCGAAGGCATCGAGCCGCGCGCCCGGACGATGCTCCAGCAGCAGATCGCACAACGCAGTGCGCAGCCGCAGACGCGTGCCGACGGCGGCGGTCTTGTCGATCGCGTCCTGCAGGCATTGCGCGGCGGCGCGCAGATCGTTGTCGGCGGCAAGCGCTCGCGCCCGCGAGAGCACCGCGAGGAGCGGGTCCGGCGCGGCGGCCGCGCCCGCATCGCCGCCCGAAGACGCCAGCGAGCCCAGCCATTGCACCGTATCGGCGTTCGCGAACGGCACGCCATTGGCGAATTTCAGCCGCTCGATGCCGTCCATCCGCGCAACGAACTTCGCGGTCTCGCCGCAGACTTCGCGACGCGCGGCGCTCCACGCATCGCCGAGCTGGGCGAGCGCGGTCGCGGCGGCATAGTTCAGATCGAGCCAGAACGGATACGTCAGCACTTGCGTTTCCGCAAAGCCGACGATATCCCCATGCGCCGCGCGCGATTGCAGATTGCGCAACGCATCCTGTAACGGGGGAATCGGGCCGGGCAGTTGCGTGTCGGAGCCTTGGGCGTTCGGCGCGCGCTCGATGCCGGCCCACACGCCGATGCGGCGCAGCCGGAAGCCGAGCGCGCTCGATGGATCGTTCTGCGCGTACCAGGTGCCGATGGCGGCGAGCCGGTCGAGCGCTTCGTCGGTGGCGCGGCTGGCGCCATCGGATGAATCGACGGCGAGGGGTGCGAGTGGATCGGCCTGTATCGGAGGCGCGGCCACTGGTGCCGATGCGGGCCGGGGCGCGGCGACGGGAGCCGCAGCGACGGGCTCCGGCTCGACGACAGCTTCTGACACAGCCACAACCACAGGCTCAGGCTCCGGTTCGGCAACCTGCACCGTGCCGAGCAGCGCGCGCAACGGCTGCATCGACGGCGCTTCGTCGTCCTTTTCCGCGAGCACGCGATCGATCCCGGCCAGCGACGCGCGCAGGCCTTCGACGAGCGCCGCATCCTGCGGCGGCCAGCTCGACCAGTCGTGCTCGTCGCCATGCGCGCGAACGCGATCGATCAGCCATTGAATCGCGTTGCGCCGCGCCCGCAGCCGCGCGACCGGCGGATAAAGCCCTTCCCAATGCGTCGCGAGCAGCCCTTCCAGCGCCTGCGCGCCGTCGCTCAGACCGGCGAGTCCGCGTGTGATCAAGAGCGCGCCCGTCAGATAGCTCGCGACGAGAATGTCCTTGCCCTTGCCGGCGAGCAGCGCGGACGACAGCTTCACCACCTGTTCCCAGTCCGGCGAACCGCTCGCGGCCGGATTGGTCAGCTTCGCGATTTCGTTTTGCAGCAGCTCGAAGTCGGGATCGTCGCGCACGTCGACGCCGCAAGGCTGCGCCTCGCTGATGGGTTGCGTACCAAGGCTCTTGAAATCGGTCACGGGTTTCTTTGCATGCGGTTGAGAGGGATGGGACGCGCTCAGGTCCACAGATGTTCGATGTCGGTGTCGAAGATATAGCCCGCGCCGCGCTCGGTGCGCAGCAGCGCCGGCTTTTTCGGGTCGATCTCGATCTTGCGCCGCAGCCGCAGGATCTGCACGTCGATGGCGCGATCGTAAATGTCGTCGAAGGCGCGCGTGCTTTCGAGCAGCTTTTCGCGCGTGATGATACGCCCCGGCGCGCTCAGGAAGGTGACGAGCAGATTGAATTCCGAATTGGTGAGCGGCACCGCGGACTGATCGGCGGAACTCAGGCGGCGCGTGTTCAGGTTCAGCGTCCAGCCCGCGAAGCGATACGCGTTCGGCAGCTTGCCGCGCGTGAGCGGCGCGGCCGACGCCGCTCCCGCGCGACGCATCACCGCGCGCATGCGCGCCAGCACTTCCCGCAGCGAAAACGGCTTGACGATGTAGTCGTCCGCGCCGAGTTCGAGTCCCATCACGAGATCGGCTTCGTCGTTGCGGCCCGTGATGTACATGATCGGCACCTGCGCCTGTTCGCGCCAGCGGCGCGCGAGGTCGGTGCCGTCGCCGTCGGGCAGGCCGAGATCGAGCAGCACGAGGTCGTAGCGTTTGGCGGCGAACACGCTGAGCGCCTCCTGAGCGGTCGCCGCGCCGTCGGCCTTGTAGCCGTGCCCGGAAAGATATTCGATCAGCAGGATACGCATCGAATGATCGTCGTCGACGACGAGGATGCTGTGTTGCGGCTGCAAGCTCATGACAGGTCCTTCAGGGCGGTTGCGGCGGCGCGTGCGAGGGCCTCGCGCTCGATGGGTCGGTTCAGGACGACGACGCGCGCGGCGAATGCGATATCGCTCGCAGGCAGGCTGTCGGAGGCGGCGAGCACGAGCGCGGGTTCGTCGTCGGCGTGCGCGGCTTCGTCGAGCGCTTCGTCGGCGTCGGCGTAACCGAGCGGCTCGAAGCCCATTTCCGCGAGCCAGTCCTCGCAGCGTTCGCGCGATTCGGGATCGGCGTCGATCAGCATCACGCGTTCGCCGTGGCCGATCGGTTCGGCAGGATCGAAGCGCTGCTCCGCCGCCGGCGCCTTCGTCAGCAACGGCAGCACGAGACGAAAGCGCGTGCCGCCCGGCCCGGTCTCGATCGCGACGCCACCCTGATGTTCGCAGGCCACGCCCGCGACGATCGCGAGACCGAGGCCCGAGCCGCCGCCCTTCGCCCGCACGGAGAAGAACGGCTCGAACAGATGTTGCAGATGTTCGGCGGGAATGCCCGGGCCATCGTCTTCGACGTCCACCCACGCGATGGCGCCGGGCGGCGCGTCGCCGACGGCGAGCGGTCCGGTCATCGACGGCGCGCTGCCGGCGCGCAGCACCACGCGGGAGCGCGCCGCGAGGCTGGCGTTGCTCGCGAGATTCAGCACGGCCCGCACGAGCTGGTTGCCGTGCGCGGCGACGAACAGGCGGCCATCCGCCGGCTCGAATTCGATGACGACGCCGTTGCGGCACAGCGGCCGCGCGAGCGCGATGCTCTCGCGCACGATCGACATCAGGTCGAGCGATTCGCGCACACGGTCGCCGCGCCGCGCCGCCAGCAGGATTTCCTCGGTGAGTTCGTAACCGCGCGCCGATGCGGCCTGCACTTCGCGAAGCGGTTTGCGCGCGGCGGAATCGGCCGCGAGCCGGTCGCGGGCGATTTCCGCGTAGCCATCGACGGCGGCGAGGATGTTCTTGAAATCGTGCGCGACGCCGCCCGCGAGCAGCCCGAGCGACTCCATCCGGCGCGCCCGTTCCAGGCGAAGCGCGAGTTGCCGGCGCTCGCGCACGGCCACCGCGACGAAGAACGTGAGGATCGCGAGCCCGGCCATGTCGATCTGCAGATGCCATGCGCTTTCGGCGTTCTCGTAGCGATACGGCCCGAGCCGCATCAGCGTCAGGCCGACGCCGAACACCGCGGCGGTCGCGACGGTCGTCGCGGCGGCGGCCAGTCCGCCGTAAATCGCGATGCCCGCCAGCAACAGCGAGACGACGGCGCGTTGCACCTGTTCCGACACCTGCAACGCCGCCGCGGCGACCAGCAACGCGACCACCGCGAGGCTGCACGCGAGCGCGATCAGCGGTTCGGCGTTGCGTGCGCTGTTCGCGCTGGTCGCGGCCGTGGCGAGACGCGCGCGCCAGGCGAGCACCGCCGGCACCAGCACCAGCACCGCGACGCCGTTGCCGACGAACAGCGTGCGCCATTCGCGCCACCAGCCGTCGTGGCCCAGATCGCTCGCGAGCGTCGCGCCGAGCATCGAGGTTGCGCCGATGGCCGCGAGCGGAAGCAGCAGCAGGAAGCGCATCAGCGTGGCGGTCGTGACGATCGCGCCATCGGCGTCGACATAACGCCGGCCGAGCCACGCGCACAGCGCGACTTCGAGCACGTTCAGGACGCAGAAGCCCAGGTCGCTGCGCCATGACGCGCTGCTGAAATCGCCCGTTGCGGCGATTGCGACGAACATCGCGAGGAGATGGATCGGCCAGCGTCGCGGCGGCATCGGCCAAAGAATCGCGATGACGACCGCGGGCGCGGGCCACGCAATCGCCGCGAGCGTGCCGGCGCTGTCGAGATGCGCGACCGGCCGCGCGAGCAGGTAACAGAGGATGCCGAGCGCGAGCGCTTCGGCGAGCGTGCGCGTCCGGTTCGACGCGGTCACGTTCGAAGCGGGCGCGGCGCTTGCGCGAAGGAAGTTCGCCAGAAAATGCTGACGGGATGAAAGTGACATGGCCTGGCCGGGAAGCTGTTTGACAGCGTCGGAGGCGTCATCGAATGACGCGCCTTCCGTGCTTATTTCGGCACGACGCGGGAGAACTTGAATGAGGGACCGGCGCACGGCGCTTGCGGGGGACAGAACCCAGAGCTGGGCCAGCGCAGATATCTGGGCGCGGCTGTGCGGTAGCGCACATTCACGCGCAAAAAATGCCGCTTTTGGGAGTGAACGGTCGCGTAACCTCAAGATCGAAAAAAATTCGCCGGCTGCATCGGACACGCAATGCGGCCCTTTGAACCGATGAAGCAATCTCGAACGAGATCCATTCGGAGGCAAGGATGCAAGACTTTACGCGCGACTTGATCAAGCACACCGTCAAGGACATGGTGCCCCCGGTGCTCTTGCGATGGCTGCGCCCCGGCAATGCGTCGGCGGACGCCTGGGGGCCCGTCAAATACGGTCCGCATGGCTTGCGCCTTCCTGGCGGCAAGCTCTTCACGTATCGGCCCGCGATCGCCGACAGGCGCGTGTGCCGCGATATTTTCTTTCAACGTTCCTACGCGTCGGACCATCTGAGCCGCTCGCAGGAGATCGTCGACTTCTACGAGTCCAGTCCCGATCCGATCATCGTCGACGCCGGGGCCAATATCGGCGCGGCGTCGGTCTGGTTCGCCCTGACCTATCCCAAGGCGAAGATCCTGGCTGTCGAGCCGGATCTATCGAACTACGAACTACTGAGCCGCAACGCGGCGTCGTTCCCGTCGATCGTGCCGGTCAACGCGGCGATCGCAGCGCACAGCGGAAAGCTGTTTCTGACCGATCCGGGCTCGGGCGCGTGGGGTTATCGCACGGCGGAGCAACCGAGCGAGCGCTCCTATGAAGTCGACGCGCTGACGCTCGAGGAAGTGATCGCGAAAACCAGCGGTACGCCGTTCATCCTGAAGATCGACATCGAAGGCGCCGAGTCCGATCTCTTTTCACGCTACTCCGAGCAGTTGAACAGTTTTCCGCTGGTGATCATCGAGCTGCATGACTGGATGCTTCCGGGCAAGTCCAACAGCCGCAACTTCCTGCAGTGGCATATCGACATGGAACGGGACTTCGTCCACTACGGCGAGAACGTATTCTCGATTTCCAATTCGATCCTGCCACGCAGGTAAGTCGAGGCGCGCCGGTTCAGTGCTTGTCCGTGGCGCGCGCGGCGCCGATGCCCGTCATCGACCGGATGAACTGGCCGACATAGCGTTCCTGTTCGCGCTTGCCTTGCGCCGATGAATCGAGCACGGAGAACAGCCACGCGCTCGCGAATGCCAGCGTCATCGAGAAGAGGGCGGGATTGGCGTACGGGAAGATCGCGTGCGGGTGCTTGAGGATCTGCACCCAGACGGCGGGGCCGAGCACGAGCAGCGCGATCGCCGAAATCAGCCCGGTGAGCATGCCCGTCACCGCGCCGCGCGTCGTGAGGCCCTTCCAGAACATTGAAAGAAACAGCACCGGAAAGTTGGCCGATGCGGCGATCGCCAGCACGAGCCCCGACAGGAACGCGATGTTCTGATGCTCGAAGATGATGCCGAGCAGAATCGCCAGCACGCCGATGACGAGCGTGGCGATCTTCGACACGCGAATCTCCTGCGCTTCCGTGACCGCGCCCTTGCGCAATGCGTTCGCGTACAGATCGTGAGAGACGGCGGACGCACCCGAGAGCGCGAGGCCGGACACGACCGCGAGCACCGTCGCGAACGCCACCGCGGAGATGAAGCCGAGGAACAGATTGCCGCCCACCGCGCCCGCCAGATGCACGGCCACCATGTTGCTGCCGCCGATGATCTTGCCGGCTGCATCGTGGAAATCGCCGTTGGTGCCGACGATCACGATCGCGCCGAAACCGAGCAACAGGATCAGCAGATAGAAGTAGCCGATGAAGCCCGTCGCGTAGAGCACCGACTTGCGAGCCTCTTTCGCGTCGGCGACCGTGAAGAAGCGCATCAGGATGTGCGGCAGGCCAGCCGTGCCGAACATCATGCCGACGGCAAGCGACACCGCATCGACCGGATCGGAGACGAGCCCGCCCGGCGCCATGATCGACTGGCCTTTCGCGTGCGCCTTGACCGCGCCCGAGAAGAGCGCTTCGATATCGAAGCCGAACCACGCGAGCACCATGAACGCCATGAAGGTCGCGCCGCCCAGCAACAGCGCGGCCTTGATGATCTGCACCCAGGTCGTCGCGAGCATGCCGCCGAACATCACGTAGAGCACCATCAGACAGCCCACCAGCATGACGGCCGACAGATAGCTCGTCCCGAACAGCAACTGGATCAGCTTGCCCGCACCGACCATCTGCGCGACCAGATACAGGATCGCCACGGTCAGCGTGCCGCACGCTGCGGCGATCCGCACCGGGCGCTGCGCGAGCCGGTATGAAACGACATCGGCGAAGGTGTATTTGCCGAGATTGCGCAGCCGTTCCGCGATCAGAAAGAGGATGATCGGCCAGCCCGCCACGACGCCGAGCGCGTAGATCATGCCGTCGTAGCCCTTGTCGAAGATCATCGCGGAGATGCCGAGAAAGGACGCCGCCGAGACCATGTCGCCGGCGATCGCAAGGCCGTTCTGGAAGCCGGTCAGGCCACCGCCCGCCGCGTAGAAATCGGAGGCCGAGCGCGTGCGCTTCGCGGCCCAGCGCGTGATGCCGAGCGTCAGAAGAACGAACACGAAGAACATCGCGATCGCGCTCCAGTTGAGCGGACGCGCGCTCACCGGACCCGTCACGGCATCGGCGGCCATCACGGACTGCGAAGCAAGCACGAGCGTCGCGAGCGCGAGCGGAATCGTCGGGAGAAGCTTCTTCATGCGTGATGCTCCTTCAGGGTTTCGTTGAGCGCGTCGATCGAACTGTTCGCCTTGATGACGTAGACGGCAGTCAGCGTGAAGGCGAGCAGGATGAACGCGATCGCCACCGGAATGCCGAGCGTCACGGTGCCCGCGCCGATGCGCAGACCGAGCGTCGACGGAGAAAACGCGAGCAGCAGTACGAAGCTGAAGTAGGCCGTCAGCATGACGGCGGTGAGGGTCCAGGCGAGTCGCGTCTTGGTCGCGACCAGGCGTCTGAAGTCGGGGTGGAGGCGAAGCGTCTCCAACTGCTGCTCGTCCATGCATGTGTCTCCGGAAGGGATGTGTTTTCGCCAGCGCTCGGGGCGTTGGTCTTGCAACGAGCAGCCATTCTATTAATAAACCGACCGGGCGGTATGTTTATTTTGAGATGACTCTGAGAGGATTTCGTCAGCAAATCGCAGGGTTTCGAGCGTTATATTTTTAAGCGGACGCCAAACAAGGCGCTTTCGACGCACGTCATCGGTTCGTACAGCGGCCGCTGAGTATCGCCGTGACGATATGACTGGCATGCGCTCGTGTGCCTTGATCGCGCATCCGGTCCGCCCTACGCTCGACGAGAGCCGTTTTTCATACCGGAGGAGACATGCGCGACAACCTGATTCCCGTCATCGTGGGCCGGAGATGGCAAATTGCAGAGGGATACCAAGCGATCGAAATCCGCACTCGGTCAAGATCGTCGCTGCCGCCGTTCGACGAAGGAGCGTGCGTCACGCTCGCGCTCGACAGCGCGGGCGACCGGAGCAGGACGTATCCGCTGATCTCCGCGTCACCCTATGCCGATGGATACGTGGTCGGCGCAAGACAGGACACGCGCCCTGCCGGATTTCCGCTGAACGAACGGGACGAAGTATTCGCCGGCAGCCCGAAAAACGCGCCGACGATTCTCGACGATCGCGCGCGATCCATTCTTTTCGCGGGCGGGATCGGCGCTGCGTCAATCGTGGGCATCGCGAAGCGGCTGGCGTCGGCGGGGCAGAGCTTCGAGTTGCACAACTTCGCGCGATCCGCCGATCGCGCCGTGCTCCGCGATGAAATCGACGCGCTGCGCGATCACGGCAAGGTGCATCACTATTTCGATCTGTCTCACGATCTGTTCGCGCAGACGAGCGCGCACGCGCTGAGTCCGAGTCACGCGAGCACGCAGATTTATTGCAGCGGGCCGCCCGCCTTCATGGATCTGATCGGGCGCCAGGCGCGCGAATGGGTCTATGCGGCCAATATTCACAAGATCGTGCTCGGCGAGCAGACCGCATAGTCAGTCAGCGTCGCTCGTGAGGCGCAGGCACATGAGGACATCGCCGTCGCGTGTGCCGTCAGAGAAGATCGAATCGGGCTCGCATGTGAGCGTATCGAAGCCAAGCGACTGGTAGAGCTGAATGGCGATGGCGTTGTCCGCCGCCACGGTCAGATGCAATTGCGTGACCCCCGCCATTTCGTGCGCGAAGCCGATCGCTTCGGCCAGCAGTTTCCTGCTCACGCCCGCTCCCCGGCAGACCGGCGCGACATACACGCCCCAGAGATGCGCCTGATGCTCGTGTGCACGGAAGACGTTGCAGCGCACGCCCGCGATGCCGACCAGGTGTTCATCGTCGAATGCACCGAAGACGGCCTGTTTCTCCGTGAGGATCAGGCGCGCGGCGATTTCATCGAGGGAACGGTTCTTTTCGTCGTCGTAAGTCGAGGCGAACGACGAAGGCGACAACTGAAGCGCGGAAAGCCGGAGCGATTGAAAAGACTCGGCGTCGGCGGGAGTCAATGCACGCACGAACATGAGAATGCGGACGTTCCGAATAACGACGTGGAGCGGCCTTCCATTATATGAGCGCGCGCCGCGTGTTCAATGCGCGGCGATGAAGGCGGTGACATCGGCGAGAACGGGTGAAGGCGTGCCCTGCGTCGCCGCAAGCGACTTGACGATCGTGTCGTGCCCGAAGCCCGCATAACGCTTCAGTTCGACGACATCGTGATGCGCTCGTAACGCCGCGGCGAAGCGGTCGCTGTTGCGCGGATCGACATCGGTGTCCGCGGTGCCGGCGGCGAGCAGCATCGGCGGTTCGTTACCCGAAAGGAACTGGATGGGCAGCGCCTGCTGACGCAATGCGGCCGGAAAGATCACGTCCATGTGCGGATCGCTCGTCGGGATCGCGGCGTAGGGTCCCGCCAGTCCGATCATGCCCGCGAGCGAGCTCTTCGCCATGCCCTGCGCGGCCAGATAACGCGGATCCGTTGCGAGCATCGCGGCGATGTGCGCGCCCGATGAATGGCCCATCACGAAAATGCGCTTGGGATCGCCGCCGAATTCGCGCGCGTGATCGCGCGCCCAGCGCACGGCGGCGGCGGGGTCGTCGAGAAAACCGGGGAACACAGCATCGGGATAGATGCGGTAATCCGGCGTGATGGTCAGGATTCCGTGGGCGGCCAGCGCCTGCGCGACGCCACGGGCATCCGAGCGGTGACCGCTTTGCCAGCCCCCGCCATAAAAGTACACGACGACAGGCCGATCCGCGCCGGTGCGCGACTCGGGCGCGTAGACATCGAGCCGCTGACGGGGCGCCTCGCCATACGCGACGCCGTCGGCCCGTTCCTCATCGTTCTCGCGCGCGCGAGACGTGAACACGCCGGCCACGCACGCCGCCAGTGTCAGGGAAATGAAACCTCGTCTTGCCAGTGCGCGCATAGGATATCGGGGAATGGCGCACGGTCGCGCGATGAGACTGCGACGATGGCGGGCCGTCGGCCGGCTCTTTCGCAGCTTTATCATTAGACGATGCCTGAAAGCGCGCGTCCGTGCGGAAGCCATCGTATTGAGCGGTTCCTTCGTGCGGTAATTTCGTTCTCGTGCGAAGCTTTGCGCGAGAGCACGCGCGTCAGGTCAGGCAAGCAATGTTTCGCTTTGAAACAGTATTCTTGAAACATTCATTCGCTGGACTCCATTCGGGGCGGCAAAAGGCGATACGCTGATTTTCAACGCGTCGTATTAAGTATGACGAATGCATTTTCCGACCCGCTTCCCAAGGGATTTGTCGCGCCCTAGACTAATGAGCCATTCATGCATCGTGTGCTCTGACGCCTTGGTCGCGCCACTTTGGAGGCAATATCAGGGGCACTGCATCGCACGGGGATTTCGTGAAAATACTCATAGCCAACACACTTTACTTTCCGGATGAGCCGGGAGGAGCCGAGGTTTCGACGCGACTGCTCGCGGAAGGTCTGGTCAAGGCAGGCGTGGAAGTTTGCGTGGTCTGCGCGACCGGGACCGGTGTCGACCACGTGGACCACGTGAACGGCGTGAAGGTGTATCGGCTGCGTTCGATGAATCTCTACTGGCCGCATCAGCGGGAGAAGCACGGGCGTGTTGCCAAACTCATCTGGCATGCCATCGATGTGCATAACGTGATGATGTCGCGCAAGCTGTCGAGCATCATCGCGCGCGAAAAGCCGGACGTGATCAGCACCAGCAATCTGTCGTGTTTGTCCATCGATATCTGGCGACTCGCGAAGAACGCCGGCGTGCCGATCGTGCATACCGCGCGCGATTACTACCTGATGTGCCCGACCGCGATCATGTACTCGCGTGGCAAGCCGTGCATGCGCCAGTGCGGCGTCTGCTCGCTCTATGCGGAACCGAAGCGGGCGGCGTCATCACGGGTTGCGGTGGCCGTGGGCGTCAGCCGCTTCGTGCTGCAGAAGCATCTCGAGAGCGGCTATTTTTCGCGTGCCGCGCGCACGACGGTCATCCACAATTGCGTCGAGCCATTCGACGGCCCCGCTCCGCCGCCGCGCACCCGGCGCTATACGGGCGGCCCGGTGCGGCTCGGTGTGCTCGGGCGTGTGTCGCCGGAGAAAGGGCTCGAAGTGCTGCTCGAACAATTGCGCGCGGACGATACGCTGCAGTGGACGCTCGCTGTCGGCGGCGCGGGCGATGCGGATTACCTGCGTTCGCTCAAGGCGAAGTACGACGATCCGCGCATCGAGTATCTCGGGCACGTCAAGTCAGGCGAATTTTTCGGGACAATCGATATTCTCGTGGTGCCGTCGATATGGAATGAACCGTTCGGGCGCGTGACCATGGAAGCGTATTCGCATGGACTGCCGGTCGTGGCAGCGGACACGGGGGGCATTCCTGAAGTCGTCGAGCCGCGCACCGATCTCGTGTTCCAGATGGCGCGGCCCGCGACGATCATCGCGAAGCTGCGCGAGGCGGTGGCGCTGCTCGAAGATCCAGGCGTGCATGAACGTCTGCGCGAGTATGCAGGGCGTTTCGATCGCGATGCGATGGTTGCGGCTTATCTCGAGTTGTATGAGAGTGTGTTGGGGGATCATGCGGTGGAGCGGGCTGTGTGTTAGGGCTTTCGCCGGATCCCGTTAGCGTGTTGGTTTGTTAGCGTTGCCCCTGTGCGGGGCGGCAGTCACTTTCTTTGCTGCTGCAAAGAAAGTAACCAAAGAAAGCAGCTCGAGACGCCCGCGGTCACACGCAATTTGGGTGTTCTTCTCGTCGTTCGTGGGCTCAGTAGCGAGTGCCCTCGTAGGTCTAACCGGGCTTGGACCGCGCACGGTCTGACAAGCTAGTAGTTTAAGCGCGCTGGTTCAGCACGAAATGGCTTCGGCACAGCGCTACGCGCTGCCGTCGGGTATGCAAGGGAAACCATTGGTATGGATACCTTGATAAGGAAGCACATGCATCCCCGATGAACCCATCGGCCGCGAAGCGGGCCGGAGCCATTTCGTGCTGAACCAGCCGCTTACGCGGCGCGATGTGGCAGACCGTGCGCGGTCCAAGCCCGGTTAGGCCTACGAGGGCACTCGCTACTGAGCCCACGAACAACGAGAAGAACACCCAAATTGCGTATGACCGCGGGCGTATCGGGCTGCTTTCTTTGGTTACTTTCTTTGCAGCAGCAAAGAAAGTGACTGCCGCCCCGCACAGGGGCAACGCCAATAGACCGACGCGAATACGGGATCCGGCGGAAGCCCACGAGCGTGTCAAACGCTTTGACCAAGAACCTTCACATCCTTTGGCAAAAGTGCATAAGATGCTCTAGCTCGCGCGCTATAAATCCCCCTTGGAGCCCCTCACACATGCCAGGAACCAACGAATACCGTCAACCCATCGGCGATCCGGTGATCAACTGGACCCCGCGCGCACGCCCCGCGCGCATCACCATCGACGGGAAGCATTGCCGCATCGAGCCGCTCGACGTAACACGCCACGCGGCCGATCTCTTCGACGCCTACAGCCACGCGCCCGACGGCAGCGACTGGACCTACCTCTTCGTGGGCCCATTCACGGAATTCGACGCCTTCCGCGACTATCTGACAAAAGCCGCGGCATCCACCGATCCGCTCCACTACACCGTCATCGATTCCGCGAGCGGCAAGGCAGTCGGCACGCTCGCGCTGATGCGGATCGAGCCGGTGCATGGCGTCATCGAAATGGGCAGCGTCACGTTCTCGCCCTTGCTCAAACAGACGCGCATATCCACGGAAGCGCAATATCTGTTGATGCGCCATGTCTTCGATGACCTCGGCTATCGGCGCTATGAATGGAAATGCGACAGCCTGAACGCGCCGTCGCGCAAGACCGCGCTGCGGCTCGGCTTCGAGTTCGAAGGCATCTTCCGGCAGGCGATCGTCTACAAGGGCCGCAATCGCGATACGGCCTGGTACGCGATCATCGATCGCGACTGGCCGCGCATCCGGCGCGCCTTCGAACGCTGGCTCGCCGACGACAACTTCGACGCGAACGGCACCCAGCGCGCATCGCTCGCTCAACTCCGCGACGCGGACCGCGACTGAATCGAACGCGGTTTCCGTGAAATGCATTGCAGATTTCACTGCGTCAGCTAATCAGATTTGCTTCGTTTGATCGTCTCACGGCTCGCGTGAGAATGAGAGAGCACGGCGCTGCCGGTCGCGCGGCGTCGCAACTTTTCCTCTCCTGCTCCTCATCGATCCTATGAAGGCGTCTCTTTCGAAGTACCGGCTGCATGCCGTCTGCGCGGCCGCCACGCTCGTTCTCCTGGGCGGCTGCAAACCTCAGGACGAACAGGCGCAAGCATCCTCGGCCAAGGTCACGCAGACGGCGCGTCAGGAAGTGACCTACTTCAAGTATCCCGACAACCCCTCCTTCGATCTCGTCTATCTTGCCGACAAGCTCGGCTATTTCGAAGGCACGAGCACGCGGCCGAAATATGTCGGCAAGATCGCCGCGCCGCAGATCATTCCGCTCGTCGGCACGGGCGAGATCGATTTCGGCACGCGCATGGTGCCGCTCGTCATCTCCGCGATCGCAAGCGGCGCGGATATCAAGGTGGTCTCCGCAGGCGGCGAAACCTTGCCCGATGCGCCGCATATGAAGTACTTCACGCGCAAGGATTCCGGCATCCGCTCGCCGAAGGATTTCGAAGGCAAGACCGTCGCCTTCAACAGCTTCGGCGCGTGCGCGGAGTTCGTGACGAAGAAGTATCTGTCGCAGCACGGCGTGGACGTGTCGAAGGTCAACTGGCTCGTCGTGCCGGATAACCAGTCGCAGCAGGCGCTCGTCACGAAGAACGTCGATATCGCCATCATTCATCCGCCGTTCTCCGGCGCAGCCGAAGCCGATGCGCAACTGCACAAGCTCTGGAGCGACTGGGACGAGGATCACGGCCTCGGCGGCATGGCCCCCTACAGCGTGAACGGTGCGTTCGCGCGCGCCCATCCGCAGGCGGTGAAGGACTTCGTCACGGCCATCGCGCGAGCGGGCAACTGGGTCAACGCGCATCCCGACGAAGCGCGCCAGCTCACGGCGGAACGGCTCGGCATCGACGTGAAGCTGGTCGAGCGTTATGCATATGTGAAGGATCTCGTCGTGACGGAGCCGCCGATCCAGTACTACATCGACATCCTCGAACAGGCCGGCAAGATCCCGAAGGGCAAGGTGCAGGTCAAGGACGTCTACACCAACGAATACAACCCGCTCGCGAAGCAGTCGCAGGCGAGCGCGACGCCGCGCGCGAACGGACAGCCCTCATGAGCGGCGCGTTCGCGGCACGCGACAAGATCGTCGCGCGAGACTTGTCGCTCACCTATGTCAACGAGGCCACGGATACGAGCCAGACCGTGCTCGACGGCTTCGATCTGAGCGTGCGCGAGGGCGAATTTCTCGCGGTGCTCGGACCGAGCGGATGCGGCAAGTCGACCTTCCTCAACCTGCTCGCGGGCCTCACGCCGCCTACGTCCGGCTCGCTCACGGTGGATGGCGAATCCGTAAGCGCCGCGCGCCGCAAGCTCGGCTTCGTGTTTCAGGGCTATGCGCTGTTTCCGTGGCGCACGGTGCGCAGGAACGTCGAGACGGGGCTGGAGATTCGCGGCGTGAAACGCGCGCAACGACGCAGCGAGGCCGAGCGCTTTCTGCGCCTCGTCGGTCTGCTCGATTTCGCGGATCACTACCCGCATCAACTGTCAGGCGGCATGCGCCAGCGCGTGGCGATCGCGCGCGCGCTCGCCTACGGTCCCGAGATCCTGCTGATGGACGAACCCTTCGGCGCACTCGATGCCCAGACGCGCGAGTCCCTGCAGCAGGAGTTGCTCGGCATCTGGGAGCAGAGCGCCAAGACGGTCGTGTTCGTCACGCACAGCATCGACGAGGCGATCTATCTGGCCGATCGCATCGCTGTCGTGGGGCGCAGGCCGGGGCGTGTGAAGGAGATCATCGACATCGACCTGCCGCGTCCGCGTCCGGCGTCGATACGTCATGACGCGGCGTTCGTCGCGTTGCGGCAGCGCGCGTGGGCGAGCCTCAGTTCCGAACTCGGCGGCGCGCAGACCGCGCCGGACGAGCGGATCGCCGAATCATTGACGGGAGCGTGAATGGCAGAGCAAGAAACCGTGCGCAGTTTTCCGCTGCTCGCCGGAGCGAGGAAGCGTGACGCGGCAAACATCGGACGCAGGCGCGGCATGCGCCTGTCGGGCGCCATCGAGCGTTCGATCGCGCTTGTCGTGTTCGCCTTGTTGTGGGAACTGCTGCCGCGGCTTGGCATCGTGAGCACGGCGTATCTGAGTCCGCCGTCGCAGGTGGCTGTGGCCATCGCGCATCTGTTCGACAGCGGCGAGGTGTGGAAGCATCTCCGCGCGAGCGCGCTGCGCTCGATCAGCGGCCTGTTGCTGGCAGCGGCGGGCGGCGTCGCCGGTGGCTTCGCGCTCGGCTGGTTCCGGCGCGCCGAGCGCATCGTCGATCCGCTGTATCAGTTGCTGCGGCAGGTCTCCGCGTTTGCGCTGTTTCCGGTGTTCATGCTGTTTCTCGGGATCGGCGAGTCGTCGAAGATCGCCATCATCGTGTGGGCCGCGTTCTGGCCGGTGCTGCTCAACACGATCTCGGGCGTGAAACAGGTCGAGCGCGTGTTCATCGATTCGGCGCGTTCGATGGGTGCATCGCAAGGCTTCATCTTCGTGAAGGTCGTGTTGCCCGCAGCGCTGCCCGAGATACTGACCGGCATCCGGCTCGCGGGCGCGTATAGCATCACGGCGCTGGTCGCGGCGGAGATGATCGGCGCGCGTTCGGGGCTTGGGTTCTACACGCTCAATTCGCAGGAGACGTTTCAGATTCCCGATATGTACGCGGGCATCGTGCTTCTTGCGCTCTTCGGCTTGCTGATCAACAAGAGTCTTTCGCTGCTCGAACGGCGTCTTCTGCGCTGGCGCGTGGGGCTCGCGCAGAATGGCTAGGAGCGCGCTTGCAGCGGGCGTACTGGTGGTCGTTGCGCTTTCGTTCATTCCATGGCGCAAGGGCTTTGGCGATGTGCAACCGTTCGCCGCCGCGAGCGCGCGCGGCACGCTGATTGTCGCGGTGACATCGCGTCCCGCGCCGACGCTGAACGTCGGCCGTGTCGATCATTTCGCGCGCGCGCCGGATGGCTTCGCGGCCGCGCTCGCCGACGAACTCGGACGGCGTGCGGGGCTGCCTGTCACGCTGGTGCTCGCCGGTTCCGACGACGCGCGCGACGCGGTGCGATCGGGCAGGGCGGATGTCGCCATCGCGGGGCTTGCGTTCGGCGCGGACACGTCGCTTGCCTTCGCGCCGACCGCCTACACCACCGGGCGTGGCATGGCGCTCGTGCTTCGTAATGGCGCGGTGCGCGCGTGGAGCGATCTGGCGGGCCGTTCGATCTGCGCGTCGCGTGGCAATCCATTCGCGGACGATGCGGCGCGCCGCGCGCACGCCAATGTGCAGGATTACGACCGTCCGCTGGACGCGCTGCTCGCCTTTCAGGCGGGCGAATGCGCCGCGCTGGTCGACGATGAGTACGTGATCCGCAAGCTGCTCAGACAGCCGGACTGGGCCTATTACCGCAGGCTGCCGGGCACGCTCGCGCCTGCGCGCGCAGTCATCGCGACGCGCGGCGGTGATGTCGCCAGCGCGGCGTTCATCGAGCGAGCAGTGAACGACTGGCGGCGGCAACGGTGGCTCGCGACCGTGCGAGAGGATCAGGCGACGCAGCTTGCCTTCGATATGTTCAACGCGCAGAACGACTTGTATTGTCATTAGGACGGGTTGGGAACTGGGTTTGGGTTTGTCGCCGGATCCCGTTAGGGTGTTGGTTTATAAGCGTTGCCCCTGTGCGGGGCGGCAGTCACTTTCTTTGCTGCTGCAAAGAAAGTAACCAAAGAAAGCAGCTCGAGACGCCCGCGGTCACACGCAATTTGGCCACTATTCTCATTGTTCGTGGGCTCAGTAGCGAGTGCCCTCGAAGGACTTACCCGGCGTGGACCGCGCACGGTCTGACAAGCTAGTTGTTTAAGCGCGCTGGTTCAGCACGAAATAGCTTCGGCACAGCGCTGCGCGCTGCCGATGGGTATGCAAGGAAAACCGACGAAAAAAGAGAAACGCAGAAGCCCACGCAGACCCGATTAGGCCATCGGCCGCGAAGCGGGCCGGAGCTATTTCGTGCTGAACCAGTTTGTTTTGTGGCGCGATGTGGCAGACCGTGCGCGGTCCAAGCCCCAGATGGCCTTTGAGGGCACTCGCTACTGCTGTGCCAAGACTGATCGCCTGTGCCGCGGCCGGCGTGAAGTACTTTGGATGGGGATAGCTGTTTCTTTGGTTACTTTCTTTGCAGCAGCAAAGAAAGTGACTGCCGCCCCGCACAGGGGCAACGCCAATAGACCGACAAGCCAACGGGATCCGGCGAAACGCTGCGCCGCCGTCTACACCCTCACCGTCCCTTCCACGGCACAAGACGCCGCTCCACCGCGCGCATGGCAAAGTCAAAAACCCAAGCGATCGCGCCGATCAGCACGATGCCCATCACCACGACATCCGTGCGCAGAAAGCTCGATGCGTTGAGCACCATCTGCCCGAGCCCTGCCGTCGCGGCGACCATTTCGGCCGCAACAAGCGTGGTCCAGCCGAACCCGACGGCAATGCGCAGGCCCGTCAGAATCTCCGGCAACGCGGCCGGCAGCACGACATGCCACACCACTTGCCGCAAGTTCGCGCCGAGCGACCAGGCCGCATTCACCTGCTCCGCCGTTGCGCTCTTCACACCCGCACGCGCGGCCATCGCGATCGGCGCGAAGCATGCGAGCCAGATGACGACGATCTTCGCGGTTTCGTCGATGCCGAACCAGATCACGACGAGCGGCAGATACGCGAGCGGCGGCAGCGGCCGATAGAACTCCAGCGGCGGATCGAGCACGCCGCGCGCAATGCGGCTCACGCCCATCAGAATGCCGACGGGCACCGCGGTGACCACCGCGAGCGCGAACGCGCCGAACACGCGGATCGCGCTCCAGAGCAAATGCTCGGACAACGGCAGCCCGCCCTGAAGACGCCCGTGCACGGCGTCGAGAAATGCTCGCCACACCGCTTCGGGCGAAGGCAGGAACAACGGGGGAATCCAGCGGAAATGCGTCGATGCCCACCAGAGCGCGGCGATCGCGACGACGCACAGCGTGCTTGGGAGCGCGGTCGGACCCGCGCCGGGCATGCCGCGACGCCGGCGCCTCACGCGCTTCGCAGTCGCGTTGCGCGGCGTGTCGGCCAGCGCGTGAACAGGTTGCGTCATGCCGCCTCCGTTTCCGCGCGATGCAGACGGCGCGTCAGACGCTCGCGCCATTCGATGAACGCAGGCGACGATTTGACGGCGCGCGCATCGCGGTTGCGGATGTATTCGCGCGAGAACGGCAACTCGTGCACCTCCTCGATGCGCCCCGGTCCGGGCGTCATCAGCACGAGGCGCGTCGCGAGAAAGAGCGCTTCCTCGACGCTGTGCGTGATGAAGAACACGGTCTTGCGCGTGCGCGACCAGACATCGAGCACGATTTCCTGCACGTTTTCGCGCGTGAGGGCGTCGAGCGCGCCCATCGGTTCGTCCATCAGGAGGATTTCGGGATCGCTTGCGAGCGCCCGCGCGATGCCCACGCGCTGCTGCATGCCGCCCGACAGCGCGTAGATTTTCGCGTCTTCGTGCTGCGCCAGGCCGACGAGCGCGAGCGTGCGGCGCGCGATCTCGCGGCGTTCGTCGCGCTTCACGCCGCGAAAGCGCAGGCCGAGCGCGACGTTGTCGATCACGTTGAGCCACGGCATCAGCGCATGCTTCTGGAACACCACGCCGCGTTCCGCGCCGGGGCCGTCGATCGGCTCGCCGTTGAGCGTCGCGACGCCTTCGGTCGGATCGAGAAAGCCGGCGAGGCAATTGAGCAGCGTGGTCTTGCCGCATCCCGAGGCGCCCAGCGCGACGACGAACTCGCCGCTGCCGATGCGCAGATCGACGCCCTGCAACGCCGGCGTGCTCGCGCCTTCGTAGGTGACGCCGAGATTGCGGATCGAAAGCGAGGTCATTTCGCGGCCTGCTGCACGAAGCGCGGATCGACGCCCGTCGAATAATCCGCGAGCACGTTCTGAATCGTGCCCTGTTGCTTCAGGAATTGCGCCGTCGCGGTGAGCGATTGCGCCGCGCCCGACTGTTTGCCGCCACCGAGCCATGTCGGCGACGCCTGTTCGCCGGCCGACGGGAACGCGTAGAGCGCAAGGCTCGCGGGCACGTCGGCGGCGGCGGCGCCGGATTCCTGCGCGACCGCCTGCACCTGCTTCGAATCGACCGTCCATGCGGCCTTGTTGTCGCGGTACTGGGCGTCGGTGTCGGCGAGCACTTTTACGAGGCCGGACAGGAACGCGGGATTCTCCTGCGCGAACTTGCGCGACGCGACGAGGCCGTCGAAGGTCGCCTTGCCGGTTTCCTTCGCGACCTCGCCGGACGTGATCAGTACGCGGCCATTCTGTTTAGCCTTCGCGAGCACCGGGTCCCAGATGTAGGTCGCGTCGATGTTGCCGCGCTCCCACGCCGCGGCCACTTCCGGCGGACGCAGATTGACGATCTTCACCGTCGACGGATCGATCCCCGCCTTCTGCAATGCGACGAGCGCATGAAAGTGCGACGTCGATACATACGGCACGCCGAGCGTCTTGCCCTTCAGATCGGCGAGTTTCGTCACGCCCGAGCCGTTGCGCGCGACAAGCGCTTCGGCGTCGTTGATGTTGTCGAGAATCCAGAACAGCGACAGATCGACACCTTGCGAAAGCCCCGCCGCGATCGGGCTGGAGCCGGCTTCGCCCACTTGTATCGAACCGGACGCGAGCGCGCGAATCACATCGGCGCCGCTGCCCAGCTTGCGGTACGTAACCTTGTAGCCGGTCGCTTTCTCGACGGCGCCGCTCGCCTGCGCGTAGCGCCACGGCACGACCATGTCCTGATAGCCGATGACGACCTCGCGCGTGTCGGCCTGCGCGTGAAGGGGCGCGAGCGCGGCGGCGCCGAGGGTGAGCGAGGCGAGGCTGACAATCAGACGACGGCGGCGAATCGAAGCTTTCATGGCGCGAAAAAGAAGAGAGAGTGAAGCGTTCGACTATAGGCACTTGGCGTGCCGCGGCTACCAATCTTTTGTGCGTAGCAAATGACGTCGCGGAAGCTTTGCTATCGCCGAAAAGCGATACAGTGCTACCCTTCGCGAGCATCGCAAAAAGAACAAACCACTTCGGGATCGTCGCCGTCACAGGGGCGGCGTTCCACGTTAAATCGGAGCTGTCCATGCCATTGCGGTCCGGCGTCGACGAGGCAAGTTTTCGTCGCATTCTCTTTCGCAACATCGCGCTGCCGCTCGGCACCGGCCTCGTCACGGCGGTCGCGTTCGTCGCGCTCGTGCTGTATCTGCTTTCCGGGATCAACTGGGTCGAGCATTCGGAGCGCGTCATCGGCAATGCGCAGGAAATCGGCCGGCTCGTCAGCGAGAAGGAAAGCGCGATCCGCGGCTATCTGATCACCGGCGACGACGCGTTTCTCGCGCCGTACGACACCGCGAAGCCCAAACTCGCCGCCGATATCGACACGCTCGCCGAACTCGTCTCCGACAACGCGCCGCAAGTGGACCGCCTGATCCGCGTGCGCGCCTTGCAGGCGCAATGGGACAAGGTTGCTGAGAATCTCATCGACGCGCGCCGCCGCAATCTGGATTCCGGCGCGCTCGTGCGCGCGGGCCGCGGTTCGGCGGAGCGCGCGGAAACGGAGCGCGAGCTTGCCGCGTTTCTCAACATCGAGCAGACCTTGCGCTTGCAGCGCATCGAGTCCGCGCGGCAACTGACGACCATCACCGTCGTCGTGTTCCTGATTCTGAGCCTGACGTTATCGGTGAGCCTCGCGATCTTCGGCAGGCGCGAATTGATGCAGCTTTCCAACGCCTTCGGCGCCGCGATCGGCGAGCAGGAGCGGCAGACGCGCGCGTTGCAGGAGCAGGCGTGGCTGCGCGACGGGCAGACGCAGCTCGCCGAGCGGGTGATCGGCCGGCAATCGCTCGGCGAGCTTTGCCAGACGATTCTCGACTTCCTCGCGGACTACCTGAAGGTGTCGATGGGCGCGTTCTACGTACGCGAGGACGATGGCGCGCTGAAGCGCACCGCGAGCTTCGGCTTCGATCCCGACAGCGCGCCGGTTCCCGAATCGCTCGCGGGCGTGAAGAGCCTCGTCGGGCAGGCGGTGCACGCGCGCAAGCTGACGAGTTTGAACGATGTCCCCGCCGGCTACTGGAAGGTGACGTCGGCGCTCGGCGCGAGCGCGCCCGCGAGCCTCGCCATCATGCCGATCGAAAACGAAGGCCGGGCGAACGGCGCGATCGAGCTCGGCGCGATGCACACGCTGACCGAGCGCGACCAGCAGTTCCTGAAGATGATCGCGGGCAATATCGGCGATTTCGTCGAGGCGGCGCAGTATCGCGAGCGGCTGCAACGGGTGCTGGAAGAAACGCAGCAGCTGAACGAAGAACTGCAGATGCAGCAGGAAGAACTGCGCACGACCAACGAGGAACTCGAGCAGCAGACCACGGCGCTTTCGCAGGCGCAGGCGTATCTCGCGAACCAGAAGTCGGAACTCGAACAGACCAACGATCAGCTCGCGGAACAGGCGCGCGTGCTCGACGAGCGCAACGTCGCGCTCAACGCCGCGCAGGGCGAACTCGAATCGCGCGCCGAAGCGCTGCAGCGCGCGAGCCGCTACAAGTCCGAGTTTCTCGCGAACATGTCGCACGAGTTGCGCACGCCGCTCAATAGTTCGCTGATCCTCGCGAAACTGCTGTCCGAGAACAAGACCGGCAACCTCACGAACGATCAGATCAAGTACGCGCAGACGATCTATTCCGCGGGCAACGATCTGCTCAATCTCATCAACGATATTCTCGATCTCTCGAAGGTGGAGGCGGGCAAGCTCGATCTGCATATCGAGGACGTGCCCCTGCAGCGGATCATGGATTCGCTTGCGCGCACCTTCGAGCCGCTCGCGCGGCAGAAGAAGCTCAGGCTCGAACTGCGCAGCGAGATCGACGATTATCCGACGCTCACCACCGACTTCCGGCGGCTCGAACAGATTCTGAAGAACCTGCTGTCGAACGCGGTGAAATTCACGGATGCGGGTGCGGTGTCGCTCGCGCTCAAGGCGGCCGGCGAGGGCGCGGTGCAGTTCGTCGTGACCGATACCGGCATCGGCATTGCGACGGACCAGCAGCAGGCGATCTTCGAAGCGTTCCAGCAAGCCGACGGCACCACGAGCCGTCACTATGGCGGCACGGGCCTCGGCCTGTCGATTTCGCGCAGTCTCGCGCATCTGCTCGGCGGTTCGATCAGCGTGCGCAGCACGCAGGGCATGGGCAGCACGTTCACGCTGACGATGCCAGTCGCCTACGATGGCGCCGCGCCGTCCGGCGCCGAAGTGCAGGCGCCAGCGCCTGCACCCGCGCCGCTCCTCGTCGATGAAGCGCTGTCCGAGCCTGTCGAAGTCGTCCATGTGATCGACGACGACCGCGCCGATACCGCACCCGGCCGCCGTCTCGTTCTCGTGGTCGAAGACGAACCGGAATTCGCGCAAGTGCTGTTCGATCTCGCGCACGAACTGGGTTATCGCTGCATCGTCAGCGGCACCGCGCGCGAGGCGCTCAGGCTTGCGCGGGACAGCGCGCCGAACGCGATCCTGCTGGACATCGGCTTGCCGGACCGCTCGGGCCTCGTGCTGTTGCAGGAACTGAAGGCGAATCCGGCGACGCGGCATATTCCGGTGCATGTCGTGTCGGGGTCGGACAGAAGCGAGGCCGCGCTGCATCTCGGCGCGATCGGCTACGCGGTGAAGCCGACCACGCGCGAGCAACTGACGGCGATCTTCCAGCGGCTCGAAGAGAAAAGCAGCCAGAAGATCAAGCGCGTGCTGCTCGTCGAGGACGATGCGCGGCAGCGTCAGAGCATCGTCGAACTGATCAGCGACGCCGACGTGGAAATCACGCCGGTCGAGTTCGGCCGCGACGCGCTCGACTTGCTGAAGACGACGATCTTCGATTGCATGATCATCGATTTGAAGCTGCCCGACATGCAGGGCGGCGACCTGCTGCGCCAGATGGCCGCGACGGATTCGTACTCGTTCCCGCCCGTGATCGTCTACACGGGACGCAGCCTCACGCATGATGAGGAAGCCGAACTGATGCGCTATTCGCAGTCGATCATCATCAAGGGCGCGCGTTCGCCGGAGCGCCTGCTCGACGAAGTGACGCTGTTCCTGCACAAGGTCGAGACGGATCTGTCGGCGGACCGTCAGGCGATGCTGCACGTCTCGCGCTCGCGCGATCGCGTGCTCGACGGCCGCCGCGTGCTGCTCGTCGATGACGATATCCGCAACATCTTCTCGCTATCGAGCGCGCTGGAGCATCAGGGTTTGAAGGTGGATATCGGCCGCAACGGTTTCGAGGCGATCGAAACGCTCGACAGCAATCCGGACATCGACATCGTGTTGATGGACGTGATGATGCCCGGCATGGACGGACTCGAAGCGACGCGGCGCATCCGCGCGGACCCGCGGTTCAGGAAGCTGCCGGTCATCGCGATCACGGCGAAGGCGATGAAGGACGATCAGGAGCAATGTCTCGCGGCGGGCGCGAGCGATTATCTGGCGAAGCCGATCGACGTCGACCGGCTTTACTCGCTGTTGCGGGTGTGGATGCCGCGGCGCGTTTGAGCGTCAGATATTCAACGCCCGCTTGTCCACCGCGAGCGCCGCCTCCCGCATCACTTCAGACAATGAAGGATGCGGATGGCAAATGCGCCCGAGATCCTCGCTCGCCGCCTTGAATTCCATCGCGACCACCGCTTCGGCGATCAGATCCGACGCGTTCGCCGAGATGATATGCACGCCGAGAATCTCGTCGGTTTTCGCATCGGCGATGATCTTGATGAAGCCGTCCGTCTCGCCGATGCCCATCGCGCGGCCATTCGCCATCATCGGGAACTGGCCGGCCTTGGTTTCGCGGCCCGCCGCTTTCAACGCCTGCTCCGTCTGCCCGACCCACGCGATTTCCGGATGCGTGTAGATCACCCACGGAATGCAGTTGTAGTCGATGTGCGGCTTCTGCCCGTCGATGATTTCCGCCACCAGCACGCCTTCGTCCTCGGCCTTGTGCGCGAGCATCGGGCCGCGCACGACATCGCCGATCGCGTAGACGTTCGGGACTTTGGTCGCGCAATGACCGTCGACGGGAATGAAGCCGCGCTCGTCGGCTGAAAGGCCGATCGAATCGAGGCCGAGGTCGTCTGTGTTCGGCACGCGGCCTATCGACACGATCAGGCGGTCCGCATCGAGCGTCTGCGCGTTGCCGTCCTTGTCCTTGTAGGAAATGGCAACGCTCGAATCGGTGGTTTTCACGTCATCGATCTTCACGCCGAGGTGAATCGTCAGTCCCTGCTTCTTGAAGAGCTTCGCGGCTTCCTTTTGCAGCGCGGTGTCGGTCGTGCCGAGGAATTCGGGCAGCGCTTCGAGAATCGTCACTTCTGCGCCGAGCCTGCGCCACACCGAGCCGAGTTCGAGGCCGATCACGCCCGCGCCGATCACGGCGAGCTTTTTCGGCACGGACGTGAAGGCGAGCGCGCCTTCGTTGTCGGAGACGATCTTGTTGTCGACCGGCACGTTCGGCAGATGACGCGCCTTCGAGCCCGTCGCGATGATCACGTGTTGCGCGGTATGGCTTTCGGTCTTGCCGTCGCCGCTCACGTCGATTTTGAAGTTCGCGCCGTCTTTGCCCGCGAGCTTGCCGTGACCCTTGAGCCACGTGATCTTGTTCTTGCGGAACAGGAATTCGACGCCGCCGGTGATCTTTTCGACGATCGCTTCCTTGCGCCCGACCATTTTGTCGACGTCGACAGAAAGGTTGTCCATGTTGATGCCGAGATCGCCGAAATGGAGCTGCGCCTTCTCGAATTGCTCGCTCGACGCCAGCAGCGCCTTCGACGGAATGCAGCCCACGTTGAGGCACGTTCCGCCGAGCTTCGGCTTGCCGGCGTGGTTGATCCATTCCTCGACGCACGCGACCTTGCGGCCGAGCTGTGCGGCGCGGATCGCGGCGATGTAGCCGCCGGGGCCGGAGCCGATCACGATCACATCGAAGTCGGCCTTCTGGCCTGACGCGGCGGCGGGCGTGGATTGCGCCGTGGTTTGCGCGGCCGGTTGCGCGGCGGGTTGTGCGGCGGGCTTTTCCGGCGCGGGCGCAGGCGCGGCGGCGGACGCTTTCGCTTCCGTATCGATGATGGCGAGCACTTCGTCCGCGTGAACGATCTCGCCAGCCTGCTTCACGACTTCCGCGAGCGTGCCCGCCGAGGGCGCGGGCACTTCCAGCACGACCTTGTCCGTTTCCAGTTCGACGAGGATTTCGTCTTGCGCCACGGCGTCGCCCGCTTTCTTCTTCCACGGCAACATCGTCGCTTCGGTGACGGATTCGGAAAGCTGCGGAACCTTGACTTCAATCCTGGCCATTCAGATTCTCCTTGTAAGCGATTTTCTCGCGATTGGAAACGTGGACGCGGCCCCGCCGAGGCCGGCCCCGGCGCGCCGAAGTCGTAGGATACGCCCTGTCCGGACCGCGCGCCCGGCAAGCGGCGCGGACGTCGATCCGTCTTTTCGTCGTCGTTATATTCAGTGGTATATTACGAGGCACGCGTTTGACCGACCCAGAGCACACCTTCCGGCCCAGCCGATCGAGCACGAGGTGACCATGCAGCCCCCTCCGTTTCAACTTGCCCGCACGAGCGCACATGCACATCGCGATGCGTGCTGCCAGCCGACCGAAGCCGATTTGCGCTCGTCGCGGCGGCGCGCGCGTCTTGCCGAACTCGATGCCAACCTGCACTGCTCGGTCATCGGCACCTGTCTTTCGACCGGCGAGCTGCGCAAGCTCGTGCCGAAATTCACCGATCTCGACCGCCACCACGCGAGCGATCTGGAGATTCATCATGCGGCCGTCGAACTCGCGATCGCGGGCGGCGCGGGCGCGAAGGCGCTGAACAAGGCGCTCGACGAGCGCTACGCGGGCGCGATCCGCCGTTTCGATGCCGCGCGCGATCCGCAGGCGTTGCTCGATCTATGGAACGACGCGCTCAAGTCCGGCGACATTCCGCCCGCATACTGGGCGGTGATGTCGCATCCGCACGCGACGATCGAAGTGCGCCAGGCCGCGTTCGGCGAGCTGCATATGCTGTCGCATCTGGTGGGCGCGGCGAATCGCGCGGATATCCGTCGGCTCGTGGCGCTCGAAGCGGAGAACGCCGGCCTCAGGGACAAGCTCGAACGTCAGCAGGCGCGTCTGCTCGAATTGAGCACGGAGCGCGATGCGTCGCTGGTGCAATCGAACGCGCAGGCGCTGCAACTCGCCGCGCTCGCGGAACGCAAGGCGGACCTGTCGACGGCGCAGCTCGAAGCCGAAATCGAGCGGCTGCGCGAGAAGGTCGAGGACGGCGAGCGCCGTCTTGCGCTGCACACGAGCCGGCGCGCCGCCGCCGAGCAGCGCGCGCAGCACGATGAGAACGAGACGCGCGCGTTGCGCAACAAGCTGGGCGAGGCGCAGGCTCTGCTGAGAGTCGTGCAGGCCGAATGCGCGGCGCTGGAACGCGCGACGCTGGATGCCGACGATCAGCCCGACGCGCGCCGGCGCGCAGTCGAGTGGGTGAATGGCAAACGTATCGTCTACGTCGGCGGAAGGCCGAATTCGAACGCGGTGCTGAAGTCACTCGTGGAAGCGGCGGGTGGTGAGTTGATCGTCCATGACGGCGGCATCGAGGATCGCAAGGGCTTGCTCGCCGCCGCGTTGCCGAATGCCGACGTCGTGCTGTTTCCCGTCGACTGCATCGATCACGATTCGATGAGCATGCTCAAGCGCGTCTGCGAGCGGCATGGCGTCGAATATTCACCGCTGCGCACGGCGAGCGTCGCGAGCTTCGTGGAGTTCGTCGCGCGGCTGGCCGCGAGCGCGCAGGACACGCGGGCGAGCGCGCCGCCGCCGTCCGCGTTCTGCCTGCGTCACGGTTAAGGTTTGAGCAGTTTCGTGAGCGATTCGATTTGCCCGGCGCAGGCCGCTTGCGCCTGCGTTTCGACATCGCGATAAAGCCGGATGATGCTCTCGCCAACCGGCGTCAGCACGCAGCCGCCGCCGCTTTGACCGCCTTGCTCGGAGATCGTCGCGGGAGATTTGAGCGAGCGGTTGAGTTCGTCGATGAGCAGCCACGCGCGCCGGTACGACATGTCGAGGCTGCGCGCCGCCGCCGATATCGAGCCGTGCTTGTGCACCGCTTCCAGCAGCGAGACCTTGCCCGGACCGAGCGCGATGGTCTCGCCTTTCGTGATGCGCATGCGAAAGCGGACTTCGGCGGGGTGGTTCGCCGGGTCCGTTTCGGCTGCGCTTTGGGTTGGTTTGTGGGTCGTCGCCATGCCGGAGAGGATACACGAAGGAAAGGGGGCGTTTGAGCATCGGCGGCGAATGCCTGGGGCTCCGGCTCGGCGCCACGTTCGCCTGCGCCGTCGCGACCGTCTCCGATCTCATGAGAGCTGCGCCGTGACCTGAAAGCCGACCGTCACGGGCGATGCGGACATCGCCGACGGCTTGTAGAGCGGCGTGCCCGCGAAAAGCTCGTAACTCAATCCGCCGTATTTCGAGGCGACGCCGCCGCGCAGACCGACCACGGCGCCGACGAGTTGTGTGCCCGCGAGAAAGGCCGTATTGGGCCCAAAGACGCGCCCGTAGTCGACGCCCGCATAGAGCGCTTGCCGCGACTGCCCGAGCGGCGCTTGCACTTCGTTGCGCCAGTAAAACCCGCGCTCGCCCGCGAGCATCTGCTCGCCGTCGAAGCCGCGCACCGTGTAGCGGCTACCGATCGTGAGATCGTCGACATAGAAGAGCGTATCGGGCGAATACTGGCCGTGGAACGTCGTCACGTACCGGAATGGCTGACCCGCCACGGCGAACGGCGCCGAGAGGTTGAGATCGAGCACCGCCATGCGATAGCGATAGGTCTGACCGCTCGGCTGCGTCGCGGGCGTCGGCGCGATATTCGGGTTGTCGTCGAGCGCCGGGTCGGGCGTCGCGCCGAGTGCGCCGATCCCTTGCCGATACGCGAGCGAGCCGTCGAGTTGCGCGCCGCCGATGTAGTGCCGATCCGTGAGCCCGACCTCGATGAAGGTGTTGTTGCGTCGTTGTATCTCGATCTCGGTATCGTCGATGAAGCTCGCCCCGAACCGTTTCGAGAGTTGCATGTAGGCGCCGAGCACGTCGCTTTGGCTGCGGCGCAGCACGCGCGTGAGTTTGACGCCCGCCGTCTGCGCGTTTCCGCTCGACACGAACGTCTGGCTCGCGCCCGCGATCTGCTGGTAGTACGTGCTCGTATAGCCGAAGAGCGAGCCCGTCCAATAGCCCCAAGAAACCGAGTACGAGCCGTTGAAGCCGTGCGAGCCGAGCGCCTTGTCGTCGAAATACAAATCCTGATTCGCGCCGAGGCTCAACACGTCATTCAGGCCGAGCGGATTGTCGAGGCCAACGCTTAGGTTGCCTTGTAGCTTGCCCGTCGCGCGGCTACCCGAGTTGTCGACCGAGGCGACGAGCGTCCAAGGCTTAGCGCGCTTGAGCGAGATGACGACGTCACTCTCGCCGGGCGCGCCGGTCGGCTCGACTTGCATGTCGGCGTCCTGGCTCGCGGGCCGCTTCATTTGCTCGATGCCTTGCTCAAGGTCGCGCAGGTTGAGCACATCGCCGGGCCGCGTCGGGAACGCCGAGCGCCACGACGCCCACGTCGCGGGCTCGGCGAAGCGGACATCGCGAATCACGCCGGGCACGAGCGCGAATGCGAGCGTGCCGCCTGCGATGTCCTGCTCGGGCACGAGTACGCGCGTCGTCACGTAGCTGCGACTGAGCACGGCTTGCTGGACGCCCTTGGCGAGGATCGTGACGCCTTCGCGGCCGACGCATTGCCCGCGATAGTGGTCGAGCCACGCGCGCGCGAAGGCGAACCGATCGAGCGGCAACGCCGAGGCGCCTTTCTTGCGGATCACGTCGGGCAGCGTCGCCGGAACGTCGAGCACGAAGGCATCGACGCGAAAACATGGCTGCTCATTTGGTAGCGTCGGAAAAGCGCCATCGGTCGGCACCGTCGAGCGCACGACGGGCGCTTGCACGGCCGCCGCGCGTTGCTCGGCGTCGCGCTGCTGTTGTACCTGTTGATTCTGTAGCGCGTTGGCGCGAGCGGCGGCGGCTTCGTCCGCGATCGTCGGCGCTTGTTGCGCGTGAGCGGCGAGCGTTACCACGGCTGAGAGCGGCAACACCGCCAGCTTAATTCTTTTCATATGCCGCCACTCACCGAACCACCGACCTCCTCGGACCGATCATCAAACGTCTTCCGCCCTCTAAAGATTGACCATGCGCCTGCGATTGCTAGACCGCCTGTCAGTATTGGGAAAATCGACAAGCGTGCGAAAAATGCCAAGACGCTTAAGAGTGCGTTCAACAGGAACATCCCCAGCGCCACGCGCCAGACGAGCTTGGTACAACGATCCAGACATCGCGCGAGTAACCAGTAACCGAGCCCCAAACACAGCGAGGTCGCCGCCGCCGACGCGATGAAGGAAACGCGCTGCATGAGCGACGCCTGCACGTCAATGGGTAAAGGTATCGCGCCCGTGAGGCTAAAGAGCGCGGATAAGGCGCTTTGTCCGGCAAATATGTAAAGCACCACCTGAGCGACCGCGAAAGAATCATCGCGCGGCGTCGTCGTTTTGGTTGTCATCTTGAGTCCGTCCGCTCTTCTTCAATACCAATAATTCTTTAATAAGTTGATACGTTATCCCGACAAACAAGATCACGTAGAGCGGCATGCCTGCTAAGGCGGGCTTCCAGCCGGCACCGTGAGCAATCGAAAGAGCCAAAGCTATACCGACTATTCCGACTGCCCCTGAATATGCGATCAATGCCCGAAGAATTAGCCTTCGGCGACTTCGCTGATATTCGAATGATTGTGAATTCACTTGTTTGTCCCTCCTTGGGTTATCGCATTCTGAAGCGGACCGGAGGCACCTTGAATCAGATTGTTCAGGAAGTTGCCGACGGACCCCGGATACATCGTCTTCACGAAACTGCCCGCCGCAGCCGATCCAGTGGCGAAGCCGCCAGAGATGTCCGGGTTGCCTCCAGTCATTCCTGCCGTACCGTACGCGCCGACGCCTGCCACAGCCGCGTTATAACTGTTTGCCGCGATCTTTCCGGCCGTTCCCATCCCCTTAATAGCGGCATCGCCGATCGCGAGCGGGTAGGTCAAGCCCCCGATGACGGCAGCAACATACGAGTTCGTGAAACTGGGTTTGTCGGTCGACAAACCGGTGGCGTAGCTATATGCGCTGCCCGCGTAATCGAGCCCCCCAGCGAGCGCGGCCGCGACCACGGCCTCGGGACCGAGCATAGCCACGACCGCAGCCGGTACGCCGTAGGCTCCCATCGTCTTTAAGTTTTCGTTCGCCGCCGCCGAGTTCGCCCCTTGCGCCTTGATCGCCGCGTCGAGCGTCGCCTCGTTGCATTGTCCTGTACCGGAGCAGACTTTTGCGACCAAGTCTTGCGGCCGCTTACCGGTCCCATCGTTCAGCCCGAGCAACGAGTTCTCAGTACTACCCTTGCCTTCGGCGTTAGTCGTACTGCGATTGTAGAGGTCGGCACTCGCCCCGGCGAACGCGCCCGAATTCCCGCCGATCAATCCACCGACCGCACCCGCGATCACGTTCGCGCCGATGTTGCCCGCCGCGAGTCCGGGATCCGTGCCACCGCCGTCGCCGAGCGTGTCAGCGAGCCTGTTGAGGTCGCCCGCGAGCGCGGCAGATACCCCGGCGCCCGCCGCGCCGCCGGCAGCGCTACCGCCGCCGAGGCCCGCGACGAGCGCGCCGCCCGCCGTGTGCATCGCCACGCGATAGGCGCCGCCTTCATCCCACTTCGCCGCATCGGCGCCGTACTGTGCCGCGAGGTCGAGATTGCCTTCCTTGATCGCTTGCTCTTGCGCCTTTTGCGCGGCGTCGTGCTTCGCGTTCGCGATCGCGCCGATCTGCGTCGCGACCGCCTGACCTGCCGCGCTCGCGGCGTTCATCATGTCGCTTTGTTTGTCGAGCAGATTTTGCACGTCGGGCAGTTTGGCGACCGTGCCGTCGGTGTTCGTCGTGTCGCGGTTCAGACTCGCGATGTCCTGCGTCTGGTGATCACGGTCGGTGATGTTAATCGCGCCTGCGCTGATCGCGCTCTTCGTGGTCGCGTCGTCGCTGCCGCTATCGCTCTGCGAGAGCATCGGCGTAAATCCGCCCGAGTTGCCGCGCGAACTCGGACCCGTGCCGCTTGCGGCCGCGCCGATCGAGCCGCCCGCGCTAAAGCCGCTGCTCGACGCGCTGTAGTCGGAGTGATTCGCGATATCCGAGAACGTGAGCGTGCCCGTGTTGAGCGTGTTCTTGCTCGCGTCGGCGTCGCTTGCGATCACCGCGCCCTTGAGGTCGGTATTGCCCGCGACGTTGATGTTGAAACCGCCATCGCCCGCACGAATCCTGCTTTGCTCTTCGACGCCCGCATAGTTGCCGCTCGCGTTGCCGTGCTGCGAACTGAACGAACCGCCGCCGCCGCCCTGACTGATGCTCACGCCGCCGCTCTTGCTTTCCTGATGCGCGTCGCTCGTCGCCGAGTCCTGCACGCTCGCGATATTGAGGTTGCCGCCGATGTCGGCGTTGACGGTCTTGGCGTTGACGTTGGCGCCGATGATGTTCGTGTCGCCGCCCGAGACGATCGTCGCGCCGTTACTCGCGTTGATGTGCGTTTTGCTTTGCGCGGTCGAGTCGCTGTTGGCGTGGCCGCTCGATCGTGACGCCGACGCATCGACGCCGTAGCCCTGTGTGCCGTAAGAAACGCCGAACGAACTGCCGCTCGACTCGTTCGTGCTACGCGTCGAATCGGTGCTCGCCGTGCTGATCAAGTTGACGCGATCCTTTGCTGCGAGCACGACGTCGGTCGCATCGACATTCGAGCCCGCGACCGTGAGGTCGCCGCCCGTGGCCGCGAACGCCGCGGTGCCGCCCGCCTTGACACTCGACCCGCTCGACGTGGCCGTATCGCGCGTGAGAGTGTCCTTGCTATGGCTGCTGCCGAAACTGAGCTCGACCTTGACGTCGGGCTTGCCGCTCGCGATTGATTCGGCCGCCGCCGCGCTATTGCCCGCGGCCGCGATCGTATGCAGGGTCGCGGCGCGCGAGTCCTCGCTCTTGCCCGAAGCGTGTGCCTGATCGTTCGCGGCCTGAATCTGATCGACCACGCCGCCCGCGACCCCGAGCGAGACGCCGCTTTGTTTGACCTCGTGCGTCTCGTCGTGGTGCGCGGTGTTCGTCGCCGTGTCGAGTGTCACGTTCGCGCCCGTGCCGATCACGTCTTTCGCCGCGATCAGGTCACTGCCGGTGACGTGCAAGTCGCCGCCTGACACAAGTTTTACGCTGCCGTCCGTGCTTCCGATCAGGCTCGCGTTGTTCGTGACCGCAGCGTCGTTGTAGGTGTCTTTCTGCTCTTTGTTGCCGTAGGAGATCGCCGCGCCCGTGCTGCCGAGCCCGGAATGCGTTTCCTCGTGATATTGACTCGTTCGGCTCGTGTCCTGCGACGTCGTGATCGTCAGATTGTTCGTCGCCGCGAGCGTGACGTCGTTCGTCGCGGCGATGGTCGAGCCGCTGATCGTCATATCGCGCCCGGCCGCGCCCGTGACCGTGTCGCCCGAGACCGTCGAGCCGTTCGCATAGACCGCGTGCGATGCGCTCGTGTCGGTCGTCGTGTCCTTCGACAAGAATCCCGAATGACTCGTATGGTTCCAGCTCTGCGCGTCGTGCGTCTCGCTCACGCTGCCGACATTGACATCGCCCGTCGCGACGAGCGCGATGCCGCCCTTGTCGGCGGTCACGTTCGAGCCGAGGATCGCAAGGTCGCCCGTGCCGTTCTGACCGGCTGCGAGCGTGACGCCGCCGCCCGCGTTCACCTTCGAGCCGCTGACCTGTTCGTCGTAGCTCGACGAGACGTGTTGCGCCTGCTTGCCGCCGAGCGATTGTTCGTTATGCGTGGCCGTGTCCTTCGCGGCCGTGATCGTGAGATCGCCGCCCGCGATCATCGCCGCATTGCCGCCCGCCGAGATGGTGGCGCCCGCGAGCGTCGTGTCGCGCCCCGAAACCGTCGCCACATTGCCGCCCGCGACGATCGCGCTGCCGAGTTGCTGACTGACTTCGTCGTGGCTGCCGTTGAGCCTGTCGGTCGTGTGGACCTCGCGCGAGCTCGTGAATTCGGTCGTGCCGACGTTGATATCGCGTCCCGCCGAAATGCCCGCGTTGCCGCCCGCCTGAACGAGCGCGCCCGACAGACTCACGTCGCGGCCCGCGATGACGGTCGCGTTGTTCGTCGCCGAGATCGTGCCGAGCGCGTTGACGCCGGTGCCGGTCACACGTCCGCCGATGTCACCCGCGCCGAACGCGCTCGCGACGCCATACGTATGCGTTTCGTTGATGACGTCGCGCCCGGCTTGCACGAGCACGTCGGCGCCGCCGATCCGCCCGCTCGTGTTGCGCACGTCCTGCACGGCGACGACCGCCGTCGTGCCCGCGCTGCCGATCACGCCGCTATTGCTGACGTTGTTGCCGATGATCGTCGTTGCGAGATTGCTCGCCACGTGTCCGCTATTGACTACATCGCCACTCGCGAAGAGGTTGACGGCGTTACCCGCGACGAGCGCGCCGCTCTTCGAGAGGTCGACCGCGTTCGCGCTCGCGAGATAGAGTTGCGGCACGAGCACCGTCTCGTGCGAGCCATCGGGTAGCGTGACGTCCTGCGAGACGAGCCAGACCATATCCGTGGTCAAGCGCGCCATTTGGTCGGCAGTCAACGCGATGCCCGGCGCGAGGCCGAATGCCTTCGCATAGCCGACGCCGTTGTTCATGAGCGCGGTGTACTCGTCCATCGCATCGGTGAAACCGGCGAGGAACGTGCGGCCCGTGAGCTGCGTGATCTGGTTGCGAATGAGCGTTTGCTCATACATGCCGTCGCCGAGGCGCTTGATCGTCTTTTGCGGATCGAGATCGAGCGCGCCGAGCATGTAGTCGCTGCTGATGAACTTCGCGTAGTTCGTCAGGTGCGGGTCGGTCGCGATCAGGTACGTCGCGCCCGGCGTGGTGTTGTACGTGTAGAGCCCGCTCGTCGGCAGCTTGAGGTTCGGAATGCCGCCCGTCGCGCCGCCGACCGTTTGCGGGGCGCTCGTCTGTCCGCTGACGCTCGATGCCTGCGTGCCGTCGATCGTCTGCGCTTTGCCGCCTTGTCCCGAGATCGCGCCGGTCTGCGTGCCGTCCGCGCTGCCGCCCGCGACGCCCGAGCCGATCACCGTGTTGCCCTGGCGGTCGACCGAGTTGATGCTGATGGTTGTCGCGTCGATCTGTACGGTCTGGTTCGACGACGTGATCGCGGGCAAAGCGTTGACGGTCGTCGTGGTTTGCGTGACGCCGTTCTCGATGTTCGTCTTGTAGTCGCTGTCGCCGCCGGTCTTCTGGTGCCAGTACCAGTCCGAGAAACTCGTTTCGGTAATCGTCTGCTGCAAGACAGTGCCCGTGTCCTGGACCTTGCCGCCGTTGTCCGCGCGCTCTCTCAGGTTCCCGCCCGAGGCGATCGTCGACGACTGGTTGTCGATCAGCCCGCCGTCGCCGTTGATGCGGATTGCCCCTTGCGCCTGAATCGTCGCCCCCGTGCCCGCGCTGATGAGTTGGTCGGTCGCGGTGGTCGTCTGCGTGGTGCGCTTCATTTCCACGTAGTCGTGGTTGTCCGAGCCGAGCGACGTATCGAACTTGAGCTGATCCGGGCGAATGTTGACGCGCGGGTCATAGTCCGGCCAGAACGTGACCGTGACGGTGCCGTCGCCATTGTCCGTAAGGCTGTTGTACCACTGTGTCGCGTGGGTGCTAATGACGCGGTTCGCTTCCACCATTTGCGGAAATGGGTTGCCGGAAACGTTGCCCCAAGTCCTGTAAGTATCTTCAAGCGGTGTAGCCAGTGAGAAGGTCTGCGCGCTGCTGTCGAGATTGGTCAGTTGATCCTTGGGCAACGTGACCGTAAGGGGCTTCGCCAGACCTTGAACCGACTGTGCGCCGATCGCGCCCGCGCCGAAATTCCACTGCGGATAGAGCTCGCTGTGGTGACTGCCAAGTTGGATATCGCTGAGACCCGCTGTCCAGATTCCCAGCGTCGTCGTGCCCGCGTCCTGCGGCGCGCCGGCTTCCGTGACAACGCCTGTGCGGATGTTCTGCACTATGCGCGCGGCGATGTCGATATCGCCCTCGGCCGCGATGGTCGCCGCGCTGTTGACGAGCGAGCCTGTCTGATTCGCGAGCAAGCCCTCGGCGTCGCGCGAACCGTCGCGGCCGATTTCCAGATTGCCGAGACTGAAAATGAGCGCGCCGTCCTCATTGACGACGGAATTGGCGGCATAGACGCGCACGCGTTCGGCCCCCGCGATCACCGCCGCCGCGCCGCTGTTCGTCACGTCCGTGGCGTTGAGGGTCACATCGTTGCCGATCACGGTCCCCGTGTTGGCGAGCGTCGCGCTATTCGTCGTGACCGTGTCGCCTTCGATGCGCCCAGCGTTGGTGATCGTGTCGACCGCGTTCACGCTCGTCGTCGACGAGTTGATATCAGCGCCCGCCGCATTGACGACGTCGTGACCGCTTACCGTGAGCGCGCCGCTGGCGGCGAGCGTGCCCGCGTTGCTAAGCGTGCCGGTCGCGGCGACGCGCATGTCGCCATCGGCGTGCAGGTTGTTGGCGGCGCCGTTCGTGTAGTCGCCGACGACGTCGAGCGCGAGATCGCGCCCGGCGATCATGGCGCCGTCGCCCGAGACGACACCACTCGCGATCACGTCGCGATTGGCGCGGATCGATCCCCCCGCGTTCGAGAGCGAGGCGAGCGCGAGCGAGACGTCGAGGCCGCCGAGGATCGCGCCGCCGTCGTTGATGACGGCCGCGCTGGCTTGGTTCAAGTTGAGGGCCGTGCCGCCGAACAGCGTGCCGTCCGCGTTGTTCACGGTCTGAGCGACGTTCAGATTCGCCGCGCCGCCCGCGACGAGGTTCGCGCCCGCCTTGTTGTCGAGCGTCTGCGCGTTGAGCGTCACGTCGCCATTACCGCCGAGCGTGCCGCCCGTATTGACAACGTCCGACGCGCTGATCGTCGTCGCGCCGTCGCCCGCGTTGGTGAGCGTGCCGCCCGTGTTGTCGATGCGCGCCGCGCTCACGCTCGCCGAGCCGTGCGGGCCATTGGCGCTGATCGTGCCGCCCGTGTTGGTGAGCGCGCCTGCCGCGTCGACATTGAGATCGCCCGCGGCCTGCATCGAGCCGCTCGCATTGTCGATATCGCCTTGCGTGCCGACGTGCAAACCCGCTGCGCCGTAGATCGAACCGCCACGGTTCACGATGCCCGATGCCGCATCGATTCGCGCTGCGTTCATGGCCAGCAGCGTGCCGCCCGTATTGTCGACGCTCGCGCCGCTCGCCGTGAGCGCGCCGTTGGTCTGCACGCTGCCGTTGACGTTCGAGAGAGCGCCCGACGCGGTCAACGAGAGCACGCCCGTGCCCGCGTGCTGGATCGTGCCGCTATCGTTCGCGATTGTCTGCGCGTCGATGCCGAGATTCGTCGCGTTGCTCGCGATCGTGCCGCCTGTGTTATCGAGCGCGCCGCTCGCGTGGATCGTTTGATCGGCCGCGCCGTACTGCGTGAGCGTGCCGCCCGCATTGACGAGCGAGCCCGACGTCGAGACGGCGAGCGTGTCGCCTTCGATCGTGCCGCGCGTGTTGTCGATCGAGGCGCCCGAGACGGTCGTCGATCCGCCCGATATCGTGCCGCCCGTGTTGTCGAGCGCATTATTCGCGGCGACATCGAGCGCGCCGCCTGCGGTAACCCTGCCGGCGCGATTGTCGAGCGTACCCGCGCGCACGTGCGCCTCGCTCGCCGCCGTGAGTTGACCCGCGTTCGAGAGCGAGAGCGCGTCGACATCGAGCGCGCCGTTCGTACCGATCACGCCGCCCGCGCCATTGACCAGGGCGCCCCACGTTGTGACCTTCAAACCGTCGCCGTTGAGCGAGACGAGCCGCCCGCCCGTGTTGTCGAGCGAGGCCGACTTGACCGTCGCCGCTTTGGCCGCCTGAATCGTTCCGGCGTGGTTATCGAGCGCAGCCGCGTTGAGCGCGAGCGCGCCGTTCGTCACGACATTGCCTGAGGCGTTCAACAGCGCGCCCGCCGCGTTCAACGAGAGCGCGCCCGTGCCCGCGTGCTGAACCTTGCCGCCGTCGTTCGTGATGGTCCGCGCGTCGATTCCGAGATTCGTCGCGTTGCTTGCGATCGTGCCGCCGGTGTTGTCGAGCGCGCCGCCCGCGTGGATGGTCTGATCGGCCGCGCCGTACTGTGTGAGCTTGCCGCCCGCATTGACGAGCGCGCCGGGCGTCGAGACGGCGAGCGTGTCGCCCTCGATCGTGCCGCGCGTGTTGTCGATCGACGCACCCGAGACGGTTGTCGCCGCGCCCGAGAGCGTGCCGCCCGTGTTATCGAGCGCATTGTTCGCGGCGACATCGAGCGCGCCGCCTGCCGTGATCGTGCCCGAGCGATTCGTGATGTCCTGCGCGTGGACCGTCGCGTCGCTCGCCGCCGTGAGTTGTCCCGCGTTCGAGAGCGAGAGCGCGTCGACATCGAGCGTGCCGTTCGTGCCGATCGTACCGCTCGCGCCATTGACGAGCGCGCTTGTCGTCGACACGCTCAACCCGTCGCCATTGAGCGACGCGATCTTGCCGCCCGTATTGTCAAGCGAGCCCGCCTGCACGGTCTCACGTCCCGCCGCCTGCATCGTGCCGCCGCGATTGTTCAACGCGCCGCGTGCGTTCACATCGAGCGTCGATTGCGAGACGAGTTGACCGTTCGCGTTCGACAGACCGCCCGCCACGACCCGCATCGCCGCGCCGCTCGACAGTTTGCCGCCGTCGTTCGTGAGCGTGCCCGCCGCGCTGGCGTCGAGCGTGCCCCCTGCGGTCGTGCTCGCGCCCGAGAGGTTCATGTCTCCGCTCGCGGCGTCGAGCGCCAGCGCGCCATTGGCCGATGTATTGCTGCCCGCGAGATCGACCGACGCGCCCCGAATCGTCGTGTTGCCGCCGCCTTCGTTGCGTCCGCGCGCCGATACCGCGCCGCTCGCGATCACGTTCAGGTCGCCCGCGTTGGCGATCGTGCCGTCGCTGTTGACGCCCGCGCCGAGCGTGCCGGTTGATGCCACGCTGCCCGCGTTGACCGTCGTGTTGTTCTGCGATGCGAGGATGCCCGAGTTGCTCAGCACGCCCGACGTCGCGACGTTCACGTCGCGCTGCGCGTAAGTCGTGCCGCTATTGTCGATGCCATCGCGCGCCGATGCGCTGATCGACCCGCTCGCGTTCGTGGTCCCGGCGAGCACGAGTTGGCCGTTCGACTTGAGCGTCAGGTCGCCAGCCTGCGCGGCGAGAATGCCACGCGTGCTCACGCCGACGCCGTTCTCGTTGCTCGCGAGAAAGATCCTGTTCGCGTACATGCCGCCGAGTTGGCTGACGTCGATCGCGACCGAGGGCGCGGCGCCATTGCCCGCGATGGGCGTCGCGGCGAGCGTATCGTGATCGATCTGATTCGCGCCCGCGACGACGTTAAGCTGGTTCGCGTAGACGGCCGCGTTGACCTGCACGGCGCGCGCGAGGATGTCGACCGCGTCGACGTTGGTCGCGTTGAGCCCCGCGCCCTGAATGCTGATGTTGCCGCCGTTGACCGTGAAGCCCGCGAGGTTGCCGTTCGGCCCGAAATTCGGCGTGCCGGTGGTCAGGATCGCGCGGGACGTATTGATGAAACCGCCGCCGTCCACCACCAGGCCGTTCGGATTAGCAACGATGACTTCCGCTTTCCTGCCGGCGACTTCCAAGAATCCGCGTAACTGCGACGGCGAGTTGCCCAATACCTGATTGACGATCACGCGCGCCTCGTTGCCCGGCGTGAGGTTGGCGTTGCCGTTGATGTAGCCCGCCTGTTGCGTCTGCGTGATCGTGGCGGCGTTGTTGAGGATCGCGCCTTGTTTCTGGACGTCGAACTGCGAATATTTGTTGAGAGAAACGCCCGCGCCCGAGGGCTTTGCGATATCGACTTGTGGAAGCCCGTTTTGAGTTTGCAAAACGCGCGCGCCTGAGCCGGGCGCCGCGACGATCTGCGCGAGCGACGGTGCGCTCATGATGGCATTGCCGACGAGTAGCATCGCGGCCAGTGCGAGCGGGAGCAATGCGGGCACGCGCTCGGCGTCTTGAAAGACGGCGAGCGCGCCGCGGGAGCCGGGCGTGTCGCTGTGAGCATTGGCGAAATCCGCGACGGCGACGAGCATATATCGCACGCGGCTGAAGACGAGTTTGTAAATACCCTTGTTCATGCTTCTTGTTTGGGTCGGCAGAATCGATTCCACGATGCTCTGCCTAGTGTCGAGGGAAACTCGGTATTGTCAGTGTTCCTAAACGTGGAACGTCGTAGGAAGATTCTGAAAGAACGGACACGCTCGGCCGGCGAGGCGCACCAGGGCCTCACGATAAGCGCTTGGAAAGGGAAGGAAAGGGGGTGTCTCGTCAGCGAGGCAAAGCGCCGATGCTCAACCTGCTCGCTCTATCGGTGGTCCGGATAGCAAAACCCATAATCCTCACACCCCGGACACCCCGGCGCACCCATCGGCGCGACGCTTCTCGCATACGCGACCTCTTGCGCAAGAAACTTCTTCCAGCGCAGATTCGCAACGTTGCGCGCGACCAGCGCGGGATAGTGCCGCTCCAGCATTTCGCTGACATCATCGCGCCCGTCGAGGCCGAGATCGCGCCACAGATGATCCGGCCGCAACGACGCCGCGGCGATGATCGTCGCGAGACAGCGCGCATCTTCCCGATGCCGCGTCGCCGTGCGGTCGTGCCACATCAGCAGCCCGTGCAGATCGCGCACGAACGCGCGATGCGGCGATCCGAGAATCGCACCCGGCACACGACCAACCGCCGCACCGGGAAAATGCCCGCCGATCAGCGCGGCGAACGCGCCGGCATCGAGCCCGAGCAGAAGCAGATCATTCGATTCGATGCGCGCGCCGATGAGCCGCGCGAACAGCACGGTATCGGGCGCATCGGGATGGATGGCGTGCGCGAGCAACACACGCGCTGACGCGTTCATCGATGCGCTGTGCCCAGCACATGCGCATCGACGCGCACGAGGCGCTTCATGTGTCGCGGCGCATGCACCGTATCCGCGCCCGATACGAGCACGGGCAGACCATCTTCGATCCCGAGCTCGCGATCCGCGCACTCATACGCGACGATCACCTGCGCGCCGATCGGCGTATTGAACAGCTCGTGCCACGAGAACGTCACGGCGTAGCCGTCGTGCGCGTGCGCAAGAAACACAGTGCGCTTGAAATCCGAGCTGTCCGGACGGCGCACGCCCGCCGCGTCGAGCAGCACGCGCAACTGCACGCCGCGATAGCTTCCCATCGGACGGATGTAGCGGCCGGTCGAAAAACACACCAGATCGAAAGGCGCGATGTGCGCGCACGCGAATTCGCGCAATGCGGCAAGATCGAGGGTGAGCGGCCTTTGCACCGCGCCGCCGATCTCGACGACGGGTCCGTCTGGCGTGGCCGGGCGAGCGGAAATCGAGTGCGCAAGTTCCATGGCGTTTGACGTAAGAAGCGTGAAAGCGTATTGGGGCCGCGTTATATCTGCGACTATATTACGATGTCCGGCGCGATGCCACGTTTCCTGCGGCATGACGGACATGATCTTCGGCTTATCGACGGGAGAAACGCATGAAGCGTCGGCTGACGGCGGCGTTCGCCATGACGATGTTCCTCGCGGCGTGCAGCTCGGTCGCGCCGGGCACGACGGCGCAGACCGTGCCGCTCGCGGGCACGCCCAACGGCGTCGCGGTGCGCGATGCAGACGGCGCGGTGTTCGTCACCGACGACAGAACCAACGGCATCGTGATGACGACGCACATCGGCGACGAGGATGCGCCTGCGTTCTCTCTCTACGCGCGCATTCCTCACGCGGAGGGCGAGCGCACCGGCCTGAGCCAGATCGCGTTCGCACCGAACGGGCATCTGCTCGTCGAGCAGTTCGGCTTCGGCACGGCTGGCGCCGTTTTCGATATCGCGCCGAGCGGTCAGGTCGCGCTTGCGTCGGATACGAATTCGGCGCGGCGGCGTCTGGGCCTCTTCGTGCTAGATAGCGGCACGTTCCTGTCTAGCTGGTTCGTGAAAGAGGGCAGCGCGCCGCCCGAAGGCGGCGTGAGCGTGATCACGCGCGGCGCCGCGCCGCGCCAGATGATCGAGCGCGACATCGTCGGCGGACTGGCGAAGCCGGTCGGTCTCGCGGCCGTCGGCGAGACGCTCTACATCAGCGATCAGGCCGCCAACCGCATCTACAAAGTGGATCTGCAGGCGGCGCGGGCGGCGAGCGCGCCCGTGCCCGCCAGCGATGTCTTCGCGACCGTCGACGCGCCGGACTTGATGGCCGCGGCACCCGACGGCACGCTCTACACGAAGTGCGGCGCGCACGCCGTGTGCAGCTTCTCGAAGCGCGGCCGGGCGACCGTCGTCATGGACGGCCTCGAAGCGCCGCGCGGCGTCGCGGTGGACGTCGCGCGCAAACGGCTCATCGTGGTCGACCGCTCGGGCGCGCCGGACAAGCCGAGCGCGCTGCGCGTCGCGCCGATCCGCTGACGTGCTCAGCGCGGCGACGACCAGCCCTTGTAGCTGCCGACGTTCTCGCGCGTCACCAGCGTCGACGGCAACAGGATCGTCGAGCTGCTCGGTTTCTTGCCGTTCATCAGGTCATAACCGACGCTGACCGCCTGCTGCGCCATCGCCCACGGGTCCTGGCTCGCCGATGCCTGAACCGACGTATCCGACTTCAGCGCCACTTCGATATCCGGCGCACCGTCCACCGACGTGATCACGATATTCCCGCGATGCAGCTGCTTCGCCGCGAGGTCCGTGCCGATCGCTTGCGGATCGTTGATTGCGAACACGCCATCGAGCTTCGGGAAACGCGTGAGATAGCCCTGCATCGCGTTCATGCCGCCTTCGCGCGAGCCCTTGGCGTCCTGATCGTCGGACAGGATCTTGATGCCCGGATTCTTCGCGAGCACGCTCTTGCAGCCGTTCACGCGATCGATCACCGCCGACACCTGCGGCCCGTTCTCGATCACCACGTTGCCCTTGCCGTTGAGCTTCTTCGCCAGGAAGTCGCAGGAAATTTCGCCGGCCTGCACGTTGTTGGTCTGCACGGTCGCGTCCGCGCCCGCCGCCGCCACGTCCACCGCGATCACGACGATGCCCGCCTTCTGCGCCTTCTTCACCGCCGGCTCGATCGCCTTGGGATCGACGGCGTTCAGCAGGATCATGTCGACGTGCGCCGAAATGAAGTTGTCGATCTGCGTGAACTGCTTGTTCATGTCGTAGTCCGACGACACCGCTTGCACCTTGGCGCTCGGATTGATGGCCTTCGCCTTGGCTTCCGCGCCCTTTGCGATCGTCACGAAGTACGGGTTGCCGAGCGAGCCGACCGTGATGCCGACGGATTTCAACTGCTTGTCGGCGGCGTGCGCCGACAGCGACAGGGTGAATCCGAGAGCGAGTGCGACGCTGGCGAAAAGCTTGTTGTGTTTGCGCATGTTGTTGTCTCCAGTTGGTCCTTTTTTCGAGGGCGGGCGCACGCGGACCCGAATGCGCCCGGATAGCGGAAGTTCAGGTGCGAGCCGAGCCGCGCTGACGGTAACGATCGAGCGCCACCGCGCCGATGATCACGAGGCCCTTGATGATGTATTGCCAGATATCCGACACGCCGAGCAGCACGAGACCGTTCGTCAGCACCGCGATGATGAGCGCGCCCACCAGCGTGCCGACGATCGAGCCCACGCCGCCGACGAAGCTCGTGCCGCCGAGAATCACCGCGGCGATCGCATCGAGTTCATACGACTGGCCGAGTTGCAGACCATTCGCGGCGTAGAGACGCGCGGCGGACATCACCGCGCCGAGACCTGCGAGCAAGCCCGAGATCGCGTAGACGAAGAGCTGGATGCCCCACACCTTGATGCCCGAAAGACGCGCCGCTTCCGGATTGCCGCCGACCGAATAGATGCGCAGGCCGAGCACGGTGCGTCGCAGAATGAACCATGACACGAACACGACGAGCAGCGCGATGATCACGAGCCAGGGCACGCCGAACAGCGTGTCGTTGCCGATGAACGCGAACGACAGTTGCGGATTGAAGATGGTCGTGTCGTGACCGATCAGCCGCGCGATGCCGCGTACCGCGGTGAGCGAGCCGAGCGTGACGATGAACGGCGGCAGTTTCAGCAACGCGATCAACAGGCCGTTGACGACGCCGAAACCGAGACCTACCGCGAGCGCCGCCGGAACGCCGAGCCAGCCCCAGCCCGGAATGTTGGACGCGAGCAGTGCGGCGACCGCGCCCGCCGACAGAATCGAGCCCACCGACAGGTCGATGCCGCCCGTGAGAATCACGAAGGTCATGCCCGCCGCGAGCACGATGTTGATCGATGCCTGCTGCGTGACGATCGACATGTTCTGGAAGCTGAAGAAGCCATCCGTCACGATGCCGAAGCCGATGCACAGCAGGATCAGCACCGGCAGCATGCCGGCGGTGCGCATCAGCACCTGCATGCGCTCGCGATGCTCGATGCTTTTCTGCCGCTGGGTCGTGCTCTCTGCTTTCGCAACCGGCGCGGCGCTTGTTTCCTGGTGTTTCGTCGTGTTAGCCATGTCTCTCTCCGTAATCCTTAAGCCGCCTGATCGAGCTTGATCTTCGAGCCCGTCGCCAGTTCGATGATGCCTTCCTGTGAAATCGGCTTGCCGGAATGGCCGCCGAGCTCGCCCGCGATTTCGCCTTCACGCATCACGAGCACGCGGTCCGCCACGCCGATCACTTCCGGCAACTCGCTCGAGATGACGATCACGCCGACGCCCGTGCGCGCGAGATCGTTGATGATTCGATAAATCTCCGACTTGGCGCCAATATCGACGCCGCGTGTCGGCTCGTCGAGGATCAGCACTTCCGGTTTCGTTTCGAGCAGGCGCGAGAGCAGCACCTTCTGCTGGTTGCCGCCCGACAGCGCACCCACGTTGACGCGCATGTTCGGCACGCGAATCGTCAGCGCGGCGATCGCGTCCTTCGCGCGCGTGTTGCCGCGCGGCAGATCCATCACGCCCGCTTTCGCGTCGCGTCCGGCGATCGTGATGTTGATGTTGTCGCGCACGCTCATGTCGAGGAACAGGCCCTGGCCCTTGCGGTCTTCGGTGAGATAGACGAGGCCAGCATCGATCGCGTCGCGCGGCGTGCGCAGCTTCACCGGCTTGCCGTGCATCGACACTTCGCCGCGAGTCTTTTCTTCGGCGCCGAAAATCAGCCGCGCGAGTTCCGTGCGTCCCGCGCCGACGAGTCCCGCGATGCCCAGCACTTCGCCCGCGTGCAGGTCGAGGCTGCATCCTTTCACGCGATTGTTGTCGGCGATATCGCGCACCGACAGCACGACGTTGCCCGGATCGTAGGGCGCGTGCTCCTTCTTGTAGAAGCCGGAGATGTCGCGGCCGACCATCATCTTCACGAGGCTGTCGGCGGAGAGTTCGTCGCGCATCAGCGTGCCGACATACGCGCCGTCGCGCAGCACCGAGACGCGGTCCGACAGCTCGTAAATCTCCGCCATGCGGTGGCTGATGTAGATGATCGCGATGCCTTCCGCACGCAACGTCCGCACGAGTTCGAACAGACGATCGGTTTCGCGCGACGAGAGCGGCGTGGTCGGCTCGTCCATCACGAGGATGCGCGCATGCGCATGCACGGCGCGCGCGATTTCGACGAGCTGCCGCTCCGCGATCGACAGATCGCCGACCAGCGTATGCGGCTTGAAGCTCGCGCCGAGGCGCTTCAGCACATCCTCGCAGCCGCGCTCCATGCCTTTGCGATCGACCAGCCTGCCGCGCCGCAACTCGCGTCCCGCGTGGATGTTCTCCGCGACGGAAAGATTCGGCGCGAGGCTCAGTTCCTGATAGATCACGGCGACGCCGAGCGCGCGCGCGGCGAGCGGCCCGTCGATGGTCACGGTCTTGCCGTCGATGAGAATCTGGCCACCCGCATCGGCCTGATACGCGCCCGACAGGATTTTCATCAGCGTGGACTTGCCCGCGCCGTTTTCACCCATCAGCGAATGCACTTCGCCGGGATAGACGGACAGGCGCACGTCGTTGAGCGCGCGCACGCCCGGAAAGGTTTTGCTGATGCCGCGCATTTCCAGAAGCGGCGGCGGACGGGACGGGTCATGCGGCATGGTTCACCTCTTGCGGTTTGAAGCCCGCGTGGCGAATCGCCGCGCGCGGTGAGAAGTTGAAGAACATCGGCAGCGTGGCTGCCCCGATCGCGCCCGCATCCGGGCCGAAGGAGCCGCGCACGAGCGTCGGAGTGCCGCGCGCTTCGGGCGCGTTGGCGGCGAGCGTCGTCGAAAGGCGCTCGACGAGCTTGTCGAGCAGCCCGCCGTCGATATCGGAATCGATCACGACCATCGGCACGTCGAGCACGCAGAGCGTCGCGCGCAAGGCGGGCGCGAGCGCTTCGATGCAGTCGTCGATCCACTCGTCGACGGCGGGAAGATCCCGCTCGATGCACGCCTGCAAGTCGACGCGGTTGTCCGCCGCCGCGCCGCAATAGTTGAGATGCCGCACGAGCGCGTTCAGCGACGCGCGCGACAGCAGGATGTCCCAGCGGCCGGACGGCTGCGGCGCGGAAGGCAGGCGGCTCGGCGGCACCGGAATGACGCCGATGTCGCCCGCGTTGCCCGACGTGCCGCGCAGGCAGTCGCCGTTGATCGCGACGCCGCCGCCGATCGCGGAGCCGAGAAACAGGTAGACGAAGTCGTCGCAGCGGCGGCCGTGGCCGTAGAACAGCTCGGCGGTCGCGGCGGCGTTGCCGTCGTTTTCGCTGAAGACGGGCAGTGACAGCGCGCGGCCGAGTTCATCGGCGAAATCGGTTTCGTCCCAGGCGCGGAAGGTTTCGGCGGGCAGGCCGAGTTCGCGCAGCCAGCTGCCGAGGTTGAACGGCTGCGCGATGCCGACGCCCGTCAGCCGTTCGCGTTCCGGCGCGGACAGCAGGCCGAGCATGTTGTCGATGTCGCGCTGCACGATCTTGAGAGCCTCGGACGGATGCGGCAGCACGGCATCGAGCGCGCTGCGGGCGAGGACATCGCCGGCGAAATTCACGAGCACAGTTTCGATGCCGGTGCGATCCAGCCGCACGCCGATGCCGAACGCGCCGCGCGGATCGAGCCGGATCAGCGACGCGGGCTGGCCGCGCTGGCCGTCGAGACGTCGTCCGGTGTATTCGATCAGGCCCGCATTTTCCAGCGATTCGACGATGCTGCCGACCGCCGTGCTCGTCAGATTCGCGTGGCGCGCGAGTTCGGCCTTCGACGCCGGCTCGGCGCGCCGCAACGCCTGCAATAGCAGCCGCTCGTTGTACCGGCGTACGTTCGCGGAGTTGCTTCCTCTGCCGCTTGGGGATTTCACGCGCTGTCTCCGGAGACGGCCATCGACTCGTGGCCATTAATTAAATCAAGTTGATTTATTTAAGAACGACGGCGCGTCGAAGTAAAGGAGGGAAATCCCGAAGCCGCTTTTTAAGCGCGTTTTGAAGAGATGGTGCGGGCGGCGCAATGCCGAGGAGCCGCAAACCGCGGACCCGGTGCGATTCACACTAGGCGATGCAGCCGGCGCTGCCAAGCCGCGCGACGCTGCCTTGCGACGCGCTTACGCGAAGCATCGGCCGAATCGATGTACTATCGTCGGCGACACTTTTCGACACTTCTTTCGCCGTTCCATGTTCTCGATCTCCCAGGCCACGCACGCGACCAAGGCGGCGCAATACGACGAGCTGCTCCAGCAAGCCCGCGCGCTCATCGCCGATGAAACCGACTTCATCGCCAATGCCGCGAATTTTTCATCGCTCGTCTATCACACGCTGCCGGATCTGAACTGGGCGGGCTTCTATCTCTTCGATGGCGACGAGCTCGTCGTCGGGCCGTTTCAGGGCAAGCCGGCGTGCGTGCGGATCGCGCTCGGACGCGGCGTGTGCGGCACCGCGGCGCGCGAGCGGCGCACGCAGGTCGTGCCAGATGTGCACGCGTTTCCCGGGCATATCGCGTGCGATTCGGCGTCGCGCTCGGAGATCGTCGTGCCGCTCATCGCGAGCGACGGCACGCTGATCGGCGTATGGGACGTAGACAGCCCCGTGCCGAACCGTTTCGACGACGAAGACGCGCTCGGCATGGAAGCGCTGTGTACGGCGTTCGTCGCGCTTGCGTGGAAAAAATGAGCATCGATCCCGCGGACAACGGCGTCGTCACGATCGCGAGCGCGCAGGGCGCCGTCGCGACCGCCGACAGGCTCGAAGCGCTGATCCGCGCGCGCGGGCTGATTCTGTTCGCGCGCATCGACTTCAGCGGCGACGCGGCGCGCGCCGGCCTCACGATGCCGCCGAGCCAGTTGCTCGTGTTCGGCAATCCGCAGGCGGGCACGCCACTGATGCAGGCGGTGCCGACCGCCGCGCTCGACCTGCCGCTCAAGGTGCTGTCATGGGAAGACGCCGACGGCCGCGCGTGGCTTTCCTATAACGCGCCGGACTTTCTGCGCGCGCGTCACGGGCTCGACGCCGAACTGATGAAGCCGCTAGGCGGCGTGGCCGCGCTCGCGGAGGCGTCTGCGCGCTGACGATCTGGCGTCATCGGCGCGCAGACGCGTGCGTCTACAATGAGACGTTTTCATCTGTCTCAAAATTCCATGACGAGCCTTGCCCGCCGCCGCCTGCTTGCCGCGTGCGCCCTGAGCGCGTGCTCGTTCGCGCGCGTGTGCGACGTGCGCGCGGCATCGGACAAGGTGACGGTCGCGCTCGTGATGAAGTCGCTGAACGATCCGTTCGTCGTCTCGATGATCGAAGGCGCGCGCAATTACCAGCGGCACTACGCATCGCAACTCGATCTGACCACGCACGGCACGCTCGCCGACAATGACGTCGCGGGGCAGATACACATCGTCGAGACGCTGATCGACGCAAAGACCAACGCGATCGTCATCGCGCCTGCCGATTCGAAGGCGCTGTTGCCGGTGGCCGCGAAGGCGATTGCGTCGGGCATCATCGTGATCGCGATCGACAATCCGTTCGACGAAGCCGCGCAGGAAGTGGCGGACCTCGCGATTCCGTTCGTCGGACCGGACAGCCGGCGCGGCGCGAAGCTCGTCGGCGCGTATCTCGGCTCGAAGCTGAAGGCGGGCGACGAGGTCGGCATCATCGAAGGGCCGTCGAACGATCGCAACGCGCAGCAACGCACGCTCGGCTTCAGGGAAGCGATGTCCGCAGCGGGCATGCGTATCGCCGATGCGGACGGCGGCGACTGGACCGCCGCGAGCGGCAAGTCGATCGCGCTGCAGATGCTTTACGCGCATCCCGACGTGCGCGGCCTGCTCTGCGCGAACGACAACATCGCGATGGGCGCAATCGACGCGATCCGCATCGCCGGGAAGAAAGGCCGCGTGCTGGTGACGGGCTACAACAACATCGAAGCCGTGCAGCCGATGCTGGACGACGGCCGCCTGCTTGCGACCGTTGAGCAATTCGGCGCGCGGCAGGCGGTGTTCGGTGTCGATGTGGCGGTGAAGGCGTTGCTCGAGAAGCGGCGGCAGAGGGATTTGTCGCCATATATGGAGACGCCGGTGCAACTGGTGACGAAAGGGCAGGCGAAGGGGTTTCGGTTTGGGGGGGCGTGAGACGCCCCTGACTTTACTCCCCCGCCTTCCCCAACAACCCCCGCGTCGCAAGACTCCGATACAACGCCCTCACGCCGAACGTCCACGGCTCGATTTCCGTCGAGAGCCTCACCGTATTGACGAGCGCGCCGAGGCTCGGCGTCGAGATCGTCACGACATCGCCGAGATGGTGCGTGAATCCGCCGCCCGCCGTATCGCGATCCTTGATCGGCGAGAACATCGTGCCGAGAAACAGCATGAAGCCATCCGGATACTGATGATGCGCGCCGTGCGTCTGCGTGACGAGATCGGCCGGATCGCGGCTGATTTCGCTCATGTGGCTGACGCCTTCGAGCACGAAACCGTCGTCCGCGCCTTCGATGCGCAGCGACACGCTCGTGCCGCGCACCGAATCCAGCGTGAAGCGCTCATCGAACAAACGCACGAACGGCCCGATCGCGCACGACGCGTTGTTGTCCTTCGCCTTGCCGAGCAACAGCGCGCTGCGGCCTTCGATATCGCGCAGGTTCACGTCGTTGCCGAGCGTAGCCCCGACGATCTCGCCGCGCGCATTCACCGCGAGCACGATCTCCGGCTCCGGGTTGTTCCATTGCGATGTCGGATACAGGCCGACATCCGCGCCGAAGCCGACCGATGACATCGGCTGCGACTTCGAAAACACTTCCGCATCCGGCCCGATGCCGACTTCCATGTACTGCGACCACGCGCCGCGACGCTCAAGCTCCGCCTTCAGCTTCGCCGCGCTTTCCGAACCGGGCTTGATCTGCGAGAGATCCGCGCCGATCAGCTTGTTGATCGTGTCGCGCACTTCCTGCGCGCGGCTCGCGTCGCCGCCGGCCTGTTCCTCGATCACGCGCTCCAGCAAGCTCACCGCGAACGTGACGCCGCACGCCTTCACCGCCTGCACATCGCAGGGCGCGAGCAGACGCGGGCCATCGGCGGACGCATCGAGCGTTGCCTGCAACAGGTCCTGCACGCCGCCGAGATGCTCGCCTTCCGCGTTCCGGGCTATTTCGAGTGCGTCGGCGCTATCGAAGAGATCGGCGGTGGTCGGCGCGGCGCGCGTGATGTCGAACACTTCGCCGCCGCGCACCGCGACGACAGCGGGACCGTTCACAGGCGCGGGACGCCAGACGCGGCCGATCAGCACGGCATCGGCGAAATCTTCGGGCAGACAGGAGGAGACGTTGACGGTTTGCATGAATGCGAATGACGGGCGGGAAAGGAAAGCCGATCGTAGCCCGCGTGCGGGGCAGTGTCCATCAGGTTGATTAAATGTCCAACCTGTTGGAAGATCCACCCATGGAAAAGACCTATGACGTCCCCGCGCTGCGCCGCGCGAGCGACATTCTCGAAGCGCTCGCCGCCGCTGCCAAGCCGGTGCGCGCCGCCACGCTCGCGGAACAGACCGGCCTGTCGCGCAGCACGCTGTATCTGATGCTCGAAACGCTCGCGCGCATGCAATGGATCGACAAGCGCGACGACGGCTACATGATCGGCGTCGGCCTGTTCGAGCTCGGCAACGCGTACGTGCGTCACGACAAGCTTCAGGCCGCGTTCCGCGAAGGCGCGGGCGCGTTCATCAACAAGCATAACGAGGTGGTCCAACTCGCCGTGCTCGACGGCGTGCAGGTGGTTTATATCGCGCGCGAGGACGCGCATCGTCCGGTGCGGCTCGTCTCCGATCTCGGTTCGCGTCTGCCCGCGCATTGCTGCGCGCTCGGCAAGGCGCTGCTTGCCGGCATGAGCGACGAAGCCGTCGTCGAACGTCTGCCCGAGCGTCTCGAAGCGGTCACGCCGCGCACCATTACGCGGCGCGCGGCGCTGTTACGCGAACTCGCGGCGATCCGTGCGAGCGGGCTCGCGGTCGAGCGCGAGGAGGTCGCCGAGGGACTCGCGTGTTTCGCGGCCTTCGTCGGGATGACGCCGGCGGGCAAGCGCGTCGCGGTATCGACGAGCGTGCCGGTCGGCCGGCTCGATCCGAAACGTGAGAAGCAGATTTCGATCGGCATCGTGCAGCTTGCGGCTCACTTGCGCGGCGCGCTCTGACGATGCGATGCGCGCGCTTGCGCGCGGCCCTGCGAAGCGGCGAAGCGCGCCTCGATCGACTCCATGTCCTTTTCCGCATAAAGGGGCGCCGGCGCGTGCGCCGCGATCAGCACGTCGCAGCGCGCGTGCATACACACCACATCGCGCAGACGCGCTTCGCCGTGCCGCCAGCCGGTGTCCGCTTCGCCGCCGAGCACGATGAGATCAACGCTCGCCGCTTGCGCCTCCTTCGCGATCAACGCGCCGACGCTGGTGCCGTCGAGCGGCTGCGTGACGCTGCGCGCGATGCCGTCGATGCCCGCGCTGTCGATCAGCCGCGCCGCATAACGCGTCACGGCGCGCGCGTGATCGTCGATGACGCCGAGCGTTTCGTCCGGATCGCTGTCGCTGGTGACGACGGCCCACCACGGCGTCTGATCGACGACATGCAGCGCGGTCAGACGCGCGTTGCAGGCGCGGGCGCGTGTGATGGCGGTGGTCAAAGCGCTTTCGCTGAGGCTCGTGCCTACTGCGACGAGGATGTGCTTGTACATGATGCGTCTCCGGTCTGGTTCGTTCAGACAGGATGATCGTCGTGCAGACTTAGGCGCGAATGAGCGCGCACGCTGGTATTTTTTAGGCAGGAACTTAACGGCGGCGTTTTTTCCAGTCATAACCGGCAGGCGGATCCGCGACGCCAGGCTTGCCGACCGAATGCGGGTTTTCACTGCATAGCGTGACGAAGCCGATATCTTCGCCATCGGACTGGCGGCGGCGCAACGCCTCCGCAAAGCGCAGCGCATCGGAAAGCGCGTTCTCATCGAACCGTTTGAAGTGCGCCGCGCCTTCGATATCAGGGTTGCCGCCGAGCCAATACACGACGAACATCGATTAGCCTCTCGTATTGGAGATGAATGCACCATCGCCGCCGCACGAGCCACGGCGGTGCAGATCCTGCACGGCGCGCGTGAACCGGCGCGCCGCGACAGCCACCGGGTAATCCCGAAGTGTAACGTCGGCGGACCGCACCCCGCCTGGCGCTGCGCCTTCAGCGACCCGCGAGGGAATGATCGTTGCTCTCATCTCCGTCCATTCCGAGGCCAAAACGATGCAACGACACGACCGTGTTCCTTCGCAAGCGCTGTGGCAGATTCCGCCGCGCGCAACGCGCCCCGACGAGCCGCGCGTGCTCATCGCCGATGACGATCTGGAGGCGACGCGCGCAATCTGTCTTGCGCTCGAGGACGCCGCGTTCACCGTGCGCGCGGTGCACACGGGGCTCGACGCCGTGTCGCTCGCGCGCAAATGGCGGCCGGGCGTGATCCTGCTCGATCTGATGATGCCGCTCGGCGACGGCTGGGAAGCCGCCGAAGCGATTCGCGCGATCGATCTGTCGATGCTGCTGATCGCGCATACGAGCCGCACCGACCCCGAAGACCTCACGCGCGCGCAACGCACCGGCTTCAACGGCTACTTCGTCAAGCCGACGGAACTCGACGGAATGATCGCGATATTGCAGGACTATTTCTCGATGCGGGAGGGCGAGGGCGATCACGCATCGGCGCGCTTGCGCTGAATGTCGTCGAGCTTGAGCGCAAGCTGATCGATGTCGCGCTGAACGTGTTCCTTGAGTATGTCTTCCCAATACTGACAATAGCCGGCCCAGAACGGCATCTGCGAGTGCGCGGACGCGGCCGTCGGCAGTGGATCGGGCAGCATCCGGCTCAGACGGCGGATTTCCTTGTGCTTCCATTGCAGCAACGCGCGTCGATGGCCGCGGCGCGGCGGGCACATCTCGTTCATTCGCGCGACCGCGATAGAGAAACCCTCGGCGGGCCGCGATGCCATCCTCGTCAGCACAGCGGTTTGCGGGCGCGGCCCGCGTTCATGGCAGATGATCGCGCCGATCTGGCCAAGGATGTACATCGCCTTCGCCATCGGGGCTTCGGAAGGGTGTTGCATGGCGCCTCTCTCGATTTATCTTTATGGTCTTCGTGCACGGGCGCGCGAATCGACCTCGTTCTTGATATTGATACGTTGTAGCCTACCGCTTTAATAAGATACCGTATCGAAATTAATCCGAAGTACGTATCGACAAAAAGATACAGTCAACGCAACACGCGCTGCGAACTGAAGCGCAGGGCATTTTTGTTTCGGAATGTGCAGGATTTATTGCTGCTCAAAGCAGGCTATTGCCGTGCCGGTCACGACGCGCCCAGCACATGCCGGGCAAACAAGTCGCGCACGCCTTTGAGCGTGTCGTCGTTGTCGCAGGTCGCGGCCGCGACGATCCGCTCGCGTGGCGCGACGAAGATGAACTGCTCGCCGTATCCGGCGGCGAACACATAGCGCGGATCGATCCAGCAGAGATAGCCGTATTGCGCGTCGTCCATCGGCGGGCCGCCATCGCTATGCACGGCGGTGGCTTCATCGATGAACGTTGCGTCGATGAGCCGCGCGCCGCGCCACACGCCCCGATGCAGCATCAACTGCCCGATTTTGATCATGTCGCGCGTGCGCAACGTGAGGCCGCGGCCGCCGAAGGTATGTCCATCCTCGTCGCTGATCCATTCACAACTCGCGATGCCGAGCGGCGCGAACAGCGTGTCGCGCACGTAGCACTCGAGCGTGCGTTTCGTAGCGGATTCGATGACGAGCGACAGCAACAGCATCGCGTGTGAGTCGTATTCGAAGCGCATGCCGGGCTGCGCGATCGGCCGCGCCAGGACGAAGCGCAGCCGGCTTCCTTCGCGGGAAAAGCGCTCGCACGGGCCGAGCACGCACTCGTCGATGACGCTCTGATCCCATTCGAAGCCGGAAGTCATCGTCAGCAGATGCCGCAGCGTGATGCGCTGCACGCGGCGATCGAAGCCGTATAAGCGCATCTGCGGCAGGAGGTGGCAAACGGGTGTGTCGAGCGGCGGCAGCAAACCTGCGCGCAACGCCGCGCCGACCGCGAGTCCGACGACCGTCTTCGTGACCGAATTGATGTCCTGCGGGCTTTGCGCGTCGACATCGTACCGATAATGCTCGAACACGATACGGTCTTCGTGAGCGATGACGAAACTACGCACGCCGGGTTGCCCGGCCAGCGCTTTCTGCAATGAAGTGAAGCCGGAATCGTTGACGAACGTCATGAGCAAGAGATGCCGGAATGAAGATATAAGCAGGATACCGAAGCAAAAAAGTACGGTCGAGCGCAAAGAACGATTCGCTTGATCCGCGTGCAGGTTCCGCCGAATCGTGTTACACATCGAGCAATCCGGATGCCACGCAGCGCGGCATCGCAGTCTTTCAGCGGTTTCAACTCACTTTCAGCGAGCCTGAATTTGTCTGTCCGACGACTCGCGACGCTCTGGCGGCTTGGCCGGGCGTTCGTCCACGAAAGCCAGCTGACCAGCGACGGCGCCGCGATCACCCGCGTGGCGCGCTTCTTCGCGTCCCACGGTGCGCGCGCCGCGCCGCTCGGCGCAGGCGTGCCCGCGCTCTCGCAACTCTCACGCGTGCTGGAAAACGCTTCCGGGACGCTCGCGCGTCATCCCGCGCTCGCGGAGACGGCAGTGCGCGTCGCCTTGCACGAAGTCGACGGACTGTTCACGCCCTATGACGCGGCCGCCTTTCGCGCGGCTTGCAGGGCGACGTTTCCCGCCGCACTTTCATTCGACCTCACCGGGTTGAGCGATGTGCCGCTGCGTTCGGGCATCGCGGAGCAGACACATGCGGCGCGCATCGGCGAGACGCCGGTGCGTGTAACGCTGCTGCGCGCCGACACCCGCGCCGAACTCGACGACGATCTCGATCTCGCGCTCGCGGCGGCGCGTTTCGCGGAACGGCGCTCGGCGCAGGCGCGCGAGATGCATCCGGTGGAATGGGTGCGGCGGGCGCGTGAAAGCGTCGACGCGATGATCGACTTGCGCCAGCGCGCCGCTGATCAGAGCTATTTGCGCTATCGCCTGCGCGACGACGACCGCCTCGCCGTGCCCGAAGTGCTGTGGGACTATTGCAACGACGCAGTGCTGACCACGCGCGCGATCGAAACCGCCGCGCTATCGGATGCGGACGCGCTTGCGTCATGCGGGCTCGATCAGGCCGATGTCCTCGCGACGCTCATCGAAGCGTTCTTCGAAATGTCGCTCGATGTTGGCGTATATCACGCGGGGCTCGATGCGGCGGGCGCGCGCGTGAGCATCGAGCCCGGGACGCGCGGCCAGATCGTCCTGGAAGCCGATAACCCGTTGATGATCTTCGCCGCGCACGAGCGTGATTTTCTCGTCGGCGTGTCGCATGCGCTCATGTCGGGCGATCACAAGGCGGCGGCGCGCGCGCATCTCGAACACGGCCGGCCCGCGACGAACGCGACGCATCATGAAGTGCGGGTCGAAGCGACGTATCGGCGCGAGGCCGAGCGCTTCGCGTCGCCGCACGCGCGGCACGGCGTGGGCGTGGCGCAACTGTTCGGCGCGATCGGCAAGGCGCCCGCCGAGCACATGTTCAGCGCGGGGCACGGGCGCATCGCGTCGCGCGCGGTGCTGTTGTCGAGGGCGGTGGAACGCATCGAACGCGTGGCGCAGGAGATCGCGCCGAATGTCGATGTATGGAAGATCGCGCGCAAGGTGATCGTGCGGCTTGCAGCGGATCAGTTCAGTTGCAGGAGTCTCGCGGCGCGTCTCGCGCGCGAAGCGACGCATTGGCCGCATACGCTGCCGCGCTTGCCGACGCTCATCGCGCACTACGCGGCGACAGCGCGACGATAATTCATCAGCGCGTGCCGGGGCTCATGCGCTCCGCGATCGCACGGCACGCTTCCCTGAGCGGCATCACGTACGTTTCGAGCGGCGTCGCGCACTTTCTGAACAGCGGAATGCTGACGCTCACGCAGCCGAGCGTCGCACCGTTCGCGCCGACGATCGCGCTGCCGTAGCAGAAAATCTGCGCCTCGTTTTCCTCGCGGTCCTCCGCGTAGCCGCGCGCGCGGGTCGCGTCGAGTTCGGCGTCGAGCGCGGCGCGCTCCACGATCGTATTCGGCGTGAAGCGCTCGAACGCGATGCCTTGCAGCAGCGCATCGCGTTCGGCGGGCGTCTGCGTCGACAGATAAGCCTTGCCGACGGAACTCGAATAGAGCGTCACGCGCGTGCCGATGCGCGAGGCCATGCGCACCGCGTGCGGGCTTTCGAGCTTTTCGACGTACACCATCTCCGAGCCGCTGCGCACCGCGAGGTGCACGGTTTCCTGGGTGGCGTCGCGCAAGGTCTGCAGCGCGTCGGCGGCGGCGATGCGCAAGTCCGAGCGTTCCCAGCTGCGGCTCGCGAGTGACATCAGGCGCGGGCCGAGCGCGTAACAGCCGCCGCGCGCGCTCTCGACCACCAGCCCCTCCGCGATCAGCGCGCCGACGATGCGATACACCGTCGGACGCGGATAGCCGCTCGCCGCCGTGAGCCGCGCGATGCTCGGCGGCTCGTCGGCATCGGCGATGACCTGCAGCACCGCCATGAACTTCGAAAAGGCGGCGGTGCCGCTGGCTTTGGCGGCGTCGAGAGCGGTGGTGTCGGTCAGCATGATGCTGCGAATCATGCCACGAGATAGCCGCCGTCGACGGGAACGATCGCGCCGGTCATGAACGACGCCGCCGGCGACGCGAGAAACGCCGTCACGCGCGCGACGTCTTCCGGCAAGCCCCAGCGCTTCATCGGCGTGCGTTCGAGGATGGCCTGCGAACGGCCGTCGTCTTCCTGGAGCGCTTGCGTCAGCGGCGTCGCGATCCAGCCGGGCGCGACGGCGTTCACGCGGATGCCATCGGCCGCGTAGGCGATGGCGAGCGACTTCGTCAGTTGCGCGACGCCGCCCTTGCTCGCGCTGTACGCGGGCACGAGCCCGCCGCCGAAGAACGTCAGCATCGACGCCGTGTTGACGATCGAACCCTTGCTCTTCGCGAGCAAGGGACGCGCGGCGGCGCACATCCGCATCGTGCCGTTGAGGTTCACGGCGATCACGCGCTCGAACGTTTCGATGTCGTGCTCGTCGCCGCGACGGATCATGCCCGCGCAGTTGACGAGCACGTCGAGCGCGTCGAGCGTGGCGAACAGCGCGGCGGCGCTGGCGGCATCGGCGACATCGAGCGCGGCGAGTTCGACGCCATCGCCGAGTGCGTCACGTTGGGCTACGGTCGGCGCGAGGCCGGCCGCGATCACGCGCGCGCCGAGCGCGGCGAACTGTTGCGCGATGCCCGCGCCGATGCCCTGCGTGCCGCCGGTCACGACGACGGTCTTGCCCTTGAAGAGATCAGCCTGAAAAGTCATAACGTTGTGATTTAGACGACGGGAACGGGTGCGGCTTGCTGTTCGGCGTCTTCGATCGGCGCGCGCACGACGAACATGTAGACGAGCGCGGCGGCGAACGCGACGCCCGCGCTGATCAGGAACGCGTTCACGAACGAGTGCGTCTTGTCGACGACGAGGCCGGTGATGAACGGCGCGAACGAGCCGCCGAAGTAACCGCCGAAGTTCTGGATACTGCCGAGCGACGCGACCATGTGGCGCGGCGCGGCGACGGAAACGAGCGCCCATGCCGCGCCGCTCGCCATGTTGACGAAGAACATCGCGGCGGAGAGATAGACGATCGCGAGCGTGAGATTCGGCGTGAACGCGGCCGGCACCGTGAAAAGCGCGCCGCCGATGAGACCCGAGCAGATCGGCCACTTGCGGCTGCGGATCGGGGCGACGCCGCGCGCCATCAGACCATCGGCGATGAAGCCCGACGACAGCATGCCGAGCGTGCCTGCGAGATACGGAATCGTCACGACCCAGCCAGTCTTCGCGATCGTCAGATGGCGCTCATGTTCGAGATACGCGGGCAGCCAGGTGAGATACAGCCACACCATGTAGATCACGCCCATGAAGCCGAAGATCATGCCCCACGTCGTCGCCTTGCCGAACAGGCCGCGCCATTCCGCGAAGGTCATGTTGCGTTCCGCGCGCTGCGCGGGCTCGCCTTCGGTGAGATGCGCGAGTTCCTGCGATTCGAGCTTCACATCGCGGCGATTGCGATAAACGATGTACCAGCCGATCGACACCGCGATCCCGAGCACGCCCATGATCACGAACATGTTGCGCCAGCCGAAGTTGAGCAGCAGCACGGTGAGGATCGGCGGCGCGAGCGCGGGTCCGATCGTCGATGAGGTGACGAAGATGCCGGTCGGCTTGCCGCGTTCGCGTTGCGCGAACCACTCGGACACGACCTTCGCGCCGGCGGGAAACTGCGGCGCTTCGCCGATGCCGAGCGCGATGCGCGCCGCGAGGAACTGATGCAGGTTCGTCACGAGCCCGCCGAACAACTGCGCGACCGACCACACGAACATCCCGAGGCCGAGCATGACGCGCGCGCCGAAGCGATCGAGCATCGCGCCGATGGGCAACTGCGAGAACGCATACGCGAACGAGAACGCGGAGAGCAGCAGGCCCATCTGCGACGCGGACAGCCCGAGTTCCTGCGTAACGGAGTGATTCGCGATCGACAGCGTGCTGCGATCGAGATAATTGACGATGCCCGCGAGCATCAAAAACGTGATCGCGACGATCTGAACGCGCTTCAGGCGCGGTGATTTTTCCAACATGTTGTCTCCTCCGAATGCTCTTGTGAGTCTGTTAGAGGTGGTTTGGGTAATCAACGAATGAACTGGTCGACGAAATCCGCGCCGAGACCAACGGCCTCGTAGTGTTTGCGGCACATGTCGACCTTGGTGAACACGTCTTCGTAGCCGGTGTAGTTGCCGTACGGGTCGCAATAGAACATCACGCCGTTCACCTGGAAGTACGTGATCATCTCTTCCACGTCTTCGGGCACGTACAGCGTGTGGGTTTCGCCGGGCGGTTCGAAGACATAGCTGCCTTCAGTCGCTTCCCAGTCATGTTCCAGATACCGCCAGCGGCCCTTCAGCACCATGCCGTGCACCGCTTGCGGATGACGATGACGCGACAGCACGCCGGATTTGCGCACGCGCAGGAGGTTCATCCAGTAGCCGGTCGATACATTCAGGCACAGCGGGCGAAACCAGACGTTTTCGGCTTGCGGAACCCATTCGCGCTCGTCGGTCGGAATCGCATGACCGATGACGATTTCTTTTTGTGCTTCTTTCGGGAAGGGAAGTTGATACGGCGTCATGGCGTCCGCCGCGGGCTTTGGCGCGCTCATCGCGTCTCCTTGTCCATATTGTGGATGTGTAAATCAAATTATGGACAAATATTCTGCCTCGTCGCGAGAATTGTCAAGATTCTTCATCGGATGCCGAATTCGTGCAGGGACGAAAAAAAGCGGCCCCTGTAACGGGGCCGCCTTTCGATCGCTCGAAGAATCCGAACGGGTTATCGCGCCATCATCAGCATATGCACGTTATGCATCACCCACACCGTGCCGACGATCAGGATCAACGACATGAGTATGGTGTAAGCGAACGACATCGCGTGCCAGCGTTGTCCCTTCGACGCGTTCACGTGCAGGAAGAACACCACATGCACAATGACCTGTATCGCGGCGAGCACCGCGAGCGCGACCATCGCGCCTTCGCCTTTGAACGCGCCCGAGGTCGCGGCCCAGAACGAAGCCACGGTCAGCACGACAGCCAGCACGAAGCCGATGAGATAGCCGCGCACCGTGACGTGCGGGAAATCGCTTGATTCGGTATGCGTATGTGCCATCAGACCACGCTCCCAAGATAGACGAAGGAAAACACGCAAATCCAGACGATGTCCAGGAAGTGCCAGAAGAGGCTCAGGCACGCGAGGCGGCGCAGATCGCGCTCGCTCATCTGCGGCTTGCGCACGATCTGCACGGCCAGCACGACCAGCCAGATCAGACCGATGGTGACGTGCAGGCCGTGCGTGCCGACCAGCGTAAAGAACGCCGACCAGAACGCGCTGCGTTGCGGACCCGCGCCTTCGGCGACGAGATGCGCGAACTCGTGCATCTCCAGCCACAGGAAGCCGACGCCTAGCAACGCCGTGACGCCGAGCCACGCGAGCGTCGCGCCCGACTTGCGGCGCGTGGCGGAGATCATCGCGAGACCGAAGGTCAGGCTGCTCGTGAGCAGCAGCGCCGTTTCGTACGCGACATCCGTCAGGTTGAACAGATCCTTGGCCGTCGGGCCACCTGCCGTCTGCATCGCGAACATCGCAAACGTTGCGAAGAGCGACGCGAACAGCACGCAGTCGGTCATCAGGTAGGCCCAGAAGCCGAACACGGAATGCGACTGGTGCTCATGCTCGTGCGCGTGATGCGCGGACAGTGTCGATTGCGACATTACATTGCCTCCAGTTCGAGTTCGCGCGCGGCGCCAGCCTTCGCGGGCGCTTTCGGCGGGCGATTGCGCTCTTCGGTTGACTTCACGGTCGCGGCCGGGATGATGAATCCGGCGTTCTCACGGAAGCTATAACCGATCGCCGTCGCGACGATGCCGACGAGACCCACGATAGCCAGCCACCAGATGTGCCAGATCGCGGCGAAACCGAACGCCAGCGCGAACAGACCGATCACCAGACCCGCGCTCGTATTCGACGGCATGTGGATGTCGCCGAACGGACGCGCATCGATGCGGCCGTGTTCCTTGGCATCGGCGAAATCGTCGAGTTCGCGTACAGCCGGGATATTCGCGAAGTTGTAGACGGGCGGCGGCGAGCTCATGGTCCATTCCAGCGTGCGGGCGTTCCACGGATCGCCCGTGACGTCGCGATACGCAGGCTGATTGCGGCGGATGATACTGACCACGATCTGCGCGACCTGGAACACGACGCCCACCGCGATGATCGCCACGCCGACAGCGGCGACGATGAAGTACGGCTGCCATGCCGGGTTGTCGTAGTGATTCAGGCGGCGCGTCGCGCCCATGAAGCCGAGGATGTAGATCGGCACGAACGCCACGAAGAAGCCCACGAACCAGCAGATGAACGCGTTGCGGCCGAGCTTTTCGTCGAGCTTGAAGCCGAACACCTTCGGCCACCAGTACTGCACGCCCGCGAAGTAGCCGAACACCACGCCGCCGATGATCGCGTTATGGAAGTGGGCGATCAGGAACAGCGAGTTGTGCAGCACGAAGTCCGCGCCCGGAATCGCCAGCATCACGCCGGTCATGCCGCCGAGCGTGAAGGTGATGACGAAGCCGATGGTCCACAGCACGGGCGTGGTGAACTGCACGCGGCCGCGGTACATGGTGAAGAGCCAGTTGAAGATCTTCACGCCGGTGGGGATGGAGATGATCATCGTCATAATGCCGAAGAAGGCATTGACGTTCGCGCCCGAGCCCATCGTGAAGAAGTGGTGCAGCCACACGAGGAACGACAGCACCATGATGCAGCACGTCGCATACACCATCATGCGATAGCCGAACAGCGGCTTCTTCGAGAACGTCGCGATCACTTCCGAGTAGATGCCGAAGGCGGGCAGAACCAAGATGTAGACCTCGGGGTGACCCCAGGCCCAGATCAGGTTCAGATAGACCATCGGGTTGCCGCCGCCGTCGTTCGTGAAGAAGTGCATGCCCATGTAGCGGTCCAGCGCGAGCAGCGCGAGCGCCACGGTCAGGATCGGGAATGTCGCCATGATCAGCACGTTCGAGCAGAACGCCGTCCACGTGAAGACCGGCATCTTCATCCAAGTCATGCCGGGCGCGCGCATCTTGACGATCGTCACGAAGAAGTTCACCGCCGTCAGCAACGTGCCGACGCCGGACAACTGCAACGCCCAGATGTAGTAATCCACGCCGACGCCCGGACTGAACTGCGTCTCGGAAAGCGGCGGATACGCGAGCCAGCCCGTTGCCGAAAACTCGCCGATGAACAGCGACAGGTTGATCAGAATGGCGGCCACGGCCGTCATCCAGAACGAGAGCGAGTTGATGAACGGGAATGCCACGTCACGCGCGCCGATCTGCAGGGGCACGACGAGGTTGAAGAACGCGACCAGCAGCGCCATGGCCATGAAGAAGATCATGATGGTGCCGTGCGCCGAGAAAACCTGGTCGAAGTGATGCGGCGGCAGATAGCCCGGCGAATCCATTGCGATGGCTTGCTGCGCGCGCATCATGACGGCGTCGGCGAAGCCGCGCACGAGCATCAGCCCGGCGACGACGAGATACATGACGCCGATGCGCTTGTGATCGACCGAAGTCAGATACTCGCGCCAGAGCCAGCCCCATTTGCCGAGTTTGGTGAGAAGGGCGACCGTACCGAGCGCGAGGATCGCCATGAAGACGGTCGCCCCCATGATGATGGGCTCGTGGTACGGGATTGCCTCAAGCGTTAATTTGCCGAACATGGCTTACCCCTTCGTTACACAGTTGTCGCCATTCACATCGAAGCGGCCGTTGTTGTATTTGCCGACGATGTTCTTGAACAGCTTCGGATCGACAGTCGAGAAATAGCGCACCGCGACCTTCTCGCTCGGGCGTGCGACGCCGGCGTAGACGTCCATGCTCAGGTTCTCGGGCGCGGTCTTGACCTTCTTGATCCACGCGTCGAAGTCGGCGCTGGACATCGCCAGTGCGCGGAACTTCATGTCGGAGAAGCCTTTGCCGCTGTAGTTCGCCGAGATGCCCGCGTAGTCGCCCGCGTGATCGGTGAGCAGGTGCAGCCTGGTCTGCATGCCGGCCATCGCGTAGATCTGGCTGCCCAGTTGCGGGATGAAGAACGAGTTCATCACCGAATCCGACGTGATGCGGAAGTTCACCGGCGTGCCGACCGGAAACGCGAGCTGGTTGACCGACGCCACGCCCAGGTCCGGATAGATGAACAGCCACTTCCAGTCCAGCGCCACGACTTCGACGTTGATCGGCTTGACGTTCGATTCCAGCGGCTTGTACGGATCGAGCTCATGCGTGGTTTTCCACGTCAGGATGCCGAGGTACAGGATGATGATCGTGGGGATGGCCCAGACCACCACTTCGATGGCCGTGGAGTGCGCCCACTTCGGCGCATAGGTGGCGTTCCTGTTGGACGCCCGATAGCGCCATGCGAAAAACAGGGTGAGCAGAATCACCGGGACCACGACAAGAAGCATGGCGTAAGTCGCGGTGGCGATCAGCGAGGATTCCGCTGCGCCGATCACGCCTTTCGAGTCCAACACCTCCAGCTTGCATCCCGAAAGACAGAGACTGGCTATCAACCCCGATAACAATGGCACTGCTAAACGTTGGGCATTTTCATTCATTGCATTCGCTGGTTTCTATGATCGAAGCGTCCGGGGAAGAACGCCGCCGCACGGCGTTGCGCCGCGTCAGGATCATGCCACGCGCGTTTTTTCGCGATGGTGCGAATGTTAGGAAAATTGTTTCATATCAACCCGATGCGACAGGGTGTCGCGCTTTCTGAGCCGTCGGGAGAGAGTACGGGAGTCTACAACGAAGGGATGAGGTCACAGGTGTCAAAAAGCGTGGTTATCGATGGATTTCATTCCGCCGCACAGAACGCCCGCCGTGCCAGCGCGCGCTCAGTATTTTCCGCAGGTTTATTTGCTTAGATACCTAAGTTTATGATGAGCTCCATCCGATGAAACTCAGTCGATCACTTCGAGGGGGAGCCGCGCTTGGAACTGACAATCGATGCGATGAAAGCAGCCCTGTCGCGTTCCACGCGGCTCGATGCGAAGTGGCTCGTGATCGGCGGCGCGGTCGTCATCGCGGGCGTGCTTGCGCTGATCCCGCTCGTGTTCCTCTTCTGGCAGAGCTTCTTCACGCCGCAAGTCGCCGATAACCCCGCCGTCTTCACCTTCGGCAATTACAGGCTCGCGTACGGCAGTTCCGAGACGCTGCGCACGCTCTTCAACTCGCTCAAGTTCGCGTTCGGCGCCGCCTGCGTGTCGTTCGCGATCGGCACCGTGCTCGCGTGGATCATCGAGCGCACCAACACGCCTTTCCGCAAGTTTTTCTACGCCATCACCATCGTCCCGCTGATCGTCCCGAGCATCCTTTTCACGATCGCGTGGATCTTCCTCGCGAGCCCGAAAATCGGCGTGCTCAACGTGGCGCTCGGCTCGCTGTTCGGCGTGACGAAACCTTTCTTCGACATCTACAGCATGGGCGGCATGATCTGGGTCGACGGCCTGCATTATTCGACGATGGCCTTCCTCCTCATGTCCGCCGCCTTTCGCGGCATGGACCCGTCGCTGGAGGAATCGTCGCTGATGAGCGGCGCGGGCATCGCGCGGACGATGTGGCGCATCACGCTGCGGCTCGCGTTTCCGGCCATCGTCTCGACGCTGCTGATTCTCTTCGTGCGCGCGCTCGAATCGTTCGAAGTGCCCGCGCTGATCGGCTTGCCGGTGAAGCTGCAGGTGTTCACGTCGTCGATCTACGAGGCGATCGAGCAGTATCCGAGTCAGATCGGACTCGCTTCCTCTTACTCGATGCTGCTGCTCGTCATCACCTCGGTCGGCCTCTATCTGCAATCGCGCGTCTCCTCGGGCGGCGGCAAATATTCGACGATGAGCGGCAAGGGCTTTCGTCCGCGCGTGGTCGACATCGGTAAATGGCGTTATCTGACGGCCGGCGTGTTCGTCGTCTACTTTCTGCTGATCGTCGCGCTGCCGTTCGCGGTGCTGCTGTGGTCGTCGCTGCAGAAGTATTACCGCACGCCATCGCTCGCCGCGCTGCATCATCTTTCGTTCGATGCTTACGGATACATCCTGCATCTCTCGACGCTGCGTCACGCGGTCGTCAACAGCCTCCTGCTCTCGTTCGGCTGCGCGACCGCCGTCATGCTGCTGTCCGCGGTGATCTGCTGGATCGTCATCAAGACGAAGCTGCCGGGCCGCTGGCTGCTCGACAACCTCGCATCGCTGCCGCTCGTGTTCCCGGGGCTCGTGCTCGGCCTGTCGTTCATGATCGTTTCACTGAAGGTCGATATCGGCATCTACGGGACGCTGTGGATTCTGCTGATCGCGTACATCACGCGCTTCATGCCGTACGGCATGCGCTACACGACGACATCGATGGTGCAGATTCACAAGGAACTCGAAGAGTCCGCCGCGATGAGCTGCGCGAGCTGGAGCGCGACGTTCTTCCGCATCGTGCTGCCGCTCCTGAAGCCGGGCCTGCTCGCGGGCTGGATCTACGTGATGATCGTGTCGATCCGCGAGCTGTCGAGTTCGATCCTGCTCTACAGCCCCGGCTCGGAGACGGTGTCGATCGTGATCTGGGAGCTTTGGCAGAACGGGCAATACGTGGAGCTCTCGGCGCTCTCGGTGATGCTCGTGCTCGCGTTGCTCGCGCTCGTCATGCTGCTGCAATGGATCGGCGCGAAGTTCGGCGTGAAAGCGAACCACGCCTGAAACGAACACCATCGGAGACGCAAGTGCTGAACGTACAAGGACTGAACACCGAATATGTCGATGGCAACAACGTGCGCGTGCGCGCGGCCCGCGACGTGTCGTTCGATGTGCCCGAGGGCAAGCTCTTCACGCTGCTCGGCCCGAGCGGCTGCGGCAAGACGACGACGTTGCGTTCCATTGCCGGGCTGGAGCGTCCGGTGGATGGTTCCATTTCCGTGAACGGCGTGACCGTATTTTCCGCGCGCGACGACACCTTCGTGCCGCCGAACCGTCGCAAGTTCGGCATGGTGTTTCAGTCATACGCCATCTGGCCGCACATGACGGTGTTTCGCAACGCGAGCTTTCCGCTTGAAGTGGGCGAGAAGAAATACTCGAAGCGGGAGATCGAAGCAAAGGTGATGCGCGTGCTGACGGCGGTCGGTCTCGATCATGTCGCGGACCGCGATGCGACGCGCATGTCGGGCGGCCAGCAGCAACGTCTCGCGCTCGCTCGCGCGCTCGTGATGGAGCCGAAGCTGTTGCTGCTCGATGAACCGCTCTCGAACCTCGATGCAAAACTGCGCGACAAGATGCGCTTCGAGTTGAAGCGCATGCAGCGCGAACTGCGTATCACGACCATCTACGTGACGCACGATCAGGAAGAAGCGCTCGCGCTGTCGCATGAAATCGCCGTGATGAAAGATGGCCAGATCGTGCAGAAAGCCGCGCCGCGCGCGATCTACGATCTGCCGAACTGCAAGTTCGTCGCGGACTTCGTGGGCACGACCAACTTCATCGATGGCCGCGTGCGCGACTGCGAAGGCGATGACGGCAACGTGCTGATCGAATCGTCGATCGGCGTGATCGCGGTGGCGAACGCGGTGTCGTGCCGCCCCGGCGATGAAGTCGTGATCTCCGTGCGCCCGGAAAACGTGATGGTCCATGAATCGCTCGATGGCCTGAGCGCGCGCAACGTGTACACCGGCACTGTCGCCGCGAAAGTGTTTCTCGGGGAAACGCTCGATTTCCAGATTCGCATCGGCGAACAGATCGTGCTGGCGCGCGTGCATCCGTCGCACAAGACGCCGGTCGGGGAGACCATCCACTTTTCGATCGATGCCGGGAGCTGCATTGCGCTGGCTTCGCAGAAGGCTTGAATAGAAGCTATTGAAGTCTCAGGAAGGCGTGGCAACTATCGCGCACACCCTCATTCGCAAGCACGCGGAAGCGCAACGCATTACCGTGACGATCGTCAATGATCGCGACTTCAGCCTCCTTGTCGAGGATGATGGACACGGCTACGATCCCGAAGAACTGCTGAAGAGCATCGAAGCCGAAACGCTCGCGAGCGCGATTCGCAAGGCGGCGGCAGGCGCAAACATTCTGCGCAAGCTCAATCTCACGAGTCGCGTGCAGGTCGCGATCGTCAAGCCGGACACCATGAATTCATATCAAACCGAATCGCCCATGACCTCTCACGCACATTCCTTCGCGCCGCTCAAGATTCGCGGTCGCAGCCTTCTGCCGATCGTGCAGGGCGGCATGGGCGTCGGCATTTCCGCGCACCGGCTGGCGGGCAGCGTCGCGCGTGAAGGCGCGGTCGGCACCATCGCGAGCATCGACTTGCGTCATCATCACGAGGATCTGCTCGCGATGTGCCGTGAAGACCACTCGCGCCCGACGCTCGAACGCGCGAACCTGATCGCGCTCGCACGCGAGATCAGGGCGGCGCGCGAGTTGTCGCAAGGGCGCGGCATGATCGCCGTCAACGTGATGAAGGCGGTGAGCGCGCATGCGGATTACGTGCGCGTCGCGTGCGACGAGGGCGCGAACGCCATCGTGATGGGCGCGGGCCTGCCGCTCGACTTGCCCGATCTCACCGCAGGCCGCGATATCGCGCTGATCCCGATTCTCTCCGACAGCCGTGGCGTCACGCTCGTGCTCAAGAAGTGGATGAAAAAGGGCCGCCTGCCCGATGCCATCGTGATCGAGCATCCGGCGCACGCGGGCGGCCATCTGGGCGTCGCCGCCGTCGCGGACATGCACGACGAGCGCTTCGGTTTCGAGCGCGTGCTGACGGAGCTCGATGCATCTTTCGCAGCGCTCGGACTCAAGCGCGAAGACGTGCCGGTGATCGTCGCGGGCGGCATCAACAGTCACGAAGCAGTGCGCAAGTGGCTCGCGGCGGGCGCGAACGGCGTGCAGATCGGTACGCCCTTCGCCGTCACCGAAGAGGGCGACGCGCATCCCGACTTCAAGCGCGTGCTGGTCGAGGCGACGCCGGACGATATCGTCGAATTCGTCAGCGTGACGGGACTGCCCGCGCGCGCCGTCAAGACGCCCTGGCTCATGCGCTATCTGCGCAATGAAGAACGCATCCGCACGAAGATCGGCGCGCGCAAGCAGACGTGCCCGTCGGCGCTCGAATGCCTGAGCGCGTGCGGCCTGCGCGACGGCATCGAGAAGTTCGGCCACTTCTGCATCGACACGCGGCTGGCCGCTGCCTTGCGCGGCGATGTCGGCAACGGGCTGTTTTTCCGTGGACGCGAGAAGCTGCCGTTCGGCGCGGCGATCCGCAGCGTGCGCGATCTGATCGAACTGCTGCTGACAGGCGCGACCAAAGCCTCGCCTGCTTCGTGCTGAGCAAAACGGAAACGCGCTGTTTCGCTGCGCGCCGTGGCGGATCGCGCTGAGCGAATCGGCAAGCTCGTGATGCTGATAGCGTCACGCGAAAGCGCGGCGGCGTGAATCATTTCGATTCCCCAAACGCATGAGCGCGGCATGCGCGAAACGCCGCATTTCATATTCCCGATAGCGCTTTCGCTTTGTTCCGAGATTCGCGCGTCGCCGGGCTGTCTAGAATGCCGGCAACTTCACTCGCGCGCATCAGACATCATGCCGACCAAGCTCGAATTCACGACCCCGGAAGGACGCATCGCGCTCTCCATCAGCGACGTTCAATTCATGGCCTATGACGCAGGCGAACTCGCGTTGCAGTCGACGCGCGATTTCGTCGAACGCATGCGGTCGATGGGTCTCGGCGAACTGGCTGAGCGCTATGCCGGTCTGCTCGCGCAGAACAAGGTCTCGGTGATGGAATTGCGTGAAGCGCGCGAGGATGCGGAAATGCTACTCGGGAGCAAGGACGAAGGCGGTGCAATCGCGGAGCAGATCATGCCGCGTCTGGAAGCATTGCGCGAGACCATCACGCGCACGCAAGCGGACATGCGCGCGAGCGTCGAGCGGCTGGCCGCGCTTTCGGCGGCGTGTCATCGCGCGTTGCATCAGGTGCCGGGTTATCGGCCGCCTGCGCGCAGTCAGCGATAGAAAACCTTCGGTATATTGAACAATCCGGCGATACGGCACGTCACCGAACAACGAAGCGTACACTCGAAAAGAACCAACGAGGATCGCGATGGCGAAGCGCATACCGGAGCCGTGGTATCACCCGGCGCAGGAAGAAGTCTGCGCGCTGTGCGGGCGCGCGGTGCCGTCCGCGGAGCGCGATCTGCATCATCTCGTGCCGAAGTCGCAGGGCGGCAGGCAGACGGCGGTGCTGCATCGCATCTGTCATCGGCAATTGCATGCGCTCTTTACCGAGAAGGAACTGGCGCAGTGCTATTCGTCCGTCGAGGCGCTGCTGGCGCACGAGGCGGTACGCAGTTTCGTCGATTGGGTACGCACCAAACCGGACGGGTTCTACCAACGCACACGGCGCGCGCGTTCGCGCTGAACGCGCATCTCACTGCGCGCACGACGCCTCGCCCCGCTGCGCCATCATGCCGAAACGCTGCTGGATGAAATTCTCGACCACGAGATAAAGATCCGCCTCGCGCGGCCGCGTTCCCCAGCGGCTGTTCCCGGCCACCGACGCCACCGTGAACCACGAATGCGGCGGAAACAACTCGACGCGCAGCATGCCGCGTTCGAGGATCCTGAGACGCCCCGTATCGATATGAAACTCGGCGCTGATTGCGCCCCCCGGCATGTCGATGCTCACCGTGATCGCCTTCGCCTTCATGGTCTCGCTCTCTCAAAGTGGCGGCGCCGGGAACTTGCGTGCCGCACGGCGTCCCCGAATGAATCGGATGAAGGCGCCGGGCGCGCGAGCCGCCCGGCGCCGCGCGAAAAGATTCGTCGTCTCCGCGCGCATGACAACCTTAATGCGCCGGACGCCTGTCGAACAATCCTGCTTTGGCAGGGAGCCGACAGAGGGGCGCGATTGTCAAATTCTCCAGCGACGCGATCATGCGATCCTTTCGAAGGGCATAATCGCGCCGTCGTTTCGGCAGAGTTCTTCTGGTAGGCATACAGTAATGACGTTGCGCGTTGCCGCCGAAATACCGGCGACATCGGCAAGTCGCTCGCAACGCGTGCGGAGCATGACGGCGAACGTTCGCCGCCGCACACAACACAACCATCCTGCGTTTCATATCGGCCGCGCGTGTTCCCCACGGGAACAAGCGGTGAGCAAGCGCCGATCCCGTTCACGAGATTCGAATCAAAGAGGAAAGCACAATCATGCTGAAAGCGTATTCCTATGCAGCATCCGCAGCCGACAAACCGCTCGGCCCGCTCGAAATCCAGCGCCGCGACGTCGGTCCGAACGATGTGCGAATCGACATTCTGTTCTGCGGCGTGTGTCACTCGGATCTGCACATGGCGAAAAACGAATGGGGCGGCTCGAACTATCCGGTCGTGCCGGGTCACGAGATCGTCGGGCGCGTCGTCGAGGTCGGCGCGGACGTGTCGAAGTTCAAGGTCGGCGATCTTGCGGGCGTCGGCTGCATGGTCGATTCATGCCGCGTGTGTGACTCCTGCAAGGAAGGACTGGAGCAGTTCTGCGATGGTCCCGCGAGTTTCACCCAGACCTACAACTCGCCGGATGCGAAGTCGGGCGGCGTGACGTACGGCGGCTATTCGACGGCCATCGTCGTCGACGAGGCGTTCACGCTGCGCATCCCGGAGAATCTGGAACTGGCGGCGGTCGCACCGTTGCTGTGCGCGGGCATCACGACTTACTCGCCGCTGCGCCACTGGAACGTGCAGAAGGGCCACAAGGTCGGCGTCGTGGGTCTGGGCGGTCTCGGTCACATGGGCGTGAAGATCGCCGCCGCGATGGGCGCGCATGTCGTGCTCTTCACGACATCGCCGGGCAAGAGCGAGGACGCGAAGCGTCTCGGCGCGCATGAAGTCGTGATCTCGAAGGACCCGGATCAGATGGCGGCGCACGCCAACAGCTTCGACTTCATCCTGAACACGGTGGCCGCATCGCACGATCTCGATCAGTTCATGGCGCTGCTCAAGCGTGACGGCACGATGACGCTCGTCGGCGCGCCGGAGCATCCGCATCCGTCGCCTTCGGTGATGAACATGATCTTCAAGCGCCGCTCGCTCGCGGGATCGCTCATCGGCGGAATCGCGGAAACGCAGGAGATGCTCGATTTCTGCGGCAAGCACGGCATCACGTCGGACATCGAGATGATTCGCATGGACGAGATCAACAAGGCGTACGAGCGCATGCTGAAGAGCGACGTGAAGTATCGCTTCGTGATCGACATGGCGACGATGGAAAAGTAAGCGCGCAGTTCAGCGGGGCGCGTTCATCGTCGCGCGCATGCGTTCGACGAAGCGCTCCGTCACGGCGGGCAAGGTCCTGCCGCGCTTCTTCACGATGGCGATCGGCCGCGCGAACGCCGGGTGGTCAATCGCCTTCACCACGAGCCCCGGCTCCGCGCGCACCTCGCGCGCGGTTTCCGGCAGGATCGTCACGCCCAGACCGCCGCGCACCATCGCGACGGCGGTCATCATGTAAGTCGGTTCGCAGGCGATATCGAGCGCGTCGCGCGTTTCGCTGAGCGCCGCGTCGACGACCGCGCGCACGCTCGTGCCCGGAGCGGTGAGCACGAGCGGCGAGCGCGCGAGATCGGCTAAGCTCACGCGGCGCTTCCTCGCCAGCGCATGTTCCTTCGGACAGACGGCAACGAGCCGGTCCACGCCCGCGTGCAGTACTTCGAGCAAAGGATCGAGCACGTCGCCGCCGGTCAGGCCGATATCCGCTTCCTCGTTGCGCACGAGCGCATTCACGGTGCTCGCCACCACATCGCGAATCTGAAATACGACGCGCGGCACGTCGCGCTTCATACCGATGATCAGTTCGGGCAACGCGCTCGCCGCGAAGGTCGGCAGGCACGCGATGCGGATCGTGCCGCTTTCTCCCTCGCCCATCGCGCGTGCATCGCGCAGCACGTTCTCCATGTCGCGCAAGGACTTGCGCAAGAGCGGCAGCAACTCGCGCCCGGTCGGCGTCAGCGCGACGTTGCGGCTATTGCGGTCGAAAAGCCGCGCGCCGACCGCGTCTTCCAGCCGGCGTATCTGCACGGTGAGCGCGGGCTGCGAGAGATGCAGACGTTCCGCCGCGCGCGTGAAGCTGCCCGCCTCGGCCACGGCGACGAGCGCGCGGATATCGCGAAGGTTCAGATCCATTATGGTTTGTGATAGCTGCGATCAAATCATTTCAATTGTGTTATCGCCGCTTCGAACTTACGCTGAACTCCATCAAAAGACAATATTCGGAGACACGTTCATGCTGCCGTTGCTCGGCCTCGCCACCATCGTCGTCCTGCTCGGGGCGATACTTTCCAAACGCATGTCGCCGCTCGTCGCGCTCATCATCGTGCCGATCGCCGCGTCGCTGATCGGCGGCTTCGGCTTGCAGACGAGCAAATTCGTCATCGACGGATTGAAGAGTCTCGCGCCCGTCGTCGGCATGTTCGTGTTCGCGATTCTCTACTTCGGCACCATCGCCGACGCAGGCACGCTCGATCCGATCATCGACCGCATCCTGCGCGCGGTCGGCACGAAGCCCACGCGCATCGTGATGGGCACGACGCTGCTCGCGCTGCTGATCCATCTCGACGGCTCCGGCGCGGTCTGCTTTCTCGTGACGATTCCCGCGATGCTGCCGCTCTACGATCGCCTGAAGATGGACAGGCGCGTGCTGGCGGCGGCGGTGTCGATGGCGGCGGGCATCAACTTCCTGCCGTGGACCGGGCCGATGATCCGCGCGTCCGCTTCGCTGCATCTGCCGATTTCGGCGCTCTTCAATCCGCTGATTCCGGTGCAGGCGATCGGCCTCGCGTTCGTGTTCGGCATGGCCTGGTGGCTCGGCCGCCGCGAGGAAAAGCGGCTCGGCTATTCGAGCGCGAATGGCGCGATGCCCGTGCCGAAGCGCGAACTCACGCCCGAGGAACAGGCGCTGCGCCGCCCGAAGAACTTCTGGTTCAACATCGTGCTGACGATCGTCGTGCTCGGCACCATGGTCGTGATGGGCGAGAAGATTCCGCCCGCGATCATGTTCATGGTCGGCCTGTGCATCGCGCTGATGGTGAATTACCCGAACGTCGACATGCAGAGAAAACGCGTCGATGCCCACGCGCGCGCCGCGCTGATGATGGCCGGCATCCTGCTCGCGGCGGGCGTGTTCACCGGCATCATGCAGGGCAGCGGCATGCTCAAGGCGATGGCGCAGGCGGCGGTCGGCTTCGTGCCGCCCGCGATGGCCGGACACATTCCGGTCGTGCTCGGCCTCGTGTCGATGCCGCTTTCCATGCTCTTCGATCCCGATTCGTTCTACTTCGGCGTGCTGCCGGTGATCGCCGAAGTAGCGTCGCAACTCGGCGTGCCGGCGGTGCATGTCGGACAGGCCGCGCTGCTCGGCCAGATGACCACCGGCTTTCCCGTGAGCCCGCTCACACCCGCGACGTTTCTCGTCGTCGGCCTGTGCGGCATCGATCTCGCGGATCATCAGAAGTTCACGTTCCCGCTGCTGTTCGGCGCATCGATCGTCATGGCGATCGCGTGTGTCGTGCTCGGCGTGTTTCCGCTTTAATCAAGAACGGACGACGTCATGAAAGACACCATCAGAATCGGCGCGGGCGCAGGCTATTCGGGCGACCGCATCGAGCCTGCCGTCGAACTCGCCGAACACGGCGCGCTCGACTATCTCGTGTTCGAATGCCTCGCCGAACGCACGATCGCGATTGCGCAGCAGGCGCGCCGCAACGATCCGGACCACGGCTACGATCCGCTGCTCGAAGCGCGCATGCGCGCCGTGCTGCCGGTCGCGGCGAAGAACGGCGTGCGCATCATCTCGAACATGGGCGCGGCCAATCCGCGCGCGGCGGCGCGCAAGACCGCGCAGATCGCGCGCGAACTGGGCCTGCATGGACTGAAGATCGCCGCGGTCACGGGCGACGACGTGCTTGATGTCGTCCTTCGTTCGTCGCTGCGTTTCGAGGAATCCGGCGACGATGTCAGCGCGTATGCGGAGCGAATCGTGTCAGCGAATGCGTATCTCGGCGCGGCGCCGATCGTCGCGGCGCTCGCGGCGGGAGCGCATATCGTGCTGACGGGGCGTGTCGCCGACCCGTCGCTGTTCACGGCGCCGCTCATTCACGAATTCGGCTGGCGCATGGACGACTGGAACACGCTCGGGCAGGCGACCGTCGTCGGCCATCTGCTCGAATGCGCGGGGCAGGTGACGGGCGGTTATTTCGCCGATCCCGGCTGCAAGGACGTCGGCAATCTTGCGCGTCTCGGCTTTCCGATCGGCGAGGTGAGCGCAGATGGCGCGGTCGTCGTGACGAAGGTCGCGCAGGCGGGCGGAGGCGTGACCGAGGCCACGTGCAAGGAACAACTGCTGTACGAGATTCACGATCCGGGCCGTTACTTTCAGCCGGATGTCGTCGCGGATTTCACGCAGGTGCGCGCGGCGCAGGAGGCGCAGGATCGCGTGCGCGTGACGGGCGGACGCGGCAACCCGCGCACCGATACGCTCAAGGTCTCGGTCGCATATGCGGACGGCTACATCGGCGAAGGGCAAATCTCCTACGGCGGCCCGAACGCGGTGGCGCGCGCGCGGCTCGCGCTGGATATCGTGCGCGAGCGCCTCGCGATCACGGGCGTCGACACGAGCGAACTGCGCTTCGATCTGATCGGCGTGAACGCGCTCTATGGCGACACGCTCGGCGCCCAACGCGACGATCCCTACGAAGTGCGCGTGCGCGTCGCGGGCCGCGTATCGAGCGCGAGGGAAGCGGCGCGCATCGGCAACGAGGTCGAGACGCTCTATACCAACGGACCGGCGGGCGGCGGCGGCGTGACGAAGGCGACGCGCGAAGTCATCGCGGTGCAATCCGTGTTGCTCGCGCGCGAGCATGTGAATCCGATATTCGAATTCGTGGAGGCAAGCGATGAAACTGCGTGAACTGGCACACGGCCGCGCCGGCGACAAGGGCAACACGCTGAATGTCTCGGTGATCTGCTTCGATGCGAAGCACTACGCGCATCTGCGTGAACAATTGACGCCGGAGCGCGTGAAGATCCATCTCGCCGATGTCGTGAAGGGCGAAGTCGTGCGCTATGAACTGCCGCTGCTGAACGCGTTTAACTTTGTGCTAGGTCACGCGCTCGGTGGCGGCGTTACGCGTTCGCTCGCGCTGGACGCGCACGGCAAGTCGATGAGTTCGGCATTGCTCGATATCGAGATCGACGACATTTCGTAGGAAGAAAGCGCCCGCCGCCATGTAGCCCGCGATGTCGCCCCAAATCTTGGGATGTCTAACTGGTTAGGTAAAAAGAGCCGCTTAAAGCTGGACAAAAACTCGCCAAACGCTCGCATAAAGCTCTCGTTAGACTTTTTTACATTTTAGTTGAGGGGTGGTCCTAAACGTCTGAATACAATCGATTTCTTACGAATTGTGCAGTCGTCAGGACCCATGAACACGAAGCGAAAAACGATACTTTCCATTTTCGGGACGCGGCCCGAAGCCATCAAGATGGCACCCCTCGTGAAGGCGTTGGAAGCGGAACCGGATGTGCGTTCCGTCGTGTGCGTGACCGGCCAGCATCGCTCGATGCTGCAGCAAGTGCTGGAACTGTTCGATATCACGCCGCACCACGATCTCGCGGTCATGTCGGAGAACCAGAGCCTGAACGGGCTGGCTTCGCGTCTGATTGCGTCGATCGATGACGTCATCACCAAAGAACAGCCCGACCGCGTTCTCGTGCACGGCGACACGACCACCGCGACCGCCGCCGCGATGGCCGCGTTTCATCGGCAGGTGCCGGTCGCGCATATCGAGGCGGGCCTGCGCACCGGCGACATGGGCCGGCCGTGGCCGGAAGAGATGAACCGGCGCGTCGTCGATGTCATGAGCGACCTGATGTTCGCTCCTACCCCGCGCTCTCATCAAAACCTCAGGAAGGAGACGCTGCACGGGCGCGCGTACGTCACCGGCAACACGGTGATCGACGCGCTGCATGCCGTCACGAAGCGCATCGATACGCACCCCGCGCTGCGCGCGAAACTCGATGCGCGCTTTTCGTTCCTCGATCCATCGAAGCATCTGATTCTCGTCACCGGCCACCGGCGCGAAAGCTTCGGGCAAGGGCTGCGCGACATCTGCGCGGCGCTCGCGCGACTCGCCAGGCGCCCGGACGTGCAGATCGTCTATCCCGTGCATCTGAATCCGAACGTGCGTGCAACCGTGACCAGCGCGCTCGGTGCCGCGCCGAACGTGTTTCTGATCGCGCCGCAGGACTATCTCGGCTTCGTGCGGCTCCTGCAGCGCGCGACGCTCGTCCTCACCGACTCGGGCGGCGTGCAGGAAGAAGCGCCGGCGCTCGGCAAGCCGGTGCTCGTGATGCGAGACGTGACCGAGCGTCCCGAAGCCGTCGATGCCGGCACCGCCGTGCTCGTCGGCACCAACAGCGACACCATCGCCGCCGCCGTCCATTTGCTTCTCGACGATGAGCGCGCCCGTGCGGCATTCTCCCGCAGCATCAATCCGTACGGCGATGGGCGCGCGTCGGCGCGCATCGTCGCGGCGCTCGCGGGCCGGCCCTTCGAGGAATTCAATCCTGCGACGCCGCGCGGAATGAACGCTGCGGCGCGTGCCGTGCGCGAGGCGCTCGCATAGACGCCCGGCATCCTGTCTCACGCAACCGGGGCGAACGCGCGCGACGTGCACATTCCTCCTTCGCGGCCATCCCGCCTCGTTGCGTCAATTTCGAGTCACTCAACTTTGCTCAACGACATCATCGACCGGCGCGGCCTGCGTGCCGTGCTGGCTTCACTCTTCACGTGCGCTACGCTCCTGGCGGGCCTGCAGGATGCGGCCCTCGGCGCGACGACGGACGCGCCGGGCACGCAGGCGGCGAGCGCTTTCGAGCGTCTCGGCCTCGATGTGCCGGAAACGCGCACCGTGACCTTGCGGCAACTCGGCCTGCTCGAAAGCGTGACGCTCAATGCGCCCGACACGCGCCGCGAATTCTTTCTGCCCGTGCCCGCCGGCGTGCCGATCAGCGACGCCACAGTGCAATTCGACGGCGGTTACGTGCGCGGCGACGGCGGCCGGGTCACGATGCTCCTTTCGCTCGACGGCTCTCCCGTGCTCGCGCGCGCGTTCACGCAGGATGCGGGCGGGGTGTCCGTGAATCTCGGCGTCGATGGTGCGGCGCGAACCGCCGGCTTCGTGCGTCTGGGTCTCGGCTTCGCGTCGGTGATCAGCCAGAACGAGTGCGCGGATCAGACGGCCATCGGCAACGTGCTGCGCGTCGATCCGACCACGCGCCTCACGTTCCGCTTCAATCCCGCCGACGTGCAGGACTTGCGCACCGCATGGAGCGCGCTGCCCTACGCGCCAGTGCTGGCGGTGTCCGGACGCAAGCTGTCGACGAACGCATTCGACACCGCCTGGCGCACCGACGCGCTGTTGCAGCGCGACGGCAAGCGGCCCGTGGTGCAGGCGCTGCCGGCCGTGGGTGACACGGTGGACCTCGCGGGCATCGACGTGCCCGCGGCGTTGCGCAACGTGCCGGCCTTCGGCGCGCTCGCGGCGGGCGGCAAACACGCCATCGCGGATCAGGCGGAACTCGGCGCGCTGCTCGCGCTCGGCGCGCGCGCGGCGTTCGGTCCGGACGTCGTCGTCGCGGACGAAACGATGCGCAAGACGCTCAACGGCGCGCTCGATGCACTGCGCGCGCAAGTCGCGAACACTTCGGCCGACGCGCTCGCCGCTTTCGACGCATGGCGCAAGCGCACGGCCTCGCAACTGACGGCGCAGTTGGCGCCGGGCGAAGTGCGTGTCGCGCATGTCGGCGGGCGCGCGATCATCGTCGTCGGCGATCCGCGCGGCATCGGCGCGCTCGCACAGGGCTGGCGTCCCATCGATGTATCGAACCGCGTGATCGTGCATCGCATCGACACGGCGCAGCAGACGCGCGGCGACACCATCGCGTTGTCGGAGCTGGGCGGCGATCCGCGCAGCATCGACGTGCAGACCGCGGCCTCGTGGAATGCGCGTTTCGATCTCGCGGCGGCATCGGGCAACGGCCGCCTGCCGGAGCAGGTCGTGCTCGACCTCGCCGCATCGCCGACGCTGTCCAACGGCGGTGCGACCGCCACCGTGTATCTGAATGACGTGATGATCGGCGCGAAGCTCATCAACGTCGACGGCGCGCGCCAGCGCCTCGTCGCGCCGATTCCCCGCTACGCGCTCGCGCGCACCAACGATCTGCGCGTGACCTTCCGCCGTCAGCCCGACGGCGGCTGTCAGGCGCGCCAGACGTATCCGGTCGCGGTGCTGCCGTCGAGCCATCTGCGTCTGGCCACCGCGACGCCGGACAACACCTTTGCGGGCATGGCGGCGCGCTATGCGTCGTCGGCGACGGTGTATGTGCCGCGCGCCTATCTCGACGATGCCCTGAACAGCGTGCCGCGCCTCGCCGTGCTGACCGGCGCGGCGGGCATCGCGCCGGTATCGGCGAAGTTCGCGGTGAGCAGCGCGCAGGACGCCGCGCAGCCCGACGGCCCGTTCCTCGCCGCCGATGTCCGTCTCGCCGACGAGAAGAACCCCGCGGTGTATTCGGCCGAGCGTCTTTCGCTGAGCTCGCCTGCGGGTGATACGTTGCTTGACATGTCGGGCCTGTCGCGCGTCGCGGTGGTGAGCGTGGCGAGCGCGGGCGGGCAGAGCGGCGTCGTGTATCGGTCGGCGGGCGCGGCGCCGGTTCTCACCGACCGGTTGCAACTGTCGCGCGGCAATATCGCCGTGGTCGACGGCAGCGGCGTGCTGAAGCAGTTCGACACGGTGAATCCCGAAGAGATGGCCGACGAGCCCGCATCGAGCACCGACTGGGTGACGCGGCACTGGGCCCGCTGGGGCATTCCCACCGTGCTCGTCGTGCTGCTGCTCGCGTTGATCGCGCTGGCCGGTAACGCGCGCCGCCGACATCGCAACCGGCGCGCCCGCGACGACGAGGATCGCGTGTGATGCTGGAGACGCTTAGGTGGTACGGCGAGATCCTGCTCGCCGACTACTACCAGGGACTCGAATACGTGGCCGCGACGGTCGCGGCGATCATCCTGCTTTCGAGCCTGGATGATCTGTTCATCGACGTCTGGTACTGGACGCGCAAACTCTGGCGGCGCGTGACGGTCGAGCGGCGTTTCGCGCCGCTGACGGTCGAGCAGCTCTACGCGCGCGATGAGCAGCACATCGCGATCATGGTGCCCGCGTGGCACGAGCACGACGTGATCGCCGCGATGATCGAGGATCTCGTGCGCGTGCTCGACTATCGCGCGTACACGGTGTTCGTCGGCACGTATCAGAACGATGCCGCGACGATCGCCGAAGTGGAGCGCATGCGGCATCGCTACAAGCATCTGCATCGCGTGGAAGTGCCGCACGATGGCCCGACCTGCAAGGCCGACTGCCTCAACTGGCTCGTGCAGGCGATCCTGCATTACGAGTTCGAGGCGGGCATCGAGTTCGCGGGCATCGTGATGCACGACAGCGAGGATGTGCTGCATCCCGTCGAGCTGAAGTTCTTCAACTATCTCCTGCCGCGCAAGGACATGATCCAGTTGCCGGTGGCGTCGCTCGAACGGCACTGGTTCGAGCTCGTCGCGGGCACCTACATGGACGAGTTCGCCGAATGGCACGGGAAGGATCTCGTCGTGCGCGAGAGTCTGGCGGGCGCGGTGCCGTCGGCGGGCGTGGGGACGTGTTTCTCGCGCCGCGCGATTCTCGCGCTCGTCGAACAGACGCAGCAACAGCCGTTCAACACCGAAAGCCTGACCGAGGATTACGACATCGGCACGCGCATCACGCGGCTCGGCATGCAATCGATCTTTCCGCTCTTCCCGGTCGAATTCACGACCCGGCGCAAGGGCTGGTTCGGCCTCGGCCCCGAGCGCGAAATCAAACTGACGATGCCGCTGTGCGTGCGCGAATTCTTTCCCGATACCTTTCGCACCGCGTACCGGCAGCGCGCGCGCTGGACGCTCGGCATCGGCTTGCAGGGCTGGGCGCTGACCGGCTGGAGCGGCTCGCTCGCGAACCGCTATCTGCTGATGCGCGATCGCAAGGGCGTGGTGACGGCGTTCGTCGGCATGCTCGCGTATCTGCTCGCCGTGCAGTTCATGCTGTTCGCCGCCGCGTCGTATTTCGGTTTCGCGAGCGATTTCTTTCCGTCGCCGTTCATCGATTCGCGCTGGCTGCAATTTCTGCTCGCGGCGAACTCGGTCGCGCTCGTGCTGCGCGTCACGCAACGCATCATCTTCACGACGCGGCTCTATGGCTGGGAGCACGGCGTGCTCGCGGTGCCGCGCATGGTCATCAGCAATGTCATCAACTTCATGGCGGTGGCGCGCGCGTGGCGGCTTTTCATCGTGCATATGGTGACGGGGCGGCGGCTCGCGTGGGACAAGACGATGCACGATTTCCCCAGCAACGAGGGCCTGCGCGATACGCGTCAGGATCTGGGCGAACTGCTGGTTTCGTGGCAGGCGATCGATCCCGAGCGGCTCGAAGAAGCGCTGCGAACCGATCACGCGCGCGAAGCGCCGATCGGACGCGTGCTCGTCACGCGCGGCTGGCTCGACGAGGAAACGCTCGCCGAAGCGATCGCGTTTCAGGCGGACTTGCCGCGCGGCCGTTTCGTTGCCGCGCGCATGGACCTGACGACTATCGCGACGCCGGAGACGCTCGTGCGGCTGCGCGCGCTGCCGCAGGGTATCGATGCGAACGGCCACGCTCTGTTCGCCTGCGCGAGCCTGCTCGACGATATGTCGCTCGCCGAATTGAGCGCGGCGGCGGGCCGCGCGGTCGCGCTGCATATCGTGCGTGAAAGCGAGATCACGGGCGGTCTGCGGAAGCTGCGCGCGGTCGGCATGCCGGTCCATACGGGCGATGGGGAAGAGGAAGCGTCGCCCTCGCTCGCGGATGCGACCGCCGCGCGCGGCGTGCCGCTCGTCGGCGACATCATGATCGAGATGGGGCTCGTCACGCGCGACGCGTTCGAGACTGCGTTGCGCAACTACCGGCCGGAGCGGCATGGGCGCATCGGCGATTACATGGTGGCGGAGCAGGTCATCACGCCCGATGCGCTGACCGTCGCGATCGCGGAGCAGCGGCGCCGCTATCTCGAGCGGGCCGGGATTCGATGACGCGGCGCTTGCGACTCGCCGTGTGGGCGGCCGCCGCGTTGTGCGCCTCGGGGGCAGCCCGTGCCGACGAGACCTTGCCGCTGCCGCTCGCCGGCGCGGCGTATCGCGTGGCGCGCGAAGCGTTCGCGGCCTACGATGCGCATCGTTATGCCGATGCCATCGCCGGCGCGCGCGAAGCGATTCGCCAGCGGCCGGACGTCGCGGATTTGCGTCTGCTGCTGGCCAATGCGCTCGCGGCGCGCGGGCGTCTGAAAGACGCGAGCCGCGCGCTCGCCGACGCCATCGCGCAACTCGGTCCGCTGCCGGCGCTGACGGCGCGGCGCAGGCAGATCGACGTGCTGATCGCGTCGGGCGGCGCGGGCGGCGTGCCGGGCGATTTGCCGGAGCCGGCGCTGAAGGCGGCGCGCGCGGCGTATCGGTCGTATGCGCGCAAGGATTACGCGGCGGCAGTGGCCGAAAGCCGTGAAGCGGTGCGGCTCGCGCCGCAGGCCGAACGCTTGCGCTATCTGCTGATCGATTCGCTCGCCGCATCCGGCGACGATCTCGCCGCCTATGAAGCCGCCGCCGACGCATCGAAGCGCTTTGGCGAGAGCGACGCCTTGCGCGAGCGGCAACGCTTCATCGGCGACAGACTTGCGCCGGCGGCGTCGAAGTCGGCGTATGCGGCCCGCGAGCGCGGCGATCTGGACGCGGCGCAGAGGCTCGCGCAACAGGCCGTGATGTATGCGCCGGGGCGCAAGGACTTCCGCATGCAGCTCATCGAGATACTGTTCGCGCGCGGCGATTTCGCGGGCGTGGAGAGCGCGACGAGCGATGCCATCGCGCTCGATCGCGACGATGCGCTCGCGTGGACCTTGCGCGGCTATGCGCGTGCGGCGCTCGGACAGGACGCCGATTTCGCGCAGGCGCTGACACTCGCCGCATCGACGGATGCAGCCGATGAACGCCGATACCGCGATGCCCGCGTGGCGCGCACGATCATCGCCGATGTGCGGCTCGCGCAAGGCAACCCGCAAGCGGCGCTCGACGCGCTGCCGCCCGTCGCGACGCAGACTCCCGATGACGCCGATGCCGCGATCACCTTGCGCCGGCATCGCGCGCAGGCGCTGTTGCGCATGGGCGCGGCCCAAGCGGCGCAAGTCGATCCGCGCGCGCGCCCGACCTTCGAGTGCCGCGAAGACTCGTTCGGCGCTTCCTGCGATGTCTACGCGCACGATCCCGCGCTCGCCGCGACACGCGAAGCGCGTCTTGCGGAACGGCGTGGCGATCGCGGCGCGGCGATCGGCTACTGGCGCACGGCGATCACCGAAGTGCCCGACGATCCGCAGCCGCGCATCGCGCTGATCGATGCGCTCGCGGCGACGGGCCGCACACGCGAGGCGTCGGGCGAAGCGCGCGCGTTGATCGATGCGAACCTGCTCGACTCGATGACCGACACGCAGGCGGCGGTCATCGCGCGACGCGCGGGGGACAGCGCGCTCGCGCTGGATTATTTCGCGCGCGCCGAGCGAGACGGCAAGCTGTCCGCATCGGCGCAAGCGGACGCGGGTTACGCGGCGCTCAACCTGCATCGCAATGAAGAGGGCGCGAAGTATCTGGAACGCGCGATCGACCACGGCGCAAACGCGCCCGCCGACGAGGCGCTCACGCCCGAAGCACTGAACGACGCACGCGCGGCTCACGCCGAAGCGACGCGCAACTGGGGCTTCAGCGCGACCGTGAACTATCGCGGCAACGGCGCGCAGCAAGGCTTCGCGTTTGCGCCGACGCCGGGTTTGTCGAACAACTGGCAGGCGGGCGCGGAGGCGTACTGGCGTCCGTTCGGCAGTCTCGGCGACCGCATGTTCGAGGTGTACGCGCGCGGCTACGAGAACTTCGGCGTGAAGGGCGACGGGCCGTCGGGGGCATCGACGTTGCAGGCGGCGATCGGCGCGCGCGTGAAACCGTTCGCATCGGCCAATGCGATTTTCGCGGTCGAAAAGATTCTGCCGATCGGCTCGGACGTGCGCTCGGACTGGCTCGTGCGCGCGGCCTACTCGAACGGCTTCGGCGACACGCGCCGCCTCGACGTGCCGAGCTGGTGGACGGGCACGATGTACGGCGAGGCGGGGCATTACATCGTGAACGATTCGACCTACGCGACCGCGAACGCGCGTCTGGGCCGCACCTATCGGCTCGATGCGCTGAGTCCGCGCCTGACGGTGTTTCCGCATGCGGTCATCGGCATGGACTACGATTCGGCGATCGATCACAGCGTGCCGGTGGGCGTCGGCGCGGGCGTGGCGGCGCGTTACTGGTTTCGTGGTGGTCCGTACGATGCGCCGCGCTCGTTCGTCGATGTGTCGGTGCAATACCGGTTTCGCGTCGCGGGCGATGATCGCGCGAAAGGCGTGTTCTTCGGTGCGGTATTCTCGTACTGATGTCTTCCCTCTTCTCCGTTCTCGTCATCGCTTGCTGCCTTGCGTGCGCGCCCGTTTCGGCGCATGCCGATGCCGCGCGCGCGCGTCTCGTCGACGGCATCGTCTGGCAGCCCGACAACGCGCATGCCGATCCGCGCGGCGATTGGGACAGGCTCGGCGCGCATGAGCTGATCGTGCAATGGACGGCGGTGGACGGCATATCGTTCGTGCCGGGCGCGGGATTGCGCGCGGCGCCGCGCATGCCGGACTGGGAGCGCATCGGGCAGGAACCGTGGGCGCGCGATGTGATCGTCGGGCTGGCGGGCCGCTTCGACGAAGCGGCGGCGCGGGCGAATGCGGCGCAACTGTTCATCGAATCGATGCGGCTCGCGGAGGTTCATCCGCCGGTGCATGTGACGGGGTACTACTTTCCCGTGGAGATCGATCCGACGTGGCAGAACGCGAGTGCTTTGCGCACGATGCTCGATGCGTTGCCCAAGCCGTTGTGGATCAGTGTTTATGATCGCGCGAATGTGGGCGGCGCGGCGATTGCCGACTGGCTCGATCAATGGCTGCCGCGCGATGTCGGCGTGCTGTTGCAGGATGGATGCGGGGTGTATGCGCGTGAGCCGCGCGTGGCGCGTGAGTATGCGGATCAGCTTGCGGCGAAGCTGGGGCGGCATCGGGTGAGGATCATCGTGGAGGCGTTTCGTCCGCGAATGGGCGGCGGATTTCGCTCCGCGACGGTGGAGGAACTGAGGCCGCAGATCGATGCTTATCGTGGGTACAGGACCTATCTCTTCGATGGGCCGCATTATGTGTCGGCGGATATCGTGCAAGGGCTGGTCGATGCGTACTCGTTCATGCGCAAGTGATGTTCTTTCGCTGGATCCCGTGTTCGCGTCGGTCTATTAGCACAGGGGCAACGCAAATAGACCAACACGCCAACGGGATCCGGCGAAAACAAGACTCATCAAAACATCGGCATATGCAAATGATGCGGATCCGCGAGCATATCCACCACTCGCCGCACGGCTTCCCGGCAATCCTCCTGCCCCTGCGGCCCGCCAAGACACAGACGCAACGCATTCGGCGGATTGCCATCCGTGGAAAACGCAGCCCCGGCCACCGCCCCGATGCCTTGATTGCGCAACTGCAACGCGAGTTCGGAAGCACTCCAGTCGCACATCGGCGGCACGGGAAGCCACAGATGAAATCCATTCGGATCGGCATCGAAAGCAAACTCGCGAAGCTCGTCCGCCGCGATCGCCTGTCTCGCCGAAGCTTCATTGCGAATCGCGACGAGCACATCGGCGGCGGTGCCGTCATCGATCCAGCGCGTCGCGAGCAGCACGGTGAACGGGCTAGGCATGACCGTCGTCGCCCGCAATGCACCCGCGATGCGCTGCGTCTGCCGCGGCGTCGGCGCCTTCAGATAGCCGATCCGCAAGCCCGCACCGAGCGTCTTCGATAACCCGGTGACGTGATAAGTCAGCTCGGGCGCAAGCGCGGCCATCGCCGGCGGCGCGTCGGGCGGCAACATCCCGTAAGGCTCGTCCTCGATGATCGGCACGTTATAGCGCAACGCCACATCGGCGAGCGCTTCGCGGCGCTGGCGCGTCAAGGTCAGCGTGCTCGGATTCTGCAAAGTCGGATTGCAATAGAACCCGCCCGGCTTCTCCGACTTGCACAACGCCTCGAACGCATGCGGCAAAGGGCCGTCCTCGTCGCGCGGCAGCGCCTGCAACCGCACGCCCAGTTGCGACGCGATCGCCTTGATGCCGGGATAGGCGAGCGAGTCGAGGCAGATCATCTCGCCGGGCCGCGCAAGCTGCGACACCAGCGCCACGAGCGCGCCGTGAATGCCCGGGCACACGAGCACGGTATCGACATCGCAATCCCGCACGCGCGCGCGAAGCCACTCGCTTCCCGCCGCGCGATCCGTCGCCGTGCCGCCGAAATCCTGATAGCGCAGCAACTGATACGGATCCGCGCCGCGCATCAGCGAAGCCGCCGATTCACGCAAGCGCGCCGCGAGCGCGGGCGGCTCGGGCGGCATGTTCATCGACATCTCGACGCTGCTTCCGCCCGCCAGCGGCAACGTCTGCGTCCTGCCGCGCACGAAGGTGCCGCTGCCCGCGCGCGCATCGAGCAGGCCGCGCTTGCGCGCTTCAGCATAGGCGCGCGCGATCGTCGTGTAGTTCAGGCTCAGCAGATCCGCGAGATCGCGCAGTCCCGGCAGGCGATCGCGCGGCCGCAATCGTCCGCTCGCGAGGTCTTCCTCGATCAGATCGGGAATCGTCAGATACGCGGGCTTTCGGCTCTCTTCGAGTTTTCTGATCCAGTGATGCGTTGGCTGATTCATCGTCCGATAGCCCCGTGGAAATCGCACCTGATTGCATTGATCGCATCGATGCACGGCTTCGGTGTGCCGCGCACCATGCACACGCGCCTTTGCGCTGAAAGCGTGCGTGTCCCTTTCGCGCAGCGCTTCTGCGCGATGCCGCGAAAGCCCGTCCCACAAGCCGCAGCCAGAAAATTTTCGCGGCGCTCGCGCAAATTCGTTTTGCTTGATCGCAAAGTGATTGCATTTCGCGGGCCAATCATTGGCATATCCGTTGCGTTTGAGCGCTTGCCATCACTCGACAACCACGGAGAATGCCATGCCCGCAGTCAGTCAACCGCTTCACAAGAACGGCGATTATCTGGTCGACTACGAAGAAAAAGTCTTCGAGGACGTGAAGGCCGAGCCCGGCGAAAAAGCGCTCGTCACGTTCCATACGGTCGCGTTCGAAGGCTCGATCGGCTTCGTGAATCTGCTGCAGGCGACGCGCCTGCAACGCAAGGGTTTCGATACATCGGTGCTGCTCTACGGTCCCGGCGTCACCCTCGGTCTGCAACGCGGCTTTCCGACCCTCGGCGACGAAGCCTTCCCCGGCCATCTCAACTTCAACAAGCAACTGCAGAAGTTCATGGCCGAAGGCGGCAAGGTCTACGCATGCCGCTTCGCGTTGCAGGCGCTGTACGGACACGGCGAAGCGTCGCTGATCGAAGGCATCCGGCCGATCAACCCGCTCGACGTGCTCGATCTCCAGTTGCTTCATCGCAAGGAGAACGCGCTCATCATCCACACGTGGACCGTGTGACGATCATGGCCGCGACGCCCTCGACCAAACGCATCGTCCGCGCGGCCGCCGTGCAGATCGCGCCGGACTTCGAGCAGCCGGGCGGCACGCTAGACCGCGTGTGCACGGCCATCGATGAAGCCGCGGCGCAAGGCGTGCAACTGATCGTGTTCCCCGAAACCTTCGTGCCGTATTACCCGTACTTCTCGTTCGTGCGCGCGCCGGTCGCATCGGGCGCGGATCACATGAAGCTCTACGAGCAGGCGGTGGTCGTGCCGGGTCCGGTCACGCAGGCGGTCGCGCAACGTGCGCGGCTCGCGAACATGGTCGTCGTGCTCGGCGTGAACGAGCGCGATCACGGCAGCCTCTACAACACGCAACTCATCTTCGATACGGACGGCAAGCTGCTGCTCAAGCGCCGCAAGATCACGCCGACGTTTCATGAACGCATGATCTGGGGCCAAGGCGACGCGGCCGGTCTGAAGGTCGTCGAGACCGGCGTCGGACGCGTGGGCGCGCTCGCGTGCTGGGAGCACTACAACCCGCTCGCGCGCTATGCGCTGATGACGCAGCACGAAGAGATTCATTGCAGCCAGTTTCCCGGTTCGCTGGTCGGGCCGATCTTCGCGGAGCAGATCGAGGTGACGATCCGCCATCACGCGCTGGAGTCGGGCTGCTTCGTCGTCAACGCGACGGGATGGCTCACCGATGCGCAGATCGAAGCCATCACGCCCGATCCGAATCTTCAGCGCGCGTTGCGCGGCGGCTGCAACACCGCGATCGTGTCGCCGGAAGGCCAGCATCTCGCCGAGCCGTTGCGCGAGGGCGAGGGCATGGTGATCGCGGATCTGGACATGTCGCTCATCACGAAGCGCAAACGCATGATGGATTCGGTCGGCCACTACGCGCGTCCGGAGTTGCTGAGTCTTGCAATCAACGACCGGCCCGCATCGCCCGTCACTTCTTTCAAGGACACCCACGACGATGAGCGCGAGAGAGAACCTGCCGGCGTCGAGCCGGCAATTGATGACTGAGCTGCAGTCGACCGGTCTGCGGCTCGTCGATCCGCGCGCGGGCGTATCGAGCCGGCGCGGTGGCGCGGGGCCGTCGGATCACAAGGCGGTCACCGTCGACGGCGTGACGATCATGGTGCCCGTTCACACGAACACGGCTTGGGATTCGCCGTTCATCGCCGGGCAACCCGATGCGAACGGCAACAGCGCGCTCATGCGCGACGCCATTCCGATCGCCAACATCAGCTTTCCGAAGGCGCCGCGCTTCTACGCGATGCAGACACTCGACGGCGTGCCGTACTCGCATATCGCGACGCTGCACGGCGCGGATGTACTCGCGACGACGGTCCTGCAAACCTGCATCCGCTACGAAAGCCGCCGCAAGTCGTGCAAGTTCTGCGCGATCGGTCAATCGCTCGCGGCGGGGCGCACGATCGCGCGCAAGACGCCCGAGCAGCTTGCGGAAGTGGCGCGCATGGCCGTGTTGCTCGATGGCGTGAAGCACATGGTCCTCACGACCGGCACGCCGCCCACGCCCGATCGCGGCGCGCAGATCCTCTGCGACAGCGCCTTCGCCATCAAGGCCGCCGTGAATCTGCCGATCCAGGCGCAGTGCGAGCCGCCCGACGACGATCGCTGGTTCGAGCGCATGAAGGCGAGCGGCATCGATACGCTCGGCATGCATCTCGAAGCCGTCACGCCCGCCGTGCGTGACCGCATCATGCCGGGCAAGGCGACGGTGCCCGTCGCGCGCTACATGGAAGCTTTCGAAGCGGCGGTGAAAGTGTTCGGGCGCGGACAGGTGAGCACGTACATCCTCGCGGGTCTGGGCGACAGCGCGGCGGCGATCGTGCAGATCGCGCGCGAATGCATCGCCATCGGCGTGTATCCGTTCGTCGTGCCGTTCGTGCCGATCAGCGGCACGCCGCTCGAAGATCATCCCGCGCCCACACCGGACTTCATGCGCACGGTGCTCGCGCCCATCGGTGCGATGCTGGCCGATGCCGGCATGCGTTCCGCCGATATCAAGGCGGGCTGCGGCAAATGCGGCGCGTGCTCGTCGCTTTCTTCGTACGAGGTCTGAACATGTTCGTCGATGCCATTGAAGGCGATGCGCTCGCGCTGGATTACACGCCGGTCGAATATCGCGTGAAATGGGCGACGCTGCCGTGGGAAGCGATTGAGGCGTACAAGCTGCGGCGCGCGGTGTTCTGCATCGAGCAGGGCGTGTTCGCCGGCGACGATCGCGACGAGATCGACGCGCGCGCGCAACTGCTCGTCGCCTTGAGTTGTGTCGCGGGCATGCCCGAGCAGGTCGTCGGCACGGTGCGTATCCACGAGAACGAACCGGGCGTGTGGTTCGGCTCGCGGCTCGCGGTGCATGCGGCGTTTCGCTCGCACGCGAAGATCGGCGCGACGCTCATCCGGCTTGCGGTGTCGAGCGCGCATGCGCAAGGTTGCGAGACGTTCCTCGCGCACGTTCAGGCGCAGAACGTGCCGCTTTTCCAGCGTTTGAACTGGACATCGCTTGGCGAGGAAACGCTGTTCGGCCGGCCGCATCATCTGATGCGCGCGCAGCTCGAGGCCTATCCACCTTGTGTCACGCCGCAAAGCGGTTTCGTCGCGCTGTCGCGGAGGATGTCGTGAGCGCGCTCGCCGAAGTGGTCGAGCGCTTGCGCGAGAGCCGCGGCTTTCGTCACAAGCGCGATATCTCGCAGGTGCTTTCACGCTTGCCGCAAGGCGCGCAGAGCGTCGCGATTGGCGACGACTGCGCCGCGATTCCCGATGGCGACAGCTACATGCTGTTCGCGATCGAAGGTCTCGTGAGCGACTTCGTTCGCACGATGCCGTGGTTCGCGGGCTATAGCGCCGTGATGGTCAACGTCAGCGATATCTACGCGATGGGCGGCCGTCCCATCGCTGTAGTCGATGCGTTGTGGAGCGGTAATGCGCAAGACGCACGCGACATGCTCGCGGGCATGGCGGCGGCATCGGCGGCGTACGGCGTGCCGATCGTCGGCGGACACAGCAACGTGCGCAGCGATAGTGCGCAACTCGCGGTCGCGATCGTCGGGCGGGCGCGCAAGCTTCTGACGAGCTTCGATGCGCGTCCCGGCGATGCGCTCGTCATGGCCGTCGATCTGCGCGGCAAATTCGAGGAGCCGTATCCGTTCTGGAACGCGTCGGTGGGCGCGCCGGAAGGCCGTGCGCGCGCGGACTTCGAACTGCTTCCCGCGCTGGCCGAAGACGGTCTGTGCGATGCCGCCAAGGACATCAGCATGGCCGGCGCGCTCGGCACTGCGTTGATGCTGCTCGAATGCTCGGACGTGGGCGCGCGCATCGATCTCGATGCACTGCCGCGCCCGCCCGATGTCGATATCGAACGCTGGCTTACGGCGTTTCCGAGCTTCGGTTTCGTGCTGTCCGTGCGCCGTGAACATATCGATGAAGTATGCGCGAGGTTCGCGTCGCGTTCGCTTGCATGCGCGGTGATCGGCGAAGTGGATGCGTCGCGCGAGATCGTCATCGAACGTGGTTCGGAACGCGCGCTGCTGTGGAATCTGCGCGACGAGCCGTTCATATGTGCGCGATGAACCGTATGCGGATCGCACTGCTCACGCATTCGGTGAATCCGCGCGGCGGCGTCGTGCATACGCTCGAACTCGGACGCGCACTGCACGCGTGCGGACACGACGTCACGGTGTTCGCGCCCGCGCGCGCTGGCGAAGCGATGTTTCGCGCGTCGCCTTTCAGTGTCGTGCTGGCGCGTATCGAAGGCGCGCAGGAAGGACTTGTCGCGATGGTCGATGAACGCATTCGCGCATTGAAGCGCGCGCTCATCGATGAGGGCGTGGAACGCTACGACGTGCTGCATGCGCAGGACAGCATCGGCGGAAATGCGCTCGCGGAGCTCAAGGCGCAGGGCGCGATTCGCGCCTTCGTGCGTACCGTCCATCATCTCGATCACTTCGATGACGTGCAACTCGCGCACTGGCAACGGCGCGCATGGCAGGACGCCGACGCCGTGCTGTGCGTGAGCGAAGCATGGGCGCGCACGATGCGCTCGACATACGGTATCGCGGCGCAAACGGTGACGAACGGGATCGATCGAACGCGCTACGGAGCGGCGTTCGATGACGAATGCGATGCATTGCGCGAACGCTTCGGCATCGGCGCGGGGCCGGTCGTGCTCGCGGTCGGCGGCATCGAGGAGCGCAAGAACACGTCGATGCTGCTCGAAGCGTTCGCATCGTTGCGTGTGCAACGACCGTCGGCGCAACTCGTGCTCGCGGGTGGCGCGAGCCTTCTCGATCACGATGCCTATACGCGCCGCTTCCTCGCGCGCGCCGCCGAACTCAAGCTCGACGTGAGCGATAAGGGCACGCCGGTCATCGTCACCGGCGCGCTGTCCGATGCATCGATGCCTGCGCTCTATCGCCTCGCCGACGCGGTCTCGATGATCTCACTGCGCGAAGGCTTCGGGCTCGTCGTGCTGGAAGCGCTGGCGAGCGAGCGGCCCGTGATCGTGTCGCGAATCGCGCCATTCACCGACTATCTCGACGATACGACCTGTGTCTTCGCCGATCCGCACGACGCCCATTCGATCGCCGATGCGCTCGCCAAAGCGCTCGACGGCGCAAGCGGCATCGACTTCCTTCATGCCGTGCCCGCGCTGCTCAGGCGCTTTACGTGGCAAGCCAGCGCCGCGCGGCATCTCGACATCTACGGCAAGCTCAACGCATAGAGGAAACACGACCATGCCAGTCATGCACTTTCGAATTCGCTGGCCCGATGGCGTTGAAGCGAATTGCTATTCGCCATCGACTGTCGTCGGCGAGTTCTTCACGGCGGGCGAGCGTTACGACGTCGGCGAATTCGTCGCGCGTTCGCGCGAGGCGCTCAACATCGGCTCGGAACGCGTGCGCGAAAAGTATGGCTTCGCCTGCTCCGCCGCGCTCGATCAGCTCGCGCGCATCGAAGAGGATGCGCGCCGCTTCACCGCAACGCACGACGCGCACGTCACCGTGCTCGCGCTCGAGTGATTCATTCATCTGCCGAAGAGGATGCGGATATGTCGAACGTTCAATCGACGCATTACAGCGTGATCGTCGTGGGTGGCGGGCAGGCGGGACTGTCGGTCAGCCACTTTCTGCAGCAGGCGAACATCGATCATCTCGTGCTCGAAAAGCACACGCTCACGCATACGTGGCGCACGCAACGCTGGGACACGTTCTGCCTCGTGACGCCCAACTGGCAATGCGCGCTGCCGGGACACCCGTACGCCGGCGCGGACCCGCACGGCTTCATGAAGAAGGACGAGATCATCGCGTATCTCGACGGCTTCATCGAGAAGGTGCACGCGCCCGTGCTCGAAGATGCGGCGGTCACGCGCGTCAGGCGCGGCGCGGATGGACGTTACTTCGTGGCAAGCTCGCGCGGCGAGTTCACGGCCGATCAGATCGTGGTCGCGTCGGGCGGCTATCACACGCCGATCGTGCCGCGCATGGCCGAACGTTTGCCCGCGCGGATCGCTCAGGTGCAGTCGTCGGATTATCGCAATGCGGATGCGTTGCCGCCGGGCGCGATGCTCGTCGTCGGTTCGGGGCAGTCGGGCGCGCAGATCGCGGAGGATTTGCATCTGGCGGGCCGCAAGGTGCATCTCGCGGTGGGTGAAGCGCCGCGTTGCGCGCGTTTCTATCGCGGTCGCGATGTGGTCGACTGGCTCGCGGACATGCGTTACTACGACATGCCCGTGACCGATCATCCGCTGCGCGAAGGCGTGCGCGACAACACCAATCATTATGTGACGGGCCGCGACGGCGGCCGCGATATCGACTTGCGCCGCTTCGCGCTGGAAGGCATGGAACTGTTCGGCCGTCTGGAAGACTTTCGCGACGGCAAGCTGCGTTTTGCGCCGAACCTGCGCGCGAACCTCGACGACGCCGACGATACCTATAACCGCATCAACGCGAGCATCGACGGATTCATCGCGAAGCACGGCATCGATGCGCCGGCTGCCGCGCGTTACGAGCCGCTGTGGCATCCGGATGGCGAACGCGTCGAACTGAATCTCGAGGCGAGCGGGATCGGGGCAGTGGTGTGGTGCATCGGCTTCACGCCGGATTTCGGCTGGCTCGACGCGCCGGTCTTCAACGGTCGCGGCCACCCGGCGCACTTGCGCGGCGTGACGGCGGTGCCGGGAGTCTATTTCGTCGGTCTGCCGTGGTTGCACACGTGGGGATCGGGCCGCTTCTCGGGCGTCGCGCGCGACGCGCAATACATTGTCGATGCGATCTGCGCCGAGCGCGCGAACGCGCCCGATCGCATATCGATTGCGTGCGCGTGAAGCTTACTTCACCGATGCGGTATCGATGGCACGCGCCGAATCAGCGGGCAGCACCGAGGTCAGCACGCTGGCCGGCACGTGCTGCGCTTCGTCCTGCGACACCGCGCCGACGAACTTCCATCCCGACGGCATCTTCACGAACGTGAAGCCGGTGGGCTGATCGACGAACACCGAATACGGCGCGGGCGAGGCCGCCGTGGTTTGCGCGAACGACACGAGCGGGCTCATCAGCAGCAACGCGGCGGCAAGCGCGGACAAAGTCGGTTTCATGACGACACTCCTAAGAAGGTTCCGGGATTTATGTAACGATCAATACACATATTTGAACATCGTCGCGCGACAGCGTCCAGTTATTTTGTTACGATCGACACATAATTCTGAATTTCAGTGCGCGTACTAATCGCTGGCGCGCACGAGGAGCGAGACATGTCGTCGGAAATACGGGAGACGCCGCACAAGGCACGCGGGCGGCCGCGCGCGTTCGATCGCGAGGCGGCGCTGCGAAGCGCGATGGACGTGTTCTGGGCCAAGGGCTTCGACACCTGCTCGATGGCCGATCTCGTCGACGCGATGGGCATCAATTCGCCGAGCCTCTACGCCGCGTTCGGCAGCAAGGAGGATCTGTACCGCGAAGCGGTCGAACTCTATACGGGAGCGGAAGGCGGCGCGGCGCTGCGTCAGTTGCAGGCGCACGAATCCGTGCGCGACGGACTGCGCGCGATGTTCCGCGCGAGCGTCGAACTCTTCACCGGCACACAGAATCCACGCGGTTGCATGATATTTCTGGGCGCGATGTCCGTCGGCGTCGAGCACGCGCAGTTGCGCGCCGAGATGCAGAAGCTCAGGCGCAAGGTGGCGTCGATCGTCGCGTTGCGGCTCGCGCAGGCTGTCGAAAACGGCGAGTTCGACGCGCGCACCGACGTTCAGGCGCTCGCCGCGCTATGTATGACGCTGTTCGCGGGTCTTTCGATTCAGGCGCAGGACGGCGTGCGCCGCGCGGCGCTCTTCGCGGCGATCGATCAGTTCATCGCGACGCTGCCGCTGCGCGCGAAACGCCGAACGTGAAACGATCGCGGCTCATGCGCACTGGGACGAAACAAACTGTGCGTGCGCTTGCTCGTGCGCCGAGTGACGGGACAAAATGCCCGACACACGGCATCACGGAGCATTGCCATGACGACCCAGGTCATCAGTTTTTTCGCCGACGGCAGCGCACGCGCGTCGTTCGAGAATCACCGCCGCTATTGCGCTCGCCATTCCTACTCGCACGAATATGTCGATGTGAGTTCGATCGGCTGGCCGCATCTGCGCCTGTACCAGAAATACCAGGTGTTGTTGCGTACGCTTCGCGCCTGCGCCGAAGGCGATCTCGTGCTGCTGCTCACGCAGGACTGCATGCTGTTGCGCGACGTCCCGTGTGAGACGTTGATGCGCGACGAAAGCCGCGACTGGATCGTCTCGTACCGGGACAGCGCAGCCAACGATGTATTGGCGTCGTTCCAGCTCTGGCGTAATACGCCCGCCGCGCGCGAACGCGTCGAGCGCCTTTGCGCGGGCACGAAGTTCGGCGGGGCGCTCGCGAGCGAAACCGACTTGCTGCGCGCACTGGAGCCGTGTTCGTTCAACGTGGCGATCGAGGGATACGTGCCCGTCGTGCTTGCCGCGCTGCACGTCCATCCGGTATGGACCGAATGGCCCGCGTTCGCGCTTGCGCTCGCGGATTTGCCGGACGCGCCGCACAACCAGCCCGTGTTTGCCGATCTGCGCGATCTGCTCGCGGAACACGTCAACGATTGCCAGTCGCGCGGCGCGCCGTATCTCGCTTTGCCGCCGCCGGAAGCCGGCGAAGCGCGATACGAAGCGTGGAACGGCCACGCACCGATCGCACTCGCGATGCTCTATACGCCGAACATCCGCGAATACGGGGCAATCGCCGAGCGCAATGTGCGCCGCTATTGCGAGCGGCACGGCTACGCGCTGCACCTTTATCGCGATGTGCCGCTGGAAGCGGGCGCAAGCGGCAACTGGCTGAAACCGTGGGTGTTGCTGCGCCACCTCCCCGAGCACGAATGGATTTTCTGGATCGATGCCGACGTGCTCGTGGTCGATCAGGGTCAGCCGCTCGAATCGCTGTTGCAGAACCGCGACCGCGTGATCGCGACGGACATGAGCTTGCAGTTCAATTCAGGCATCCTGGGCTTTCGCAACACGCAGCAGAATCTCGACCTGCTGACGGAGATCGAGCAGACCATCGGCGGGATCGCGGATAAATCCTCCACCTATGCGAGCGGCGGCGATCAGGACGTGTTCATCAAGGTGCTGCAGCGGCACGGTCTGGCAGAGGACCGCGATCTCTTCGACTGCATGACGATCAACACGCCATACCAGCTTCAGAGCCGCGACAGCTTCATGGTGCACTACATGCATATGTGGCCGTCGCTGCGCGCGCTCCTGATGCATCACGGCGACCTGACGAGCCAGATGCGCGGCGCGCGCCGTCCTTGACTTTCTGATCGTTTACGCGCGAGCATGAAACGCGTTCGCGCGGTGCTGCCGCGCGGGCGTCGCCTCTGTACGTAGTCCCTACTTACACATCATTCCGATGTCGACGCGCCCGCCCACAACACGGCAGCAGATCCGCCTCTGCACGGCGAGCGACGGCGTGCGCATCGCGTATGCGACGTGCGGTTCGGGCCCGCCGCTCATCAAGGCGGCGAACTGGCTCAGTCATCTGGAACTGGACTTTACGAGCCCGGTCTGGAGCCATCTGATGCGCGAACTGTGCAGCCGCCACACGTTGATTCGCTACGATCAGCGCGGCTGCGGTCTCTCCGACCACGATGTCGGCGATATTTCCTTCGGCGCCTGGCTGCGCGATCTCGAAACCGTCGTCGATGCGAGCGGCCTCGAACGCTTTCCGCTGCTCGGGATTTCGCAGGGCGCGTCGATCGCCATCGCGTATGCGGTGGCGCATCCCGAGCGCGTCACGCATCTCGTGCTGCACGGCGGCTACGCGCGCGGCCGTTTGAAACGAACGTGCGATCCGGCGCTGCACGAGGAAGCCGAAATGCTCGTGAAGCTCGCGGAGCTCGGCTGGGGCAAGCACAATCCGGCATTTCGTCAGTTCTTTACGACGCAGTTCATTCCTGGCGGCACGCCGCAGCAGCATCACTGGTTCAACGAACTCGAACGTCTCACGACGACGCCGCGCAACGCCGCGCGCATCATGCGCGTGTTCAACGAGATCGACGTGGTCGATCTGCTGCCGCGCGTGCAATGTCCGACGCTCGTGCTGCACGCTAGCGGCGACGCGCGCGTGCCCTTCGACGAAAGCCGACTGCTCGCCGGGCAGATTCCCGGCGCGCGCTTCGTGCCGCTCGAAAGCGAGAACCATCTCACGCTCGAATTCGACGCCGCCTGGCCGCGCTGGTGCGAGGAAGTGCGCGCGTTCCTGCCCTCGGCGCAAGTGAGCGATCCCGCGTTTTCCGCGTTGACGCCGCGCGAGCGCGATATCGTCGAATTGCTCGCGGGCGGGCGCGACAACGCGCAGATCGCCGCGCGCCTCGCGCTCAGCGAGAAGACGGTGCGCAATCACATCACCAGCATCTTCTCGAAGCTCGAAGTCGAGAGCCGCGCGCAGGCGATCGTGCTCGCGCGCCGCGCGGGCTTCGACGCGTCCGCCTGAGCCTGCCCAAGCCCGTCGGGACACAGGTCCCCCTTTCCCGCCGACAAAACCCAGCGTCCCGGTACACAACCGGGACATGCGCCTCATGTGCGCAAACGCGCCTTTCCCGAGAATGATTCGCAGAACGGTGACGCGACGAATGACCCTACGCCGACCTGTTCGACGCAGCGCGCCGCTCTACATGGCGCCCATTTCATCGCAATCATCGACGCAGAGTCATCCCGGAGTTCGCACATGAAAGCTGTTCAACACGAGTCCGCCAAGGTCAGTCCGCATCAACGCTATGCGAAGTGCATCGAAGTGTCCCGCCGCATCCGCTGGGATATCGATCGCGACGTATTGCGCGGCCGTCAATTCGATCCCGCGCACAAGTTCATGCCCGACGGGCTGTCCGAAGTGAACCGCCTGCCGTTTCTCGATACGCGCGAACGCCGCCTGATGTCGCAGATCCAGGGCCGTACCTACGCCAACATGTTCGGCATGATCGAGCGTTTCGTCGGCGCGAAGATGCTGGAAGTCGGATGCGATCACGCACTCGGCGACCAGACCGCGCTCGAAGCGATCGTCCGCTTCACGGATGAGGAACTGAAGCATCAGGAGCTGTTCCGCCGCGTCGAGGCGCTCGCGTCCCTCGCGCTGCCGCCCGGCTACCGCTTCGTCTCGCAGGCGGACGAAGTCGCCGCGTTCGTGCTCGGCAAATCCACCTGGTCGATTCTCGCGCTGACCTGTTGCGTCGAGATTGTCACGCAGGTGCACTACCGGCAGAGCATGGAGAGCGACGCGACCCTGTCGCCGCTCTTCAAGGACATCTTCCTGTTTCACTGGAAGGAAGAGTCGCAGCACGCGATCATCGACGAACTGGAGTGGCTGCGCGAGGATGCGCGCATCGACGACGCCGCGCGCGATGCCGCGATCGGCGATCTGATCGACCTCGTCGCCGCGATTGACGGCATGATGCAGGCCCAAGCCGCCGCCGATGCACATTACTTCGTCACGCTGCTCGACCGCGCGTTGTCGGATGACGAAGAGGCGAGCGTGCATGCGGCGCTGGTCGATGCGTATCGCTGGCAGTACATCATCTCGGGCGTCGACGAGCCGCGCTTCGGCGAGATTCTCGGCAGCGTGATCACCGAGGCGCAGGGCGAACGTCTTGGCGCGGCGCTCGCGCCGATCAGACGCCGCGCGCTCGCGAGCGAACTCGACGCGCTCGCCTGATTCGTTCAGGCCGATGCGGAAAGGCCGGGCGATCGCGCCCGTCCTTCGTCGTTTGTTGAAAGCAATACGTAAGAAAAAACGTTTTGCTGCTCTGCAAAACGCTGAATTACCGTGAAAATCTAGTTGTTACTGACGTACTGAACCGCGTGCTTTTCGTGCAACATATGCGTCAACAGGTAGCCGCCGTTCGCTGTCCCAAACTGATAACTAGATTGGACCATCATGCTCGCCGCACCGTTGCCGCACGCATCCGATATCGAGAAATTCGCCGAAGATCACGAACGCTTCGCGCGTCATACGCCATCCGAGATTTCCATCTGTCTGCGCAGTCTCGCGCAGCGCCGCGACATGCTGACCGTGACGAGCGCCGGCGGGCAGATCGTCACGCAATTGCTTGAAGTCGACGTGCGCGGCGCGCGCATCGTGTTCGACTGGGGCGGCGTCGAATCGGACAATCGCGCGTTGCTGGACGCGCGACAGTTGTATTTCAAGGGCGCGCCGGAGGGCGTGCGCGTCGAGTTCAGCACGGGCGCGGCGCACGCCGTGACTCATGAAGGGCGACAGGCGTTCGAAGCCGAGTTTCCCGCGAAGCTCTATCAGTTTCAGCGACGCGAATATTTCCGCGTGCCGGCGCCGATCCTCGATCCGTTCTACGCGAAAGGCGCATTCGCCGACGGCGAAGCGTTCCGCTACGAAGTGCACGATGTCTCGCTCGGCGGCATCGCGCTGCGCATGGACACGCCGCGTCTCGCGGAAACCGAGATCGGCACCGTGTTCAACGATGTCGTGCTGCATCTCGGTGCGGGCGTGGCCTTGCCCGTCGATCTGGAATTGCTGTCACCGCGCACCGTGACCACGCCGCGCGGCGACGTGCGCTATGTCGTCGGCTTTCGCTTCGTGCGACTCTCCGGCGCGGCGGAAAACGTGCTGCAGCGGCTCATCACGCGCATGGAGGCCAAGCGCCGCAGCCTCTCGGTGTAGGCCATGCGTGGAGTAGAATGCGTGCCTCCTTCCACTGCATCGCAACGCATGTTTCGCAAGGCCTGGCGCGGAGAAGAACGCTTCTGGAAAGTCTGGTGGCTGTTGGGCGTGCCGATCCACCTCGCATGGTGGTTCGTGTACCTCGACCTCTGGACGAGAGGCGTCACTCCCGAAACATTTCTGCTGCTCACTGTCTGGTTCTGGCCCGGCATGCTGGGCGTATTCGCCGTCTGCTCGGCGTTGTATCTGCTGTGGTGCACGCTCGCCTGGCGCTGCTCGGGCAATGTCGATCGCCGCGTGTGGACCTATGTCGCGCGCGTGCTGATCGGCGTCGGGCTCGGCTCGTTTCTCACCGAATGCGTGCTGATTCTCTCGGCGCCGTTCGCCTGAATCGCGGAGCAATTCCACGCACGTTCGTCCAGTTAGCGTGCACAATGTCCGGGCTTGCAGCAGGCCTACGAACGGACAAAAACGCGCATGCTCAACGAATTCGCCCGGACGGTTCTCGTGATCGTCGCCGGATTATTCCCGATCATCAATCCGCCGGCGACGGCGCTCGTCGTGCTGAGCATGCTGCCGCATATCGGCGATGACGATCGCGCGGAACTCGCGCGGCGCATCTGCATCAACAGCTTCGCAATTCTGCTGGCGTCGCTTTCGATCGGCGCATACGTGCTGTCGTTCTTCGGCATCTCGATTCCGGTGCTGCGCGTGGCGGGCGGCCTGGTCGTCGCGATGGCGGGCTGGGGTCTGCTCCAGGCGCCCGATGACGACGACGCCGCCGAAACCGCGCCCCGGCCGCGCAGCGGCGCGACGCTGCGCGCGAAGGCCTTCTATCCGCTGACGCTGCCGATCACCGTCGGGCCGGGCGCGATCGCGGTCGCCATCGCGCTCGGCACGGGCTCGCCGCGCCACGGCGTGCAGCCGGTGCATATCGCGGGCGTGGGCGTCGGACTGGTGATCCTGTGTGCGAGCATCTATGTGTGCGTGCGCTTCGCCGGGCATCTCGAACGTCTGCTCGGCACCGCCGGCACGCAGGTCGCGATGCGCCTCTTCGCGTTCGTCATCTTCTGCATCGGCGTGCAGATTCTGTGGCTCGGGCTATCGGAACTGATTGCCTCGGTGCATCTCACCATCAAATAGCGGATTCCCCGGACAAACCCCAAGCGACGCTCACCGACGCCGCCGATACCATTTTTCGTCGCATGGTAGCGCAACCATCAAGGAGAGGCTGTTTGACTTCGAATCGCAAGAAGCCGGAGGAACTGCGCAGTCACCGCTGGTACGGCGTGAACGACCTGCGCTCGTTCGGCCACCGCTCGCGCACGGCGCAAATGGGTTATCACCCGTCCGATTACATGGGCAAGCCGGTGATCGCCGTGGTCAATACGTGGAGCGAGATCAACTCGTGCCACACGCATTTCAAACAGCGCGTCGAGGAAGTGAAGCGCGGCGTCTGGCAGGCGGGCGGCTTTCCTGTCGAAATGCCGGTGATGACGCTCGCCGAGCCGTTCCAGAAGCCGACGACGATGCTCTACCGCAACTTCCTCGCGATGGAAGTGGAGGAAGTGCTGCGCTCGTATCCGTTCGACGGCTGCGTGCTGATGGGCGGTTGCGACAAGACCACGCCCGGTCTTCTGATGGGCGCGATCAGCATGGATCTGCCCGCGATCTATCTGCCCGCCGGACCGATGCTGCGCGGCGACTGGAATGGCCGCACTCTCGGCAGCGGCTCGGATACGTGGAAATACTGGGCGGAACTGCGCGCGGGCAGGATCAGCGAGGACGAGTGGAAGGGCGTGGAAAGCGGCATCGCGCGCTCGCCGGGCCATTGCATGACGATGGGTACCGCATCCACGATGACGAGCGCCGCCGAAGCGCTCGGCATGACGCTGCCGGGCTTCGCGTCGATTCCGGCGGTGGACTCGCGGCATGCGCAGCATGCGTCGCTGACGGGACAGCGCATCGTCGAGATGGTGTGGGCGGACCTGAAGCCGTCCGACATTCTCACGCCGAAGTCCTTCGACAACGCGGTGACGACCGTGCTCGCGCTGTCCGGCTCGACCAACGCGATCGTGCATCTGGTGGCGGTCGCGCGGCGCGCGGGCGTGCCGCTCACGACCGCGCGCTTCGACGAACTCGCGCGCGTGACGCCGGTGCTCGGCAACATCCGTCCGGCCGGCAAGTATCTGATGGAAGACTTCTTCTACGCGGGCGGCCTGCGCGCGCTGCTCGCCGAACTGGGCAAATTGATCGATGGCTCGCAACTAACCGTCAATGGCGCGACGCTCGGCGAGAACATCGCGGGCGCCGAAATTTTCGACGACGACGTGATTCGCCGTCGCGACAATCCCCTGGTTCCGAACGACGGTCTCGCGGTGCTCACGGGCAACCTCGCGCCCGATGGCGCCGTGATCAAACCCGCGGCGATGGAAGCGCATTTGCTGAAACATCGTGGGCCGGCGGTCGTGTTCAAGGACTACGCCGACATGTCCGCGCGCATCGACGACGAAGCGCTCGACATCGACGCCGATTCGGTGATCGTGCTCCAGCACGCGGGGCCGGTGGGCGCGCCGGGCATGCCGGAGTGGGGCCAGTTGCCGATTCCGCAAAAGCTGCTGAAGCAGGGCGTGCGCGACATGGTCCGCATTTCAGATGCGCGCATGAGCGGCACGAGCTATGGCGCGTGCGTGCTGCATGTGGCGCCGGAATCGTTCGTCGGCGGGCCGCTCGCGCTGGTGAAGGATGGCGATATCGTCGAGCTGGACGTGCCTGCGCGCCGCCTGCATCTCGATGTCGGCGACGATGAGCTTGCCGCGCGCAAGCGCGCATGGAAAGCGCCGAAGCGTCCGTTCGAACGCGGTTTCGGCGTGATGCATCAACTGCATGTGACGCAGGCGGACAAGGGCTGCGATTTCGATTTTCTCGAAGAGAGAACCGCGACGGGCGGCGAACCGGACATTCACTGAGGCGCGACAACATGAAGACAACCGATATCGCCATTTCCGACGAGACGATCGAACTGCTGCGCCACGTCAGCACCGCGACGCTCACGACGCAACTCTTCAAGCGCGGTTTGCGCAACGTTTTTCTGCAAGGCGTCGCGCCGCTCGTGAAGCCCGCGAAGGGCGCGCCGAACATGGTCGGGCCGGCGTTCACGCTGCGCAATATTCCGGCGCGCGAGGATATCGATCACGTCGGCGTGTTTCAGGACCCGGATCATCCGCAGCGCAAGGCCGTCGAGACAGCGCCGCCCGGCAGCGTGCTCGTGCAGGATTGCCGCGGTGAGCGCAGCGTTGCGTCGACGGGCTCGATTCTCACGACGCGGCTCAAGATTCGCGGTGTCGCGGGCATGGTCTCGGATGGTTGCGTGCGCGATTCGGGCACGATCGGCGATATCGGCTTGCCGCTCTTTTGCGCGGGCGCGAGCGCGCCGCTCAATCTCGCGAAGCATCACGCGGTCGATATGGATGTGCCGATCGCGTGTGGCGGCGTGGCGGTGTATCCGGGCGATATCGTCGTCGGCGATGTGGATGGGGTCGTGATCGTGCCGCGCTATCTGGCCGAGGAAGTTGCGCGGGATGCGACCGAGCAGGAGGTGATGGAGGAGTTTCTGTCGGCGCGGGTGGAAGGGGGCGCGGTGCTGCGGGGGACGTATCCGCCTAGTGAGGAGACGCTGGCGGAGTATCGGGAGTGGCGGAGGGCGCGGGGGTGAGTGACTTCCGGCAGCGCCTGGGGGTGCGTGGCACCCGTCAAGGCAAAAGATTCCACTTGATGATCGCGCGCACATCGCGCTCGAACCCGAGTACGCTCATCGCAGCCGTATCCATCGCCAGATGGGCTCCGAGCGACGCCGCGCCCGTCGCCCACTGCGCGCCGAACACGCGCGAAAAATGTGCGTGCGAAAAGAGCGCGATATTCGCCGCCCCCGTCGCGAGCAGCTTGTCGATGAGCGCCTGCGCGCGAGCGCCGACATCGTCGAGACTCTCGCCCTCGGGAATCGGCGACGTCCACACTGACCAGTCCGGAATCTCCTTGCGGATATCCGGCGTCTTGCGTCCTTCATACACTCCGTAATTCCACTCGTGCAACTCAGGCTCGATCTGCGCGCGATCGCCCAGACCCGCGAGGCGGCAGGTCTCGATCGCGCGGTCCATCGGACTGGTCAGCACGAGATCGAACGTCTGCGCCGCGAGAATCGGCACGAGCGCGGCCGCCTGTTTGCGGCCCTCATCGGTGAGCGGCACGTTCGTCGTGCCGGTGTGCTGGCCCGACTTGCTCCATTCCGTTTCGCCATGCCGGATCAGCCAGATATGGACGCCGCCTTTCATGTTCATGTCGTTCACCCGGTGTCTGAAGATTGCGGCCGCGCGCCGACGCGGCACAGCTTCGGATTTTGCCTCAGTCCAGCTCTCCCGTCGCGAAAGCCTTCAGCAAATGATGCGCGATCGCGAACGGCTTCGGCGCCGAAAGCGCCTGTTCGTGCGTGCCGTCGAGCATCGCAGCGACTTCCTTGCGCGTGAACCAGCGCGCGTCCTCCAGCTCGTTCCTGTCGACGACGATCTCGGTGCTGGCCGCGCGCGCGAAACACCCGATCATCAGCGACGACGGAAACGGCCACGGCTGCGACGCGTAGTACCGCACATCCGTGCAGCGAATGCCCGCTTCCTCCAGCACTTCGCGATACACCGCGTGCTCGAACGTCTCGCCCGGCTCGATGAAGCCCGCCAGCGCCGAATACATGCCCGGCAGAAACTGCGGCTGACGGCCGAGGAGGCAGCGCTCGCCGTCGGTGACGAGCATGATCACGACCGGATCGACGCGCGGAAAATGCTGCGCCTTGCAATTCGGACAGATGCGCCGCCAGCCCGCGCCCGCGGAATCGGTCGGCTGGCCGCAGTTCGCGCAGAACCGGTGACGACGATGCCAGTCGAGCATCGAGCGTGCTTCGCCGAGCGCGCTGACCATCGGCGGCGGCACGAGACCCTGCATCGCGATCGGGCGAAGTTCGACGGCTTCGACTTCCGGGAGCGGCGGCGTGCCTTCATCGAACGAACTTGCGAAGAGCGCGCGATTCTGCGTATCACGGCCGAGAAACACGGTCTGCAAGGGCGCGCCGAGCGTCGCGGCTTCCTGCGCGCTGAATAATGGATCGTGCCCGTTCGCGCGCTTGAAGAGCGGCACGTTGTTCACGAACAGCAGAAAGCGCGTCGAAGGATCGTCGCGCAGACCGGCGACGAAACGCTCGTCGTCGCGCTTCTCCGAGAGGCGATCGAGCGGGTCCAGCGTAAAACCGATGGCATGAGGCGGCGTGGGCATAGTATTTTGTAAGTGGCGGCGCGCGCTAGTCCGGCGCTCCGCGTGACGGGAATAAGCGGAAAGAAGCAAGGCCAATCGGGAATCGTAGCGAAGTTGGCGCGTCCTTGCAGGGCGACGCCCGGAGACATCGATGATCGCGCTCTACTCGTATCCTCAGTTGTTCGGGCTCGAAGACAACAATCCGTTCGGGTTGAAAGTGTTCGCGTTCCTGAAGCTGACAGGCTTGCCATTCGAGCATCGGCATGTGCTCGACACGAGCGCCGCGCCGCGCGGCCAGCTTCCGTATCTCGTCGACGACGATGCCACCATCGGCGACAGCGACGCGATCATCGCGCATCTGAAGCGCAAATACACGCTCACGCTCGACGATGCGCTGAGCGCGCCGCAACGCGATCTCGATCTGCTGATCCGCCGCACGCTCGACGATCTCTACTGGGTGATGTCGTATTCCCGCTGGCGCGACGACCGCTATTGGCCGCAGTTCCGCGATGCGCTGCTTCACCAGCATCCGGACATCGGCGCCGAAGCGCTCGAAGGCGCGCGCAAATACAACTTCGAACGGTATCGGTATCAGGGTATCGGTCGATACGAACCCGACGCCGCGTATGCGCGCGGTATCGCAAGCCTTCAGGCGATCGCGAATCGGCTGGGCGACGGGCCGTTCATGTTCGGCGATGCGCCCGCGAGCATCGATGCCGCGTTGTATGGGTTCGTCGCAAGCATCTGGTTTTATGACATCGATACGCCGCTCAAGAGGCTGGTCGCCACGCAGGGCAATCTCGTGAAACATTGCGCGGCGATGCGCGAGCGGATGGGGCAGAACGCGGCGCCATAAATGCCTTCACTAATCAGATTTATCTAGTGCTCGCGCCGCGCGGACCCTTCTACAGTTGGACTTCATGCAATCCCGGATGGAGACATACGATGGAGTCCAAAATGAGCGTCACGGTCAATGAGAAAGGTCATGCAGTCGTCACGTACTTGATGCCTTTGAGCGACTATTGCTCACAGCGCGCAAAAACACTGCGCGCAATGGTGCAAGTCGTCAGCCTTGCGAAAGGACCGGATGAGAGCGCGGCGCTCGTGAAGCCGCTGATGGACCTGATCCGCATACATGTCGATGAACTCGAGCCGCTTTTCAAGTCGCTCGATCAGCGCGCTTATGAGAAGGGATTCGAGGACGGGCGGGACGTCGGCTTTCCGAAGGGGAAAAACCAGATCGAGTTCACCAAAGGACCGGTTGCCGAAACCGCCGTGATCAGGCCCGCGCGATGAATGTTCTGACGTTCATGCGAACGCCGCAATAGTCCGGATTCGCGTCGGAAGAATCCGCAGCGTCGTCGGTGTCACAATAGTCAGCGATGCGCTGCGAGACGACCTCGTGCACGCTGGAGAGCACGCATGCACAAACGCGCTCGAAGGCGCGCGCTTCTTCGCGTGCGCTGACCAGACCCGCAGCGCCTGCGCGCCGCATATCGGCCAGCGCCTGCGCGTCAGTTTCGTCAGTGAAGACGACGACAGGCGTATCAGGGAACGTTCGCCGCAATCCGCGCAGTAGCGCGAAATCATCCGCACGCGAACCTTCCAGGCCGCTGCCCAGTACGATTACGTCGTAAGGCGCGGCATTCAGCCTCGTAAGCAATTGATCGGCGGTTTCGAGACACGCCGTCACCTGAAACCGCTCGTGCGACTCGAACCAGCTTTGCAGCCCATACAGCACCACGGGGCGATCGTCTGCCATGACGATCTTGATTTTGTCTTCGCGCTTCATTCTTTCTCGACCAGCCTCGTCGGACTATTGTTGGAATCCGCCGCTTTCAACTGCCTCGGGACAGGCACGTTAGCAAATCAGCCGCGATCAGGTTGCACTGCACAAAAAATTATGTCGTTTCGTTGTCGATTTGCACGCGCACCGTTCGTCGTGAAAGTAACCGGCGCTGCAAATCGTCGCATGACCGTCGCGCCGCATCCTGAACCGCTTGAAGACCCGGAGGCTGTCAGATGAGTTTGCAACTGTATGCACACCCGTTTTCCTCGTATTGTCAGAAGGTGCTGGTGGCGCTGTACGAGAACGGCACGCCCTTCGAATGGCGCGCGCTCACGCCGGAAGCGCCGCAATCAATGCGGGAACTCACCGAAATCTGGCCGATGAAACGCTTCCCGGTGCTCGTCGACGACGGGCGGCCGGTGATCGAGGCGACCGTGATCATCGAATATCTCGGGTTGTATCACCCCGGCCCGGTGCGCCTCATTCCCGCCGATCCGCGCGACGCGCTAGAAACGCGCTGGATGGATCGCTTCTTCGACAATTACGTCTCGACGCCGGGTCAGAAAATCGTATTCGACGCCATGCGCGATTCCGCAGAGCGCGATGCGCGCGGCGTCGCCGATGCCCGCGCGATGCTCGACACGTCCTACGCGTTTCTCGAACGCAAGATGGCGACGCGCGAATGGGCGGCGGGCGACACCTTCAGCCTCGCCGATTGCGGCGCCGCGCCGTTCCTGTTCTATGCCGACTGGTGCCATCGAATCGCGGACGCTTATCCGAACGTGATCGCGTATCGCAAGCGTCTGCTCGCGCGGCCTTCGTTCGCACGCGCGGTCGACGAAGCGCGGCCGTACCGGAAGCTGTTTCCGCTCGGCGCGCCGGACCGCGATTGAGCCGATTATCGTTGAGGAGATCGAACATGAGCACGACCACGAACTACGTTTCAGCCCGTGAACTTGCGATGCGCGCGACAATGCGGTTCCCCAATGAAAGCGCCGAATACCGGCGCGCACGGACCGAATTGCTGGTGGAGGAAATCGAGTTGCGGCGGCATATCGAGCGCGTCGCGCAGATGCGTCGCGCGCTGCCGCCCGGCGGCGAGGTGAAGGGCGATTATCGATTCGAAGGCGAGCGCGGAGCGGTCGATTTCGCCGGACTGTTCGGCGACAAGGATACGCTCGTCACCTATAGCTACATGTTCGGACCGCAGCGCGAGCGGCCGTGTCCCATGTGCACGTCACTGCTGTCGGCGTGGGAAGGCGAGGCGCGCGATATCGAGCAGCGCGTCGCGCTTGCGGTGATCGCGCGTTCGCCGCTTGCGAAGCTCGTCGCGTTCAAGAAGGAACGCGGCTGGCGCGATCTCCCGCTTTTCTCCGATACCAACGGCGAATTCAGCCGCGATTATCACGCGATATCGAAGGAAGGCGGCGACGAACCCGCGCTCAATGTGTTCACGCGGCGCGACGGCGTGATTCGCCATTTCTGGAGCGGCGAGATGGATTTCGATACCGCCGATCCCGGCGAGGACCCGCGCGGCGCGCCCGATCTGATGCCGCTCTGGACGGTGCTCGATATGACGCCCGAGGGACGCGGGACGAACTGGTATCCGAAGCTGGACTACGGGCTGCGCGGATGAATCGAGCGCCGTAATTCAGGCGCTCCTTCTGTAAAGATGGGTCATATCTTCGGCGCACGCGTCAACTTCGACGCGTGGCGCACGTTGTGAGCGAGCCGATACCAAACGTGTCGGCATTTTTCATTGGAGAGGCTCGCTCATGCAGGACAACGGATTCATCGCGCACTGGGGCGCGGCCGGGATCGCGGCCATCGCCGCGTCGGGCGCGTGCGCGACCTTGACCGGATGCGCCGGGCATTCGCCCGCGCCGTCGAAGGAAGCGGACGCGCCGGCTATTTTGACGGAAGGCGCACGCGTCGCGGATTCGATGCAAGGTCACGAAAGCAACTCGCTCGATGCCGAGCCGCTCGACTATCACAGCGCGAGAGCGAACGTCGCACCGCAGATCGGCTGGGCGTCTTACTACAGCGGGAAGTTCCAGGGCCGCCGCACGGCCAGCGGCGAACGCTACGACATGCGGGCGCTGACCGCCGCGCATCGCACGTTGCCGATCGGCACCCGCGTGCGCGTGAGCAACCTCGCGAGGACGAGATCGGTCATTGTGCGGATCAACGATCGCGGTCCGTTCGCGAAAGGCCGCGTGATCGATCTGTCGTTTGCCGCGGCCGTCGAACTCGGTCTGCAACGCGCGGGAAGCGCACAGGTGATCCTCGAACCGGTCAGCCAGACGGTCGCGCAAGCGGCCACGCCGCAGGCGCCCGAGCGCATCATGCTGCGCATCGCGCCTCATCCACGGCACAGCAGGAAACGCGCGCATCGTCATTGAGGCGGGACGGATACAATGCGGCGGCGCGCGATCATCGCGCGCCTCGCCAAGGCTTTCCGATCCAGCTCATGAACAATTCGCCCCGGGCCGTTCTTCTGGGCCCGCTTCTCAAGAGCGTGTCGCGCTCGTTCTATCTCACGCTGCGCATCCTGCCGGCCGGCATGCGCGATCCCATCGGGCTGGCGTATCTGCTCGCGCGCGCGGCGGATACGATCGCGGATACCTCGCTGATTTCGCCGCAACGCCGTCTCGAACTGCTGCTGTCATTGCGCGCGCAAGTCAATGGCGCAGCCGATGACGGCGCGCTCGCGCGCATCGCGGGCGAAGTCGCCGGTGAGCAGGCACAGCCTGACGAGCGCGCGTTGCTCGAAAGCCTGGGCGCCGCGCTCGCGATCCTGCCGCAGCTCGGCGTGCAGGATCAGGCCGCCGTCCGCGACATCGTCACGACGCTCAGCACCGGCATGGAGTTCGATCTGCGCACGTTCCCCGACGAGACATCCGGCGAGATCGTCGCGTTACAGGAAATCGGCGAGCTGGACCGCTATACGTATCTCGTCGCGGGCTGCGTCGGCGAATTCTGGACGAAGATGACCTACGCGCACGAGCCGGGCACGTTGAAGGCCGCGCCCGATGTCATGCTCGCGCTCGGCGTGCGCTTCGGCCGTGCGCTGCAGATGACGAACGTGCTGCGCGACTGCGCGCGAGATCTGCGCATCGGCCGCTGCTATCTGCCCGAATCGGTGCTCGCGCGTCATGGACTGACGCCGCGCGATCTCCTGCAACCGGAATCGTCGGCGCGCGCGCGGCCCGTGCTGTTCGATCTGTTGTGCACAACGCTTGCGCTGTTTCAGGACGGGGTCGATTACACGCTCGCGATTCCACCGGGCGCGGTTCGTCTGCGCCTTGCGTGCCTGTGGCCGATCATGATCGGTCTCGACACGCTCGTGCTGCTCGCGCACAACGACGCGTGGCTCGATCCCGCCAGAATCTCGAAGGTTCGCCGCAACGACGTGTATCGCATCATCGCGGCATCGTTGCCGATGGTCGCGTCGAACGGCATGTTGCGCGCGTGGACCGCTCGCCGCATGCGCGCAGTCGAAGCCGCGATCAGCGCCGCAACTCGGCCATGATGCGCTCGGCGAGAAAGTCGCAAGGCGGGCGTCTGGACGCCGCGCTGCGCGCGAGCACGACTTCGAGCGTGCCGATGTCGGGCAGGCCTTGCGCCGGTCCGAGCAGCGTGAAATGCGCAGGCACCGCGCATTTCGCGAGCGGCGTCACGGCGAGGCCGGCTTCGGCCATCGTCAAGAGACCGAGCAGGCTCGGGCTTTCGTACGACGTCCGATAGGCGATGCGCGCGCGCTCGAGACTGCGGATCGCGTTCTCGCGCGCGACGCTGCCGGGCAAGAACACCGCGATCGGCAAGGGCCGCTCTTTCCAGATTTCGGTCGCGCCGGGTGCGGCGGCCCAGACCATCGGCTCGTGGCGCAGGAATTCGCCGGACAGGCCCTTCACGCGTGTCGCGCAGACGAGATCGACCGTGCCGTCCTTCACCATCGGCGCGAGCGCGAGGCTCGGCAGGCCGACTACCTGAATCTCGACCTTCGGATACGTCGCCGAGAATTTCTTGAGGATCGGCGGAAACAGCGACGACGCGTAATCGTCCGGCACGCCGATCACCACGCGCCCGGTCACGTCGGGCCGCACGACGGCCGCCCACGCCTCGTCGCGCAGCGCGATCATGCGGCGCGCGTAGGTGAGCAGCACCTCGCCGTCCTGCGTCGGCACCACGCTGCGCGGCTTGCGCACGAACAGCGCCTTGCCCAGCGCGGTTTCCAGCGTCTTGATCTGCATGCTCACCGCCGATTGCGAGCGATGCACGAGCTCCGCCGCGCGGCTGATATTGCCGGTATCCGCGACGGCGACGATCATCGACAGGACATCCAGATCGAGCGCTTTCATGGGTGAACGACCGTTTGGTATCAGAAAATCTGAACGATTCTATCAAAATTATGCGTTTTTCTTTTGGTGCAGTGCGGCGCATAGTCGCATCAAAGGAGCGAATCCAATGAACGCGCGAACCGATCTTTCCGTCCTCACTGCCGTGCAAGGCCTGCCCGAACCGTCGTTCGCCACGACGGCGTCGGGGGTTTCGGTGCCGTACATCGAGTGCGGCGAGGGCGAGCCGCTCGTCTTCGTGCATGGCTCGCTGTGCGATTACCGCTACTGGAGCGCGCAGATCCTGCCGCTCGCGAAGCAGTTCCGCTGCGTCGCGCCGAGCCTGTCGCACTACTGGCCCGCTGTCGATGCCTTCGTGCGCGGCGAATTCGGCTGGGAAGCGCACGTCACGGAAATGGCCGAGTTCATCGAATCGCTCGATCTCGCGCCGGTGCATCTCGTCGGGCATTCGCGCGGCGGCTGTGTCGCGTTTCATCTGGCGCGCGAGTATCCGCGGCTCGTGAAGACGCTCACGCTCGCCGATCCGGGCGGCCCGCTGCAAACGACGCCGCAGGCCGTGCCGGCCACGCTGCCGCCCGCGACCAACGCGCTGCGCGCGCGCGTCGCGGAGCTGATCGAGCAGGGCGAGTTCGACAAGGGGCTGGAGATGTTCGTCGATTCGGTGAGCATGCTGGGCTTCTGGAATAAGAGTTCGGAGAGCTTCCGGCGCATGGCGCTCGACAACGCGCTCACGCTGCCCAAGCAATTCCGCGATCCGTTGCCCGCCTACACGCGCGAAGCGGCGCGCGACATCAAGTGCCGCACGCTGCTCATCGACGGGCAGAAGAGCCCGCGCATGTTCCGCAACAACGTCGACCGGCTGGAAGAGTGGATCGAGTTCGCAGAGCGCCAGACGATCGCGGGCGCGTCGCACGGCATGAACGCCGCCAGCCCCGGCGCGTTCAATCGCGCGGTGCTGGCGTTCGCCGCCGCGTGGTGAGCCGCGCGCGTTACTGCAGCTTCCAGATGTTCGCCGCGATCGTGCCTTCGTCGTTGAAGACGTTGAGGATGTCGGGCACGTCGGTGATCGGCACGTTGTTCACCATCAGCGCGAACGCGAGCCTGCGGCCGCTCTTCGCGTCGATATAGCCCGCGAGCGCCTGTCCCTTGAGCGTCGTCTGCACCTGGCCGTTCGGGAGGTCGGTGCCGATCGCATACGTGCCCGTCTTCGCGTAGACCTTGCCTTTCGCGCCCGCGAGCGTTGGATCGCTTTCGAAGGCGGTCGTGCTCGCGAGCGAGCCGTCGACGCCGAGGAACGGCATCGAATCGACGTATGCCGGGAAGGCCGGGCGCCCGTTCATCGCGCGCAGCATCGCGATGACCGCGACCGGCGTGGCCGTGGTCTCGCCGCCGCCGCTGCCGTCGATGAAGTGCGTCTGGTTCATCGGCACATTGAACGGTGCGTTCGAGAGCCTCGCGTTTTCGGCGGCGAGCGCCGCGTCGAGCGTGGTCGAGCCGTTGTTCGCGACGCCGAACAGCATCAGGCTCGTGTCCGCGCCGATGTTGTAGCTGACCTTCAGAATCCACTTCGTATATTCACTGTACGGCTGCGACGTGAGCTGCGCGACGCGCGTGTCCGCTGCGTATGAGTTCTTCGCGGGCAGCAGTTGCACCGGATTGTTCTCTACCGCCGTCGCGGTGACGGTCACGCCTGCGCGCGCGAGCGCCTCGATGAGCACCGTGCGCGCGTAGTTCGACGGCTGCGTGATGCGAAACGTGCGGATCACCGGGAAGCTCGGGACGATCGGCGGCACGTAATCGGCCGGAATCGTGCCGCCCAGCACGCCGCCGCACGGCAGCGTGCCGAAACAGGTCGGGTCCGCCGGCGTGACCGTGATGTTCGCGCTGCTGCCCGCCGCGCCCGTCATCAGCGTGGACTGCACCGTGAACGCCGATGATTTCGGCCGGTAATCCACCGGCGCCGCCGAGCCCGCGCTGCCTTGTCCGATGATCGTATCGACGAGATCGTCGTTGACGAAGATCGGCCGCAGATCGAATTCGTCGCGGAAGTCGAAGGGCTCGAAAAGGCGATCGTCGATCACGACTTCGCCGTTGATCTTCTTGATGCCCGCCGCCGCCACCTGCGCCGCGAGCGAAGCGTAGCCCGCGAGCGGATCGGGCGTGGTGATCTGCGCGTTGCCCAGACTGTTCGCTTCGTTGTGGTCGAAGTTGGTCCAGGCGAGCGTCCCGTCGGGATTGGTGCGGCCGCCCATCGCAAGGTCGCCGCTCGCGACGAGCACGAGGTTGCCGTTGAGCGTGCCGGTCGCATCGACGGTGCCGAGGCGATATACCGGCGTCTGGAACTGATGCTGCGCGCCGTATTGATCGAGCGCCGCGCCGAGCGAGAACACCTTGCGCACCGAGGCGACATACACCTGCGCGTTCGAGTTCATGTCGTAGATGACATCGCCCGAATTCAGGTCGACGACGCGCAAGGCCCATGTCGAGCCCTGATACATCGGCTTTTTCATCACCTGGGTGATGGCGTCGGGGACGGAGGTGTCGTTCGAATCCGAGCCGCCGCAAGCCGCGATGAGTGCGGCGAGCGCGCACGAAAGCGCGAGAGCGGCAACGCGTGCCGAACTTCCTGAAAGCGGGTTCATGACGCGGCTCCGATAAAGGCACATCGCGCTCCACATGGAGCGAACATCCAATACGTCGGGACAGCTTCACAGCGCAGACAGGAGATGTCGGCGGCCGGCCACCATTTTCAGGTGGCCGGGTGAGTGAATTAAATACCTTGCACGGGCCGTGTCAAGCAAGGACTATCGCGAATCCGGCGCTTCACGCAAGCGCTTTTTGTACGATTTCTGATGCGCTTTTCCTCTGCTTGTTGTGGCCCGACAACGGCAAAACGTTTGGCGCGGGCTAACATCTTCGGCACCTCATCGCGAAGCAGAGGACATCTGTGAGCACGGGCCACGACGATCTCGACGCATGGAAGCGCCAGCGCACTCTTGAACTGGCGTTCGAACTGGCCGATAGCGGCCGCTATGAGGATTTCACCGACATCGCCTACGCGCTGCAATTCGAGCGCGGCCTGGCGACCGCGCAGGCGCTCATCGACGACCCGGACATGCGCCGCGTGCTCAACCGGCGTTGCGGCGACGCGCGCGAGAAGCTCGCGCCTGTGCAGGAAATCGAAGTCGTCGAACCGGTCGTGGAAACTTCGAACGATCATGCGGAACTGCCGCAAGCCGCCGATTTCGAACGCGCGCCATCCTTGATTCGCCGCGCCTTCGGCTTCGTCTGGCGATCCGGCAGCGCGGGCGGTTTCAACTCCGCCGCTTCCTGAGCGTATTTATCGCAGGCCGTGCGCCAACGCACGATCGAAGCGCATTCGCGCCTCTCACGCGCACGAATGGCGGATTTCCACGTCTTGAGCGATCGCCAAAACCATTACACTTGTGGAAGCTGAACCTAGGGTCTGTTCACATACAAAACGCGCATGCGAACGCCCGAAATCGGCTGTAGTGCAAGGAGCGCGTCGCGCCGTTTGGCCTTCCCAAACAAGCGACGCGCGACGCCGCAATACGGCCGATTTCGGGCGTTCCCCTGACTTTAATTTAAGCTAGGGGTTGCCCCGTAAAGGGCCGCTCGCGGCGTCATGCTCCTCGCGAATACGCCGGTATTAGCTTCGTCGCATTCCTTGCGATCGGCCCTTTACGGGGCAACGCATGCGCGTTTTGTATGTGAACAGACCCTAAGCCCGGGCCGCGCACGTAAAAAAGGTCCGGTGTTTGAACTTCGAGGAGGAAATGTTCGTGGCTAACGAAAAGATGCTCACGCAAATGGCTGAGAAGGATGGTTTCATCGCCGCGCTGGATCAAAGCGGCGGTTCGACACCCGGCGCGCTGCGGCAATACGGCATTGCGGACGATGCCTACAGCGGCGACGCGGAAATGTTCAAGCTGATGCACGAGATGCGCGTACGCATCATGACCGCGCCTTCGTTCACCGGCAAAAAGGTGATCGGCGCAATTCTGTTCGAGCGCACGATGGACGGTGAAGCGGAAGGCAAGCCCGTTCCCACGTTTCTGTGGGAAGACCGCGGCGTCGTGCCGTTCCTGAAGGTCGACAAGGGCCTCGAAGCCGAAGCCGACGGCGTGCAGGTCATGAAGCCGATTCCCGGCCTCGACGATCTGCTCGCGCGCGCCGTGAAGCTCGGCGTCTTCGGCACGAAGATGCGTTCGGTGATCCATCACGCGGACGAGAAGGGCATCGCCGCGGTCGCGAAGCAGCAGTTCGAAGTGGGCGCGCAGATCATCAAGCATGGTCTCGTGCCGATTCTCGAACCCGAAGTCTCGATCAAGAGCCCGGACAAGAAGGGCGCGGAAAAGATCCTGCGCGACGAACTGCTCAAGGGCCTCGACGCGCTGCCGGAATCGAGCAAGGTGATGATCAAGCTGACCATCCCCGATGAAGCGGATTTCTATCGCCCGCTGATCGAGCATCCGCGTGTCGTGCGTGTCGTCGCGCTGTCGGGCGGCTATACGCGCACCGACGCATGCAAGAAGCTCGAACAGAACCACGGCATGATCGCGAGCTTCTCGCGCGCGCTCATCAACGAGCTGAAGAAGTCGATGAGCGACAGCGAGTTCGACAAGACGCTCGAAGTGTCGATCGACGAGATCTACAACGCGTCCGTGAAGAAGGCCTGACGCTTCAGCGCTATTCAGCGCGTTCCTCGCGTTCGGTTGGCGGCGGCGTCTGCACGATGGGCGCCGCCGCCCGAAGGATATCCTCGCGCAAGCCGCTTTTCGGCGGATAGATGCGCTCGCCGTTGATCGTGCGCTTGGTCGCCTTCGCCGTCTCGCCTTCGGAGACGAGCTTCCTGTCCCATCCCTCCGTATATACCGCGCCCCACGGCCCGAGATCGCAGATGGTCGTGTACCAGTCGATCGACAGCGGCAGCATCTCCAGCCCGAAGAGATCGCAGACGGCGTTGTTGCCCGCGTAACGTCCCATCGGCCGGCCATGCTGGCACGACATCACCGAAGGCCGCGTGCCGTCGATCAGAATGCGCGCGCAATCGCCCGCCGCGAAAACGCCCGGCACGCCTTCCGCGCGCAGGAACGCATCGACCGGCACGCGCCCGAGCGGATCGAGCGCGACCGGCAGTTGCGCCGCGAGCGCGTTCGCATGCATGCCGCCGCACCAGACGACCGTCGCGGCCTCGATGCGCTCGCTCGTGGCGCCGTCGTGCAGCGTCACGCTCTGGCCGTCAAGCGAGGCCAGCGACACACCGGAGCGCGCCTCGACATCGAGCGTCTTCAACGCGCCTTCGATGACGGGCTGCGCGCCGCCCATCGATTGCGCGATCTTCGCCGAGCGATCCGCGAGCACGACGCGCACCTTGTCGCGATCGCACTCCGCGACGATCTCGCGCAAACGCGCGGGCAGCTCCGCCGCCAGCTCGATTCCGGTCAAGCCCGCGCCAACCACGACCGCCGTATATCGGCCGGGCGTATCGGGAAGCGCGGGCAGCGTGAGCAGATGCGCCTGCAGCTTGCACGCGCCCGCGTAGGTATCCACATCGAACGAAAAGCGATCGAGGCCCGGAATCGGCGGCCGCACGAGCACGCTGCCTGCGGCGAGAATCAGCCGGTCGTAGTCCAGCGATTCGGATGCGCCATCGCGCTCGATCTTCACGCGGCGATTCGCGCTGTCGATATCGGTTGCTTTGGCCTGAATCAGCCGCACGCCCGCCGGCCCGAGCACGGTGTCGAGTTGCACGAGCGTCGGGTCCAGCGGCTGCTCGTAATTGCGCACCCGCACGCTATGAAACGGCGCCGGATTGACGATGGCGACTTCGGCTTCATCCGTGCGATGCAGTTCGTCGAGCTTGCGCGCCGCCGACAGCGCGCTCCACAGACCGGCGAAGCCAGCGCCGATCACCAGGATTCGGTTCAAGGTCATTCCCCTGAATAAACGATCGTTCGTGCTATCGAAGTAATGCGCCAGTACTGCTGCTTTTCTTTATAGGCGATTAACACGGCATTGGCGCACCGCCGTTTGTGCCGGGATTAGTACGAATTTCGCCAAAAGTGATTTCGTTCTTTAAGTATTTACCCTAGGGCGTGCGATCCCTAAACTCTCTTCAACGGTCGCAAACGAGCAAACACAGCAAAGTGAGCGGCAACCTAATAACTTATGTACGGAGGTCAATCATGAACAAGTTCATCGGTATTGCAGCGGTCGCTCTGGCTTTTGCCGCTCCGGTCGCATCGTTCGCGCAATCGAATCAGCCTTTGACCCGCGCTGAAGTTCGCCAACAGATCGTTCAACTCGAAAAGGCCGGCTATAACCCGGGCGTGATCAGCGATTCGAAGTATCCCGCTGACATTCAAGCCGCTGAAGCACGTATCGCAGCGCAAAACGGCACGGCGCAAAGCGCGTTCGGTGGCGTGACGGATGGCTCGGCGCAATCGGGCGCTCGCGTCAATGCGGTTCAAGGCGACGTGTTCCCGACGTTCGCGCATCACTAAGCAGCAAGGGGTCTAACGAAACGCGCCCGTGTAACAGCGGGCGCGTTTTGTCGTTTACGCAACTTCGAATCTAAAGCGGAAATCCGCCCGCGAAAGCCTCGCGCAAATATCCGATGAAAAGCGCGACCGCGCGCGGCACATGCGGCGCATAAGGCCGCACGACGAACAACTGATCTGCGAACGCGCCGACCGGACGCCAGTCCGGCAACACCACGACGAGCTTTCCCGCCTGCACCGCGGCCTGCGCGGTGAAATCCGGCAATAGCGCAATGCCGAGATCGTCGAGCGCGGCATCGCGCAACACCTCGCTATTGTTCGCCGCAAAAGGCCCGTTCACGGCCAGCGTATAAGGCCCGGTCGAACTCTTGCGCCCGCCTTTTCTCTCGAACGACCAGATGCTCGACGCCTGCGGACGCGGATAGACGAGGCAGTCGTGGGTGGCGAGATCGGTCGGGGTCGCGGGCGTGCCGCGCCGCTTCAAATACGCGCGCGTCGCGACGATCACCGAATGCGTATCGCACAACTTCCAAGCGACATGCGTATCCGGCACCTGCGCGCTGTGCCGCACCGCGAGATCGAAGCCTTCGGTCGCGATTGAACTCAGGCGGTCCGATGCCTCCAGTTGCACCCGCACATCCGGATGGGCGTGCAGAAATCCCGCCATGCGCGGCACCAGTTGCTGCCGCGAAAACGCCATCGGCGAGGTCACGCGGATCAGGCCGCGCGCGACGCCCGCCATTTCCTTCACGCTCAGAAAGCTCGACGCGATGCGCTCGTACTGCTCGCGCGTATCGTCGACGAGCCTGCGCCCCGCTTCCGTGAAGCGCACGCTGCGTGTCGTGCGCGTGACGAGCGGCACGCCCGCCGCGCGCTCCAGCTCCGCGATACGCTGGCTCATCGCGGCCTTCGACACGTTCAGGCGCGCGGCCGCCGCCGTATAGCTGCCCTGTTCCGCGAGCACGGTGAGCCAGTGCAAATGGGTCCAGAGACCTTCGATCTTTTGCTCGTCCATCAGCGGATTGTTTGCCGATATAAACAATGAGTTCAATCATAGCGTCTTTGCACGGGGCGCAACGCTTCCTACACTGTGTCCATCGCCAAACCAATTCCTTCGAGGAGACGAGATGCAAGCGTTCAACGATACCGCCGACGTGGTCCATTACATTCACGGCGAGCGCACACATGGCTCGGCCACGCGCACGCAGCCGGTGTTCAATCCCGCCACGGGCGAGCGTCCGCGCAAGCTCGTGCTGGGCGAAGCCACCGATGTCGACGCAGCCGTTGCGAGCGCGAAAGCCGCGTTCCCGGCGTGGCGCGACATGCCGCCGATCCGCCGCGCGCGCGTCATGCTGAAGTTTCTCGAACTGATGAACAAGCATCGCGACGAACTCGCCGCGATCATCACGGCGGAACACGGCAAGGTGTTTTCGGACGCGCAGGGCGAGGTGTCGCGCGGCATCGACGTGATCGAATTCGCGTGCGGCATTCCGCAACTGCTGAAGGGCGATTACACCGAGCAGGTCTCGACCGGCATCGACAACTGGACGATGCGCCAGCCGCTCGGCGTCGTCGCGGGCATCACGCCGTTCAACTTCCCGTGCATGGTGCCGTGCTGGATGTTCCCGGTCGCGATCGCGGCGGGCAACGCGTTCATCCTGAAGCCGAGCGAGCGCGATCCCTCCGCGTCGCTGTTCATGGCCGATCTGCTCAAGCAGGCCGGTCTGCCGGACGGCATCTTCAACGTCGTGCAGGGCGACAAGGTCGTTGTCGATGCATTGCTCACGCATCCGCAAGTCAAGGCGATCAGCTTCGTCGGCTCGACGCCGATCGCGAACTACATCTACGAAACCGGCGCGAAGCACGGCAAGCGCGTGCAGGCGCTCGGCGGCGCGAAGAATCACATGGTCGTGATGCCCGATGCGGATATCGATCAGGCCGTCGATGCATTGATCGGCGCGGGTTACGGCTCGGCGGGCGAGCGCTGCATGGCGATCTCGGTCGCGGTGCTGGTGGGCGATGTCGCCGACAAGATCGTGCCGCGTCTTGCCGAGCGCGCGAAGCAGCTCAAGATCAGCAACGGCATGGAAGCCGACGCGGAAATGGGCCCGATCGTCACGCGCGCCGCGCTGGAGCGCATTGAAGGCTACATCGCGATGGGCGTGGACGAAGGCGCGACGCTCGTCGTCGATGGCCGCGGCTACAAGGTGCCGGGCCATGAAGACGGCTTCTTCACGGGCGGCACGCTGTTCGATCACGTCACGCCGGACATGCGTATCTACAAGGAAGAGATCTTCGGTCCGGTGCTCGCGTGCGTGCGCGCGAAGGACTTCAGCGAAGCGGTGGAACTCGTCAACGAGCATGAGTTCGGCAACGGCGTCGCCTGCTACACGCGCGATGGCCATATCGCGCGCGAGTTCGGCCGACGTATCGAAGTGGGCATGGTCGGCATCAATGTGCCGATTCCGGTGCCGATGGCATGGCACGGTTTCGGCGGCTGGAAGCGCAGCCTCTTCGGCGACATGCACGCGTATGGCGAGGAAGGCGTGCGCTTCTACACGAAACAGAAGTCGATCATGCAGCGCTGGCCCGAGAGCACGGAGAAGGGCGCGGAATTCGCGATGCCCACCGCGAAGTAAGGTCTCGATGAACGCATGAATATCGCCCGCTTTTTCCCGTGTGGAACAAGCGGGCGATTGTGTTTCGGGGCTGGCACGATCGATCTGTTCCCGCACGTAACAACTCAAGTGAAATCGCGTCGGTTGACCGTGCGCTCGCAAGCAGGGAAGATGCACCGACAACGACGCGAAGCCATCTGACATGCAGCGGCAATTCGACGATCTCCTTCTCGGCAGCATCGAGCTCTTTTGCCTCGCGGCGGAACTCGGCAGCTTCACGCTGGCGGCGACGGCGGCGAGCGTGACGCCCGCGGCGGTGAGCCGCTCCGTCGCGCGGCTCGAAAAACGCCTGGACGTGCGGCTCTTCGTACGCACCACGCGCCAGATTCGACTGACCGATGCAGGCCGCCGCTACTTCGAGCAATGCCGCGACGCGCTCAATCGTCTCGCGGAAGCGGAACGCGAAGCGACGGGACAGCAGACCAGCCCGAAAGGCGCGCTGCGCATCAGCATGCCGACGCCTTACGGCCACTATCGCGTGCTGCCGCTGCTCGCGGAGTTTCGCAAGCGCTATCCCGATGTGACCGTCGAAGCGCATCTAAGCAACCGCAACATCGATTTCGCCGATGAAGGCTTCGACCTCGCGATACGCGGACGCGCGCCGCGCGATTCCGGTCTGATCGCGCGCAAGCTTGAAGATGCGGAACTGGTCGTGGTGGCGTCGCCTGCTTATCTGAAGCGCGCGGGCACGCCGAAGACCGTCGAGGATCTGCTCGCTCACGAATGCATCCAGTTCGAGATGCCGAGCACCGGACGCCCGGTACCGTGGCTCTTCATGCAGAACGGCGAGCCGCTGGAAATCACGACGCAAAGCGGCTACGGCACCTCCGGCGATGCGCTCGCGGGCATTCCTCTCGCGCGCGGCGGCGCGGGCCTCTTTCAGATCTACCGCTTCACCGTAGAGGACGATTTGCGTGCGGGCACGCTCACCGAAGTGCTGCGCGAATTTGGTGGATGCAGCAGGCCGTTCATTCTGCTGTATCCGCATGGCAGGCATCTGTCGTCGCGCGTGCGGGCTTTCGTGGATTTCATCGTCGAGAAGCTCGTCACGCGCTGAATCATGCAAAGTCTGGAGGACGCATATCCATGAGCAAGAACGCATTGACATCGCTGCTCGGCATCGACACGCCGATCATTCAGGCGCCGATGGCCGGCGTAAGCACGCCCGCGCTCGCGGCGGCCGTATCGAATGCGGGCGGCCTCGGCTCGCTCGGCGTCGGCGCGATGAACGCGCAAGGCGCACGCAAGGTGATCCGTGAAACGCGCGAACTCACCGGCAAGCCGTTCAACATCAACGTCTTCTGTCATGCGCCGGCCACGGCCGATGCCGCCGTCGAAAGAGCATGGACCGAGTGGCTCGCGCCCGTGTTCGCGCGATACGACGCGACGCCGCCTTCGACGCTGAGCGAGATCTATACGAGCTTCGTCGTCGATGAAGCGATGCTGGAGGTGTTCGTCGAAGAAAAGCCGGCTATCGTGAGCTTTCATTTCGGCTTGCCGTCGAAGGAATATATGGATGCGTTGCGCGGCGCGGGCATCAAACTGATCGCCTCCGCAACCAATCTGCGCGAGGCCGAACAGCTCGTGGCGGCGGGCGTGGATGCGATCGTCGCGCAGGGCATCGAAGCGGGCGGGCATCGCGGCAACTTCGATCCGCAAGCCGACGACGATAACCTCGGCGTCTTCGCGCTCACGCGACTTCTCGCCAGCAGGTTCGATGTGCCCGTGATCGCGGCAGGCGGCATCATGGATGGCGCGGGCATCGCGGCGGCGCTCGCGTTGGGCGCGCAGGCGGCGCAACTCGGCACCGCGTTCGTGCCCTGCACGGAGACATCGATCGATGAAGGGTATCGACGCGCAATCCTGAGCGATGCGGCGAACCATACGACCTTCACGGCCGCCATCTCCGGGCGCCGTGCGCGCGGCCTCGTCAACAAGTTCACCGAACTGGGGCGCGGCGCCGAAGCACCTGCGATTCCCGCGTATCCCGTCACCTACGATGCAGGCAAGTCGCTGCATGCGGCGGCCAAGGCGAAAGGCGAATTCGGTTACGGCGCGCAATGGGCGGGACAGGGCGCCGCGCTCGCGCGCGAGTTGCCCGCAGCCGAGCTGATGAAGCGTCTGCAAGCGGAACTCCGGGAAAGTATCGCGGGCCTGCAGCAATATGCATCGCGCTGATCGATGTAAAGCTTAGTCGAAACACTTCGTTGGTCGAACGTCCTGTCGATGCTTCAATGTTTCCGTCGCATTCCATGCGGCCTGCATCCGACAAACGCATAACCAACGGAGTTTTTCGATGGCCGATATCCCCACGCTCGCCGCCGGGTCCACGCTCGCTCCCGCTGCGTCGAATGAACCGTTTCAGGTGCGCGCGATAGGCGGGCGCATCGGCGCGGAAGTACGCGGCGTGACGCTTTCCGCCGATCTCGACGACAACGCCATCGCCGCGCTCAACCAGGCGCTACTCGATCACAAAGTGCTGTTCTTTCGCGGCCAGTCGCATCTCGACGACGCTGCGCAGGAAGCGTTCGCCGCGCGCTTCGGCGAGACCGTCGCGCATCCGACCGTGCCTTCGCTTGCGGGCAGCAGCCGCCTGCTCGAGCTCGATTCGAAGCACGGCACGCGCGCGAACTCATGGCATACCGACGTCACCTTCGTCGATGCCTACCCGAAGATCTCGATTCTGCGCGGCGTGGTGATTCCGCCCGCGGGCGGCGACACCGTATGGGCCAACACGGCCGCCGCCTACGCGAACCTGCCGGACGCGCTGCGCGAACTCGCCGACAAGCTGTGGGCGCTGCATTCGAACGCCTACGACTACGCCGCGACGCGCAACGCGCCCGATTCGGAATCCGAGCGCGAATATCGCAAGCAGTTCACTTCGACGCTGTATGAAACGGAGCATCCGGTCGTGCGCGTGCATCCGGAGACGGGCGAACGCACGCTGGTCCTCGGCCACTTCGTGCAGCGTTTCATCGGCCTGTCGCAGCGCGACTCGGACCGTCTGATCGAACTCTTCCACGACCACGTCACGCGCCTGGAGAACACCGTGCGCTGGCGCTGGACGCAAGGCGACGTGGCGATCTGGGACAACCGCGCGACGCAGCATTACGCGGTGGCCGATTACGGCGACGCGCATCGCGTCGTGCGCCGCGCGACGGTGCACGGCGATGTGCCCGTGGGTATCGATGGACGCAGGAGCCGCATCGTCAGGCAGGAAACGCGATGACACTACGATTCAGGCTCCTCATCGGCGCGGCGACGTTGTTCGGCGCGCTCATCGGTCCCGCGCATGCCGCCGATCCGGCCGTGGTGCGTATCGGCGTGGCGCAGCAGGGCAGCGGCGATCCGCCCACGTTCGGCGGGTCGCCTGCCGCGACCGCGCAGTTGCAGCATCGCGTCGAGGATGCATTGCAGCCCGCGCACGTGAAAGTCGAATGGATCTTTTTCAAGGGCGCGGGGCCGGCGGTGAACGAGGCGCTCGCGAACAAGCAGATCGATTTCGCGTATCAGGGCGATCTGCCTTCCGTGATCGGCCGCGCGAACGGACTGAAGACGCGCTTGCTGCTGGCGTCGAACGTGCGCGCGGGCGTCTATCTCGCGGTGCCGCCCGACTCCGATATCAAGAGCGTCAAGGATCTGAAGGGCAAGCGCGTGGGCCTTTTTCGCGGGACGAATCTGCAACTCGTCGCCGATAACGTGCTGAAGGAAAACGGCCTCACCGAACGCGATCTGCGCGTGATCAACCTCGATACCGCCGCGGCGCAGGCCGCGCTCGCATCGAAGGGCGTCGATGCCGTGTTCCTCGATTACTCGCTCTTCAAGCTGCAACGTCAGGGCCTGGCGAAGATCGTGTACGCATCGCGCGACGGCGGCTTGCAACTCACGCGTCAGGCGCATTTGCTCGTGCTCGATGACTTCGAGCGCGCGCATCCCGATACCGTGCAGACGGTGGTGACCGCTGTCGTTCAGGCGGCGCAATGGTCATCCGATGAAGCGAACCGCAATGCGCTTTTCGCGCTGTGGTCGAAGGCCGGCATTCCGACCGAATCGTGGGCGTCCGAATACGCGAATCAGCCGTTGAAGGATCGCAATTCGCCGCTCATCGATCCGTTCATCGTCGCGCGCTATCAGTCCGTCGCCGATGATGCGCTGCGCTTGAATCTGATCCGTCAGCCTGTGAGCGTGAACGGATGGTTCGAGCCGAAGTATCTGGAGCAGGCGTTGAAGTCGCTCAGCCTCGAAGCGTACTGGCCGCGCTTCGATGCGTCCGGCAAGCCGATCGTGCAACGCGTCGCGGAGAATCGATAGATGGCCAACGCCCTGACTCGCGTATTCCCGCCCGCGAATCGTGCGCGCGGGCCGTTGTCGAGTGAAGCATGGCGAACCGTCGGCTGGACTGCGCTGCCGTGGATCGTGCCTATCCTTTGCGGGCTGCTTTGGATACTCGGTTCGCATTACGGATGGATTTCCGCGCAAGTGCTGCCGCCGCCCGCGCTCGTGTTCGAAACGCTCGGCGCGCTCATGAAGAACGGCGAGTTATGGATGCATATGTCCGCCAGCATGACGCGCGCCGCGGTCGGGTTCGGCGGCGGCGTGCTGCTCGGCATCCTGCTGGGCGGTCTGCTTGGCTTGTCCCGCACGCTGGAGGCATACGTGCTGCCGAGCTTCAACGCGATCGTGCAGGTGCCCGTGCTCGGCTGGCTGCCGTTTCTGATGATCGTCGTTGGCATCGGCGAGCCGTTGAAGTATCTGCTGATCGGGCATGCCGCGCTCGTTCCCGTCACGCTGTCCACGCTGCAGGGGTTTCGTGGGTCGCCGCGCGCGTTGCAGGAAGTGGCGTCGGTGTATCGCTATACGCGCTGGCAGGTCGTCACGCGCGTGACCTTGCCAGCGGCGATTCCCGTCATCGGCACGGGCGTGAGGCTCGCGTTCACGAAGGCCTGGCTCACGCTCGTCGTCGTGGAACTGGTCGCTTCGTCGGAAGGGCTCGGATATCTGATCGTGTATGGCCGTCAGCTCTTTCAGCTCGATCTCGTGCTGGCTTCGGTGCTGATCGTCGGCGCAATCGGCTATGCGGCCGATCGCCTGCTCAACGCGTTCGAGCGCAAGCTGCAGCGCGGCCGGGCCAACTGAGGAGAACGCATGTCGACACTGGATCTGGAAGCGGGCGCCGTCAAGGGATCGTGGCGCGGTCTCGTGCTGCCGCTGGGCGCGCTGGCGGTGTGGTGGTTCGTGTCGCGCGGCGCGCAAGTGGGGCACGGCGTGATGGTGTCGCCCGCGCAGGTCTGGGATACCGCCGTGGCGCAGGTGCGAAGCGGCGCGCTCGTACGTGCGCTGTCCGCATCGCTTGCGCGCGAGTTGACGGGCTTTGCGATCGGCACGACGCTCGGTCTTGCGCTCGGCGCGTTGCTCGGCATCTCGAAGCTGGCGAATCGCGCGATCGCGCCGAGCTTCAACACCTTCAAGCAAGTGTCGCTGTTCGCGTGGATTCCGCTGATTTCCGTATGGTTTGGCCTGGGCGATGTCGCGAAGGTCGTGTTCCTGTCGCTCGCCGCGCTCGTGCCCGTGGTCATGCATACGAGCGATGGCATTCGCGCGGTGCCCGCGAACTGGCTCGATGTGGCGCGCGCGTATCGCTATGGCAGGTTGCAGACGCTGGCGCATGTCGTGCTGCCCGCCGCGTTGCCGTCGATTTTCACGGGCGTTTATCTCGCGCTCATTTATTCGTGGCTTGCGACTTTGGGCGCGGAGTATCTGCTGGTCGCGGGCAGCGGGATCGGCAATACGCTCGTCGATGGCAGCGAGCAGTTTCGCATGGATCTCGTCGTGTTCGGCGTGATCGTGGTGGGTCTGACGGGGTGGGCGTTGAATGCTTTCGCGCGCGGCGTGCAGCGGCGCTGGTTCGGTGCAGCGCGCGCGGCTTGAGGAGAATCCAGACAATGACGACGGTAATCGAGCAGGGCAGCGGCCTGACGCTGCGGCACGTGAGCAAGCGCTTCAACGACGATGCGGCGCCGGCGGTGCTGGATCGCATCGACCTGTCGATCGCGAGCGGCGAGTTCGTAAGCGTCGTCGGCGCGAGCGGTTGCGGCAAGTCGACGTTGCTGCGGCTGATCGCGGGCCTCGATGGCGATCATGAAGGCGAGATCGGCTTCGATGGCGAGCGCATCGTGACGACGGACCTGTCGCGCGGGATCGTGTTTCAGGATCATCGGCTGTTTCCGTGGCTCGATGTCGAACAGAACGTGGCCGTCGCATTGCGCAATGCGCCGCTCTCGAGGGCGGAGAAAGCGCGGGCGGTGGCGGAGCATGTCGCGCTCGTCGGCTTGGAGGGATATGAGCGGCATTATCCGCATCAGTTGTCGGGCGGGATGGCGCAGCGCGTCGCGATTGCGCGCGGGCTCGTGAACCGGCCTCGGTTGCTGCTGCTCGATGAGCCGTTCGGTGCGCTCGATGCGTTGACGCGTAGTCGCTTGCAGCTCGAACTGCAGCGGATCTGGGAGCGCGAGCGGATCACGATGGTGCTCGTCACGCATGATGTCGAGGAAGCGGTGCTGCTTTCGGATCGCGTTGTCGTGATGGAGGCGCGGCCGGGGCGGATCGGGGATGTGATCGAGGTAGGACTGGCGAGGCCGCGGAAGTTGAGTGAACACAGTGTCGGCAAGCTGCGGGACGAGATCATCGACGCGTACTTTTCAGAGAATGTCTAAATCTGCGTCTCGATCGCGGCCTTATCGATCACCGACCAGACATTGTCGATTCTCCCATCGCGGAATTCATAGAAAACGTTCTCGCAAAAGAGCACTCGTTTTCCATTCACAGGCAAGCCCATGAAAACCCCTTTCGGCGCGCATTCGAAGCGCAATCGGCAGGCGACGCGCGGCGGCTCTGCAATCAACAGTTGAATATCGAAGAAGAGATCCGGAATCTCGCGAAAATCCTTCTTCAGCATTTCGCGATAATCGTCGAGCGTCAGCGGCCTCCCGTTGTAATGAAGGGCATCGTGAACGAACGTGCCGAGATTCCCCCAATCCTGCGCGTTCAGGCACGCGATGTATCCTCGATAAATATCTGCAAGCATCGGATGCGCTCCACGAAAGGATAGCGATCCGCGCATCCTCTCACAGGGCGCGGCCGCTCCCCAAACTCACGCCGCTTGCGTCCTGCTTCACCAGCCATCAGTTTTGTTTATCGGCATATCGGCAATTCGGTGCTGCAAAACTTCCCCGCTCGCCGCGCCACCACGGCCTCCGACCCCCTCCAAACCCCATCCACACCGGCAAAGTACTGGTTTACGCGTAATACCCGCGCCACCTCCTTCCTCGCTACCCTTCGGCTTCAGTTTCCCGAAAGCAAGCCCGCTCGGCCACGCATTCTGAAGGAGTAGCGCACATGGCACGGATCATCGGAGGCATCGCCGCCTCGCACACCCCGACCATCGGTTTCGCGTTCGACAAGAACAAACGCGACGATCCCGTCTGGGCGCCGATCTTCGAGAATTTCGCGCCGCTCGCGAACTGGCTCGCGGAAAAGCAGCCCGATGTCATCGTCACGATCTACAACGACCACGTCACGTCGTTCTTTTTCGATCACTATTCCGCGTTCGCACTCGGCGTCGGCCCGGAATGGCGCGTCGCGGACGAAGGCGGCGGCGCGCGCGATCTGCCGCCGATCAAAGGTCATCCGGCGCTCGCCGCGCACATCGGCACATCGCTGATGTCCGACGAATTCGACATGTCGTTCTTCCAGAACAAGGCGCTCGACCACGGCTGCTTCTCGCCGCTTTCGATGCTGTGTCCGCACAAGCCCGAATGGCCCGTCAAGCTCGTGCCGCTGCAAATGGGCGTGCTGCAATTGCCCGTGCCGAGCGCGCGCCGTTTCTACAAGCTCGGCCAGGCGCTACGCCGCGCAATCGAAAGTTATCCGGAAGACATCAAGGTCGCGATTCTCGCCACAGGCGGTCTCTCGCATCAGGTGCACGGCGAGCGTTCGGGCTTCAACAACACGGAATGGGATGCGCGCTTCCTCGATCTCTTCGAGCGCGATCCCGAGCAACTCGCTGACATGACGCTCGCGGAATATGCGGCGCTCGGCGGCTACGAGGGCGCCGAAGTGATCATGTGGCTGACGATGCGCGGCGCGCTGTCGTCGAATGTCGTGTGCAAGCATCGCAGCTACTACCTGCCGTCGATGGCCGGCATCGCGACCGCGATCTACGAAGGCGAGGACAGCGAGACGAACCCGGCGATCGTCGAGCGTCATCGTCAGAAGATGGCCGTGCAACTGACCGATGTCGAGAAGCTCGACGGCACCTATCCGTTCTCGATCGAGACGGCAGTGCGCGCATATCGCATCAACGATTATCTGCATCGCATGGTCGAGCCCGCGCATCGCGAGGCATTCAAACAGGACGAAGAAGCGAGCCTCGAAGCGGCGGGTCTCGGCGAACAGGAGCGCGATCTCATCCGTCGCCGCGACTGGCGCGGCCTGCTTCACTACGGCGTGATCTTCTTCATGCTCGAAAAGCTCGGCGCGGTAACGGGCGTGTCGAACCTGCACATCTATGCGGCGATGCGCGGCGAAACGCTCGAAGAATTCCAGAAGACACGCAACGCTCCCGGCGCACTGTATTCGGTGGCAGGCAAGGGCGCGGGCAAGCTCGACTGGGACAAGGCGAAGAACTGAATAAAAGAGGAGACAGGAGACAAACATGGATATCCGTAAAACCATCGACATCAAGGGCTTCATCGACGAACGCCCCATTTCCGCCTACCAGTGGCTGCTGGTCGTGCTGTGCTTCCTCGTCGTGATGGCGGACGGCATGGACGTGGCCATCATGGGCTTCGTTGCGCCTTCGATCATCGCGGACTGGCATATCTCGCGCCCCGCGTTCGGTCTCGTGATGAGCGCGGCACCCATCGGTCTCGTGATCGGCGCATTGTCGGCCGGGCCGGCATCGGATCGCATCGGACGCAGGTGGGTCCTGATTACGTCCGTGTTCCTCTTCGGCGTGTTCACGATCGGGACCGCGTTCACGACATCGCCCGCGAGCATGGCGGTGTTGCGCCTGCTGACCGGCATCGGCCTCGGCGCCGCGATGCCCAACACGACGACACTGCTCTCCGAGTACGCGCCGCAACGCAAGCGCGCGCTGCTCATCACGATCATGTTCACGGGCTTCAACCTCGGCTCGGCGCTGATCGGCTTCGTCGCGGGCTGGCTGATTCCGGTGCACGGCTGGCGCGCGGTGCTGATTTTCGGCGGCGCGTTGCCGCTCGCGCTGATTCCGCTGCAGATGTGGCTCCTGCCTGAATCGGCGCGTCTGCTCGCGGTGCGCGGCGCGACGTCCGCGCGTATCGGCAAGGTGCTCGGCCGCGTGTGCGGTGCGCGCTTCGACGGCAGCGAAACCTTCGTGTCGAACGAACCGCCGCTGCCGACGAAAAGGCCTATCGGCGTGCTGTTCTCGCAGGGCTACGGCCTGATGACGGGTGCGCTGTGGGTCACGTATTTCATGGGCCTGCTCGTGATCTATCTGCTGACCGGCTGGCTGCCGACGCTGATGAAAGACGCGGGCCTCACGGTGTCCGCAGCGGCGAACATCACCGCGATGTTCCAGATCGGCGGCACGATCGGTGCGATCATCGTCGGCTGGATCATGGACCGTGCGCGCCCGGCGCCCGTCATCAGCGCGGCATATCTCGGCGGCGCGGTGTGCGTGCTCGGGCTGGCGTGGATCGGCGCGTTGTCGTCGTCGCTTGCGGTGCTCGTGTTCGCGGCGGGCTTCTGCATGAGCGGCGCGCAAACCGGCCTCAACGCCTTCGCGCCGGGACGTTATCCGACGGGCGCGCGTGCCACCGGCGTGAGCTGGATGCTCGGCATGGGCCGCTTCGGCAGCATCTTCGGTTCCGCCTTCGGCGGCGCGCTGCTCGGTCTCGGCTGGGAGTTCGGCGCGATCCTCGCGATGCTCGCCGTGCCCGCGACGCTCGCGGCCCTCGCGATTCTCGTGGCGCAGCGCACGCGTGTCGATGAAGCGCACGCACAGACGACGGCAGCACATTAACGAGTACCTGGAGTAAGGCATGATCATCGACATACACGGCCACTACACGACCGCCCCCAAGGCGCTCGAAGCGTGGCGCAACCGGCAGATCGCAGGCATCACGAATCCTTCGGAGATGCCGGCCGCATCGGAACTGCGTATCAGCGACGATGAACTGCGCGAATCGATCGAAACGAATCAGCTTCGACTGATGCGCGAACGCGGTCTCGATCTCACCGTGTTCAGCCCGCGCGCGAGCTTCATGGCGCATCACATCGGCGACTTCGAAGTGTCGAGCACGTGGGCGGCGATCTGCAACGAGCTGTGCCATCGCGTGAGCGAGCTTTTCCCCGACAGCTTCGTGCCGGCGGCGATGTTGCCGCAGAGTCCGGGCGTCGATGTCTCGACGTGCATTCCCGAACTCGTGAAGTGCGTCGAGCAGTACGGCAATGTCGCGATCAACCTGAACCCGGACCCGTCGGGCGGGCACTGGACGAGCGTGCCGCTCTCGGACCGCTCGTGGTATCCGGTCTACGAGAAGATGGTGGAATACGACATCCCCGCGATGATCCACGTGAGCACGAGCTGCAACGCGTGTTTTCACACGACGGGCGCGCACTATCTGAACGCCGACACGACCGCGTTCATGCAGTGCCTAACGTCCGATCTGTTCCGCGATTTTCCGACGCTCAAGTTCGTGATTCCGCACGGCGGCGGCGCGGTGCCGTATCACTGGGGACGCTTCCGCGGACTCGCGCAGGAGTTGAAAAAGCCCTTGCTGAAGGATCATTTGCTCAACAACGTGTTCTTCGATACATGCGTCTATCACCAGCCGGGCATCGACTTGCTGACGCGCGTGATTCCCGTCGACAACATTCTGTTCGCGAGCGAGATGATCGGCGCGGTACGCGGCATCGATCCTGAAACGGGGCACTATTTCGACGACACGAAGCGCTATGTCGAGGCGGCGCAAATCGAACCGGAAGCGCGCTGCAAGATTTACGAAGGCAACGCGCGCCGGGTGTATCCGCGCCTGGATGCGGCGCTCAAAGCGAAGGGACGTTGATCATGTATGAACTGGGAGTGGTGTATCGGAACATCGATCGTGCGAACGCGGACGCAGCCGAAAAACTCGGCGCGCTCGGCTCGGCGACGGTGCACGAGGCGATGGGCCGTGTCGGTCTGATGAAGACCTACATGCGGCCGATCTACACGGGCGCGCAGGCGAGCGGCACGGCGGTGACCGTGTTGCTGCAGCCGGGCGACAACTGGATGATGCACGTCGCGGCCGAGCAGATTCGTCCGGGCGATATCGTCGTGGCCGCCTGCACGACCGACAACACCGACGGCTTCTTCGGCGACCTGCTCGCGACGAGCTTCAAGGCGCGCGGCGCGCGTGCGCTCATCATCGATGGCGGCGTGCGCGACGTGCGCGTGCTGACGGAGATGAACTTCCCCGTCTGGAGCCGTGCGATCTCGGCGAAAGGCACGGTGAAGGCGACGCTCGGCTCGGTGAACATTCCTGTCGTGTGCGCGGGCGCGCTGGTGACGCCCGGCGATGTGATCGTCGCGGATGACGATGGCGTTGTCGTCGTGCCTTCCGTCTCGGCACAACAGGTGCTCGACAAGGCCATCGCGCGCGAGGCGCTCGAAGAAGAGAAGCGCGCGAAACTCGCGAGCGGCGTGTTCGGCCTCGATATGTACAAGATGCGCGAACCGCTGGAAAAGGCGGGCCTGCGCTACATCGACTGACGCTCATGAGTATCACAGGCATCTCTTCGATGGCGACGCGCCAGGTGTTGAACGAGCTTGCTTCGGCTTATGAGGCGAAGGCGGGACAGCGCGTGGCGATCGAATCGGTGGGCGGTGTCGCGGCGTTCAGGCGCGTCGATGAAGGCGAGACGTTCGATATCGTCGTGCTTGCGTCGGACGCGATCGATCGGCTCGCGGGGTCGGCGCGCGTCGATGCGGCCAGCCGCGTCAAAATCGCGCGCTCGGGCGTGGCGATCGCGGTGGCGTCGGGCGCGGCGCGTCCTTCCATCGACGATGAAGCCGCCGTGCGCGAGGCGGTGCTCGCTGCACGCAGCATCGGCTATTCGACGGGTCCGAGCGGCGTCTATCTGACGCGTTTGTTCGAGCGTTGGGGCATTGTGGAGCGCATCGCATCGCGCATCGTGCAGGCGCCGCCGGGCGTTGCGGTGGGCACGCTCATCGCGCGCGGCGAAGTCGAACTGGGCTTTCAGCAGATGAGCGAGATGATCGGCGTCGAAGGCATCGACGTGATCGGCATGTTGCCGCCCGGGATTCAGACGCTGACGGTGTTCGAAGCCGCGGTATGTACGAACGCACGCGCACCGCAGCTTGCCCGTGAGTTTCTTGCGTTCATCGCTTCTTCGGATGCCGACGGCGCGAAAGTGCGCAACGGCATGGAGCCTTGCAAGCTCGCGTAGTCAAAAGCGCGCAACCATCACGTTGCGCGTTTTTCGTTTCAAGACATCATTCAGCCACGGCGTAACGAAGCCGACGCTCACGCTCATAGATCGAGGCCTTTGCGCCGCAGCGTCCTCGTCAGTTCGATCGATTCGTTCAGCGTGACGTCGTCGCGGCCATCGTATTCGACGACACCGAAGCGTGCCGTCAACGGCAGATTCTTCGGCCACACTTCGCGCACCGCCTCGATGGTCTCGACGAGGAAACGGCTGCGTCCCGCGAGATGCTAACAGGCTTATCGGAAATCCTGAATTCGTGTCGGTCTATTAGCACTGCCCCTGTGCGGGGCGGCAGTCACTTTCTTTGCTGCTGCAAAGAAAGTAACCAAAGAAAGCAGCTCGAGACGCCCGCGGTCACACGCAATTTGGGTGTTCTTCTCGTTGTTCGTGGCCTCTGTAGCGAGTGCCCTCGTAGGCCGTCTCGGGCTTGGACCGCGCACGGTCTGACACGCTAGTTGTCTTAGCGCGCTGGTTCAGCACGAAAGAGCTCCGGCACAGCGCTGCGCGCTGCCGCCGGGTATGCAAGGGAAACCAACGAAACACTGATTCAGTGAAATGGAGGCGTTAGACAGGGGAAGGCGCACGGACCCGATTGAGCGGCCGTTTCGAATCACGTTGCTTTTTCCTTCACTTCTGCGGCGCGCCATCCCAAGCGGGCAGCGTCGCGCCGTGATAGACGCTCAGAATCGACGTCGCCACATTGGCCTGCTGATAACTCTCCACCAGCGCCTTGACCCACGGCGCCTGCGCATCCTTTGCATTGACCGCGATGAAGTTGCGATACGGATTGTTCGTCACCTTCTCCTGTGCGATGCGCTCCTGCGGAATCTTGATGCCGGCCTTGATCGCCCAATCGGTGTTGACGACGGCAGCATCGAGATCGCCGATCGCGCGGCCGACGATGCCCGCATCGAGTTCCTTGATCTGCACGTGCTTCGGGTTGCTCGCGATATCGCGCGCGGTGGGCAGGAGGCCCGCGTTCTCGCGCAGCTTGATCACGCCGATAGCCTGCAACAGCAGCAGCGCGCGGCCTTCGTTGCTCGGATCGTTCGGCACGCCGATGGCCGCGTTCTGCGGCAGCGCATCCACCGATTTCCACTTGCGCGAGTAAAGGCCGATCGGCTGCACGTACGTGAAACCCACCGGCACGATGTCATAGTGACGCGCCTGGATCTGCGCATCGAGATAAGGCTTGTGCTGGAACGAGTTGGCGTCGAGGTCGTGTTGCGCGAGCGCTTCGTTCGGCTGCGTGTAATCGGAGAAGGTCGTGACTCTCACAGTGATGCCGTGCTTCGCCGCATTGGCGGCCACGGCACGCCACACGTCCTCGTCCTCGCCGGACATGATGCCTACCCGCACGGTCTGATTCGCCGCGAGCGACGGCTGCGCGCTCACGACGCTCCACGCGAAGAGGATCGACAACACAGTAGCTTTGAAGGGATGCTTGATGTTCATGATGCGCACGCATGCTGATTGAGAGAAGCGTGATGCTAGGGGCGCGGCGCGTGCGCGCCAAATAATATCGGGCGCTATCGATATGCCTGAAAAGCATCACAAGAAAAGCACTTGGCATCGGCGTGAATCCTGCTATCGATATCACGATTCCTCGTTTAGCCCACCAGGCGCGCATTGCTAACATCGCCAGTATCGGCATCGGCGACGATGCCTTCGACAAGGCAGATTCCGCAATGAATGTTTTCTGGTTCATCCCCACGCACGGCGACAGCCGCTATCTCGGCACATCGCAAGGCGCGCGAGCCGCGAATTACGATTACTTCCGCCAGATCGCAGTAGCCGCCGATACACTCGGCTATGAAGGCGTGCTGCTGCCCACCGGCCGTTCCTGCGAGGACGCGTGGGTGGTCGCTTCCAGCCTCATTCCCGCGACGAAGCGTCTGAAGTTTCTCGTCGCGATCCGTCCGGGCCTGAGTTCGCCGGGACTGTCGGCGCGCATGGCATCGACGTTCGACCGGCTCTCGAACGGGCGTCTGCTTATCAATGTCGTGACCGGCGGCGATCCGTCCGAACTCGCCGGCGATGGCGTGTTCCACGACCACGACACGCGCTACGAAATCACCGACGAATTCCTCACGATCTGGCGCGGCCTGCTCGAACAGTCGCACGACAACGGCGCCTTCGATTTCGACGGCAAGCATCTGCGATCGCAGGGCGGCAAGGTGCTGTATCCACCCGTGCAAAAGCAGCATCCGCCGCTGTGGTTCGGTGGTTCGTCGCCGGCGGCGCACGAAATCGCGGCGAAGCACATCGACACATATCTCACCTGGGGCGAGCCGCCCGAGGACGTGGCAAGGAAACTGGCCGACATCCGCCGCCGCGCCGCCGACGCAGGCCGCTCGATCAAATTCGGCATTCGTCTGCATGTGATCGTGCGCGAGACCGAACAGGAAGCGTGGGCGGACGCCGACAAGCTCATCAGCAAGCTCGACGATGAAACCATTCGCCGCGCCCAGGCCTCGTTCGCGAAGATGGACTCGGAAGGGCAGCGCCGCATGGCCGCGCTGCACGGCGGCCAGCGCGACAAGCTGGAGGTGTATCCGCATCTGTGGGCGGGTGTGGGGCTCGTGCGCGGTGGCGCGGGCACGGCGCTCGTCGGCAATCCGGAGCAGGTCGCCGGCCTGATGAAGCAATATGCGGAGCTGGGCATCGAGACGTTCATCCTGTCGGGTTATCCGCATCTGGAAGAGTCGTATCGCTTCGCGGAGCTGGTGTTTCCGCTGCTGCCGCGTCGCCAGCGCGAGCAGATCAGCGGGCCGTTGTCGGGACCGTTCGGTGAAGTCATCGGCACGGCGGAATTGCCGAGGGTGTCGGCATCATGACGCTGAATTCCATCGCTCGCCGCGCGTTGCCGTGGCTCGTGCCGGTGCTGATCCTGATCGCATGGGAAAGCGCCGCGCGCACCGGCGGACTGTCATCGCGCGTGCTGCCCGAACCGCTCGCGGTCGTGAAGGCCGCGTGGGCGCTGATCGAGTCCGGCGATCTGTGGGCCAACGTGAAAGTGAGCGCCGGGCGCGCACTTGCGGGCTTCGCGATGGGCGGCGGCATCGGCTTCGTGCTCGGTCTCGCGACCGGCCTCTTCAAGCCCGCCGAAATCGCGCTCGACTCGACCGTGCAGATGATCCGCAACATCCCCGCGCTCGCGATGATTCCGCTCCTGATCCTGTGGTTCGGCATCGGCGAGGAAGCGAAACTCGTGCTGGTCGCGCTGGGCGTGTTCTTTCCCGTCTACGTCAACACGTATCACGGCATTCGCTCGGTCGACCGCGATCTGATCGAGATGGCGAAGAGTTATGGCTTGTCGGGCTTCGCGCTGTATCGGCATGTGATCTTGCCGGGGGCGTTGCCGTCGATTCTCGTCGGCGTGCGCTTCGCGTTCGGCCTGATGTGGGTGATGCTGATCGTGGCCGAGACGATCTCCGCGCAATCGGGCATCGGCTATATGACGATGAACGCGCGCGAGTTCCTGCAAACCGATGTCGTGGTGGTCGGCATCCTGCTTTACGCGCTGCTCGGCAAACTGGCCGACACCGCCGCCCGCTCGATCGAACGCGCTACCCTGCGCTGGCATCCCGCGTATCAAACGAAGGCGCAATCATGAATCTGATCGATATCGACACGCTGGCGCCCGCGTTCAGGCGCGTCGAACCACAAACGCATGCACGCGCGCCGCACGCCGGGCGCGATCTCGCCGTATCGCTGCGCGGCGTGGAAAAGCGTTTCGGCGAGCGCACGGTTTTGGACCGGCTCGACTTCTCCATCGAGCGCGGCAGCTTCGTGTCGATCGTCGGTCGCAGCGGCTGCGGCAAGTCGACCTTGCTGCGGCTCATCGCCGGTCTTGACCAGCCGACGGGCGGTGTCCTTCAACGCAACGCACCAGCGACGGCAAGCGAGTTGCAGGTGCGGATCATGTTTCAGGACGCGCGGCTGTTGCCGTGGAAGAGCGTGCTCGACAACGTGATGATCGGCCTGCCGCGCAGCCGGCGCGACGAAGCTCGCGCGACGCTCGCCGAAGTGGGCCTCGCCGAGCGCGAGAAAGACTGGCCATCGCGTCTGTCGGGCGGACAGCGGCAGCGCGTGGCGCTTGCGCGTGCGCTCGTGCATCGGCCGGATCTGCTGTTGCTCGATGAACCGCTCGGCGCGCTCGATGCATTAACGCGCATCGAAATGCAGGGCCTGATCGAGCGGCTGTGGCGCGAGCACAAGTTCACCGCGCTGCTCGTCACGCACGACGTGCAGGAAGCGGTGTCGCTCGGCGATCGCGTCGTGCTGATCGACGCGGGGCGCATCACGCTCGATACCGCGGTGCGGCTGCAAAGGCCGCGCACGCGCACTTCGCCGGGCTTCGCCGAACTCGAAGAGCAAGTGCTGTCGCGCGTGCTGCAGCGCGCCTGAGCGTTCGATTTTTCGCACAACCCGTGCGGATTGAAGCGGATTATCGATCAGCGTTTCGCTCGCTATCCTGTCGGCTGATCACAGGAGCGAAGGAGCGTGAATCATGTCCGCGAGAAAGATTGCGATCGTCACCGGCGGCAGCCGGGGACTCGGCCGAAACACCGTGCTTAGCCTCGTGCAACGAGGCGTCGACAGCATCTTCACTTATCACAGCAACCAGCAGGAAGCCGCGAAGGTCGCCGCGCTGATTGTGGAAGCCGGCGGGCGCGCGAACGCGCTGCAACTCGATACCGGCAACACGCGCGGCTTCGATGCTTTCGCAAACGACGTGCGCGCGACACTCGCCGGCTGGGGCGCCGACCGCTTCGACTTCCTCGTCAACAACGCGGGGACGTCGCATCACAACAGCATCGAGAAAACGACGGAAGCGGAGCTCGATGCGCTCTACGAAGTTCACTTCAAGGGCGTGTTCTTTCTCACGCAGAAACTGCTGCCGTTGATTCGCGACGGCGGCCGTATCGTGAATATTTCCTCGGGTCTCACGCGCATCATCGTGCCGGAGAGCGCGCCTTACGGTTCGATGAAGGGCGCGGTCGAAGTGCTGACGAAATACATGGCGAAGGAACTCGCGCCGCGCAGGATCGCCGTCAACGTGGTCGCGCCCGGCGCGATACAGACGGACTTCAGCGGCGGCATGGTGCGCGACAATCCGGAGCTGAACCGCCGCATCGCCGATATGACCGCGCTCGGCCGCGCCGGCCTGCCCGATGACATCGGACCGATGATCGCGTCGTTGTTGTCCGAGGACAATCGCTGGGTCAATGCGCAACGGATCGAAGTGTCGGGCGGCATGGCAATCTGAGCACCGCCGAAGCGAGCGCGGCGCGCGCTATGCGTCCAGCGGCACCGCGCTCACGCACTTGAGTTCGTCGAGACACACGCTCGATTTCACGCCGCTCACGCCCGGTATGCGCATCAGCGTATCGAGCAGAAACTCCGACAGCCCTTTGAGATCGCGCGTGATCACCTTCAGCATGTAATCGATATCGCCGGTCACGGCGAAGCATTCCTGAATCTCGGCGAGCTTGCCGACGACACCCTTGAACTTCGCGAGGTCGCGCACGTGGCCGCGCTCCATCGTCACCTGAATGAAGGCGACGACGCCGAAGCCGAGCACCTGCGCGTCGAGCCGGGTCTCGTAGCCCTTGATCACGCCCATTTCCTCCAGCCGCCGATGACGCCGCAAGGTCTGCGCAGGCGACAGGTTGATCGCCTCCGCCAGCTCGAGATTGGAGACGCGTCCGCGGGACTGCAGAATCCCGAGCAAACGCAGGTCGATACGGTCGATCTCGATAGTCTGCAATTTTCTTTCTCCGATGTGCCCGATGAAGAAATCCGGACGCGCAAACTAGGGTTTGTCTGCGCATCTTAGGAAATCATATTGTGCCGCATCAAATTTACACTGATTCCCCTCAATCGAGCGGGGACGCCTGAAGTCCGAAGCGTCCGGAATCCACCGCAGCACACAAGGAGAGAGACACGTGGCACATGAGGGACAAGGCACGCTCAAGCGCGGCCTGAAGAACCGTCACATTCAGTTGATCGCGCTCGGCGGCGCGATCGGAACCGGGCTGTTTCTCGGCATCGCCCAGACGATCAAATCCGCAGGGCCGTCGGTGCTGCTCGGGTATGCGATCGCAGGCGTCGTTGCATTTTTCATCATGCGGCAACTGGGCGAGATGGTCGTCGACGAGCCCGTCGCGGGTTCGTTCAGCCATTTCGCGGACAAGTACTGCGGGCAATATGCGGGCTTCCTGTCGGGCTGGAATTACTGGGTGCTCTACATCCTCGTGTCGATGGCCGAGCTTTCGGCCGTGGGCATCTACGTTCAATACTGGTGGCCGGGCATTCCGACGTGGGTGTCCGCGCTCGTGTGCTTCTGCCTGATCAACGCGATCAACCTGACGAGCGTGAAGTCGTACGGCGAACTGGAGTTCTGGTTCGCGATCGTCAAGGTGGTCGCGATCGTCGGCATGATCGGCTTCGGCGGCTATCTGCTCTTCTCGGGCAATGCCGGGCCGGAAGCGAGCGTGTCGAACCTCTGGCGTCATGGCGGCTTCTTCCCGAACGGCGTCTCGGGTCTCGTGATGGCGATGGCCGTCATCATGTTCTCGTTCGGCGGACTGGAACTCGTGGGCATCACGGCGGCCGAAGCGGATGATCCGTCGCACACCATTCCGCGCGCGACCAATCAGGTGATCTACCGCATCCTGATTTTCTACGTGGGCGCGCTCGGCGTGCTGCTGTCGCTGTATCCGTGGCAGAACGTGGTGACTGGCGGCAGCCCGTTCGTGCTGATCTTCCACGCAATGAATAGCAACTTCGTCGCGCACGTGCTCAATGCGGTGGTGCTCACGGCGGCGCTCTCGGTCTATAACAGCGGCGTGTACTGCAACAGCCGCATGCTGTACGGCCTCGCGCAGCAAGGGAACGCGCCGCGCGCGCTGCTCAAGGTCAACAAGCGCGGCATTCCGCTCGTCGCGCTCGGCGTCTCCGCGATCGCGACGGCCGCGTGCGTGCTGATCAACTATCTGATGCCGGGCAAGGCGTTCGAGCTGTTGATGGGGCTGGTCGTGTCGGCGCTGATCATCAACTGGGCGATGATCAGCCTGATCCATCTGCAATTCCGCCGCGCAAAGGCGCGCGCCGGTGAGACGACCGTGTTCAAGAGCCTCGGTTATCCGCTCACCAACTATCTGTGTCTCGCATTCCTCGGCGGCATTCTGGTGGTGATGTGCCTGATTCCCGATCTGCGCATGTCGGTCTATCTGATTCCGGTGTGGCTCGTGGTGCTGGGCGTGGGTTATGCCATTCGAAACCGTCGTCGCGCGAATGCGGCGTTGTCGCGCGTCTGAAGGAGACTGCCATGTTCGAACACATCGAAGCCTATCCCGGCGATCCGATCCTCTCGCTGAACGAAGATTTCGCGAAGGACCCGCGCAGAGACAAGGTCAATCTCAGCATCGGCATCTATTTCGACGACGCGGGCCGTCTGCCGGTGATGCGCGCCGTTCGCGAGGCCGAAACCGGCTTGCTGGCTGAACCCGCCGCGAAACCGTATCTGCCGATGGCGGGGCTCGCCGCGTATCGCGATGCCGTGCAGTCGCTCGTATTCGGCGACGACTCCGCCGCGCGCGCCGAAGGCCGTATCGCGACCGTGCAGACGCTTGGCGGCTCGGGCGCGCTCAAGGTCGGCGCGGATTTCATCAAGCGCTATTTTCCCGGCTCGCAGGTCTGGGTCAGCGATCCGACGTGGGATAACCATCGCTTCATCTTCGAGCGCGCGGGGTTCACGGTCGGCACGTATCCGTACTACGACGAAGCGACCGGCGGCCTGAAGTTCGATGCGATGCTCTCGGCGATCCGCGATCTGCCCGCGAAAAGCGTCGTGCTGCTGCATGCGTGCTGCCACAACCCGACTGGCGTCGATCTGAACGACGCGCAATGGGTGGAGCTGATCGACGTGATCAAGCAGCGTGAACTGTTACCGTTCGTCGACATGGCTTATCAGGGCTTCGGTGCGGGCCTCGATGCGGACGCGTTCGCGATTCGCGAACTGGTGCGTCAGAACGTGCCGGTATTCGTCGCCAATTCGTTCTCGAAGAACTTTTCGCTGTACGGCGAGCGCTGCGGCGCGTTGTCGGTGATCTGCGAGTCGGCGGAATCGGCGGCGCGCGTGCTCGGGCAGATGACGAGCGCGGTGCGCGCTAACTACAGCAATCCGCCGACGCACGGCGCGACGATCGTCACGCGCGTGCTCACGACGCCAGCGCTGCGGCAGTCGTGGGAAGAGGAACTGGCGTCGATGTGCACGCGCATCGCGCGCATGCGCGGAGAAATCCATGCGCGCCTGCGCGGTAGCGTGCCGGATGCGATGCTCGCGCGATATCTCGAGCAGCGCGGCATGTTCACGTATACGGGGCTTTCGGCGGCACAGGTCGATGTATTGCGTGAGCGGCACGGCATTTATCTGATCCGCTCGGGCCGCATGTGTATCGCGGCGCTGAACGATCGTAATGTCGGGGTGACGGCGGGGGCGATTGGGGAGGTGTTGGCGGTGGAGACTGTCTAGCGTCGCACGGCCGCTCATTCCCAACTCATTCTGCGCAAGCACACTGCATCCTTCGCTAAAGAGGGGATGCAGTCATGAAGACCTGTGAAAAAGCGGCCTTTCGGTCCTATGTCGATAGTTTGCTCGCCCAACTCGACAAGCACGCCGATCGCGCCGTCCTCCGTTATCTCGACCAGGACGTAACAGGCGGCGCACTACGCGCCTCAATCTACCGTCACGCCCGCGCGCTCGCGTCGCTGGGCGTCACGCGCGGCGCGCTCGTGGCCATGTTCGCGCCGAACTGCCCCGACGCGCTCGCCATCCGTTACGCGACCAACCTGCTCGGCGCAGCAACGATGTTCCTGCCCGCGATCGCCTCCGCCGAGCATCGCGCGGCGTTCGTGACCCGCATGCAGCCGACCCTGCTCGTCGCGTTCGCGCAGACGGAGCATCTGGTGCCGCCGAACACCGGCGCGCGCCTGGCCTATGTCGGCACCGGCCCGGCGCGCCTGCGTCTGGACTTGCGCGCGCGCGTGCAGCACGATCTCCCGGTCGAGAGCCGCGCCCGCCCCGACGATCTCGCGATGATCGTTTCCTCGGGCGGCTCGACCGGCCTGCCGAAGGCAAGCCGTCGCAGCTTCGCGGCCTGGTCCGCTATGGTGAGCGCGCCGAGTCCCGCGGATCGTCGTCAGCTTGTCAATGGCGCGCTGGCTTATCTGTCGCAAGTGCTGGTCGACAACACGCTGCTGGGCGGCGGGACGGTCGTGCTGAAGCCTCGCTACGATCCGGCCGACACGCTCGCGACGATCGAAGCCGAACGCATCACCGACGTGCTGCTCGTCGAACCGCAACTCTTCGAAACGATGGATCATCCGGACGTCGACCGGCGCAACCTGTCGTCGCTGCGCTTGATCGCGCACATCGGCGGATCAGCGCCCGCGATCCTGCGGCAGCGCGCGATCGCGCGGCTCGGCCCGGTGCTCACGCACATGTACGGCGCGAGCGAAGCGGGGCTCGTGAGCGTGCTGACGCCTTCCGACTTTCTCACCGATCCGGCCTTGCTGAACAGCGCGGGGCGCATCCGGCCCGGCGTCGACGTGCGCGTGCGCCGCGCCGACGGCAGGTTCGCGCGCGGCGGCCAGGATGGCGCGATCGAAGTGCGCTCGGCGGCGGTGGCGCAAGGCTACTACCGGCAGCCGATCGAGTCGGCGCAGAAGTTCCGCGACGGCTGGTGCCTGACTGGCGATATCGGTTTCATCGACGAAAAGCTCCATCTGCATGTGCTCGGACGCGCGGCCGATGTCGCTCAGATCGATGGCGTCGTCATCGGTCCGGCTCAGCTCGAAACGCCGCTGTGCGCGCTGGCCGAGGTGCGCTACGCGCGCGCCGTCGCGGCGACGGAGGCCGGAGGCGGCTACAGATGGAACGTCGCGGTCGTGCCGTGGACGGGCAGGCGGATCGACATCGCGCGCTGTCTGCGCGCGCTCGAATCGGCGTGCGGCGTGAAGGTCGCGCAAGCCGTGCGGATGGTCGCCGTGCCGCGCGTGCCGCTCACCGAGCAGGGCAAGGTGGACCGCGCCGCGATCGGCCGCATGTGCCGGAACGTAGCGAACCGGCGCGTCGAGAAGGAAGACGCCGCATGCAGCGCGTAGCTCAGCCTTTGTGCTGCGCGCGGCCGAGCACCAGATGCGCCACGGTTCCGAGCACGATACCCCAGAACGCCGAGCCGAGCCCGAGAAAGCTCATGTTGGAGGCCGTCGCGATAAACGTGATGAACGACGCCTCGCGATGCGCCTCGTCCTGCACCAGTCCGACGATGTTGGCCGCGATCGCGCCCAGCAATGCGAGCCCGGCGAGCACCGCGACGAAGGCGTTCGGCAGCGCGGCGAACAGCATCACGACGGTTCCGGCGAAGCATCCGCCCGCCAGATAGAAAAGCCCGTTCGCGATGCCCGCGACGTAGCGGCGCTGCGGATCGCGATGCGCGTCGGGACCGGTGCACAGCGCCGCGGTGATCGCCGCGATGACGATCGTGATGCCGCCCGAGAACGCGACCAGCATCGACGCGAGACTCGTCGTCATGAGGACCGGGCGCGTCGGCGTCTGATAGCCGGACGCGCGCAGGATGGCGAAGCCCGGCAGGAACTGTCCCGTCAGGCTCACGATGACGAGCGGCACCGCGAGACTCACGGTGGATTGCCAGGTCCAGGTCGGCATCGTGAAGACAGGGCGCGTGAGGTGCAGACTGACCGATTCGAAATGCGTCAGGCCCAGCCCGACGGCGAGCGCACCGCCGAACGCCAGCACCAGAATGAGACAGTAGCGCGGCGCCCATCGGCGGAACACGAGGAAGCTCGCGAGCATTCCCAGAGCGAGCCACGGCGTGAGCGCCACCGCCTTGAATACGTTGACGCCGAACTGAAACAGGATGCCCGCCATCATCGCGCAGGCGATGCCTTTCGGGATGCGCTTGACGATCTGATCGAACCATCCGGAAAGGCCCAGCGCAAAGATGCATGTGCCCGCGACGATATACGCGCCGATCGCTTCGCTCACCGGCATGCCGGGAAACAGCGTGACCAGCAGGGCCGTGCCCGGCGCGGACCACGCCGTGATGATCGGCTGCTTCAGCCACCAGCTCAGCGCGATGCCCGAGACCGCCGCGCCCATCGAGATCGACCAGACCCACGAGGCGATCACGTCGTTGCCGACATGCGCCGTGTGCGCGGCCTGAAAGAAGATCGCGAGCGGTCCCGCATACGAGATGATGACGGCGAGCAGCCCGGCGCTCACCGCTGACACGGACCAACTACCTTTCGGCGCAGCCGGCACGAGGGCGGGTTCCGTGTCGCGCTTCATGCAAGCGTGCGCGGTATCAGCGGATCGACGACGGATGGCGCGCGAGCGCGGTCACCTGCATCGTCATGTACGGGAACAGCGGCAGCGCCGAGAGCAGGGTATGCAGTTCGTCATGCGAATCGACGTCGAAGACGCTGTAGTTCGCGTACTCGCCCACGATGCGATGCAACTGCTGCCATTTGCCCTGCCGTTGCAGCTCCTGCGAGTATTCCTTCTCGCGGGCCTTGATTTCATCGGCCTTAGCGGCGGGCATGTCGTGCGGCAGATGCACGTCCATTCTGACTAGATAAAGCATCGTGTTCCTCGCTCGGGTTTGAGTGATTGCGTTCAGATGTTCTTGTCGCGCCGGTAGAACGCGAGCTTGTCCTCGTCGATCTGAAGGCCGAGACCCGGTCCCGCCGGCAGATGGAGGTCGAAGTCACGATACTGCGGGCGCGCCGTGACGATGTCGTCTTTCAGCAAGAGCGGCCCGAACAATTCTGTGCCCCATGTGAGTTGCGGGAGCGCGGCGAAGCCGTGAGCCGACGCGATCGACCCGATGCTGCCTTCGAGCATCGTGCCGCCGTAGAGCGACACGCCCGCCGCATCGGCAATGGCGGCGGTGCGCATCATCCCGTAGATGCCGCCGGACTTCGCGATCTTCAGCGCGAACACATCGGCGCAGGCGTGGCGCACGAGTTCGAGCGCGTCTTCCGGGCCCGTGACGGCTTCGTCGGCCATGATCGGCACGATGAAACGCGCCGCGAGCCGTGCCAGCGCGCCGCGCTGCTCGCGCGGAGTCGGTTGCTCGATGAGGTCGATGCCCGCGGCCTGCAACGCTTCGATGCCGAGCGCGGCGTCGGCTTCGTTCCAGGCCTGATTCACGTCCACGGTGACTTTTGCGCGGTCGCCGAGCGCGGCCTTGATCTGCGATACATGCGCGACGTCATCGCGCACGCTGCGCCGGCCGATCTTCAGCTTGAACGTATGGTGGCGGCGCTCGGCCAGCAGCATTTCGGCTTCTTCGATATCGCGCTGGGTATCGCCGCTCGCGAGCGTCCAGAGCACGGGAAGCGTCTTGCGCACCGCGCCGCCGAGCAGTTCGCACACCGGCACGCCGAGGCGCTTGCCTTGCGCGTCGAGCAGCGCCGTTTCCATCGCGCACTTGGCAAAACGGTTGCCGCGCGCGATCTTGTTCAGCCGGAGCATCGCGGCGTTGATATTGGTCGCATCCTGTCCGACGAGCGCAGGCGCGAGGTACGTATCGATGGTCAGCTTGATGCCTTCGGGACTTTCATCGCCGTAAGACAGCCCGCCGATCGTCGTGGCTTCGCCTATGCCCTCGATGCCGTCGCTCGTGCGCAGGCGGACAATGACGAGAGTTTGCTGCTGCATCGTCGCCATCGCGAGTTGATGTGCACGGATGGTCGGAAGGTCAACCAGGATCGCTTCGACGGAGGTGATTTGGGCGTTCATACCTGAAATGTCGGGATGGATGGGTTGATGGAGTATTGCGCGCCCGTTTGCCGCCTGTCCAACACCGTTGACGTCTAGTGCCATACCCTCGAGGTATGGCGCGCGTCATCACCTCTGATCGGTGCGCGGCGTATAGGGAATCCGTTCCTCGTCGTACAGCCGGTAGATCAGTTCGAGCATCTCCTTGATGTCGCGCGACTCGTCGAGCGCGCGCATGCTCATGATGATGGGGGAAACGAGTGTCGGATCGTCCAGTTCCTTGTAGCTGACGTCGTCGCGCTTGAGGCCGTAGACGCTGCTCGGCACGATGGAAATGCCTTCTCCCGCCGCGACGAGGCCCAGCGCGATCTGCAATTCGCGCACTTCGTAGATCTTGCGCGGCGCGAGCGCGCGGTCCTGAAACGCCGACAGCACCTGATCGGCATAGCTCGGGCGCGGCGCCTTCGGGAAAATGATCAACGTTTCGTTGATCAGATCGCGCAACGCGAGGACAGGCTTCGCAAGCGACAGCGGATGGCCGACCGGCAGCGCGACGATCATCTGCTCCTCGCGCAGGATCACCCGGCGGATGTTCGCATCCTCATGACGAATGCGGCCGAAACCCACGTCGATACGGCCATCCTTGAGCGCGCGAATCTGGTCCATCGTCGACATTTCGTGGAGACTCAGTTCGACGGTGGCGTTCTCGTCGCGAAAACGCCGGATGATTTTCGGGAGCATCCCGTATAAGGTCGAACCCACGAAACCGACCGAAAGACTGCGCTCAATATTGCCCACGCGCCGCGTCATGGATTCCAGCTCGGCAGTCTGCGCGAGCAGCTGCACCGCGTGCGAATAGAAGAACTTGCCCGTCTCCGTCAGCTTGAGCGGGCGCGAGTTGCGCTCGAATAACTGCACGCCCAGCGTCTCTTCGAGTTGCTGTATCTGACGGCTCAACGGTGGTTGGGCAATGTGCAGTCGCTGAGCTGCGCGCGTGAAATTGCGTTCTTCGGCTACCGCTACGAAATAGCGGAGATGTCGCAACTCCATCTCAATACCTCCTGGATATAGCCCAATACTAAATCAGTGTTGGACTGGGCTTCTTTACGTCCATTATCCTGCCTTCACGCTCTGTTTCAACACCCGACTATACCTTCCGAGCATATCTCTACCGGTGCTGGAGCAAGGGTTAACCCCACCATAAAATTGCGAGATTCAGGAGCAGACATGAGCATCAAAGTGTTCGATACGAAGGAAGTCCAGGACCTGTTGAAGGCGGCTGCCAATCTCGGAGGTCAGGACGGCAGTGCTCGTACCAAACAGATTACGCATCGCCTGCTGAGCGACCTCTTCAAGGCCATCGACGACCTCGACATGACGCCCGATGAAATCTGGGCCGGCGTGACCTACTTCAACAAGCTCGGCCAGGACGGTGAAGCGGCGCTGCTGGCCGCAGGCCTCGGTCTGGAAAAATTTCTCGACATCCGCATGGACGCCGAAGACCGCGAAGCGGACATTCACGGCGGCACGCCGCGCACCATCGAAGGCCCGCTGTATGTCGCCGGTGCGCCGGTGCGTGACGGCGTATCGAAGATCGACATTAATCCCGATGAAGACGCCGGCCCGCTGGTCATCCGCGGCACGGTCACGGGCCCGGACGGCAAGCCGGTCGCGAACGCCGTGATCGAATGCTGGCACGCCAACTCGAAGGGCTTCTACTCGCACTTCGACCCGACCGGCGCGCAAAGCGATTTCAATCTGCGCGGCGCGGTGAAGACCGGCGCCGACGGCAAGTACGAATTCCGCACGCTCATGCCGGTGGGTTACGGCTGCCCGCCGCACGGCGCGACGCAGCAATTGCTGAACACGCTCGCCCGCCACGGCAACCGTCCGGCGCACGTGCACTTCTTCGCGACGAGCGAGAACCATCGCAAGCTGACGACGCAGATCAACATCGAAGGCGATCCGCTGATCTGGGACGACTTCGCCTACGCGACCCGCGAAGAACTGGTGCCGCACGTCGTCGAAAAGACCGGCGGCAACGCGCTGGGACTGAAGGACGATGCGTACAAGGAAATCGAGTTCGACATCCAGTTGTCGCCGCTGGTCCAGGGCAAGGACAACCAGCTGGTTCATCGCCCGCGCGTGGCCGTCGCGGCGTAACAAGCCAGGAACGCCTGAAGCGGCGGCAAGCCTGTCGCCGCCTGAATCTCCGCACCAATCATTCGACACCGATGCAGGCGCTCCGTGAATGGAGCGCGCATAGGGAGAGCACACATGTCCGCCATCACCGACAAAGCCAGTCAGCTCGACGAACTGCTGCAAACGGCAGTTCAGGACGACAAGGAAAGCGGCGTATTCCGCTGCCGCCGCGATATCTTCACCAATGCAGATCTGTACGAACTCGAGATGAAGCATATCTTCGAGAGCAACTGGGTTTATCTCGCGCACGAAAGCCAGATTCCCAATAACAACGATTACTACACGACTTGGATCGGCCGCCAGCCGGTGGTCGTGACGCGCGACAAGACCGGCGAACTGCACGCGGTCATCAATGCATGCGCGCACAAGGGCGCGATGCTGTGCCGCCGCAAGCATGGCAACAAAGGCAGCTTCACGTGCCCGTTCCACGGCTGGACGTTCTCCAATACCGGCAAGCTGCTGAAGGTGAAGGACGAGAAGACCACCGAATACCCGATTCAATTCAATACGCACGGCTCGCATGATCTGCGTAAAGTGCCGCGCTTCCAGAGCTATCGCGGCTTCCTGTTCGGCAGCCTCAATGCCGATTCGATGCCGCTCGAAGAGTATCTCGGCGAGACGAAGGTCATCATCGATCAGATCGTGGATCAGGCGCCGGACGGCCTCGAAGTGTTGCGCGGCAATTCCTCGTACATCTACGACGGCAACTGGAAGATGCAGATGGAAAACGGCTGCGACGGCTATCACGTCAGCACCGTGCACTGGAACTACGCCGCGACGATGGGCCGCCGCAAGGTCGAAGGCACCAAGGCCGTCGATGCGAACAGCTGGAGCAAGTCGGTCGCGGGCGTGTATGGCTTCGACCACGGCCACATCCTCCTGTGGACCAAGACGATGAACCCGGAAGTGCGCCCGGTGTATGAGCATCGTGAAGAGATCAAGGCGCGCGTGGGCGACGTGCAGGCGGATTTCATCGTCAACCAGACGCGCAATCTGTGCCTCTATCCGAACGTGTTCCTGATGGACCAGTTCAGCACGCAGATTCGCGTGGTGCGGCCGCTCGGCGTCGACAAGACCGAAGTCAGCATCTTCTGCTTCGCGCCGAAGGGCGAGAGCGCCGAGAACCGCGCCACGCGCATCCGCCAGTACGAAGACTTCTTCAACGTGACGGGCATGGGCACCAGCGACGACCTCGAAGAGTTCCGCGCGTGCCAGTCGGGTTATGCCGGCATCACGGCGATGTGGAACGACCTGTCGCGCGGCGCGCCGCTGTGGGTTCACGGTCCCGACGAAAACGCAACGAACATGGGTCTCAAGCCGCTCATCTCGGGCGAGCGCAGCGAAGACGAAGGCCTCTTCGTCGTGCAGCATGAATACTGGGTGAACGTGATGCGCGACGCCCTGAAGAAGGAACAAGGGGAGACACTGGCATGAGCTTCGACTACCAGAAAATCTGCGCGACGCTGTACCGCGAAGCGCGCCTGCTCGATGACCGTCAGTGGGACGAGTGGCTGGGCTGCTATGCGGAAGACGTCACCTACTGGATGCCCGCGTGGGACGACGACGATCAGCTCACCGACGATCACGAAAGCCAGATCTCGTTGATGTACTACCCGGATCGCGGCGGCCTGGAAGATCGCGTGTTCCGCATCAAGACCGAGCGAAGCGGCGCGTCGATGCCCGAACCGCGCACGAGCCACAACGTCACCAACGTGGAAGTGCTGGCCGAGCGCGACAATGAAATCGACGTGCGCTACAACTTCGACACGCTCAATCACCGCTACAAGATCACCGATCACTTCTTCGGCACGATGTTCGTGACGCTGCGAAAGGTCGGCGACATTCTGGTGATTTCGCGCAAGAAGATTGTGCTGAAGAACGACTATATCCGTCAGGTGCTCGACGTCTACCACGTCTGATGCGCCCGGTGATGAGACAGGAAGTAGGAGGCAATATGTCCAGCTATAACATTGCACTGAATTTCGAAGACGGCGTAACGCGATTTGTCGAATGCAAGGCGGGCGAGAAGGTTCTCGACGCCGCCTTTCGCGCCAAGATCAACCTGCCGATGGATTGCTCCGACGGCGTGTGCGGCACCTGCAAGTGCCGCGCCGAAAGCGGCAGCTACGATCTCGGCGAGGACTACATTGAAGACGCGCTCTCCGACGACGAAAAGGAAGGCGGGCTCGTGCTCACATGCCAGATGGTGCCGCAAAGCGACTGCGTGATCGCGGTCCCGGCTTCGTCCACGGCATGCAAGACCGCGCAAAGCAAGTTCGCCGCGAAGGTCACGAAGGTGGCCCCGCACAACGACGCCGCCGTCGTGCTCGAACTGGACGTGGATGCCGCCGCTTCGGCGCCGGTGTTCCTGCCGGGCCAGTACGTCAATATCGACGTTCCCGGCAGCGGTCAGCATCGCTCGTATTCGTTCTCGTCCGCACCGGGCGAAACGAAGATCAGCTTTCTCATCAAGAAGATTCCCGGCGGCGTGATGAGCACGTGGCTCGAATCCGCAGAGACGGGCAGCACGGTGGAACTGACCGGTCCGCTCGGCAGCTTCTATCTGCGCGCGGTCGAGCGGCCGTTGCTGTTCCTCGCGGGCGGCACGGGCCTCGCGCCGTTCCTGTCGATGCTGGAAGTGCTCGCGCGCGCGAACTCGCAACAGAAGATTCACCTGATCTACGGCGTGACGCGCGATCTCGATCTCGTGCAGGTCGAAGCGATCGAGGCGTACACGGCGAAGCTGTCGAACTTCACGTTCAGCACGGTCGTCGCCGATGCCGATTCGGATCATCCGCGCAAGGGTTGGGTCACGCAGCACATGCCGGCGGAATCGCTGAACGACGGCGATGTCGACGTGTATCTGTGCGGCCCGCCGCCGATGGTCGATGCGGTGCGTAAGCACTTCGACGACAACGGCGTGAAGCCCAACAGCTTCCACTACGAGAAGTTCACCCCCAACGCCGTGCCGGTGACCGCATGAGCACACAACGATTTGCCGGCAAGGTGATGGTCGTGACCGGCGCGGCGCAGGGGATCGGACGCGGCGTGGCGCTGCGCGCGGCCGCCGAGGGCGCGCGGGTGCTGCTCGTCGATCGCGCCGATTTCGTCGCGGAAGTCGCCGCTGAAGCGAAGAGCGCGGATACCGCCGGCTTCGTCGCGGATCTGGAGACGTATGAAGGCGCGGCAGCGGCGATGGCTTTCGCGGCGCGCACCTTCGGCGGCATCGATATTCTCGTGAACGGCGTCGGCGGCGCGATCCGCATGCGTCCTTATGCGGAGTTCGAGCCCGCGCAGATCGACGCGGAGATTCGCCGTTCGCTGATGCCCACACTCTACGCGTGTCATGCGGTGTTGCCGCATTTGCTCGAACGGGGTCGTGGAACCATCGTGAACGTGTCGTCGAACGCCACGCGTGGGATTCGGCGCGTGCCGTATTCGGCCGCGAAGGGCGGCGTCAACGCGATGACCCAGGCATTGGCGATGGAATACGGCGAACACAATATCCGCGTGGTCGCCGCAGCGCCGGGTGGAACCGAAGCGCCGCCACGGCGCGTCCCGCGCAATGCCGCCGGCGACAGCGAACAGGAAAAGCTCTGGATGAACGAAGCGGTAAAGCAGGTCACCGAATCGACCTACTTGAAACGTTACGGCACCCTCGACGAACAGATTGCGCCGATCCTGTTCCTGGCTTCCGACGAGGCGAGCTATATCACCGGCGCGGTGTTGCCCGTCGCCGGCGGCGATAACGGCTGATGTCGCAGGAGACGCATGCCATGAGTGAACGCAAAGCCATCGTGCCCGCGGGCATGGAAGCGGTGTACGAGAAGATTCGCTATGCGCCGGCGATCCAGGCCGGCAATACGATCTACGTGTCCGGGCAGATCGGCCGTGACGCGGCCATGCAACTCGTCGAAGACCGCGAGGCGCAGATCGTGCAGGCATTCGAGAATCTGAAGCTGGTGCTGGAAGCGGCAGGGGCATCGCTGAGCGATGTCGTCGACGTGACCACTTTTCATACTGACATGCGCGATCTGCCGTTGTTCATGCAGGTGCGCGAAAGATATCTCAACACGCATCCGCTGCCTGCGTGGACCGCAGTGGGCGCGCATATGCTTGGCGGCGCGGCGGGTTATATCGTCGAAATCAAGGCGGTGGCCGTATTGGCCGAATCAGGGAACTGACGGTGTCGGGCGAAATCGTTGCCGTGCTGCCCGCGCGCGCCGACGATATGGCGCGCCTCGCGATTCTGCTCGCACAGGGCGAGCCTATCGTCACGGTCATCGGCAAATACAACCATGGCAAGAGCCGTCTGCTCAACGAGTTGATCGGCCAGGACGCCTTTGCTGTCGCGGACAGGCGCGAGACCGTGACGCTGTCGGATAGCGTGCATCGCGGTGTGCGCTGGCTCGATGCGCCCGGTCTCGATGCCGATGTCGGCACCGAAGACGATCGCCACGCATTGCATGCCGCATGGTTGCACGCGGATATCCGACTGTTCGTGCATGCCGCGAAAGAAGGCGAACTGGACGCCAAAGAACTCGCCTTGCTCGCCGAGCTATATGCGGACGATGCGCGCTCGAAGCGGCAAACGTTGTTCGTGCTGTCGCAGGTTGATCAGCTCGCCGACGACGCCGAACTGCGCAAGGTGCGCAATGCGATCGATGCGCAATGGCCGGGCGTTGCGTTGAATGAAGTGTCGTCCACGCGCTATCGCAAGGGGCGGGACGAAGGCAAGGCGCTGATGCTGGAAAAGAGCGGCATGCCTTCACTGCGCGCTGAGATCGACGCGGCGCTCGCCCGCGTGCCGCAGGCGCGCACGCACGAGAAGGCGCTGCTGTTCGGCGAAATCCGCGAGGAACTGGCGGCGCTTCTCGCGGCGCGCGAGCAAGAATTCAAAGCATTGCGTGATACACAGCGGCAACAGCGTCTATCGTTCGATCGCGGTTTGGCGAAGGTCATCGAGAAGGTGAGCGGGGATATCGAAACGATGCTGAACGCGCTCGGCACGGACCACGCTTCAGTGCCGGATACTGCAAAAGACGCGTATGGGATCACCGCAGGCAAGCTTGAGCGCGCGCACATTCAGATTGCGTATTCGCGCGCGTGCATCGAACTCGATGGTTTCCTGGCGGGGCAGGGTGTCATTGGCTTGCCTTCCGAACAGGAAACCGTGGCGCGCGCGCTCAACACGGTGATGATCGCGGTCATGGGCGTCTCGGTGAAGTTTCGCAAGGACTTGCGCAGAATGTTCTGCACGACGGCCGGCCGAGAGCGCATGCGGCGCGAGTTCACGCACTACTACGAGTTGTCGAACGATAGAAGGGCGTTGGCCGGGCGCATCGCGCGGAGTGAATCGGCTATCGACGCTTCGAGGAATGCATCGGCATCATTGGACGCACTGGAAGGCCGCGCATGAAGGCGGATGCGAGCAACGAACAACGCTTTATCGCCGATGTCGATGCGTTCGAGTTCATCGCACACGATGTCGGGCGAATGCTCCACGCGATGGAAGACTGGCTCGCGCAATTGACTTCCGATCTTCAATCGAGTCGTCTGCTTTGTTCCGGACTAAAAGAACAGGGCGCGCTCGCCAGACAGGCGCAAGCCATCAACGCCGAATTGCAGAAGAACCTGCTCACGTGGCCGCAGCAATGGGCCAGTCTCGAACCGGCTCAGAATCTGGCCGAAACCTTCGACGACAAAGTTCTGCTTTTGGTCTTCGGCAAGTTCAACGCTGGCAAGAGTTCGCTCTGCAATCTCATCGCGGATCGCTTTGCCGCGCATGGAAAGACGGTGCAGTATTTCTATCTCGATGCGGGGCGTATCGTCGAGACGACGGAATGCTTCAAGGAAGGCGTGACGGAAACCACCGCGCGTCTTCAAGGCGTGCGACTTGCCGGCAAACTGGTGCTCGTGGATACGCCCGGGCTTCATTCGATCACGCCGGAGAACGCGGCGCTCACGCAGCGCTTCACCGATAGCGCCGATGGCGTCCTCTGGCTGACGAGTTCGACATCGCCCGGACAGGTTCAGGAACTGGACGAACTCAGCCGCGAACTGCATCGCAACAAGCCGCTTCTGCCTGTCGTGACACGCAGCGACGTCTACGACGAAGACGAGATAGACGGCGAAATCCGCAAGTTCCTGCGCAACAAGACGGCGCAGAATCGCGCCGAGCAGGAGGCCGATGTCAGAACACGCGCACAGGAAAAGCTTCTGACGATGGGCGTTTCCGCCGATCTTCTGAAAGCGCCGGTGTCGATTTCCTCTTATCTCGCGCGCAAGCAGGGACAAACCCACGTGGCAATGACCGATGCGGGTTTCGAGCGGCTCTATGCTGCACTGATCGACATCGCTGAACCGACGCTGGCCTACAAGCGCCGCAAACACGCGGAAGTATTCCTGCATCATCTGGAAGAGAACGTGATGGGCGTGCTCTCGCGCGATGTGTATTCGTCGCTCGCGGAACTCCGCGCATCGTCGGATGCGGCGATGGCGATGCTCGCGCGCCAGCAGGAGAATATCGCCGATGCCGTCTGGCGGAGCGTCGCTCCGACACTGCCTGCGTTGCTGGATGAGCATTCGTCGACGCGCAATGTCGGCGCTATTCTCGGCAGCTTGTCTCAAACCATGGCTGAGTCGGTTTCGCGCGAGGTGGATCGCCAACTCGACGATTACGTTGTTCATACCGATAGCTCGCTCGCCAGAATCGATCTCGATGACGACGCGGGTTTCCAGGAAACCACTGTCGGTGTCGACTATCAGCGGCTGCATGCAGCACTTGCCAGGGCGATTCGCGAGCAGGTATTGCGCTTGTCCAGCGACGCAGCCGAACAGTGCCGTGCGTCGATAAAGCAACTGATCGCGCGAGCCGGACAATTGCAGGATGTTTTGCGCGCACACGAAACGGACCTGATCGATCTGAAAGCGCGACTTCGGTCCGAGTTTGATTGAAGAGAAAGCGCCGCTTCAGAACGGATAGCGGATCGGACTGTTCATCACGCTGACCCATTGGGTCTGAGTGAATTCATGGACGTTGGCCGGTCCGCCGAAGCGTCCGCCATTACCCGATGCGCCCATCCCGCCGAACGGCACATGAAATTCGTTGTTCACGGTCTGATCGTTCAGATGCACCATCCCGGCGCGAATGCGTGAGGACAATGCAAGTCCGCGCGACATCGAACGGGTGTGGATTGCAGCCGCCAGGCCATAGTCCGACGCATTCACGAGTTCAACGGCTTCATCGTCGCTGTCGAACACGGTGATCGGCGCGACCGGCCCGAAGATTTCCTCCCTGAACGCAGCCATGTCCGGTGTGACGCCGGCCAGAACCGTCGGCTCGTAGAAGAGCCCGCTGAAGCGGCCGCCCGCGAGAAGCGTCGCACCGGCATCGACGCTTGTTTGCACGATACCGTCGATACGATCACGCTGCCTTTCGTTGATCAGCGGTCCGAGATGCACCTGCTGCTTGAAGGGATCGCCCACCGTGAGATTGCGCGCACGTTCTGCGAGCCTCGCCGCATACTGCCCGACGATCGAGCGATGCACGAGGTGCCGTCCCGTCTGCATGCAGATCTGCCCTTGATGCAGGAACGCGCCCCACGCAGCGCTGGATGTTGCGGCTTCGACGTCGGCGTCGTCGAGCACTACGATCGCGTTATTCCCGCCGAGTTCGAGCGCGACCTTCTTGAGCATGCGTCCGCAGATTTCGCCGATCGAACGGCCGACGCCCGTCGATCCGGTAAACGAAATCATGCCGACCTTCGGATGGCGCACGAGCGCGTCGCCGGTTGTGGGGCCGCCGGGAATGACGTGCAGCACGCCGGTCGGAAGACCTGCGTCTTCGAAGACTTTGGCGAGCAACAGGCCGCCCGCGACCGCGCTTTGCGGGTCGGGCTTCAGGATGACCGCGTTGCCGAGCGCGAGCGCCGGCGCGACCGACCGCATCGCGAGAAGAATCGGAAAGTTCCACGGCGCGATGACGCCGACGGTTCCCACCGGAACGTGTCGGCACAGGTTCATCCGATGCGCAATCGCGGAAGGATAGAGCGCGCCGTCGGGCTGCATGGGAAGCGCTGCGGCCATCTGCAACTGCTCATAGGACGCATGGAGTTCCCATTCCGCCTTCGCGCGCGTCGAGCCGCACTCGCGAATGTTCCATTCGTTGATTTCGTGCGCGCGTTCCTTCAGGAGCCGCGCCGCCTCCCGCATGATGGCCGCGCGCTGATCGAAGGGCGTCGCGGCCCACGCTTCCTGAGCCTGCGCAGCCGATGACGCAGCATCGTCGATATCCTCGGGCGAGCCGATGCCGGTCACGCCGATTCGCTCGCCCGTCGCCGGTTCGATGACGAACGCCGTGCCGCCTTTCGCTGTCTTCCAGCCGTTTGAATGAATGCGCGCATTCCAGACATGCGCGTTGCCTTCGTTACTCATGGTGTTCTCTCCGATTTGCATGACGATGTGTTCGCACGAAATCTCATTCGACGTGAGGGGCAAGAGCTCGCACGTGGGGCTCCGCTCGCGCGCGGCGATTCGAAATCAGCAGCACCGCAATGGCCGCCACGACCCCGGGAACCGCGAAGACGAGAAAGTTGAATGTGATCGGGAACTGCTGGCTCAGCAGATATCCGCCGAGGGCCGGGCCTGCGACCGCGCCGAACCGTCCCGCGGCGGCGGCCCAGCCCACGCCCGTCGAACGGATGCTCGCCGGATAGAGTTGCGCGGCGAACGCATGGACGATGCACAGCGTTCCGATGGTCGTCGCGCCCGCCGCCATCAGAAGAAGATTCAGGACGAGTGGCGACTGCCTGTACCCCAGCAGACCGATGGACACGGCGGCTATCGCGAAGTACAGGACCAGCGTCGGCTTGCCGCCGTGACGGTCCGCCATCCAGCCGCTGAACAGCCCGCCGACGACCGCGCCGACATTCAGGGTAATCAGGAAGGTGAGGCTCGAACCCAGCGAATAGCCGTTCGCGGCCATCAGCTTGGGCAACCAGGTGTTCAGGCCGTACACCATCAGCATGCACATGCCGAACGCGATCCAGAGCAGGAAGGTGTCGAGCGCCCGGCCTTGCGCGAAGAGATCGAAAGCGCGCATGCGCGGGTGCTGTTCCTTATCGCCGGTGATAGCGAGGCTTGCGGCATCGCCCGCGAAGTCCGGCGCGTAGCGTCGCAGAATGGGATCGGCCTGGGCGAAGCGCTTCTGCGCGATCAGAAAGCTCAGCGACTCCGGCAGCCACTTGAAGAAAACGGGAAAGAACAACAGCGGAATGCCGGCGATGAGAAAGTTGGCGCGCCATCCGAAAGCCGGTGTGATCGCCTTCCCGGAGAGCGCCGCGATCACGCCGCCGACCGAGAAGAAGCTGAGCATGATCGTCACCATGATATTGCGCTTGCTGCGCGGCGACATCTCCGTCATCAACGCGACGATATTCGGCACCATGCCGCCGAGACCGACGCCGGTCATGAAACGGCACAGCGTGAATTCGGTCGTGTTGGTGCAGAAGGCATTCCCGAAAGCGGCCACGCCGAAGACCACGAGACACAGCAGAATGATGCGTCGACGGCCGAATCGGTCGGAGGAACTGCCGAGCGTCAGCGCGCCGACCATCATGCCGAACAGCGCGCTGCTGCCGATGAAACCCGCCGTGACAGGAGCAAGCTGCCAGTCGTGCATCAGTTGAGGCAGGATCGATCCGTAGATCACGAGATCGTAGCCATCGAAGAGCATCAGCATCGAGCACCAGAACATGACCATCAGATGTCGGGAGTTGAGGCGCGTGCCGTACAGCGCGTCGCCAGCGGCGGCGTTATGGTCCATCTTTGTCTCCAAATGAATGGATGCGCGAGCTCTGTGAGGCTCGTAGTTCGCATGCCGAAATATTGTGTTTGCGTAACCGCGAAGACGCGATTTCCGTCTCTACACGAGGAAGCGGCTGATCGCGTCCTCGCGCCAGCGAATGCCGGCGCCCGGTTCATCGCCGATGTGAGCCTTGCCGTCCTTGAATCGAAGGAGCGGTTCGAGAATCGGGCCTGCAAGGTCCATGCGTTCGAGCCAGTGCGCGGTCGGGGTCACCGCCAGCAGATGCGCGCTGAATTCCTGAAAGATATGGCTGGACATGGGCAGACCGTGTTGTTCCGCGAGCGCGCTTGCTTTGAGCCAGCCCGTCACGCCGCCGATCTTCATCACGTCGGGCATGCAGAGATCGCAGGCATGACTGTCGATGGCCTTTTGCATGTCTTCCGGACCGAACCAGTTTTCGCCGATCTGCACCGGAACATTCAACGCTGCCCGGATCGACGCATGTCCGGCGTAGTCGTGCTGCGCGGTGGGTTCTTCGATCCACGCGACACCTTCCGCTTCGAGCGCGCGGCCCCGCCGCTTGCCCTCGGGAACGGACAGCGCCTGATTGAAGTCGACCATGAGCTGAACCGACTCGCCCGTCACTTGCCGGATTGCGCGCACAACTTGCAGGTCGCGCTCCAGCGTCTCATAGCCCACCTTTGTCTTGATGGCCCCGAAGCCGGCTTCGACGGCCTCTTGCGCGCGCTTCGTGCCGAGTTCGACGTCGTCCATGCCGTGGCTGTCGTAGGCGGGGATCGGGCGCGCCTTGCCGCCGAGCAGTTCGACGAGCGGCAACCGATGCGCCTTGGCGTGCGCGTCCCACGCGGCCATGTCGATACCGGCGGTCGCGATACGCACGAGGCCCGTATGGCCGAGCAGGCGGAATCGCGCGTTCATCGCGCGGTCGATCTCGAAAGGCGCAAGCGGCAAGCCCTTTACGACGACTTCCAGTTCTTCGACCAGACGCTGAACCGGCTTCAGCGCAATCGGCGAATACGTGAAAACGTAGGCATGACCCGTCACGTTCGCGTCGGTCAGCAGGTCGATCAGCACGAGCGGCGACGTGGCGATCGTGCCGGATGCCGTTTTGAGCGGGTACGGCAGAGGCACATTGACCGCCCGCGCGCGCAGTCCGGTAATCCTGGTTTGGTCCATGATCGTCTCCTTTTATATCGATTCGGGCATTGTGCTTGTGTCGACAACTTCTTTCCGATCCACGCCGTCCCGGATGAACTCGCGGCCGAGCTGCTGCACGGATGGACAGCCGATCTGGGCGAGCGTCGTGTCGATTTCGCTCTTGAGCAGGTCGAGCACGGCATCGACGCCTGCTTCGCCATCGGCGGCAAGGCCGTAGAGCGTCGCGCGGCCGAGCAGCACCGCGCGCGCGCCCAGCGCGATGGCCTTGACGACGTCCGAGCCACGGCGGATGCCGCTATCGATGAACACGGGAGCGTCGATGCTTCGTGCAGTATCGTCCAGTATTTCGAGCGGTGCGATGGCGCTGTCCAGTTGCCGGCCGCCGTGATTGGAGAGAATCACCCCATCCGCGCCGAGCGCGATGCAGCGTCGCGCGTCGTCGACCCGGCTGATGCCTTTGATGAAGAGCGCATGAGGCCACAGATCGCGCAGCCATTTCAGATCGTCCCACGCGAAGCTGGCGTCCATTTGCCGGCTCATCAAGGCAGCCTGCAACTCGGTGTCCTGCACGTCCTGACTCGCGAAGTTCGCGAGTTGCGGCATGCCTTCCCGAACGAGATCGAAGGACCAGCGCGGATGCAGCAAGCCATCGAGAATCGTCTTCGCGGTGTAGCGCATCGGCAGGCCGAAGCCGTTTCTCAGGTCTCGCTCGCGTTTGCCGTTGACGCCTACATCGGTCGTCAGGATCAGCGTGGTGTAGCCGGCGTTCAACGCGCGCCTGACCAGCAATTCCGCCAGCTTGCGATGCACCACATAAAGCTGAAACCATAGTTCGCCGGTTGCGGCTTTCGCCACATCCTCGATCGATGAAGTCGATGCCGTGGACAAGGCAAACGGAATACCGAAGTTGCCGGCTGCGCGCGCGAGCGCCAGATCGCCTTTCGGCCAGAAAATCCCGTTCAGGCCCGTCGGTCCGATGACGAGGGGCGCGGACATCGGCTTGCCGAGAACAGTCGTTTGCGTGCTGCGCGCGCTTACGTCAACGAGCCTGCGCGGCTGAAACCTGACGCGCCTGAACACATCCTGATTGTGACGAAGACCGATTTCATCTTCCGCGCCGCCTTCGAGATAATCGAACACGATGCGCGGAAGCCGGGCCTTGGCACGATCGCGCAAGTCCGCGACATTCACGAGCTTTTTCATGACACGCGCGTCTCGACTTCGATCAGCACAGGCCTGTTGCTGGCAAGCGCCTGACGTAGCGCCGCCGTCAGCGATGCGCCCGAATCCGCGTGCAACGCCTCGACGCCATAGCCACGTGCAAGCGCGCAGAAGTCCAGGCCGGGAACGTCGAGACCGGGCACGTTGTCCGCGTGCAGCACGCCGGCGAACCAGCGCAGCGCACCATACGTGCCGTTCTTCATGATGATGAAGATGGCCGGAATGTCGTACCGGGCCGCCGTCCACAGAGCCTGAATACCATAGTTCGCGGAGCCGTCGCCAATCACGCCGATGACGCGACGTTCGGGCTTTGCCAGTTGAATGCCGACCGCTGCAGGCAGCGCGAAGCCGAGTCCACCGGCCGCGGCGAAGTAGTAGCTTCCCTGTTCCGTCATGCGCAGGCGCTGCCACATCAGATTTGTCGTCGATGTCGACTCGTTCACATAGATCGCGTTGCGCGGCGCCATTTCATCGAGAATGTCGAACACGCGTTCCGGCGCGAGCCGTCCGGCTTCCTCGGGCGCGGGTTCTGGCCGGCGCAGCGCGACTGGCATCGGACGATGCGTTCTGGAGATGGCGCCGTTCAAGGCGTCGAGTGTCGAGGCGATGTCCGCGACGATCGCATCGCCCATGGGCGCGCGCGTGGCTTCGTTGATATCGCACGTGATGGCGATCAGGCGCGCGCCCGGTGGCAGAAATTCGCCGGGTTCGTACTGGTGATATCTGAACACCGGCGCGCCGACGACCAGCACGAGATCGTGGCCTTCCAGCAATCCGCTGATGCTCGCGATGCCTGCGGGCAACAGGCCGCGGAAGCAGGCATGCGTCGTCGGAAACGAACAGCGCGGCGCCGACGGCGCCATCCACACCGGCATCGCGAGCTTTTCGGCAATCGACACGGCAAGGGTGTTGGCTTCGCTCGCATCGACGTCCGGTCCGAGCACCATCACAGGATTTTTCGCCTGTTCGAGCGTGCGAGCGAGCGCGTCGATCGTCGCGGCGGAAGGAAGTCCCGCCACGTCGACACGCCGGCCCGCGAGATGGTCGACGCCCGCAGCGGCCTCCTGTTTCCAGTCATCGTACGGAACGGAGAGATACACCGGTCCTTTCGCGCCGGAACCAGCGGTATGAATGGCTCGACTGAGCGCGAGCGGCACCTCCTGCGCGCAGGACGGTTCGCAACTCCACTTCACGAGCGGACGCGGCAGCGTGGCGGCATCCACGTTGGCGAGCAGCGCCTCGACGCCGACCATCGCGCGAACCTGCTGTCCCGCCGTGATGACGAGCGGCGAGTGCGAATTCCATGCATTCGCGAGCGCGCCCATCGCGTTGCCGGTGCCTGCCGCCGAATGCAGATTCACGAGCGTGGGGCGGCCGGTCGCCTGAGCGTAGCCGTCGGCCATTCCGACGACCGCGCCTTCGTGCAAGCCGAGGATGTAGCGGAAATCGTCAGGGAAGTCTTTTAAAAAGGGCAACTCGTTCGAGCCGGGATTGCCGAAGAAAGTCGTTAGTCCCTGGTTGCGGAGAATGTCGTAACAAGCTTGATGGATCGTCTTCATGGCCGTGGTTCCTTTGCGTGCTTGCATCCTATGAGCGCGAAGGAAATAAGGCCAATCATCGTTTTTTCGTTCTTATAATAGAGACCGTCTATATGCGTGGTTACGATGAGCACGGATCTCAATCTGATACGAACATTCGTCGCGATCTATGAAACGCGCAGCGTCAGCGCGGCGGCGAAGCGTCTGAGCATCACGCAGCCATCGGTGAGCTATTCGTTGACGCGACTGAGAGACCTGCTGCACGATCCGCTGTTCACGCGCACGCGCGACGGCATGGTGCCGACCTTCAACGCCACGCAACTCTTCAACTCATTTAAGGGCGCGCTGGAAAGCATCGAGGCGGCCATTGCCGCCACCCGCAAATTCGACCCGACGCAATCGGAGCGCTCGTTCAGACTCGCGCTCTCCGATCTCGGCGAGCTGTCCTTTCTGCCGCTTCTGGTGCGCGAGTTTCAGACCGTTGCGCCCTCGGTCGGGCTGGAGATCGTGCAGATCGACAGCGGCTTGATCGCGGAGTGGTTGCAGACCGGCTATGTCGATGCCGCAGTGGGCAATCTGCAATTCGTCGGCGGTCAGGTGAGAAAGTCGACGCTGTTCAGCGAAAGTTATTCGTGTCTTCTCAGCGCGTCGCATCCTGTCATCGGAGAGAGTTTGAGCCTCGAAGATTATGTGGGCGCGAATCATGTGGTCGTCGCGCCTTTCACGGGACATCATCTCGTCGAAGACGTGATGAGCGAAATGGGTTTGAGCCGGAAAATCGTTTTGCGCGTACCGCACTTCACGAGTCTCTTTTCCGCGGTCGCCTCCACCGATCTCCTGCTCACGCTGCCCACGCGTATCGCGCGGGCGTTCGCGGGCGAAGGCCGGCTGCGGGTATTGCCGCTTCCGTTCCCGACACCCACGTTCGAAGTCAATCTGTACTGGTATCCGCACGCGGAAGATTCCGCCGCGCAGCAGTGGCTCTGCGACACGGTCAAGCGGACATTGAGCCAGGTCTGACCCGCGACGCGGCGACGTCTGCCGCCTTTCATTCCCGCAAGGTATAGCCAGCCACCAATTCGGTATTGGACGCTGGATGACCGGCTCGCCTATTCTGGGCCGACTAACAGAAAAGCCGTCACCGCAGTCCGTCAACGCAGTCGTACATCCCGATCCCGCCCGTGCTGCCTTTCACATGCAGCGATGGAAACGCGCGCGTGTGCCGCGCGCGGCGCATCAATCGAAAAAGAAAATCGCGGAATTAAAGCAGTTCTTAATCAAGGAGACATCATGCGTCAAATCGACGTTCAAAAGTTATGCGACGAAGCCAGGTTCGGGAAGTTTCATGTGCTGCTTCTTTTCTGGTGCGCGCTGATTATTATTTTCGACGGATACGATCTCGCCGTTGTCGGCATCGCGCTGCCATCGATCATGAAGGACATGGGCGTGCAGGCGACGAGCGCCGGATTCATGGTGAGTTCGGCCTTGCTCGGCATGATGATCGGCGCGGTGTTTCTTGGAACGATCGCCGACAGGATCGGCCGCGTACCGGCCATCGTGATCTGTCTTCTGCTTTTCAGCGTATTCACCGCCGCGGCGGGTCTGACACACGATCCGGTGATGTTCGGCATTGCGCGCTTTCTGGCGGGACTGGGAATCGGCGGAGTGATGCCTAACGTCGTGGCGCAGATGACCGAGTATTCGCCGCGCAAGATTCGCAGCACGATGGTCACGGTGATGTTCAGTGGATACTCTGTGGGCGGCATGCTTGCGGCGCTCGTCGGCAAGGCGATGATCGAGCGTTATGGCTGGCAATCCGTGTTCATCGCGGCGGGCGTGCCCGCGCTGCTCGCGCCCGTGATCCTGAAGTACATGCCCGAGTCGCTCGCGTTTCTGGTTCGGAACAAGCGCGCGGAAAGCCTGAAGGAGATTCTTCCTCGCATCGATCCGTCGTACGTGCCGCAACAAGCCGATGCCTTCTCACTGTCCGACCGTGAAGCCGCGCCCGGCTCGACCATCACGCGCCTGTTCGCGGACGGCCGCGGTTTGAGCACAGTCATGTTGTGGATCGCGTTTTTCATGTGCCTGTTCATGGTCTACGCGCTGAGCTCGTGGCTGACGAAACTCATGGCGAACGCCGGACACAGCCTCGGCTCCGCGCTCACGTTCGTGCTCGTGCTGAACTTCGGTGCAATGATCGGCGCGATCGGCGGCGGATGGCTCGCCGACCGTTTCAACATCAAGCACGTGCTGATTGCGATGTACGCGCTCGCGGCCATTTCCATCAGCCTGCTGGGCGTGAAGGTGCCGGTTGGCGTGCTGTTCTTCCTGGTCGGGCTGGCGGGCGCATCGACGATCGGTACGCAGATCGTCACCTACGCTTTCGCCGGACAGTTCTATCCGACGGCGATTCGATCGACGGGCATCGGCTGGGCATCGGGGATCGGGCGCAGCGGCGCGATTCTCGCACCCATCGTGATCGGCTTGCTCGTGAGCAGGGCGTTGCCGCTTCAGCAGAACTTCATCGCCATCGCCATTCCCGGCGTCATCGCGATGCTGGCGGTCTGCCTGATCAACGTGCGTCGTCCTCGACAGGATGCAATCGCCGTCGTGCGTGCGGAAGCCGATCCGGCGTAACGCTCATTCCTTCGCCGGTTTCGGTTGCCGTGGTTTCCGTGGCTCGGAAGGGGCGCCGCGTTGTGTCGGCGCTCGCGTGCATGCATCGGGCGGCGTGACATACGGCACGTCGTCGCAGCAGCATGCATAGACAGGAAAGCCGTACGCGTTCGTGCGGATGATGGTCGTCGGCCCGTGCAGCGGGCACACCGCTTTCATGTTGGCTCCTGAAAACCTAGACTGTTTCCATCGTACACGCCGCGTAGTCCAACGGGACACTCCGGCACGTCTTGGGCCGATACCCCCGATCCTCGACTGCGCGTCTCTACAACCCCTGAAGAGGCGACGAGATCATGTACCGCAATATCATGGTGGCGCTCGATGGCAGTGAATGCGCTCAGCGCGCGCTGGACGAGGCGATTCGCATTGGCGCGCGCGCCAGTGTGCGCGTCGTGCTCGTGATCGACAGCGCGGCGCTTTCATCGTATCCGGCGCAGTATCGCGTGACGGTTCGCGAGGAAGGCGGGCAAGCGCTGGAGATCGCGTATGCGCGTCTCGTCGACGCGGGCATCGAATGTGAAACGGAAATGGTCGAAACCCGCAACGTGACCGACACGATCGCGAAATGTCTGCAACGCCGCGCGGTCGCCATGGCCGCCGATCTTGTGGTGATGGGCACGCACGGCCGCACCGGATTGCAACGGCTCGCGCTCGGCAGCGTCGCGGAAGCGTTCGTGCGGCGCGCTACGTGTCCGGTGTTGCTCACGCGCGCTTCATCCGCGCCGACACCGCCTTCGTGAAGCGCCTTGATCTGTGTCAATACGCGCCGCAGATTGATGGCTGAGACTGAATGGATATGTGCTGCACGTCGGAATACCGCGCAACGCTCCACGAGGTAACGGCATGATCATCACGTTTCCGAGTCAGACGCCTGTCTATCAGGGCGATGTCCCTTCGCTCACGTTCGCCGCCGTCGCCGATGGCGAGCACGTGGAATGCACCATTTCGGCCGAGGCGCTGGAAGACCACTTCGGCGCGGCGTCCTGGCGCGAGGAGGATTTGCAGCAGGCCTTCGAGAGCCATCGCTCGTCGATTGAAGGCGCCGCCGAACACGTGCTGAGCCGCGTCGGCGGTACCTCGGTCATGCTGCGCAGCGGATTCTTCCGGTTTCGCGAGGCGCGCGCTCAGACTTCTTCGAGCCGCACCTGAGCGTCATTGCGGAGTCAGGCGAAAAGGCGGCAAGGGCAGATCGTCACCGTCGAGGAAGGCGGTCGCGCATCGAACCGCGAATCCGAGCGCGCCGTCCTTGCTGGCGAACGCGCCGAGATTGCCGAGCGAGGTTGCATGCCCGTCCTCTTCGAGAATCGAAGCCCTCGCGACGAATGCATTGCCCACTTGCGTGACGGACGGCTGAAAAGCCGCTCCCCGGTGATAGACGATCATGGGTTTGACCTCGTTTGAATCCACGAACATCGCCGCATACCTGTCCTGATCCAGAATGGCGGTCGCGCTTGTCATATGTCTTTCATAGACGACGTCATTGGCTTGGGTCATCGTTCTCTCAGGTTCTGATGTTTTGGTTGCAGGCACCGAAAGCAGTGCCTACATTCCGTAAGCATCAAGCCTAACCGTTCAATTTTTGTCGTCTTACCCGATTTAAGCTTTTTTACGTTTTCCCGGTGTGCGCTTAAGTCAGACGAACTTCTTTCCGGTTTCAAAATGCATCGTTGCGCCAGGCGCTGACGAGCCGGGATACCGAACGTGTCGCGAGGACGAACAAGGTGCCCGAAAGCCCGAAGTCGGACCGGCTCAACAATTCGGCCAGATAAAGCGTCGTCAGCGCGACGGTCGGATGGTAGATCAGGCGTTTCATCGGTCTCACCTTGCAGGCTGTCCTGTGCTGTAATGTGCCTGTCAGGGTGCGTGGCAGTCCTTCCCGCGCGTCGGCGTGAACTGCCCGATCGTCCGCTTTTCAAATTCCAATCCTCATACCTATACACAGCGTCATCCGATCATTCCGCCAAAGCCTAGCCACCGCCCGACGATTTTTTCCCTAATTAAGCCGTCGCAGATAATAATCGCCAAGGCACTCGGCACGGCCCCTCCAAAAACGGAGAAGCGCAGATGAAAGGGCACTTATCGGTTGGCGTGATCGCAGTCGCTTTTGCAGTCGCCGTCGCGGCGGTCATCGGTGGCTGCAGCGGCGGAAGTTCGAATTCCGATACCACCTCGACGAGCGGCGGCGCCGCTGCTGCATCGAGTCCTTCGGCGGCATCGAGTCCTGCGTCGGCGGCATCGGGCCCGTCGGCGGCATCGTCGGGCGGCGCTGCGAGCGCGCCTTCCAACGCAAGCTCGCCCACGACCAGCACGCCGTCCGCATCGACGCCGGTGGACGTCACCACGTATCACAACGACATCCTCCGCACCGCGCAGCAACTCAACGAAACGAAGCTCACGCCCGCCAACGTCAAGGCGTCGACGTTCGGCAAGCTGGGTTTCTATACCGTCGATGGCGCCGTCGATGCACAGCCGCTCTATCTCGGCAGCGTGCCGATAGCGGGCGGCACGCATAACGTGCTGTATGTCGTGACCGAGAACGCGAGCGTCTATGCGTTCGACGCCGACACGGGCACCGTGCTCTGGCGCGTCTCCACCTTGCTCGCGGGCGAAGTGCCCAGCGACGATCACGGCTGCAACCAGACCACGCCGACCATCGGCATCACGGCGACGCCCGTCATCGACCGCACGCGCGGGCCGAATGGCGCGATGTATGTCGTCGGCATGTCGAGAGACAGCGGCGGCGCGTATCACCAGCGCATTCACGCGATCGACATCGCGACCGGCGCCGAACTCTTCGGCGGCCCGACGGAAATCACCGCGTCGTATCCCGGCACCGGCTCGGGCAGCGTGAACGGCGTCGTGCCTTTCACGCCGGGTCAGTACATCGAGCGCGCTTCGCTGCTATTGCTCAACGGCGTCGTCTATACGGCGTGGAGTTCGCATTGCGACGTGTTGCCGTACACCGGCTGGGTCATCGGCTACAGCGCCGATACGCTCAAGCAGACCGGCGTCGTCAACGTCACGCCGAACGGCGAGATGGGCGGCATCTGGATGAGCGGCGCGGGTCTCGCATCGGATGGCACGTCGATCTATTTCCTCGATGGCAACGGCACGTTCGATCCGACCACCAACGCGCAGGAAATGCCCAACAAGGGCGACTTCGGCAACGGCTTCCTCAAGGTCACGCCGACGCCTACGCTCCAGGTGACGGACTACTTCGAGCCATCGGACACCGTGCAGCAATCGAGCGCCGACCTCGATCTCGGCTCCGGCGGCGTGCTGGTGCTGCCCGATCTCACCGATATCAACGGCAACGTCCGGCATCTCGCGATAGGCGGCGGCAAGACGCGCGCGCTCTACATCGTGAATCGCGACTCGATGGGCAAGTTCGATTCGAACGGCGATCACATTTATCAGGAGTTGTTCTCGACGATCACCGGACCGATGTTCAGCGCGCCCGCGTTCTACAACAACACGATCTACGTCGGCCCGGCGGGCGATCACCTGAAGGCGCTGCCGGTCGTGAACGCGGTGGTGGCGACCACGGCGTCGAGTCAGAGCCAGAGTCCGGCGGGCAACTGGAGCTTTCCGGGCCTCGCGCCCGTCATCTCCGCGAGCGGCAACACGAACGGCATCGTATGGGGCGTGGAGAACGTGACGCCCGCCGTGCTGCACGCGTATGACGCGAGCAATCTCGCGATCGAGCTGTACAGCAGCAATTCGGCGGGATCGCGCGATCAGTTCGGACCGGGCAACAAGTTCATCTCGCCGACGATCGCCAATGGCAAGGTCTTCGTGGGCACGAAGACGGGCGTCGCCGTGTTCGGCCTGCTATGAAGCGTTGCGCGCGCGAAAGGTCTGCGTCGGGATAAGATCGCAGACTTTCGACCCGTGGAGCGCTTTCATGCAACTGACCCGTCTTCTCGTTCCGACCTTCGTGCAGACGCTGAAGAGTCTTTCGACATGGCTCGACAAGGCCGCCGCGCATCAGAAGGAGCAGGGCGTGCAGCCCGACGCGCTCATGACGCTGCGCCTCGCGCCGGACATGTATCCGCTCGCCGCGCAAGTGCGTTTCGTGTGCTTTCAGGCGCAGGAGCCGGTGTATCGATTGCGCGGGGAAGATGTGCCGCAGACGTTGCGGAACGTGCGTGAAGAAGGATGGAAGTCGAACGAGCAGCCCGGCTCGTTCGACGATGCCCGGGCGCGTATCGCGGAAGCGATCGCGTTTCTCTCCGGCCTCGCGCCCGACGCGCTCGATGCCGGAAGCGAGTTGAAGATCGCGCTCGATCTGCCGAACGGCATCATCTTCGACATGACCGGCGAACAGTATGCACGCGACTGGGCGTTGCCGCAGTTCTACTTCCACGCCGTGACCGCGTACGCGATTCTGCGCAATCACGGCGTGCCGCTCGGCAAGCCGGATTACATATCGCACATGTTCGCGTATATCCGGCCCGGCACGTTGCCGCAAGGTTGAAGCGTCAGCGCATTACGCGTTCGACATCACGCGGCGCTTGTCGTCGGCTCGTTGCTCGTTGCCGTGACGCAGGCGCGTGCTGCACACCGCCGCGAACAGCAGCGCGATCGCGAGGCACACGAGCCCGTTCATCGCGCGGCCGGTGGTCTGCTCGATGATGCCCATGACCGTCGGTCCGACAAAGCCGCCCAGCAGGCCGCACGAGTTCACGAGTCCGAGACCGCCCGCGAGCGCGCCGCCCGACAGCCGCGACGACGGGAACGTGAAGATGATCGACTGCACGACGAAGAACATCGACGCCGACAGGCACACGCCCAGCAGGCCGATCGCGGGCGTCGACCATGCGGCGATCAGCATGCCCGTCGCCATGATCACGAGTCCGCCGACGAGAATGCGGCGGCTCTTCGACGAATCGCTCGCGAAACGCGGCAGCGTGCCGGCGCCGATCGCGGCGGCGACCCACGGCGTCGCGGTGAGCAGGCCGATCATGAGCGGCGAGAACTTCCCCGACGCGCCGATGATGCCCGGCAGGAAGAAGATCACCGTGTAGATCGTCAGTTGATGGCAGAAGTAGACGAGAATCGCGAGCCACACCTGACGATCGCCCAGCACGCTGCGGAACGCGCCCGCCCCGTGACCGCCGCTGCCTTGCGCATCGTGTTCGGCGGCGAGGCGTCGTTCCAGCGCGACGGCTTCATCGCGTGAAAGCCACGACGCGCTCGTCGGCCGGTCGGGCAGCATCTTCCACACGACGAACGCGAGCAGAATCGCGGGCACGCCTTCGATCACGAACAGCCATTGCCAGCCGTGAAAGCCGAGCCAGCCGTCGAGTTCGAGCAGCGCACCGCCGAGCGGCCCGCCGACGATGTTCGCCACGCACACGCCAAGCAGGAAGTAGCCGGTTGCCCGAGCGCGTTCCTCACGGCCGAACCAGTACGTGAGATAGAGCATCACGCCGGGGAACAGGCCCGCTTCGGCGGCGCCGAGCAGAAGGCGCATCACATAGAAGGACGTTTCGCCGGTGACGAAGGCCATCGCGACTGAAAGCGCGCCCCACGTCACCATGATGCGCGTGATCCAGAAACGCGCGCCGACCTTGTGCATGATCAGGTTGCTGGGAATCTCGAAGGCCGCGTAGGTCAGGAAAAAGAGACCCGCGCCGAGACCGTACGCGGCGGCGGAAATGCCGAGATCGATGCTCATCGAATGCTTCGCGAGCGCGATGTTCGTGCGATCGAGAAAGCTGATCACGTAGACGATCACCAGCAAGGGCATGAGCTTGCGCAGCATCAGGCTGTTGAGCGACGCGTGCGGCGCGGCGCTCGTCGTGTTGGGCTTGGACATGATGTCTCCCGGAATCAGAAAGGATGCGCGATGCGCGCAGGCAATGCGGTGTCGGGAAGGCGTTTCAAGAAGTGTCTCCGTAAGCGTTGTAGTTTTAATGGCGTGAGCACGCGCCGACTGTGCGGCGCGTGCGTCGGGTAATCAGAAGTTCACGTTGTCGCCGCCCTTGAGCGACAGCATCTGGCGCGCTTCGGCGGGCGTCGCGACTTCGAGCGACAGACCTTCGATCACCTGGCGGATCTTGCGCACCTGCGCCGCGCTCGATTCGGCGAGCTGACCCGGCCCGATCCACAGCGAATCTTCGAGACCCACGCGCACGTTCGATCCCTGCGCGACGCCGATCGAGCCGAGCGGAATCTGATTGCGTCCCGCGCCGAGGATCGACCACACGTAGTCGTTGCCGAACAGGCGATCCGCGGTGCGCTTCATATGCGCGAGATCCTCGGGATGGCCGCCGATGCCGCCCAGCAGACCGAACACGCTCTGCACGAAGAACGGCCCCTTGACGAGCCCGCGATCGACGAAATGCGCGAGGTTATACAGATGCGAGATGTCGTAGCATTCGAACTCGAAGCGCGTGCCGTTGGCCGAACACGACGTCAGGATGTATTCGATGTCCGCGAAGGTGTTCTTGAACACGAGGTCGCGGCTCTTCTCCAGATGCTGACGCTCCCAGTCGTGCTTCAGATCCTTGAAGCGATCGAGCATCGGATACAGGCCGAAGTTCATCGAGCCCATGTTCAGCGAAGCCACTTCCGGCTGGAAGTGATGCGCGGGCTTCAGGCGTTCCGCCACCGTCATGTGCGGGCTGCCGCCCGTCGTCAGGTTGATGACGGCGTCCGTTTGCGACTTGAGGCGCGGCAGGAAGCGCTCGAATACGGCGGGGTCCTGCGTCGGGCGTCCGTCTTCGGGATCGCGCGCATGCAGATGCAGGATCGCCGCGCCTTCCCTGGCGGCCGCGAGCGCGGCCTCGGCGATCTGGTCGGGCGTGACCGGCAGATGCGGCGACATCGACGGTGTATGGATCGCGCCCGTCGGCGCACATGTGATGATGACCTTGCGTTTCGTTGCCATATGTTCCTCGATGTTCTTCAGAGCGTTTCGACGTTGCCGCAGACGGAGAGCGCCTGGCCAGAAATCGCGCTGCCGGCGGGCGAGCTGAGATACAGCACGCTTGCTGCGACTTCCTCTTGCGTCACCATGCGGCGCAGCGAAATCTTCGCGAGATACTGCTTTTCCATTTCTTCGTAGCCGACGCCGAGCTGCTTCGCGCGCGCGGCGATCACGCCTTCCATGCGCGGTCCCTTGACGATGCCCGGCTGCACCGCATTCACGCGAATGTTGTCGGGGCCGAGCTCGATCGCGAGACTCTTCGCGAGCCCGACGACGGCCCACTTCGTCGCCGAATAGGGCGTGCGGAAGCCGTAGCCGAGACGTCCCGCCACCGACGACATGAACACGATCACGCCGCCATCGGGGGCGTTGCGCAGCAGAGGCACGGCCTCGCGCGAGAAGTAGTACTGGCTGTTCAGATTGACATCGATGGTTTTTTCCCAGTCGTCGGAATCGATCGCGTCGATACCGCCCGTCGGACCCGCGATGCCCGCGTTGTTGATCAGCACATCGAGACCGCCGAGTTCGCGCCGGACGTCTTCGAACACGCGCTTCACGTCGTCCTTGTTCGCGACGTCGGCGCGCGTGCCGGTGATCGCCGGCGAAACCGTCGATACCGCGTCGATGGCTTTCGGATCGACATCGCAGACATGCACGCGTGCGCCCGTCGACACGAACGCTTTCGCGATGGCAAGGCCGATGCCCGATGCGCCGCCCGTGACCAGCACGCGCAGGCCGGCGCGCGGCGTGAGCAGTTTCATGAAATCCATCGTCTGACTCCTTGTGGTTATGTTTTGCGGGGACGTGCGTCGTCCTCGCTCAAGCGATTAGGCATGCTGATAATCGTGTGCAAGGCACGGGTGATGCGCTTTTACGCTTCAGCCTTGCGCGTGCCGCCGCGAGCGGCTTTCCTGCGAGCGCAGACGCGCTTCGAGATCGCGCGCGGCGTCGCGAATGTCCTTCGCGATGCCGCGCGCGACCGCCGCGCCATCGCGCTTCCACAGCGCCTCGATGATCTGGCGATGCGCGTCCATCGACACGCGCATGTGCTCCACGTCGGGCGCGACCATGTTCAGGAACGGACCGATACGCATCCACATGTTCTGGATCGTCGCGAGCGTCATGTCGCTTGCGCCGTGCCGGTAAATGCTCGTGTGGAAAGCGAAGTTGCAGCGCAGATAGGCGCGCGCATCGTCGGCTTCGACGTGCGCGTCCATTTCGTCGAAGATGCGCTGCACCGCGGCGACGTCGTCGTTCGTCATGCGCGCCGCCGCGCGTTCCGCGACGCAGCCTTCCAGTGCGACGCGCACGTCGCGCAGTTCTTCGAGCAGATCAGGCGTCATCGGCGGCACCATGAGGCCGCGCGACGGACCGTCGACGAGCGCACCTTCCGCGCGCAGGCGTGTGAGCGCGGCGCGCACGGGCATCGTCGAGAGGCCGACCGCTTCGGCCACGCCGCGCAGGCTCAGCGGCTGACCAGCGGCGAAGCTGCCGCTCATGATCGCTTCGCGGAGTTGCTGATAGACCTTCGTGGCCATCGTCTCCGTGGCGATGACTTCGAGTTGCGGAATGGGTTGCGATGCGGAACGGGGTGCCACGAATGTCTTCCTTGTTGATCTTTGATCTGTGATCACAGTTTGATTTCGATGGCGATGTTAGTCAATCCTATATGGCTAAGGGATAACCCCGAGGGGTGGCGAAGTGCGATCCGGCGAACCCCTGAACATTCAGTCACAATCAGCATGCTTGCAACAACCCAATCCCCATGCGACCCGCCGACTCCGCCATTGCTCCCGCCCTCGAATGCCGCCGCCTCACGAAGACTTACCCCGGCGGCCGCATCGTCCTCGACGCGCTCGACTTCGCGCTGGGCGCCGGCGAGTTCGTCGCGATCATGGGCGATTCGGGCGTCGGCAAATCGACGCTGCTCAATCTGATCGCGGGTCTCGACACGGCCGACAGCGGCGACGTGCTGATCGACGGTGCATTGATCTCCACCGTCTCCGACGACGCCGCAACACGCCTGCGCCGTCAGAAGCTCGGCTTCGTGTTCCAGGCCTTTCACGTGCTGCCGCATCTGACGCTCTATCAGAACGTCGCAGTCCCGCTGCTGCTCAACGGCATGCCGCCCGCGCCCGCGCGCGCGATGCTCGCCGCCGTCGGCCTCGACGGACGCGACGGCGACATGCCGCGCCAGCTCTCCGGCGGCGAACTGCAACGCGTCGCGATTGCCCGCGCGCTCGTGCATCGGCCGCGGCTGCTGCTCGCCGATGAACCCACCGGCAATCTAGATCCGCAAACCGCGCACGAAGTGCTCGAACTGCTGCGCGCCGAAACGAAGGCGACGCAAGCCGCGACGGTCATGGTGACGCATTCGGAAGCCGCCGCCGCGTTCGCCGATCGCGTGGTGATCCTGAGCGACGGCGCGCTGCACGCCGCGACGCTGGCGCGATGAGCGATATCGCCGCGCCGCGCCGCACGTCCGACACGCTCACGCGCTGGCTGCTCGGCGCGCAATGGCGCAGTCATCGGGGCCGCGCGCTCGTCGCCATGCTGACGATCGCGCTTGGCGTCGGCCTCGGCTATGCGGTGCAGCTCATCAACGGCGCGGCCTTCAACGAGTTTTCCGCCGCCGCGCGCAGTCTGTCGGGACAGGCGGACTTGCAGGTGCGCGGCGCGCAGCCTTTCATCGACGAGAACCTGTATCCGCGTCTCGCGACGCACGACGGCGTCGCGGTCGCGAGTCCGGTGCTCGAAGTCGATGCCGCCGTGCCCGGCAGGAACGCGCCGCTCAAGGTGCTCGGCATCGACGTGTTTCGCGCGAAGCGCATCGCGCCGGATCTGACCGGCGTGCCCGCGCCGGACGCATCGCTCGATGCGCTCGCCGATGACGCCATCTTTCTTTCGCCCGCCGCGCAGACCTGGCTCGGTGTACGCGACGGCGGCCATGTCGAATTGCAGAGCGGCACGTCGCCGGTGAGACTGCGCGTCGCGGGTGGCATTGCGCGCACGCGGCCAGGGCAGCGCATCGCGGTGATGGACATCGCCGCCGTGCAGACGCATTTCTCGATGACGGGCAAACTCTCGCGCGTCGATCTGCAACTCGCGCGCGGCGTCGATCGCGATGCGTTCCGCCAGACGCTGCAACGCGAACTCGGCGCTCGGCTCGTCGTGACCGAAACGCGCGACGTCGAGAGCCGTACCGACCGGCTCTCGCGCGCGTATCGCATCAACATGAACGTGCTCGCGCTCGTCGCGCTGTTCACCGGCGCGTTTCTCGTGTTCTCGACGCAGGCCGCGGGCGTTGTGCGCCGCCGCGCGCAATTCGCGATGCTGCGCGTGCTCGGCATGACGCGCGCGTCGCTCGTGCGGCAGATCATGCTCGAAGGCGCGCTGCTCGGCGTCGTCGGCGGCGTGCTCGGCATCGCGCTCGGCTTCACGGTCGCGGCGCTCGCGCTGCGTTTCTTCGGCAGCGATCTCGGCGGCGGCTATTTTCCGGGCGTCGAGCCGCGCGTCGCGTTCGAGCCGGTCGCCAGCGCGATCTTTCTCGCGCTCGGCATCGGCGTGGCGCTCGCGGGCACGCTCGTGCCGGCGCTCGAAGCGGCGCGCGCCCGGCCCGCGCCCGCGCTCAAGGCGGGCAGCGAGGAAGCCGCGCTCGCGCCGCTCGGCACGCCGTGGCCCGCGCTCGCGTGCCTCGCGGCAGGCGCGGCGCTCTCGCAGGCGCCGCCCGTTTTCGATGCGCCCGTCGGCGGATATATGGCCGTCGCGTTGCTGCTGGTCGGCGGCATCGCGCTGATGCCGCGGCTCACCGCGATCGTGTTCCGACGCGCGATGAAACCGCGCAGCGCCGTCGCGACGCTCGCGCTCGCGCGTCTCGCGAATGCGCCGGGCCAGGCATCGATCGCGATGGGCGGCGTGCTGTCGAGCTTCACGCTGATCGTCGCAATGGCGATCATGGTGACGAGCTTTCGCGTGTCGGTGGAGGATTGGCTCGCGCATCTGCTGTCGGCGGATCTGTACGTGCGGATGGCGTCGAGCGGCGACACCGGCGGCTTGCGGCCCGATCAGCAAATGCGTATCACGGCGGCGAGCGGGGTCTCGCATGCGGCGTTCACGCGCGCCTCGAAACTGACGCTCGATGCCGCGAAGCCGCCCGTCGCGCTGATCGCCCGCGAACTCGATGCGGCCGATCCCGGCGCGACCCTGCAAATGACCGGCGAAGTGTTGCCGCCCAGCGCCTGGCGCGCAGGCGAAACGCCCGTGTGGGCCTCGGAAGCGATGGCCGATCTGTACGGCTATCGCGTGGGCGAGCGCGTGAGTTTGCCTGTCGGCGGGGCGAAGGAGCGCTTCGTCGTCGCGGGCATCTGGCGCGATTACGTGCGGCAGACGGGCGCGTTGCAGATGCGTCTGGCCGACTACCGGCGACTCACCGGCGACACGACCGCCACCGATATCGCCATCACCTTGCGCGCGGGTTCGAGCGCCGCGCAGGTCATCGAGGCCATCAAACAACTGCCGTTCGGCGACACGCTCGAATTCTCCGAGCCCGGCGAGATTCGCGCGCGCACGCTGACCATCTTCGATCGCAGTTTCGCCGTGACGTATCTGCTGGAGGCGGTCGCGATCGTGATCGGTCTGTTCGGCGTGGGCGCGACTTTTTCGATGCAGACGCTCGCGCGCTCGCGCGAATTCGGCATGCTGCGGCACGTCGGCGTGACGCGCGCGCAAATCCTCGCGCTGCTCGCGTCCGAAGCGGGATGGCTCACGCTGCTCGGCATCGCGATGGGCTGCGTGCTCGGCTTCGCGATCAGCCTGATTCTCGTGTTCGTCGTGAATCCGCAGTCGTTTCACTGGAGCATGTCGCTGCATGTGCCGTGGACGATGATCGCGGTCATCGCATGCGTGATGCTGCTGTCGTCCTGCGCGACGGCGGTGTTGTCGGGACGGCGCGCCGTGTCCGTCGATGCGGTGCGCGCCGTGCGGGAGGACTGGTGATGCGCCTGTGGCTTCTTCTGGCATGGCTGATTTCGGCGAGCGCATTCGCCGATGAACCCAGATTCGCGCCCGTCGTGCCGGGCCACGCGATCGAATGGCCGAAGGACAGCGGCGCGCATCCGCCGTATCGCACGGAATGGTGGTACGCGACCGGCTGGCTCGACACGCCCGATCATCAGCCGCTCGGTTTCCAGATCACGTTCTTTCGCTCGAATACCGGCAGGAAGCCGGGCGCGAGCGCGTTCGATCCGTCGCAACTGATCATCGCGCACGCGGCGTTGTCGGACCCGGCGTATGGACGGCTCGTGCACGATCAGAACGTCGCGCGGCAGGGTTTCGGCCTCGCGTACGCGAGAGACGGCAACACCGACGTCAAGCTCGACGCGTGGCGCATGACGCGCGCGGCGGACGGCAGCTACACGGTGCTCGCCGATGCGGCCGGCTTCGCGCTCCATCTGACCTTCACGCCGACGCAGCCGCCGATGATCCAGGGCGAGCAAGGCTATTCGCGCAAGGGTCCGTCGCCGGAACAGGCGAGCTACTACTACAGCGAACCGCAACTGAAGGTGACGGGCAGCGTGACGCGGCCATCGGCGGCGGGAAAGGCGAATGCGAGCGTCGCGGTGACGGGCCGCGCGTGGCTCGATCACGAATGGTCGAGCACGCTGCTCTCGTCAGATGCGGCGGGCTGGGACTGGCTCGGCGCGAATCTCGACGACGGCTCCGCGCTGATGGCCTTCAAGGTCCGCGCCCGCGACGGCCGCGCCGTGTGGGCGCACGCCGCGCTGCGCGAGCCCGATGGCCGCATGCGGCAATTCGGCCCCGGCGATGTCGAGTTCACGCCGCAGCGGCAATGGCGCTCGCCGCGCACGAACACGCTCTATCCGGTCGCGATGAACGTGCGCGTCGGCGATATGCGCTGGCGGCTGAATCCGCTCATCGACGATCAGGAACTCGACTCGCGCGATTCGACCGGCGCGCTGTACTGGGAAGGGGCGGTGACGCTGGAAGGGGACGGCAAGCCGGGGCGCGGGTATCTCGAACTGACGGGATATGCGAAGACGCTGGAGGTGGAGAAGCGGTGAGTATCGAGTTAGAGCGTCAAACGCCTACCGGTTCCCGAACGCCTGCCGACACCCAGCGGCTCTTGCCCGCGCGCTTGGCCTCATAAAGCGCGTTGTCGGCGTCGCGCAGCACGCCGTCGAGCTCGTCGTGATGATGGTCGAACCTCGCGATGCCGATGCTCACGCCGATCTGCAGCGGCACATCGCCATCGGTGAGAAACGGCTTCGCGAGTTCGCGCACGACCACATCGGCGAGCACGAGCGGATCGGTCTGCGGCGGCGTGACGATCACGAACTCGTCGCCGCCGAGCCGCGCGACCAGCGAACCTTCACCCGACAGATGACGCAGCCGCCGCGCGACGAGCGCGAGCAGCGTGTCGCCGACTTCGTGGCCGTGCGCGTCGTTGACGGCCTTGAAGCCGTCGAGATCGAGATAGAGCAGCGCGGTGCGGGCGCTGTCGCGCGCATGTCGCGGCTCGCGCGAACGCACCGCCTGAAACAGACCCGCGCGGTTGAGCAGACCCGTCAGCTCGTCGTGGCGCGCGCGGCGGTCGTTTTCCTGTTCTGCTTTCATCGTCGAGACGAGCATGCCGTTCAGACGCCACGCGGCGGCGCTCATCGCAAAGAGATAGAAGGGGATTTGCAGCAACGTGAGCCAGAGCGTCGGCTCGCCGGCCAGCACCGCGCCGAGGCAGCACGGCCCGAGCGACAGGAAGATCATCACCGCGACGAGACGCGGCGCGCCGAAATTGCGGAAACAGATGCCGCCGACCATCGCGGCCGCCGACAGAAAAGAGAGCGTCGACGCGATCCAGTCGCCGGACAGCACCGAGACGAGCGCGCCATAGCCGACCGTCGCGCCCCAGAGCGGCGCGAGCAGCACGTAGGTGTCGGTCAGCGTGGATTTGCGCTCACGCGCACGACGCCGCGCGACGACCAGCACGATCAGCCGCACGAGACACACGGCCATTTCCAGCGCGAGCCAGATATGGAAAGGCAGCGTTGGATGCCGGCGATCCAGCACCCACGCGACGGCGACCGTATTGAGCACCCCGCCCGCGAAGATCGGCAAGGTGCCGAACAGACTCCCGACGAGGGCGACGCGGATCGCGCGGGGGATATCGGCTCCCGCGTGCAGCAACCACGTGGCCGCGCGTCCGCGCGGCAGGGTGAACACCTCAGTTTGATGATTCATGTTGGGTTCCGGCGGCGGCCCGGAGATGGCTGAACCCTTGCGGGAAAGCCGGACCACACATCGGATAACGGTCGTTCGCTTTGAAACTTTAGGGATGCGGCGTGCAATCGCCCCTCCATCCGCGATAAAAATTTTTCATTCAGCAACCGTCCTTGACATTTTGTCCGCTTGCCGCGCTCCCGCAGCCCGCCAAGGCGTGCGCCGAAATTTGGGCGCAAACTTACAACCCGCTGACGTGTGGGGCTGACGTTGAGAATGATTCGCGTTTACGCTAACTTCTCGAGTCCTACGAAAGTGGAGCACGATTTATGGCTTACATGCGCGTCCAGCCGGCATCGTCGAAGCAAACTTCGACCTCGCCGCCGCCTCTGAATCTGTCTCTCGATGCGTACTGGCATCGGCTGCGGCCCGCCGCGCGCGCCAGCGTCACGCCGGAACCGCCGCCGCAGCGCGCCTCGTCCGCGCCGAGCCTGCTCGAACTCGCCATCGCGAACCGGCAGATGCTCGTGAACATGGCGCGCGGCGTCGTCGGTTGCGCGAGCCGCGCCGAGGACGTGGTGCACGACGTCTTCGTCAATCTCATCGACCTGCCGCAACAGGACGCGGTGCGTCAGCCGATGGGCTACATCACGCGCATGGTGCGCAACGCGTCGATCGACGCGTGCCGTCGGCAAAGCCTCGAAAACATCTATCGCGCCGACGAGGAAGACGGCTTCGACGTGCCGTCGCAGGAACTCACGCCCGAAGCGCGCGTACAGGCGCGCGACACCCTGCGCCGCGTCTGCGATGCGCTCGCGCAATTGCCCGACCGCAGCCGCACTGCCTTCGAAATGGTCCGCATCGGCGAAGAGACGCTGCAGAGCACGGCGCGGGCGCTGAACGTCTCGCAGACGCTGGTGCATTTCATGGTGCGTGACGCGCAACAGCATTGCGCCGATTGCCTCGATGCGCGCGAGCGCAATGTCGAATGTCCCGCGTTCGTCGGTGGGCGCGCGCGGCGGCGGTAAAAAAACGCGCAGCCCGCACGTCTATTCGATGAAGGCCTCATTCGACTCTTTCGCACCGGAGAGAAACATCACCATGACGCAACAGCAGAACCACGCAGCGGACGATCTCGTCTATACGGTCGTCATCAACGAAGAAGAGCAGTACTCGATCTGGCCGACGTTCCGCGAAGTGCCGGCGGGCTGGCGCGAAGTGGGCCAGCGCGGTGTGAAGGCCGATTGCCTCGCGTACATCGAGAACACCTGGACCGACATGCGCCCCGCGAGCCTGCGCCGTCACATGGATGCGCTCGCCGTGCAGGCGAAGTCGCGCCTCAACTGATCCACGAGCTTTCAGGCAAACGATTCCGCAAGAGGGCATCACATGACCGAACTCACCGCGTCCGCGGCTGCGCCCGAACTGGCCGATCTGCGCATCGAGCCGGGCCTGCCGGTCGTCGTCTCGCCGCGCGCGGGCGCCGACATCACGCTCGCCGACGCCGCGCCGCTGCTGCAACGTATCGTCGCCGAGTCGCTCGAACGCGCGGGCGGCGTGCGCTTCACCGGCTTTCGCGTCGAGTCGATCGAAGTGTTCCAGCGCTTCGCCGCGTCGTTCGGCGATCCGCTGATCGGCTATGAATTCGCATCGACGCCGCGCAGTCAGGTCGAGGGCGCGGTGTACACGTCGACGGAATATCCGCCGCATCGCTCGATACCGCTGCACAACGAGCAGTCGTACACGCGCGAATGGCCGATGCGAATCTGGTTTCACTGCGCACTCGCGGCGCGCGTGGGCGGCGCGACGCCGATCGCCGACAGCCGCGCGGTGTATCGCGCGCTCGATCCGGCGCTGGTGCGGCGTTTCGCCGAACGCGAGCTGCTGTACGTACGCAACTTCGGGCAGGGCCTCGATCTGCCGTGGCAGAACGCGTTCGGCACGGAAGATCCGCGCGAGGTGGAGCGTATCTGCGCGGCGCGCGGCATCGCATGCGCCTGGCGCGACAGCGACGACGGCGAGCTGCTGCTGCGCACCGAAGAGCGCTGCCAGGCGGTCGCGCGCCATCCGCGCACGGGCGACATGGTCTGGTTCAATCAGGCGAATCTCTTTCACCTGTCCACGCTCGACGAGGAGATGCAGGAAGCGCTCGTCGATGCCGTCGGGCTGGACAACGTGCCGCGTAACGTCCATTACGGCGACGGCGCGCCGCTCGAAGCCGACGCGCTCGCCGAAATCCGCGCCGTGCTCGACGACCAGCGCATCACGTTTCCGTGGCTCACCGGCGACGTGCTGATGCTCGACAACATGCTGACCGCGCACGCGCGCGATCCGTTCGAAGGGCCGCGCAAGGTCGTCGTTGCGATGGCGCAGAGTTACCGCGAGGCGCGATGACGTTCCGTACCGCGCTGCGTGCGCGTTCCCTGACCGTCGCCTATCGCGACGACGTGGTGCTCGACGGGCTCGACATCGATATCGAAGCAGGACGCGTCACCGCGCTGTGCGGGCCGAACGGCTGCGGCAAGAGCACGCTCCTGCGCACGCTCGCCGGCCTGCAGCCCGCGCGGGCGGGCGAAGTCGAAGTGAACGGCAAGTCCATCGCCTCGCTGCGCCGCCGCGCGCTCGCCCGCACGCTGACGATGCTCGCGCAGTTCAACCAGATTCCGGCGGGCCTCACGGTGCGCGAGCTGGTCGCATACGGGCGCTATGCTCACGGCGGCTGGATGCGCGGTCTCAACCGCGCGGACCATGCGGCGATCGACGCCGCGCTCGACGCGAGCGGTCTCGTCGACGACGCCACGCGCGATGTCGCCGCGCTCTCTGGCGGCGAGCGCCAGCGCGCGTGGATCGCGATGGCGCTCGCGCAGGAAGCGCCCATCGTCCTGCTCGACGAGCCGACCACCTACCTCGACATCCATCATCAGCTCGACATCCTGCATGAACTGCGGCGGCTCAATCGCGAGCGCGGCCTGACGATCGTGTGGGTGCTGCACGATCTGAATCAGGCGGCCGCGTTCTCCGACGAGATCGTGTTGATGCGCGCGGGGCGCATCATCGCGCAGGGCTCGCCCGAGGCGATGATCGATCCGCGCCATTTGCAGGAGACCTTCGGCGTGAACATGCTGCGCGTCACGCATCCGCAGACGGGCGCGCCGATGTGCGTGCCCGCCTACGAAGGCGTCGAGGCGCGGGAGATTGCCGCATGACGACGCTTGCCACTCGCCGCCGCTTGCGCCGCGCGGCTTCGTTCTGGGAACGCGTGTCTGCCGTGCTTGCGCTGATCGCCGGACGGAAGGCCGCATGACAACAGCCGCTCACGCTCAGGCATCGCGACATGACGTGGCCGCGCCGAATCGCGTCGGCGTGATCGCGGTTGCGCTGATCGCGCTGATTCTCGCGCTTGCCGCGCTGCGCCTCGGCCCGGAGTTCCGCGCGTGGCTCGATGCGCCATCGGGCAGCGATGCCGCGCAGCTCGCGCACGTCTTTCTGTTCGACCTGAGCGCGCCGCGCGTCCTGGCGGCGCTCGTCGCGGGCGGTTGTCTCGCGGTCGCGGGCGCGCTCTTTCAGGCTTTGACGCGCAATCCGCTCGCCGCGCCGGATCTGCTCGGCATCACGGGCGGCGCGCAGCTCGGCCTGCTCGCGGCGATGATCGCGCCGGAGCTCGTCGGCGCGGCGTCGGTGCCGCTGCTGTTCGTGTGCGGTCTCGCGGCGGCGGGTTGCGTCGCGGCCGCGGCGGGCGGCTGGCGCGCGACGCCGTTGCGGCTCGTGCTCGCCGGCAGCGTCTGCATGCTGCTGTTCTCCGCGATCTCGACGCTCCTGCTCGCGTTCTTCGAGCAGACGGTAGTCGGGGCGTCGTTGTGGGCGAGCGGCAGTCTGTATCAGCCGGGCGCGGCGGGCTTGATGTCGGCGCTCGGCTGGCTCGTGTTGCCGCTCGCCGCATTGCCGTTCGTGATCCGTCCGCTCGATCCGCTCGCGCTCGGCGACGATGCCGCCGCAGCCGCAGGCGTGCCCGTCGATGCGACCCGCCTCTTCGCGATGACGGTCGCCGTCGGCTTCGCGAGCGTCGCGGTAGCGATCGCGGGACCGTTGTCGTATGTCGGGCTGATCGCGCCGAACCTGCTGCGGCAGGTGCGCGGCGCGAAAGCATCGAAGCTGGCGGCGCTCGTGCCGCTTTCGGCGCTCGCGGGCGGCGCGCTCGTGCTCGCCACCGACAGCGCCGTGCTCGCGCTCGGCCTCGATTCCACGCTGTCGACGGGCGTGGCGATCGCGTTCGTCGGCACGCCCCTGATGCTCGCGATGATTCGCAGCGGCGCGGCCTGGTCCGGCGCGTTGCATGCCGGGCAGGCGCGCGAATCGGTGAAGCGCGGCATGCGCGCGGTGCGGGCGTTGTCGGCGTTGCCGTCGCCGGTGCTCGCGGCGTTGCTGCTCGCGAGCGGATGCGCGGTGGTCGTCGTGGGCGCGTCCATCGGTCCGACGATGCTCGGTCCCGCGCGCTGGATCGATGCGCTCTCGCACCGCGACGACATCGCCCGCATGCTGCTCGAATTGCGCGTGCCGCGCCTGTTGTGCGCGCTCTTCGCGGGCGCCATGCTCGCGGCGAGCGGCGTGCTGATGCAGAGCGTCGTGCGCAATCCGCTCGCGGGTCCCGAGGTGCTGGGCGTGACGCAGGGCGCGGGGCTCGCGACGCTCGCCGCGCTGATGATCTGGCCGCTCGCGGGCCATCTCTTTCTCGCTGCGGCCGCGCTCGTCGGCGGCGGCGCGACGCTCGTCATCACGCTGCTGTTCAATCGGCGGCATCAGTACGCGCCGCTCGCGGTGGCGCTGACGGGCATCGTCATCGGCACCTTGTGCACGACGCTCGCGCAATGGCTCATCACGCAACAGAGCGTGCAGCCGGCGCGTTTTGTCGTGTGGCTGGTCGGCGGCACGTATGGACGAAGCTGGGGCGAAGTCGCGACGATCCTGCCGTGGTGCATGCTCGCGCTGCCGGTGCTGGCGCTGCTCGCGCGGCCGCTCGATCTGCTTGCGCTCGGCGACGATCAGGCGTCCGCGCTCGGCCTGCCGATCGCGCTGCTGCGGCCGCTCGTGCTGACCGTGGCGACGCTCGCCGCGTGCGCGGCGGTGGCTGCGGTCGGGCCGGTCGGCTTCATCGGTCTGATGGCCCCGCATCTCGCGACGATGCTCGGCGCGCGCTCGCACGGCACGCGGCTCTGGCTTGCGGCATTGCTGGGCGCGCTGGTGCTGGCCGCCGCCGATCTCGCCGCGCGCACCTTGCTTGCGCCGCGCGAGATTCCGGCGGGCGTGCTGACCGCGCTGATCGGTGCGCCGTACATGCTGGCGCTGCTCGTAATCGAGACGCGGCGTGACAAAGGCCGGGGACGCGCGCGATGACGCTTCGAGCGCGCAGCTTTGCCGATTTTGCGCCGCCCGCGCTTGCGCCGTATCTCCAGAACGTGTGGCTCGGCGCTCCTGATGAATCCATCGGCGACGATGCCGCGCGCATCCCGCTGACGTCCCTTGCCGATCATCGCGCCGCGTTGCTCGCCGCGATGCATGCGCTCTACGGCGGCGACGCCGAACTGCACGCGCGCGCGCTGCTGTCGCAGTGGAGCAAGTACTACTTCGGGCTTGCGGCGCCTGCGGGCGTGGCGGCGGCGCGTCTGCTCGGGCGTCCGCTCGATATGTCGCCGGAACGCACGCATCTCGTGCTGAAGGAGGGCGTGCCCGTCGCCCTTCATTTCGACGCCGACGCCTTGCACGCTCCGGACGCCGATCCTGCGCGCCGCTATGACGGCCTCGTCGCGCACCTGGACAGCGTGATCGGCATGATTGCGGGCATGACGAAGATCGCGCCGCGCGTGTTGTGGAGCAACGCCGGCAATCTGCTGGATTACTTGCTCGGGAATTGCCCATCGATTCTGAGCGATGACGGCAGCGACGCCGAATGGCTCTTTCGCCCCGCCGACGACAACCCGCTGCGCACGCCGATACGCGATGCGACGCCGCGTTCGCCGCTGCTGCCCAACCCGTTTCGCGCGCGCCGCGTGTGCTGCGTGCGCTATGAGATTCCTGGAGAGACGCAACTGTGCGCAAGCTGCCCGCTGCTTTTGACGATGCGCGACGACGAACTCGCATTGCAGGACGCCATCCGATGAAGCGTGCGGTTTCGCTCGCGGCGTGTCTGTGGATCGCGCTGGCGAGCCGTCACGCGCTGGCAGATGAGAACAAGGCATGCGCGCCGCTCGCAGGCAACCCGACCGTTTCGCAATTCAGCAAGAGCATGCCTGCGCATCCGTCGCGCATCGTCGTGCTGGAGTTCATGTTCGCGGAAGATGTCGCGGCGCTTGGGATGACGCCCGTCGGCGTGGTCGATCCCGAGTATTACGACGGGTGGATCGGTTACGACAGCGCGCGCTTCAAAGGTGTACCGACGGTCGGCACGCGTCAGGAGCCGAGTCTGGAGGCGATTGCATCGACGAAGCCTGATCTGATCATCGGCGTGGGTTATCGGCACGCGCCGATTTTCGCGGCGCTGGATCGCATCGCGCCGACAGTGTTGTTCCAGTTCAGCCCGGATGTCCAGAAGGGCGATGGTGACGGCGCGCGTACGCAACTCGACTGGACGCGCAGCATCTTTCATACGCTCGCTTGCATGACGGGGCGTGAGCAGCAGGCGCGTGATGCTGAGGCCAAGCTCGAAGCGGGTCTTGCCCGCGATGCCGCGCGTTTGAAAGAGGCCGGTTTGTCGGGGACGCGCTTCGCGCTTTTGCAGGAACTCGGCTTGCCTGATCGATATTGGGCTTATACGGGTAACAGCACGGCGGCGGGTGTGGCGCGTGTGCTTGGCGTTCGTCTATGGCCCGAAAAGCCGACGCGTGAAGGTACCGTGTATGTGACGTCGGCGGACTTTTTGAAGCGGCCGGATGTGGCGGTGTTGTTCGTGACCGCATCGGGGGCGGATGTGGCTGTCGATGCGAAACTGGATTCGCCTGTGTGGCGGTTCGTGCCGGCAAAGAAGGAAGGGCGTGTGGTGCTCGTCGAGCCGAATATTTGGGGGTTTGGCGGGCCGATGTCGGCGTTGCGGCTCGGGGATATGATTACGGAGAAGTTGTTGGCATTGCCGAGGGTTGGTCCTTAGCGGACTTGCTCTGTTTTTTTCGCCGGATCCCGTTGGCGTGTCGGTTTATTGGCGTTGCCCCTGTGCGGGGCGGCAGTCACTTTCTTTGCTGCTGCAAAGAAAGTAACCAAAGAAAGCAGCTCGAGCCGCCCGCGGTCATACGCAATTTGGGTATCTTTCTCCTCGCTCGTGGCGTCTGTAGCGAGTGCCCTCACAGGCCACCTCGGGCTTGGACCGCGCACGGTCTGCCACATCGCGCCGCGTGAGTGGCTGGTTCAGCACGAAATGGCTCCGGCCCGCTACGCGGCCGACCGGTCAATCGGGTCTGCGTGTGCTTCTGCGTTGCTCTTTTCTCGTCGGTTTCCCTTGCAGACCCCACGGCAGCGCGCAGCGCTGTGCCGAAGCCATTTCGTGCTGAACCAGCGCGCTTACAACGACTAGTTTGTCAGACCGTGCGCGGTCCAAGCCCGGTTAGGCCTACGAGGGCACTCGCTACAGAGGCCACGATCGACGAGAAGAACACCCAAATTGCGTATGACCGCGGGCGTATCAGGCTGCTTTCTTTGGTTACTTTCTTTGCAGCAGCAAAGAAAGTGACTGCCGCCCCGCACAGGGGCAGTGCTAATAGACCGACAAGCTAACGGGATCCGGCGACAACCGCCGTAGCCCCATCCACCACCGCAGACCTGACACCCCCGCGCGTCTCATTCACCACCATCCCATTCTCCAACTTGAGCACCCGATCCGCGATCGAGAAATACCGATCATCGTGCGTCACGACAATCACCGTCTTCCCCCGCGACCGCAACTCCGGCAACAACTGCTCGTAAAACACCGCTTTGAACGCAGGATCCTGATCCGCAGCCCATTCATCGAAGAGATAAAGCGGACGATCTTCGAGATAAGCCACCACCAGCGCAAGCCGCTTCCTCTGCCCCGTCGAAAGCGAACGCGTAGAAAACGCGCCATCGACTACTTTCACCTTGTGATCCAGCGCAAGCCGCGCGACGAGTGCATTGGCCCGCGCATCCGCCGCCGCCCGCGACGCATCGTTCGGATCGACGATACCGAGCAGCGCATCGAACAGATGGAAGTCATTGAACACAGCCGTAAAGCGCTCGCGATACGCCGGCCGCTCACTCGCACCCACCGCCTTGCCATCGACTTCGATCACGCCCGACTCCGGCTCATAAAGCCCCGTCAGCACCTTCGCAAGCGTGGTTTTGCCGCTGCCATTCCCGCCGACGATAAACACGAGCTCGCCCGGCCTGAACGTCAGATCCACAGGACCGATGCGGAACATGCGCTCATCGCGCTCGTGAAAATACGAATGCGTGACGCCGCGCATCGTGAGCGTTTCAAAGCCCGCATCGTGCGCCGACGACACCGGCGACGCATGCACGCGCAGACCGCCGAACTCCGCCATCACCTTCTCGATACGCGCGAGCGAAACACGCGCCGCGTTCAACGTGGGAATGTTGTTGAGCAAGCCATCGAGCGGCACGAGCATGAAAAGAAACACGACGACATAACCCGCCGTCGAAGCCGCGTCCGCACGCACGCCGAGCGACGGCCAGAACGCCGCCGCGCCGAGAAACCCATAGAACAGAAAGATGATCCAGCCCACGCCGACCGCATACGCGCTGAACGCACGCCGCCGATGATCACGCACCTCGCCGATCGCCGCGCCCAGTTGCCCGTCGACGAACTGTTGTGAACGCGCGCGATGCAGCTTCAGTTCCTTCGCGCCCGCGAACAGCGCGCCGAGATAGCCGAACAGCTTGTCCTGCGATTGTCCCGCCGCTTCGAGCGATGCAATCGCGCGCTTGTCGCCGAGGTGATAGCCCAGCGAACCCGTGACGATGGCCGCGAGCGCCAGCAGGCACACCGGCCACGACAGCCACGCGAGATAGCCCAGGCAACCGAACACGATCGATCCGTGCATGACGATGTTCGGCAGCGCGAAGAAGAGCATCGATACGTTGGTGGCATCGTCGGTCAATACGGATTGCACGGGCGCCGCGCCGATGCGCTCGACATCGCGCAATTCGGCCGACGCGACGCGCCGCGCGACATGCTCGCGCAATTGCGCCATCGTGTCCTGCGACAGGCGCGCGAACAGCACGCCCGAGACGACACGCGTGAGCAGCGCGACGACCGCGCATAACGCGAAGCGCCATGCGAGCGCGCCATCGGCGGAAGAGGGCGCCGATAACGCGCGATTGAGCGTCGCGACGAGCATCACGCTCGCGATGCCGTTCATCACGCAGGCGACGAGCGCGACCGCGAACGCGCCGCGCGAGCGCTTGAGCAGCGCGAGAATCAGGCGCGCCGCAGGCTTCTGCGTGGCGGAGGAATCTAAAAGCTCGTTGATGGCAGTCATTGGCAATGCATCGCTTAAGTCGGAAAGGGTGCGCTGGATGCGCCTCTACATAGAGACGTTTCGGCGCGCCGAATCTTTAGCGCGTTAAAAGCGGTAAATATTTTTTCGCGCGGATCGTCATCCCGAGTGAAGCCGCATTTCCAGCGGCCCTACGTTCACGCCGCAGCTTTTTCCGATGCGGCGGAACCCCGAAGGAATTCATGCCGATGACGAGTTTCCCGACCGCGCTGCATTTGCGTATCAAAGCCCTCGCGCGTCTTCGACCCGAAGCACCCGCGCTCGCCTTCAATGCCCACGACGACGCGCGTCTTTCGCGCGGCGAACTCGACGCCCGCGCATCGCGGCTCGCGGCGCGCCTGCGCGCGGCTGGCGTCGGCGTTGAAGTGCGCGTCGGCGTGTGCGTCGAGCGTTCGTGCGAACTGTTCGTCGCGCTGCTCGCGGTGCTGAAGGCGGGCGGTGTGTTCGTGCCGCTCGATCCGCATCATCCCGCCGCGCGCCTCGACTGGATCGCGAAAGATGCGAACCTCGCGCACGGTATCGTCGATGCCACCGCCGACGACGCGATGCGCGCGCGCTTCACGCAATGCTTCGACGTGCAGCACGACGATCTCGACGCGCCCGCTTTCGATGACGACATGCCCGTGCATCCGCGCGCGGCCGCGTACATGATCTACACGTCGGGTTCGACGGGCACGCCCAAGGCCGTCGTCGTCGAGCATGGTCCGCTCGCCGCGCATTGCGATGCGCTCGCGCAAGCGCTCCGCATCGGCGAGGGCGATAGCCTGCTGCACTTCGCATCGGTCAATTTCGATGCCGCGCACGAGTGCTGGCTCGCACCGCTCGCGGTCGGCGCGCGTGTCGTCATCACCGCGCCGCCGCCGTTCGCGCCCGAAGCGGCGCATGCGCTGATCGAACGCGAAGGCGTGAATGTCGCCGCGTTTCCGCCTGCTTATCTGCGTGAGTTCGCGGGCATCGCCGAACGCAAGGGCGTGCCCGCATCGTTGCGCGTGCTCGCGTTCGGCGGCGAGGCGCTGTCGCGTGAAGCGTTCGCGCACGTGCGGCGCGTGTTCGCGGCGCAGCGGCTCATCAACGGTTACGGGCCGACCGAAGCCGTCATCTCGCCGATGCTGTGGCCGGTCGATCCGCATGTCACGCCCGATCTCGGCGATGCCGATGCCTACGCGTCGCTGCCGATCGGACGCGTGATCGGTCCGCGTGTCGCGCGTATCGACGATGGCGAGTTGCTGCTCGGCGGCGTGTGCATCGCGCGTGGCTATCACGGTCGCGCGGCGCTCACAGCCGAACGCTTCGTGCCGGACCCGTCGGGCGAACCGGGCGCGCGCATCTATCGCACCGGCGATCTCGCGCGTGAACGTGCCGATGGCGCATACGACTATCTCGGCCGCATCGACGATCAGGTGCAGATTCGCGGCGTGCGCGTCGAGCCTGCCGAAATCGCGGCGTGCCTGCGCGCGCATCCATCGGTTCGCGACGCAGCCGTGCTCGCCGAGTCGGCCAATGGCCGCACGCAGCTCATCGCCTGTTTCGTTATCGCCGATGAAGCAGCGAGCGATGCCGCATTGAAGCGGTATCTCGCGGAGCAGTTGCCGGCAGCGTGGCAGCCGCATCGCTTCGTACGGCTCGCGCGTTTGCCCTACACGTTGAACGGCAAGCTCGACCGTGATGCACTGAAGGCACAGATTGTGTCGGCTTCGGCCGTGCGTGATGCCGACTTCATCGCGCCAGCGACCGCGACCGAACAACGTCTTGCGCAAACCTGGCAGCGCATTCTCGATGACGCCGCGCCCATCGGCCGCGCGGATCGCTTCTTCGAACGCGGCGGCGATTCGCTCGCGGCTATGCAACTGCAAGCGGCGATTCGCATCGACTGGCGTGTGAATCTGCGTCTCGATGCGATCTTCGACGATCCGTCGCTCGAAGCGCTGGCCGCATTGATCGATAGAAGCGCTGAAGAGACGAACGATGTGTCGATCATCAAGCGTGTCGCATCGACGAGCGACCGGCCTGCATCGTTCGCGCAACAACGCTTCTGGGTGCTGGCGCAGACGCGTGATGCGGGCTCCGCGTATCACATCGCGGGTCATTGGGATATCAGTGGCAAGCTCGATGCACACGCCCTGCAACGCGCGCTCGATCACGTGATCGAGCGGCACGAGGCATGGCGCACGACGCTCGTCGAGAACGACGACGGCATCGTGATGCAGCGCATCCACGCGTCGTTGCCGGTCGTGATCGCGCGTGCGAGCGTCGACGGACCCGAGGATGCACACGCGCTCGCTCAACGTCATGCAGGCGAAGCGTTCGATCTGTCGAACGGTCCGCTGTTGCGCGCGACGCTCGTCTCGTTCAGCGATGAATCGCATCGCCTGATGCTGACCGCGCATCACGCCATCACCGATGGCTACAGCTCGCGCATCGTCTTCGATGAACTCGCGCAGGCGTATTGCGCTTACGTGCAGGGCCGCGCGCCCGCGTTGCCCGCGTTGCCGATCCAGTACGCGGATTACGCGCAATGGCAGCGCGAGCTCGTCGCGGGCGAAGAGGGCGAGCGTCAACTGGCTTACTGGCGCGGCGCGCTCGATGCAGCGCCGGAACCGCTCGCGCTGCCTTATGACCGCGCGCGTCCGGCCGAGCGCGATCATCGTGGTGGACGAGTGTCGTTGCGCTTGTCCGTCGATACGTCGAACGCATTGCGCGAGCTTGCGCGCAGCGTGCACGCATCGCCGTTCGTCGTGTTGCTGAGCGCGTTCGATGCGTGGCTTCATCGGCTCACGGGGGCAAACGATTTCGTGGTCGCGGCGCCAGTCGCGCATCGGCAGCGGCCCGAGACTGCATCGTTGATCGGACTGTGCCTCAACACGCTTGCATTGCGCGCGCGCGTCAAACCGCATCAAACGTTTTCCGAGTTGATCGAGGCGACGCGCACGCATGCGCTCGCTGCATTCGCACATCAGGACGTGCCTTTCGATCGCGTGCTCGATGCGGTGAAGCCGCCTGTCGCGCGTGGCGACGAATGGCTGCGCGTGAAGTTCGCGCAGCAGTTCGATGCCGAACTGAAGGCGACCTTGCCAGATGCCTCGGCGATTGCGACGCCCGGCCCGGATCTCGCGGCGCGCTTCGATTTCGCGCTCGATTTCACCGACGACATGCGCGGCATCGAACTCGTCGCGGCTCATGCGCGCGATTGCATCGATGACGCCACCGCGCACGCCTGGCTCGCGAGTTTCGCGACGCTCGTCGCCGATGCAGTGCGCGATCCTTCGCGTCCGGTCGCAGCGCTCGATTGCACCGCGCAACATGATTCGCAGCGAGGCCGCGCGCTGAGCTTCGCGGCGAACGATATCCTCGCGCTGATCGCGCAACATGCGGGCGCGACGCCGCATCGCATCGCGCTTGCGGACGCACACACGCAAATCAGCTACGCCGAACTCGACGATGCGTCGAACCGTGTCGCGCTTGCGCTGCGCCATAGGGGCGCACAGACGGAACACGCGGTGGCCGTTTGCATCGAGCGTTCGGTGCACTTCGTTGTCGCATTGATCGGCGCGATGAAGTCGGGCGCGTACGCGGTGCCGCTCGATCCGGCGATGCCGCAGGCACGCCTCGACGCCGCGATCGAAGCATGCGGCGCACGCCTCGCGCTCATCGCGACGAAGGACGACAACGCCCCGCGCGCACTCGGCCATGCGCAATTGCTCGATATCGACACGCTCGCGCACGATGCTTCGCTCGCGAATGCCGCCTTGCAACGCGTGCAGCCCGCGCCCGACCAGACCGCATACGTCATCTTCACGTCCGGTTCGACGGGCACGCCGAAGGGCGTCGCGGTATCGCATCGCGCGCTTGCGGACTACGTGCAAGGCATGCTCGATGAACTCGCGTTCGCGCCCGGCGCATCGATGGCGATGGTCTCGACCGTGGCCGCCGATCTCGGTCACACGACGCTCTTTGGCGCGCTGTGCTCGGGACGCACCTTGCATCTGTTGCCGGCCCAGTGCGCGTTCGATCCGGACCGCTTCGCCGCCGAAATGCGCGCGCGCGAAGTGGGTGTATTGAAGATCGTGCCGAGTCATCTTCATGCGTTGCTCGAAGCGCAACAACCGGCGGACGTGCTGCCTTCGCATGCGCTCGTGACGGGTGGCGAGTTGCTGCCGTGGGCGCTGGTCGATCGCGTGAAGGCGTTGAAGGCCGCGTGTCGCGTGATCAATCACTACGGCCCCACCGAAGCGACCGTCGGCGCGATCGCGTGCGAGGCATCCGCTCTCACGGACGACGAACGCGGCTCGCAAGGCGCGCCGCTCGGACGCCCGTTGCCGAATGCCTGCGCGTATGTATTCGATGCATCCGGCGCATGCGTGCCGCCAGGCGGCATCGGCGAGTTGCATCTCGGCGGCCCGGGTGTCGCGCGCGGCTATATCGGACGCGCGGCGGCGACGGCGGAGCGTTTCGTGCCGCATCCGTTCGCGCACGGCGAGCGGCTTTATCGCACGGGAGACCGTGTGCGTCTGCTCGCGGATGGACGCATCGCGTTTCTCGGTCGGCTCGACGATCAGGTGAAGATTCGCGGCTATCGTGTCGAGCCGGGCGAGGTGAGCGCGGCGCTGCGTGCGATCGAAGGCGTCGCGCAGGCCGAGACCTTGCCCGTCGATCATGACGGACGCATGCAGCTCGTATCCTTCGTGACCGGCTCCATCGATGACGAAGCAGCGCTGCGTGCCGCGCTCGCCGCGTGCTTGCCCGACTACATGGTGCCCGCGACGATCGTCGTACTCGACGCGTTGCCGGTGACGGGCAACGGCAAGATCGATCGCGCCGCGCTGCGCGACATCGCGATGAAGCCGGTGGAAACCTCCGCCGCGAGCGATGCGCCGCAAGGCGCGGCCGAAGAGGCGATCGCTGCAGTGTGGAAGGACGTGCTGAAGGCGAAGCAGGTCGGCCGTGACGATAACTTCTTCGAACTCGGCGGCGATTCGATTCTCGTGCTGCAAGTGATCGCGCGTCTGCGCAAGCGCGGTCTGCGCGCGACGCCGAAGCAGGTCTTCGACAACGCGACCGTCGCGCAACTCGCGCTCGTCGCGAAAGCGATCGAAGCGAACGCGCCCGTCGCCGCAATAAAGCAGACTGACGATAGCCTCGTTCTAACGCCCGCGCAATTGCGCTTCTTCGCGCTCGACATCGCGCAACGCGGCCACTGGAATCAGTCGATCGAACTCGACGCGCATGCGTCATTCGATGTCGATGCCTTCGCGCGCGCCTTCGATGCGCTGCTGACGCATCACGAGATTTTCCGGCAACGCTTCGAGCGCGATGGCGCAACGAATGCATGGCGCGTCGTGCAGGCGCAGAAAGCGTTCGATACGCTGCCGCTCGCGGCCATCGCCGTCCACGACGAAACCGATGCGCTCGCGCAGTTCGACGCGATTCAACGCACGCTCGACATCGCACGCGGACCGCTCGCGTGCGCGCTCGCCGCGTCGCTGCCGGACGGCCGCACCAAGGTGTATCTGGCGATTCATCATCTGATCGTCGATGGCGTGTCGTGGCGCATCCTGCTCGACGATCTGCAGAGCGCGTATCGCGCGGCGCAAACGCGCGGCATCGCGAGCCTGACGCGCACCGGCGCGACTGCGGCGCAATGGGCCGCGCGTCTCGCGAAGGCCGCGCGCGATCCGCAATCGCCGTTCGCCGGCGAAGCGCAATACTGGACGACGATGGCGTCGTCAGGCGATGACCTGCGTCTCGATCATCCGCAGAAGAAGGCGACGAACGCCGACGCGCAAGTCATCGAACAGACGCTCGACGCGCGGCTCACGCGCGCCGCGCTGACCGATGCAAACGCAGCCTGGCGCACGCAGACGGTCGAGCTGCTGATCGCGGCGCTCGCGCATGCGATCGGCGCGACGTGCCGCATCGAGCTCGAAGGACACGGCCGCGAGCCGCTTTTCGACGACATCGATGCAAGCCGCACGCTCGGCTGGCTGACGAGTCATTACCCGGTGTCGGTGCCGGTCGAGGCGACGCCCGCCGCGACGCTCGCCGCGGCCAAGGACACGTTGCGTGCCGTGCCTCACAAGGGGCTGGGCTTCGGCGTGCTGCGCCACTACGGCGACGATGCGACGCGCGCGTCACTCGAAGCGCTGCCGCGTCCGCGCGTGACGTTCAACTATCTGGGCCAGTTCGATTCGCATGACGCGCGCGATGCCGCGTTCTCACCGCGGTTCGGCGGCGCGGGTTGCGAGCGCGATCCTTCAGGCCCGCTCGGCAACGCGCTCGCGATTCACGCTTATGTCGATGACCATTCCGAACGCACGCTCAAGCTGCATTGGGTCTATGGTTCGACGCAATTCGAGCGCGCGACCATCGAAGCCCTTGCACAGCGCTTCGAAAGCACGCTCGCCGAGATCGTCGCCGCGTGCGCCGAACGCATCGCGAGCAAGGGCGCGGGCGCAACGCCGGGCGATTTCCCGCTCGCGCGCGACGGCGGCCTCACGCAAGCGGCGCTCGAACGTATGGCGGTGGATCTGCGAGGCGTCGCCGATATCTATCCGCTTGCACCGATGCAGCAGGGCATCCTGTTCCACTCGCTGTTCGCGCCGGAGCAATCCACCTATGTGAACCAGCTCGCGGCGACGCTGATCGCGCCCGATGTCGAGCGCTTGCGCGCCGCGTTCGAAACCGCGCCGCCGCGTCACGATATCCTGCGCACGGCCTTCACGCCCGACGAAGCCGCGCCGATGCAGATCGTGCATCGCCATGCGCGCATGCCATTCGACGTGCTCGACTGGCGTGATCGTCGCGATGGCCTGGCATCGTTCGAAACGTGGCTCGCCGAAGACCGCGCGCGCGGCTTCGATCTCGCGACGCCGCCGTTGATGCGCGTCACGCTGATCCGCCTGACGGACGACGAATGGCGCATCGTGTGGACGCGTCACCATCTGTTGCTCGACGGCTGGAGCACCGCGCGCATGTTCGCGGACATCTTGCGCGATTACATCGAGCCGCCGCGTGCTCAGCCTTTCGCGGCGCACGCGAAGACGCGCTATCGCGACTTCATCGCATGGCTTGCTGCGCGCAACGTTGCAGCGGACGAAGCATTCTGGCGTGAGCGTCTCGCGCGCCTCGACGAACCGACGCGCATCGCCGCGCGTGAAGCCAGCGATAAGCCAGCGCTCGCCGATCACCGCACGTGGCGCGCGACGCTCGATGCCGCGACGACCGCCCGCCTGACCGACACCGCGCGCCGTCTGCGCGTGACCCTCAACACGCTCGTGCAAGGTGCGTGGGCGCTTGCGTTGCAGCGCATGACGCATCACGCGAGCGTCGCGTTCGGCGCGACGGTTGCGGGACGTCCCGATACATTGCAAGACATCGACGGCGTGCTCGGCCTCTTCATCAACACAGTGCCGGTCATCACCGCGCCGCTGCCGCAACGTGCCGCGTCCGCGTGGCTGCGCGAATTGCAGTCCGACAACGCCGCCGCCAACGAACACGCGCATACGCCGCTCGCGGATATCCAGCGCTGGGCCGGTCAGGGCGGCGGCGCATTGTTCGATACGCTCGTCGTGTTCGAAAACTATCCCGTCGATGAAGCGTGGGCCGGCCGCGATCCGCGCGCGCTGACGATGCGCGATCTTCGCAACATCGAAGCGACCGACTTTGCGCTGACGCTCGTCGTGGAGGCGGGCGAGTCGATCGTCATCGATTACGGATACGACGCCGCGCGTCTCGATGAAGCGCGCGTGGCGGTGCTGCATCGCGCGTTGTCCGCCTGTCTCGACGCCTTCGCCGCCAACGCCGATGCGCCTCTCGGTTCGATCTCGCTGCCGGAGGACGCGGGCCGCTTCAACGCGACGTCGCGTGAATGGAGCGATGTGCAAGGCGCGCCGCTGCATCGACAGTTCGAGCGCATGGCGAAGGCCGCGCCGGACGCTATCGCGTTAGAGATGGCTGCTGTGGATGGCACGCTGCATCGCATGACGTATGCAGAGCTGGACGCGCGCGCGGACCGCGTCGCTGCCGCGCTGGTCAGTGCGGGAGTCACGCCGGACACGGCGGTCGCGTTGTGCGTCGAGCGTTCGTTCGAAATGGTCGTCGCGCTGTTCGGCGTGTTGAAGGCGGGTGCGGCGTATCTGCCTGTCGATCCGGATTATCCGGCGGAGCGCATCGCCTACTTGCTCGACGATGCGAAACCTGCCGTCGTGCTGACCCAGGCGCATTTGTGCGAGAGCGTCGAAGCGGCTGCGTCGGGCGCACGCGTCTTCGATATCGGCGCGCTCATGGAGAACGACGCGACGCTTGCATCGCGTATCGAAGTGACCGGCGCGCAACTGGCGTATCTGATCTATACGTCGGGTTCGACCGGCAAGCCCAAAGGCGCGGGTAACACACACGAGGCGCTTTCGAACCGCATCGCGTGGATGCAGGACGCGTATCGCCTGACCGACGCCGATGTCGTGCTCCACAAAACCCCGTTCGGCTTCGATGTCTCCGTGTGGGAGTTCGTCTGGCCGCTCGCGACGGGCGCGAAACTCGCGATTGCCGCGCCCGGCGATCATCGCGATCCTGCACGCCTCGTTGCGGCGATCGAGGCCCATCGTGTGAGCACGCTGCATTTCGTGCCGTCGATGCTCGCGGCGTTCGTTGCGCATATCGATGAATTCGGCGAGGCAGTGCGTTGCGCGAGTATCGAGCGGATCGTCGCGAGTGGCGAAGCGCTCGCGCCGGAACTCGTCGCGCGCGTGGCGCGGCTCATGCCGCACGCGCGTCTGTACAACCTTTACGGCCCGACGGAAGCGGCCATCGACGTGTCGCACTGGACCTGCCGTGCGAGCGATATCGATGCGCCTTCCGTGCCGATCGGCCATCCGATCGCGAATCTGCAACTGCATGTGCTCGATGCGGCGCTGCATCCGGTGCCGGCAGGCGGTATCGGCGAACTGTATCTCGGCGGCGCGGGCCTCGCGCGCGGCTATCTCGGACGCGCGTCGCTCACTGCGGAGCGCTTCGTGCCCGATCCGTTCATCGCGGGCGCGCGGCTCTATCGCACAGGCGATCTCGCGCGGCGGCGCGACGACGGCGCGCTCGAGTATCTCGGCCGCATCGATACGCAAGTCAAGCTGCGCGGACAACGCATCGAGCCGGGCGAGATCGAGGCGCTGCTGCGCGGCGAACCGAATGTGCGCGATGCAGTCGTGATCGTGCGCGAAGAACAGTTGATCGGCTATATCGCATGCGGTGCGCCCGATGCGTTCGACGAAACCGCCGCGCTGAATTCGTTGCGTTCGCAGCTACCTGCCTACATGGTGCCCGCGCATGTGATCGCGCTGGATGCCTTGCCCGTCACGCCGAACGGCAAATGTGACCGCAATGCGCTGCCCGCGCCGGCGCGCACGCAAACAACCGTCGTTGCGCCGCAGACCGCAACCGAGCGCGAACTCGCGGCGATCTGGCAGCGCGTGCTGCATATCGAAACCGTCGGACGTGATGACGATTTCTTCGCGCTGGGCGGCCATTCGCTGCTCGCGACGCAGGCGAACGCACAGGCCAACCTGCACTGGTCGCTGACGCTGCCGCTGCGCACGCTCTTCGACGAACGCACGCTCGCGCGCTGCGCTGCCGCGATCGACGCCGCACTGACTCAGCGTGACACGACAGGCGGCGCACACGATGCGGCGAGCGCCATCGACGCCTTGCTCGATGAACTGGAAACGCAATGACAAGCACAAGAGAAAACAAACCCGATCTGCTCTCGCTCGCGACGCGCTTCGCGCAGTTGCCCGATGCGCAGCGCAAAGTGTTCGTCGCGCGGCTCGCGGAGGCGGACATCGACTTTCGCATGCTTCCCATTCCGCCGCGCGCACGTGGCGATGCATGCGTCGCGAGCGTGCCCGCGTCGTTCGCGCAGACGCGCTTGTGGCTGCACGCGCGCATGATCGATGAACCGGCGGCGTATCACATCACGGAGCGCCTGCAACTCGATGGCGCGCTCGATGCGAATGCGCTGCGCCTTTCATGCGATGCACTGATCGCACGTCACGAAGCGCTGCGCACGACCTTCGCCGAAAGCGCGGACGGCGTGCTGCAAACCGTGCATGCGCCGATGCGCTGTCCGTGGCAGTCGGTCGATCTCACCCACGTGCCGGTGGCGGAACGTGAAGCGCGCGCCGCCGCGCTCGCGCTCGCCGACGAAGCGCGCCCGTTCGATCTCGCGCACGCGCCGCTCATGCGCGCACATCTCATCGGGCTCGATGCGCACACGCACTGGCTTTCGCTGACGACGCATCACATCGTGTCGGATGGCTGGTCCGCCGATATCGCGCTGGCCGAACTCGCATCGTTCTATCGTGCGTATGCGCGCGGCGAGGCGGTGTCGGTCGCGCCTTTGCCGATTCAATATGCGGATTACGCACTCTGGCAACGCCGCTGGCTCGATGCGGGCGAGCGCGAGCGGCAACTCGATTTCTGGCGCGCGCGGCTCGATCCGTCGCGCGACGTGCTGATGCTGCCGGGCGCGGCGGCGCGTCCGAGCGAACGCAGCGCGCGCGGCGCGCGTCACGTGTTCACGCTCGATGCCGCGCTCGTCGCACGTCTGCGTGTGTTCGCCAACGAACGCCGCGCGACGCCGTTCGCCGTGCTGCTCGCGGCGCTGAATGCGCTGTTCGCGCGGGCATCGGGCGAAGCGCATATCCAGATCGGCGTGCCTGCCGCGAATCGCGAGCGCGCCGAGACGGCGGGTCTGATCGGCTTTTTCGTCAACACGCTGACGCTCGCGGCGCGCGTCGACGCGACGCAGCCTTTCGCGACATTCGTCGATGCTGCGCAAGACGCGCTCGTCGATGCGCAATCGCATCAGGACGTGCCGTTCGAGCAGGTCGTCGAAGCGCTGGGCGTCGTGCGCAGCGCGAGCCATCATCCGCTCTTTCAGGTGATGGCGGCCTACGGCGCGCGCCGTGCGTTACCCGCTTTCGCCGATGTGCGCGCGACCGAGTTGCCCTCGGGCACGCCGTTCGCGAAGTTCGATCTGACCGCGAGCTTCGAGGAACGCGCGGACGGTTCGCTCGCCGCCGCGTTCATCTACGCGCTCGATCTGTTCGAAGCCGATGCCATCGAACGGCTCGCGCGCCGCTTCGTCGAATTGTTGCGCGATGCGCTGGACGCGCCACAAACGCTCATCGGCGATTTGCAATGGCTGCCGCAGGACGAGCGCGCGCAACTCGATGCATGGAATCGCAACGCGCCCGAGCATGCGCCGGCCTTCGTCTCCGTGCAGCAGCGCATTGCGCGTCACGCGCATGCGCGGCCCGACGCGCGTGGCGTCGCCGACATGACGCGCGCCTTCACGCGCGGCGAAGTCGACGCGCGGGCGACGCGTATCGCGCAACGTCTCATCGCTGCCGGCGTGCGGGCCGAGATGCGCGTGGGCGTCGCGTTGAGCCGGTCGGTCGATCTGCTCGTCGGCCTGATTGCGGCGCTGAAGTCAGGTGGCGCGTTCGTGCCGCTCGATCCGAGTCATCCGCGTGAACGCCTCGCGCAGATTCTCAACGATGCGCGTATCGAACACATCGTCACCGAGCGTGCGAGTCTGGATGCGCTGCCCGTGCCGCCGAACGCGCGCATCCTCCTTCTCGACGACGAAAGCCTCTACTCCGACGATGAAACGTCGCGTATCGCATTGCCCGAGGTCGTATCGGAGCAGGCCGCCTACGCGATCTATACATCGGGTTCGACCGGCAAGCCGAAGGGCGTGATCGTCGATCACGGCTCGTTCGCGCGCCATTGCGTCGCCATTGCCGAACGCTATGGCGCGACGGAGCAGGACACGTTCATGCTGTTTCAGTCGGTCAACTTCGACGGCGCACATGAAGGCTGGTTCTCGCAGTACATCTCGGGCGCGGCGGTCGCGATCACCGCCGACACGCTCTGGCCGCCCGCGCTGACGTGCAGGCTCATGCGCAAGGAAGGCGTGACGATGACCTACGTGCCGCCCGGCTGCGCGACGCAGCTCGCGGAATGGGCGCTCGTGCACGGCGCGCCGCCTACGTTGAAATCGATCACGGTCGGCGGCGAGGCGACCTCGCGCGAGGCCTTCGCGCTGATGCGCCGCGCATTTCCGAACGCGCGCATCGTCAATGGCTATGGTCCGACGGAAACCGTCATCACGCCGATGCTGTGGATGTTCAATCCCGGCGACGATCCCGCGAAACTCGCGGATTGCGCCTATCTGCCGATCGGTACGCTGGTCGGCGCGCGGACGGCGCATGTGCTCGATGAGCGTCTGAATCCGCTGCCCGTCGGCGTGATCGGCGAACTGTATCTCGGCGGTGAAGGTGTGGGCGTCGCGCGCGGCTATCTCGAGCGGCCCGCGCTCACTGCCGAGCGCTTCGTGCCCGATCCGTATGGCGAACCCGGCGCGCGTCTCTATCGCACGGGCGATCTCGTGCGGCGTCGCGCAGATGGCGTATTCGACTTCATCGGCCGCGTCGATCATCAGGTGAAGTTGCGCGGCTTGCGTATCGAACTCGGCGAGATCGAAGCGCAACTCGCCGCGCACGACGACGTGCGTGAGGCGTGCGCCGTGGTGCGCGGCAAGGGCGCGCAGGCGGCACTCGTCGCCTACGTCGAATTGAAAGCCGATGCGCGCGAACGCGCTGCGCTGGGCCGCGCCGCCGATGCCGCCGAACTCGACGCCCATTTGCGCCGCACGTTACCGGACTACATGGTGCCCGCGCATATCGTCGTGCTCGATGCATTGCCGCGCAACGCGAACAGCAAGGTGGATCGCGCGGTGCTGCCCGAGCCGCCGAAGAAGGAGCGCGTGTACGAAGCACCGGCGGCGGGCGCCGAAGCCGCGCTCGCGAAAATCTGGCGCGAAGTGCTGAACGTCGAGCGCGTGGGACGTGCCGATCATTTCTTCGAACTCGGCGGACATTCGCTCGCGGCGGTGCGTGTCGTGACGCGCGTGGCCGAGACGCTCGGACGCGACGTGCCGGTGCGCGCGCTGTTCGAAACGCCGGTGCTGTCGCAATACGCGAAGCGCGTGGTGCAGGCGAGCGCATGCGAAGGCGCTGCTTCGGATGTCGTGCAGGCCGCGTTCGGACCGGACGCAAACGGCGTGTGGCCGCTCTCCGCCGCACAACTCGGGCTCTGGTTCCTGTGGCGCGCGCAGCCGCAAAGCTCCGCGTACAACATTCCGGTCGCGGTGCGCCTGCGCGGTCCGCTCGATGCCGACGCCCTGCGTGAAGCGCTCGCGCAAGCGGCCGCGCGTCATCCGGCGTTGCGCACGCAACTGGTCGAACGCGAAGGCGCATTGCCGGGGCAACGGATCACGCCGATGTGGCATGTCGAGCTGCCGGTGATCGATCTCGCGGGACGGTTCGACGAAGCGAAGCGCATCACCGATGAAGACGCGCTCACGCCGTTCGACCTCGCCGCCGCGAAGCATCTCTGGCGCGCGCATCTGCTGCGCCTTGCCGACGATGATCACGTGCTGTCGCTCGTCGTGCATCACATCGTGTCGGATGGCACGTCGATCGATCTCTGGCTCGACGATATTCGCGCCACCTACGTCGCGTTGCAAAAGGGCGCGTCGGTGTCGGAGCGCGTTTCGAATGCGCTGGTGTTGCCGTCGTCGGCGACGGGCGCGCGTTTGGCGTTCTGGCGCGATGCGCTTCGCGACGTGCCCGCGATCACGTTGCCCGAGCCTGCGTCGGGCCGCGCGGAAGATCCGCAATGGTTCGCGAGCCGCATCGCATTCGATCTCGACGGTGCGCTCGTCGAGCGTGCGCGCGCGCTCGCGATGGACTGCCACGCCACGCTGCCGATGCTGTTACACGCAGCGCTCAACGCGGCGCTGCACGGTTTGACGGGCGCGGGCGATCAGCCCATCGGCGTGCTCGCATCGACACGCGAATCGACCGGCGATGCCGCGCGTGACGCGCTTGGGCTCTTCATCAACGCGGTGGTCGTTCGCACGCGCATGACGAAACGCGATACACCCGTGAGCGTGCTCGCCACGGTGCGCGACGCCGCGCTCGCCGCCTATGCACACGCCGACGTGCCGTTCGCCGATGTCGTGTCCGCGTTGAACGCGCCGCGTCCCGGCGCGGGCAATCCGCTGTTCCAGGTGATGTTCAACTACCTTCGCCCCGCCGCGATGGCCACGCGCGACTGGGCGGGCCTCGCCATCGAAGGTTTCGACGACGTGCGTCATCGCGTCGTGTTCGATCTGGAACTGGACGTCACCGAGTATCCGGATGGCCGCGTGAGTTGCGCGTTCTCTTACGCGAACGAACGTGTCGATGGCGGGTTCGTCGAGACGCTCGCGAAACGTTATCTCGCGACCGTCGAGCAGTTCGCCCACGCGCCGCACGATGTGTTCGACGCATCTGAGGCGGCGCTCGAAAGCGGCCCGCGCGCCGTGGCTGTCGCGCCTTCAGGCGAGGCGAGCGCGGATGCAACGGCGCTCGCCGATGTCTGGCGCGAATGCTTCGACGGCCAGACCGTCACGCCGCATCAGGATCTCTTTGCAGCAGGCGCGACTTCATTCGCCGTCGTGCGCTTCGTCGATGCGGCGCGCAAGGCCGGCTTCGACATCGCGATTCAGGACGTATTCGCCACGCCGCATTTCGCGGGCCTCGCCGCGACGCTCGCGCGCCGCGTTTCGCTGGCATCGACCAATGACATCTGAGAGACACAGGGACATGAAGAAAGAAACCGTATTCGATCTGATCGGCGTCGGCTTTGGGCCGTCCAATCTGTCGCTGGCCGTGCGGCTCGCGGAAGAGAGCGGCGCGTTAAACCGCAAGCATTGCTACATCGAGCGGCAGCCGGAGTTCGGCTGGCATCGCGACATGTTGCTCGACGATTGCCGCATGCAGATTTCCTTCCTGAAGGACCTCGTCACGCAACGCGATCCGACGAGCCGCTTCACGTTCATCAACTATCTGTTCGAGCGCGGCCGCCTGAACGAATTCGTGAACCTGAAGAACTTCTATCCGACGCGCGTGGAGTTTCACGATTATCTGAGCTGGGTCGCGCAGGCATTCGATGATCGCGTGCACTACGGACAGAGCGTCACGGCCATCGAGCCGGTGTTCGAGGCGAATGGCGACGTGAGCGCACTGCGCGTCGTGTCGCAGGATCAGGACGGCCGCGAATGGCGTCGCGTGACGGGCGCGCTGTCGGTCGGCGTCGGCGGCACGGCGCGCGTGCCGGAGCCGTTCGCATCGCTCGGGCCGCACAACGTGATTCATTCATCGGCGTATCTCAGCTCGATCGAGCGCGTTGCGGGCGACGATCGCAACGGCAAAAAGCGCATCGCGGTGATCGGCGCGGGACAGAGCGCGGCCGAAGTGTTCACCGATCTCACGCGCCGGTTCCCGCACGTCGACGCAACGCTCGTGATTCGCGCGAGCGCGCTCAAGCCCGCCGACGACACGCCCTTCGTCAACGAGATTTTCAGCCCCGAGTTCACGGATGTCGTGTATTCGCAGTCGGAAGACGGACGTCGCTCGTTGATCGAGCGTTTCCGCGATACCAACTACGCGGTCGTCGATCGTCCGTTGATCGAGCAGATCTACGAAATGCTCTATCTGCAAAAGGTTTCCGATGACACGCGCCATCGTCTGCTGGCGAACACGGGCATCGAGAACACCGCGCGGCGCGCGAACGGCGAGATCGAGTTGACGATGCGCGACATGCTCACCGGCCACGCGCACGCGGAGCGCTTCGATGCACTCGTGCTCGCCACAGGATATCGGCGCGACACGCATCTCGCGCTGCTCGACGGCCTCGCGCCGCATCTCGACGACGCGCTCGCGCAAGGCAGCGTGGGCCGCGATTACCGGCTCGTCACGCCTGCGAATTTCAAGCCGCGAATCTATCTGCAAGGGTGCTGCGAGGAGAGTCATGGCCTCTCCGACACGCTGCTTTCCGTGCTCGCGGTGCGTTCGGACGAGATTGCCGCGTCGCTCGCGGATGCCGGACAGGACAACGCCGCGACGCAAGCGGCGGCTACGAAGCAAACCGGGGTGAGCGGCGGCCGCGTGGCCGTGGCTCTTTGACAAAGTAGCGGCGAACAGGAAGCCGCATTGCGATGGAGAAAAGAAGAATGATGTTGGCAAGGGGGACGCGCCGGAACGCGATCGCCGTGGCGGCAAGCGCGGCGTTTGGCGTGGCGGCGATGAATCACGCTCACGCACAGGAGCAGCAACAACAGCAAGAGCAGGCGCAGGACGTCGCGCAGCAGACGAGCACGCTGCCAGCGGTGCGCGTGAACGCATCGGCGGACAGCGACGGCACGGTCGGCCTCGTCGCGCGCAAGAGCCGCACCGGCACGAAGACCGATACGCCCATCGACGAGATTCCGCAGACGATCAATGTCGTCACGTCGACGCAGATCGAGGAAACCGGCGCGACGACCATCAACGAAGCCTTGCGCTACGTGCCGGGATTTTCGTCGTATGGCTCGGATGTTCGTTCGGATTGGTACTCGGCATTGCGCGGCTTCACGCCGACGGTGTTCGTCGATGGACTGCAGGTGCCCAATACGCTGAACTTGTCGAGCTGGCGCGTCGATCCGTACATGATCGACAGCATCACGATCCTGCGCGGCCCCACCTCGGTGCTGTACGGTCAGGGCGATCCGGGCGCGATCGTCGATGTGCAGAGCAAGCTCGCCGATGGCGGGCGCTATCGCGAAGCGGGCGTGCAGATCGGCAACTACGCGCGCAAGCAGGTGATGTTCGATATCGGCGACAAGATCGACAAGGACGGCACGCTGTCGTATCGCGTGCTCGCCGTGGGACGCGACGGCAATTCGATGACCGGTCCGCATGCGGAGCAGCGTTTCGCGATTGCGCCATCGGTGCGCTGGCAGCCGAGCGCGAATACGTCGTTGACGATCGCGGCGAGCTATCTGCAGGATTGGGGCGATGCATCGAACAATTTCCTGCCCGCGCAGGGCACGGTGCTGCCGAATCCGAACGGAAAGATTTCGCCTGATTTGTACACGGGAGATCCGACCTATTCGTACTATCGCAAGAAGGAATGGTCGATCGGCTACCAGTTCGAGCACAAGTTCAACGACATCTGGACGTTCCGGCAGAACACCCGCTGGATGCATCTGTCGCTCGACAACGGCGCAGTGTGGGGCGGCGGTCTCGATCCGAGCGATCCGACTGAACAGACGCTCGCGCGTTACGCGGGCCTCTTTCAACCGAACTACAGCCGTTTCGATATCGACAATCAGGCACAGGCGCGCTTCGGCACGGGACCGCTCGAACATACCGTGCTGCTCGGCTTCGAGTACAACCGTCAGAACTCGACCGATAGCGAATGGCTCGCGCAGGCGCCGAGCCTGAACATGTACAACCCGGTCTATACGCCGGTATCGACTGCGATCTTCAGCGGCCCTGATTCATTTGGCCAGACCAACACGCGCACGACGCTCGATTCGTTCGGCCTCTATGCGCAGGATCAGGTCAAGTGGAACCGCTGGATGCTGACCGTGGGCGCGCGCGAGGACTGGAGCAACACGAAGCAGGACGACATCGTCGGCGGAACGCAACTGAAGCAGGACGACAGCGCGTTCACGGGACGTGTCGGCCTGACGTATCTCGGCGATTACGGCTTGTCGCCGTACATCAGCTATTCGACTTCGTTCAATCCGGTCATCGGCGTGAAGATGGCCGATGGCGGGCTGGCCGCGCCGACCAAGGGCAAGCAGATCGAAGCGGGTCTGCGCTGGCAGCCGCCGGGCAAGAACCTGATGCTCGGCGCTGCGGTGTATCAGATCAATCAGAAGAACGTCCTGACGCCCGATCCGAACGATCCGACCGGCACGTTCTCCGTGCAGACGGGCGAAGTGCGTTCGCGCGGCATCGAGCTTTCCGCGGTGGGCAACGTGACGCGCAATCTGTCGGTGATCGCGGCTTACGTCTATCAGGATGTGAAGAACATCAGCGCGAACGATGTGACGCTCGGCAAGTGGCCAGTGTCAATTCCGCTGCCGCGTCAGATGGCGTCGTTGTGGGCTGACTGGACGTGGCATTCGGGACCGCTCGATGGCCTTGGCTTCGGCGCGGGCATTCGCTATCAAAGCGGACTCGCGGGCGCGGCGGACAACTCGCTCTATATCCCGAGCTACACGGTGTACGACGCCGCCGTTCATTACGACACGCAGCATTGGCGTTTCGCGGTGAACGCGTCGAACATTTTCAATCGCACGTTCGTGAGCGGTTGCCAGTCGGATTCGGCCTGTTTCTATGGCAATCCGCGCACGGTGATCGCGAGCGCCCGTTATAACTGGTGATGATCGCTGGCGGCGCCGGCGTGATCGGTGCCGCCATTTTTTCCAGCAGGATTCAATGTCGAAGATAAAACTGGTCTACATCATGTCCTTGCGCAACGCGGCTGCGGATCGCGCGGGACAGCACGTCGAGTACAAGGGCGGCACGCGCTACATGAAGTCGCCGCTGGAATATCTCGTCGAGCAGCTCAACGCTTCGCCGTTGGGCGATCTGTATTCGCTCGAAGGCGTGATCTATGACGATGACGAAGGCTCGCCGCGCGATCGCGAGAAGCTCGCGGGATATGGCTTTCGTTACGCGCCCGGTGGGCAGTGGATTCATCCGCCGGAACTCGCCGTGCAGGGCGTGCCGGTGACGAGTCTGCTGTATGCGATTCCGTCGGCTTATCGGCGTTTGCCGATGGATGCGGTTGTTGAGCGCGCGGCGCAGAAGAGTGCGTTCGAGAAGCGTCTGCTCGATAAGCTGCATTCGCTCGATGCGGATTTCGTCGTGCTTGATGGGTTGCTTGTGATTCTCGATGAACTGGTTCGGCCGGGGGCGGAGTTTTGTCGGCGCATTGCGAATATTCATCCGGGCGTTACGCGGCTCGGGTCGCCGTTTGAGCGGCGCGGGGCTTATGCGACGCTCGATGCGCTCTATGGCGCGCGGGGGGAGCGCGTGGTGGATTGGAGCACGATGCGTGTGGAGCCCGCTCCCGTGATCGACAGGACTGGTGCTTCGTTTCATTACGTCGATAACGGGATTGATTCGGGTGAAGTGATTTTTGATGTGCTCGGCACGAGTATCGATCCCGTCGATAACATTCTTGAATTGCGCTGGAATAACTTTCAGCGGAGTTTGTTTCCTGCGCTTGAAGGGGGGCTTTTGGCTATGGCTGAAGTTCTTGCTAGGGACGTTGTTTAGGGCGGATTTTTTTCGCTGGATCCCGTTTTCGCGTCGGTTTATTAGTGTTGCCCCTGTGCGGGGCGGCAGTTACTTTCTTTGCTGCTGCAAAGAAAGTAACCAAAGAAAGCAGCTCGAGCCGCCCGCGGTCACACGCAATTTGAGTGTTCTTCTCGTCGATCGTGGCGTCTGTAGCGAGTGCCCTCATAGGCCTCATCGGGCTTGGACCGCGCACGGTCTGACAAGCCATTCGTTTTAGCGCGCTGGTTCAGCACGAAAGAGTTCCGACACAGCGCTACGCGCTGCCGTTGGGTACGCAAGGGAAACCGACGGAAAAAAGGGCAACGTAGAAGTACTCGCAGACCCGATGTACCCATCGGCCGCGAAGCGGGCCGTAGCTATTTGGTGCTGAACCAGTCTGCGCTGTAGAGCGATGTGACAGACCGTGCGCGGTCCAAGCCCGGGATGGCCTATGAGGGCACTCGCTACTGCTGTGCCAGGACGGATCGCCTGTGCCGGGGCCGGCGTGAAGTACTTTGGATGGGGAAAGCTGCTTTCTTTGGTTACTTTCTTTGCAGCAGCAAAGAAAGTGACCCCCGCCCCGGGGAGGGGTAGTGCCAATAGACCGACACGAAATCAGGATTCCATAGAAGCCGAAGCCGCAGCCGACCAACATCAACGCAAAACCGCAACCTTGCCGGAGACATCCACGATGAACATACGTTTCGACCCAGAAGTAGCCGCGACCGCAACCGATCGCACATTGACGACATGCCGCACCGACGCGTTGCTAGAGGCGCTATGCGACATCTACACCAACGAACCCGAGCGCCGCACGGCAACGATCGCACTTCCTCCCGCGCAAAACGCAGAAGCTTTCATAGCACAAGCGCGAAACGAGAACCTGATCGACAAGGCAGAAACCCGCGACGATCGCGTATTCCTGACGACATCGCGACAAACATTCTGGCAACTCCCACGCCCGTGGCTCAAATCGCCCGCATCGAGCGAGACCTTGCTCAGCTACACGCAAACCGGCGACGTCACGCATCCGATGAGACCAACCAACGCCGAAGGCACCATCTACGAGCGCCACTTCCCGCAACTCGACATGACCTTCAGCCTCCGCACCGCCGACCCCGACGCGGACTCGGAAGTCTTCAGCGAATGGATGAATCTCGACCGAGTCGCCTACTTCTGGGATCAACGCGGCACGCGCGCCGAACACGCCGCGTATCTGAAGGAACGTCGCGAAGACCCGCACATGCACCCGATGATCGGCTACTTCGACGACAAGCCATTCGGTTATTTCGAGTTCTACTGGGCGAAGGAAGACCGCCTCGGCCCGTTCTACGATGCAGGCGATTTCGACCGCGGCCTGCACCTCCTGATCGGCGATGCGCAATTTCAAAGCGCGGGCAAGCTCAAGGCATGGTGGAGCGGCGTGCTCCATTACATGTTCATCGATGATCCGCGCACCGAACGGCTCGTCGGCGAACCACGCGTCGATCATGTGCGGCATATCGCGTACATGCATCGCATGGGGTTTCATACGCTGAAGGAATTCGACTTCCCGCACAAACGCGCCGCGCTCGTCGTGATCGAACGCGATAAGTTCTTCAACGACTTTCGCTTCTGAGGCCTGGACGACGCGACGCATCGCGTCGGAATGATTGAAGGCTCTTATACTGTCGGGCACCGCGCCGCCCAGGGCGGCACCGACCATAACCTTCAGTCAGACCCCCATGCCCCTCATCAATTACATCACGCAGATTCAATTCGATTTCGGCGCGGTGCGCCTGCTTGCAAGCGAATGCGAACGCATCGGCATTCGCCGTCCGCTGATCGTGACCGATGCCGGCATCCGCGCGGCAGGCCTGCTCGACAGGGTGCTCGACGTGCTCGGTGCTTCATCGCCGGTGCCGGTGTTCGACGGCACGCCGCCCAACCCGAACGAAGCCGCGGTGCGCGAAGCCGTCGCGATGTACAAGGAGAACGCATGCGATGGCGTGATCGCGGCCGGCGGCGGCTCGTCGATCGATCTCGCGAAGGGCGTGGCGGTCTGCGCGACGCACGATGGTCCGCTGCAAAGCTTCGCCGTCATCGAAGGCGGTCTCGCGCGCATCACCGCGAAGACCGCGCCGGTCATCGCCATTCCGACGACCGCGGGCACGGGCAGCGAAGTCGGGCGCGGCGCGATCCTGATCCTCGACGATGGCCGCAAGGTCGGCGTGATCTCGCCGCATGTCGTGCCGAAAGTCGCCATCTGCGATCCGGAACTGACGCTCGGCCTGCCGCCGATGCTCACCGCCGCGACCGGTATGGACGCCATCGCGCATTGCCTCGAAACGTTCATGGCGCCCGTGTTCAATGCGCCCGCCGACGGCATCGCGCTCGACGGACTGTGGCGCGCGTGGCGTCACATCGAGCGTGCGACGCGCGACGGCGCGGACCGCGTCGCGCGCTGGAACATGATGAGCGCTTCGATGCAGGGCGCGCTCGCGTTCCAGAAAGGCCTCGGCTGCGTGCACAGCCTGAGTCACTCGCTCGGCGGCATCAATCCGAGGCTGCATCACGGCACGCTCAACGCGATCTTCCTGCCAACGGTCATCGCCTTCAACAGCAGTGCGCCGTCGATGCAGGAAGAGGGCAAGCTCGACCGCATCGCGCAGGCGATGGGCCTGAAAGCCGGCGGCGAAGTCGGCGAAGCGGTGCGCGCGATGACGGCCGCGCTCGGCCTGCCGCGCGGACTCGCGGAACTCGGCGTGACGCGTGAACTGTATCCGCGCATCATCGCGGGCGCGCTGAAGGATCACAGTCACAAGACGAATCCGCGCGAGGCGTCGAGCGCGGATTACGAGGCCATGCTCGACGCATCGATGTGACAAAGAGGGGCGGAACGCAGGGACAGGAGCGGCGGCCGATTTGCGGCATTGCAACAGAACCCTTACGGGAAAACCCTTAAGTCTGTTACAATGTCGCAAAGATTGAGGAACAGATCATGCGCCGCCGTTACGAAGTGCTCGAAAAAGCCGCCTTTGCCTTGCTCACGTTGTCCGCCGTCATGGACGCGAGCTACATCACCTGGGAAAAGCACCCGAACTTCCGCGAAAACGTCACGGAAATCGTCAAGATGAGTGCGGATCTGTCGATGGCGAACCCGGGTGTCGGCGAAACGCCCCTGGTTCCGATGGCGTTCAATTAAGCTTCGATTCCCCTTCCGGCGCGACGCTCGTCGCGCCCTCTGCTTCAAGCCACATACAGGTTATTCGGCGCGCCGTCGCACGACGCGCGCCGGCTGCTTTATGCTGGCGGCTTCCCCTGCCGTCGCCGCCCAGCATGTCCACCGTTCTTCATTCCGACGCCGCTTTCGGCGACCAGCTCCGCAGTTTCGCCCGCGCGATCGGGCAGATCGTGCTTCAGCGCAACGCCGCGACCGGCGCGCTGCTGTTTCTCGCCGTCCTGTGCGCGAGCCCGCGCCTCGCGTGCGGGCTTTTGATCGGCACGCTGACGGGCAATGTCATCAGCGTGATCATCGAAGACAGCGACGCGCCCGCGTTTCGCGACGATCTCTACGGCTTCAACGGCGCACTCGCGGCGCTCGCTGCGTTCACCTTCATCGGCGATGTGTCGCAGGCCGCGGCTGTCGCGATCGTCGCGGCGATGCTCGCCACCTTCCTCGCCAACAAGCTCTCGCACGTTCTCTCCCGCCACCGGTTGCCGATCTTTTCCAGTCCGGCCATCATCGTGACCTGGTGCTGGCTGCCGCTTTTTGCCGAGCGCGGCGATACGGGCGCGATTCCGCAAGTCGCCGCCGGCGTCATCCCGATGCTGCAGGCCGCGTTCGCGGGTCTCGCGCCGATCACCTTCGCGACCGGCGCGCTCGCGGGCGGTCTGATCGCGGCGGGATTGTTCGCGTCGCGGCCGTCGCAGGCGGGCTGGGCGCTCGCGGGCAGCGCGCTCGGCGCGATGCTGCACGGGCTCGGCGGCGCGAGCGATGCCGTCGTGCTGTCCGGCGCGTGCGGTTTCAACGCGGCGCTTGCGGCGCTCGCGTCCGCGCCGCTCGGCAGGCGCTACGCGCTCGTCGCGATCGTGGCGGCCGTGCTGATCGAGCGCGTCATCGACTGCCTCGGCATCGCCGCGCTGACCGCGCCGTTCGTGCTGGCGTCGTGGGCGGTGATCGCGCTGCGCTCGCGTCTGTCAGGCACATCGAAAGAAGGAGATTCACATGTCGTTCACCCACACGCCTGAGCGCAGGATCGCGGAAAGCGGGCCGCGCTCGGCGGCCGAAACCGCCACGCGCGTGGATCTCGCCGCCGCCTACCGGCTCGTCGCGCTCAACGGCTGGGACGATGTCGTCTACACGCATATTTCCGCGAGCGTGCCGGATGAGCCGGGCCGCTTTCTCATCAATCCGTTCGGGCTTTCGTTCGACGAAGTCACGGCGTCCAATCTCGTCAAGATCGATATCGACGGCAACGTGATCGGCGAGAGCGCGCATCCGGTGAACGCGACGGGCTTCGCGCTGCACGGCGCGGTGCACGCCGCGCGCCAGGATGCCGTTTGCGTGATGCATCTGCATGTGCGCGAGGCGATCGCCGTTTCGACGCAGCCGCCCGGACTGCTGCCCGCCTCGCAGCACGCGATGCGCTTTCACGGCCATCTCGCGTATCACGACTATGAAGGCCTGGCGTTTTCGCCGGCCGAAGGCGAGCGGCTCGTCGCCAGTCTCGGCGCGCATCGCGCGATGCTCCTGCGCAATCACGGGCCGCTCACGCTCGGGCGCACCATCGCCGAGGCTTATGTGCTGATGGATATGCTCGTCAAGGCATGCGATATTCAGCTTCGCGCGCTCGCGGGCGTGGGCAAGATGATCGTGCCGACGCCGGAAGTCGTCGCGCGCACCGCGGCGCAACTGCATGACGACGACGCCATCGAAGGCGCGCTCGAATGGCCTGCGCTATTGCGCAAGCTCGAGCGCATCGATGCGTCGTATCGCGACTGATTCAGACTGTCAGACTAACAGGGAGATCAAACGGAATGCCGACATTCAACATTCAACTGTTCGAAGGCCGCACGGTGGAAGAGAAGCGCAAGTTCGTCGAGGCGATCACGCGCACGACGTGCGAGACGCTCGGCTGCGAGCCGGGCTCGGTGGACATCATTCTGACCGACGTGAAGCGCGAGAACTGGGCGACCGCGGGCAAGCTCTGGTCGGAGCAGTGAAGTTGCGCGCACATACGGCGCGATGCCGTATGTGCGCGATTTGCGCGCCTAACGTTACGCCGAAGCCTTCACGGCGAGACGGAACTTGTGCAGCAACGGTTCCGTATAACCGCTAGGCTGCGTGCGTCCTTCGAACACGAGCGCGCACGCGGCCTTGAAGGCGAACGAGCTGTCGAACGCGGGCGCCATCGGGCGATAGGTCGGATCGGCTTCGTTCTGTTTGTCGACGACCGCGGCCATGCGTTCGAGCGTCTCACGCACCTGCTCTTCCGTGACGATGCCGTGACGCATCCAGTTCGCGATGTGCTGGCTCGAAATGCGCAGCGTGGCGCGGTCTTCCATCAGGCCGACATCGTGAATGTCCGGCACCTTCGAACAGCCGACGCCCGCATCGACCCAGCGCACGACATAGCCGAGAATGCCCTGCGCATTGTTCTCGATCTCGTTCTTGATGTCCTCTTCCGACCACGCCGGCTTATCGACGACGGGAATCGTCAGCAGGCCATCGAGCAACTCGTTCTTCTGGCCGTCGTAGTCGATGCTTTCGAGTTCCTGCTGAACCTGCTGCACGTCGACCATGTGATAGTGCAGCGCGTGCAGCGTGGCCGCCGTGGGCGAGGGCACCCATGCGGTGTTCGCGCCGGCCTTCGGATGCGCGATCTTCTGCTCCAGCATGGCGTGCATCAGGTCGGGCATCGCCCACATGCCCTTGCCGATCTGCGCGCGCCCGCGCAAGCCCGTGTTCAGCCCGACCAGAACGTTGTTGCGCTCATACGAACTGATCCACTTCGACGACTTCATGTCGCCCTTGCGCATCATCGGGCCGGCTTCCATGGACGAATGCATCTCGTCGCCGGTGCGGTCCAGGAAGCCCGTGTTGATGAACGCGACGCGCGCGCCCGCCGCCGCGATGCAGGCCTTGAGGTTGACGCTCGTGCGGCGTTCCTCGTCCATGATGCCCATCTTGATGGTGTGACGCGGCAGGCCGAGCAGGTCTTCGACGCGTGAGAACAGTTCGTCCGCGAACGCCACTTCGGCGGGGCCGTGCATCTTCGGCTTTACGATGTAGATGGAACCCGTGCGCGAGTTCATCCTGTTCTTGAGATCGTGCATCGAGCCGAGCGTGGTCATCACCGCGTCGAGGATGCCTTCCGGAATCTCCTTGCCGTCGCGGTCGAGCACGGCGGGGTTCGTCATCAGATGGCCGACGTTGCGGATGAACAGGAGCGAACGTCCGTGCAGCTTGATGGTCGAGCCGTCGGGCGCGGTATATTCGCGATCCGGGTTCATGGCGCGCGTGAAGGTCTTGCCGTTTTTCGTGACCTGTTCCGCGAGATGGCCTTGCATCAGGCCGAGCCAGTTGCGATAGAGCTGCGTCTTGTCGGCGGCATCGACGGCCGCGACCGAATCCTCGCAGTCGATGATCGTGCTCACCGCCGCTTCCATCAGCACGTCCTTCACGTGCGCGGCATCGGTCTTGCCGATGGAATGATTCGCGTCGAACTGGATCTCGAAGTGCAGGTCGTTGTGCTTGAGCAGCACGGCGGACGGTTCTTTCGCGTCGCCCTGATAGCCCGCGAACTGTTCGCCGTTCTCGAGGCCGCTCTTGCTGCCGTTCTTCAGCGTGACCGTGAGCTGGCCTTGCTCGATGCTGTACTTCGTCGCGTCGGCGTGCGAGCCGTGCGCGAGCGGCGCGTGGTCGTCGAGGAAAGCACGCGCGTACGCGATCACCTTCGCGCCGCGCTTGGGGTTGAACTGCGCGGTGCGCTCGGCGCCGTCCGTTTCGTCGATGGCGTCGGTGCCGTAGAGCGCGTCGTAGAGGCTGCCCCAGCGCGCGTTGGCGGCGTTGAGCGCATAGCGCAGATTCGAGAGCGGCACGACGAGCTGCGGGCCGGCCTGCTCGGCGATTTCGCGATCGACATTGGCGGTGCTCGCCTGCACGTGCGCGGGCGCGGGCACGATATAGCCGATCTCCTCGAGAAACTTGCGATAGCCGCGCAGATCGCGCACCGGGCCGGGATTGCTGCGATGCCAGTTGTCGAGTTCGGTCTGGAGGCGGTCGCGCTCGGCGAGCAACGCGCGGTTTTTCGGGGCGAGATCATGCACGATGGCATCGAATCCCTTCCAGAAGGACGCACTGTCGATGCCCGTGCCGGGGATGGCTTCTTCATCGACGAACTTCGCGAGACTCGCGTCGACCTGCAGGCCGTGTTGTTTGATCATGTCGTTCATGGGCACTCCGGCTGAATTTGCTGCTGCACAGGGTTTTGGGGTGGGCTGGGCCCTATGGTAGCGCGTCTTGGGGGAGGATCGAAGCGTGGGCGGGGTGCAAGGGGCGTGCCTGAAGCGGGAGACGGCAGCGTGCGGAGGGTGATGCCGGTCAAAGGGGCGAGGAGGTTTCGTCGTTCAGCGTTGCGATCAACGTTTGGATTTGTTGGCCGAAGGCGGGAAGAATATCAACGATCGTTTTCCAAACGATTTCTGGCTCCACCTGGTGGTAGCCGTGCGCGAGAACGTTGCGCATTTCATAAGCGGAAGAGAAGTCGACGTCTGAATGCGCTGCCGCGAACTCGGGATAATGCCTGCCAATATTTCTACTGGCTTCCCCCACGATTTCGAAGTTGCGGATGACAACGTCCTGGACCAGTTCGTTGTTCAGAAAGGCCGATCGATCAAACCCCGCTGTATAACGCTCAATGCGTTCAATCGCTGTACAGATGTGTCCGAGGTAGTCGGCAAGAACCAGTGCGTCGCGACTCATACCGGAACGGCGCCTCCAAGAATCGCGTCTCGCCTGCGATCGGGAATCGCGCCCGAAGTGAGCACATCAACCGGAACTCCAAGCAGGGTTCGCAGCTTGTGCCGAATGGCGCCGAGATCAAAAAGCGTCGTTTCCGGTGTTGGATCGATGAGCAAATCCAGATCACTGTCTTCAGTATCTTCTCCGCGGGCGACGGAACCGAAAACACGCACATTCGCCGCGTGGTGCGCTTCGATGATGCGACGAATCTCGTCGCGATGGGCTTCCAGTGCGATCGACGGTTTCATGATTCTTTGAATGATTGATCCGCTTGCCGAGTCGACGGTTATCCGGTGACCGTCAACTCAGAAGAAAATTATACGTGCAGTCTAGTATAGCGGCTCCGCCCAGGCCTCGAAGACGCGCGTCCATGCCGTCCCCAAGCAGCGAAATTCCAACTGCTTACAATCTGCCGACCCTCGTCGCTATGGAACAGGCTTCATCGAGGCAGCCGGTTCGATTAAAACAATTCGGAATACCTGCCAGGAATGGCGCTAGAGCTCCAATTGCCGCACAAGCCACCCAGCGACGATTCGCTTTTGACTGACACGAAGTCGATCCACTGACCCGTCGCTCAATGCAGCGTCGACGCGTTCGCCCCGCAGCAGTGTTTGTACTTGCGTTCGCTGCCGCAGGGGCACGGCTCATTCCGGCCGATCTTATCTACCTTCAGTCGCGCGGATTGTGGCGCGTCTTCAGTCGCTCGCGCTCGGCGATGGGGTTCGAAAAAGCGGTAGATGTGGGGTAGGCCCGCGATCATCATCTGTATCACGTTTTCCCGGTCTTCGAGCCCGGCGGGGTTGGTGCGTGACTCGGGGTCCGGGTCATGCTCATGGCAAAGCATCAGTATAGGAACCAACGCACCGGCATAGTCGTCGTCGTCGAACAGCTCGTGCCAGCTTCCGTGCCGCATCTCTACACCGCTCATGAAGCCAAAGGCCCATTCGTTGGCAAGGGCCGCGCCGCTTGCGTCCAGTGACAGCACCGGGAAATAAACTGCTTCTTCGTCGTGCAGGGTTTGCCGGAGGTCGTCCGCGATCGTGTTCCAGTGACGGATCAGCAGACCGAGGACCTGTTCGCCTTCCTTGGTGGTCGTGAAGGGGGCGTTATTTCCCAGTACCGCAGGCAGCCATTCGCTCGGCATGATCAATTGAGGGCTGCAAATCAGCGCAGCGAAAAAGCCGTCGAGCATTTCGAGGGTCATCGCCTCATCGCCAATCGAGTCGAGAAAGTCGTCCAGCCGATCGAGTTCGCGCTCGGTCAGCGGTTCTGTAGGCAGGGCTTTCAAGTAGTTCTCTCTGTCGGGGAAAATGCGCTCCACTGCATTATACGAATCCATAGCATCGAGCCCGGCTTGCGCGCCTGTGACGAAGACACGAAAGACCGGGCCCGACCCTGCGACTACGCCTTCAGCAAATCCTCGATCATCACCGGCAGTTTGCGCACCCGCACCCCCGTCGCGTGATACACCGCGCCGGTGATCGCCGCCGCGATTCCCGCCAGCCCGATCTCCGCGATCCCGCGCGCGCCGAGTTCGTTGAAGACCGTATCGGGGTAGTCGAGGAACGTGACGTCCATCTTCGGCGTATCGGCATTGGTCGCGACGACATAGTCCGCCAGACTGCTATTGACGGGCGCGCCGCTGCGTTCGTCGTAGACCGTATGCTCGAACAGCGCCATGCCGACGCCCATCACCACCGCGCCTTCGATCTGATTGCGGCCAGCCCGCGGATTGAGGATCTTGCCCGCATCGATCACGGTCACGACGCGGCTCACGCGCAGGCGCGCGGTCGCGGGTTCCCACGTCACTTCGGCGAAGTGCGCGCCGAACGAATGGATCGACCACTTCTTCTTCAGCGGATCGTCGAAGCCGCCTTTCGCGCTGCCGCTGCCCGATGCCGCATGCAGCTTCGCGGCCTCGAGGATGCGCGCGAACGGCACGCCGCTCTCGGGCCGCTCGTTCTTGCGATGCACATGGCCGCCGCTCAGCGCGAGTTCCTCTGCCCTCGCGCCCGCGAAAGGCAGTCCCTCCGTCTTGGCGGCGCGCGCGAGCAGCGTCTTGATGGCCTCGCGCACCGCATCCGATACCGCCGGAATCACCGATGCCGTCGCCGCCGATCCACCCGACACTGGCCCGAGCGGCAACGATGTATCGCCCAGGCCGACTTCGATCCTGTCGAGCGGAATACCCGTATGCTCCGCGACGATCTGGGCGAGGATCGTGTACGTGCCCGTGCCGATATCCTGCGTGCCGCACGCGACACGCGCGGTGCCGTCCGCGCGCAGATCGACGGTGGCGTCCGCCGAGAAGCGCAAGCCTGGCCAGCTGCACGCGCCGACGCCCCAGCCGAGTACGAGGCCATCGCGCTTCATCGAGCCGATTTCGGGCGTGCGCTTCGACCAGCCGAATTTCTCCGCGCCGGTCTTCAGGCACTCGACGAAATGCCGCGAGGAAAACGGCAAGCCGCTGCTTTCATCGACTTTCGGCTCGTTGCGCAGGCGCAGTTCGACCGGGTCCATCTTCAACGCGATAGCCAGCTCGTCCATCGCCGATTCGAGCGCGAACAGGCCGGGCACCGCGCCAGGTCCGCGCATCGACGTGGGTGAGCCGACATTGCGCTTCACCGTGCCGCCCGTCACGCGAAGATTGGGCGTGCTGTACATCGACGGCGTGGCTTCGCCGCAGTCTTCCGTGTAATCGTCGTCGATGGCCTCGTGATTCACGAAGTCATGCTGCAACGACACGAGCTTGCCGTCCTGCGTCGCGGCGAGCCGCACGCGCTGCTGCGTGGTCGGCCTGTGCCCGACGTTCTGGAACATCATCTTGCGCGAGAGCACGAGCTTCACGGGCCGCTCGAGTTGCCGCGTCGCAGCCGCGGCGAGCAGCGAATGCGGCCACATCCAGAGCTTGCCGCCGAAGCCCGAACCGAGATAGCGCGAGATCACGCGCACTTTCTCCTTGGGCAGGCCCATCATCTGCATCAGCGTGCCCTGATGATTGGCCACAGCCTGACTCGTTTCGTAGAACGTATAACTTTCGCCGTTCCAGTGCGCGATGGTCGCGTGCAGCTCGATCGGGTTATGCGTTTCGACCGGCGTCACGTAATTCTCGTCGATCTTCACGGGCGCGTCGTCGAAGGCCTTGTCGGGGTCGCCGCGTTCGCTGTGCACGTCGAGCTTTTTGCCGGCGTCGAGCGTCGCGCTCACGTCGTGCGGTGTCCTGTCGTAACCGACCTTGACCGCGGCCGCCGCGGCGCTCGCCGCTTCGAACGTATCCGCCACGACGAGCGCGACGTACTGCCCGTAATAGCGAATGACGTCGTCGTCGAAGGGCGGGCGGTTCTCGTCGACGAAACCGGTGTCGATCGAGTTGCCGGAGATGCGATAGAAGCGGCCGATATTGCCGCGATGAAGAATCAGCTTCACGCCGCGCATCGCTTCTGCCGCGGCGAATTCGAGCGACGTGATCCTGCCGCTCGCAATGGTGGCGCCGACAGGCACGGCGTACAGCATGCCGGGCAGGTCGACGTCGGTGGTATAAGTCGCGCGGCCGCAGACCTTCAGCGGTCCGTCGATGCGCGACTGGGGCCGTCCAATGAAGGACTGCGTGATGTCGGGCGCGGTGGACATGTTCGGTTCCTCGGTCGGGTTCAGGATGCGGATGTGGCCATCTTCAGCGCATGCACGATGCAGCGCGTGGACAGCTCGACCTTGAAGCCGTTCTCGCTTTGCGGCTTCGCATCGGCGAGCGCGGCATCGGCGGCGCGCTTGAACGTGGCGTCATCGGGCGCTGCGTTCAGCAGTTCCTGTTCCGCCTCGCGCGATCGCCACGGCTTCGTGCCGACGCCGCCCAGACCCACGCGCGCGTGCGCGATGCGCCCATCCTCCACGCCGATCACGACGCCCGCCGACGCCAGCGCGAACTCATACGACGCGCGATCGCGCAGCTTCAGATAGAACGAGCGCGCGCCTTCGACCATCGGCGGCAGGGTCACGTGCGTGACGAGATCGCCCGCATCGAGCACGTTCTCGCGATCGGGCGTCGTGCCCGGCAGCAGGAAGAATTCGTCGATCGGAACCGCGCGCTTGCCGCCCGTGCCTTCGATGTGAACCGTCGCTTCGAGCGCCTGCAGCGCGACGCACATGTCCGACGGGTTGCTCGCGATGCACGATTCGCTCGTGCCGAGAATCGCCATCATGCGATTGAAGCCCTGAATCGCCGAGCAGCCGCTGCCCGGCTCGCGCTTGTTGCACGGCGATGTCGTATCGCGGAAATACACGCAACGGGTGCGTTGCAGGATATTGCCGCCGGTCGTCGCCATGTTGCGCAACTGCACGGACGCGCCCGCAAGCACCGCCTGCGACAACACCGCATAACGATCGCGGATCAGCGGATGATGCGCGAGGTCCGAGTTGCGCGAGGTCGCGCCGATCCGCACGCCGCCATCGTTCGTGGCCTCGATCTTGTCGAGCGGCAGACGGCTGATGTCGACCACGCGCATCGGCCGCTCGACGTTGAGCTTCATCAGATCGAGCAGTGTCGTGCCACCCGCGAGAAAGCGCACTTCCGCGCCTTGCTGCGCGGTGTGCGCGAGCGCGCCGGCAGTGATCGCGTCGCGCATGTCGCGCGCGCGGGAGAGCTGAAACATGTCCATGTCGCGCTCCTTATTTTGCCGTTGGCTTGGTCGCGCGCACCGACTGGATCGCCGCGACGATGTTCTGATAAGCGCCGCAACGGCACAGGTTGCCGCTCATCGCTTCGCGCACGTCGTCGTCGCTCGGTCCGATGGGTTCATCGAGCAGCGCCACCGCCGACATCAACTGGCCGGCCGTGCAGTAGCCGCACTGATAGCCGTCGCATTCGACGAACGCGGCCTGCAGCGGATGCATCGCTTCGACTTCGCCGATGCTTTCTATCGTCGCGATGGTGTCGCCGTCGCAGGCGGCCGCGAAACAGAGACACGAGTTCACGCGGCGGCCGTTCACATGAACGGTGCATGCGCCGCACTGGCCGTGATCGCAGCCTTTCTTCGTGCCGGTGAGATGAAGATGCTCGCGCAATGCATCTAATAGCGTCGTGCGCGGATCGAGCGAAAGCGTCTCGCTGCGGCCATTGACGGTCATCGTGAAGGTGACGGTCGCGTCAGCCTGCGCGAGCGTCGGTGCAAGCGTCTTGTTGGGGGTATCGGCGTGCGTGGTTTTCGATTGGGGGATGTGACGTTGTGGCATCGAGCAATCTCCTTGAATAGTGCAGCACGCTGCTGCACTGATGCGGCAAAGCGGCAGAACGTGAGAGAGGCGAAGATGCGGCGAAGTGTCGGGCGCCGATGGCGCGGGGAAGGGCGGCGGGAAAGGGTCTGCGCGGGCGCGCGCAGGACCTTCGGGCGCCGGCGAAGCGGCGAAAGACGACACTCAGCCAGTATAGGCACGCGTCGCGAAACTTTCTCGATCGAAAGCTGGCGCGGGCGGCGGCGATGCAGCGGGCGCACGAAGCATGCCCGCCGGGGCGTCGGGGTGCTTCAGTGCGTGAGCACGGCGCGCGCGAACAAGGAAAGCAGGAACACGCCGACCGTCGTGAAGGCGACGAGGGCCACGAGGATCAGGATCAGGCGCAGGATCATCTGCATCGTGTCGTTCCAAAAAAATGGCCGCTTGCGCGGCCGGAAGGAGGGGTGGATCGGTCAGCCTTCAGACTAGGCGCGCTTTCTTAAATCAGACTTAAGCGCGCCGACTGTCCATGCGTTCCGTGCGGGCCGGCCCATTCTCCTTCCTTTCCGGATCCGATGCAGCACTCTTACCGCAGCGCTTCGCTATAACGGTCGCGCAGCGGGAGGAGCGTCAGAAGCGCGACCGCGCTGCCGAAGATCACGTAATAGCAGATCGAGAGCGGATCGCCCGTGGTCATCGTGAGCCATTGCACGATGGCCGGCGCAAAGCCGCCGAAGATCATCACCGCGACGTTGTAGCTCACCGAGATGCCCGTCGAGCGCACGCTCGAAGGCAGCAGTTCGGAGATGAACGCGGGGTAGCAGCCCTGAAAGATGCCGAGATATGTCATCAGCAGCGCCTGACAGACGATCAGCATCGGCAGACTGGGATGCGCGGTGAGCACCGCGAAGATCGGATACGCCGTGACCAGCGACAGCGCGAGCGCGGTCCCCATCAGCTTCTTGCGGCCGATGCGGTCCGACAGGCGGCCGAAGATCGGGCAGCACACCAGATACACGAGCGCGCCGATCGTCGAGCTGATGAGGCCGTCGGTGAGCGCCATGTGCAGCACGCGCGTTGCGTGCGTCGGCAGATACAGCAGGAAGATGTACGTGCCGATGGTGCCGAACACCGTCAGGCCGAAGCCCGCGAGCACGGGCATCCAGTGCTTCGTGGCGGTGTCGCGGATCGGGCGCGTGGTCAGTTCGTTCTTCTGCGCCTTGTCGACGAACACGGGCGATTCGTCGAGCTTCGAGCGCAGATACAGGCCGACCGGCACGATCAGCAGACCGATCACGAACGGAATGCGCCAGCCCCAGCTATTCAGATGCTCGGGGCTCAGCGTGCGCGTGAGCACCGCGCCGAAGAACGAACCCGCGAGACTCGCCGCGGCCTGCGCGACCATCTGGAAGCTGCCGAAGTAGCCGCGCTTGTTGGCGGGCGCGTATTCGACGAGAAACGCCGTCGCGCAGCCTACTTCGCCGCCCGCCGAGAAGCCCTGGATCAGACGCCCGAGCAGCATCAGCAACGGCGCGGCGACGCCGATCGCGGCATAGGTCGGCGCGAACGCGATGATCGCGATGCCGACCGCCATCAGCGAGATGGTCAGCGTGAGCGCCGACTTGCGGCCGACGCGATCCGCAACCGCGCCGAGCACGATGCCGCCGAGCGGGCGCGTCAGAAAGCCGACGCCGAAGGTGGCCCAGGTCGCGAGCAGTGAGATGGTGGGATTCGTTGCGGGGAAGTACAGCTTGGCGATGATGACGGCGAAGAAGCCGTAGACCATGAAGTCGAACCATTCGAGCGCGTTGCCGATGGTCGATACGACGATGGCTCGTCGGCCAGACATGTTGATCGCGGCATTCTGTTCGGCCGCGTGGGCTGCGGGTAGTACGGTGCTCATCGAATGCACTCCGTGGCGTGGGGCGATTGATCAGGTGCGACGACATCCGCTATTTTTTGTCGGCTCGCCGGGCTGAGCGCGCGAGCCGCTGCAACACGCAAACATTACGCCGAGTTGAAATAAGAAAATATAGAATTTCTGAACTGACACTCAAGCAAACCTGATCGAACGATCGGGGTTGTCCCCTAGGCTCGATGAGCAACATTCGCTTTTTGCGCACCTTCATCGCCGTCGCGCGATACGGCTCGTTTGCGGCGGCCGCCGAGAAAGTCGCGCTCACGCAGGCTGCGGTGAGCATGCAGATGCAGTCGCTCGAAGACGATCTGAAACGGCCGCTCTTCGATCGCGTCGGCCGCACCAACCGGCTGACGAGCATCGGCAAGCAGGTCTTGCCGCAGGCGGAGCGCATCGTCGCGCTGTACGACAGCATGCGTCTCACCGGACTCGACGACGAGATCGCCGGCTCGGTCTCTATCGGCGCGGTCGATTCGGCGATGGGCGCGCTCGCGTCCGTCGTCACCGAATTGAAAGGTCAGTATCCACGGCTCGATGTGCGGCTTTTCACCGGCAAGGCGCTCGCGCTCGCGCCGCAAGTGGAGGCGGGCGAGATCGATGCCGCCGTGATCGTGGAGATGTCCGGCAAGACGCCCGCGAGCCTTAACTGGACGCCGCTTTATTCGGAGCCGCTCGTCGCGATCGGAACGCCGGCCAGCGCGCCCGCGAGCGCCGCCGACTTGCTCGCGAGCCGGCCGTTTCTGCGTTTCGATCGCGCGCAGCGCACCGGTGCGCTGATCGATCGCGCGCTCAAGCACAACCGTCTCGCGGTGAACGAGTTTCTCGAACTGAATTCGCTGGAAGTGATCGTCGAACTGGTGCGCCAGGATGCGGGCGTGTCCGTCGTGCCGCTGCTCGAATATGGCTCGTGGGCGAGCGATCCCGCATTGCGCGTGCTGCCGCTCGCGAAGAACACGCCGCGCCGCGTCGTCGGCATGCTGGAGCGCAAGATCCACGACCGCCACGCGGTGATGAGCGTCGTGCAGGAGCGCATTCGCTTGCGTTCGCGCGGGGCGTTGCCGAAGCAGGAAAGCTAAAGCTTTCCTTAAGTCACGGACAAGAAATATCAGCTTTCGCTGTTATTTCCCGCCATCGACAATGCTTCGGTCACTCAATCACACACGAGGAAAGCATGTCGATCATTCCCGAGATCGCCCAGTCGCGCGACGAGATTCAAGCCATTCGCCGCGATATCCACGCGCATCCCGAACTCTGTTACGAAGAAGCGCGCACGGCGGAGCTGGTCGCGCAAAAGCTCGAGAGCTGGGATATCGAAGTAACGCGCGGGCTCGGCAAGACGGGCGTCGTCGGTGTCTTGAAGAAGGGCACGGGCAAGCGCGCGATCGGCCTGCGCGCCGATATGGACGCGCTGCCCATCCCCGAATCGAACACGTTCGCGCATGCGTCGCGCCACGAGAACAAGATGCATGCGTGCGGCCACGACGGCCACACCGCGATGCTCCTCGGCGCCGCGCAATATCTCGCGAAGCACCGCGATTTCGACGGCACGGTGGTGTTCATCTTTCAGCCTGCCGAGGAAGGCGGCGGCGGCGCGAAGGCGATGATCGACGACGGGCTTTTCGAGCGCTTTCCCGTCGATGCCGTGTTCGCGCTGCACAACTGGCCGGGCATGGCGGCGGGCGAATTCGGCGCGCGCGTCGGAGCGACGCAGGCATCGAGCAACGAGTTCGAGATTCGCATCGAAGGCGTGGGCTCGCATGCGGCGATTCCGCACGACGGCGTCGATCCCGTGTTCACCGCGCTGCAGATCGGCACGGGTTTGCAGAGCATCGTGACGCGCAACAAGCGGCCCATCGACGCGGCAGTGCTCTCGATCACGCGGATGCAGGCGGGCCACGCGGTCAACGCGATCCCGACCACCGCGACGCTCGCGGGCACCGTGCGCACGTTTTCCGTCGAGGTGCTCGATCTGATCGAGACGCGCATGAAGGAAATCGTTGCGGCGACGGCGGCGGCGTATCGGTGCAAGGCCGAGGTGAGCTTCATACGCAACTATCCGCCGACGGTGAACACGGAAGCCGAAACGCATTTCGCGCTGGGCGTGATGCGCGAGGTGGCTGGAGCTGCGCGTGTCAACACCAACATTGATCCGACGATGGGCGCGGAGGACTTCTCGTTCATGCTGCTGGAGCGGCCCGGTTGCTATGGGTACATCGGCAATGGAGTCGGCGCGCATCGCGAGCAGGGTCATGGGCTCGGACCGTGCACGCTGCACAACAGCAGCTACGACTTCAACGATGACGTGCTCACGCTCGGCTCGACTTATTGGGTACGGCTCGTCGAAAAATTTCTCGCGCGCGCTTGAGGAGGCGACATGTTTTCATCGACCTACCGCGAGGCGCGTCAGCGTTTTCTCGATACCGCCGCCGAACATGAACTCGCGGTCGATACGCGCGTGCTCGAAGGCATCGCGGGTCTGGAAGGCGAGACGCTCGCAACCGATGTCGTGCGTATCGGTCCCGCCGATGCGAAGCGCCTGCTCGTGCTGACGTCCGCGACGCATGGCGTCGAGGGCTTTTGCGGCTCGGGCGCGCAGATCGCCTTGATGCGCGACCATGCGTTGCGCGCGTCGATGGAGAAACTCGGCGTCGCGATGCTGCTCGTCCACGCGATCAATCCGTATGGCTTTTCGTATCTGAGCCGCACGACCGAAGTCAATGTCGATCTGAATCGGAACAGCGTGGATTTCAGCGGGCCATTACCGCAGAACGCGGGCTATGCGGAACTGCACGATCTGCTGATTCCCGCGCACTGGCCGCCTGACGAGGCGAACGTCGCGGCGATTCGTGCGTATATCGACACGCGCGGGCAATGGGCCTATCAGCAAGCGGTGACGACGGGGCAATACTCGCATCCGCAAGGCATGTTCTACGGCGGCGCGCAGACCGCGTGGAGCACGCGCACGATGCGCGATCTGCTCGCGGAATATGGCGAAACTTGCGTGGCGATCGGCTGGATCGACTTCCATACGGGGCTCGGCCCGAGCGGCTTCGGCGCGAAGATCTGCGTCGGCGATGTGACGCGTGCGCGTCGCTGGTGGGGCGCGGACGTGACGAGCCCGTCGGACGGAACGTCGATCGCGGCGGATGTCGCCGGACCCTTGCTCGATACCTTGCGGCAGACGTGCGCGCATGCCGCGATTGCATCGATCGCGATCGAATACGGCACCGTGCCGCTCACCGACATGCTCGACATGTTGCGAGCCGACGTGTGGGTGCGTCATCACGCGGACGCGCCGGATGAATTGAAGGCGGACATTCGCAGGCAGATTCGCGCCGCGTTCTATATCGATGACGATGTCTGGCGCGGGATGATCGTCGGTCAGGCGCGGGCGGCGGTGTTGCAGGGGTTGTACGGGCTTTCGCGCGAAGGAGGTGCTTGAAGCGAAGTAAAGCGGATGACTCTGCGAATTGCACTAACGCTGATTTTTGGGATATTGGGGTCGCGCTCGCGACGCACATCATTAGAATTCGAGCCGACACCTGAACGCGCATTCACGTTCGCGAAACTAAGTATTTCTTATCGTCTATCCCGATCACGGCGATACAATCCGCACAACAGAAAAGAGCATCGTCCGCAACATGAAAGCAAACATCAAATTCTCGCTGGCCGCGCTCGTGCTGCTGTCGACCAGCATCGCGTGTCAGGCACAGCAGGCTCAGCCGGCGCCACAGCCGGTTCAGCGCGCCGCCGGCCAGTCGCTCACGAAGGAGCAGCAAGCCGCGCTCGACAAGCAGGACCAGGATGTCGCACAGGTCGCGCTTGCCATCGTCAGGTTGATCGATCAGAACAAGGCAGGCGAGGTATGGGATCAGAGCTCGCCCATCGCGAAACAGATCATTTCGCGCGATGACTTCATGAAGAAGGTTGCGCACGATCGCGCGTCGCTCGGCGCGCCGGGCATGCGTATGCCGATGGGCGTCAAGCACTATCGCTATGATGGCTCCGGCAACATGCCTGCGGGCGCGTACCTCAACATTCTCTTCGATACCCAGTTCAGTCAGGCCAGTCAGTCGTCGCGCGAGATGGTGACGTTCATCCTCGACTCGGACAAGGTCTGGCGCTTTGTCGGGTACTCGGTGCGCTGAACCGGCGTCACATGTTCGTCCAGGACGCGCACCATCCCTTGCCGGCCACGAGCTTGCCGCTGAAGAGCGTGCAGCCGCCCCAGGCGTCGCCCGATTTGCCCTGATACAGCGAGCAGTTCGCGCACGTCTGCTCCGCCGCGAAGTTCGGGTATTTCGCCTTGTCGATCTTTGCGGCGTCCTCCTTGTAGCCGACGGCGACGGCGGCCGGATCGGATTCGCTCAGGTGCGGCAGATCGGCGCGGGCTCGCGTGAGCCACAGCGCCGAACCCATGCCGATGCCGAGAATCATGAAGCTGCGGCGTGACGTGTTCAAGGTCGTGGACCGTTTTTCTGTCTGTGGGGATGTCGTTGCGCGCTCTGCGGCGCTAATCGAACGATACGCTCTCAGGCGCCGCCGTGCCCGGATCGCGGCGCTTCCGGCGCATACGTTTGCGAATCGAACGCGCGATCGGTTTTGCTTTCGCGCGCTTTTCGCATCCTCCTTCAACGTACCGGTAACGTCGTTCATTCCAGCCGGCGCTAAACCTTTGCGCGCGCGTGCCGTAAATCAGGCCAGAACGCATTTGCAATCGCGTGAATCACCCGCGCGGCGCACCGGCCGCGGCTCAATTCGAAGGAGAACGATCATGACTGAAGTTGAATGGATGATGGCTGGCATGTACATGGCGGCGCTCGTGTGCGGCACGCTCTTCATGAGCGTGCTGGCGCGCCGCAGCCTGAACAGGGTGGAGGAGCGCGGCCACTGAGACATTCGCTGGCGTGATCCCCCACGCTTGACCATCTGATACCAAGTTTTGGTATTATCGATCACTCAAGCGATGGGGGAATGTTATGGCCAAAAATACGTCCGTTTCGCTCGGCGATCATTTCGCGGATTTCGTCGAAAATCGCGTTCGCGCTGGCCGCTACAGCACTGCAAGCGATGTGGTCCGTGCCGGATTGCGCCTGCTCGAAGAACAGGAAGCGAGGCTCGACACACTCCGTTCCGCCCTGGAAGCGGGAGAGCGTCCGGGGTCGTCGAAGCCGCTCGATTTCGATGCGTTCATCGCCCGTAAGCGCAAGTCCACTCGATGAAGTCATGCCTGTTTACGCTGGCGGCGATCCAGGATCTCGACGGCATTTGGGATTACACGTTCGACAAGTGGGGTCCGGCTCAGGCCGAGCGGTATGCGCGAATGATTCAGGACACGGTCAGTGGCCTCGGCAAGGGCGCCCAGCGGAGTCTGTCGGCGGAACACATTCGCACCGGCTACCGTAAAGCCCTGGTCGGAATGCACGTGATCTTCTTCAGGGAATCCGAGGATACGATCCAGTTCGTGCGGATACTCCGTCAACAGATGGATTTGCCGGCCCATCTAGGCGACGCCGGATAGTCTTTCCGTCGCAAAATGAAACGCGCGCCGTGAGCCGATCCATGAACCGGCCCTCCGGCGCGCGAAAACCTTCCTGCCGAATTAGTGGAACAGCTTGACCGCCTGCGTGAGCGTATTCGTCACGCCCCATGCCAGCGGAATCAGCACATATGCCCAGAACAGCAGAAGCAGCCCTTTATTGGACGAGCCGCCTTCCTGAGTATTGACGCGGGTATTCATCGCGGATCTCCTCTCCAGAGTCTCAAACGGCGGCCTGCGCCGACGTGTTCATGTGATGCTTTTCATGCACGCGCGTGACGAGCAGGTTGCAGAGAAAGCCGATCACGAGCAGCGTGGCCATGATGTGCAGGGTCATCGTGTACGCTTCTGCGCCGACCACGCCGTGCGACACCTGATACGCACGCACGTAATTGACGAGCACCGGTCCCGCCACGCCTGCCGCGGCCCACGCGGTCAGCAGCCGTCCATGAATGCCGCCGACGAACGCCGTGCCGAACATGTCCGCGAGATACGCGGGAATGGTCGCGAAGCCGCCGCCGTACATCGACAGAATCAGGCCGTAAGCCAGCACGAAGAGCGCGATGTTGCCCGAGCCCGCGAATTGCGGCACGAGGAAATACAGCACCGCGCCCAGCACGAAGAACACGAAATACGTATTTTTCCGCCCGATCCAGTCCGACGCCGACGCCCACACGAAGCGCCCGCCCATGTTGAAGAGCGAAAGCAGCCCGACGAAGCCCGCCGCCGCGCCCGCCGTGATCGACGTCTTGAAGCTTTCCTGGATCATCACCGAAGCCTGGCCGAGCACGCCGATGCCCGCCGTCACGTTCAGGAACAGCACGAGCCACAGCAGATAGAACTGCGGCGTCTTCAGCGCCTGGTCGATGTGCACGTGGTTCTTCGTGATCATCTTCTTGGCGGTCGTGGGCGGCGTCCAGCCGGCGGGCTTCCAGTCCGCTGGCGGAATACGGATCGCGAACGCGCCGATCGTCATCGAGATGAAGTAGAGCACGCCGAGCACGAGGAAGGTTTCGGCCACGCCGGCGCTCGTCGCGCTCTTGAAGTGGTTCATCAGCGCGACGGAGCCGGGCGCGGCGATCATCGCGCCGCCGCCGAAACCCATGATCGCCATGCCGGTCGCCATGCCGCGGCGGTCCGGGAACCAGCGGATCAGCGTCGACACCGGCGACACGTAACCGAGCCCCAGCCCGATGCCGCCGATCACGCCATAGCCGAGATAAAGCAGCCAGATCTGATGCAGATAGACGCCGAGCGCCGAGACGAGAAAGCCGCCGCCGAAACAGCAGGCGGCGGTGAACATCGTGCGGCGCGGGCCGACCTTCTCCAGCCACTTGCCGGCGAACGCCGCCGACAGGCCGAGAAACACGATCGCGAGCGAGAAAATCCAGCCGAGCGTCGTCAGCGACCAGTCATCCGGCGCGGACTTCGTGATGCCGATGATCTTCGTCAGCGGCGCATTGAACACCGAGAACGCATACGCCTGCCCGATGCACAAGTGAACAGCGAGAGCCGCCGGCGGCACCATCCAGCGCGAGAAGCCGGGCCGGGCGATGGTCGCCTCCTTGGAAAAGAAACCTGTCGGGCCGTGCGCGGCCCCTTGTTTGATCGTGCTGTTCATTGTGGTCTCCGTGGCGCGTCATGCATGCACGTGCGCGCTCATCGTTTGCTTGACGTGCCGCCCGGGGTCGCCGGGAAGCAGCCCGCCGTGGTTCATGCGCCTGGCGACACGGTCCGCATCGCCTTGCACATGGCCATTTCGCGCCGCCCAAACATGCGATGTAACGACATATGGGTGCGACGCTTTGCCACGGCTGGGCATGACCATAGACAACTGTGAAGGGCTTTGCAATATGAACACTCGTGCCATAAGCGTTTGCCCGCAGCACGAGCGGCTCTCGCGGCTGAGCGCGATGCTGTTTCGCATCGCTACAGGGCGAGGCAAGTGTTCTGAATGTGAACAGTTCACATCGGCTTCGTATAAACCCTGACGATGCGCCGCGAAGCCGCGTGACGATGCGGCTTTCCCGTCCATCGACCCAGCGCGCGCGCGATGGCATGGAACTCGCAATCAAGAGCGACCGGCGCCGGACTTCGGCAGTGCCGGCCCGTTCACGTCGACATGCGAGGAGCACATAGAAATGAATCATGCAGAGATGCAGTTCCTGAGCACCGAATACCCCTACAAAAAGCAGTACGGCAACTACATCGGCGGCAAGTGGGTGCCGCCCGCGGGCGGCGAGTATTTCGACAACATTTCGCCGATCACCGGCGAACCCTTCACGTCGATTCCGCGTTCGCGCGAAGCCGATATCGAAGCCGCGCTCGACGCAGCGCATGCCGCGAAGGTGTCGTGGGGCAGGACCTCCGTCACCGATCGCGCGAACGTGCTGCTCAAGCTCGCCGATCGCATGGAGCAGAATCTGTCGCGTCTCGCGGTGGCCGAGTCCATCGACAACGGCAAGCCGCTACGCGAGACGATGGCCGCGGACATTCCGCTCGCGATCGATCACTTCCGCTATTTCGCGAGCGCCGCGCGTTCGCAGGAAGGCGGTATCTCGGAGATCGATCACGATACCGTCGCGTATCACTTCCATGAGCCGCTCGGCGTCGTCGGGCAGATCATTCCGTGGAACTTCCCGATCCTGATGGCCGTGTGGAAGCTCGCGCCGGCGCTCGCCGCCGGCAACTGCGTCGTGCTGAAACCGGCGGAGCAAACGCCCGCGTCGATTCTCGTGCTGCTCGAAGTGATCGGAGATCTGTTGCCGCCGGGCGTGCTCAACGTTGTGAACGGCTTCGGCCTGGAAGCGGGCAAGCCGCTCGCGTCGAACAAGCGCATCGCGAAGATCGCCTTCACCGGCGAGACCACGACGGGCCGCCTCATCATGCAGTACGCGAGCCAGAACCTGATTCCCGTGACGCTGGAACTGGGCGGCAAGAGCCCGAACATTTTCTTCGAAGACGTGCTGAACGCCGACGACAGTTTCTTCGACAAGGCACTCGAAGGCTTCACGATGTTCGCGCTGAATCAGGGCGAAGTGTGCACGTGTCCGTCGCGCGCGCTGGTGCAGGAATCGATCTACGAGCGCTTCATGGAACGCGCGTTGAAGCGCGTCGCTGCGATCGCGCAGGGCCATCCGCTCGATACGAAAACGATGATCGGCGCGCAGGCTTCGCAGGAGCAGCTGGAAAAGATCCTGTCGTATATCGATCTCGGCAAGCAGGAAGGCGCGCAATGCCTTTCCGGCGGCGAGCGCGCCACGTTCGACGGCGAGCTGAAGAACGGCTACTACATCAAGCCGACCGTCTTCAAAGGCCACAACAAGATGCGCATCTTCCAGGAGGAAATCTTCGGACCGGTGCTGTCGGTGACGACCTTCAAGACGGAAGAAGAGGCGCTCGAGATCGCGAACGATACGCTCTACGGTCTCGGCGCGGGCGTGTGGACGCGCGACGGCACGCGCGCCTATCGCTTCGGCCGCGCGATTCAGGCGGGACGCGTGTGGACCAACTGTTACCACGCGTATCCGGCGCACGCGGCGTTCGGCGGCTACAAGCAGTCGGGCATCGGACGTGAGAATCACAAGATGATGCTCGACCACTATCAGCAGACGAAGAACATGCTCGTCAGCTATAGCGACAAGCCGCTCGGCTTCTTCTAAAGCGTATGAGGCCGCCGCTCTTTGCGGCGGCGGACGACTCGAACCACGGGGACATCATGAGCGAACAGGAAGTGCTGCGCGTGACCGCGACGCCCGCCGCGATCGACTTGATCGACAAGCTCAAGGCCGAGCACGGCGAAGTGCTGTTTCATCAATCGGGCGGATGCTGCGACGGCAGCGCGCCGATGTGCTTTCCGGTCAGGGAATTCATGGTCGGCGGATCTGACGTGAAGCTCGGCGCGATCGGCGGCGTGCCGTTCTACATGACCGAATCGCAATACGAGTACTGGCAGCACACGCAACTCATCATCGATGCGGTGCCGGGTAACGGCGGCATGTTTTCGCTGGAGCGTCCATCGGGGTTGCGCTTTCTCACGCGCTCTCGTCTGTACAGCGATGACGAGAACGCGTGGCTCGAAAAACATCCAGTCGAACACGTGAGCTGACGCGTTCAGTCCCAGCGCGGCGGCCGCTTTTCGACGAACGCCTGCGTGCCTTCGAGCGTGGCGTCTTCCATCATGTTGCAGGCCATCGTTTCCGATGCGAGCGCGTATGCGTCTTCGATGCCGCTTTCGAGCTGCCGATAGAACAGCCCCTTGCCCGCCGCGACGGCCTCACGCGGCTTGGCGGCTATCGTGGCGGCGAGCGAGCGCACGGCATCGTCGAGCGCATCGGGCGATGCGACGCGATTCACGAGGCCGCGTTCGCGCGCCGTGGCTGCATCGATGAACTCGCCGGTCATGAGCATTTCGAAGGCGGCCTTGCGCGATACGTTGCGCGAGAGCGCGACGCCCGGTGTCGCGCAAAAGAGCCCGAGGTTCACGCCCGATACGGCGAAGCGCGCATCGCTCGACGCCACCGCGAGATCGCACATCGCGACGAGCTGACAGCCCGCCGCCGCCGCGATGCCATGCACGCGCGCGATCACCGGCTGGGGCATGCGCTGGAGCGTGAGCATCATATGCGAGCAGCGTGCGAACAGCGCGCGATAGTAATCGAGTGCGGGCTCGGCGCGCATCTCCTTGATGTCGTGACCCGCGCAGAACGCGCGGCCCGCGCCCGCGAGCACGACCACGCGCGCATCCGAATCGGCGATATCCTGCAACGCGCCTTCGAGCGCTTCGAGCATCGCTTCCGATAACGCGTTGAACGCGTCGGGCCGATTCAGCGTGAGCCCGACGACGCCTTTCGTGCCGTACGCATCGGGTTCGATCAGAACGAGTTCGCTCATGCTCATGCTCTCCGTCAGACGTCGATGGCCGCAACCGAGCCGGCGCGCTTGCGCAACTCGAACTTCTGGATCTTGCCTGTAGACGTCTTCGGCAATTCGCAGAACTCGATCGCGCGCGGCACCTTGAAGCCCGCGAGTTGCGTCTTGCAATGCGCGATCAGCTCCTGCGCGCTGACATGCGCGCCCGCTTTCAGTTCGACGAATGCGCAAGGCGTTTCGCCCCAGCGCTCATCCGGTTTCGCGACGACGGCCACTGCGTTTACCGCCGGATGCCGGTACAGCACATCCTCTACTTCGATGCTGGAAATGTTCTCGCCGCCCGAGATGATGATGTCCTTGCTGCGATCCTTGATGCGAACATAACCGTCCGGATACTCGACGGCCAGATCGCCCGTATGGAACCAGCCGCCGCGAAACGCTTCCTCGGTCGCGGCCGGATTCTTCAGATAGCCCTTCATCGCGATGTTGCCGCGAAACATGATCTCGCCGATGGTTTCGCCATCCGACGGCACGCGTTCCATCGATATCGGATCGCGCACGGTCACGGCATCCTGCAGGTGATAGCGCACGCCCTGCCGCGCATTGAGCCGCGCGCGCTCGCCGATATCGAGTTCGCTCCATTCGGCCTGATGCGCGCACACGGTGGCCGGCCCATACACCTCGGTGAGCCCGTACACGTGGGTCAACTGAAAGCCCATGCGCTCCATGCCTTCGATCATCGCGGCGGGCGGGGCGGCGCCCGCGACCATCGCATTCACTTTCTGTTCGATGCCGGTCTTCATCTCGTCGGGCGCGTTGACGAGCAGGTTCTGCACGATCGGCGCGCCACAATAGTGCGTGACGCCTTCGTTGCGGATCAGATCGAAGATGGACTTCGCGTCGACTCGGCGCAGGCACACGTTCACGCCCGCGCGCGCCGCGACCGTCCACGGGAAGCACCAGCCGTTGCAATGGAACATCGGCAGCGTCCACAAGTACACGGCGTGTGTCGGCATATCCCATTCGAGCACGTTGCTGATGGCATTCGTATACGCGCCGCGATGATGATAGACGACGCCCTTCGGGTTGCCCGTCGTGCCCGACGTATAGTTCAGACAGATGGCGTTCCATTCATCAGAAGGCGGCGACCAGTCGTAGTCGGGATCGCCGCTTGCGAGCAGCGCCTCATAATCGATTTCGCCGATGCGCTCGCCCGCGCCGGTGTATTGCGGATCATCGACGTCGATGACGAATACTTCCTGTGGCACGTTTGCGAGCGCCTTCTTCATGACCTCCGCGAACTCGCGATCGACGAGCACGGCCTTCGCTTCGCCATGCGTGAGCATGTAGGCGAGCGTGGCGGCGTCGAGTCGGGTGTTGAGCGTGTTGAGGACGGCGCCTGACATCGGCACGCCGAAGTGCGCTTCGACCATTTCAGGCGTGTTCGGCAGCATCGCGGCGACGGTATCGCCAGGACCGATGCCGCGTGCAACGAGCGCCGAGGCGAGCCGGCGCGTGCGCGCGTAGGTTTCGGCCCAGTTGCGCCGCACGTCGCCATGCACGATAGCGGGGCGCGCCGGATACACGGATGCCGCGCGCTCGATGAAGTTGAGCGGCGTGAGCGCCGCGAAATTGGCGGCCGTTTTGGAAAGGCCTTCTTCGTACATGCCCGCTGTCATGGTCGTCTCCTGTCGATGTACGCATTGTCGCCGCGCTCTATTAGCTCCATATTATGCACGCGGCTTACGTGTGCCTGACATCTCGTAATTAGCCGACACACCTTCACGCGGCAGATGCGTCAACGCCGTCCACAGCGGCGCGTTATTCGAAGCGATGCTCTTCATGCGACGCATGTCGTCGGTCAGAAAGGTATCTTTCAAATTACTAAGGAAGTCGAAATGAAACGTATGGTAGCTGGCATTGTTTTCGCAAGCATCGCGCTTACCGCTGTCACGGCCATGGCGCAACAAATGGGTCGTTTCGGTGGGTTCGACTCGGAACAGCACATGATCGATGACACGATCAATCGCGTCGAGGCGCAGCGTCGCGCGGGCCATGAAGACTTCGGCGGCCACGCATCCAAGGCCGAGACGCTGCTTCGTCAGGCGAAGGCGGAGTTGAACGCGGCGACCGACTATCGCGTGCATCACTGAGATCGGCGCTTCACGTCCGGAGCCTCCCGGACGTGAAGCGAACCAGCGCGTCAGGCGAGATCGTCGAGTTTGACCTCGAAGCCGCGCCTGACGCCCGGGCGCGCAAAGAGCGCGCCATACCAGCGGCGGACGTTCGGGTAATCGTCGAGCGAAACCTGATGACGTTCATGCCGCCACGCCCAGCCGAGGATCGCAAAATCGGCGACGGACAAATCATCCGCGACGTATTCCACTTGTGCGAGACGCTTGTCGAGCACGTTATACAGGCGGCGCGTTTCATCGGAATAGCGCTTGAGTCCGTAGCGCCGATCGGATTCCGCCTCGACCATGCGGAAATGGTGCACCTGTCCCGGCATCGGGCCGAAGCCGCCCATCTGCCACATCAGCCATTCGAGCACCGGTACGCGGTCGCGCAGACTCGCGGGCAGGAACTGGCCGGTTTTCTCGCCTAGATAAAGCAGAATCGCGCCGGATTCGAACACGCTGATCGGCTGGCCGTCGGGTCCGTCCGGATCGACGATCGCCGGAATGCGGTTGTTCGGGCTGATGCGCAAAAACCCGGGCGCATGCTGCTCGCCTTTCGTGATGTTCACCGTCTTCACGGCGTAGGGCAGTTGCATTTCCTCCAGCGCGACGCTGATCTTGCGTCCGTTGGGCGTGTTCCACGTATGCAGTTCGATGGTCATGGCGATGCGTCCCGGTTCAGGTGAGTGCAGGCGACACATAACGCTGAAAGCCCGCGCGCTGCGTGATGCCCACGTACCAGCGTTCGAGCTCGGGCAGCGCGGGCCGAACCAGTTCGGCAATACCGAACCAGCGGCGCGCATATGCGGCGATGACGAGATCGGCGAGGGTGAAGGCATTGCCTTCGAGATAGTCGCGGCCTTTCAGATGCGTATCGACGACGCGCCAGAGCTTCTCCACTTCACTCGCGGTGGCGGCGAGCTGTTTGACGTCGCGATCCGCCGCGCTCGTGCGGATGTAGCCCCAGAAGAGCGGGCGCTCGGTCGGCTGCAAGGTGGAGAGCGCCCAGTCGAGCCAGCGGTCCGTGCTCGCGCGCACCTTCGGCTCGGCGGGGTAGAGCGTGCTGGCCGCGCCGTATTGCATCGCGAGATAGCGGATGATCGAATTCGATTCCCACAGCACGAAATCGCCATCGACTAAGGTGGGCACGCGGCCCATCGGGTTCATCTCGAGATAGTCGGGTTCGTTGTTGCGGCCGAATTGCAGGCCCGCGTCGATGCGCTCGTATGCGAGGCCCAGTTCCTCGCAGCACCACAGCACTTTTTGTACATTGACCGAGTTGGCTCTGCCCCAGATCGTCAGCATTCGATGTCTTCCTTCGTTGGTGTCGCGTTGCGCGTCGAAGGGTCAATCTTAGAGCTAGTCAGGCACTTTCGCTGGTGCAGGCTTATTCGGTGGATGGTGTTCGGATTTCGCCGGATCCCGTTGGCGTGTTGGTCGGTTAGCGTGGCCCCTGTGCGGGGCGGCAGTCACTTTCTTTGCAGCCCCATGTCTCCGGTCTATACACTGCTGCAAAGAAAGTAACCAAAGAAAGCAGCTCGAGCCGCCCGCGGTCACACGCAATTTGAGTGCTTGGACCACGCACGGTCTGCCACATCGCGCCGCGTGCGTAACTGGTTCAGCACGAAATGGCTCCGGCCCGCTACGCGGCCGACCGGTCAATCGGGTCTGCGTGTGTTTCTGCGTTTCTCATTTCTCGTTGGTTTCCCTTGCATACCCCACGGCAGCGCGCAGCGCTGTGCCGAAGCTATTTCGTGCTGAACCAGCGCGCTCAAAACGACTAGCTCGGCAGACCGTGCGCGGTCCAAGCCCGGTCAGGCCTACGAGGGCACTCGCTACAGAGGCCACGAACAACGAGAAGAACACTCAAATTGCGTGTGACCGCGGGCGTATCAGGCTGCTTTCTTTGGTTACTTTCTTTGCAGCAGCAAAGAAAGTGACTGCCGCCCCGCACAGGGGCAGTGCTAATAGACCGACACGACCACAGGCCATCCATAGAAGCCCGAGCAAACAAACCAAACCCAACCCAACCCAACCCCTATCCCGCCACCACCGCATTCAAGGCATTGATCAAAGCCAGCGGATCAAACGGCTTGCGCAACTGAACGGCTTTCGGCAGCACCCGTCGCTCCTCCTCGCTGAGCGCGAGATCAAACCCCGTCACAAACACGACCCCCAGCCCGGAAGTCTCGCGACAAGCGGCAATCGCAAGCTCGACCCCCGACCGCCCCGCAAGATCCACATCCGTCAACAGCACCTCGAAGCGATGCGCCCGCAACAACTCGAGCGCCTCCTCCGCACTGCCCGTATCGATCAGATCCAGCCCGAACGTGTGCATCAGCTCCGCGGTGCTCGCGCGCACGAGCTCATTGTCTTCCACGTACAGCACGCGCACGCGCGAAAGCACATCGTCCTGCTCGCCGCCCGGCAGGCGCGCATCGGCATCCACGACCACCGGCGCCGCGTCCTGCGCACGCTGCCCCAGAACGTGCCGCACCTTGCGCGCCAACGCCTCATGCGTATAAGGCTTGCTCAACAGGTCGATGCCCTCGTCGAGCCTTCCCGCATGCACGATCGCGTTATCCGTATAGCCCGACGTGAACAGCACCGTGATCCCCGGCACGCGCTCACGCGCCTTGCGCGCCAGCTCGGTGCTGCGCAACGGCCCGGGCATCACGACATCGGTGAAGAGCAGATCGACCGGCACGCCACTCTCGACGATCGCAAGCGCGCTCTGCGCATCCTTCGCGCGCAACACGCGATAGCCGAGATCCGCGAGCAGTTCGACCACCGTCGCGCGCACTTCTTCATCGTCCTCGACGACGAGAATGGTCTCGCTGCCGCCCTTCGCCGGGCCCGGATCGATGTTCGTTTCCAGATCCTCTTCCTCACGCGCGCGCGGCAGATAGATACGCACCGTCGTGCCATGTCCCTGCTCGCTGTACACCTTCACATGCCCGCCGGATTGCTTGACGAAGCCGTACACCATCGAAAGCCCGAGGCCCGTGCCCTGACCTTCGCGCTTGGTCGTGAAGAACGGTTCGAACGCGCGCTCCTGCACTTCGGGCGACATGCCCGAGCCCGTGTCGGTGACCGCGACCATCACGTACTGGCCGGGCGTGACTTCCGCGTTGCGCAGCGCGTAGGTCTCATCGAGCGATGCATTGCCGGCTTCGATCGTCAGCCTGCCGTGGCCGTTCATCGCATCGCGCGCGTTGATCGCGAGATTGAGCAGCGCGTTCTCGACCTGAAACGGATCGACGAGCGTATTCCACAAGCCACCCGTCACGACGGTCTCGATCTCGATGCCGTCGCCGAGCGCGCGACGGAACATGTCGTCGAGGCCGCGCACGAAGCGGCCGAGGTTGACCACCTTCGGCGCGAGCGGCTGACGTCTGCCGAATGCGAGCAGTTGCGAGGCCAGATTCGCGCCGCGCGCCACGCCCGCGAGCGCGCTTCTCACGCGCTGCTCGGGCTTGTCCTGTCCGGCGACATCCTTCGCGAGCAACTGCAGATTGCCGCCGATGACCTGCAGCAGGTTGTTGAAGTCATGCGCGATGCCGCCCGTCAGCTTGCCGATTGCTTCCATCTTTTGCGCCATTCGCAGCGCTTCTTCCGCGTGACGCAGCGCGTCGGCGGTTTCGCGGTCTGCCGTCACGTCACGGCCCACGCCGTGAATGCGCCGCGTGCGCGGATCGAGCGAGACTGTCCATGCGATCCAGCGCCAGCCGCCGTCCGAGCGGCTCAGACGGCACTCGTACCGCACGGGCAGGCCGCTTGCGCGCAGACTGTCGAGTTCCGCGGCGGCGGCGCGCGCGTCGTCCGGATGCACGAGGTCCGACACCGTGTGCGAATGCAGCCGCTGCGAGTCGAAGCCGAGCACCGTCGTCCATGAAGGACTCACGCGCAACAGCGCACCTTCGAAACTGGCGACGAAGAACAGGTCTTCGCTCAGCTCCCACAAACGATCGCGATCGGCGACGGCGTCGGCGATGCGGCGCTCCAGCGTCTCGTTCAGATCGCGCAGCGCATCCTGCGCCTTCGTGCGTTCGGATATCTCGTCCTGCGCAGCCTGAAAGAGGCGCGCATTGTCGATGGCGATCGCCGCCTGCGCTGCGATGCCCGTGAGGATCCGCTCCGATCGTTCGGTGAATACGCCCGGCTCCGGATGGCCGAAGAAGAGGCCGCCGAGCACTTCGCCCGTGCGCGAGAGCACCGGCGCGGCGAGATAGCTGCACACCGCGAGATGGCCCTTCGGCATGCCGTGATGCGGCGCGTTGTGACCGTAGCGCGCGTCTTTCGTGATGTCGTCCGAGCGCACGATGCCTTCGCCCGCGAACGTCGGGCCGAACACGGCGGTGTTGCGCGGCATCGGGAATTTCGCGAAGGTATCCTTCGGCACGCCCGAGATCGTATAGAGCGTGTAGCGGCCGCCCTTGTCGTCGAGGACGTTGTAGAAGAACGAGCCGAAGGCGGCGCCGGTCAGCTCGGTCGCGGCGTCGACCACCACCTGCACGGCACGGCTCAGTTCGAGCTCGCCCGCGACCGTCGCGCCGACGCGATTGAGAATTTCGAGCGTGCGAGATTCGTCGCGCAGCTTCTGCTCGGTCGCGTTACGCAGCCGCGCAAGGCGCAGATTGCTCGCCACGCGCGCGAGCAGTTCGCGCGCGGCGAAGGGCTTGGTCAGATAATCGTCGGCGCCTGCTTCGAGGCCTTCCACGCGCGCCTCTTCGCCCGCGCGCGCCGACAGCAGCACGACCGGCGTTTCGCGCAGCGCCTCGTCCTCGCGCAGCGCGCGCAAGAGCCCGAAGCCGTCGAGGCGCGGCATCATCACGTCGGAGACGATCACTTCCGGACGCATCGTGCGGGCCATCGCGAGGGCGGCTTCGCCATCGGCGGCGACGCGCACGTCGTGGCCCGCGCCGATGAGCATGCGGCGCATGTAGTCGCGCAGATCGGCGTTGTCATCGACGACGAGCACGCGCCCCGGCCGCGCATCCGGCGGCGTCGGTTCAACCGCCGCGCCGAGCGGCGTGTCTTCGTCGCTTTCGACTGCGGCCGGCGCGCCCGCGTCCGGCATCCAGCGCATGGCCGCATCGACATACGAACGCGCGCGGATGCTCGCCTCGGCGTTGGTTGCCTCGGTCATGTCGCGCGGTACGGGCAGCGTGATCGTGAAGCACGCGCCGCGCCCGAGCGCGCTTTGCACGCTGATCGAGCCGCCGTGCAGCTTGACCAGCTCCTGAACCATTGCGAGCCCGATCCCGCTGCCTTCGACCGACCGGCCCGCCGCGCCCGCGACGCGATGAAAGCGCTCGAACACGCGCGCAAGTTCGTGCTCTGGAATGCCGATGCCGCTGTCGCGCACGCTGAGTTCGATGCCGTGTCCGGCGTGCGGGTGCAGCGAGACGCGGATCGCGCCGTCGAACGTGAATTTGAACGCGTTCGACAGCAGGTTCATCACGATCTTTTCCCACATGTCGCGGTCGATGTCAGCGATCACGGGCGTCGGCGGGATATCGATCTCGAGGCGCAGGCCGGCCGATTCGATCGCCGAGCGAAACAGCGACGCAAGCTCGGCGGTGAACACGGCGATGTCCGTCGGCTGCCGATGAATCTCGATGCGCCCGGCCTCGATGCGCGAGAAGTCCAGCAGCGCGTTGACGAGCTTCAGAAGCCGCAAGCCGTTGCGATGCACGATCTCGACGACACGCATGTCTTCGTGACCGATGCGCTCCGGTTTCGCGAGCAGTTCTTCGAGCGGGCCGAGCATCAGCGTGAGCGGCGTCCTGAACTCATGGCTGATGTTGGAGAAGAAAGTGGTTTTCGCGCGATCGATTTCGGCGAGCGCTTCGGCGCGGCGGCGTTCTTCGTCGTACGCGTGCGCGTAGCCGATCGCCGCGCCGATCTGGTTCGCGACCAGATTCATGAACGCGCGATAGCCTTCGTCGAAGAGCCGGAATGGATTGAGCGCCGCGATCAGGACGCCGACGCGGCCGGTTTCGCCCGCGGGCGCGATGGGCAACAGCACCGCGCTTTGCGCCGCGACGCTCCATGCGCCGGCGGGCAGCGGCGCGTCGAAGCGCGCCTGCAGATCCGTCACGACGCGCGCCGCGTTGTCGCGCAACACGTCCTGGAAGGGCCACGGCTGAGGCTGCGCCGCATGCAGGATCGCGGGCGCGGCCGGGTGCCCCGGCTCGATGCCGCACGCGCCGACGAGCGTCGCCGTATCGCCGCCGGGTTCGGCCGCGTAGAGCAGCGCGAAGGGCATGTCGCGCGACGCGTTGCCGAGCGCGTTCATCGACAGTTCGCATGCCTCGCGCCAGGTGCGCGCATCGGCCGCCGAAGCCGCGAGTTCGCGCAGTACGGTCAGCTGGCGCTCGCCGAGCACGCGTTGCGTGTCGTCGCTGTTCGCGCAGATGATGCCGCCCGCGCCGCCGCGGTCGTCGGGAATCGGGCTGTAGGAGAACGTGTAGTACGTTTCTTCCGGAAAGCCGTTGCGCTCCATGATGAGGAGCTTCTGTTCGACGAATGTGCCTTCGCTTCCGACGAGCGCGCTGTCGAGCAGCGGGCCGATCTCGTTCCAGATTTCGCGCCAGACGACCGACGTCGGCTGGCCGAGCGCCTGCGGATGCTTCCCGCCGATGATCGATTTGTACGCGTCGTTGTAGAAGAACAGCAGGTCGGGACCCCAGCCGACCCAGATCGGCTGGCGTGACGTCAGCATGATGCGGATGGCCGTCTTGAGGCTTTGCGGCCAGTGTTCGGGCCAGCCCAGCGCGGTTTGCGTCCAATCGAAACTGCGGATGAGCGCGCCCATTTCGCCGCCGCCCAGAAGGAAGCTCGGGCCGGGCCCGCTCGTTCCCGCATCCGCGATCAGATTGTCAGCTTTCATTTGACGCTCGTTCTCCTCGCCGCTTGCCCGCCGTGCTGTCACGGCGCATCAGAGTGATTTCGAATTCTCGCACGGAACGCGCTTCGGTTTTCATCGGCTGCGCGCGCGGCAGGCCCGTGCGCAAAGGCGCGCGGAGCGGAACGCTTTTTGCTGAAACGATCCCGACACGAACATACCGCGTACCCACGCTGCCCGACGATCGCAACCATGTCCAGACCGATGCCCAGAACCACACTGATATCCGAAGCGGGGACATACGAGGGCTTCGACATTTACGCGTCGTACGTGGTGAATGCGACGGGCATGCATATCGGCACGCTGAAGGTCGTGCGCAAGCGCGACAAGCGTGTGCTCTATCCGTTCGACGGCTGCGAGACCATTGGTCCGTTCGAGTCCAGCGAGGATGCGCGGCACGCCGCCGAAGCGCTCGGCAGACGGATCGTCACGGCGGATATTTCCAATCCGGAGCCTTGAACGATTGTCCTATGACGCTCGTGGGATTCGGTAAGAAACCCGCCGGGGTCGCGGTCGGGCGGCAAGAATGAACCGTTGTCTGGGGAAAACCCCAGCGTCCTCATCGTCCTAGGACATGCGAGGCAAGCTGCGTGCGTCTGTATCTTGGACTCATGGCGGTGCATGGCGCGCGAACGCGAGCGCAGCACCGGGTCACCGACGCATCCGGACAACGACTATGAGTTACGTGCAACCCTCCACGAGCAAAGACGCGCAGACGGCGCAAGATGCGCAATCGCGCGGGCCGATCAGGCGCGCCATGGCGGCATCGGCCATCGGCAACGCGACCGAATGGTTCGACTACGGCATCTACAGCTACGGCCTCACCTACATTTCGGCCGCGCTCTTTCCCGGCAGCACCGCGCAGGCAACGCTGTTCGCGCTCGCGACTTTCGCGATCTCGTTCCTCGTCCGGCCGCTCGGCGGACTCTTCTGGGGACCGCTCGGCGACCGGCTCGGCCGCAAGCATGTGCTCGCGCTGACCATCATCATCATGTCGATGGCGACCTTGCTCGTCGGCCTGTTGCCTTCGTATGCGAGCATCGGCTTGTGGGCGCCGGCGGCGCTCGTCGTGCTGCGCATGATCCAGGGCTTTTCGACCGGCGGCGAATACGGCGGCGCGGCGACCTTCATGGCCGAGTACGCGCCCGATCACAAGCGCGGCTTCTGCGGCAGCTTCCTCGAATTCGGCACGCTCGCGGGCTTCTCGCTGGGGGCGCTTTTGATGCTGGGCTGTTCGGTCCTGCTCGGCAACGACGCGATGCACGCATGGGGCTGGCGTCTGCCGTTCGTCGTCGCGGCGCCGCTCGGTCTGATCGGACTGTATCTGCGCTCGAAGATGGAGGACACGCCGGTGTTTCGCGAATGCGCCGAAGCAGCGGGGCGTGAGGATCATGCGGGCGTGCCGTTGCGCGAACTGTTCGCGAACTACTGGAAGCCGTTGCTGCAACTCGGTGGACTGGTCGTCGCGCTCAACGTGGTGAACTATGTGCTGCTCGCCTATATGCCGACGTTCATGAAAAAGGAACTCGGCATGAGCGACAACCTTTCGCTGCTGCTGCCCTTGATCGGCATGTTGTCGATGATGGTGCTGCTGCCGTTCGCCGGGGCGCTGTCGGATCGCATCGGGCGCAAGAAGGTGTGGTGGCTTTCGCTCGTCGGCATCTTTGTGGCGGCCGTGCCGATGTTTTCGTTGATGTCGCATGGCATTGCGGGCGCGCTGATCGGGCTCGGGGTGCTGGGGCTGCTCTATGTGCCGCAACTCGCGAGCATCTCGGCGATGTTCCCCGCAATGTTCCCGACGCAGGCGCGGTATGCGGGGATGGCGATCGCCTACAACCTCTCGACGTCGATCTTCGGCGGCACCGCGCCGATGGTCACCGACTGGCTCATCGGGCGCACGGGCAATACGCTGGTGCCGGCTTATTACATGATGGGCGCTTGTGTGGTGGGGGCGGTTGCGTTGCTGTTCGTGACTGAGACGGTGGGATGCTCGCTGCGCGGGCGAGGGATTCCTGGTGTCGTGGCAGGGACGCGGCGGGAGGAGGTAATCCGGGAGACCGTGCCGGAGCATCGGCATGCCTGATGGGTTTTATTCGCCGGGTCCCGTGAAAGCGGGATCCGCCGAATTCCTCAACGCGCGACCTTGACCACTTTGCCCCCACCCAGAACCCTCGCCTGCAATACGATCACAAGCAACAGGAACAACCCACGAATCACCGACTGCCAATACGCCGACAACGAAATAAACCCCAGCCCGTTCTCGAAGTTCAAAAGATTGAACACGAGCCCAAGCAAAGCGACACCGGCGATCGTCATCGCGATGGACCCATCGCCCCCGGTCAACCGCGTACCCCCAAGCACCACAGCCGAAATCGCGAACAGCTCCCATCCAACGCCTTCATTCGGCTGCCCCGCGCCGAACTGCGCCGCGAGAATCGCCCCGGCGATGCCGGCAAGCAGCCCGGAAACGGCATAAACGAAGACCAGCGTGCGATCCACGTTCAGTCCCATCAACCGCGACGCTTCCTCGCTCCCGCCGATGGCAAGCGCATGCCGCCCGAACCGCGAACTGCGCAACGCGATCCATCCGATCACCGCAGCCGCCGCGCACACGATCCCCGGAATCGGCATCCCCAGAAAATCGCCTTGCCCGAACGCCGCGAAATTCATATCGGACGAAATCGCCACTGCATCGTTATGACCGAGCAGCAACGCCAGACCATGCGCGCCCAGACTCGTCGCCAGCGTGACGATGAACGGCAGAATCCGCATATGCGTGATGACGAGACCGTTCAGCACGCCGACCGCGAGCCCCGCGAACGATCCCGCGAGCACGCCGGCGAGCGCGCCATGCGGACTCGCCAGCGCCGACACGACGCTCGCGAGCGCAGCCACCGTACCGACCGACAGATCGATGCCGCCCGTGATGATCACGAACGCCATGCCGATCGATATCAGCAGGAACATCGAGTTGTAACGCCAGAACGACGTCACGTTATACGCCGACAGGAAATGCTCATAACGCGTGACGCCGAGCACGAGCAGCGCGACGAGCGCAATGAGAATGGGCAGGTTCTTCTTCATGACAGTCAGCCTCGCTTGCGTTGCACGTACACCGCGGCGATGATGATCGCGGCCTTGAGCACGAGCGCGGCGGCGTCCGGAATGCCGTGCGCGAGCAGCGTGTAACGCAACAACTGAATGATCAGCGCGCCGATCAGCGTGCCCGTGATATACGCCTTGCCGCCCGTCAACGCAGTGCCGCCGACCGCGACCGCCGCGATCGCATCGAGTTCGACGCCGAGGCCCACGACGTTCGCATCCGACGACGAGTTCACCGAAATCGAGATCAGCCCCGCGAGTCCCGCGAGCGCGGCGCATGCGGTGTACGCGATCATCTTCACGCGCGCGGTCGGAATGCCCGAGAGATACGCGGCGTCCTCATTGCCGCCCGTCACGAGCAGATACTTGCCGAACAGGGTCTTGCGCACGATCCAGGTAAAGATCGCGACGAGCGCGAGCATCAACAGGATCTGAAACGGCACCCCCGCGACCTTGCCGAGCGCGATCCATTGAAAGGTGGAATTGTTGAACGCCTGCAGGCTGCCGTCCGTGACGACCTGCGCGATGCCGCGGCCCGCGATGAACAGCACGAGCGTCGCGACGATCGGCTGAACGTGCAGCCGCGTCACGAGAAAGCCGTTGAACACGCCGCATGCGGCAGCCGCGACGATCGGCAAGGTGAACGCGAGCAGAATGCCGAGCGGACCGTCGATATTCATGAAGAGCATCGGCGCGAGCGCACCGGCAATCGCCATCGAAGCGCCCACGGAGAGATCGATCCCGCCCGTCGCGACAACGAGCGTCATGCCGATCCCTACGATCACGATCGTCACCACTTGCGTGAGATTCACGTTGAACGTCTGCAGCGAGAGGAAGTGCTGCGTGAAGATCAGATTGAAGACGATCATCGCGATCAGCACGGCGATTTCGCGCTGAATCGCGATGCCGCGTTTCTTCTTCACGGGTGCCTGCACGATCGGCGCGGCGCGTTGCGTGTCATCGATCATGTTTCGCTTCCTCCACCGCTTCGGCGAGCGTCGACTCCGCGCCCCCGCCGTATGCGATCGCATCCATGATGGCCGCCTCGTTCATCTGCGCGCCATCGAGTTGCGCGACCGTTTCGCCGTCGCGGATCACGACCGCGCGATCGGCCACCGCCGTCAGTTCCTCCAGTTCGGATGCGGACAGCAGCACCGCAAGACCCGCATCGCGCAGTTCGCGCACGATCTTCGCGACATCGGCTTTCGCGCCGACGTCGATGCCGCGCGTGGGCTCATCGAGCAGAAGAAGGCGAGGGTGCGTCGCGAGCCAGCGCGCGAGCAGCACCTTTTGCTGATTGCCGCCGGAGAGTTCGCGTATCGGCTGATCGGGCGAGCGCAGCTTGATGCCGAGCGACTCGATGAAACCATCGACGATCTCGCGCTGCTTCGCCACGTCGACCACGCCGCGCCTGGTCAGCACGGGCAGACAGACGAGCGTGAGGTTGTCTCGCACCGAAAGCTCCGGCACGATGCCTTCGGCCTTGCGATCCTCGGTCAGATACGCGACGCCGCGTGCGATCGCATCCTTCGGTGATCTGAACGTCGCGCTTTCGCCGCCGACAGAAAGCGCGCCTTTGGCAGGACGGTCCGCGCCGAACAGCAAACGCATCGTTTCCGTGCGTCCCGAGCCGAGCAGACCCGCCAGACCGACGGCTTCGCCCGCATGCACATCGAGCGACACGTCCGTGACTTTCGCGCCCGCCGCGAGTCCCTGCGCCGACAGCGCCACCGGCCCGCGCTTTGCGAGATTGGCTTCCTTCACCGCGCTGTCCTCTTGCACGACGGCGGCGAGCGTGCGGCCGAGCATGGTCGTGACGAGCTTGAGCTTGTCCATCTCCTGCATCGTGCTTTCGGCGACGGTCTGTCCGTCGCGCATCACGGTGACGCGATCGCATAGCGCGTACAGTTCATCGAGCCGATGCGATACGAAGATCACCGCGCGCCCGTCGTCACGCAAACGCCGCACGACGGTGAACAGCAATTCGACTTCGCGTTCGTCGAGCGACGAGGTCGATTCGTCCATGATGACCATCTTCGCATCCGACGAAACGGCGCGGGCCAGCGCGACCATCTGCTGGATCGCGGTGGAGTATTCGCGTACCGGCTTTTTAACGTCGATGCGCAAACCGAATGATTCGAGCAGGTCGGCCGCGCGCCGCTGCGCCGTCTTCCAGTCGATGAGTCCGAAGCGGCGTGGCTCGCGTCCCAGAAAGATATTTTCCGCGACCGAGCGAAACGGCACGAGGTTGATCTCCTGATAGATCGTACTGATGCCCGCTTCGCGCGCGTCCTTCGGCGTGCGGAAATCGACGTCGCGGCCATCGAAGCGGATTGCGCCCGCGCTCTTGCGATACGCGCCCGTGAGAATCTTGATCAACGTGGATTTGCCCGCGCCGTTCTGGCCGATAAGCGCGTGCACTTCGCCCGCCGTGACGGTCAGGCGCGCGCGTTTCAAGGCAGCGACGCCGCCGAACGCGATGTCGATGTCCTGCATGTCGAGAAGGGGAGTCTGAGCCATGCGTGAGTCCGTCCAAATGAAAAAGCGAGCGCCTTCGATCAGGCGCCCGCAAGACACACACGCTTCGCTCAGTACCCGTACTGCATGCTTGCGTCGACGTTGCTCTTGTCGTAGAAGCGGTCCGAGACCTTCACCCACGGCGGGATCGTCTCGCCCTTCGCGTACTTCTGCGCGACATCGCACGCGAGCGGCCCGAAGAACGGGCTCGACTGCACGCTCGCACCGAGTTCGCCGGCCTTGATCGCTTCGAGGCCGCCCTTGGTGCCGTCGATCGTCACGAGCACGATGTCCTTGCCCGGCTGCTTGCCGGCCGCCTTGATGGCGGCGATCGCGCCGAGCGCCATCTCGTCGTTGTGCGCGTAGACGGCGGTCACATCCGGATGCGCCTGCAGCAGCGTCTCCATCACCTGACGGCCCTTGTCGCGCGCGAAGTCGCCGCTCTGCGACGCGATGATCTTCATGCCCGGATTCTTCGCGATCACTTCGTCGAAGCCCTTCTTGCGGTCGTTCGCGGCGGACGCGCCGGTCGAGCCTTCCAGCTCGATGATCGTCGCCTTCCCGTTGGTCGCCTTCACGAGCCAGTCGGCGGCGCGATGTCCCTGATCGATGAAGTCCGAGCCGATGAACGTGATGTAGTCCTTGCCCGCCTTCGCCATCGACTGGTCGATGTTGCGGTCGACGAGAATCACCGGAATGCCCGCTTTCTTCGCCTGCATCACGACCGGCACGAGCGGCTTCTCTTCACGCGGCGGGAACACGAGCAGATCGACGTGCTGCGCGATCATGCTCTGAATGTCCGAGACCTGCTTGGCGGCGGAGCTGTTGGCGTCGGTCATCACCATCTGCCAGCCGCATTTCGCCGCGATGTCCTTGAAGCTCTTCGTTTCCGCGAGACGCCACGGGTTGTTGCTCTCGGTCTGCGCAAAGCCGACCTTCAAGGGCTTCTTGTTCGCGATCTTCGGCAGGCCGTCATCGGCGGCGTGGGCGGCGGTGAAGCCGGCAGCGAGCGTCAGGGCGGTCAGTGCAGCAGCGAGCGGGCGCAGGCCCGTACGCGATTTCTTCTCTAGCGACAGCATGTCTTCCTCCATAGGATGGTTTGCCTTTTTCTAGTAGTGCCGATGCTTGTTGTTGCCCGGTCTGCGTGCTGCGAGAGTGGTGATGCGTATTGCTCAAGGCTGCGACTTCGGCGATTGTTTCATCGCGTCTTATTAACGGTCAATCGCTAATATTATTAGTTGCGAGATGCCTGGCTTCGGCCAATGTCCTGACCGAGCCGCGCTCGATCAAAGGCCCGTCGAGCTTGACCGTGCGGCGTCTCACCGGCGCGCCGGCGGCGCGGTTCTGTTCTTCCTGAAGCAGCGTCTCGACCGCCCAGCGCCCGAGTTCGTAGTTCGGCAGCACGACCGTGGAAAGCGGCGGATGCGTATGCCGCGCGATTTCCTGATCGTCGTAACCGAGCACGGAAACATCGTCGGGAACGCGCAGGCCGAGTTGCTTGAGCGCCTCGATCGCGCCGAGCGCCATCAGATCGTTCGCGCAGAAAATCGCGGTCGGCGGATTCGGCTCGCGCATCAGCGAGAGCGTGTGCTCGAAGCCGGTGCCCGGGCTCCAGTCGCCCTCGCGCACGAGTTCCGCCGCGAACGGCAGATCGGCCGTCGCGAGCGCGGTCCGATAACCCTTGAGCCGATCGCGCGCCGCGTCCTGCCACGGCTCGCCGTTGATATAGCCGATGCGCCTGTGGCCCGCCGCCAGCAAGTGATCCGTTGCCGTATGCCCGCCCGCGACCTCGGCGGGCACGACCGACGACACGCTCGCATCGTTCGTGTAGCAGTTCAGCAGCACGGTCGGCACGCGGGCGAGCACGGCGGGCAGCGTGACGCGGCGCGTGTAGACCGTCGCGTAGATCACGCCGAGCACGTTCGGATTGCCGAGCGTCGCGTCGAGCACGCTCGCTTCGATTTCCGCGTTGCCGTGCGTCGAATAGACCGCGAGCATGCGGCCGTTGGCGAACGCCGCATCGCGCGCGCCGTCGATGCTCACGACCGGGTGCGGGCTCGTCGAGATTTCGTCGGCGAGATAGACGATCAGATTGCGTTCGCCCTGGCTCTCGAGCGCCGCGACCGGCTCGCGCTGCGTCATGCGATAGCCGAGTTCCTGCGCGGCGCGCAGCACCTTGTCGCGCGTGGTGTCGGAGAACTTCGCGCCGCTTGCGTTGTTCAGCACGAGCGAGACCGTCGATTGCGAGACTCCGGTGAGTTTCGCGATGTCGGTCATCGTCGGGCGGCGTTGGGTGGTTTTTTTCATTTTGCGGAGTGCGTCGGGCGGCTGGACGCCACGCATACGAAGCGTGGCGGGCCGCGAAAATCTGCCACTAATATTAGTGATGAACCGCGCAGAAAGCACGTGTTTATTGGGCATTTCGACTCAGGGTTTTCACCGGTTATTACTAATAATATTGACGAATGGATTACGTGCATGCGATTCTGTCCCCGGACTCGCGACGAGGAGACGGCGCATGGGCAGGTACGACGAGGGCACGCGAGACGCGCTTGCCGAAGCGTTCGAACGAGACGGTTTCGTGCTGCTGCGCGACCATTTCCCGCGCGCGACGCTCGAAGCCTGGCGCAATGCATTTGCGCCGCTCTTGCAACCGCATGTGGATGCAGCGCGCGCAGCTGCCACGAGCGGCAATCGCGGACCGGGCCGCTATTACGTCACGCTGCCGTTCGAGGGCGAGTTCGCGGACCCATCGATCTTTTGCGATGCGGACATCGTCGGTATCGTGGAGCGCGTGGCCGGGCGCGATCCGGTGATGTGCCAGCTCGCCACCGATACGCCCGTGCACGGCTCCGAATATCAGGACTGGCATCGCGACACGCCGCCGCTGTTCGACGATGCGCCCGAAACGCCTTCGTTCCAGCTCGCGGTGAATTTCCCGCTGGTCGATGTCGATGATCGCAACGGTCCGCTCGAAACGACGCGCGGCACGCATCGCATGTCGCGCGACGACGCGTATGCCGGCCTGGAAGCGGGGCGCTTTGCCGCCGAACGCGTGCCGATGAACCTCGGTGACGTGATGATTCGCGATGTGCGCGGCCTGCATCGCGGCACGCCGAACCTGGACGGAGAGCCGCGTCCGATGGTCGTGATCGGCTATAGCCGCGCGTGGTATTTCCGGCCGGAGGTGCATATCGACGTGCCGCGCGACGTGTTCGCCGCATTGCCCGCGCGCGCACGGCGTCTGTTGCGCTTCAATCCACTCGTCGAGGCGACGGCGCGCACGTTCGACGAAAATTACCGGCAGTTCGCATATTGAGCGCCGCACTGTCCGAAGCGTTCGTCGAGCTGCGTCATGGCGCGCGCCGCGTGCTGCTCGCGCCGCATGTCGGCGGCGCGATCGCGGCGTTCGACGAACTGCGCGATGGCCGCGTGATCGACTGGCTGCGTCCCGCTACGCCCGCCGCGCTGGCCGCGCGCGATCCGCTCGGCATGGCGAGCTTTCCGCTCTTGCCGTATTGCAATCGTATCCGCGACGCGCGCTTCATGTTCGACGGCGCGCTCGTCGATCTTTCCGATGACGGCAACGGTTTCGCCCACGCGCTGCACGGCAACGCGTGGCGTCTGGGCTGGCGCGTGGAGGAAGTCTCGGCTTCGCGGGCGCGCTTGCACCTGCTGCACGAGCCTTCGCGTGAAGCGGCGCGGCACTGGCCATTCGCTTATGAAGCGACGCAGGACATCGCGCTCGATGCGGACACACTGAGCGTCACGATGTCCGCGCGCAATCTGGCCGATCGGCCGATGCCGTTCGGCATGGGCCATCACCCCTACTATCCGCGCACGCGAAACACGCGCGTGCATGCGCGCGTCGCCGCGATGTGGCACAGCACGCCGGATCTGCTGCCGACGCACGCGGGTCCGCATCCGTGCATCGATGCGATGGCGTCCAGCGATGGCATGTCCGCCGATGCGTTCGATCTCGACAATAACTTCGCCGGCTGGTCGCGCACGGCGACGATCGCGTGGCCCGACGAAGGCCGCGCGATCACGTTGAGCGCCAACGCGCCGTTCGATCACATGGTGGTGTACGCGCCCTCTGCGCATCCCGGGCTGCTTTGCGTGGAGCCGGTGAGCAACGTGGCGGACTGGGTGAATCTGGATGTGGCGCGCGCGCTGAAGGGCGGCGAGGTGCTGGAGCCGGGCGAGTCGGTCAGCGCGACGTTCGCGTGGACGACCCGCATCGGGTAATGCGTCACGAACGGCGCTTGCGCACGCCCGCGACGCAAAGCCTTTGACCGATCATTGACCGAAGAAGATGTCGCAGCGCGGTGCGTCGCCGCAGCCGCCCTGACGGCGGCCGCTCGCGGATGCGCTCGCGCCTGCCGACATGCCGCCGTATGCCGATTCATCGGCTTGCGGCGCGGGCATCGCAGCAGTCTGCGACTGATCGGGCGTGGCCTGCGACATATACATCGGGCGCATCGTCTGTACGGTTTGCTGCGCGTCCGCGGGCATGCCCTGAGCGTGCGCCGCGCCGATGCTGCCGACCGTGGTCACGAGCGCGCACGCAGCCATCATCGCGAAGAATTGCGGTTTGGTTTTCGCCTTCATGTTCCAGCTCCTTGAAACGAATGCACAAGCAGCCGGGAACACGATTCTCGGACTCCTTGCAGCTTTGTCGATGGACGGGATCGAGCGCAGCGGCAAAACGGCCGAAACGAGTACTCGCCCGGCGCGATGGATAGCGCTCAGGCACTACAGTACGGTGATGAAGGAGCGGGAGAAATCCCTATCTGGCAGGGATACTTCGGAGGGGATCGAAAAGCGCGCGCGGGCTTTCGCAAAGCCCGCGCGCGCTGACAACGACGTCAATACGTCTTGGCCGCGCCGCCGCCCGACGTGCCCGAATCGGAACCGCCCGAGCTGCTCTTCTTGTTCTTGTGCATCTTGTTGCTTTGCGACGAGCCCATCGTATTCGCGCCCGATGCGCCCGATGTCGAGCCCGTCACGCCGTTGGCGTTCGGCGTACTCATGCCGGTGCCGCCTTGTCCGGCTCCGTTGCCGCCCGCTGAACCGCCGCCTGCTCCACCGCCTGCGCCCTGCGCGAACGCCGCGCCCGACAGACTCAGAATCATGGCCGAAACAAGCAGGCTTCTCTTTGCGTTCTTCATGGTGTCCTCCCGTTGATCGATAGTCTCGATGCGTGCCGCCTCGCGAAATGCTGGCCGCCGCCGTCTTTCTTGCGCAATCGCCATGCCGTGGGAGAGCGACCGGGCAGGCGCGAAGTGTGCGCAATAACAAAACGTTTGACTTAGCGACTCACCGTGAATACTGTATAAACATACAGTACAATCGTAAAGATGGATCTCTCCGAAAAGCTCGAAATCCTCGCCGACGCCGCCAAGTACGACGCGTCATGCGCGAGCGGCGGCTCGCCGAAACGCGAGTCGCGCGGCATCGACGGCCTTGGCGCCAGCACCGGTTCGGGCATCTGCCACAGCTTCACGCCCGACGGCCGGTGCGTCTCGCTGCTCAAGATTCTTTTGACGAACTTTTGTCTCTACGACTGCCGTTACTGCATCAACCGCCGCTCCAGCAACGTGCCGCGCGCCCGCTTCACGCCCGAGGAAGTCGTGAATCTCACGCTGGATTTTTATCGCCGCAATTACATCGACGGCCTGTTTCTCAGTTCCGGCGTGATTCGTTCGTCGAACTACACGATGGAACAGCTCGTTCTCGTCGCGAAATTGCTGCGCGAAAAGCACCAGTTTCGCGGCTATATCCATCTGAAGACGATTCCCGATGCCGATCCCGGTCTCATCGCGCAGGCTGGCCGCTACGCCGACCGTCTGAGCGTGAACATAGAATTGCCGACGGAAATCAGCCTCGAACGTCTCGCGCCGGAAAAAAGCGGCCGCACGATCAAGCTGGCGATGGGCAACATCCGGGTCGCGCGCGAGGAATCCGAAGCGGAACCGCGCGCGCCGAAATTCGCGCCGGCGGGGCAGAGCACGCAGATGATCGTCGGCGCCGATGAAACCGACGACCGCACCATCCTCGGCACCGCTGAAACGCTCTACGGCTCCTATCAACTGAAGCGCGTTTATTACTCGGCCTTCAGCCCGATTCCCGACAGCCCCTCGGGCGTGCCGTCGAAGGCGCCGCCGCTCTTGCGCGAACATCGCCTGTATCAGGCGGATTTTCTGATGCGCGGCTACGGTTTCGCCGCGTCGGAACTGCTCGGCGATGCCGGCAATCTGCCGCTCGACGTCGATCCGAAACTCGCCTGGGCGCTCGCGAATCGGGACCGCTTTCCGGTCGATCTGAACGTCGCGCCCGCGCGCACGATCGCGCGTGTGCCGGGCATCGGCATGCGCAACGCCAAGCGCATTGTCGAATTGCGGCGCGCGCGGCGCGTGCGTTATCAGGATCTCGTGCGGCTGCGCTGCAGCATGGACAAGGTGAAGCCGTTCGTCGTCGTGGCGGATTATCGGCCGCCGCTGTCCGAAGCGCCGTCGGACAATCTGCGGCGCGCGCTCGCGACGGAGCCGGTGCAGCTGTCGCTCCTCTGATGCACCTCATCGCCATCGACGACGATTTCGACGCCTGGCGCGCCGCCGCGCTCGACGCGCTCGCGCAAGGACTCGCGCCCGAATCGGTCGACTGGCGCACGTCGCAGGTCGAGCCCGCCTTGTTCGATGAAGCCGCGCCATCGGCGAAGGTGGCGGAAGCGCCGCAAATCCGCGTATCGCGGGAACTCGCATCGCTGCTGAAAGACGCCGCGCATTTTCGCGACGCGCGCCGCTGGGGCTTTCTCTATCGCGTGCTGTGGCGCTGGTCGCGGGGCGATCGCGCGGTTGCATCGGCCGCCGATGAAGACGGCGCGCGCCTCTACAAAATGGCCAAGGCGGTGCGACGCGCGCAGCACGACATGATCGCGTACGTGCGCTTTCGCCAGCGCGACGCCTCGCTCGGCGCGCCCGAGTATGTCGCCTGGTACGAGCCCGATCACGACGTGCTCGCCTGGGGCGCGGACCATTTCGCGGCGCGCATGGGACGCTCGACCTGGCTGATCGCGACGCCCGATGGCGCGGCGATGTTCGACGGCGCGCGCCTGAAACTGGAGCGCCGCCGCGCGCTCGCATCGGAACACGCGGTCGATACGCCCGACGCCGCCGAAGCGCTCTGGATGACCTATTACCGCAGCATCTTCAACCCGGCGCGGCTGAACGAATCCGCGCTCGAACAACACATGCCGGTGCGTTTCTGGAAGGGGCTGCCGGAAGGCGCGCTGATTCCGAAGCTCGTCAGCGATGCGCGCGGCGGGGCGCGGCGCGTCGCGCAGGCGAAGAGCGTCGGCGCGCTCGGCGGCAAGGCGGTGCAGGTGGAAGCGGAGGAGGCCCAGCCCGAACGCGACGCCCCCACGTCACTCGACACCTGCCGCCGCTGCGATCTGTGGCGCAACGCGACGCAGGCGGTGCGTGGCGCGGGTCCGGCGGATGCCCGCATCATGCTGCTCGGCGAACAGCCCGGCGATCAGGAGGATCTGAAGGGCGAGCCGTTCGTCGGCCCGGCGGGGCAATTGCTCGACGACGCCATGCGACAGGCCGGCGTGCCGCGCGAGCAGGTGTATCTGACCAACGCGGTGAAGCATTTCAAGTGGGAGCCGCGCGGCAAGCGGCGGCTGCACAAGACGCCGGCGCAGCAGGAAGTCGAAGCGTGCTCGTACTGGCTCGAACAGGAACTGCATGACGTCGGCGCGCGCGTGATCGTCACGCTCGGCGCGACCGCGCTCGCGGCGCTGTTCGGCCGTCGCGCGACGTTATCGGCGCATGTCGGGCGCGTCGTGCCGTATCGCGACAAGTTTGTCGTCGCGACGTATCACCCTTCGTACGCGCTGCGGCAGAACGACGAAGCCGCGCGGGATCGAACCGTCGCGGCGATCGTCGAGGCGCTCGGGCGAGCGCGCGAACTCATCGGCGGATAGCTTCAGAAGGCCGCGCGAATCACGCCGCCGTCCGCGCGCAACGCCGCGCCGTTGGTCGCCGAGGACAACTCCGAGCACACGAAAGCCACCATGCTGGCGATTTCCTCGGGCGTGATGAAGCGCTTGAGAATCGAGGTCGGGCGCGCTTCCTCGAAGAACTGCTGCTCGAACTCGTGAAAGCTTTTTCCGCCAGAGAGCTTCTCGACGAACTCGGTGACGCCCTCGGAACTCGTCGGACCCGGCAACACCGAATTGACCGTGACGCCCGTGCCCGTGCAGGTCTCCGCGAGGCCGCGCGCGAGCGAAATCTGCGCCGATTTCGTCATGCCGTAGTGAATCATCTCGACGGGAATCTGCACGCCGCTCTCGCTGCTGATGAACACCACACGGCCCCAGTTCTTCTCCTTCATCTTCGGCAGATAGGCGCGCGAGAGCCGCACGCCCGACATCACGTTGGCATTGAAAAAGCGCAGCCATTCGTCGTCGGGAATCTCTTCGAACGGCTTCGGATCGAAGATGCCCATGTTGTTCACGAGGATATCGACGTGCGGGAAGCGCTGCACGAGCGCGTCGACCTGCGCGGCATCGGAGACGTCGCCGGCAAAGCCTTCGGCCTGCGCGCCCGGCGCGAGTTCGCGCAGTTTCGCGAGCGCGGTATCGACCGACCCCTGCGAGCGGCCGTTGACGATCACGCGCGCGCCCTCGCGCGCCAGCGCCACCGCGATGGCGTGACCAATGCCCTTGGTCGAGCCGGACACCAGCGCGAGCTTGTTACCGATCTTCAGATCCATCTCTGCTCCTTGGCAAGTTTGCGGAGTGCGCCGACGACCTGCGCGACGCGTGCCGGACATGGTAACCACAAGCGGCGTGTTCTGCAGCCGGCCTGCCGCGCCGCGAAATCACCCGCTGAAGCCTTGTCCCACGGGCCTTCCGCGCCCGTGAAATCGCGCGACATAAATGCTCGATGGCCTGCCGCGCGGCCATCCTCCATAGTTGCGTCTGCGTGATCGGGAACCCAGCGAGACCCGAACAACAACGAGAACCGACAGCCGACTCACGCATCCACGAATTCGACCATTCACGATTCCCGGCGCGGCCGGTACGGAGATGCAACATGTCCAGCTCGATCAAATTCTCGTCGTTCAGTTCGATCATCAACAAGGCGCGCGGCGCGGCGCTCGCCGGACTCGTCGTCGGCACGGCGCTGCTGGCGGGCTGCGCGAGCAACCCCGCACAGGCCGCCAGCCAGTTCAACCAGTACGGCGGCCAGTCCGTGCAGACCGTCGCGGCCGCGCCCGCCCTGCGCCCGGACACGATCTACGTCTACGCTTTCGCCAGCGACGCCAGCGAAGTCAAGCTCGACAATCACGGCATGATCTCGAAGATCGGCGCGGCGATGTCCGGTGACTCGCAGGCGCAGAAGCAAGCGCAGGACGCCGTCGCGGCGCGCGAGGAAGTCGCGAACGAGATCGTCGCCAAACTTCAGTCGATGGGCCTCCCCGCCGTCCGCGCCGACGTGCCGCCGCCGGAAGACCGGAGCGTGCTGGTCGTCCAGGGCAACTTCGATACGATCGATGCGGGCAATCGCCGCCGCCGCATGCTGATCGGCCTCGGCGCGGGCGAAAGCAAGGTCGGCGCGACCGTGCAGCTCGTCTTCAAGCCCGCGCATGGCGCGCCGCAGCTGCTCGAACAGTTCGACGCCAAGGCCGACAGCGGCCATGCGCCGGGCGTCGCGGAAATGGCGGGCGTCGGCGCGGCGGCGGGGCATGTGGCGAGTTCGCTCGCGGTATCGGGCGGACTGCACGCGGTATCGGAGACGAAGCACGCGGGCGTGTCGTCAGACGAGAAGCGCCTCGGCGACTCCATCGCCAAGCAGATTGCGAAGCTCGGCCAGACGCAGGGCTGGATGCCGGCGAAAAGCTGAGCCAGCATGACGCCGCGCGGTCCGGAACGTGCTTACACTGGCGATTCCGGACGAATGTTCGCCCCGCGAGGCCGCGCATGCCAACGATTGCCCTGATTGTCCTGACCGTTGTCGTGACGCTCGTCGTCGTGCTGATCATCGCGAATCTGACGAGCGGCGAGAAGAAGATCGAGCACAAGATCGAACGGCTGTACCCAAGCGACGACCCGCAGTTCGTCCGCTCGATGGGTCTGCTGCTCGGGCCACCCGTGGTCGGCGGCAACCGCTTCGAAGTGCTTCTGAACGGCGACGAGATTTTTCCGTCGATGCTGGCGGGCATCCGCTCGGCGCGGGAGACGATCACCTTCGAAACGTTCATCTACTGGTCGGGCGCGATCGGCGAGGAGGTCGCCCAGGCACTGTCCGATCAGGCGCGCGCGGGCGTCGCGGTGCATGTGCTGCTCGACTGGGTCGGCACCTCGAAAATGGACAAGCGCTATTTGCGCATGCTGCGTGAGGCGGGCGCGGAAGTCGTCCAGTATCACAAGCCGCACTGGAGCGGGCTCGGGCGCATGAACGACCGCACGCACCGCAAGCTGCTCGTGATCGACGGGCGCATCGGCTTCACGGGCGGCGTCGGGATCGCCGAGGAATGGACCGGGCACGCGCAGGACGAGAAGCACTGGCGCGACACGCATTTTCGCGTCGAAGGCGCGGCGGTCGGGCAGATGCAGGCGGTCTTCATGGACAACTGGATCAAGGCGACCGGCAACGTGCTGCACGGCCCGCGCTATTTTCCGAAGATCGAACCCGCGGGCGACGGTCTCGCGCACATGTTCAGCAGCTCGCCCTCGGGCGGCAGCGACGATATGCAGTTGATGTACCTCATGGCGATCACCGCCGCGACGCATTCCATCCATTTGTCGAGCGCGTACTTCGTGCCCGACAAGCTGACGATCAACGCGATCGTCGAAGCGGCGAAGCGCGGCGTGGCCGTGCACATCATCACGCCGGGCAAGCGCATCGACACGCACACGGTGCGCGAGGCGTCGCGCGCGTGCTGGGGCGATCTGCTCGCGGCGGGCGTCGAAATCTACGAGTATCAGCCGACGATGTTCCACTGCAAGCTCATCGTCGTCGACGAATATCTCGTGTCGGTCGGTTCCACCAATTTCGACAGCCGCTCGTTCAAGCTGAACGACGAGGCCAACCTCAACATCTACGACCGGGATTTCGCGCGCCGCCAGACCGCGATTTTCGCCGACGACGTCGCCCACGCGAAACGCATCACGCTCGACGACTGGCGCCGTCGTCCGCTCACCGAAAAGCTGCTGGAACGCATCGTCGCGCTGCTCGATTCGCAACTTTGACGCGCGGGCGGCGCGCGTTGCGAGTATTTCTCATTTGGAGTCTAAAGATTGCCGGACCCCGGCCGATAAGACGCTCACGCAAATAAGTCTTCGGCTAACTGGCACTTATGCACGGCACCTACAACTTCTGGCTGGTTGCGGCATCGCTGGTTGTCGCGACGCTCGCTTCCTTTACCGCGCTCGATATTTCGGGGCGCATCACTATGCTCGCGCATTCGCGCACTCGGCACATCTGGCTGGCGGGGGGCGCGGCGTCGATGGGCATCGGCATCTGGTCGATGCATTTCATCGGCGTGCTCGCCTTCGAGCTGCCGATTCCACTCGGCTATGACTTCAAGATCACCGCCGGGTCGCTCGGTATCGCGGTGCTCGTATCGTTTTTCGCGCTCCATGTCATCACAAGCAAGCGGCTGACGGCACGCCGGCTCGTCGCGAGCAGCGTGCTGATGGGCGCGGGCATCGCCGCGATGCATTACACCGGCGACGCCGCGATGCGGATGCGGCCCGCGATCCAGTACGATCCGCGCCTGTTCGCCGCGTCGATCGCGATTGCCGTGGTCGCGTCGGGCGCGGCGCTGTGGATCGCGCATACGCTGTCGGACGCGAAGCAGATGAACGTGCTCGCGAAGCGCCTGGTGTCGGCGCTGGTGATGGGCATTGCGATCACCGGCATGCATTACACCGGCAACGCGGCGGCGAACTTTCTGCCGGGCTCGATCTGCGGCGCGGCGAACGACGTCGACGCGAACTGGCTTGCCACGACCGTCGTGCTGTTCACGCTGGCGATCCTGATCATCACGCTCGTGCTGTCGCGCTTCGACGCGCGCACGGCGTTGCTGGCCGGTTCCGTCTCGCGGCTGAACGGCCAGATCGTGCGGATGGCGACCTTCGACACGCTCACGGATCTGCCGAACCGCCGCACGATGAACGAGCGCATCGAGCGCGCGATCAGAAGCGCGAGGCACAGCGACAGCCGCTTTGCGATCCTCTTCATGGACCTCGACGGCTTCAAGACGATCAACGATTCGCTCGGCCATACGGTCGGCGACGAAGTACTGAAGGCGTTTGCGCGACGCCTGCAGGAATGCGTGCGCGGCGGCGATACGGTGGCGCGTCTGGGCGGCGACGAGTTCGTCGTGATGCTGGAAAACATGCATGCGCCGACCGATGCGCAGACGCTGGCCGAGCGCATCCTCGAAGCGATGAAAAGGGGTTTGCTCGTGGCCAATCATCCGTTGCAGGTGATGCCGAGCATCGGCATCGCGCTGTATCCGCAGGATGGCGACAGCGTCGAGTCGCTGCTCAAGCACGCCGACGTCGCGATGTACGAGGCGAAGCGCGGCGGGCGCAGCACGTATCGCTTCTTCGAGGCGAGCATGAACGAGGCGGCGGTGCGGACCTTGCAGATTCAACAGGCGCTGCACGAGGCGTTGAACGGTGGCCATTTCTATCTGCTGTTCCAGCCGAAGTTTCGCGGAAAGAGCGGCGAGCTGGCGGGCGCGGAGGCGTTGATCCGGCTGGACCATCCGGACATCGGCACGCTGACGCCGCTCGAATTCATTCCGATCGCGGAGCGTTCCGGGCAGATCGTGCCGATCGGCTACTGGGTCGTGCGCGAGACGTGCCAGCATCTTTCGCGCTGGCGTGCGGAGGGGCGGCCGCCGGTGAAGGTGGCGATCAATCTGTCGCCGCGGCAGATGAACGAGGCGGATCTGGTCGCGAACATCCTCAAGATCATGCATGAGGAAAGCGTGCCGAGCGAGCAGATCATGTTCGAGATCACCGAGACGGTGGCGATGCAGGACGCGCCGCGCACCATCGAGATGATTCGTGCGTTTCAGGAAAATGGCTTCGAGATCGCAATCGACGATTTCGGCACGGGCTATTCGAGTCTGGCGTATTTGCAGCGCTTTCGCGCGAAGCAGTTGAAGATCGACAGATTCTTCACGAACGGGCTCGATGAAAACGGGCAGGAAGGGCGGGCGATCGTGTCGGCGATCATCGCGCTCGCGCATTCGCTCGATATGGATGTGGTCGCGGAAGGCGTGGAGACGGGTTCGCAACTCGACAGGCTGCAGGACATGATGTGCGATGAGATGCAGGGGTTCTTGCTGGCGATGCCTTTGTCGGCGGATGCGTTCGGGGTGATGCTGGAGCGGGGGGAGGTCACAGTCTGAAGCGGGCGTGCGCCGGATCCGTTGCGTGGAACGGAACACTTTTCGACAAGTCTCCGGCACTCGGCATCGATAATCGGACTTCCTCGAACTAGTGTTTTCTCTATGTCTCTCTTTGACAGTACGCTCGAAGCGCATCGCGCGGGCCGCACGCAGGAAGCCGAATCTGGCTATCGCGCCGTGCTCGCGGAGAACCCGCGCCATGCCGACTCGTTGCATTTGCTTGGATTGATTTGCCGTGAGAGCGGCGCCCTCGATAAAGCCGAGGACCTGATCCGTCAGGCTGTTGCGCTGGACGAGCAGGCACTGTATGCCGCAAGTCTCGGCAGCGTCCTGCGGGAGCAGGGTCGCAAGCAGCAGGCCGAATCCATCTTCCTGCGCGCGATCGAACTCGATGCGCTCGACCCGGCCGCGCATTACAACCTGGCCATTGTGCTGCTCGATCTCGGGCGCGCCGGCGAAGCCGAAACGGCGCTTCGTCACGTCCTTACGCTCGACGCGCGCTTTCCCGGCGTGCATCGCAACCTTGGGCGAGCGATGCACATGCTCGAGCGCTACGAAGATGCACACGCGTTCTACCGGCATGCGATCGAACTCGATCCGGCCGATATCCGCGCTCATTCAGCTCGCGCCGCGGCGCTGACACTCGCCGGCCGGCTGGACGAAGCAAACGCGGCTTGCGATGAAGCCGTGAGGCTCGATCCTGCGTACGGCGAGGCGCACTTGAATCGCGGCGCCGTGCTGCTCGGACAGGATCGCCTGGAAGAGGCCGAAGCGGCGTTGCGTACGGCGCTGAGCCTGGATGCCCATCGAGCGCCCGCGCACTACAACCTCGGTACGACGTTGATGGAAGCAGGCCGGCTCGCGGAAGCGGAAGCATCGCTGCGGCGGGCGCTGGATCTCGATCCGGCCTTCGTAGACGCCTGGCACAACCTCGGCCGTGTGTTGCACCGCCTGAAGCGTATGGACGAGGCTGAATCGGCTTATCGAAGCGGACTGAGGCTGCGGCCATCCGATCCCGATCTCGAAGCGAATCTGGCGCTCGTGTTGCTCGCCAAGGGTCAGTTGGCCGAAGGCTGGATGCTTTACGAGTCGCGCTTTTCCATGCGTCGTGCGGATACGCACCAGCGAGAGCCGGGCCTCGCCTATCCGCAGTGGAAAGGTGAAACGTTGCAGGGCAAATCGATCGTCATATTGTCGGAGCAGGGTCTGGGGGACACGCTACAGTTCTGCCGATATCTGCCGCTCCTGAAAGCGAAGGGTGTCAAGCGGCTGACCGTGGTCTGCGAGCCGGCGCTCGCTCGGCTAGTCGAAGGCATCGAGGAAGTCGACGCGTGCATCCGCAGCAGCGATTTGCACGGCCTGCCGAAGCAGGATTTCTGGTGCTTCATGATGAGCCTGCCGCTGCGGTTCCACACGACGCTCGAGACGGTACCTGCGCTGGTTCCTTATCTGCATGCACCCGCCAGTCTCGTCGAAACCTGGAAGATGCGCCTGCCCAGCGCGAGGCCGAGAATCGGCCTCGTCTGGGCGGGCGAAAGCCGGTCTGGCGTGAAGCTCGCCGCTGCGGTCGACAGGCGCCGCTCGATTCACGCGCGCCAGCTCGTGCCGCTTCTGCAGGTTCCCGGCGCGACATTCGTCAGCCTGCAACTGGGCGCGACGACGCGGCCGCAAATCAGCGAGATCCCGGAAACGCTGCGTCCCTTCGATCCGATGAGCGATGTGACCGATTTCGCCGATACCGCCGCGATCATCGAGAATCTCGATCTCGTGATTGCGGTCGATACGTCCACTGCGCACCTGGCCGGCGCGCTGAACAGGCCGGTGTGGGTGCTGTCGCGCTTCGACCAGTGCTGGCGGTGGCTTACCGGACGCGACGACACGCCTTGGTATCCGTCGATGCGTCTCTTCCGTCAGACGCAGGCGGGCGACTGGGACCGTGTGATCGGGCGCATCGCGGACGAACTCAAAGCGTTCGTCGCCCCTGCTGCGAAACCGAAGCACAAAGAAACTGTCGGGCGTCCCGCCCGCAAGAAGCGCAAGTAGCCGGCACACGCACCGGCGCGGCTATCGTGTCTATCGCGATGGCCGCGCTCAATCCATCGCCGCATGCGGGACGGCTTCATCCGCAGCCGCCTTGCGTGCGGGCCGGATCAGCAGCAACAGCGGCACCACCAGCAGGGTCGCCACGAACATCAGCTTGAAGTCGTTGAGATACGCGATCATCGACGCCTGCTGCGTGATGGTCTGATTCAGCATCGCCATGTCCTGCATCGAGCCGCTCGACAGCACCGACTGCATCGCCGGATTGAACGGCGTCACCTGCGCGGCGAGGTCCGCGTGCGCGACCTGCGTGTTGCGGGTCATCAGCGTCTGCACGACCGAAATGCCGATACTGCTGCCGATATTGCGCATGAGGCTGTAGGTGGCGGTGCCGTCGGCGCGCAGTTCGGGCGTGAGCGTCGAGAACGTCAGCGCCGACAGCGGCACGAACACGAGCCCCAGTCCGAAGCCCTGAATCACGCCCGGCCACACGATATCCGAGGCCGACAGCACGATCGTGTACTGCATCATCTGCCAGAGCGCGAGCGCCGAAATCAGGAACCCCGACAGCAACAGCAAGCGCGCATCGATGTGCTTCAGGAGCCGTCCGGCAATGAGCATCGCGATCATCGTGCCCGCGCCGCTCGGCGCCGTGACGAGACCCGTCGTCGCGACCGGATAGTTCATCAGGTTCTGCAGCATCGGCGGCAGGAGCGCGCGCGTCGCGTACATCACCGCGCCGATCACGAAGATGAAGCAGGTGCCCGTCGCGAAGTTGCGATCCTTCAGCAACTGGTATTTGAAGAACGAACGCTGGCCCGCCGTCGCCGTGTGCGCGATGAAAAACACGAAGGCGAGCGCCGCGAGCAAAGCCTCGATGCGGATCTCCATCGAGCCGAACCAGTCGAGCTGTTCACCGCGATCGAGCATCGCCTGGAACGCGCCGATCGCAAGGCCGAGCGTCGCGAAGCCGAAGGCGTCGAATTTCACGGCGCGCCGGGCGGCCTGCGCGGGCAGAAAGGTCGATACGCCGAACAGCGCGAACGCGCCGATCGGCACGTTGATAAAAAATACCCAGCGCCAGTTGTAGCTGTCGGTGAGCCAGCCGCCGAGCGTCGGACCGAGAATCGGCCCGACCATCACGCCCATGCCCCAGACGGCCATCGCCTGGCCCTGTTTCTCGCGCGGGTTGATGTCGAGCAAAATAGATTGCGACAGCGGCACGAGCGACGCCCCGAAAACGCCCTGCAACAGCCGCGAACCGACGATCTGCGCGAGCGTCTCCGACAGCCCGCACAACGCCGACGCCACCGTGAAGCCCGCAATCGATATGCACAGCAGCCGCTTCACGCTCAACCGGTCCGAAAGCCAGCCGGTGAGGGGCGTCGCGATCGCCGCCGCGACGATATACGAGGTCAGCACCCACGTGATCTCGTCCTGCGACGCCGACAGGCTGCCCTGCATATGCGGCAGCGCCACGTTCGCGATGGTGCTGTCGAGCGTCTGGATCAGCGTCGCGAGCATGATCGCGACGGTCAGCATGCCGCGGTTCAGAGGTGCCGCGGCGCTTTCCGTGGAGACTTCGGAGGACATGGACTGAGCCGCGGGGCGGCGGCTTTGTAAGTAAGGTTATGATAAGCAGGCTTATTATACGGCGCATTTCTGCCGATGAACGTGTGCACGCGTCGAAAGCTCTTACCTATAATCGCGCGATGGAAACCCAACTCGACAAACGCTTCGGCTTTCTGGTCGCGGACGTGGATCGCCTGTGCGGCAACCGGTTCGACGTACTGGCGAAGTCATCGCTCAATCTCACGCGCGCGCAGTGCCGCGTGCTCGCGTATCTCTCGCATTACGGCGAGGTGAACCAGGCGCGGCTCGCGGGGCTGCTCGAAGTCGCACCGATTTCCGCCGGACGGCTGCTCGACCGGATGGAGGAGGGCGGCTGGATCGAGCGCCGCCCGAACCCCGACGACCGCCGCGAACGGCAGGTGAGCATGACCGCGAAGGCGGAAAAGGCGCTTGACCGCGCGCGGCGCGTCGGCGATGAAATCACGTCGGAGGCGCTCGCCGGATTCAGCCGCCAGGAAAGCGAACAGTTGATCGCGCTCTTGCAGCGCGTGCGCGGGAATCTGAGCCGCATCGTCGACCGGTGAACGGGCGGGAAATCGCTCGCGGCCGGTTTTGGCGCGCCATGCTGATGTGCCGCGCGAGGATCGCGGATTGCTGACGCGATCCTCGCAGGCGTCGTTGTCAACTGTCGTCATCCATCTGGAGAAGATCGATCATGAACAAACGCATACCGTTGGCCGCCATCGCCATGTCCGTCGCCGCGCTCGTCGCGATGCCCGTCGCGCAGGCGCAGGACACGGCGGCATCCACGCCGAAGCAGGTCAAGAAAGCCGAACGCAAGGCGGCGCGCGCGAAGAAGAACGCCGAATTGAAAGAACTGGAGAAGAACGGCTATAACCCGGCCGGCGAGCAGACCAACTATCCGCAGAATCTGCAGAACGCGCAGGCGAAGATCAACGCGCAGAAGGCGGGCAAGCCCGCGCCCGCTTCGGCGCCGTAACGGGCGCCGAGCGCGTCGCGCGCTCAATCGAGCTGATACGACAACGTCGCGTTGATCCGCGGACTGCGCGACGTACGCTCGACCGGCGGATCGCCCAGCGCTTTCGCGACCGGCAGATCGATGCTGTAGTGCTGCGCATCGGACCCACGAAAGCCGATTCTCTTCGACGACGTTTTTCGCGCAGCCGTCGCGCAATTTGCTCGACGATGCGTCCTTTCCGGTGCCGTCCGGGGCGCTCTGGAAATCCTGGCTTTACGAGGGCTGCCAGAAGCACTTCACTCCTTGAATCAAGCAATCAAGCCGCATCGGCAAGCCTGATATCCCTCCGCGCCGGCCTGCGCCGCGCCGCCGCACTTGCGAGCCGCGCACCGGGCACGTTGTCGATGCCGAACACCGGCCGCGCCAGAAAGAATCCCTGCGCGAGCACATGCGGCCATTGCGCGATCCATTGCGCCTGCGCGGCCGTCTCCACGCCTTCGACGACGATCGCCACCTTCAACCGCGTCAGAAGCGCAAGCACCGACGAAAACACGATGCGCGCGTTCGGACAACGGGGCGCTTCGGACAGCAGTTCCTTCGCGATCTTCACCGTCCCGAAATCGATCGGCCCGAGCGCGGCGAGACACGAGTAACCCGTGCCGAAATCGTCCATCGCGACACTCACGCCCTTGTTCCTCAACCGTCGCACCACCTTCGGCATCGACGGCATGCGCGTCAGATCCTCGCTCTCCAGCAATTCGAGCTGGATGCAATCCGGCGCGACGCCATGCGTGCGACAGATCGATTCCAGTCGCTCGGCGAAGCCCGGCAACGCCGCAACCGATGGCGGCACGTTCACCGCCACCGCGTAATGTACGCCGCCGCGCGCGCGCCATGCCGCGATCTCGGACGCCACCGCGTCCAGCACGAACCACGTCAGTTCGCGCATGATCTCGGCATCCTTGAACGCCTCGCTGAATGCGCCTGGCAGCAATACGCCGTACTCCGGATGACGCCAGCGAATCAGCGCTTCCATTTGGGTCAGCTCGCCGCTGTCGACTCGGTAGATTCCCTGATAGGCGATGCAGAACTCTCCGGCCTTCAGGCCCTGGAGCACGCGATGCCTGAATGCATGAGCTGAGTTCGGCGCGGCGTTCGCGACAGGCGAGCCGTGTGTCGTTCTTTTCATGCTGTAACCATCCCCTCCAGTTGGTCGTGCATGCGGTCGCACGAGTCGTGCCAGACGCAATATGGGTGCGCAACGAAGCATGCGTTAAGGCCAGAAGCCCGCAGCGCCAACGTTTGCGCCCCGTCGCACTTTGTCACGATTGCGCCATAACGCACCGCGACACGCCGGCAGTTACGTAACGAAACCGTGACGCGTTACGGTTATGTGGGGTGGCGCACATAAGGCAGGAGTGCGTTGTTATGCCGTTTGCAGTATGTGCATGTCGATTCTGGAACATTTGTAATCCCGACTAGTGTCGATACTTCAATACGTGATCGTCGCGACGATCGTATCCATATAGTTACCCGCGCTCGGCGTCGCTTGCGGCAGGACGCGCGCGTAGACAGTGATTGCCTGGCTCGCGCCGGTGCCGGTGCCGGCCACGGTGGCGGTGCCGCCGGTGCCATCGCCCCAGGGGGTCGTGAACGCGGCGTTCTGGTAAAGCTGATAGCGCACCTGCTCGCTGCCGCCGGCCTTCGTCATGCGCCGGTCCGCGACGCTCGCGCCGCTGCCGCTGCCCGCCGAAAGCGCAATGGAGTACGGATCATCGCTGGTGCATGCGACGCTCAGCGTGCCGCTCGCCGATAGCGCGCTGTTCAGCACGCCTGCCGTGCCGAAGTTGATATTGGTCGCGGCGAGCGTGCAATCGTTGATCACGGTCGCCGATACCGTGAACGAAAGCGGATTCGAATTCGCGGTGAGCGTCGAGCATGAGGGCGCAGATAACAAGTACTGCTGATACGTCATTTCGGCCTGCGTCGCACCGGAAAACGTCGACGTATAGACGCCCGCGACAAGCGATGTCTGTCCCGCAGGCATGCGCGCATAGAACGGAATCGTGCGGCTGCCCGACGCGATGCCGAGCGCGAGCGTGAGCGGAATGTCGACCGCGACGGCGCCATAGCTCGCCGAATGGCGCGAGCCCCACACGGTGCTGCCGGTCGTATCGGCGTAGAGGTTGTATTGCAGCGTGTTCGCGCCGTTCGCGGCGAGACGCGGCGCATACGACGCGCCGGCTGTGCCCGTACCGATGTTGATGCACGCGCGCACCGGCAAATTCAGCACGAAACCGGTGCACGTCACCGTGACGGACCCCGATACGCTCGCGCTCGAGGAAGTCGCGGGCGCGATCGAGCCGAAGTTGATGCTCGATATCGACACCGTGCAGACCTGCGCGCGAACGGGCGCGATCGACAGCAGCATCAGTGCGATGAAAAGCGCGAGGCGTGTCATCGCGATACGTCTCCGCAGGTGAACGGCCCGAGCGTCGGCAGGCCGTGGCCTTGCGCCTCGTAAGGCACGCTCGCTTCGCAGTGCTTGCCGGCCACGGACGCATCGAGCATGTTCGAGCGAGCGAGATCGTCGATGAAGGCGAGGCCGTCGTACCCCACCACATAGTGCTTGCCCGTTTCGCGATGCGTAAGCTCCGTGCCCGCCGGCAAGGGCTTGCCGCCCGCATCGACGAGTTGCAGTTGCGCGCCCGTGAAGCCGCGCAGCGGAAAACGCGCAAGCACGCCGGCGCGCGCCTGCGGCGCGAGATTGAGCTGCGTCGTGCCGACGGCGGTATCGGCGGGCAGGTCCAGCGGATCGATCGCGAGATGGTTCGCCTGATACGCGACGAGATCCGGCACGAGCAGATGCCCCGCGCCATTGGTCTTGCCGATCTCGCGGTTCTCGTGCAGCACGGGCACGTTCGCGACGCCATCGGTGGAGACGAGCGCGAAGGCATCGTCGATGCGGCGGCCCGCGAGCACGTCGCCCGCCATCAGCACGAGCGAGCCCGACGCGTCGAGCTCGCCGTACACGCGCGAGTCCACGTTTGCGACGGTCGCGAGCAGATCGCCGTAGCGACCGCGATACGCGCCTTGCGCAAGCGACTGCTGGATGCCGTTCTGGCGCGCGGTCTGCACTTGCCAGCCGAAGCCGCCGCCGTAGTCGGCGGTCTTCGTGACGGCGGCGCCGAAGAGCGGCTTGCCGTGATCGGCGCCCGCATCGACGCTCGCATTGAGCGCGCCGCCGAGCGCAAAACTCAGTGCGACGAACACGCCGGTGTTATGCGTGTCGCCGAAGTCGTGATACACGCTCGCGGAAAGCGACGTGCCGTGCGGCAGCGTCGTCGTGTAAGCGAGCGAGCCGATGCGCGAATCGCCGTAATACGGATCGTCGAGCCCGACGAAGCTCGCGCTCGCGGTGCTGGTCGAACCGAACACGCGCAGCGGCGCGGCAAGCGTCGCGCGATAGGTCGAGCGCGGCACGGGCGTGCCTTCGGCGGAGGCGAGGTCGCTGTAATGCGCGCTCGCCTTTTGGGCTTGCAGATCGATGGAAAGCTCCAGCGTGCGCCATTGCCATCCCGCCGAGACCTGCATGCCGCCGCCGCCTTTGGCCGGCTGCACGACGATGGGCGTCGCTTCGTTCGCGAAGCCGTCGAAGAAGCCGGGCGGATACGCATAGACCTGCGCGGTGTTCGCGCCGCCGTTGCCCGCGCTGCCCGCGAGCGAGACGTTGAACACGCCCGCCTGCCCGATACCGAACAACATGCCGATGCCCGCGTTGTACACGCCGCGTGTCGCTTCGCCGTGGGCTTCGAAGGTGAACGTATCGGTGACGCCGCGCCGCAGCGACGCGGAAATCGACGGATCGCCCGCATAGTCGAACGAGCGCAATGCATACGCACGCCGCACGAAACCGGCTTCGACGGAAAAATCGGTGAGGCCGCGCGCGAGCAGGCGCGCATCGATGTAGAGCGGCACGGTGGTCATCACGCTGCGCCCGAGCACGTCGCGGCTCACGATGACGGCTTCGCCCGCGCCGTTGATGGCCGGCACGGCGTTGATGACGAACGGCCCCGACGGTGCATTGCCGCTGAACTGACGCACGTTGTTCACATAGAGATCGACGGCGCTCGGCACCGCCGCCGAACCGGCGAGCGCGGGCACCGGATACGTGATCAGATCGGGGCGCAGGCCGAAATCGCGCGACACCTGCGCGCCGCCCATGCGTACCGGCCGCGTCCACGTGAGCGACGACGAGATCGTGTCGCCCAGACGCGTCGTCACGAGCGATGCGGTGTCCGAATGCGTCCACGACGTATCGAGCCGCACGTAGCGGCGTCGATCCGCATACCAGTACGCGGTGCCGGTGTTGTCGAGCACGCCGCCGGGATAGAAGAAGCGTTGCTCGCTGTAGAGGCCGTATTGCGTCGGCGAGTTGGTCTGCACGCTCGCTTCGTAGTTGATGACGAGGCCCGTGCCCGTCGCGGTCGTCGGCGGGCGCGCGGGCGTGTTGGCGAGCGAGGCGGGCAGGCGGCGCGCGTCGCTCGCGTCGAAATCGATGCGCTGCCGCTCCGGCCGATACGTATAGCGCAGGCCCGGCACGAAACCGAGCGCGATGCGGCCTTGCGCGTCAGGCTGCAGATCGTCGGTTCTGAGGCCGATGTCGCGCAGTTCGTCGGCGCTCGCGTAGATCATCGTGTCGGTCACGAAGAATTGCGCGATCTTCTGCGTCGACGTGCCGTTGATCGCGACTTCGAGATACAACGCGCCCTGAGCGTTCGATACGGCATTGCCCGCGACCGGCAGCGCGGCTTTCGATACGGCGGCGAGCATCGCGGACATGTCATCGGCTCGCGTCTGCGCGCACATCGACGCGAGCACGCAGAGCGGCGCCATCCAGCGTGTGCGGGAACGTCGACGACGACGAACGTGGCATCGCATCCACGGCTCAGCGATCAGTCGGCGGCCCGCCGACGCTCACGCGCACCGTCACCGGCTCGCCGTTGACGAGCGCATGCACCGTCGCCGAGGTGACGTTCGCGGGCGCGTTGGGCACGGGCCAGCGGCGTGTCGCGCGCGGCAGCGCATAGCCGAGCAGGCCCGCGGACACGGGTGTCGACTGGCCGTTCCCCCAGTCGAGGCGCACGCGGCTCAGTTGCACGTGGAGATCGGTGCGGTTCGACGCGCGCAGCATCAGCGGGGCGCCGTCCTGCGCATCGTTTCGTTCGAGCGTCAGGGCGAGCGGCGGCGCGCGCTCATCGGATGCGCCCACGAACACCGGCACCGAATAGCGCAATTGCATGCGTACGCCCGTCGCCGACGCGCCTTGCCCGTTGGGAATCTCGTCGATCAGCAGGCGGTAGGTCTCCTCGCGCTCGAGCGGCGCGTTGCTCACCCGCAGGATGCGGATCGTCTGATCGCCGTTGGGCGCGATGCGTACGATCGGCGGACTCGCGACGATCGCCGCCGTGCGTTCCAGATGGTCTTCGTCGAGCGACTGCGTCCACGCGAACACGCGCACCTGCGCATTGAGCGGCACGGCGCCGTCGTTGTGCAGCGTGAGCGCGGCGGCGGGTTTGTCGGCGGACAGATCGAGCCGGATCGGCGACACCTGCAACGCCGCCGCCGACGCGACATGCGTCATCGACAGCCCCATGACCGACGCGAAAACGCAAGCGACAGCGCGCCTCCCGAGCCGTCGCGCGGCCCGTTCAAACTGCGGATCGCGCATGCCTAGAAAGTAATGGTCGCGGTGACAGTCGACGTATACGTGCCGGCGGCGGGCGTGTTCTGCGGCGCGACGCGGCCATAGACCGTCAAAGTCTGCGCGGCGCCCGTGCCGGTGCCCGATTGCGTATCCGTGCCGACCGTCTGCCCCCAGACGAGCGTGCGCGCGGCATCCCGATAGAGCTGGTAGCCGACCGTCGGCGCGGGCGTGCCGGTGCCCGAAAGCAGGCGGTTCGGAATGGTCGAGCCGGTGACCGAGCCCGCGTCCAGGCCGACGTTATATGCGGCGCCATTGGAGCAGGTGACCGAAAGCGTCGTGGTCTGGTCGATGTTCGCCGCGATGACGCCCGAATTGCCGAAGTTCAGCGGATTGGCCGCGATCTGGCAATCGTTCTGCAGCGTGAGGGACACCGTGAAAGTGGTGGTGCGGGTGGCCGCGCCGACGCCAGATGGAATGAGCGGCCCGGTGGCCAGCGCGAGTGATACGAATGAAACCGCGATCGACTGACGACGCATTCTTCACCTCGTTATTTTTTTAGGTGTCCGTGCTCGCCAACGTTTGCTTCATCTCCGTCGCTGCGCTGGCGTCTCGGTGGACGCTTTCATTTTTGTTTATTCCTCAGACATAAGACGTGAGAGATTGTAACGATGGGAGGTAATTTCGACCGCATCGAAACGGTCGTTCAGAACGCGATTTCGACGATCGACGGATTTCCTTTGCGCCTTACATCGGCTACCTGAAAGCTCGCGAAGTATTCGCCGGTCAGAATGCGGTACTGTCCGCCCGCCGAGCACGCGACCGCTGGCTGATGCGCGTTGGTGTCGAGCGTGCAGACATCGAAGATGGTGAGCGTGACGGGCAACTCGACGCTGCCGATGGCGGCGCGCGTCGACGATGACGAGCCGATGACGAGCGCGAGCACGATGGCCCACGCCGCGAGCGAGCGAATGGGGAATGCCATGGGGTTCACGGAATGCGGACGAAAGTCTGCGGCGCGCGGATGCGCTGCTTATCCTCGTTTACGGCAGTTTTCCCGTGAACTTGATCGTCAGGCGGTCGCCGTCTGCGCGACCGGCCGCATGCGTTCCAGCGCGCTGCCGTCTTCGCGGAACAGATGAACGTGCCGGATGCTGAAGCCCGCGTTCAGCCGCTGTCCTTCCACCGCTGTCGATTCGCCCGAACCCTTCACCTGAATCACGAGTTCGTTCGGCAAACGCAAATGCAGCAGCGTCTCGCCGCCGAGATGCTCGATCACCATGACTTCGCCGGTGAGACCGCTGTCGATATCGCCGCCGCTCGCTTCGATGAAATGCTCGGGCCGGATGCCGAGCGTGAGCGTCTCGCCCGCCTTCACCGACGATCCCGCGAACGGCAGCGTGAGCGTCTCGCCGCCGGGCAGCTCGATGGTGACGCCCGCCGCATCGACGCGCATCACCCGCACGTCCATGAAGTTCATCTTCGGCGAGCCGATGAAGCCCGCGACGAAACGGTTATGCGGCGTGCGATACAGCTCCAGCGGCGAACCGATCTGCTCGACGCGCCCGTGATTCAGCACGACGATGCGATCGGCCATGGTCATGGCTTCGGTCTGATCGTGCGTGACGTAGATCATCGTCGCGTTGAGTTGCTTGTGCAGCTTGATGAGTTCGAGGCGCATCTGCACGCGCAAGGCGGCATCGAGATTGGAGAGCGGTTCGTCGAAGAGAAAGACTTTCGGCTCGCGCACGATCGAGCGGCCGATGGCGACGCGCTGACGCTGTCCGCCCGACAGCGCGCGCGGACGCCGTTCGAGCAACTGACCGATCTGCAGAATCTCCGCCGCGCGATGCACGCGCTCCTTGATCTGCGCTTCGGGCAGCTTGAGCATGCGCAGCCCGAACGCGATGTTCTCGTACACCGACATGTGCGGATAGAGCGCATACGACTGAAACACCATCGCGACGCCGCGTTGCGATGGTTCGAGATCGGTGACGTCCTCGCCGCCGATCAGGACCTGGCCTGAATCGCTGCGTTCGAGTCCGGCGATGGTGCGCAGCAAGGTGGATTTTCCGCACCCCGAAGGACCGACGAAAACCATGAACTCGCGATCGGTCACTTCGATGTCGATGCCCTTCAACACCTCCACGCCCGCAAAGGTCTTGCGGATCTGCTGCAAATGAACTGCGCTCATACGTGTCTCCTGTGTGCTGCTGCGGCAGCGCAGCATCGGGATGCATCGTCGAATTTGTTCTTGACAACCTGTTCGCGCCAAAATATACAATTGTAAAACCGAAATTACAAGTGAAACGAAGGACGAGGCAGACGAATCCGCAAGCCGTACCCGCTCGATAAAAACCAAGGAGACAGGCATGAAGAAGCGCTTCATCCCGGCCACGCAACTCGGCCCGATCAAACACGTCGCCGCGGTCGCGCTATTGGCGGCGAGCGCGGCGTTCGCCGCCTCGAATGCGCAGGCCTGGACTCTGAAGGAAGCGGCGCAGCCATATTCGGGCACCACGATCAAGGCCATCTTTCTGGATCGGCCGGGCTACAAGGCGGCGCAGCAACTGATCCCGCAGTTCGAGAAAGAGACGGGCATCAAGGTGCGCTGGGACGTGATCCCGTACGAGAACACGCGCGAGAAGGAAGTGCTCAACTTCGTCGGCGGCGGCGATCAGGACATCGTGCTCGTCGACGTGGTGTGGATCGGTGAATTCGCGAGCAACAAATGGCTCGTGCCGATCAAGAAGTTCACCGACGACCCCAAGCTCGCGGACCCGAACCTTAACCTCAAGGGCTTCTTCCCGATCCTGCTCGATTCGTTCGGCACATGGGACAAGGTCGCCTACGGCCTGCCGTTCGATAACTATTCGGGCCTCATGTTCTACAACAAGTGCATGCTGAAGGACGCAGGCTTCGACGAGCCGCCGAAGACCTGGGACGAACTCCTCACCACCTACGCGCCGAAGCTCACGAAGGGCGACAAGTTCGCGTTCGCGCTGCAATCGCGGCGCGGCGAAACGCAATCGGCGGATAGCTTCATGCGCGTGCTGTGGCCGAACGGCGGCTCGCTGCTCGACGCGAAGTTCAAGTCGAACCTGATGTCGCCGCAATCGCAGGCGGGCCTGGAATATCGGCAGAAGCTGATGAAGTACATGCCGCCGGGCATCGTCGATTTCGATCATGCGGAAGCGGTGAATGCGCTCGCGCAAGGTCAGGTCGCGATGATCACCGAATGGTCCGCGTTTTATCCGACGCTTACCGATCCCAGCAAGTCGAAGCTCGGTAACTGTCTCGCGATCACCACCGAGCCCAAAGGCCCTGCTGGTCTGAAGCCCGCGCTCGGCGGCTTCTCGCTCGCGGTGAACGCGAAGTCGAATGCGAAGAAGCAGGCGGCGTCGTGGCTCTTTATTCAATGGATCACGTCCGAAGCCATGGCGAAGCCTTACCTCGAAGCGGGCGGCGTGCCGGCGCGCATGGCTATCTATCAGGACAAGGCCGTGCAGGACAAGTATCCGTTCGTCAAGCCGATGGTCGAATCGTGGCAAGGCGGCGTGCCGGATTATCGTCCGCGCTTCCCCGAATGGCCGGCGGTGTCGGAAGTCATCGGAGAATGGGGCAGCAAGATGATGCTCGGTCAGGTGACGGTGAAGGAGGGCGCGCAGACCATCGGTCAGAAGACCGAGGACATCCTGAAGAAAGCGGGCTATTACGACGGCAAGAAGCCCTTGCTGAAGTAAGTTCAAGGAACCGGAGGCGATCGAATGGCATCACCCGCACTGCACGCGCGAGGACCGCGCAAGCCCGCGCGTTACTTCGGCATCCTGCCGCGTTCGCCCGCCTTCTGGTTCCTGATTCCCGCGATCGCCGCGCTCGCGATCATCGGCGTCTATCCACTGCTGCTCGCGCTCTACAACTCGTTTCATCAGTACAAGCTCGCGGATCTCGCCTCGGGCACGCCATGGGTCGGCGTCGACAACTACATCGCGACGCTGACCGATCCGACCTTCTGGGAAGCACTCGGGCGCACCGCGCTGTTCCTGTGCCTCACGTTGCCGATCGAAGTCGCGCTCGGCCTGTTCGCCGCGCTTCTGCTGCATCGCACGGACTTGCGCTGGATGCGCGCGGTCGCACGTGTGAGCCTCGTGATCCCAATGGCCACGACGTATGCGGTGGTGGGCCTCATCGGGCGTCTGCTCTTCAACCGGCAGTTCGGTGTGGCGAACTATCTGACGGGCTTGCTCGGCATTCCGCCGCAAGACTGGCTCGCGGACCCGACGCTCGCGTTCGTCTCCGTGATGATCATGGATGTCTGGCAGTGGACGCCGTTCTGCGCGCTGATCCTGCTGGCCGGACTCTCGATGGTGCCTAAGGAAGCGGAAGAGGCCGCGCGCCTCGAAACGCCCAAGTGGAGCATGATCCTCTGGCATCTCCAGCGGCCTTACCTGCTGCCGGGCCTGACTGCCATTCTCATTCTCCGTTCCGCCGACATGCTCAAGATGTTCGACGCCGTCTTCACGATGACGCGCGGCGGGCCCGGTGCCGCGACGGAGTTCATCAGCGTCTATATCCAGCGCGTGGGCTTTCGTCTCTTCGATCAGGGCCTGGCATCCGCGCAGGCGATCATCCTGCTCATCCTGACGATCGTGTTGTCACGTCTTTATATCCGTTTCGTGTATCGGGAGGCCGCGTGAGTTCACCGACTTTGCAGACCACGCAACGCGCGAAGCGTGCGCGCGCGGCAAGAAAGCGCGCCACCGTATGGCATTTTCTCGGCCTCGTCGTTGTGTTCATGTCGTCCGTGTTTCCGTTCTACTGGATGGTCACGACGAGCCTGAAAAGCCAGGCCGACGCGCTCGCGTATCCGCCGAAATGGCTGTTCTCGCCGACGTTCCATCACTACTCGGCGGCGCTGTTCGAGCATGACGTCGCTGGCAGTCTCCTGAACTCGCTGATCATCGCGAGCAGCACGACGGTGCTCGCGATCCTGCTCGGCGCGCCCGCGGCGTACGCGCTCGCGCGCTATGAATTCCGCGGCAAGGAAGACCTGTGGTTCTGGTTCATCTCGAACCGCATGGTGAGCCCGGTCGTGCTCGCGGTGCCGTTCTTCCTGATCGCGACGAAGCTCGATCTCGTCGATACCCATATCGTGCTGATCCTGCTCTATCTGACGTTCTCGCTGCCGATCGTCGTATGGATCTGCACGGACCAGTTCCGCAACATTCCCGTGGAACTCGACGAAGCCGCGCGGCTCGATGGCGCATCGCCCTGGCGCGTGTTCTGGCGCATCAACCTGCCGCTCGCGATGCCGGGCATCGTGGTGTCGGCGATCTTCGCGTTCATCTTCTCGTGGAACGATCTGCTCTATGCGCTCGTGCTGACGCGCAGCGACGCGATCACATCACCCGTCGCCGCGACGAGCTACATGAGCGGCTATGAGTTGCCGTGGGGCGAAATCATGGCGACGGGCACGCTGATCGTGCTGCCGATGGTGATCTTCGCATTGCTCGTCTCGGGCCGACTGGTGCAAGGCCTGACGATGGGCGCGGTGAAATAGAATCGCGTCCTTTCAATGAACAACGAAACGACATGAGCAAGAGCGCACCGCCCATCGCCATCGCCGAAGTGGACGATTCCATCGACTCGGAAGAAGAGTTGCAGGCGCGCGTCGCGTGGCACTACTACGTCGGCAATCTGACGCAGCAGGAGATCGCGCAGCGCATCGGCAGCAACCGGGTGCGCGTGAACCGGCTGCTTGCGGCGAGCCGCGAATCCGGCCTCGTGCAGATCACGATCAACAGCAAGATCGCGCCGTGCGTCGCACTGGAGGAGGCGCTCGCGAAGCGCTTCGGCCTCGAATGCGCGGTGGTCGTGCCGAGCGGTGCGAACAACGAAGCGAACAACGCGGCGCTCGGCATCGGCGCGGCCGCGTACTTCGCCAAGCAGATCGTTGCAGGGCAAACCATCGGCCTGGGCTGGGGCCGCACGATCCGCGCCGTGCTGCGCGCGATGCCGCAGCGCACTTATGGCGCGGTGTCGGCGGTGTCGTTGCAGGGCGGCCTGTCGCATTGCCCGAGCATCAACACGTTCGATATCGTGTCGGACTTCGCGAACATCTGCCGCGCCGATGGTTATCTCTTCGCCGCGCCGATCTACGTGAGCAGTCAGAAAGCGCGCGACGTGATCCTCCAGGAAGACACCGTGCGCGAGACCTATGAACTCGCGCGCAATGCCGACCTCGCATTGCTCACCTGCGGCGATCTGACGGAATCGCTCGTGGTGACCTACGGCATCGACAACCCCGAGCAGTTGCGCACGCTGCAAAAGGCGGGCGCCGTCGGCGACATGCTCGGTCATTTCATGGATGAGGACGGCGAGCTGATCGACCATCCGCTGAACCGCCGCACCGTGGCGATCACGCTGGACGATCTGCGCAAGATCAAGCGCGTGATTCTCGTGAGCGGCGGCAAGAAGAAGTTTCATGTGACGCGCGCGGCGTTGCGCGGGCGCTATCCGTCCGTGCTCGTGACCGATGAAGACACCGCGCGACGTCTCTGCGAGGAGCCTTGAAAAGGCCTTGAAAGATGACACCATGACGACCATCGACAGAAACCGCGAGTTCGCGGGCAAGACCGTGCTCGTCACGGGCGCGGGCAAGGGCATTGGCCATGCGACGGTTCATCTGCTGATCGAACGCGGCGCGCGCGTGATCGCGCTGAGCCGCAGCGCCGCCGATCTCGACGCGTTGAAGAACGAGACGGGTTGCGAAATCATCGCCGTCGATCTCGCCGACGCCAACGCGGCGCGCGAGGCCGCGCGCGCCGTGCAGCCCGTCGATCTGCTCGTGAACAACGCGGGCATTGCCGTGCTGGAGCCGTTTCTCAACACGACCATCGAAGCCTTCGATCTGACCATGAACGTGAATCTGCGCGCCACGATGATCGTCGCGCAGGAGTGCGCGAAAAGCATGATCGCGCGCGGCGCGGGTGGATCGATCGTCAACGTATCGAGCCTGTCGGCGAATGTGGGCTTTGCGCTGCACGCGGCGTATTGCGCATCGAAAGGCGGACTCGACGCGCTGACGCGCGTGATGGCCAACGAACTCGGCCCGCACGGCATTCGCGTGAACGCCGTGCTCCCGACCGTCACGATGACGCCGATGGGCGAACGCGCCTGGAGCGATCCCGCCAAATCCGCACCGATGCTGGCGCGCATTCCGATGAACCGTTTTGTTCAGCCGGTGGAAGTGGCGCGCACGATCGCCTATCTACTCAGCGACGATTCGAGCATGGTGAGCGGAGTGAGCCTGCTGGTCGACGGCGGATTCCAGTCCTGCTGATACTGATAGCGCATATTTTCTGTCAAAGGAACGACGATGGAAGCACTGGTTCTAGAGGAAGCAAAACGCATCAGCCTGCGTCCGTTCAGCCTGCCGCAGGTCGTGGGCCCGCGCGACGTGCGTATCAGGATTCATACGGTCGGCATTTGCGGCAGCGACATTCACTACTATCAGCACGGCCGCATCGGGCCCTTCGTCGTGAACGAGCCGATGGTGCTGGGGCACGAGGCATCGGGCACGGTCGTCGAAGTCGGCGAGGACGTGAAGCATCTGAAGGCGGGCGATCGCGTGTGCATGGAGCCGGGCGTGCCGGACATGGAGTCGCGCGCGTCGCGCGAGGGTCTCTATAACCTCGATCCCAAAGTGCGCTTCTGGGCGACGCCGCCGGTGCATGGCTGCCTCGCGCCTTTTGTCGTGCATCCGGCCGCGTTCACGTACAAGCTGCCGGACAACGTGAGCTTTGCGGAAGGCGCGATCGTCGAGCCATTGTCGATCGGCTTGCAGGCCGCCAAGAAAGCGGCGATCAAGCCGGGCGATGTGGCCGTGGTGCTCGGCGCGGGGACGATCGGCATGATGTGCGCGCTCGCCGCGCTCGCGGGCGGATGCAGCCGTGCCATCGTGTGCGATCTCGTGCCGGAGAAGCTCGATCTGATCGGCGGCGTGCGGGGCGTCACGGCGGTGAACATCCGTGAGCAGCGCGCGCTCGATGTGGTGCATGAACTCACGGACGGCTGGGGCGCGGACATCGTGTTCGAGGCGAGCGGCAACGAGAAGGCGTTCGAAGGCATCGTCGATCTGTTGTGTCCGGGCGGCTGCCTCGTGCTCGTCGGCATGCCGCAGCGGGCGATTCCGCTCGATGTCGTCGCGGTGCAGATCAAGGAAGCGCGCATCGAATCGGTATTTCGCTATGCAAACATTTTTCCGCGCGCGATTCAGTTGATCGCCTCTGGCAGGCTCGACGTAAAACCGTTCATCTCGCGGACCTTCCCGTTTGCGGAAGGCATCAGGGCGTTCGAGGAAGCGGCGAGCGGCGTGCCGACCGACGTGAAGGTGCAGATCGTCCTGGAAGCATGAGTTCGCCATTCATCATATAACGACACGGAGATACGTCATGGCCGATTCAGAGATGACGGCGATCGTATGCCGCGCACCGAAAGACTATCGGGTGGAGCGCGTGCAGCGTCCGAGCGCCGCGAGAAACGAACTCGTGATTCGCATCGCCGCATGCGGCATCTGCGCGAGCGACTGCAAATGCTGGTCGGGCGCGAAGATGTTCTGGGGCGGTCCCAACCCGTGGGTGAAGGCGCCGGTCATTCCGGGACATGAGTTCTTCGGTTATGTCGAAGAACTGGGCGAAGGCGCGCAAGAGCACTTCGGCGTGCGGAAGGGCGATCGCGTGATCGCCGAGCAGATCGTGCCCTGCGCGAAATGCCGCTATTGCAAGTCCGGCGAATACTGGATGTGCGAAGTGCACAATATCTTCGGCTTTCAGCGCGAAGTGGCCGATGGCGGCATGGCCGAGTACATGCGCTTTCCGCCGACGGCGATCGTCCACAAGATTCCCGATGGCATCTCGCTCGAAGACGCGGCGATCATCGAGCCGCTCGCCTGCGCGATCCATACGGTGAATCGCGGCGATATCCAGTTGAATGACGTCGTCGTGATCGCGGGGGCCGGGCCGCTCGGCCTGATGATGACGCAGGTCGCGCATCTGAAGACGCCGAAGAAACTCGTCGTGATCGATCTCGTCGAAGAGCGGCTCGCGCTGGCGCACGAATACGGTGCGGACATCACGATCAACCCGAAGACCGACGACGCGCTGGAGACGATCCGCTCGATCACTGACCGCTACGGCTGCGACGTGTATATCGAAACGACCGGCGTGCCGGCGGGCGTGTCACAAGGGCTGGAACTGATTCGCAAGCTCGGACGCTTCGTCGAGTTCTCGGTGTTCGGCGCCGATACGACTGTCGACTGGTCGATCATCGGCGACCGCAAGGAACTCGACGTGCGCGGCGCGCATCTCGGGCCGTATTGTTATCCGATCGCGATCGATTTGCTCGCGCGCGGCCTCGTCACATCGAAGGGCATCGTCACGCACGGCTTCACGCTGGAAGAGTGGGACGAGGCTATCGCGGTCGCGAATTCGCTCGACTCGATCAAGGTGCTGCTCAAGCCGAAATGATTGCGTTCGAAATCCGCGTCAGAAGGGCACTTCGCCCACGTGCCACAGCACGCCCGAAGGATCGAACACGAAGCCGACCTTCATTCCCCAGCTTTGTATCGCGGGCGCGCGAGCGGGGTTGACGGGAAAGCGCTCGCCCAGCGCCTCGGGATTCGTCTCGAGCCACCAGGCGTCGACATCGCGTACGAGCATTTGCAGCATGCAGTTTTCCGCGAATTCCTTCACATAGAAGTTCTGCAGGATGAAGCTGACGCTGCCGGACTTCAGCATCGCGATGTTGTCGTCCTGATGCGTGATGCGAAAGCCCAGTGCTTCGTAGAAGCGTTTGGACAGATCGAAATCCTTGGCAGGAACGAAAGGGCGCAGGGCGAGGAGTTGGTTCATCGTAAAGAATCAGCGTGACGGAAGCCACAGTGTACCGTCCCGCCGATTCATTTCACGAGCCCGATGCGTGCAGGAAGATCTGATTGAACGTCCTGTTCCATTGGCCTCGTTCCTGCATCGTCATGGCCGGATCGACGAGCGCGACGTTGACGCCCTGCATCGGCGAAGCGACATTGCGATTCGTCGGCACATAGTCGCGCGACACGAGAATGCGCTGCGCATCGACCGATAACAGATAGTCATAGAGCAGCAGCGCGGCGGCCGGATGCGGCGCGTGCGTCAAGAGCGCGACGCCGTTCGCGCGGGCCGCCGCCGGCTGCAACACGAACCAGTCGATCGGCGCGCCACGGCGCTTCGCCTGCGCGGGCATGTAGTTGTAGACCTCCAGCGCGAGCGGCACTTCGCCCGCCACCACGAGATTGTTCAGCAACGAATTACCCGTGCGGGCCGCGACGCCGTTCGTATCGACCAGCGTGCGGAAGAACTCGATGCCCTTGTCGCGGCCCATCTGCGTCGCGACTGTCGCGAACCAGTCGGCGCTTTTCGCTTCGATGCCGAGCTTGCCCTTCCAGTGCGAAGCGAGCAGATCGTCGTAGGTCTTCGGCAGATCGGCGGGTTTGATGAGCCGCATGTTGTACGCCTGCACCCAGACCGAGAGCATCGTCGATGCCCATTGCCGATGCTCGGGCACGACATGCGGCGCAAGTTCCGCGAGCACGGGCGATGAAACCGGCGCGAGCAGTTTCTCGCGCCGCAGCGCATCGAGATACGACGAACCGGTGTGCACCGCATCGACGATATAACGATGCCCCTGCGATTCCGCGACGATGCGTTGCACCACTTGCTCGTCGCCCGCGCGCCAGACATTGACCTTGATGCCATAGCGCGATTCGAAAGGATCGATGAGCGGCGCGACATCGGGCTGCGCGATCGACGTATAGAAGTTCAGTTCGCCTTCTTCCTTCGCGGCAGCGAGAATCTTTTCGGCGCGATCCGGACCTTCGTATGACGCCAGCGCGAGATTCGGCTGCGGCTGCGATTCTTTCGCGCAGGCCGCGAGCGGAAGTCCGGCCGCGCCGAGCGCGAAGGTGGCGCCGGCAAGCCGCATCACGTCTCTTCTCGTCATTGTCATGGGGACGCGTACCTCCTTCTTCGTCATGATGACGCCGTTTCCGCGAAATTGCTTTGCCATACGCGTTCGAGCCGGGCGTTGAGCGCGTCGGGAAACGGGCCCATGCCGGAAACCGCGCATAGCTCTTTGAGTTGCTCCATCGAGGAGAATCCGCCGAGCGCGGTCGTCACGCCGGGATGCGCGAGCACGAAACGAAAGGCGGCCTGCGCGAGCGATATGCCCGATTCGCGCGCGAGGAAACTCACGCGCGCGGCGCGCTCGCGCATCGTCCCGGCATCGGCGGCGTTGCCGGACACATCGCGCGCGAGCGGATGATGTCCCTCGCCCGCGATGCTCTGATCGGACAGAAAGCCGCGTGCGAGCACGCTGTAGATCGCGGCGCCCGCGCCGGCCCGGTACGCATCGTCGAGTACGGCGCCGCCGTCCTTGTCGACGGCAAGGTTGGCGGGCAGCACCATGCCCGCGCTCGGATTGAGCAGCGTGTAGGGCACGTTGAGCAGGCTGAACATGCCGGTTGCGAGCAGCTCGCGCACGTAAGGCGCATCGTTGCCGCGACAGACGAAGCCGGCATATCGCACCTTGCCCGCATCGATGACACGCCTCACACCTTCGAGCACGCCGCGTGGCGCGAAGAAATGCTGCACGCCCAGCGTGTGATAGTCGCGGCCAACTGGCGCGCGCATTCCGCACACGGGCGCGTTGTGAACCTGCAGCACGTCGAGATGATCGACGCCCAGTTCTTCCAGACTCGATTCGACAGAGCGCACGACATGTTCGGCGATATCGTCGAGATTCTCCGCGCGTATCTCGACCTTCGAGTTGAGCAGCGGCCGCGCGCGAAGCGTGCGCAGCACGCGGCCCAGATTTGCTTCAGCGCCGATGTAATCGGGCGCGACATCGAAGTAATTGATGCCCGCTTCGAGCGCCGCCTCGACGATGCGCAACTGCTCCTCGAAACTGCCGCGTACCATGAGGCCTGCATTGCCGCCGCAGCCGAAACCGATCTCGGACACCTTCAGATCCGTGCGCCCGATGCTTCTGTATTTCATCGCAAGCCTCTCTCGCGCTCGATCAGGTCGTGCTCGCGCTGGCTTCGCGCGCGGCGATTTCCGCTTCCTCGATGCGGCGATGCAGATCCTTCACGTCTTCGATGATCGGGCCGTAGCGATCCGCATCGTCATTGAAGAAGCCGCGATGATAGAGCTTGCGAAAGTTATGCTTGAGCAGCGGCTTGCTGTAGTCCGGCGCCTCGCCCGAGCCATAGATGATCTCCGGCGATTCGTCGCGCCAGAAGTTGATCGGTTCGAGCCCTTCCTCGACGCGTCGAATCTGCTCGTCGAGCTGCCTGCGCAACAGCACGATGGGAATGTCGGTGCGGCCGAGCAGTTCCTTCGAGCGATCGGTGATTGCGCCTTGTGCGTCCCATACGAGCGCGTCCTGCGCCAGTACGTAATCGAGGATCGGCTTGCCGTTCTCGTCGTGACGCGGCGGCTCGTACCACGGCACGCTGTCCTGCTTCGGCGCGTCGACACCCGGCGGCGCGGCATAGACCTGATAACAGATGTGATACGTGTGCTCGTCGTCGATCGGCACGCGAATCTGATACTCGCTGCGCGGCGCGCCGGTCTTGCCCGTCTGCGTGAAGAACGGAAAGATCACGGTCGAATGTTCGCGCGTGTAGTCTTCGTCCGCGCCCAGCTCCTTCGAATAGCGCACGCCTTTCGAAATGCCATGCTGGCTCGGATTCGCATACAGTTCCTTGATGCCGATGCCGGTCTTCAGCCGCGTATGCAAGGTATGCTCGGCACGCGCGGAGGCTTCTTCGTAACGTCCCTGCTTTTCCAGCACGTACTGGAACATATGACCGTGCGCCCAGGCGCTGTGCGTCGGATCGCCAGTGTTCTCGTGGCATTGCAGCCAGTTGCAGTCGATCTTCATGATGGCGATCTGGCGGATCGCGTTCGGCCATACGAAGAGGTCCCAGCGCGGCAGCGCGGGCGCGGGAAGCGGCCCGAGATATGCGAACACGAGTCCGCCCAGTTCCTGCACCGGATAGGCTTTCAGCTTCTGCTTGATCTCACCGCGCGGCGTGGCTTCCATCGGCCGCTCGACGCACTTGCCGTCTTCGTTGAAGAGCCAGCCGTGATACGGGCAGCGCAGACCGCAGTTATCGGGAATACCGAACTTCAAATCGACGTTGCGATGCAGACAACGATCGCCGATCAAACCGAGCGTGCCGCTTTTGTCCTTGTAGAGCACGAGATCTTCACCGAGCACGCGCACCTTGTGCACCGGGTTTTCGTCGTCGAGTTGCGAATATGGCGCGATCGGAATCCAGTAGCGCCGCATCAGTTCGCCGCCCGGCGTGCCCGGGCCGACGCGCGTGAGTCTTTCGTTCATCGCTGCACTCAGCATGTTCCGTCTCCGTGTTCAGGTGAATGCAGATTAGGGTTCGCCGTGCGTTCTGACAAGCGGCACAAATTCTGTTGGACAGAACCTCTTCCGCGGGCTATAAATTTCGTCATGAACGAATGTGAGGAGACGATGCGATGAACCTCGATCACCCGGCGCAGGCGGCGCATGCCGACGCGTCATTCGATGAAGCGAACGAGATCGACGACAAGCGTCCGCGCGTCGAAGCGGTCGAGCGTTCGCTTGCGATTCTTCAATGCTTTCGCCTGCCGGGCGAGGCGCTGTCGCTTGCGTTGCTCGCGCAGCGCTCGGGCTTTTACAAGAGCACGATCCTGCGGCTGTGCGCGTCGCTCGTGCACATGCGCTTCCTCGATCGCGACGCGAGCGGTCATTTCACCCTGGGTCCGGAATTGCGCCGTCTCGGCGCGTTGAGCCAGGCCGACGTGAGTCTCGAAGATCTGGTGCGTCCCGCGCTGCAGAAGCTGTCGACTTTCACGCGCGAGACTGCGTCGTTCTATGTGCGCGACGGTGACGAGCGCATCTGTCTCTATCGCGTGAATTCGTCGCGTTCGGCGCGGCATCATCTGGACGAGGGTTCGCGTCATCCGTTGAAAGGCGGTGCGGCGGGCCGTGTGTTGTGGGCGTTCGATCCGCAATCGCGCGGCGAGGAAGCGAGCATGCCGGTGCGCGCGCGCGGCTGGGTCGTATCGAAGGGAGACCGCGATCCCGATCTCGCCGCGGTCGCGGTGCCGCTTCTGAACGAGCGCGGCGAACTGCTCGGCGCGCTGACGGTATCGGGCCTGCTCACGCGCTTCACGACCGATCAGGTGAAGGTGTTCCGCAAGATGCTGCTCGATACTGCCGCTGCGCTCAAGCCGCGCTTGCCGATGAAGAGCGTGCTCGCCAGCGTCGCGCATCGCGCCGGACAGGATTGATCTCGCGGCGCGACGACGCCGCACGTATGGAGGAGTGGTTTCATGTCTTTGCAGATGAACGCAGCCGATGCGCCGATGAACATGCGCGTGACGGCCATCCGTTACGCCGCCGACGATATCAACGTCTACGAAATCCGCCGTCCCGACAACGCGGCATTGCCGCGCGCGGAGCCGGGCGCGCATATCGACGTGCATATGCCGAGCGGGCTCATGCGGCAGTATTCGCTCGTGACCGCGGATGGCGATGAGCGCGCGTACCTCATCGGTATCAAGCGCGATCGCGCGAGCCGAGGCGGGTCGCGATTCATGCACGAGCAATTGCGCGTCGGGCAGATGCTCGATATCGGCGGGCCGCGCAATAACTTTCCTCTGTGCGAGACGGCTTCGCATACCGTGTTGATCGCGGGGGGGATCGGCATTACGCCGATCTGGTGCATGGCGCAGCGTCTGATGCGATTGAACCGGTCGTTCGAGTTGCATTACGCGTGTCGTGAGCGGTCTGAAGCGGCATTTCTCGATACCTTGACTGCGTTGCCGCAAGCGCGGTTGCATTTCGATTCTGAGCAGGAAGGTCGCGTGCTTGATATGCCGGGTATCGTTGCTCGTGCGCCCGAAGGCTCGCATTTCTATTGCTGTGGGCCGCAGCCGATGCTGAAGGGCTATGAAGACGCTACCGCTTCGATCGATCAGGAACGCGTGCATGTCGAATACTTCGCGCCACGGGCGGTTGCTGCTTGTGATGGCGGGTTTGTCGTGCAGTTGCATCGCACGGGGCAGCAGTTCGAGGTGCCTGCTGGCAAGACAATTCTGCAGGTTTTGCGCGAAAGCGGGGTTGCGGCGCCTTATTCCTGCGAAGAAGGGATTTGTGGGGCATGTCAGGTGGATGTGGTGGAAGGGACGCCGGATCATCGGGATAGTGTGCTCACTGAGCGTGAGCAGGCTTCTTCGCGGACTATGTTGATTTGTTGCTCTGGGTCGAAGAGTGGGAGGCTTGTGATTGATTTTTGATTTTTTTTTGTCGCCGGATCCCGTTAGCTTGTCGGTCTATTGGCGTTGCCCCTGTGCGGGGCGGCAGTCACTTTCTTTGCTGCTGCAAAGAAAGTAACCAAAGAAAGCAGCTCGAGCCGCCCGCGGTCACACGCAATTTGGGTAGTCTTCTCCTCGCTCGTGGCGTCTGTAGCGAGTGCCCTCGTAGGCCACCTCGGGCTTGGACCGCGCACGGTCTGCCGAGCGAGGACTTTTAAGGCGCTGGTTCAGCACGAAAGAGTTCCGGCACAGCGCTACGCGCTGCCGTTCGGTGTGCAAGGGAAAACCGACGAGAAAAGAGAAACGCAGAAGCACACGCAAACCCGATGGACCGGTCGGCCGCGCAGCGGGCCGGAGCCATTTGGTGCTGAACCAGTCTGTTCCGTGGTGCGATGTGACAGACCGTGCGCGGTCCAAGCCGGATGTGGCCTATGAGGGCACTCGCTACTGAGCCCACCGCATCTGTCAAGCATGGCCAAACTGCGTGTGACCGCGGGCCGTGCCCTAGCTGCTTTCTTTGGTTACTTTCTTTGCAGCAGCAAAGAAAGTGACCCCCGCCCCGGGGAGGGGCAGTGCCAATACACCGACAACAATTCAGGATTTCACGAAATTTCAGCAGAAGACTTATCGATCCCGATACCCGAAGAAGCAGTATCCAAACCCTTCCGAGGATCCCCTTGCTCAGGATAAACATAAGGCCCTAACCTGATAATAGAAATCACCGACAAGGCAACGAGCCCCGAAAACACCCACAACGCCAGATGATAAGACCGCGTGAGGTCATAACAGAGGCCGGAAAGAAAAATCATGATCCCCGCTCCCCATCCCCAGCAAGCCCACATACCCCCACACACGCGCCCGAAGAGGCGCAAATCGAAGTAACGGCTCACGATGAACGTGATGATGTCCGCCTCGGCCCCAATGCTGACACCGATCATCGCCGATGCCACCATCGCCGCATTCCCCGTCGCGCCTGCCGCGAGAATAAGCACCCCGCACAGCGTCAGACCAAACGACATCGCCGCGACATGAGGCGCGTGGACGCGGTCCATCAGATAGCCCGCGAACAAGCGCCCAACCGCCGACGCCAGTCCCGCAACAGAAAGCATCGTCCCTGCGGCGCGTACCGTTTCGCCGCGATCGGTCATCATCGGCACGAGTTGCGATAGCAAGGCAAGCAACACGCCCGACATGCAGAAGATCGCGATGCCCAGCAAGCGAAACGTGCGGTCATGACGAAAGATAGTCCAGAGCGAAGGCAGATCGGCACACGCTTCCCGCGCGCGGCGCGCGATCGCTTCGTCGACGCCGGGCGGCATCTTCACGAGAAAGTAGAGCGCGGGAATCGATAACACCGCCATCAACGCGGCCACGCCGAGATAACCCGTGCGCCAGCCGAAATGACGCAGCAGATAGCCCGCATATTGCGGCATCAGCATCGCGCCGATAGCCGTGCCACCAACCGTCAATCCAAGCGCCAGTCCACGCCGATGATCGAAGCGCGCACACACGACCTTCGCGTACGGCAACGCATTGCTGCCCGGCGCGAAGAAGCCGACCGTCACGAACACCAGACAGAAAAGCGCGAGCGAAACCGGTATCACGCCGACGAGCGCAATCGATCCTGCGAACAGCAGCAGAAACAGCATCGTCGGGCGCCGCACGCCGAAGCGGTCGATGAGCGAGCCGAGCACGATCGTGCCCGGCCCCATCGCGAACTCGAAGATGGTGAGGCCAAGCGAGACCTGCGCGCGGCTCCAGCCGTTCTCGGCGGCGATCGCCTTGATGAAGGTGCCGAACATGAACGCCGATATCACGCCCGCGCCGACAGACAGGCAGATCGCGCCACCGAGGACGGTCCACCATCGATTGATGTCTTGCTTCACAGCCTTGTCTCCTGCATGTCCACGCGTGCGTGAACGAATGCGTTGTTCATGCGCCGAGCGCGGCGAGCAGATCGTCCAGATAGCCCGCGCTTACCGGCAGGATCAGCATCGTGCAATGAGGACGCAACAGATCGGCCGTGTCGGCGCGTGCGAGTTCATCGCGAGAAGGGCCGACCACGCCCGACACTGTCACGCCGCGATTGCGATACGCCTTCGCCGCCACCGCGCCCGCTTGCGCATCGTCGCCTTCGCGGCCCGCGATCACCACGAGGTCCGGCGCGCCGAGCCACGCATTGAACGCGGACGTGTTCGCATCGACGCTGCGCAGGATGCTCGCGGCATCGGCGCCTTCGGTCTGCAATAACGCGGCAAGCCCGCTGGCGCGCACGAACTGCACATCGGCTCGCGCGCGCTCGGCGCATCTTCTCACTTCCGCATCGTCATCCGTAAGAGCAATGACCCTGATGCGACGCGGCGCGGAATTCGGAGCGCGTACTCTGAAGCGCGCTTCCGAGGGCGCGTGATGATCGGATGTCGTCACTTCCATGGATCGATCGTCATGTGAATCGCGCCTTCCACGCCTTCGCCCTGCAAGGTACGCAATGCGAGATCGGTGTCGTCGAGGCCGAAGGTGTGCGTGCTCATGCGCGTGACATCGTGACGATTCGCGGCGATGAGTTGCAGCGCGAGTTCGACCGACTGATAGCTATGCCCGCGCATGCCCTTCACCGTGAGAAAGCGCGCAATGATCATGTCGCTGTTGAACTCGGGAATCGGCACGCGCTTCTGGCCGCCGAGCACGACCGTGCCACGCTTGCGCGCAAGCTGGATCGCAGACGTGACCGTCGACGGACCACCCGATGCGCAATCGATGACGAGGTCCGCCATCGCGCCGCCGGTCAGCTCGGCGACGCGTTCGAGCACGTCTTCCTGATCGACTTCTATCGTGTGATCCGCGCCGAGACGCTTCGCGAGTTCGAGCCGCTCGCGATCTGTTTTCGTCGATAGTCCCGTCACGATGATCTTTGCCGCGCCGGCTTCACGCGCCGCGACGACGCACGACAAACCTTGCTGTCCCGGCCCCTGGATCACGACCGCCTGACCCGGTCCCGCGCCGCCTTGCAGATAAGCCCACTCGATGCCGTTGCCAAGCGGAAGCGCAAGCGCGGCATGCTTCGGCGCGACGCTCGAAGGCACGCGATGAAACACCGTATTCAACTGAAGGTATTGATACTGGCTGAAGCCGCCCCAGAAACCCGGCGCGGTGCGCAGACCCGTTGCGCCGTAGCGCAGGCCATTGAGACGCCAGTCGGTTGCATCGCAAAGCCGGAACTCGTTGGAGAGACAGTACTCGCAATGGCCGCACGGAACGTACTCTTCCAGCGCGACGTAATCGCCTTCCTTCAGGCCCCAGCGGGCGCGCGCGAGTTCGCCCGCTTCCTCGATATGCCCGACCGTCTCGTGCCCGAGAATGAGCGGTCCGCGACTTTGCGGCAATTGCCGATAGTACGGGCCGTCGCTGCCGCACACGCCCGTGATCGCGACACGCAGCAGTCCCGTCGATGCCGTGACAGCAGGCCGCTCGAACGTCTGGATCTGCGTGCGTGATGGCTCGACTGCAACTGCTGCCTTGAACGTACGCGAGGGTTCGCTATGTCGATGTGCTTCGTTCATGCTCGTCAGATGGTGGTGTGAGCCTTGCCCGCTTCGGCGTGAAGCGCATCGTGCGCGCCTTCCTTGAACGGCTTGTCGCGATGCAGGACGATCGCGACCGAGCGCACTTTCTGCGCTTCCGGATCGCGTCCGGGCGGCTCGACGCCTTTCTCGGCGAGCGCACGCGCTGCCTTCATCAAACGGTGACGCACCATGATGATGCCGTTGTCCGTCGATACGAGATTCTCGCGCGTGCGGTCCTGAATCGGTCCCATGCTTTCCTGCAGCGACGCGTCCTGCATCGCAATGCCTTCCACGCCGCTATACGTGATGCCCGCCTTTTGCGCGGCACGATCCATCAGATAGTTATTGGTCTTGTTCTGCAGCGGAATATACGTGCCCGGGATGTAGCGCACGTGAATGCCCTTGCCGTCTTTCATCGCCTGCACTTCGTTCTCGGTGAGATCGCGCGTCGGATGGTAGTCGAAGCTCCAGGCCCAGCAGTTTTCATCGTCGATCGGCACCCAGAAGTGACCGTGCACCGGATGATCGCCACGCGGCGGAACCATCGTGAAGCAGGGCATGACCCACGGCGTGATGCGCCAGTAGTACTGGTCGTCCTCGGCATTGCGGCGTGCGCCGATGAAAAGACCGCCGTCCGATTCCACCACTTCGAACACCGGGCTCAGATCGGAAAGGTTGTACTGATTGCCGCGTGAACCCTTGAACAGCGGGTCCGTGTTGAGGCTCCCGCTGTGCAGGAACGAGACGTGGCTCGAATCGACGCCGCCTTCGAGCGCCTGCAGCCAGTTGCATTCCTGCAGACGCTTGCTCGTGAACGACTGGCTCGCCGGCACGGTCGAGAACTCGAACGCGGGCAGCGGCGGCTGTTCGTCCTGCGGACCCATGTAGACCCAGATCACGCCGCCTTGCTCGACGAGCGGATACGACTTCAGCTTGATCTTGTTGCAGTAGCCGCTCGCAGCGGGCTCCGACGGCACGTCGATGCATTGGCCGGTCACGTCGTATTTCCAGCCGTGATACGGGCAGCGAATGCCGCCTTGCTCGTTGCGGCCGAACCAGAGCGAAACGCCGCGATGCGCGCAGAACTCGTCGATGAGACCGAGCTTGCCTTCCGAATCGCGGAACGCGAGCATGCGCTCGGAAAGAAGCTGCAGACGCACCGGCTCGCCGCCCGGCTCCGCGAGTTCCTCGGAAAGCAGCGCGGGCAGCCAGAAGCGCCGGAACAGTTCGCCCATCGGAGTGGCGGGGCCGGTCTGCGTGACCAGATCGTTTTGCTCTTTTCTCAACATGATGCCTGCCTCAAGGTTTGCGTCCGTCTCTGGACGCGTTCTTTCGAAGTCGTTCTCGCGTGTTCCATATAAAGGAACGCTGTTCATCAAACAGGAACAAAGTTATCATTTGACCCATTCCATGTCAAACGGAGAAGGAGAGAACCGATGCATCAAGCTTGCGCATTTGCCCGTCTTTGCAAGGCCGGCGACGTGGCCGAGGGTCAGGCCATCAAGATCGAGAAGAACGGCCTCACGCTGGCCGTGTTCAACGTCCAGGGCGAGTACTTCGTGACCAACGACACCTGCACGCACGGTCCCGGATCGTTGTCCGAGGGGTACATCGACGGCGACGTGGTGGAGTGCGATTTCCATAACGGCTCGTTCAACATCAGGACGGGCGAAGTCGTCGCGCCGCCCTGCATGATTCCGCTCAAGACATACAAGACGCATGTCGAGGATGGCGAGGTGACCATCGAGATCGAAGGCGAATGAAACCTGCGCCGGCGCGCGTGCCTAGCGGGATGCGTTCGGCCTGACGATCAAGGTCAGGCCGCTTCTTACCGCGCTTGCCGGGCCTTCCGTGATGCGCGCGCGTGGATCGCCGCGCGCGAACTGCACAACCGCGATGGACTCGCGTCCCTTCAGCCGCACCAGGCCCTTCAATCTGAGCAACGACTCGCCATATCGATCGATGAGCGACTGAACGTGCGCGTTCAACGCATCGATATCGGCTGCTTCGTCGATGGCGATGAAGTGCGTCGTCGCATCGTGCGAGCGCGGACGAGAGAACGGGCGCGTGAACGCGCGCTCGATGCGCTGCGCAGGGCGAGCGAGCAGCGCGAGCGCATCCTGCAAGCCGAAGCTGGCATGCGCCGAATGCCCGACGCGTTCGATGGACAACTGCGTGTCCACTGCAACGAGCGTTTGCGCGTCGACGAGATCGGTCTTCGTGACGATCACCGCATCCGCGCTATCGAGCTGCGCGCGCGCCTCGGGAAAGCTCGCGAGCGTATCGAGCGCATTCGGCGCGGCGATCGTCGTGAACGTGCCCGCGATGCGATAGCGCTCCTTCACGAACGCATTGAGACTGAGCGATGCGACGAGCGGCCCGGGATCGGCGAGTCCGGTCGTTTCGATGACCACCATCTCGAAGCGCGCCACGCTGCGATGCAGCCGCGCCCAGAACAGTTGTTCCAGCGCTTCGTTGAGCGCGGGCAGGCCGCTGCAACAGACGCAGGCATCGGCGAGCAGCATCGACGCATCGCCGGAGAACCCGAGCGTCGCGTGATCGATGCCGACCTCGCCGATTTCATTGACGATGAGCGCGGCGTTCGAGAAAGGCGCTTCCTTCAGCCAGCGCGCGAGCAGCGTGGATTTGCCGCTGCCGAGAAAACCGGTCACGACATAGACCGGTATGCGTTCGCGATGCATATGGAACGAAAAGCTAGCCGCGTTCGCCGAGTTTGCCCGCGTGATAGTCCCAGACCTTCTGCAGCAGATTCGGCTTCCACAGATTGCGCCGGATCACCTCGATCTGCGCCTGATCCAACACGGCCGGTTCGCCAAGCTGACTCGCAAGATATTGTCGATGCGCGTTCTCTTCCAGATAGAACGCGAGCACGAACGCTTCCAGAATGCTCGCCGCCGCGATCACCGAACCATGCGACTTCAGCATGGCGACGCGATGCGGCCCGAGCGCTTCGGCCAGTTCTTCGCCGAGTTCCTTGCGATTGATCGATGCGGTCTTCGGAAAGCGTTGGATCTCGCCGAGCACGGCCGCCTGCATGATGACGGGCTGGACCGGCTTGCCCGTCATGCTGAAGAGCGTCGACCATAACGGATGTGCATGAATCACCGAGCCCGCGTCGGGCCGCCTGCGATAGATCTCCGAATGGATGTGAAACTCCATCGGCGGGGCGGCGTCGCCTTCGATCAGGTTGCCGTCGAAATCGATGATGACGATATCCGCCGCACTGAGCGCGCTGCGCACCGACGCGCCCGAGTTGATCAGCATGCGCTCCTGGCCCGGCACGCGCCAGCTTGCGTGTCCGTTGAAATCGATGACTTCGGCGCGTTCCAGCATGAGGATCGCGTCGGCCAGCATGCGCTTCTGGCCGGTATGGTTCTGCATTTGAATCGATACGGTCGAATTCATGACGTGACGTAATGATGAGGCGCGTTCAACGCGAGGACTTCCACGGAATCAGCTTGCGCTCCAGCTCGGTCAGCACGACCGAGATGAGATAGCCGAGCGCGGCGATCACGAGCAAGCCGACGTACATCTGTTCTACGGACAGCAGCTCCCACGCATTCCAGATCATGTAGCCGAGGCCGCTCTTCGAACCGATCATTTCCGCGATGGCGATCAGCATCAGACCGAGACCGATGCCGAGCTTGATGCCGCTCATGATGTGCGGCACGGCGCCCGGCAGTGCGATGGTGCGAAACACTTGCCAGCGGCTCGCGCGGAAGTTGCGGCCCACGTCGAGATAGATCTTGTTGATTTCGAGCACGCCCGTAGCGGTATTGATGAGCACGGGGAAGAACACGCCGATCGCGACCATCACGATCTTCGATGCTTCGCCGAGTCCGCAGATCAGCAGCAGCAGCGGAAAGATCGCGCTTTTCGGCACCGGATAGGTTGCTGCGATGAGCGGGTCGAACACGGCGCGCAGCGGCCGCGACAGACCGATCGCCACACCGAGGATCAGCGCCGGAATGCCGCCCGCGAGCGTGCCCCAGAAGAGACGTTGCAGCGTGGCCCAGGTGTTGTCCCACAGCGAGCCGTCGTTGACGAGCGCGATGAAAGTGCCGAACACTTTCGATGGCGCGGGAAAGAAGCGTTCGTCGATCACGCCCGTTTCCGCGAGGATCTGCCAGATGATCAGCAGCACGACCGGCGATGCGATGCTGATCATGCGGTCGCGGCTATTGCCCGAGAACAAGCGCTTGAGACGGGAAGAGGATGACGTGTATTGCATCGCCGGTGCGGTCAGTTTTTGCGCGGTTTTCATGCGTGAATCTCGCCAAGGTCGCGTGAACGGGCGCGCTGCACTTCCTCGCGCAGTTGCCCCCAGATGGAATAGACGAACTCGCCGTACTCGGGCCGCGAACGCAGTTCGAGCACCGAGCGCGGACGTTCGAACGGCACATCGACGATCTGTTTCGCCGTGCCCGGCTGCGCCGTCATGATCATCACGCGATCGCCGAGCGTCACCGCTTCATCGACGCTGTGCGTGATGAAGAGCACGGTCTTGCGCGTCTCTTCCCAGATGCGCAGCAGTTCTTCCTGCAACAGCACCTTGTTCTGTTCGTCGAGTGCGGAGAAGGGTTCGTCCATCAGCAGAATGTCGGGATCGTTCGCGAACGCGCGCGCGATCGAAACGCGCTGACGCATGCCGCCCGACAGTTGGTGCGGATAAGCCTTCGCGAAGCGCGTGAGACCAGTGCGGCTCAGGTAATGCCCGACCACTTCGCGGATCTGCGCCTTGGGTACGCCGCGCAACGTGAGACCGTAGGCGGCGTTGTCCCATACCGTCATCCACGGGAACAGGGAGTCGCCCTGGAACACCATCGAATTGCTCGGGCGATTCTCGGCGGGCGCGCTGATCTCGACGGTGCCGCTCGTCGGTTCGTCGAGATTCGCGAGCATGCGCAGCAGCGTGGACTTGCCGCAGCCGCTCGGGCCGACGATCATGAAGAAGCAGCCCGTCGGAATATCGAGCGACATGTTGTCGAGCGCGGTCACCGTGCCGCCGCCCGATTGAAACGTCTTGGTCAGATTGCGCAGACGGATCTTGACTGGCGCGTCATCGGAAAGAGAGGGGATGGACATGCCGGTTCCTTACTTGAGCGGTTTGTATGGGCCGAGTTCTTTCACGGCGGTCTCCGCAATCGACGTGTCGAGCACTTGCGTGACCGTCACGTTGCCCTTCACGACGCCTTCGCTCTTGAAGAACGCGAGATCGTTCTCCAGGCTCGCGACGTTGAGCTTGCCGTCCGGATTCGTGCCCTGCGGCACGATCGTGCGATAGGTGTTGGGGTCCTTGATCGGCGTGTATTCGTTGAGGATCGAGATCACTTCCGCTGCATTCGGTCCCGCGATCTTGCCGTTCAATAGTGCGTTGTTATAGTCGCGGACCGCGCGGATATACGCGCGCATGAAGGCCTTCGCCGCCTGCGGATGATCCTTGATGAAGACGGTCGAATAGAGCACGACCGCGAGCTGATGATTCGGATAGATTTGATCGTCTCCGACCACGCGCACGGCGGCGCCGCGCCTGACGGCTTCGGTGGCGGAGGGTTCGGTCGTCAGCGCGGCGTCGACGGCCTTGTTCTGCAGCGCCATCACGTGCTGCGGAAAGGAAAGATAGATGCGCTCGACATCGCTCGTCCTGAGGCCGGCTTTCTTGAGCGCTTCGTTCATCGTCGAGGTGGATGCGCTGCCCGTCGCGCTGCCCGCGACTTTCATGCCCTTCAGATCGGCGAGCGACTTGTAGCGGCCATTCGCGACGAGATCGGCGCGCACCAGCAGCGGCTGATAGCCGTATCCTGGCGGCGTCGACCCTTTATCGGCCACGATCTTGATGCCGATGCCGCGCACCACCGCGTTGTACAGCCCCGCGGAAGGCGAGCCGCCCGCGACATCGAGCTGGCCCGCACCGAGCGGCGCGACCATCTTCGCGCCGGAGTCGAACGGAATGAACTTCGCGTCGAGGCCTTCCTGGCGGAAGTAACCTTTCTTCTCGGCGATGAAGAACGCCACGTCGCTGCTCGCGTTGGCGATGCCCACGCGTACCGTCGTCAGATCGGCGGCAAGCGCGGCCCCCGATCCCGACACGACGCACGCAACGAGCGCCGCGCCCCATACTCTGACTCCTTTCACTACGTATCTCCTTCTGTTGTTCCTTTATATGGAACAACGTGTCGTTGTATGGAACAACATTAACATCGACGAAATCGCGCTGTCAATGCAAACGCGTTCAGAAGCGGTGACGCAGCGAGAGCTTGACCGCCACCTGGTTCGGCGTCGTCGACTGGCCCAGCGAGCCGATCGCAGCGACGGCGGGCTTGCCCGTCGAATCGATGCCCGATGCGTGCTGCCAGACGCCGACCAGATTCAGGTCGGTGCGTTTGGAGATGAAATAGTCGGGCCCGACATCCACTTGTTCGTATTTCGCCGATTCGGCCTTCGTGTAGTCGAAGGAAGCGGCGAGTTGAAGCGACGGAATCACGTACCAGCGCGCATTGATTTCGTAGCTGTTGAAGGTGGCCTTGCCGGTGTTAGGCGTGGTCGGCGTGCGCAGGATGTCGTTGAAGCGCGTGTTGGTGTACACGAAGCCGATCTTGCCCGAACCGAAGCTGTAGGAAATGCCCGCGCCGAAAATCTCGACCGAATTCGCCGATGCATAGCCGCTATATACAGGGCTCTTGCCCGGCGACGTGTAGCCGGGCTGGCCGGGATTCACGGTGCCGTCATACGCGGAGACCGACGGGTTGTTCACGTTGTCATAAGCGATCGCGGCCGAGATCGGTCCATTCACATACGAGGCCGCGAGCGTGTAGATGCGATTCGACGCGAAGTTACCCGCGACGCCGCCCGGCGCGAAGATCCCCGACAGGCGCAGGCCGTACATATTCGGCGACATGTACTTCACCGCGTTGTTGACGCGGAAGTTCGAGTTCAGGTTATCGAAGTCGCCCGGGTGCGTGCCGACCCAAGCCCACAGCGAGGTCGCCGCGATCTCGCCGATCCATTCGGTCATCGGATCGTACTGGCGGCCGAGCGTGACCGTGCCGTACGGGCTCGACAGGCCGACGAACGCTTGCCGGCCGAATTCGCGGCCGCCCTGCAGCAGCTTTCCGTTGGAGGTATCGAAACCGTTTTCGAGCGTGAAAATCGCCTTCATGCCGCCGCCGAGATCTTCGGAACCGCGCATGCCCCAGCGGCTGCCGTTGGTCTGTCCCGTCACCGTCTCGATGTTCGAGTGGCCCGACTGGTTGTTGATATAGACCAGACCGGCGTCGAGCAGGCCGTACAACGTGACCGAACTCTGCGCATGCGCCACGCCGGCGCCGGCCAGCATGGGAAGTGCGATAAACAACGCTGACTTTTTCATGGGGTCTCCGTCCCTTGTTTCATAGTGATGCCGGTTTCGTGCGAACCGGGATGCTGTGTTGCGAAATCTTTTGAAGTTGATTGCACATTGATACGGATGCCTAACTGTAAGTGCGTCATGAGCACTTTCGGGAGCTATTTCTTTTAACGAATGTTCGGTTACCTCTGTTGGCCGCCCGGCCGAGGAAATCCGCAGATCTTCATTTCGTTCCGCTATACAGAACGACGGTCTGTTAAAATGGGACGAATTGAGTTTCGCTTTGTTTAGGTCCCTAAGTCAAGCGGAACGAAAGGCAGTCAGGGTTATTCCGCATCGGTATCGCTCGATCTGTCGGTCTTCGCATCGCGATACAGGCGATTGAACGGATGTACTCGCTGATTCTTGCGTTCCTGTATGCGGAACGCTATTCCATTTACGTATTTCGTGGGGTATATTTCGATGAAATCAGAAGCAGGGCAGGGCGAAGTAAAGGCGCAGGAGAATGAGGAGGGACCGCAGCGGCTGTCGTCCGTGACCGCGGCGCTCCAGTTGTTGAAGGTGTTCTCGGAGCACGAGCCGGAGTTGGGCATCAGCGTGCTCGCGAAACGCATGGGCATCGCGAAGAGCACGGCGCACCGGCTCGCGAGCGCATTGCTGTCCGAGGGCATGCTGGAGCAGAACGCGGATAACGGGCGCTATCGCCTGGGCATTCAGTTGTTCACGCTGGGCGCGCTCGTGCGGCGGCGCTTCGATGTCGCGAAGCAGGCGGTGCCGTTTCTGCACGTGCTACGCGAGCACACCGACGAAACCGTGCATCTCGCGGTGCTGGACGACACGAGCATCGTGTACCTGTTCAATCTCGAGAGCGATCAGGCGATCCGCATGCGTTCGTATATCGGCGTGCGCAAGCCCGCGTTCTGCACCGCCGAAGGTCATGTGCTGCTCGCGGCGCGCACGCCGGACGTCGTATCGCGTGTGCTGAAAGAAGGGCTCGTTGCGCGCACGCCGAAGACCAACACCGACCCGCAGGTGTTCCTGAAGACGCTGGACGCGGCGCGCCGCGACGGCTATTCGATCGACGACGAAGAGTCGGAGGTCGGCATGCGCGGCATTGCGGCGCCCGTGCGCGATATCTCGGGCAATGTGGTGGCCGCGGTCGGTATAGGCGGGCCGGCGCAACGGCTCACGAAAAAGGCGCTGCGCGCAGCGGTGCCGCATTTGCTTACGGCGGCCGAAGGCATTTCCGCAACCCTCGGATTCCACAGGCCGCTATGAAATAACTCTTGAAATAAGGTGGATTCATGCATTCGGACGGCCACGCACATCGCATCACGCTCGCAGCAACCGATCAATCCTTCGAATGCGAGGCCGGCGATGTGATGCTGCGTTCGGCCCTGCGTGCGGGCATCGGGTTTCCATACGAATGCAACGTCGGCGCATGCGGCAACTGCAAGTTCGAACTGATCGAAGGGGAAGTAGATGTCGTGTGGCCCGACGCGCCGAGCTGGACCGCGAAGGATCGCGAGCGCAGGCGTTATCTCGGCTGCCAGAGCGCGCCGCGCGGCGATTGCACCATCAAGATGCGTCCGTCCGCGCACTACGCGCCGAAACATGTGCCGCGCTCCGTGAGCGGCACGCTCACGGAGCGCCGCGCGATCACGCATGACATCGAGGAATTCCGCTTCACGCTGTCCGGCGACATGCCATTCGAGCCGGGCCAGTATGCGTTGCTGACGCTGCCCGGCGTCACCGGCCAGCGGGCGTATTCGATGAGCAATATCGCCGATGGCATCGCTGAGCCGCGCGAACTGCATTTCCAGGTTCGCCGCGTGCCGAACGGACAGGGCACAAGCGTGCTGTTCGATGCGCTCGATATCGGCACGCGCGTCGATATCGACGGGCCTTATGGCATGGCTTATCTGCGTCGCGACGTGAAGCGCGACATTCTCTGCATCGCGGGCGGATCGGGTCTCGCGCCGATGATCTCGATCGCGCGCGGTGTCGCGGCCGATCCCGCGCTCGACGAGATCAAACTGCATTTCCTCTACGGCGGGCGCACGCCGCGCGACGTGTGCGGCCGCGACATGCTCGAAGCGTTGCCGGGATGGGCCGAGCGCCTGCATTTCCAGGCCGCCGTGTCCGATGTCGCGCCCGATAGCGAAACCGTGTGGGATGGCCACGTCGGCTTCGTGCACACGGTGGCGGAAACGCTCTTCGGCGAGAACCTGCGCGACATGGAGATCTACTTCGCCGGACCGCCCGCGATGGGCGCGGCGATCCAGCGCGCGCTCGTTGCATTGAAAGTGCCATTCGAGCAGGTGCACTTCGATCAGTTCTATTGAATCCCAACACGCTGCCAGGAGCAGACCTTGTCCAAGCTGAGACTCACTTTCGGATGCTGGAATTACGACCGCACGCGCGCATTGATGGACGGCAGCGTGCAGCCCGACGGCATCGATCTCAACTATCTGAACATGCCGGTGGAAGAAACGTTCTTCCGCATGCTGCGTCATCACGAATTCGATGCGTCGGAGATGTCGCTGTCGTCGTACACGATGTCGTGCTTTCGCGAGCCGCGTCCATTCATCGCGATTCCGGTGTTTCCGTCGCGCTTCTTCCGTCATTCGTGCATCTACGTCAATGCCGATTCGGGCATCGAGAAGCCGCAGGATCTGATCGGCAAGCGCATCGGCAATCCGGAGTATCAGATGACCGCGCCCGTGTGGATTCGCGGCATTCTGTCGGACCATTACGGCGTGCCCGTGGATAGCGTCACGTATTACACCGGCGGCGAGGAAGAGCCGAATCGTCCGGAGAAGCTCAAGCTCGATCTGCCTTCTAACATTCGCGTCGAGCAGATCGGTGCGGACAAGACCTTGTCGCAGATGCTGCTCGATGGCGAAATCGATGCGCTCTATACCGCGCGCATGCCGTCGTCGTATGTGAGCGGCAAGGGGCGCGTGAAGCGTCTCTTCGAAAACTATATCGATGTGGAACGTCAGTACTTCCGCGACACGAAGATGTTCCCGATCATGCACACGGTCGTGCTGAGGCGCGAGGTTTACGAAGCGAATCGCTGGGCCGCGCAATCGCTCTATAAGGCACTGATCGAATCGCAACGTCGCACGTATGCGGACCTCAACGAGACCGCCGCGCTGAAGTCGATGTTGCCGTGGCTGAACGCGCATGTCGAAGCGACGCGCAAGGAAATGGGCGACGATTTCTGGCCTTACGGGCTCGACAGAAATCGCGAGAACCTGCGCACGTTCCTGCGTTATTCATACGAGCAGGGCTTGTCGAAGCGCTTGCTCGAACCTGAGGAAATCTTCGCGCCGGAGACCTTCGAGTCGTTCAAAATCTGACTACCGGAACGCGATGTGCCGCGCGTTCGGAAGCGCGGCGCTTCGCTCAGGAAAGCGATACGCCCAGCAGACTGCCGATGCCGTATGTGCAGCCCGCCGCGACCATCCCGATCAGCACTTGCCGCACGGAAGAAAACAGCGCGCCACGGCCATTGAAGAGCGACGTGAACATACCGATGCCCGCAAGCCCGAGGCCGCTCAACACGACGCACTGCACGATGCCCTGCGTACCGCTCGCCCATAGAAACGCCACAGCCGGAATGAACGCGCCGATGGCGAACGTGGTGAACGACGCGAGCGCGGCCGTCCACGGATTGCCGCCCAGTTCGCGAGGATCGAGACCGAGCTCTTCGCGCGTAAGGGTATCGAGCGCCTTGTCCTTGTCACGCATGATCTCGGCGGCGACGCTGCGCGCCTGTTCCGCGTCCATGCCCTTCGCCTGATAGATGAGCGCGAGTTCGTGACGCTCAGCATCGGGCATGTGCTCCAGCTCGTCGCGTTCCCTTGCGATCTGCGCGCGTGCAAGCTCACGCGCATTGGTGACGGAGAGCCACTCGCCGAGCGCCATTGACGCAGCGCCCGCTATCAGGCCGGCGAACCCTGTCAGAAGGATCGTGCCGCTTTCACTGCCCGCGCCCGCAACACCCATGATCAGACAGAAGTTGGAGACGAGACCATCGTTCGCGCCGAGCACGGCGGCGCGCAAATCGTTGCCCGACGCTACGCCGCGATGCCACGATTCGGCTGCCGCGATCGCACCGCCTTTGCTCAGGCCTTTGTTGCGATTCACCACATCCTGCACGATGTCCGCGTGATGACGCTCTTCGGCCGACATTTGCGCCGCATCGGGTTGTTCCGCGTATTTGTCGCGATCGGCCATTTCGCTGGCGGCTACGGAACGCAGCACGAAATCCGGGCCGAACGCTCGCGCGAGCACGCGCATGATCCGCGTCTTCGCACCGACGCGATGCGTTCGCACCGCTACGCCGTTCGCTCTTAGTTTCGCGGCCCAGATATCGGCGTGGCGGCGTTCCGCCGCGGCCAGTTCCGCATAGACGCGCCGCTTGTCGTCCTGCTTTTCAGCGTGCGCAAGGGTGTCGTAGAGGGCTGCGCTGTCGAGTTCGTCGGCGAGATTGGATGTGAAGCGCTTGAGTTCGGTCTGGGACGCCATGACGTCACCTTTATCGTTCGTCTCATTGAGTCAAGAGTAACGACGAAAGTCATGACATGCCGCTAATACCCCCAAAGCGTGCGATGAGTGAAAATGGAATCGCGTCTCATGGTCGTTTCGACGAAACAATCAGAGGTCGAGCACCAGTTCATCCGAACACGCACGCGAAACACAGATCATGATATCCGACGCCTGCTCGTCATCATCGAGGACGAAGTCGCGATGATCGGCCTCGCCTGACAACAGACGCGTTCTGCACGAGCCGCATGTGCCAGCTTCGCATGAGCTCGGTGTATCGATGCCATTCGCGCGCAGTGCGTCAAGGATCGTTTCGCCGGGCGCGACGTTCACGCAGCCGCCGCTGCGCGCGAGCCGCACGGTGAATGCCTTTTCTCCTGCGGCATTGTCATGCGCGCTCGTGCCGAAGTCCTCGAAATGCACGGCTGAAGAGGGCCAGTGCGAAGCGGCGTCGCGCACCGCCTGCATGAGTGGACGCGGGCCGCAGCAATAGATCTGCGTGTCGCCTTGACGTTCGGCGACGAGCGGCGCGATCGCCAACGACTGCGTGCGGTCGCCGAAGTCGTGATGCACGCGCACACGTGCTGCGAATTCTCCGGCCAGCAGTTCGTCGAGGAATGCGGTCGATTCCGGCGAGCGCGTGCAATAGATCACATCGAAATGCGCGCCGCGCGCCGATAGCTCGGCCATCATCGCGCGCATCGGCGTGATGCCGATGCCGCCTGCGATCAGCAGATAGCGCGACGCATCGCGCGATAGCGGAAAGTAGTTGAATGGCGACGACACATCGAGCGAGACGCCGGCGTGCACGTCCCGCGCCATGCTCAGCGAGCCGCCGCCGCCCGCCGCATCGCGCTTCACCGCGATCACGTAACGATCGCGCTCGGCGGGATCGTTGCAAAGCGAATAGCGTCGCGCAATGCCTGCGGGGGTCTGCACCAGCAAGTGCGCGCCAGCGGTGAAGGGCGGCAGCGTGCCGCCGTCTTCGGGCCGCAACTCGAACAGAAATATATCCTCCGCGATTTCGCGCTTGCACGTGACGGTGAGCGTGAGCGTTCCGTCGATGGACTCGATTCGGTCAGGCATGCTAATCGTATTCATGATTCTCGCGCGGCCTCGTTCGCCGCCTCACAGTTGGATCAGGTCATCACGCGATCAGGCGAGCGCGACCTGATGCTCCAGAAATACTTCCTCGCCACGCTCCGACGATGCAATCGCCGCCGCGCAGACTTCGAGATTCGCGAGCCCCCAGCGACCATCGTGGATGGCGCGCTTGCGTCCGCTGATCGCATCGTGGAACTCGCGCATGACGAGTTCGCGCGGTGAGACATCGGTGGGCAAATCGATTTCGCGTTTTCCGTCGCTCGTATAAACGAACAGGCCCTTGGCCGACTGGCGCATCTCGCCGCGTTCACAACTGACAAGCGTGAGTCCGAAGAACGGCTGATTCGGCGCACTCGCGGGAATCGCGTTACGTGCGCGTTCGGCCTTGGCGCGCAATTCGTCTTCGATATTCGCGGGTCTGGCGATCGCGCGCGATTGCGCCGGAAAACCCCATTCGCCGATGTGGAAGCACAACTCCGCGCTCGCGAAACGTCCATAGCCGTTGTAGACCGCGGTGGCGGCGGCGCCGTCGGCGAATTCGATGAACACCGTGTGCGCGCCGGTCGCGCGACGCTCCGGGTCCCAGTCGAAAGTCTTCGCACGCACGCTGCGCGCGGCGCCGCCGGCGAGCAGACGGATGATGTCGAACTGATGCGAGCCCTGTCGCAAGGTCACGCCGCCACCTTGCGACACATCGAGCTCATCGGGGCGGCGCGGCCTATAGATCCAGTCCGTGAAGCACCACGTATGCACCATGCACACGCGGCCAAGCTCGCCCGACGCGATGAGTTCGCGCATCGCGTGAATCGGCTGATCGTAGCTGTGCGAGTGCCCGGCGAGCAGCACGATGCCGGCCGTATCGGCGGCGGCGACCATTACGCGTGCGTCGTCGAGATTCGCGGCCATCGGCTTTTCGACGAGCACATGCTTGCCCGCGCGCGCCGCACGCTCGACATGCGCGCGATGCAGCGTCGTGGGCGATGCGACATAAACCGCATCGAGCGCGCCGTGTTCGATGAGCGCGTCGATGCTTTCGTAAGCGGCGACGCCGAATTCCCGTTCGCCTCGTTTGCGCACCGACTCCGACGGATCGGCGAAGCCTGCGAACACGAAGCCCGCATGCTTCACGATGGCCGGCACGAACGCGCGTCCCGCCGTGCCGAAGCCGACGATGCCGATGCGTACCCGCTTCGCCGCGTCGCTCGTGTTCGTCACAGTGAGTCCTCGCTCGAATCGCCGTTGGCGGGATCGCGGCCGTTCTTCGGAGCCGCGACTTCGTCGGCGGCCAGGTTCTCGATCATCGCGAGCAGGGTTCGCCGCGTCGCTGCGATGTCTTCCGGCGCGATGCCCGCGAGTGCGATGCGGTTCACATCGATCGCGTAGGGCACGAGCACGCTGCGCAGCGCGACGCCCTTCGGTGTGAGAAAGACCCGGACCTGCTTGCGGTTGTCGGGCAGCTTCTGACGCGTGAGATAGCCGAGCGTTTCCATCGTCTTCAATGCGGAAAAGGTGGTCGGTTCCGCGACGCCCGCCTGCTCGCTCAACTGCCGTTGCGTGAGACCGTCCGTTTGCCAGAGGATGCGCAGGAATGTCCAGTGACCATAGAGCACCGAATGCTCTTTGAGACGAGCCTGTAAGGAACGTGAAAAGCCACGCGCCGCGTCCTTCACGAGATGCGCCATGCGCTCTTCCGGCAACGCCTCGCGCCAATGCTTGAGCGTGCCCGGCTGCGGGTCGCGGGGAATCTTCTGCTCGTTCTTGTTCATCCTCTCACCTGTGTTCCGGCACGCTCACATGCCGCTTTTCATAAACTTAGATAACTAAGTTAAATTTGTCAACGATCCCGATGTTAGGGTGAATCCCGATCTCGTCGATGGATGGCCTCCTTGCAGAAAGTTGGCTCTTTATAGCGCACGCTTGCTGTAGACGGCTTTCAGAAGCGTGCGCGTCCCGACTCGGTATTTTCCATTATTTTTAAGTTAGGTACCTAAGCATAATATCGATTTCAAGGCCGGCGGCAGGACGGTGTCTCCGGCAAGCTTTTTCCAAAACATACGGGAATCGACTCATGCTTACGGCAGAACAAAACGAAACAATGACGCGCATCGGGCCGGGCACGCCGATAGGCAAGCTGTTGCGTCGCTATTGGCAGCCCTTCGCTGCGGCATCGGAACTCGACGACAAGTGGACGCGGCGTGTGCGTCTGCTCGGCGAGGATCTCGTGCTCTTTCGGGACCGGCAAGGAAGGCGCGGCCTGATCGCGGAGCAATGTCCGCACCGGCGCGCGTCGTTCGCGCATGGCATCCCGACGGAACAGGGCATCCGTTGTCCCTATCACGGCTGGGAGTTTAGCGCAGAGGGTAAGTGCCTCGATCAGCCCAACGAGCCTGACAACTGCGCGTTTCGCGACAAGGTCGCGACGGATGCGTATCCGGTGGAGGAACTCGGCGGCGTGCTGTTCGCGTACATGGGACCAGAACCGCGCCCGCTTCTGCCGCGCTTCGATGGCTTCGTCGCGCCCGGCGCGATCCGCATGATGGGCCGCGCGCTGCTGCCGGTGAACTGGCTGCAGATCATGGAGAACTCGGTCGATCCGATTCATACCGAGTGGCTGCATGGCCATCACTATGAGTTCCAGAAGGAGCAGGAAGGCGTCAAGGTCGCGATCAGCGCGAAGCACGAAAAGATCGCATTCAACGAGTTCGAGTTCGGCGTGACCAAGCATCGTCTGCTCGCGGGACATTCGGAGGATTCGGACGACTGGCGCATCGGCCATCCGATCGTGTTTCCGAACATGCTGGCCGTGGGCAACGGCGACGAGACTTCGCGCTACTACTCGTTCCAGATCCGTGTGCCGGTCGACGACGAGCACACGCTTCACCTCTGGTACAACGCCTACATTCCGCCGCAGGGCATGGACGTGCCGGCGCGACTCACCGAGCGCCTGCATACCTACGACGTGCCGTTCAGGAACGAAGACGGCGAGTTCATCGTCGATAACGTCGATGGTCAGGACATGATGGCGTGGATCACGCAGGGCGCGATCGCGGACCGCACGCGCGAGAACCTCGGCGCGTCCGATCAGGGCCTCGCGATCTACCGCCGCATGCTCCGACGCGAGATGAAAAAGGTCGAGGCGGGCGAAGACCCGATGGGCCTCGTGCGCGATCCCGTGCGCAATCAGTGCATCGACTTGCCCAACGAGCGCAAAAAGCACCACAACAGCGACGGCTTCGCGAGCTTCATGCTGCGCACGCATGCGAAGTATTCACCCATCGCACAGGATCTGGTGCGGATCTTCGAATAGACGCGCGGGACGCAGCGCGCGCGTCGGAGCTTGCATCTCGCATTCAAAAGACATAACGCAATCCTGAATGCGTAATGCAAAACGCGTAATGCAAAACGCGTAATGCAAAACGCGTAATGCAACAGGCGGTTCGACTATAAACGCCCGGCCACGCAGCCGGGCGATTACCGGAGACTTGAGATGCGGCTCACAAGCACTCGATCGCGTGGTCACGGCTTCTGTCGTGTCGCGCGGCAAGCTCACCGGGAGGCGCGCTGATGCTCGATGCCGCTCTCCATGCGCTGACCCTGATCCTCGATCCGCTGCGTCTCGGGATCATGCTGGGCGGCGTGCTGCTCGGACTCGCGCTCGGCGTCGTGCCGGGCCTCGGCGGCATCGTCGGGCTTGCGCTGCTCATTCCGTTCACCTATCACCTCGACGGCTACACGGCCTTCGCGCTCCTGCTCGGCATGGCCGCGGTGACGACGGTGTCCGACTTCATCCCCGCCGTGCTGTTCGGCGTGCCCGGCACCGTGGGCGCGGCGGCCACGGTCCTGGACGGCCATCCGCTCGCGAAACAGGGCCATGCGCGGCGGGCGTTCGGCGCGGGTTACGCGGCTTCGCTCGCGGGCGGCATCTTCGGCGCGCTGCTGCTCGCGCTCGCGATTCCGGTATTGCGCCTGATCGTGCTCTATATCGGCTCGGCCGAATTGCTCGCGATGTGCATCTTCGGTCTTTCGATGGTCGCGACGCTCTCGGGCAAGGCGCCGATGAAAGGTCTCGCCGTGGCCTCGTTCGGCCTGATGCTTTCGCTGATCGGCTCCGATCCGCAAACAGGCACGCTGCGCTGGACGTTTGGCACTTTGTATTTATGGGACCATCTGCCGATCGTGCCGGTCACGCTCGGCATCTTCGCGTTGCCCGAACTCGCCGACATGGCGATCGAGCGCACCGGCATCGTGCGCGAGCGTGCGCAACCCGGCGTGCGGGCGAGCACGCAGTGGGACGGCGTGAAGGACGCCGCGCGTCACTGGTGGCTCATCCTGCGCTGCAGCGGCCTCGGCGCGCTGCTTGGGGCGGTGCCGGGCATCGGCTCGGCGGTGATCGACTGGATGGCGTACGGCCACGCCATCCGCACCGAGAAGAACCCGGAGAACTTCGGCAAGGGCGATATCCGCGGCGTGATCGCATCGGAAAGCTCGAACAACGCGAAGGAGGGCGGCCACCTGATTCCGACCGTCGCGTTCGGCATGCCGGCGGGCGCATCGATGGCGCTGCTCCTGAGCGCATTCATCATGCACGGCTTCACGCCCGGCCCGGAGATGCTGACCAAGCATCTCGACGTGACGTACACGATCATCTGGACGCTGACGATCTCGCACATCATGGGCGCGGTGATCTGTCTTTCGAGCAGCAGCGTGTTCTCGCGTCTTGCGACGGTGCGCGTCGGCATACTGATTCCGCTCGTCGTCGCGATCGTCTATCTCGGTGCGTTCAATGCGAGCCAGAGTTGGGGCGACCTGTGCGCGCTCGTGCTGTTCGGCGCGGTGGGCTGGATCATGAAGCGGCTGAACTGGCCACGTCCGCCGCTGATTCTCGGGCTCGTGCTCGGCAGCATCTTCGAGCGTTATTACTTCATCTCGCACGAGATCTACGGCATGGGGCTGTTCGCGCGGCCGGTCGTCATCGTGATCCTGCTCGCCGCGTTGTGGGTCGTGCTCGGCCCGACGATCAAGGGCCTGCGCAAGACCTTGCGTGCGCGCTCGCAGTCATCTTCGCGCGACGCAGCGCCTTCGTTCAGGCTGCGTCTGCGCGGCTTCGACTGGCAGATCGTCTTCACGCTCGCGCTGACGGCGCTCGTGATCGTCGCGATGACGTTCGCCAGCGACTGGGCCTTCGCCGCGCGCCTGATGCCGATGACCAGCGCATGCGCCGCGCTCGTGTTCTGCGGCATCGTGCTGATCGAGCAGCTGTTCACACGCGAAGCGGCCACGGCCGAAGCGAAGGCATCTGCATCGTTCGATACGGCCGCACCGATGGGCGAACTCGCGCTGGCCGGCGCAGGAGCGCATTTCAGCGAACCGCGCGCAAGCGTGGATGCGCAAACCAACAACCTTGCCAAGGCCAATGCGAACGCGGCCGCGAGCGTGAGCATCGGAACACACGGCGATCCATCGTTGCACGATGGCCTCGCATCGGCGCTCGATACACGGACGCTCTACACACGCGGCGTGCGCTTCTTCGCATCGATCGCGGGTGCGCTCGCGGCGGCGGCGGTCATAGGCTTGCTGCCCGCATTGCTGATCTTCATGCTGCTCGTCGCGCGGTTCGAGTTCGGCGAACGCTGGCGCACGTCGGTCGTGCTTTCCGTTGCGATGACAGTCGCGTTATGGCTCGTATTCGGCCGCATTTTCTCGACGCCGTGGCCGCAATCGCTCATCGGCGACTGGCTTCCGGCGCTGCGTCAGCTCGGCGGTCTCGTCTGAGCGCGCAGCACGAACAAGCAAAAGACATCGGCGGCGAGGCCAGCCGGTCATCACTGGTGGAGACAGAATCATGAACGATCGACTCTCGCAGTCAAAGGCTCGGCATATGATTGCGCGCGCAACTACCTCAGTGCTCGCGGCAACGCTCCTCTGCGCGCCGCTCGCGACCCGCGCGGCGGCCGAACCGGTGGCGGACTTCTACAACGGCCGCAATGTCACGATGACGATCGGCTATTCCGTCGGCGGCGGCTACGATACCTATGCGCGCCTGCTCGGCAAATACATCGGCAATTTTCTGCCGGGCAAGCCGACGATCACGCCGCAAAGCATGCCCGGCGCGGGCAGCCTGAAAGCGGTGAATTATCTCTATGGCATCGCGCCGAAGGACGGCGCGACCTTCGGCACCTTCGGCCGCACGATGCCCGAAGAGCCGCTTCTGGGCGAAGCGAAGTTCGATGCGCGCAAGCTCACCTGGCTTGGCAGCATCACGAGCGATGTCAGCTTGTGCGTGACGTGGAATACCTCGCCGGTGAAGACCTTCAAGGATCTCGTCGACAAGGAAGCGCGCATGGGCGGGCAGGGCGCGGGCTCGGACCCCGACGTGATCGCATCGACGATCAAGAATCTCTTCAATTCGAAACTGAAGCTCGTCACCGGTTATCCGGGCAGCAACGAAACCGCGCTCGCGATGGAGCGTGGCGAGATCGACGGCGAATGCGGCGTGTCGTGGAGCACGATTCAGACGCGCCATCCCGACTGGATCTCGGGCAAGAAGATCAACATTCTCGTACAAGTCGCGCTGGAGAAGCATCCCGAGTTGCCCGACGTGCCGCTTTTGCTCGACCTCGCGCCGAACGATCAGACGCGTCAGGTCTTGAAGGTGATTGTCGCGAGCCAGGTGTTCGCGCGTCCGTTCGCGGCGCCGCCGGGCATTCCGCCGGAGCGCACGGCCGCATTGCGTCAGGCGTTCGAGCAGACGCTGAAAGACCCGCAGTTTCTCGCCGAAGCCAAGCGCATGGGCCTCGAAGTGCGGCCCGTATCGTGGCAGCGCATGGACCAGTTGCTCGACGAGCTTTACAAGACCCCGCCCGATGTACTTTCCAAAGCGAAAGCCGCGGTGGGCGGGCGCTACTAGCCATAGCGGAATCATCACCATCATCACGAACGCAGGACGACACCATGACTCTGGACGAAGCGAAGCAAAAACTGATCGACGCAGGGCGCATTCTCGAAGCGGAAGGACAGGGCGATCTCACGCGCGGGCATATTTCGGTGCGCGTGCCGGGCGACCCCACCCATTTCCTGATGAAGCCGCATAGCCACGGCTTCGACGAGATCACCGAGGACAACATCGTCGTCTGCAATCTCGAAGGCGAGAAGGTGAGCGGCGGCGGGCGTCGTCATAGCGAGGTCTTCATCCACTCGGAAATCTTCAGGTTGCGCCCCGATGTGACGAGCGTGATTCACGCGCACCCGACTCATGCGGTCGCGCTCTCGGCCACGGGCCAGCCACTCGAAATGATCAGCCAGCCGAGCGTGCATTTCGCGGACGGCCTGCCGTACTACACCGACACGATGAATCTCATCCGCACCCAGGACATGGGCGCGGGCGTCGCGCGCGCGCTCGGGCCGAACAAGGCCGTGCTGATGCGCAATCACGGCGTCGCGGTGGCGGGGCGCTCGATCGAGGAATCGGTGGTGCTGTCGCTGCTTCTGGATAACGCATGCCGTATTCAATTGCTGACCAAGGCGGCAGGCGGCGTCGGCGAAACCTTCTCGCCGGAAGACGTGGAACGCCTGCACGACGCCGTGACGCGCGCCGAGCAGTTCGCCGTCAACTTCGAGTTCCTGCGCCGCAAGGTCAATCGCAACCTGGTGCACTCGCTGGTTTAACGCACTTTGAATGCAATCGACAAACCGGCCTTATGAATACAAAACGCAGGAGAATCACACGATGATCGGAAAACTCAGACTCTCCGTCGCGATGGGCGACTACGACAGAACGCGCCCGTTGCTCGACGGTCAGGTGCAGATCGACGGCGCTGAACCCGCATTCATGACGCTCTCGCCCGAAGAGATGTTCTTTCGCGCGTTCCGCCATGAAGAGTTCGATATCAGCGAACTGTCATTCTCCAGTTACGTAGTGAAGACCGCGGATGGTTCGTGTCCTTACGTCGCCATTCCCGTGTTTCTTTCGCGGGCCTTTCGCCACACGTCCATCTATGTGCGTACCGATCGCATCCAGCGGCCCGAGGACCTGAAGGGCAAGCGCATCGGCCTGCCTGAATATCAACTGACCGCGAACGTATGGGCGCGCGCGGTGCTGGAAGATGACTTCGGCGTGAAGCCGAGCGATGTGAAGTGGGTGCGCGGCGGCATCGACGAGCCGGGGCGCCCCGAGAAGATCAAGCTCGATCTGCCGTCCGATATCCGTCTCGAAGCCGCGTCCGAAAGCGACACGATTTCGGCGATGCTCGATCGCGGCGATATCGATGGCTTCATGGCGCCGCGTCCGCCCGGTTGCGCGGCGACGAACCCGAACGTCGGCTGGCTGTTCCGCGATCCGACCGCGGCGGCGAAGGACTATTACCGTCGCACGCGCGTGTTCCCGATCATGCATGTGGTGGGCATACGCAAGACGCTGGTCGAGCAGCATCCGTGGTTGCCGGCCGCCGTGCTCAAGGCATTTACCGAAGCGAAGCGCGTGGCGCTCGCGCGGCTATCGGATACATCGGCGACGAAGGTCACGCTGCCTTTCGTCGAAGAGCAGTTGAAAGCCGCGCGCGAATTGATGGGCGACGATCACTGGTCCTATGGCATCGAGGCGAATCGCGATACGCTCGAAACCTTTTTGCGTCATCATCATTCGCAAGGGCTATCGAAACGCCGCCTGAGTATCGAGGATGTCTTTCATCCGGCCACGTTCGAAACCGCCAGGATCTAGGCACGCATGACTGCCCATACGATCAGTGAGATCCCGCCCGCCGCCACGGTCGCGAGCGAACTGGACACGTTCGCTGCGCCGCCCGTGCCCACTTCGTTCGCGCTATTCAAGGCGTTCTTCCTCATCGGTCTGACGGGATTCGGCGGCGTGTTGCCATGGGCGCGTCGCATGCTGGTGGAGCGTCTGGGCTGGCTCACGAATCGCGAATTCGCGGAGCTATTGCCGCTCGCACAATTGCTGCCGGGGCCGAACGTCGCGAACATCGCGACCGTGCTCGGGCGGCAATATCGCGGCGCGAAGGGCGCGGCGATCGCGGTGTTCGGCTTGTATCTCGCGCCGACCATCATCACGATCGGCGTGGGCTACGCTTACGCGCGATGGGGACATGCGACGATCACCGCGCATCTCTTCGCGGGACTCATGCCCGCGGCGACGGGACTCGTCATCGCAACCGTGCTGAAGCTCGTGACGAGTCTGCCGCGCGGTGCGGCGAGCATCGTGCTCGTGGCGGGCACGTTCATCGCCATCGCGATCATGAAGTTGCCGCTTCTCATCGTGCTTGCCGTGCTCGGGCCGCTCGGCACGATCGCGATGTTGCGCCGCGCACGCAAGGAGTGAGTCGATGTGGAGCACACTCGCCGATCTCTTCGTGCACGGCGCGATCTGGTCGCTGCTCGCCGTGGGCGGCATGAACGCGACACTCGCCGATATCCAGCGCTATGCCGTCGATACGCGCCATTGGCTCACGGGCGAGCAGTTCGTCACGTTCTTTTCGATCACGCAGGCGGCGCCGGGCCCGAACGGCATGGCTGTCGCGTTGATCGGCTTTCAGGCGGCGGGACTCGCGGGCGCGCTGGTATCGACCATCGCCAAGATCCTGCCTTCTTCACTGATGGCGTACTTCGTGAGCGCGTGGGTCGAGCGGCGGCAGGACTCACGCATCGTCACTGCGATTCGTAGTGGACTCGCGCCCGTGACCGTGGGCCTGCTCGTTTCCGCTGCGTACGTGTTCGCGCGCGAAACGGATGTGAACGTGTCGCGCACGCTATGCACGGTGGTGTGCGCAGCGGTCGCTTATCGCAGCAAGCTCAATCCGATCTATCTCGTCGCGGCAAGCGCCTTGCTCGGGCTCGCGGGCGTATTCGGGTGAACGACTAGCCGGCCAGCGCCGCATCGACATCGACGATGATCTTGCCGCGCGCCGTGCCATCCAGCAATGCTTCATAAGCGCGCTCGGCGTCGTGCAATGCGAAGCGTCTTGCGTCGATGCGTGGCGCAAGCTTGCCCGCTTCTGCGAGGCGCGCCGCTTCGCGCAGCATGTCGCCGTGATGCGCGCGATGTTGTCCCGTCAACAGCGGATGCAACGTGAACACGCCGGAATAGCTCGCCTCGCGAAACGACAGCGGCGCGAGGGCGTGCGTGCCCCATCCCAACGCGCTGACCACGTGGCCGAAGTGCTTTACCGCTGCAAACGATGCATCGAGTGAAGCGCCGCCGACAGTATCGACAACGAGATCGAAGCCCGCGCCGCTGGTATGAGCGGCGACATATTGCTCGACGCTCATCGCGCGATAGTCGATCGGTGTCGCGCCGAGGCTCTGAATGTATTGCTGATCGCGCGCGCTTGCGGTGGCGAATACCTGTGCGCCAAGTGCGCGCGCGAGTTGCACCGACAGATGACCGACACCACCCGCGCCGCCTTGCACGAGCACGGTTTGTCCCGCTTGCAAACGTGCGCGATCGACGATGCCCGCATAAGACGTGATGAACGCGAGCGGCAACGCAGCGGCGCTGCGCATCGAAAGATTTGCGGGCTTATGCGCGAGAAGCGCGCCATCGACCGCCGCGTATTGCGCGAGCGAGCCCTGAATGCCGCCGACCCCGCCCGTCATGCCATAGACCTCATCGCCCGGCCTGAACCCGTCCACGCCCGCGCCGACTGCTTCGACGACGCCGGCCATGTCGATGCCGAGCACGAGCGGCAGCGGATGTTTCGCATGCGCCGCTGCGCCCGCGCGAATCTTCGTGTCGAGCGGATTGAGCCCGCTTGCCGCGATACGCACGAGGACTTCGCCCGGCCCCGCTTCGGGACGTGCGAGCTCAACGAGTTCGAGCGGACCGTTATGACGATCGAGAACGAGTGCTTGCATGGTGGACATCGACAGCTCCCGGAAAGATTGAAGGTTGTTTGCGATGCGCTCATACTCCGCCATGCACGCAAGCATGTAAATCGACATAACCGCACGGCGGCCAAACGAAAATGAATGGACCGGATCTCGAATGGAGCGACGTGCGCGTGTTTCTCGCGATCGCGCGAAGCGGCACACTGGGCGCGGCCGCGAGAATGATCGGACAGACCCAGCCGACGATGGGCCGACGTCTGCGCGCGCTCGAAGAAGCACTCGGTCATGTGCTTTTTCAGCGCACGAGCGACGGTTTCGTCCTGACCGACGAGGGCACGGCAGTTCTCTCGTATGCCGAACGCATGGAGGAAGAGGCGCTGGGCTTCAGGCGTGCGCTCGCGGGTCAGGATGCGAAGCTGACCGGTCTGCTGCGCGTGTCGTCCTCTGACTGGTTCGGCGTGCATGTGCTCACGCCGGTATTCGCGCGCTTTCTGGCGAAACATTCGGAAGTATCGATCGAGCTCGTCACCGATGCGCGCCGTTATAACCTTGCGCGTCGCGAAGCCGATCTCGTGTTTCGCATCACGCCGTTCGACGAACCGGATGTCGTGCAGCGCAAGCTCATGCATATCGATTACGCGCTTTATGGACGCGTCGATTGTGCGCGGCCTGCAGCAGGCAACGGCGAAGGGCTGACACTCATCAGCATGGATAGCGCATTCGATCAGTTGCCGGATGTGCTCTGGGTCAAACGCATGTTGCCCGCCGCAAGAATTATTTTCGGCAGCAACAATCGCGACGCGCAGGCGCAGATGTGCGCTCACGGCGCCGGCTTCGCAGTTCTGCCATGCCCCCTGGGCGATGCCGATGCGCGCCTCATGCGCTTCGATCTCGGCGAAGCACCGCCCGGGCGCGATGTATGGCTGGGCTATCACCGTGATCTCAAGCGTGTCGCGCGCTTGCGCGCCTTGCTGGATGAAACCATGGCAGCGCTAGGCGAAGAACACGATTGATTTTCGATGCAACTAACTGTCCTCCCCGCGCGCGCCATCGGATTGCACCAACGTGAAGCATAAGCAAGACTTTCGATAATCACGCCGTCATCCAAGCTCGATTTTTTGAGCGGCGCTACAATCCCGATGCCTCAAGGCTGACTGTTCCCCACACAGTCGCAACTTGCGATATCCGCGAAATCACATATAAGCCGGAGCCGCTCATGACCACGCTTTCCATCAACGGCCAGAACCACACGATCGATGCGCCGCCCGATATGCCATTGCTTTGGGTGTTGCGCGACATGGTAGGACTGACCGGCACGAAGTTCGGTTGCGGTATCGCGCAATGCGGCGCATGCACCGTTCATCTCGATGGCGCTGCCGTTCGTTCATGCGTCTTGCCGATTGCAGCCGTCGGCGATCGCAAGGTGACGACGATCGAAGGCATCGGCGAGACGCCTGCCGGCAAGAAAGTGCAGGCAGCATGGCGTCAACTCGATGTCGTGCAGTGCGGTTACTGTCAGTCCGGACAGGTCATGTCGGCAGCGGCATTGCTCTCTACCGTCCCCGAACCCAACGATTCCGATATCGATGCCGCGATGGCGGGCAACATCTGCCGCTGCGGTACCTATCACCGCATTCGCGCCGCCATCAAGCAGGCCGCGAAGGAGGCGTGACATGTCCCAGGGACTGATTGAAGCGGGACGTCATGCGGCTCGCGCCGGATTTTCGCGTCGCGCGTTTTTGAAGTTCGGCGTGACCGCGGGCGTCGCCGCGAGCGGTGGACTGCTCATCGGCTTCAGCTTGCCCGCCGCGAGCCAGGATCAAGGCAAAGGCAAGTCCGTGATCGGCGGCGATGGGGTGGAGACGCCGCAGGACGGCGTGTTCGCGCCGAATGCCTTCGTGCAGATCGACAAGAGCGGCAAGATCGTGCTCATCATGCCGAAGGTCGAAATGGGGCAGGGCGTCTATACGGCGTTGCCGATGCTGATCGCGGAAGAACTCGACGTGCCGCTCGAAAGCGTCACGATCGATCATGCGCCGCCCGACGAAAAGCTCTTTACGGACCCGCTATTGGGCGGTCAGTTGACGGGCGGCTCGACTTCCATTCGCTATGCATGGGAACCGATGCGTAAGGCCGGCGCGGCCGCTCGCATGATGCTCGTCGCGGCGGCTGCGCAACAGTGGCAATGCGATGCCTCGTCGTGTCAGGCGCAAGGCGGCAAGGTGATGCATGCATCGGATAATCGCAGCGCGAGCTATGGCGATCTCGCCGAAGCAGCCGCGAAATTGCCCGTGCCGCAGGATATCAAGCTCAAGGACGCGAAGAACTTCAGGATCGTCGGCACGCCGGTGAAGCGTCTCGATTCGCCGGAAAAGATCGATGGCACCGCCATGTTCGGCCTGGACGTGCGCTTGCCCGACATGGTGTACGCGGCGATCGTGAATTGCCCGGTATTCGGCGGCACGCTCGCATCCTTCGACGATACCAATGCGAAAAAGATTCCCGGTGTGCGTCAGGTCGTCAAATTCGACAATGGCGTCGCGGTGATCGGCGATCATACGTGGGCCGCAAAACGAGGCGCGGCCGCGTTGAAGATTCAATGGAACGAAGGCGCGAGCGCGAACGTATCGACGAAGCAGATCGTATCCGACATGGCGAACGCATCGCAACGCACGGGCGCGGTCGCGCGCAAGGAAGGCGATGTGAACAACGCGTTCTCCGGTGCGAAGACGCGCGTCGATGCCGTGTATATCCAGCCGTTTCTCGCGCACGCCACGATGGAGCCGATCAACTGCACGGTGCACGTGCGCTCCGACGGCTGCGATATCTGGCTCGGCACGCAAGTGCCCACGCGTATCCGCGATGCAGGCATGAAGGCGACCGGCTTGCCCGCGGAAAAGATCGTCGTGCATAACCATCTGCTCGGCGGCGGCTTCGGCAGGCGGCTCGAATTCGACATGGCCACGCAAGCGCTGAAGATCGGCAAGGCGCTCGGCGTGCCGGTCAAGGTGACATGGTCGCGCGAAGAAGATATCCAGCACGACATGTATCGCCCATGCTATTACGACAAGCTATCCGCGGGGCTCGATGCGAACGGCAAGCCGGTTGCATGGACGCATCGCATCGTCGGATCGTCGGTGCTTGCGCGCTTTGCGCCGCCTGCCGTCAAGGATGGCGTCGATCCCGACGCGGTGGAAGTGGCCTCCGATCTTCCCTACGATCTGCCCAATCAGCTCGTCGATTACGTGCGTCTTGAGCCGCATGACGTGCCGACCGCGTTCTGGCGCGGCGTGGGGCCGACGCGCGGGACCTTCGTCGTGGAAAGCTTTATCGACGAACTGGCGGCGCAGGCGAAAGCCGATCCCGTCAAATACAGACGCGATCTGCTCGGCAAGTCTCCGCGCGCACGCAATGTGCTCGACGTCGCCACACAGGCGGCGAGCTGGGGACAGCAAACCGTGCCGCAAGGACAGGGACGCGGCGTGTCGGTGATGCACGCATTCGGCAGCTTCTTTTCGATCGTCGCGGATGTCGCCGTCGACAAGGATGGCGCGGTCAAGGTGAACCGCATCGTATGCGCCGTGGATTGCGGCATGGTCGTGAATCCCAACACGGTCGAAGCGCAAGTGCAGGGTGGCATCATCTTCGGCATCACGGCCGCGCTCTATAGCGAAATCACCATCAAGGACGGACGCGTCGAGCAAAGCAATTTCACCGACTATCGAATGCTGCGCATTCACGAAACGCCGCCGGTGGAAGTGCATATCGTCAAGAGCACCGAGGCGCCCGGCGGGATCGGCGAACCGGGCACGGCGGCGCTTGCGCCGGCCATCACCAATGCGATCTTTGCCGCGACGGGCAAGCGAATCAGGCAGTTACCCGTCGGCGATCAATTGCGTAGCGCTTGAGGAGGCCGTCATGAAAAATGCATTCAAGCCTCTCCTTGCGGCGCTGTTCGCTTTCATGTCGTCGGCACAGGCAGCCGACGATGCGCTCGTCGCGCGCGGCGCGTATCTCGCCAAAGCCGGCGATTGCATCGCATGTCATTCGGCGCCACGCGGCAAACCGCTCGCGGGCGGTTTGCCGATGATGACGCCGTTGGGCGCGATCTATACGACCAATATCACGCCGGACCCCGATACCGGCATCGGCCGCTATACGGAAGAAGAATTTGCGCGCGCAATGCGTGAAGGCGTGGCGAAAGACGGCCACAATCTTTATCCGGCCATGCCTTATCCGTCGTATGCCAAGGTCAACGACGAAGACATGCATGCGCTCTACGCGTATTTCATGCAAGGCGTGACGCCGGTCAAACAGGCCAATCGCGAACCTGATATCAAATGGCCGCTCAATATGCGCTGGCCGCTGAAGCTCTGGAACGTGGTCTTTCTCGACAAGGGCGTGTATCAGAACAAGACTGGAAAAGATGTCGCCTGGAATCGCGGCGCTTATCTGATTCAGGGGCTCGGTCATTGCGGCTCGTGCCACACGCCGCGTGGCATCGCGTTTCAGGAAAAAGGACTGGACGAAAGCAGCAGCGCGTTTCTGACGGGCGGCCTGCTCGACAACTGGTTCGCATCGAATCTGACGGGCGAGCACAATACCGGGCTCGGGCGCTGGTCCGAACAGGACGTCGCGACCTTTCTCAAGACGGGCGCGAATACGCATGCGTCGGCATTCGGCTCGATGACGAGCGTCATCAACAACAGCACGCAGGAACTGACGGACGCCGATATCGCGGCGATGGCGCGTTACCTCAAATCACTCGCCGCAGCGGGCGGACACGGCGGCGCGCCGTATTCCTACGATCCGAAGGCGACCAAGGTGTCACTGACGCGCCCGGCCGCAACCGACTCGGGCGCACGTGTCTACACGGCGTACTGCATGCACTGCCACGGCGTGGACGGCCGCGGCTTCGCGCCGATGCTCGCGCCGCTCGCGGGCAATCCGAACGTGCTCGAGAAAGATGCGTCGTCGCTGATCAACGTCACGCTGAACGGCACCGAAGATCTCGTGCTGCATGGCGTGCCCGCGCCTTATCCGATGCCGCGCTATGCACCGGTGCTGAACGATCAGCAGATCGCCGACGTGCTGACGTTCGTTCGTGGCGCGTGGAACAACAACACGCCGGCTGTGCAGGTGGAGGACGTTTCGAAGATGCGCAAGGCAACACAGGCCGCACGCTGAACGACAACACTCAGGAAGCGAAATCGATGACATCCAGATGAATCGAGCTGGATGGATGCGCAAGAAACTTTCGATGCACGCGCGCGCTGATGCGTTCATAGCCGTCGCTCAAGGCTTTGAGCAGGCGTTCATCGCTCGCGCCTGACGGCGCCCAGAAGCATTGCTCCAGCGCCTTGCGGGTGATATTGCATTGAATCGCCTGCTCGCGAGAGAAAGCGACGAAGCTGACGGAGGCGCGGTCCGCGGAAATGGTGGCGTGGATCGAGAGCTTGCTTGTCATGATTCGACAGAAGAAATACAGTTCGCTGGTTTTATTGTGTCAGAAATTGGCGAGTTCGCGCATCTTCGAATGAGCGTGAAACGTGCGCAAACGGCCAAAGCCGGGCGGTTGCACCCGTCGCGCGAAATGTCATACCTTTAAATCGAACGTTCGTCCTGACTAGCGCGGCGTTAAGCGATCGCTGACTACTTCAATCCCAAACTTTCGAATCTGCAGAGGTTGCACCACTGCCAACCGCCCGAGTGGGCGCGCCTGTTAAAGCTTGTCCAAGAAAAATCAAAAGAAAAGCATGCTCAGGTGTACTACTCTAGGAACGATCATCCGAAGCGGCGCGGCAGACCGGTCAGGAATCGGGTCATGCAGCGCATTCCCCGGAACTCCACCGGCAACGCCCACCCGGCTTCTGTTGCGGCGTGCGTTGCCGCCCGCAGGAGCGGAACATGAAGCATCCATCGTTGATGGATCCCTGGAGCCGTACCCTGGCAATGCTCGATAGCCGTTCGGGCCGCCCCTCGTCGGAAGCGAACGACGGACTTGCGCTGATGACCCGCTCGCTCGTGCGCAACGTACAAGGCAAGAGCGCCTGCGTCGGACCGACTGATGGGCATTGCGTCAATATCCGCGTACTGGAGCGGCTCAGCGACTCGACGCTCGCGCTATCGTGGCACGACCCGACGTCATTCAACTATTCGGAACAGGTCTGGGCGCTTTGCACTGCGCGCAAGCGTGGAACATGCGCGTTGAGCGGGCAGGCGATCCGACGCGGACAGCCGGTGTATCGGCCGCGACGTGTCGGCAGTTCGGTGCCGCTCAATAGCGGGGCGATGATTCTCGCGCTGGCACTGACGCCTTCCGAAGATTAACCGGATCTCGTTTCCGACCGATCGATCGTGGACTTACATGACGCGTGCGCAATGCACGCGTCGATGCGTTTGCTCGCCCGCTGAAAAGGTCACCCTGCGCGGTAGCGCGAATCGTCTGATGAGCGGGCAATAGAGCAGATGACAGACATGATGTCCTGGAATAACGCGCCATTAACAAACTTATGGTATGCGCTGTCAAGAAAATCAAAGCTGCAGGACTTATTCTTTTTAACAAGAGTACTTAGCATTGACATTATCCATATAAGATCTGCGTGTGGCGCGAACCTGGCGCGGATGCTGACTCATTAGACAAACGCTTTCGCGGCCCGCATGCGGGGTGCTTTGCGCCATGCGGATTTTTGCAGAATGATATGGGAGGACGAATGGCCACATTGGCGCAGCTGGAAAGCCAGATTCAGAAATTGCAGCGCCGCGCGGACGAATTGCGGGAGAGAAAGTCGGCAGAGGTGATTGCCAAGATACGGGCAATGATGGAGGAATTCGGCCTGACCATAGCCGATCTCGCAAAAGCCGGAATAGGAGCGGGGAAGAAACGCGGCCGTCCGGCCGGATCGAAGAATGGGTCGGGCTCGAAGAAAGGGGCAATCAAGTCCAGGCTACCGCCGAAATATCGTGACCCGGTATCGGGCGCCACGTGGAGCGGCCATGCGCGTCCGCCGGCATGGATCAAGAGCGCGCCTGATCGAAGCGTGTATCTGATCGATGGCGCGGCGAGTCAGATCGAAATAAAGGAAGGTCCTCGGAGGGGACGTGTAGCGTCGGCGTCGCGCGCTGCGGGCGGGAAGAGGGCGAACGGGATCGCGAGTGAGACTGGCCTGACGGCGACAAAGAAGCCAGCCCGTAAAAGCGCGCAGGGCGTGGCGGCCTGAACCCTATGTGCCTTGGTCTTCAGCCGAGCAACGGACTGCGCACGCGTGAGAAACCGCTTACGCGATCATAAGCGAGGCCAATCTGCAGCACGCCCAGATCGCCCTGCGTCGGGCCGATGATCTGCAGTCCCGCCGGCAAACCATTCGCGCCAAAGCCAGCCGGGGCGCTCAATGCGGGCAGCGAGGCCATCGTCGCGGGAACGACTGTTTCCATCCAGCGGTGATAGGTATCCATCGCACGCCCGGCGATTGCATGAGGCCAGTCGAGTTCCGCATCGAATGGAAAGACCTGAGCCGAAGGCATGACCAGATAGTCGAAGCGCTCGAATAACGCATTGATCGCCTGATACCATGCCGCGCGATCGCGAACCGCCCGCGAGACATCTTCGCCCGATAACTTCAATCCTCGTTCTATTTCCCATATCGCTTCGGGCTTGAGTAGCTTGCGTCTCGCAGCATCGCGATAGAGCGGCGCATTGGTGCCGGAGAACGTGAGGCTGCGCAAATCGATCCACGCATCCCACAGGCGTTCGAGGTCGAAGTCCACTTCGGCCGGCGCGACCGTGCAGCCCACTGTTTCGAAGTGGCGCAGCGCCGAGGCATATGTGTCCATCAAACCCGCTTCAATCGGCAGGCGTCCATTCAGATCGCCGAGCCAGCCGATACGCGTGCCGCGCAGATCGCGCTCGAGCGCGCTGGCGAAATCGGCGGGGCTATCGCTTCTGCGCGATAGCGGCGCGCGCGCATCGAAGCCCGCCTGCACGGACAATAGCAAGCCGAGATCAGGAAGGTTTCGCGCGATCGGACCGGCTACGCTGAACTGCTGAAAGAACACGTCGTCGCTGGGGGCATAGGGCACGCAGCCCGGCGTGGTGCGAAAACCGAAGACATTGTTGAATGCAGCGGGCGTGCGCAACGAACCCATCATGTCCGAGCCATCCGCGCACGGCAGCATGCGCAGCGCGACCGATACCGCCGCGCCGCCGCTGCTGCCGCCTGCCGAGCGCGACTGATCGAACGCATTGCGCGTGGTGCCATAGACCGGGTTATACGTGTGCCCGCCCAGACCGAACTCGGGCGAATTGGTGCGGCCGATGAATATCGCGCCCGCACGGCGCATGCGTTCGAAGACGATTGCATCGACCTGAGTGACTTCGCCCGCATAGATGGGCGAGCCTTTCGTCGTGACCATGCCGGCGACGGGCAGGATATCCTTGGGCGCTTGCGGAAAGCCGTGCAAGGGGCCGAGGCTTTCACCGCCGGATAACTGTGCATCGCGTTCAGCGGCGAGAGAAAGCAGTGCATCACGGTTCTGCATCGCGACGATCGCATTGACCGCCGGATTGATGGCATCGATGTGCGCGAGATACGCGTTCATCACTTCGACGCACGATACATCGCGCGCGTGAATGGCGCGCGAAAGCGCGACGGCGTCGAGTGAAACGATATCGTTGCTGGGCGAGGAGGCGGTCATGGTCTCGTGAATGAACGAACAGATTCAGCGATGAAACTCGGGAAACACATGGGCGGCGACTTCTTCGATGATATCGCGCGCAGGCCGGCGCTCCGACGTGATGTTGAGCGTGACATGATGCGTGCCGCTTTCGCGCATATCACGCAGAACCGCGATGAGCGCATGACGCCCGGTGCGATAACCAAGCGCGATATCGGTTGCAGGTTCGTCGGCATCCTTGCTGAGATCGAGCCGCATGGCGACGCCGAAGGCGCGAAACGCGCCGGATGCAGCGCGTTCGACCGCCGCGCGCCACATGCTGTAGCGGCCGCGTTGCGCCTGCGGCTCGCGATGGTAAGTCATCCAGCCGAGCGAATGTCGTGCGATCCAGTCGACGCTCTGGCCACCCGAACCCACGGCGAGCATGGGAATGGATGCATGCTGGCGCGGCAACAGATAGAACGCTGGCGCGCCTTCAGGCGCGCTATCGGGAATCACACGCGAGGGCAATGTAACGGCCGCCGCGAGCGTGTCCCAGTGCTCACGATAGATATCACGCCGCGCATCGGGATCGCGCCCGAACGCGGCATATTCAGGCGGGCGGTCGCCTGAACCGAGACCGAGAATGAAGCGTCCCTGAGACAGCGTAGCGACGGAGATCGCGCCCTTCGCGACATGAAGCGGATGTCTGAGCGTCGACACAATCGCGCCGCTGATGAGCGCGATGCGTTCCGTATTCGATGCAAGCGCGCCGAGCAGCACCCAGGGATCGAGATGTCCGACCGGATCGGGATAGTCGATGCTGTTGAGCGGCACATCGCGGACCCAGAGCGCGCGAAAGCCGAGTCGATCGGCGAGTCGCGCAATCGCGATTTGCTCGTTGAAATCGACGACGCTCTGGTTGTCGCCCGTAATCGGCAATGTTATGCCGATGGATAGTTTGCCTTCTGCAAACACGGTATCCGCGATGGAAGGCGAAGCCGGAGTGTTATCGCTTGCAGTCATGACGTTTGCCGATGAGCATGGCGCGTTTGCCGCCGAATCCCCGGACCTTGCGGTATTCGAATCCGCTTTCCCTGAGCGCGCGTTTGACATTGCCCGCGCTGGTATAAGTGGCGAACGTCGCATCGTCTCTGGCGATGCGTGCGAGCGACGCGAAGATGCCCGGCGTCCACATGTCCGGGTTCCGGGCTGGCGCGAAGCCATCGAGATAGATCGCGTCCGCTGCGATGCCTTCTTCGGCGAGGTGAGACAGGCGGTCTGTCGCATCACCGAGAACGAGCGTCAGTGTGAGCGCGCCGGCATCGAATGCGAGCCTGTGCGAGCCCGGCTCGAGCGGTGGCCATGCTGACGCGAGCGCATCGGCGAGCGGTGCGATAGCGTCGTCGTCGAGAATCGCTGCATGCGCTGCGCGTAAATCGTGCGCGCTGAACGGATGTTTTTCTATCGACACGAATTCGAGTGTCTGCGCGCGATGCGCGTCGTCTCGCCACGCCGCCCATGTCGCAAGGAAATTGACGCCCATGCCGAAGCCGGTTTCGAGCACGGTGAAGCGCGGGCGTGAACGCCAGCGCTCGGGCAGGCCGTTGCCGTTCAGAAAGACGTGGCGCGCCTGCGCCAGCGCGCCCGCCGTGCTGTGATAGATATCGTCGTGTCGCGGCGAGTACGGCGTTCCATCATCGCGAAACACGAGCGGTGCCGAGATGAGCGGCTCATCCATGATTCAGGCATCGGACGACGATTCATCGAGCGTCATGCCCAGTTCGCTCGCCATGCGCCGAACCATCGCGCGCAATTGCGTGACTTCGTGGGCGAGACGCTTCTGCTCGGATTTCAATGCTTCGAATTCGGAAAGCGAAAAGGATTCGCCGCCTTGTGTCTCGCGAAGCGGGAGATCGCTTACGCTCACTTCTCCGCAAAGCAGATGGGCCCAGCGGCTTTCACGCTCGCCGGGTGTGCGCGACAGTTTCACGACGCGCGGCGGATCGTTGTCGGCGAGTTCGTCGAGAAAGCTTTCGACCGACGATATGTCCGCGAACGAATGCAGCCTCGCGCTGTTCGCGCGCAATTCCGCCGCCGTCTGCGGACCGCGCAGAAACAGCGTCGCGAGCAATGCAACCGACTGGCTCGGCACGCCGAGCACGCGATTCACGTTATGCTCGAAGCGCGGCACGCGGCTGCTGCTTCCTTCGATGATCAGGCTCAGGCGCTTCAGGCCATCGATCGTTGTCAGCACTTCGTCCTCGCTGACGCTCATCACGGGCGAGCGCGCCGTCTTCTGATTGCAGCCGGAAGTAAGGGAATTCAGCGAAAGAGGATACGTGTCCGGCACGGTATGCTGTTTCTCGACGAGGACGCCGAGCACGCGGGCTTCCAGCGGTGTGAGTTCGCGTAGCGGGGGACGAGGCGAGGTTGCGGACGGCGTGTTCATAGGCGTAAGAAACGTGCTGTAAGGCGTCTATCATACCGGCGGCGCGAGGGTTGCCGGTATTTCGCGCACCGTCATGCAGCATCTGCCGGAGAAAAGCGCGCGCTGTTTTGGTGCATCGGTATGACAATGCGCGGTCAGGACACAGGGTCATCAAGGAGGCGAACCGTTTAGAACATTGGCATTGAAGTTGCTTTTGGTCGTTTGGCACTGGGCTGCCCGCGCAATCGATGCTCCACTCGAAATGGTGGAAGAGCATCGCGCTTCGAGGTTGCCTAACGACGTTTCGGAATGATCGGATACGTCGCGTCTTTCGGGCTATTCAAGCGTCTTGCGAGTGCAACCAGAAACAGAGCGAAGGGGAATCGCCACCCTATGCACTTCATATTGGAAGACCGGCTATGACGCAAGCATTCTTCAACGAGATGTTCGAGCGCAGTGATCTTGAGGCGCACGGCGTGCCGGCGGCGGCATTTCGCGGCGTCGGCGATCCGCGCACGCATTACCGCGATTTCATGGTCTGGCTCGCCGCGCAAAGCGAGCAGCAGATCGACATCAAGCGTGCGCAGGCGGACCTCAACTTCAGACGCGTCGGCATAACATTCGCGGTGTACGGTACCAGCGATCTCCCGGGCATCATCCCGGAGCGCACGATTCCCTTCGACGTCATTCCACGCATCTTTCCGGCCGACGAATGGCGCGCATTGGAACGCGGTCTGCGGCAACGCGTGAACGCGCTCAATCGCTTCATCCACGATATCTATCACGAGCAGGACATCATTCGCGCGGGCATCATTCCCGAGGCGCAGATTCTCGGCAACGCGCAATATCGTCCGCAAATGCGCGGCGTGAGCGTCGCGCGCGATATCTACGCGCATATCGCGGGCATCGATATCGTGCGCGCCGGACAGGGCGAGTTCTATGTGCTGGAGGATAACTTGCGCGTGCCATCGGGCGTTTCGTACATGCTCGAAAACCGCAAGATGATGATGCGCCTCTTTCCCGACCTGTTCGCGCGCAATCGCGTCGCGCCGGTCGCGCATTATCCTGACTTGCTCCTCGACACCTTGCGCGCGGCCGCGCCTGCTTCGGTGGAAAACCCCACCATCGTCGTCATGACGCCGGGCATGTATAACTCGGCCTATTTCGAGCACGCGTTTCTCGCGCAGCAGATGGGCGTCGAGCTCGTCGAAGGACAGGACTGCTTCGTCGAGAACGATTATCTATATATGCGTACGACGCAGGGGCCGCAGCGTGTCGATGTGATCTATCGCCGCATCGACGACGATTTTCTCGATCCGGACGTGTTCCGCGCGGACTCGGCGCTCGGCGTGCCCGGTTTGATCGGCGCGTATCGCGCGGGCAATGTCTCGCTGTGCAATGCAGTGGGCACGGGCATCGCCGACGATAAATCGATCTATCCCTACGTGCCGGACATGGTGCGTTTCTATCTCGGCGAAGAGCCGATTCTCAACAACGTGCCGACGTGGATGTGCCGCAAGCCCGACGATCTCGCCTATGTGCTCGATCATCTGCCCGAACTCGTCGTGAAGGAAACGCATGGCGCGGGCGGTTACGGCATGCTGGTCGGTCCGGCGTCGACCGCCGCGCAGATCGCTGAGTTTCGCGCCGTGCTCGAAGCGCATCCGGAGAAATACATCGCGCAACCAACGCTTGCGCTGTCCACGTGTCCGACCTATGTGGAAGCGGGCATAGCGCCGCGTCATATCGATCTGCGCCCGTTCGTGCTGTCCGGCACCGAAGTACGCATGGTGCCGGGCGGTCTGACGCGCGTCGCGTTGCGGGAGGGTTCGCTCGTCGTGAATTCGTCGCAAGGCGGCGGCACGAAAGATACGTGGGTGTTGGAACGCTGAGGAACATTCCTGAAGAAAGCGCCGAGCCACCGAAGACAACGATAAACAAACGGGAACACCATGCTGAGCCGTACCGCGGATCATCTCTTCTGGATGGCGCGCTATACCGAGCGCGCCGAAAACACCGCCCGGATGCTCGATGCGAACTATCAGCTTTCGCTGCTGCCGCAATCCGATGAATACGCGGAACTCGGCTGGCGCGCGATGCTGTCGATATCGGAATTGAGCGGCATCTATTCCGCCGCGCATCACGGTATGAAAAGCCGTGAGGTGATCGACTTCATGGCGCGCGATATGACCAATCCGTCGTCGATCGCCAGTTGTCTGCGCGCCGCGCGCGAAAATGCGCGGGCCGTGCGAAGCTCGACCAACAGCGAGCTATGGGAATCGCTCAATACGACCTGGCTCGACTGTCAGCGCATGCTGGCCGACGGCATACTCGAACGCGAGCCCTATACGTTCTTCGAATGGGTGAAGTTCCGCTCGCATCTGTCGCGCGGCGTTCAGCTCGGCACGCTCGTCAAGGATGACGCGTTCTACTTCATGCGTCTCGGGACTTTCATCGAACGCGCGGACAATACGGCGCGCATTCTTGATGTGAAGTTCGAAATGATGGAGCAGCGCGCCGATACCTCCGCACAACCGTTCGATTATCACCATTGGGTTGCGGTGCTGGGCTCGGTATCGGGTCTCGAAGTGTATCGCCGCGTATATCGGGATGTGATTACGCCCGAACGTGTCGCGGGCCTGCTGATCCTGTACGGCGAATGGCCGCGTTCGCTTGCGGCGAGCATCGCCGAAGTGGAGCAACTGATCGGACAAGTCAAGAAAGGGCGCGACACCGAAGCGGCGAAACTTGCGGCGCAAATGAGTTCGGAATTGCAGAACGGACGTATCGGGGAAATCCTGCGCGGCGGATTGCACGCCTATCTCGTGAATTTCCTCGCGCGCGTGAACGACCTGGCGAGTAGCGTGAGCCGCGAGTTTCTGCTGCCGATCGAGCCGGAAGAACCGGCGGCGCCGGAGCAGCCGCCGACTCAATCGCAGACGCAGACGCAGACTCAAACTCAAACTCAAACTCAAACGCAAGGCAAGGACTGAAAGCGTGCCGTTAACGCTTGGCCGCTGCCGCGACGACGCGATGCACGAAGCGAAGCTTGTCGATGACCGCCGGCGCGAGCGTGAAGGGATAACCGTCCGGCATGCCGAGGCTGCGATTCAAGCTGTTCAACACATAGGTGAGCGGAAACCAGCGTTTCATCAGGTTATCGAAAGTGGTTTCCTCGACCGGAGTCTGGTCGGTGAGCGTGGGTTCGTGCGGGCTGTCGGGCACGAGCACGAGGCCGCACGATACGGCGGTATCGAGCGTATCGACGATATGCAGGTAATGCGCCCAGGTTTCCGCCCAGTCTTCCCAAGGATGCATCGTGGCATAGCTGCTGATGAAGTTGTTCTCCCACTGCGCGGGCGGACCTTCCTGGTAGTGACGATCGAGCGCGGCGGCGTAGTCGGCCTGTTCGTCGCCGAATGCGGTGCGAAACGGGGCGATGCGTGCCGTATCGGCGATCAGGCGGTCGAAGAAGTAGTGCCCGGATTCATGGCGGAAATGGCCGAGCAGCGTGCGATACGGCTCGTGCAGCGCGGAACGTGTCTTCTCGCGATGCGCGTCGTCGGCTTCGGCAATGTTGAGCGTGATGATGCCGTTGTTATGACCCGTCATCACACCGTGGCCCTGCGCATCGCCTTCGAGAAACTGAAATTCGAGGCCGCGTTCGGGGTCGTCCTGACGCGACTGTATCGGCAGGCCCAGTTCCGCGAACGTATAGAGGAGGCGCCGCTTGGCGGCTTCGATGCGATACCAGTAGAGGCGGTTCTCCGGATTCGAGAGGTTGGGAATGGTGCTCGTCAGTTCGCACGAGCAACAGAGCGTCTCGGGCGTATCCGGTTCGGGCGCGGGAACGACCCAGTTGCAGACGTTTTCGACGGCGTAGTTGTGGCACGGCCGATAGACCAGATTCTCCGCGAGCGGATGAAGGCTGCGCCAGCGGCCGTCATCGGTCTCTTCGAACGCGCTGATCTGATTGATCTCGGGCACGTAGCCGAGGCGTGCGCCGCAGTTCTCGCAATGCGTGTTTTCGAAGAACACCAGCTGGTTGCAACGGTTGCAGTGAAAGGTCTTCATCGTGTGGCCGGCAGAAGGGATATGGCGCGACGGTCATGCACGCGCGGTTGGGGGTGCAGTCGCAAACATCGTGCCGTGAACTGACGGTATTTTCATGGCAGGCGTGAATTACGTAGCAGCGCGTTGCAGCGCGTGTCGCGCGCACGGCGTCATTTGAACAAAGGAGTCTGGTGTGTCCATTCGTGTCGCGTTGAACCATGTCACGCATTATCGCTATGACCGGCTCGTCGGTCTTTCGCCGCAAGTCGTACGCTTGCGGCCCGCGCCGCATTGCCGCACGCCGATCGTGTCGTATTCGATGCGCGTCGAACCCGAGGATCACTTCATCAACTGGCAGCAGGACGCGTTCGCGAACTATCAGGCGCGCCTCGTGTTTCCCGAGAAAACGCGCGAACTCAAGGTGACGATCGATCTCGTCGCCGAGATGGCCGTGTATAACCCGTTCGATTTTTTTCTCGAACCTTCCGCCGAGAAATTTCCATTTGCGTATGCGCCCGAGTTGCTGCACGACCTCGCGCCATACATGGTCAAGCGCGAACCGACACCGCGTTTTGCTGCATTCGTCGAAAGTATCGACAGGACGCCGCTTGCCACGATGGATTTCCTCGTCGGACTCAATCAGCGGCTGGCGCAAGAGATCCGCTATCTGATTCGCATGGAGCCGGGCGTGCAAACGCCGGAAGAGACGCTCGAAAGCGCGGCGGGATCGTGCCGCGACTCGGGCTGGCTGCTCGTCGAAACGTTGCGCCATCTCGGTCTCGCCGCGCGCTTCGTGTCCGGCTATCTGCTGCAACTCGCGCCGGATACCAAATCGCTCGATGGTCCGAGCGGCACCGAGGTGGACTTTACCGATCTGCACGCATGGTGCGAGGTGTTTCTGCCGGGCGCGGGCTGGATCGGCTTCGATCCGACGTCGGGCCTGCTCGCTGGCGAGGGACACATTCCCGTCGCATGCACGCCTGAGCCGGACAGCGCGGCGCCGGTCTCCGGCGCGGTCGACAAGTGCGAAGTCGAATTCGAGCACACGATGTCGATCCAGCGCGTGCTCGAAACACCGCGCGTCACGAAGCCCTACAGCGAGGAAGACTGGAGCGCGGTGCTGCGCATGGGCGAGCAGGTGGATGCGCAACTGGTCGCAGCGGACGTGCGCCTCACGATGGGCGGCGAGCCGACCTATGTGGCGGTGCGCGATCGCGACGCGCCCGAATGGAACACCGACGCCCTCGGGCCGACCAAGCGCGCATACGCCGTATCGCTGATGGACAAGCTGCGCGCGCAATACGGCACGGGCGGCTTTCTGCATATCGGGCAGGGCAAGTGGTATCCGGGCGAGCAGTTGCCGCGCTGGGCGCTGTCGCTTTTGTGGCGCGCGGACGGCGAGCCGTGCTGGCACGATCCGGCGCTTTTCGCGGACGAGCGCCAGCCCGCGTCGTATACCGCCGATGACGCCGCGCGCTTCATCAGCCATCTCGCGGGCAAGCTGTCTCTGGATTCAAAATACATTCAACCGGGATACGAGGACACCTGGTACTACCTGTGGCGCGAGCGCCGCTTGCCGGTAAACGTCGATCCGTTCGATTCGCGTCTCAGTGACGAACTGGAACGCGCCCGTCTGCGCCGCGTGTTCGATGCGGGCCTGTCGTCCGTGACCGGCTACGCGCTGCCGATCGCGCGCGAAGAAGGCCACGGCCCGGACTCCGGCCGCTGGGTGAGCGGGCCGTGGTTCTTCCGCGACGAGCGCATGTACCTGGTTCCGGGCGATTCGCCGATGGGCTACCGGGTGCCGCTCGATTCGCTGCCGTGGGTGTCGGAGGGCGATTACCCCTGGCAGCACGCGCACGATCCGTTCGCGCCGTCCACGCCGTTGCGCACCGCGACTGAATTACGCATGCAATACGCGGATCTGGATGTTGAATCACGCATGCAAAATGCCGATACGGGCGGAACGCAGCGCGGCGCCACGGGAACGGCGGCAGCGCGGGAGCGCAGACCCGAGCGTGGCGAGTCGGCCGGCTGGATCGCGCGTATCGCGCTATGCGTGGAAGCGCGCGACCCCGCGCGCGCAGCCGGTCCCGAAGCGGAAGCCGACGCCCGCGAGAAACACGGCACCGGCAACAAGCTCATCCACGTGTTCATGCCGCCGCTCACCGAACTCGATGACTATCTCGATCTGCTGAGCGCCGTCGAAGCGACCGCCGCGGATCTGCAGATTCCGGTGATCGTCGAAGGCTATCCGCCGCCGCGCGACCCGCGTCTCAAGGTGCTGCAAGTCACGCCCGACCCCGGCGTGATCGAAGTGAACATTCATCCGGCGGCGAACTGGAACGATCTCGTCGAGCACACGGAGTTTCTCTATGGCGCGGCCCACGAGTCCTATCTGAGCCCGGAGAAGTTCATGCTCGATGGCCGTCACACCGGCACGGGCGGCGGCAATCATTTCGTGCTCGGCGGCGCGACGCCCGCGGACAGCCCGTTCCTGCGACGGCCCGATCTGCTCGCGAGCCTGATCGCTTACTGGCATAACCATCCGTCGTTGTCGATGCTGTTCTCGGGACTCTTCATCGGTCCGACGAGCCAGGCCCCGCGTGTCGACGAGGCGCGCAATGATCAGATCTACGAGCTGGAGATCGCGTTTGGCGAATTGCAGCGTCAACTCGATCTGCTGGGCGGGCGCGGCAATGCGACCGTGCCGCCGTGGCTCATCGACCGCATTCTGCGCAACATCCTGATCGATGTGACCGGCAACACGCATCGCGCGGAATTCTGTATCGACAAGCTGTACTCGCCCGATGGCCCCACAGGCCGCCTGGGTCTGCTCGAACTGCGCGGCTTCGAAATGCCGCCGCATGCGCGCATGAGTCTCGTGCAACAGTTGCTGCTGCGCGCGCTCGTCGCGCGATTCTGGGAGACGCCCTATACCGCGCGCCTCACGCGCTGGGGCACGGAACTGCATGACCGCTTCATGCTAGGCACCTTCGTGCAGATGGATTTCGACGACGTGCTCGCCGAGTTGCGCGAGGCAGGCTTCGCGTTCGAACGAAGCTGGTTCGCACCGCACTTCGAATTCCGCTTTCCGCTCGTCGGCGCTTACGATACGAACGGCATCGCGCTCACCGTGCGCCACGCGCTGGAGCCGTGGCATGTGATGGGCGAAGAGGGCGCGATCGGCGGCACGGTGCGTTTCGTCGATTCGTCCGTCGAACGGCTCGAAGTGCGCGCGCTCGGACTGAACGGCAATCGTCATGTGGTGACGGTGAACGGCCGGGCCTTGCCGTTGCAGCCGACCGGGCGCGTGAGCGAATACGTCGCGGGCGTGCGCTTTCGCGCGTGGTCGCAGGCGGCGTCGCTGCATCCGACCATCGACGCTCATGCGCCGCTCACGTTCGATATCGTCGATACATGGACGGGGCGTGCGATCGGCGGATGCCAGTATCACGTCGCGCATCCGGGCGGGCGCAACTATCAGACCTTCCCGGTCAACGCCTATGAAGCGGAAAGCCGTCGACGCTCGCGCTTCTTCGCGACGGGTCACACACCCGGCGCGATGGAGGTCGAAGGCCGCGAACGCAGCATCGAATTTCCGTTCACGCTCGACCTGCGCTATCGTTGAAGACAATCATCATTCGAATAAAGAGCAGAGACGACATTGGCTTATCAATCGAGCTTGCCCTTCGATATCACCGCCGCACGCGTCGATGCACTTGCGCTGCTGCGCACGCTGCCGGCGCGCGAAGGGCATTGGGACGAACTGCGCGATGCGTCCGGCCAGTTGCGCGAGCCGTGGCGCCAGTTCTTCGAATTGCTCGGCGAGCAAGGCATCGCGCGGCTCGATGATGGTGTCGCCGCCGTCGCGCAGCAGGTGCGCGACAACGACATCACCTACAACGTGTACGCCGATAACGGCAAGCCGCGCGCATGGTCGCTCGATCTCTTGCCGCTCATCATCGACGAGCAAGAGTGGGCGGTGATCGAACGCGGCGTCGCGCAGCGCGCGCGCCTGATGGAAGCGATCGTCGCCGATGTCTATGGCCCGCAGACCTTGCTGCATCGCGGGCTCTTGCCGGGCGCGCTCGTGTTCGGCCATCCGGGCTACCTGCGCGCGGTGAAGGGTTTCATGCCGCCTTTCGGCCGCTTTCTGCAGATCGTCGCGGTGGATCTCGCGCGCGCGCCGTCGGGCGCGTGGACGGTCATTGCGCATCGCACCGAGGTGCCTTCGGGGCTGGGCTATGCGCTGGAAAACCGCCTGATCGTCGCGAGCCTGTTCGCCGATCCATTCCGCGCGATGCGTGTGAGCCGGCTCGCCGCGACCTATTCGCAACTCATCGCGACCATTGCGCAAGCGGCGCGAGCGACGATGCGCGATGACGAGGGCGGCCGCGGCGATGCATCGAACGATGCGCCGCATATCGCGTTGCTGAGTCCCGGTCCATTCAGCGAGACCTGGTTCGAGCATGTGTTTCTCGCGCGCTATCTCGGCGTCACGCTCGTCGAAGGCAAGGATCTCACGGTGCGCCACGACAAGCTCTATCTCAAGACGCTGGCCGGCTTGTCGCGCGTGCATGCGGTATTGCGGCGTCTCGACGATGCGTTCTGCGATCCCGTCGAGTTGCGCGCGGATTCGACCATCGGCGTGCCGGGCTTATTGCAGGTGATGCGCGCGGGCAACGTGATGGTCTCCAACGTGCCGGGCGCGGGCTTCACCGAAACGCCCGCGCTCAATGCGTTCCTGCCGGGTATCGCGCAAGCGCTGCTCGATGAACCCCTCGAATTGCCGACCGTGCCGACATGGTGGTGCGGCGAGGAAGCGGCGCGGCGCGAGCTTTTCGACAATGTCGACAGCGCGCTGATTGCACCGACGTGGCCCGGCGCGCAGGCCGATCAGGCGCCGGGCATCGACGCGGGCGTGCAGCAGATCGCAGCGTGGCGCGAGCGCATCGAGCGCGCGCCGGATGTCTTCACGGTGCAGGAGAATCTGCCGTTTGCCACGGCGCCGCGTTTTCATGACGGCGCGCTCGGCTCGCGTCCGTGCGTGCTGCGCGCCTACGCCATCGCCAACATCGACGGAAGCTGGAGCGTGATGCCCGGCGGTTTCACGCGGCTCGCGGCCGACAAGCGCGCGACCGTGTCGATGCAGTTCGGCGGCAGTAGCGTCGATACCTGGGTGATGTCGAGCCAGCCCGGCGGCGCGGTCTCGCTGCGTCCCACGCCGATCAAACCGGGCGACCTGCGCAAGCATCGCACCGTGTCGAGCCGTGCGGCGGAAAACCTCTTCTGGGCAGGGCGATACGGCGAGCGCGCGGAAAACAACGTGCGGCTGTGCCGGCTCCTGCTCGGGATGCTCGACGGCAGCGACGCCGAAGAACTCTTCCCGACATTGGTCGAACTTGCCTCGCAATGCGAACTGATTCCATCGGTCGATACGCTCGCACGCAGCACGCCGCAGGCGTTCGAGCGCGCGCTCGTCGCGGGACTGCCGGAATCGAGCAGGGCGACGAGCATCGGCGGCAATCTCGCGGATCAGGTGCGCGCGTGCGGTGAAATACGCGACCGGCTTTCGACGGATCACTGGCGCACGATTCTCGCGTCGCGCAACGACTTTCGCGACGCGCTCGCCGCTACCGGCGTCGAAGTCGGGACGGGCATCGGCCGCGATTACGATCGACTGATGCTCACGAGCGCGCTCGAACATCTCGCGACGCAGCTTTGCGCGATCAGCGGCGCGCAGGGCGACCGCATGACGCGCGACGAAGCGTGGCGGCTTCTGTTCATCGGGCGGCACATCGAACGCGTCGCGACGATGGCCGCGTTTCTGCGCGTGGTCGCCGAGCGCGGCACGCTCGCATCGCCCGCGGGCTTCGATCTGCTTCTGCAGCTTTTCGACAGCACGCTCACGTATCGATCGCTTTATCCGGGCAGGCTGGAAGTGCCGGCGCTGATCGATCTGATCGTCGTGGATCAAACCAATCCACGCGGGCTCTATGGCGTGTACGCGCGCCTGCGCACGAAGCTCGACGAGATCGCCGCGGCAGCGGGCGGCACGCGTCGCGCGCAGGCGATGCGTTTCTCGGATCTGCTGGTTCACGCCGATGCGTTGCCGGACCTGACCGCCCTGTGCGACACACGCGAGGATGGCCGTCATGATGCGCTGATCGTGCTCTGCGACCGGCTCATCGCATCGGTGGGCGCGGCGTCGAACGAAGTGAGCGCGCGCTATTTCAGCCACGCGAACACGCCCGCCGCGCAGGTGTCGTCATGAGTCTCGGTCTGAACGATACGGTGCTCGCGGTCACGCATCGCACGACATATCGCTATTCCACGCCGGTCGAGATCGCGCAGCATCTCGCTACGATTCGTCCGCTGCATTGTCCGTGGCAGCAGGTCATCTCGCATACGGAGCGTATCGAGCCGGTGCCGTCGTATGTGCATAGCCGGGTCGATGCATTCGGTAATGACGTGCTGTACTTCTCGCTCGATGCGCCGCACGAGCGCCTCTCGATGACGAGCGAAACCACCGTGCGCCTGACGCCGCGCTGGAGCGCGCTCGACGCGGACACCACGCCGCCGTGGGAGGAAGTCGCGCAACGGCTGCGCTATCGCGCGGGTGGCCCGTTCTATCCGGAGAGCGAGTTTTGTTATGCGTCGCCCAATATTTCGGTCGATCATGAACTGCGCGAGTACGCGCGGATGAGCTTCGGCGCGGACACGCCGCTCGTTGCGGGCGCGATCGATCTGATGCACCGCATTCACGAGGACTTCGAGTATCGGCCGTCGGCCACTACGGTCGATACGCCCGCATCCCGCGCGTTCGAATTGCGTCATGGCGTGTGTCAGGACTTCTCGCAGGTGATGATCGGTTGCCTGCGGGCGCTGGGTCTGCCGGCGCGCTATGTGAGCGGCTATCTGCGCAACGATCCGCCGCCGGGACATGCGCGGCTCATCGGGGCGGATGCGTCGCATGCGTGGGTATCGGTGCATTGTCCGCAGAGCGGATGGATCGATCTCGATCCGACCAATGATGTGCTTGCGGATCTGGATCATGTCACGCTCGCGACGGGGCGCGATTACAGCGATGTTTCGCTGTTGCGCGGGATGATTCTCGGCGGCGGGGCGCATCATGTGGATGTCGCGGTGAATGTGCTGGCGCTTTGAATGCCCCGCTTGCGAGGCGAAAGACAGCATTCGAAAAAGCGCGCAGCGCGATGCTGAGTTAATGTCTCAGCTTTCGCCGTTCATGCGCTCGCGCATGTCCTTTCGTTTTGCAAGGAGACTCACACGATGGATTACGTGAAACTGGGCTCGACCGGCCTCGACGTGTCGCGCCTCTGTCTTGGCTGCATGACCTTCGGCGTGCCCGATCGCGGCACGCATCCGTGGACGCTCGATGAAGAAAAGAGCCGCCCGCTCATCAAGCAGGCGCTCGAAGCCGGAATCAATTTCTTCGATACGGCCAATACCTATTCCGACGGCACATCGGAGGAAATCGTCGGACGCGCGTTGCGCGACTTCACGAAGCGGGACGATATCGTGATTGCGACGAAAGTCTTCAATCGCATGCGTCCCGGTCCGAATGGCGCGGGGCTTTCGCGCAAGGCGATCTTCAACGAGATCGATAACAGCCTGAAGCGTCTGGGCACCGATTACGTCGATCTGTATCAGATTCACCGCTGGGACTACGAGACACCGATCGAGGAAACGCTCGAAGCGCTTCACGATGTCGTGAAGGCGGGCAAGGCGCGGTATATCGGCGCGTCGTCGATGTATGCGTGGCAGTTCAGCAAGGCGCTCTATACATCGCGCGCGCATGGATGGACCGAATTCAGGACGATGCAGAATCATTTGAATCTGCTGTATCGCGAGGAAGAACGGGAGATGATGCCGCTTTGCAAGGACCAGGGCGTCGGTATGCTGCCGTGGAGTCCGCTTGCGCGCGGACGTCTCACGCGTGACTGGGAAGCGACGAGCGCGCGGCAGGAGTCGGATAAGTTCGGCAGCACGTTATATCGCACCGACGATGCGGATCGTGCAGTCGTCGAAGCCGTGGCGGCGGTGGCGAACGCGCGCGGCGTGCCGCGTGCGCAGGTGGCGCTGGCATGGGTCGCGCAGAAGGCGCCTGTGACCGCACCGATCATCGGCGCATCGAAGCCGAATCATCTGAGCGATGCGGTTGCGGCGTTGTCGTTGAATCTCACGGCGCAAGAGGTTGCGCAGCTCGAAGCGCCGTATGTGCCGCATGCGGTCGCCGGCTTCAAATGAAGCAGTATTGAGCGCGAGGAGCAGGCGAAAGCGCGCGGATCACAATTGCGATTCGATCGGCAGAATCCCAAGCATCCAGATTCCCGCGCGCTTCCACGCGGACACACCCGGCTCACTATCCAGCTCGGTCGTGTTGCCGTTGGCATCGGTATCGACCCACACCATGCGCGTGCCACCGCTGGCGTCCTCACGTAGCTCGACACGCCACGCGATGCGATCGATATTCGCGCCGATACCATCCGCCACTTCCACAGCCGCAGCCGCACTCTCGCAATACACGCCGATCTCCGTATTCAACTGCACGGAGCGCGGGTCCAGATTCATCGAGCCGATGAAGATGCGCTTGCGGTCGAACACATAAGTCTTCGCATGCAGCGACGCCTTCGATGATCCGAACGTCGACTTCTTCGTGCTCTTGTCGTCATTGGCCGATGCGACCGGCTTCAGTTCATACAGCCGCACACCCGCTTCGAGCATGTCCTTGCGATAACGCTGATAACCCGCATGCACGGCGGCGACATCGGTAGCCGCGAGCGAATTCGTCAGCACGGTCACGCGCACGCCGCGCGATGTCATCGAGCGCAGCCATTGCACGCCTTCCTTGCGTGGCACGAAGTAGGGCGACACGATCAGCATCTCCTTGTCGGGATCGAGATCCAACGCCTTGATCTGCGACATCAGATGGCCTTCCGTGTCATCCGGCGCGCGCGTGATCTTCGCGGGATCGTCGTAAAGCAGGATCGCCTTGCCCCACGAGAATTCGGTGTCGTGCTGCTGGATCACATTGGCGAGACGTTCGCGCACTTGCGCGACATAAGGCGAATGCTGCTCCGACAATAAATACGCATCGAGCTTCTCGCGATAACCCGCGAGCGAGCCGGGATCGGCCTGACGCCGCATCAGGTTCTCAATCGGATAGGCCGCGTCCGAGTTCCAGTACATATCGAACGCACTCGATACTTCTCGCACGACAGGGCCATGCACGAGCACATCGAGATCGCCGAAGGCAACCGTGCTCGACGCGCCGAAGTACTCATCGCCGATATTGCGCCCGCCGAGAATCGCGGCCTGATTGTCCGCGATGAGCGCCTTGTTGTGCATGCGCCGATTCACGCGAAAGAATTCGGCCGCGGAACCGAGCTTCTTGAACGTGCGGTTCGCCACGGGATTGAACAGCCGCACCTGCACGTTCGGATGCGATGCGAGCGCGAGCAGGAACTGGTCATCGGCATTGGTGCCGAGATCGTCGAGCAGAAGACGCACGCGCACGCCGCGATCGGCGGCGCGCATGACCGATGCGGCCATTTCGCGACCCGTCAGATCGTCGTGCCAGATGTAGTACTGGAGATCGAGCGTGCGCTGCGCGTTTTCACTGAGTATCACCCGGGCGATGAGCGCGTCCATGCCGTTGGACAGCAGGTGAAACGCGTTGTCGCCGGGATGCGCGGCTTCGCTTGCGACGAACGCAGTGCCGAGGCGCGTGTTCGCCGTATCGGTCAGGGCGTGAGTTTCCATGCGTCCGGTTTGCGGTGGAAGGCTGGCGCACGCCGTCATCATCAGCGTCAGCGCAACGGCGAACCATGTACGGAATTTCATGGAATATCCCCGGCTAGATCATGCTCTTTTCGCGCCGCGACCCTTCGCTCAGACGCGCCCGCACGAAGCTGACATGCTCGCGCAACACGTACAGCGCATCGGCATGGGCAAGCGGCAGTCTGAGCGTGTCGAGCGATTCCTCGATGTAATCGAGTTCGACCAATAACGCGCGCCGCTCGTCGTCGGTGTTGACGCGCATCGCGCTGCGCTCCACCGCGATCAGCGCGCCGTAATAGCGATAGATGCGCGAGCGCACGCGCCATCGATAGAGTGCGGGCACGAGCCGCAGCGCCGGAAAGATCAGCACCGCGATGGGCAGCAACAGCACCAGCGCGCGATCCGCGATATTCGCGACCCAGAACGGCAGCGCGCGATACAGGAAGCTCTTGCCCGAACGGTAATAGCGGCTCGCGTCCTCGCTGATCGGAAATTCATGCGCGGCGGCGCTCGGGAATTGCCCCGCGCGCTGCAGCAAGCCGGCCGTGCCGTGCACTTCCTGCGCGGCCTCGATCAGCAGATCGGATAGCGCCGGATGCAGACTCTGCCGCGCGACCAGTTCCACGGTCGGGCTGATCAGATGCACGGTCTCCGGCGGAATGCGCCGGCCCAGATCGAGCACGCCGGGCGGAAGTTCGATCTCGTCGAGATAGGGGAAAAGACGCGTATAGGCGCGCGCTTCCTTGAAATCCATCACCGAGATGCCGGGCACGCGCAAAAGCCGCAACATCAGGCCGCGCGTGGCGGAATCGCCGGAGAGGAACACCGCATCGGCTTCGTTGCTGACAAGTTGGGTGGCGGCTTGCAAGCCATCGGTCGGCAGAAGCTGCGTGTCCCCGCCCGCATGGATGCCGTTCGCGTCCAGCAGCTTGAGCGACAGCATGCGCGTGCCGCTGCCTTCGCGCCCTATGGCAATGCGCTTGCCTTCGAGTTGCGACAGCAACGTGAGCCCCTTGCCGCGATAGAACACGACGAGCGGCACATACGACACGCTGCCGAGCGACATCAGCTTCGAGGCCTCATCGCGCGTCGCGATGCCGCCCTGCACGAGCGCGAGATCGACATGCTGTTTCGGATCGAGCAGACGTTCGAGATTCTGCACGGAGCCGTCCGACGGCAGCACCTTCAGCGTGATGCCATTGCGCGCGAGGATCTTCGCGTATTCCTGCGAGATGACGTAGAACGAGCTGTCGGGCTGACCCGTGCTCATCGTGATGGTCTTGGGCGGCGCGGGATCGACGAGCCAGTAGACGAGTGCGACGATGATCGCAATGACCAGCACGACAGGACCGGCCGTCCACGTGATGTCGTGCAGGACGCCTTTCGCATGATCGCGAGGCAGATGCGGGCGCTTCATCCGATGCCTCGTCATGGGCGGAAGGAAAAGACATGCAGCATGTCGTGTCTGTGTCGGAAGCGGCGTTGACTCGCAGTGTAGCGCGGGACGCGCATAAAACGACAAGGCCGGCGCGCATGCGGCCGGCCTTCGTGTCGTGGTGTCGCTTGTTTATGCCCAGTGTGCGGGGACCCAGACGGCGCCGACGAAGTGGCCGGGAATCCAGATCGCGCGACGCGGCACGATGTACACGGTCTTGACCGGCGGCGGGGGCGGCGCGACATAAACCGTCTTCACCGGCGGAGCGACATAGACCGTCTTCACAGCCGGCGCGACATACACCGTCTTCGCGGGCGGCGGCGGGGGCGGCGTGACCACTACAGTCGTCGTCGGCGGCGGGGGCGGCGGCACGACCACCGGCGCGGCGACGATCGTCGTTCCGGTGACGACCGGCGTGGTCGCGACCACCGTCGTGCCCGATGTGACCATGCCGCCGCCGACGACCGTCGTGCTGTGCGAGCCGTTCGTGACCGTCGCCGAACCCGACGTGGTGACGACGCCCGGCGCGACGCTCGTTGCGCTGCCCGCATGTGTGACCGTACCGCCGTTCGCGGTGTTGACGGTGCCGGAGCGGTTGCAGGTGTAGCCCGCGCAGTTCGTCGATGCCGAGTGCGTCGACGTGTTGCCGTTCGGCCCCGTCACCGCGCCCGACGATGTGTATTGGCCCGGCGCCGTGCGCGTCACGGTATCGCTGCCGGTCGCGGTCTTGCCGTTCGGGCCGGTCGCGCTGCCGGTGTGCGAGCAGCTGCCGCCGGCGCAGCTCGTGTCGCCTGCGTGTTGCACCGAGCGTCCGTTGGGGCCGTAGGCGGTGCCCGAGTTGGAGAACTGGCCGGGCGAGGTGCGCGTCACGGTGCCCGAGTTGGTGGCGACGCGGCCCCACGGATTCTCGACGCCGCCCGCATGCGAGCAACTGCCGCCGCCGCAGGAACCGGCGTGCGCGCCCTGATATTCGCCGCGGCCGGTGTAGGCCGTGCCGCCGTGCGCCCAGCCAGCGAAAGCGGAGCTGCTGCACAGCGTGAGGGCGGCGGCTGCCGCGATGACGAGCAGATGGCGCGCGCGGCGTTTGGCCGGCGCCGCGTCGGAGGCGGGGGCAACGCGGACGTTTGAAGCGAAAGTCGATCTGTTTTTCACGGGATGTCCTTCTCGGTTCCTTAGGCCACGTTGCGTTTCGAGTGGCGACGGAAGTGACTATAGAGAAACGGTCGCGCGAAGTCCCGCGGTAACTTGTTTCAACCTATGTCATGGCTGACCGCTCTATGCAGCAAGGCTCTGCGGCATTTTGCCGAGCCTGTCGAAAGCCGTGCGCGACATGAATTCGCGCATTGCGTCACACTGGCTGCTGCCGTCCAACTCATTCGTCACAACAATCGAAACTGACATGGCTACATCCAATCCGATCAAGGTCGCCGTCCTCGACGACTATCAGAACGTCGCGCTTTCCATGGCCGACTGGTCGCCGCTCGACGCACGCGCCGATATCACCGTGTTCAACGATCACATCGCCGAGCGCGGTGCGCTGCTGGAACGCCTGCGCCCGTTCGACGTCGTCTGCGCGATGCGCGAGCGCACCCCGTTCTCGCGGGACATCATCGAGCATCTGCCGAATCTGAAGCTGATCGCGTCGACGGGCGCGGCCAATGCATCGATCGATCTGAAGGCCGCGGCCGAGCGCGGCGTCGAGGTGCGGCACACCGGCTACCAGTCCACGCCGACGATCGAATTCACATGGGCGCTGATTCTCGCGATGACGCGCAACATCGCCGCCGAAAACCGCTCGCTCAAGGAAGGCGGCTGGCAGACCGCGCTCGGCACGGAGCTAGCGGGCAAGACGCTCGGCCTGCTCGGTCTCGGACGCGTGGGATCGGCGGTCGGCGTGATCGGCCGCGCGTTTCGCATGAACGTGATCGCGTGGAGTCAGAACCTCACGCGCGAGCGCGCGGAGGAAAAAGGCGTGCAGCTCGTGGACAAGGACACGCTCTTCACGACCTCCGACGTGCTCTCGGTTCACCTGCGGCTGAGCGAGCGCACGCATCATCTCGTCGGCGCGAAGGAATTCGCGCAGATGAAGCCGACGAGCCGTCTCGTGAACACGTCGCGCGGGCCGATCGTCGATCGTGATGCGTTGGTCGCTGCGTTGCAATCGCACAGGCTCGCGGGCGCGGCCCTCGACGTCTACGATGAAGAGCCGCTCGCCGCGAACGACCCGCTGCGCGCGCTGCCGAACGTGCTCGCGACGCCGCATATCGGTTACGTATCGGAAGAACTGTATCGCACGTTTTATGGCGATACGGTGCGCAATATCGTCGAATGGCTCGACGCGCGCAACGCGTGATCGCAGCGCTCACGACGCTTGCGATTCGGCGGGCGGCAGCAGCGAGAACAGGATTTCGATGGACGTGCTCGCGCGCCGCTTGCCGTCCGTGCGCCCGACCGCGAGATCGATGACCGCGAGCCCGACGACGAGCGCATGCACCATCGACACATGCTCCTTCGTGACGGCGAGGCCCATTGCTTCGAGCATGCGCGTGATGCGAACCGCGATGCCCTCGGCCAGTTCGCGAAAGAGACTGCGGATGGTCGGTTCTTCGTCGGCGGCTTGCGCAAGCGCCATCAATACGCGCGTGTTTTCGTGGCGCATCGCGACATTGGCGATCGATGCCGCGGTGACCTTGGGCGACGCTTCACCCGCGAAGGCATCGACGGCGGCGAGCTGACCGTCGATCGCGGCGCGCGCGACGGCTTCGATCAAGGCAAGACGCGTCGGGAAGTAATAGGTGAGGTGACTCTGACGCACGCCCGCGCGCGCAGCGACGCGCGGTTGCGTGAAGCCCGAATAACCTTCCTCGCGCAACGTGGCGAGGGCGGCTTCGAGTATGGTTTGTCGACGATCCTGCACGGGGGCGGGGTCCGTGTTTTGGTTGATTTACCAAACCTTAACGTGATCGATGCACGACGTCAACCTCATGAATTGTTATTCGAAGGCGGCTGCGGATTGTGCGCGGGGTTTGTGTCGAACGTGCGGATATCGGTGATTGCATCGCTCGCGAGAGCGCGGAGACCGGCTTCGAGCGCATCGGCAAGTGGCTTGTCATAGACTTCGTCGCCATTCACATAGAGCGTGAATGCTTGCAGATGTTTCGCTTTTTTCGCGGGATTTTCGATGGTTTCGCGTGTCCATCGATACAGCGGATAGTGCTCGATGCCATCGCGCTCCGCGTGCGCCACGTAGTCGGCGAAGGCGTCGTACTGGCATTGCAGTTGGGCGTCGTGCTGGATCAGCAGCGCGTTGATGGATGCGAGCTTTTCGTTTGCCGGGTCTCGACGCGCCAGGTCGGCGTACTCGGGCGCGAGCCGGATTCGAACCTGGTATTGCAGCGCTTCAGTCATGATGTCCTTTCAGTATTGAAAGCGATGAGAACACGCGCATGTGAATGATGCGATTCATGCACTACACTTTTCCTCGCGTCTCGAACGAGAGGAGGGTTACAGTGAGTCTTCGACACTCGATGTACTGTCCATGTTGCGACACGACGCCGGGCGCTGCAAGCCGTCGTCGCTTTCTGGCGCTCGCGGGCCAGGGCGCCGCCGCGCTCGCGCTGTTTCCGCATCTCGCGTACGCCGATAACGACGTACCGTCCATTCCCTACGATTCCGTTCCCGATCCGGTGCAACTGCCGCGCGACGTGTACTTCGGCGAATGCTCCGGCGTCGCGCTCAATTCGGCGGGACATGTCTTCGTGCTCTCGCGCGGCAATAGTACCGGTCCGGCCTATGGCGCGGCCGCGGCCCAGTTGCTCGAATTCGACCGCAATGGACGCTTCGTGCGCGAGATCGGGCATAACCTGTATGCGTGGTCGTTCGCGCATACGGTCAAGGTGGATCGGCAGGACAACGTCTGGGTCACCGACAAGGGCTCGGACATGATCATCAAGTTCACGCCCGAAGGGCGCGTCGCGATGGTGTTCGGCCGCAAGCAGGAAGCATCCGACGAAGAGACCGCGCCGCTCAAGCATCCGAATCCGCCGTTGCCTTCGGAGCCGGGGCGTTTCCGTCAGGTGACCGATGTCGCATGGGATGCGGCCGGCAATACCTACATCAGCGACGGATACATCAACTCGCGGGTCGCGAAGGTGGACAAGGACGGCAACTGGCTCAAGTCATGGGGCGATCGCGGCAAGGGTCCGGGGCAGTTCCATACGCCTCACAGCATTGCCGTCGATGCTAACGGCATGGTGTATGTCGCCGATCGCAGCAACCGGCGCATTCAGGTCTTCGACGGCGAGGGAAACTTCCAGCGGCAATTCACGATCGACGTGCCCGTGCCATCTGATGCGCGTCCGGCCATCGGCAATATGCCCGATGAAGCCACGATCGCAGCGGGTACCTTCGCACCCGGTTCGCCCTGGGCCATCTGCATTTCACCGGGACCGAATCAGGTGTTGTATTCCGCCGATGCGTTTCCCGGGCGCATCTACAAGTTATCGCTCGATGGAAAACTGCTCGGCGTCCTCGGACGCTCGGGCAAGCAGTTGAAGCAATTCGGATGGATTCATGAGATGGCGTGTCCGGCGGAAAATACGTTGTTCGTTGCGGAGTTGCTCAACTGGCGCGTGCAGAAGCTCGTGCTGCATGGCTGATTGCGCATCACTTGCTTGCGGCCTTCGTCCGCATCGACATGATGGGCCTGGGCTGCGCATCGCATCGATTTTCGCGCCACGCGCGCAGCGTATCGAGCGCGACGGAATTGCGCACATAGCGATGCCACACGAACGCGAGATCGAAGATCAGAATCGCGAGCCACCATGCGTAGAGAAAGAACGCGCCACCGAGCACGACAGGCCATATCGGCTTGCCTGCCAGATCGCCCCATAACCTCACGCCGACGATCAACGTCATCATTACGGTGCCGAGCGCGACGAGCACGCGGCGGCCCACACGCGGTTTGCGTGGCGCGAGCCAGCCGCTGATCGCGCACACGAGTCCGGCCAGCACGAAGACCGCCTTGCCGACGACGGGATCGGCGTCATCGCGATGCAGCAGATCCGCGAACGGGCTCGCGAGAAATGCGGCCACGCCGCTGAGCAACACGAACCAGAAGACTGACGCGCCCGCGACGAAGGCGAGCAGCGCCACCACGCGCCAGCGCAGCCACGCACCCGTGCGCTTCGCGCCGCGCGCCTTGACGAGACGCGGAATACGCGCCGCGACCGTCGTGCCCATCAGCAGGCATGCGAGTGCGAACACCGAGCGCGTGAGATAGATGAACTCGGGCGCGCTGCTGGTTCCGCCCGCGCCGGAATCGGACGAGGCCGTGACGGCCTTGTAGATGAAGAACACGGCGAGAAGATGCAGCGCGAAGCTCAGCAAGTAGGGAATCGCCGTGCTGACGATGCCGCGAAAACGCCTGTTTTGCGGGGCTTTTGTGGTACTTCTATCGAGCACGACATTCTCGATGAAGTGACCGAAGACATCGCTATCGGTCCAGTAGTCCGTGTGCGCCTTGCCCGGCAGCCAGTAGCGCGAGAAGCCGATGTCATGCGCCGGCTCGAATTCGAACGCCTTGCAACCGTGATGATCGAGATAGGCGCGCGCCGTATCGAGCGCGAAGCCGACCGGGTCACCGAAGTCATAGTAGTTGCGCCACTTGATGCGCGAGGGCAGCGTGATGGAACCGCCGGGGCGTTCGACCTGCGCGACGGCATCGCCCTGCATTTCGCTTTTCAGCGTCATGCCTTCCCACAGTTTCGGCCATAACAGAATGTGCTTGTCGATGGGCGAGCCGATGGTCATGAAGCCGCGCAGGCTTTGCACCCACTCGGTGCTGATGATCTGCTTGCCGTCCTTCGGATCGCTCACGGTGGGCGTGGCGAGCGCCTGAAGAATGCCGAGAAAGCTGATCACCGTCCCTTCGCTGTGCGCGACGATATACACCTCGGGCGGACACTGGCAACGCTCGGTCACGAGCGCGACGAGCCGCTCCATCACGCGATGAAAGCGGAACACGATGGTATCGCGATGCTGCCGGAAATCCGCGACGAGCTGAACATCGCCGACATAATCGCGCAGCATGGGCGCGAGATCGAACTTGAAGATGCCGGCCTTCTCCGTGACCGCGAGCAGGCTCTGCATGACGGCCACAGTCTCGACGACTTCCTCGACGACGCCCGATGCGAGCGAGAAATCGGCGGGTTCGAGCTTGCGCTCGTCGACGTTGAGCATGTAGGCGGCCTGCGCGCGGCTCACGATCGAGAGTCCCCATGCCTTGCTTTCTTCGAGCGTGTCGTCCTGCTTGACGACTTCGCGCGGAATATCCGCCCAATACACTTCGGCGAAACCAAGCGCGGAATAGAAGTCGCGTTGCTCAGGGGTGTAGGGGCCGCCAGGTGGCAGATCGAGCTGGCGTACATCGACTTCGCCGACGCCCGCAATGTCGAAATAGCCGAGCGGCATGACGGGCAGCGGCGGGTCGTAGCGCGCGCCGAACTGGCTCGCTACCGAACGCACCGTGTCGCTATGCAACTGATTGCCGATGCCGTGTATCGCAACGACGATCTTCTGCACGCGCGGCGCGATCGGGACATGGTTCGAGTCCTGCGCGTCGAGGGATGATGCGTTCATGAGCGTCTCCCGATGGCGTTTCGTCAGCGCTTCTTCGTGTGTCGACGGCGTTCGGCCGCTCGATGCAGATTAGTCTATTTTTAAGACAACAGAACTAAATGATCGCGGCGGTGTTTGCGACGGATGGTGCCGCTGGCATTTTGCATGCATGATGTTGCACGCCAGTTCACCCCCCGCGCGCAAGCCCCGTTTCCATCGCCACCCCATTCCAGAGATGCATCGCCGCATACGCACGCCAGGGACGCCAGCGTTCCGTGCGTGCGCGCTGCTGGGCGGGTTTCGCAAGCGACGGATCGCGGCGCGCGATCGCCTGCATGAGAACGAGATCGGCATCGGGCCATGCGTCCGGGTCGCGCAGGGCGCGCATCGCGACGTAGCCGACGGTCCACGGCCCGATGCCCGGCATGGCGAGCATCTCGCGTTTCAGCAATTCGGCATCCGCGCCGGGTTCATCGAGCGGCAGCGCGCCCGTGGCGACTGCATGGGCGAAGCGCTGCACCGTCTCGATACGCTTGGTCGGCATGCCGATCTTCTCCAGATCGGCGGCGGCAAGCTCGGCAGGCGTCGGAAAGCGCCACGCCGTGCCTTCATGCGGATGGCCCTCTATCCTCTTGCCGGCGCGCTGCACGATGCGGTTCATGATCGTCGACGCGCCTTTCACGCTCACCTGCTGACCGACGATCGTCCGCACCACGAGCTCGAAGCCGGACCACGCGCCCGGCACGCGCAGGCCCGGCGCGGCTTCGACGAGCGGTGCGAGAACCGGGTCGCCGGCGAGACAGCGGGCGATCTCGCGCGGCTCGGCGTGCAGATCGAACATGCGCGCGAGCGGCGCGGCGAGTTCGTCCGCATGACGCGACGCCGCGCCTTCGACCGTCACCACGAGCCGATGCTTGCGCTCATGCGGCCGGACTTCGACGGTGCCGTCGTCGCCATGCCATTCGATCGCGCGCCGATACACGCCGTCCTCGACCGACTCCACGCCCGCCGACGCCCGCCCGCCGATGAATTTCAGCATGCGTGTCCAGTCGAAAGGCCGCTTGAAGGGCAGTTCGAGCGTGGCGGTCGATGTGTCGAATGTCGAATGCATTTTGAATGCCGTTTTGTGCGATGGTCGAATGCATGCCGATCTTACCCCGGCACGCGTGTACGGCCTGCGCATGCTCACTCTTCGCTAACTCTCGGCGACGACAATCCATTCCATCGAACGCAACGTTTCAATCAACATCGCCAAGGGAGCCGACCATGAACGCCATCTCGATCAGCATCGTCGCCATCGTCATCACCGCAGCGCTGGCGGCCGTCGCGCCGGTCACGCACTACGCGCAGCATGAAATAGCCGTCCTGAGCGCGCATGGCGCGAGCACGCGCGGCCAGGTTCAACCCGGCGCGGGTAGCGGACTGACGGCTTGACCGATGCGTCTCCTTCAGGGCCGCCGCGCAAGTTCCATCGAACTCGCGTTCAGCAACTGCCTGAATTCCGGATCGCGGGAAAGGATGTCGCGCGCGCTCGTGACGAGTTGAGGGCGTCGCTCCCATTGGTCGGAGCGCACGATGCAGCGTGCGAGCACTTCGGTATAAACAGGACGAAGCCCGTCGCGGTCATGCATCGCGGTCAACCGGGCGATGCGGGCTTTTTCGTCGCGCGTGAGTCCGCGCGTGAGGCAATCGACGGTTTGCCGGTCCATTCCAGCCTGCGCCGCGTCGAAATCCGCTGAGTGGTAGAGCGAAAAGCCCGTGATGACGAGCACCGCGCCGAGCGCGATGCATACCCCTTGAATCCTGGTTAACGTATTCCCCGGTGGAAGGCTCTGACGGCCGTAGGTCCGTAGCCTACCGTAGGCTCCGGGAAATCACCCGACCGTTCTATTCGTCAGCGTCCAGTTCCCGAGATGACTTGTTCGCCGCACGCTTTTTCGGCGCGGCGGCCTTCACCGTCGACAGCGTGCGCTCGGCGAGCACCGCATCGCGCTTGGAGAGCAGATGCTTGCGCAGAATTTCGCCCATGCGCTTGCCATCGCGCGTCTCCAGCGCCTCGATCATCTCTTCGTGATCGCGAATGGCGCTGTCCCATTTCGGCGTCTGGAAGTTCGAGCGAAAGCGCAGCGCCATCAGGCGCCGGTTGATCGACACGTAGGTCTGACGCAAGGCCGTGTTGCGCGCAGCTTCGTTGATCCGGTCGTGAATGGCCTGGTTGCGGCTGTAGTAGCCGGAGAGGTCGTTCTGCGCGCGACACGCGAGCATCGCGTAATGCAGCGCCTTGATCTCGGCGATCTCGAGCGGCGTGATGCGCTCGCACGCCAGCTCCCCCGAAAAAGCTTCGAGTCCGCTCATCAATTCGAACATCTCGCGAATCTCGAACTCGCTCATCTGCGATACCGACGCGCCGCGGTTCGGCGATATCTCGATCAAACCCTCGGCGGCCAGCACTTTCAGCGCTTCACGCAAAGGCGTGCGGGAGATGCCGAGCGTCTCGCACAGCTTGCGCTCGTTGAGCTTGACGCCGGGCGCGAGCAATCCCTCGACGATGAAGCCGCGCAAGTGATCGACGACGGTGTCGTGCAGGCGCAGCCGCTCCACCTTCGGTAGTGACGACGAAACGTGCGTTTCTGGTAGATCGGGATTTTGCATTCAATACCTCTGATTCCATTTGCGGCAATTTTAACCCAGCGATAGCGGAAAAAACCGCCAGCGGGTTATCCCTAGGCCGTTCGGCCTATGAATTCCTTTACGTGCCCGACCTGCTGCGTTATTGTATTTTGCATGCAAAATTACATTTTAGAGGACGCAGACTTATGCTGAAGCTCGATTCCCATCCTGCCGGCCGTCACTTTCTGCAGATTCCGGGGCCGAGCCCGGTGCCCGATCGCATCCTGCGCGCGATGAGCTATCCCACCATCGACCATCGCGGTCCGGAGTTCGGCGCGTTGGGTCTGAAGGTGCTCGACGGCATCAAGCGGATCTTCAAGACGAGCCAGCCTGTGGTGATCTATCCCGCATCGGGCACGGGCGCATGGGAGGCGGCGCTCGTCAACACGCTGAGTCCGGGCGATACGGTGCTGATGTACGAGACCGGCCACTTCGCGACGCTGTGGAAGAAGATGGCCGAGAACCTGGGGCTGAAACCCGAGTTTCTGGGTCTGCCCGGCATCGAAGGATGGCGGCGCGGCGTGCAGGCCGACGCGATCGAGAAACGCCTGCGCGACGATACACAGCACACGATCAAGGCCGTTTGCGTCGTGCACAACGAAACGTCGACGGGCGTGACCTCGGACATCGCCGCCGTGCGCCGCGCCATCGACGCGGCGAAGCATCCCGCGCTGCTGATGGTGGACACGATCTCGGGCCTCGCATCCGCCGACTATCGCCATGATGAATGGGGCGTGGACGTGACCGTGTCCGGCTCGCAAAAGGGGTTGATGCTGCCGCCGGGAATCAGCTTCAACGCGGTATCGGAGAAGGCGCGCGAAGCCTCGAAGCGCGCCACGCTGCCGCGCGCGTTCTGGGACTGGACCGACATCATCGAGATGAACAGGCAGGGTTACTGGCCTTACACGCCGAACACGAACCTGCTTTACGGCCTGTCCGAAGCGCTCGACATGATTCTCGGCGAAGGACTCGACAACGTGTTCGCGCGCCATCAACGGCTCGCGGCGGCGTGTCGCGCGGCGGTCACCGCGTGGGGGCTCGAGATTCAATGTGCCGATCCCGCCGTGTACTCGCCGGTGCTCACGGGCGTGATGACACCCGAAGGCGTCGATGCCGACGCGGTGCGCAAGCTCATCTACGAACATTTCGACATGTCGCTCGGCACGGGGCTCGGCAAGGTGAAGGGCCGCATGTTCCGCATCGGCCACCTCGGCGATTGCAACGATCTCACGCTGATGGCCGCGCTCTCGGGCTGCGAGATGGGTCTGAAGCTCGCGGGCATCGAACTGAAGGGCAGTGGCGTGACGGCGGCGATGGACTATCTGACGAGCCACGTCGCAAAGCCCGCGCTGAAGGCGGCCGCATGAGCGCCGCGTTCGACGCCGACGCGCTCGCACGGCTTTTCGTGGAGGCACGCGCGCATCACGCGAAGCTCGACGCGTTGCCGGAGGGCACGCGCCCGGCGGACGCCGACCAGGCCTATGCCGCGCAGGAAGCGACGCTGCGTGCGCTGCGCGCGGACATCGGGGGATGGAAAGTCGGCGCGAAATCGCATGACGGTCCGATTCAGGGCGCGCCGCTCCCCGCCGATGGCGTGCATCGCTCGGGCGCACGTCTCTCGATGCATGCGTTCGGCAAGGCCGGCCTCGAACTCGAAGTGGCGTTCATTCTCGGCCGGCGCTTCGAACCGCACAGCGGCTCGTATCGCGATGATGAAGTGATCGACGCGATCGAGTCCGTGCACGCCGCGATCGAAGTGGTGGCGAGCCGTTTCGCCGCATGGCCCGACGTCGAAAAGCCCTGGCAGCTTGCCGATCTGCAGAACCACGGCGCGCTGATCGTGGGCGAGGGCGTTCCATACGACGCGGCGTTTCCGTTCATCGCGCCCACGATGACATTCGACTTCGAAGGCGCACCGCTCTTTCAGGGTGAACCGGCGAACCCGGCGGGCGACCCGCGCCGTCTGCTCGCGTGGACGGTGAATCACGCCGTGTCGCGCGGGCTTGCCGTCGAGCGCGGGACCGTGCTCACGGCGGGCTCTTACACCGGCCTCGCATTTCCGGCGGCGACCGGCACGGCGGTCGGTGTCATCGAAGGACTGCCTGCCGTCGAATTGCATTTCGCATAACGCACTCAAAATGCTTAATTCCCCCACAGACCGGCTGGTGAAGCCGATACATCTGATGCCCGCATCGGCGCGCGCGCGCCTCGCGTCGACGCCGACGCCGCTGCAGGCGCGCCTGCAACGCGAGCTGAAGGGCGATGTGCTGTTCGATCGTGCATCGCGCGGGCGCTACGCCACCGATGCGTCGATCTATCAGATCATGCCGCTCGGCGTCGTCGTGCCGAGGGATCAGGACGACTTGCGCCTCGCGCTACAGATCGCCCGCGACACTCACGCAAGCGTGCTGGCGCGCGGCGCGGGCACGAGTCAATGCGGGCAGACGATCGGCGAGGCGCTCGTCATCGATACGACGAAGTGGCTCAACAACATCGTTCACTTCGACAAGGAAGCGCGCACGGTCAAGGTGGAGCCGGGCGTCGTGCTCGATCATCTGAATGCGTGGCTCAAGTCCCATGGTCTGTGGTTTCCGGTGGATGTGTCGACGAGCGCGCAATGCACGATCGGCGGCATGGCGGGCAACAACTCGTGCGGCTCGCGCTCGATGGAATACGGGATCATGGTGCATAACGTCGACGCGATCGACGCGATCCTCGCCGATGGTCACGAAGCGCGGTTCGGCAGGCTCTCGACCATGACGACCGATGTGCGTACGCGCGATCTCGTCGACGGCGTGCGCAGCATCGCGATGCGTGAGCAACAGGAACTGCGCGAGCGCATTCCGAAGGTGCTGCGGCGCGTGGCCGGCTATAACCTCGATCTGTTCGACTGCCAGAGCCCGCTTGCCTTCAGCGACAGCGGCGAACCGAATCTCGCGAATCTGCTGGTCGGATCGGAGGGCACGCTCGCCTTCAGCCGCCAGTTGACGTTGAAGCTCGCACCGCTGCCCGTGCACAAGACGCTCGGCGTCGTGAACTTCCCGAGCTTCCACGATGCGATGGACATGACGCAGCATATCGTCAAGCTCGGACCCGTCGCGGTGGAACTGGTCGATCGCACGATGATCGATCTCTCGATGTCGAATCCGGCCTTCCGGTCCGTGATCGAAAAAGCCCTGGTGGGCGAGCCGGAAGCGATCCTGCTCGTCGAGTTCGCGGGCGCGGATCGCGACACGCAAGTTGCAAGACTCGCGCAACTGGTCGAACTGATGAGCGATCTCGGCCTGCCGGGCTCGGTCGTGCAGATGCCCGATGCGGGACCGCAAAAGGCGCTGTGGGAAGTGCGCAAGGCGGGCCTCAACATCATGATGAGCATGAAGGGCGACGGCAAGCCGGTGTCCTTCATCGAGGATTGCGCGGTGCCGCTCGAGCATCTCGCCGATTACACGAGCCGCCTGACCGAGGTCTTCAGGAAGCACGGAACCGAAGGCACCTGGTACGCACACGCGAGCGTCGGCACGCTGCATGTGCGGCCGATTCTCGACATGCGCCGCGACGGCGCCGTGAAGATGCGCGCGATCGCCGAAGAAGCCGCGGCGATGGTGCGCGAATACAAGGGCGCATTCTCGGGCGAACACGGCGATGGTTTGTGCCGCGGCGAATGGGTCGCGTGGCAATACGGCCCGCGCATCAACGCGGCGTTTCGCGATATCAAGCAGCTCTTCGATCCGGAGAATCGGCTGAGCCCGGACCGCATCGTCGCACCGCCGAAGATGGACGACGCGAGCAATTTCCGCTTTCCGCCTTCATATCGCGAGCGCGCATCGACGCCAAGTCTCGACTGGTCCGCATGGAACGTCACGCGCGATCCGCTGACGGGTGAAGAGGGCATCCCGGGTTCAGGCGGCGATCTGTCGGGCGGTCTCGCGAAAGCGGTCGAAATGTGCAACAACAATGGCCATTGCCGCAAGTTCGATGCAGGCACGATGTGCCCGAGCTATCGCATTACGAAGGACGAGCAACACGTCACGCGTGGCCGGGCGAACACGTTGCGGCTCGCGTTGTCGGGTCAACTGGGCGATGACGGCCTCGCAAGCCAGGATGTGAAGGACGTGCTCGACCTGTGCGTATCGTGCAAGGGCTGCAAGCGCGATTGCCCGACAGGTGTCGACATGGCGCGCATCAAGATCGAAGCGCGCGCCGCGTGGACACAGCGTCATGGCGTGCGTCTGCGCGAGCGGCTGATTGCGTTCCTGCCGCGCTATGCGCCGTATGCGAGCCGCATGCCCGCGTTATCCAACGCATTCGAGGCGAACATGCCGGGCGTCGCGCGCTGGGTGAAGGCGAAGCTCGGTCTCGCATCGCAAAGAGCGTTTCCCCGCTTCACGAAGCCCTTTCTCGCCGATGCGGCGGACAAACCAGTTGCATCCGCAACCAATGAAGTCCTGCTCTTCGTCGATACCTTCAACAACTACATGGAGCCGGAGAACGCGCGCGCTGCGCAACGCGTGCTCGAAGCGGCGGGCTACACGGTTCATCACAACGTGAAGCGGGGCGAGAGGCCGCTGTGTTGCGGGCGCACGTTTCTTTCAGCCGGTCTCGTCGATGAAGCGAAGGCCGAAGCGCGCCGCGCGCTCGATGCGCTCATGCCGTATGTCGAGCGCGGCGTGGCGATCGTCGGACTCGAGCCATCGTGCCTGCTTTCCTTGCGCGACGAGTTTCTCGGATACGGCTATGGCGATGCCGCACGCAAGCTCGCGCAAGCGTCGTTTCTCTTCGAGGAATTTCTCGTGCGCGAAGAGGCGGCAGGCAGGCTGCGTCTGAAGCTCAAGGCGCTCGATCGGCCGAAGGCGATGCTGCACGGACATTGCCATCAGAAAGCGTTCGATGCCGTGCGCCCCGTCGAAACTGTGCTCGGCTGGATTCCGGCGCTCGATGTCAAGACGATCGAATCGTCGTGCTGCGGCATGGCGGGCAGCTTCGGATATGAAGCAGAGCACTACGAAGCATCGCAGGCGATGGCGGAGCTGTCACTGCTGCCCGCCGTGCGTGGCGCGGGCGACGCGCTGATCGTCGCGGACGGCACCAGCTGCCGTCATCAGATCGCGGATGGCGCGCAGCGCGAGGCGCTGCACGTCGCACGCGTGCTCGCAATGGCGCTCGATGCGGCGGATTGACGGCGGCGACACCACATTTTCATTCACTGAAACATAAACAGCGGACAGTGACGAGCCGCGACCAGGAGACAAGCTCATGACATCACCGCGCAAACCACGCATTCGCAAGCTGCGCCGCAGAATGCAATAAGCCGACGCAGAGCGAGCCACAATCCTCATCCGACGTACCCACGGGAAGTTCCGCATGCCGTGACATCCGGCGCCACTCGATTATTCGAGGGCGTGCGTACACGCACGCGGTTACACAAGGAGACGATGATGTTCCGTCGAGCCACGACGCGCGTTTTGTTACTGCTATGCGCGATGTATTTCATCACCTATATCGACCGGGTCAATGTCAGCACCGCGGCGAGCCAGTTCGGCGCTGAGCTGGGCCTGTCGCACACGCAAGTCGGTTTCGTGTTTTCCGCGTTCGCGTATCCGTATCTGGTGTTTCAGATCATCGGTGGATGGGTGGGCGACCGTTTCGGGCCGCGCCGCACGCTCACGCTGTGCGCGATCATCTGGGCGGGCGCGACCGTGCTGACGGGCCTGGCGGGCGGTTTTTTCTCGCTGATCGTGGCGCGCGTGCTGCTCGGTCTCGGCGAAGGCGCGACCTTCCCGACCGCGACGCGCGCGATGTCCAACTGGATGCCCGCCGACCAGCGCGGTTTTGCACAAGGCATTACGCATGCAGCTTCGCGCATCGGCAATGCGGTGGCGCCGCCGCTCATCGTCTGGCTGATGGTCGCGACGAGCTGGCGCGGCGCGTTCATCATCACCGGGATCATCAGTTTTGTGTGGGCCGTGGCGTGGGTCTTCTACTTCCGCGACAATCCGCGCGATCATCCGCGCATCACCGAAACCGAGTGCGCGACGCTCGCGAACTACTCGGGGGTGAAGCAACGCACGCCGGTGCCGTGGCGCAAGCTGCTCGGCCGCATGGCGCCCGTCACCGCCGTGTACTTCTGCTATGGATGGGTGTTATGGCTCTTCCTCGGCTGGATTCCGCAATACTTCCTGCACAGCTATCACATGCAACTCGGCAAGTCGGCGCTCTTCGCGTCGGGTGTGTTCTTCGCGGGCGTGCTCGGCGACTGGTTCGGCGGCTCGCTGACCGACCGCATCCTGAGAAAGAGCGGCAACGTGCGCCTCGCGCGCAATGTGATGGTCGGCGTGTGCATGTTCCTGACGCTGCTGTCGCTCGCGCCGATCATGCTTGTCTCCGATATTTCGATCACGCTCGCGGCAGTGTGTCTTTCGGCCGGCTTCTTCTTCAATGAGATGACGATCGGCCCGATGTGGTCCGTGCCGATGGATATCGCGCCGAAGCACTCGGGCACCGCGTCCGGCATCATGAATTCCGGATCCGCGCTGGCGGCCATCATCAGCCCGGTGGTGGGCGGCTGGCTGATCGACCGCACCGGAAACTGGAACCTGCCGTTCACCGTGTCGATGATCCTGATGGGCGCGGGCATCATCCTCTCCTTCACGATGCGCCCGGACCGCGCGCTCGAAGTGGAGGACGAAAACAAGGACGCAGCGGAGGCGCGCAAGTTCGTGTGATTCGAGTGGCGCAGCGGTTCGATGCATTTTGCATGCATTGAACCGCATTGAATAACGCATGCAGCATTCAATTCAAGGAGGCGATGTGGCGGAACCATCCATCCTGACCGAGCGCGACGGCGATATCGTGACAGTCGTGATCGACCGGCCCGAAAAGCTCAACGCGATGACGAAGCATCTGTGGCGCGCGCTCGGCGAGACCATCGAGACGCTTTCCCGCGATGACACCCTGCGTTGCATCGTGTTGCGCGGCGCGGGCGAGAAGGCGTTCTCGCCTGGCAACGACATTGGGGAGTTCCGGACCGATCGCGCGAACGTCGAGCAGGCGAGGGCTTACGGCGCAATCATGCATCGCACTTTGAATGCATTGCGCGAGTGCCGGCATCCGATCGTCGCGATGATTCATGGCATCTGCGTCGGCGGTGGGCTGGAGATAGCGGCGATGTGCGATTTGCGCATCTGCGGCGAGTCGAGCCGCTTCGGCGTGCCCATCAAGAACCTCGGACTCGTGATGGCGCACGCGGAAATGGAAGGCCTCGTGCGTCTCGCGGGTCCGGCGGCAGCGCTCGAGATCCTGCTCGAAGGGCGCATCTTCGATGCAAAGGAAGCGCTGGCGAAAGGGCTCGTCACGCGCGTGGTCGCGGACGCGGAAGTCACCGCGCACGCATATGAAACCGCAAGACGCATCGCGGACGGCGCGCCGCTCGTCGCGCGCTGGCACAAGCAGTTCGTGCGCCGCGTGATGGACCCCGCGCCGCTCACCGACGATGAACGCGACGAAGGCTTCGCCTGCTTCGGCACCGAGGATTTCCGCACCGGCTATCAGGCCTTCCTCGACAAGCTCAAGCCGCAATTCAAGGGACGTTGACATGGCAGACACGAAACCAGCGGCCGCGCCCGGCGCGGGACCGCTTGCAGGCATGCGCGTGATCGAGCTTGCGCACATCATGTCGGGGCCGATCTGCGGGATGATGCTCGCGGACATGGGCGCCGACGTCATCAAGGTCGAGAAGATCCCGGGCGGCGACGATTGCAGACGGTTCGCGCCGATCCTCCCGAGCGGCGAATCGGCATCGTTCATGATCGTGAACCGCAACAAGCGCGGCATCGCCCTCAATCTGAAGACAGCAGGTGGCAAGGAAGTGCTCGCAAGGATGCTCGCGAGCGCGGACGTGGTGACGGAGAACTATCGACGCGGCACGATGGAAAAGCTCGGCATGGGCTACGACACGCTCAAGGCGATGAATCCCGGCCTCATCTATTGCGCGATATCGGGCTATGGCCGTAGCGGGCCGATGGCCGACAAGGGCGGCTTCGATCTCATCGCACAAGGCCTGAGCGGTTTGATGAGCATGACCGGCGAGCCGGGGCAGGCGCCCATCAAGGCAGGTTCGCCCGTCACCGATATCAACGCGGGCATTCTGGCCGCGCTCGGCATCAGCGCGGCGTATGCGCGAAAGCAGGCGACCGGCCTCGGACAGATGGTCGATACGTCGCTCTTCGAAGCTGGTCTGCAGCAGATGTACTGGGCGTTCGCCAACTACTTCGCGGACGGCACGGTGTTGCCCAAGGCCGGCTCGGCGAATCCGACCAGTGCCCCGTACCAGGCGTTCCGCACGCGCGACGGCTGGGTCAACATCGGCGCGGCGAATCAGAGCAACTACGAGCGTCTGGTCGGCGTGTTGAACATCCCCGGACTCGCCGAAGACGAACGTTTCCAGACCAATGCAGGCCGTCTGAAACATCGCGAGGCGCTTGTCGAAATTCTGGGCGCGCGTCTCGTCGAGCGCACCACCGATGCATGGCTCGCAAGTTTCGACGAGATCGGCCTGCCGAGCGGCGCGGTGCTCGGCGTGCCGGAAGCGTCGTCGCACGAGCAGGCCGTCGCGCGCGGGATGATCGTGGAGACGGACCATCCGCTCGCGGGCCCGATGCGCGGCATCGGCTTGCCGATTCACTTCTCCGAGGGGCGCACGCAGGCCTCGCGGCCCGCGCCGCTGCTCGGACAGCACACCGGCGAAGTGCTCGGTGAATACGGGTTCGACGACGCGCGCATTCGGGCGCTCAAGGACGAAGGCGCGATTCTCGAAACGGAAGTTCCGGCATGATGTCGACAAATGTGCAAACGGTTTTATGCATTCATCATGCAGAATGCCTGATTCAACTCCATCGCCACGATCCGCCATGACGCTCATCCCTCCTTGTGCCGCCCGCGTGGGCGACATGCTTGCAACCGTCGCCACGCCATCCCTGACGATCGATCTCGACGCCTTCGACGCGAATCTCGCCGCGATGTCCGCGTTCGCGGCACGGCATGGCGTTGCATTGCGTCCGCATGCGAAGGCGCACAAGTCCAGCGAGATCGCAAAGCGCCAGGTCGAAGCGGGCGCGGTCGGCGTGTGCTGCCAGAAGCTGTCGGAGGCGTATCCGTTCGCGCGCGCGGGCATCGGCAGCATTCATGTGAGCAACGAGTTCGTCGGCGCGGACAAGCTTGCGATGGCTGTCGAACTCGCATCGCATGTGCGGCTTTCGGTGTGCGTGGATGCGTTGCCGCAAGTGCGCGCGCTCGGCGATGCGGCGGCGCGTGCGGGCGTGACGATCGACGTGCTGCCCGAAATCGATGCCGGCCAGCATCGCTGCGGCGTGACGAGCGAGGACGCGCTGCTCGCGCTCGTCGACGGCATTGCGGAACAACGCGCCTTGCGCTTCACGGGCATTCAGGCGTATCACGGCGGCATACAGCACGTCGCGGACTGGAGCGCACGCAAGAGCGAAGCGAATCGCGCAGCGGACACCGCGGCACGCTATGTGCGCGCGCTCGATACCCGCGGCGTGCGTTGCGGCGTCGTAACGGGCGGCGGCACGGGCACGGTCGAGTTCGATGCCGCGAGCGGCGTCTTCACCGAACTGCAACCGGGCTCATACCTCTTCATGGATGGCGATTACGGCGGCATCGGCTGGAGCGGTGAATTGCGCTGGCGTCACAGTCTTTTCGTGCTATCGACGATCATGAGCGCGACGCGGCCCGGCATGGCGGTGTGCGACGTCGGCCTGAAAGGGCTGGCGGTGGATTCGGGCTTGCCGCGCCGCGTGCACTGGCTCGACGCGAGCGCTGCGCCCGCGTTGAGCTACGTCGCCGCGAACGACGAGCACGGCATGTTGCAGGCGCAACATGATGTCGACGCCGATTTCGCGGGCCTCGTCGGCGAGCGGCTTCGGTTGCCGCCGGGACACTGCGATCCGACCGTGAATCTCTACGACGAATACGTGTGCTATCGCGGCGAGCGCGTGACGGACATCTGGCCGATCGATGCGCGCGGCCTCTCGCGTTAGGCCGATGATTCCTTCGGCGGATAGATCGTCGCGATCAGCGCATCGAGATCCGCGACGATCAGCCCGACAACGAACTGCGCCACTTCCTGCGCGCCATGCGCCGACTCCTGCGCTGCAAGCATGTCCTTGAGCTCACTGACGGCCGCGCGTACGCGTTCGAGCCGCGCTTCTTCCTGATGATTCGACGCGAGCACGCTCGCGAGTGTCTCGAACAAAGCCTGTAGCTTGCGGCCGGTATCGCCGAGGCGGGCCGCGCATAGCTCGCGATCGAGGCGCGATACGGCCTTTGCAAGAAAAGCCGCATCGCCATGCAGGCGTCGCAGGAAGGGCGCGGCCTTGTCGATGGCGTCGGAGCGCCGGTTCTGCACCAGCACGATGATGTGCTCGCGTTCGGCTTCCTTCAACGCATCGTCGAGTGCTTTCTGAGCGTCCGTGCTGTGGGTTTCGAGGCGCATCGCGCGGGCTTCGTCCGGTGCGCCGGACAGATACAGGCCGATCAGCTGACCGAGACTCTTCAAGGTATACGCGACGCTGCGATGCGCGGCTTCGAGCGCGCGATTCGGCCAGAGCGCCGACACGACGAACGACGATGCTGCGCCGATCAATATCTCCAGCACGCGATGCATCGGCCGCTCGAAGGGCGATCCCGGGCCTGCCGGAATCAGCACGACGATCACGAGGGTCACGCATGCGAGCCTGAACGCGGGGCGCTTGGCGCTCAACGCGGCGAGCGGCACGAGCGCGACCGAAAAGACGGCGAGCGGCGGCGCGCCACGCTCCATCGCGACGATGCCGAGCACGCCCGCCACCGCGCCGATGAATGCGCCGATGATCTGATCGCGCGCGGTATCGACGGCTTGCGTGAGGCTCGGCTGCGTGACGATCACGAGCGTCGTGATGAGCGCCCAGTAACCTTCAGGCAGCGTGGCGAGCCGCGCGGCGGCATAGCTGATCGCGCAACTCATGAGGGTGCGCAGAAGCCGTCTTGCTTCGGGCGCGCCGAAGAACGTGCGTAGTTTGCGTCGGGTGCGGGTGATCGCGGTCATGCGGTCCGGGTCGGTGATGAAACGGATCAGACGATGAAGACGCGCATGCGCGCGCCCGGTGCTGCATTATGCCAATGCAGCACCGCGCGCGAGTCGAAAGAGGATGTTCAGGGAAAACAGGAACGAGGCGGAACGTATGTTCTTTTCTTGCTGAACATGCGTGCCGCCCCGGTATCGCGACGAACCGAAGGCTCGACGAAACGTCAGGGTGTGTCGTCAGGTGAGCATCGGCACCGCTTCGATCAGCGCAAGCCCGAGTAGCGCCCCGATGGCTGCGCTGATGAGCTTCGGATGCCAGCGATCCAGATGCAGCGCCGTGAGCAGCGCGCCGATCAGGATGACGCCGAGTAAAGCGAAAACCACGACAAGATAGCCGATTTCGAAATCATTGTTGATCAGCACGACGCTGGCCTCCCGCCGGCTCGAGCCGGCCGAATTGCACATTGCATCACGCTGCGGCCGATGTCGATCCGCCCGCGCGACATTTTGATTATATGTCACGTCGTGATGTAATCAAGTCGACGATTTCAATGGGCGGGTCCCGCGTTGAGCGGCAGCTTCGACGCGCGCGCGCTGTCGGCGGTCATCTTCGATCCACCCGGCTTGTAGCCATTCGACATCAGCAGGAACGCCATGATGTCAGCATAGTCCTGATCCTTCATCTTGCCGGGACGATCCGCGGGCATGTTGGTCGCCATGTAGTTGAAGATGCCGCCTACCGTGAGATGCGAGTTCGATGCCGGTGCGAACGACGGTCCCTGCAACGCGGGCGCGGTCATGCCCTGGAGTTGCGCGCCGTGACACTTCGCGCACGAACTCGAATAGAGGGTCTTGCCGTGCGTCGTTTGCGCCTGCTCGAAGGTGGGCGGCTCGACGGCGCCTTCGTTCGCGACCTTGATGAAGCGTCCCGCGCGCGCTGTGCTGGCATCCGCGAGCATGATGCCGCCATGCTGGAACGATGCCGTCGACGGCGTGTCGAGATAGCGCGCAGCCGAAGCGGTCTGCGCGGGCAAGCTCCATTGCTTCGTCAGCGCCTGCAAGCGGCCGTCGTTGGTCATTGCCTTGAGCGCATCGTCGATGCGTCCACGCAACGGGGCGCTTCTATCGCTGAATGCGAACGCCAGATGCCAGTCCGCATACGGTGAGTCCGCGTTCGCAACGGTGAAGCGGCGCTCCGGATGCGCGATGCGATAAGCAACGACCGCGGGATACCAGACGATCGCACGTTGCGCGCGACCGTTGGCCACCGCTTCGACCGTCGATGCCGATGTGTTCTCGAGATCGAGCGTCACGTCCGGCTGTTGCACGGCGATCAGTTGCGCGGGGCTTGCATAGGTCGCGGCGACCGTGCGCTTCGCGGCGTCCTTCAGTTCCGCGCCGGGAGCTTCGATGCTCACATAGCCAGCACGCAGATAGGCGCGCGAAAACTGCATCTTGCCGCCGGATGCGTCGGCGACGGCGGAGCGCGGGAAGCCGGCGATCACATCGCATGCGCGTGCGAGCGTCTTGTCGAGTTCCTTGAGCGACACGCCATCGTCGTCGCCTTCGCCTATTCCGTTGGAGACGAACGTCGCGGGGATGTTGGCGCGTGCGAAGACCGCTTGCGCGACACTGCGATCCAGCGCAGCCGACGGACTGCCGGGAAACGTGCAGATCTTCACGGCGGCATCGGATGCCGACGGCGTGAGGGCGATGCATGCGGCCAGCATGCCCACGGCACGCATGGAGTTGAGGGATTGATTCATGTCGAAGCGTCCGATGAGGTCGATGAACACCGCGAGCGCACGACGATGCGCGCTCGCGGTTCGATCAGGAAGGGTCAGGTGCGATCGAGCGCGAACACATAGAGCGTGCCGCCGCGCGGGACCTTGTCGGCGGCCTTCGCCATCGGGCCGCCCCAGATCGGATTCGCACCGCCGTAGCCCGCGAGGATCGCGACGTATTCCTTGCCGTCGATCTCGTACACCGAAGGCTGCGCGATGATGCCGCTCGCGAGCTTGGGGCTTTGCCACAGGACCTTGCCGGTCTTTTCGTCGAACGCATAGAGATGGCCGTCGAGCGAGCCGCTGAATGCGAGACCGCCCGCCGTCGTCGCGACGCCGCCGTTCCACGGCAGCTTGCTCCAGTGGCTCCAGACTTTCTTGCCGGTATCGACATCGATAGCCTGCAACTCGCCGTAGCCCTTGCTGCCGGGCTCGGGCTTGATCTCGAAGCCTTCGCCGAGATAGGGCAGACCTTCCATGTAAGTCACCGACTTGCCCGACAAGGACATGCACGCATGCAAGGCGGGCACGATCGCGAGATGCGTTTGCGGATCGTATGAAACGGACCACCAGTTTTTGCCGCCGAGAAAGCTTGGACATGTTTCGATGGTCGTGCCCGTCTTCGGATACTTCGATGCATCCTGAATCGGCTTGCCATCGTCCGTGTAACCCGTGACCGATGTCGCGGTGACGAAGGGCCGCGCGTAGATCAGCTTGCCGTTGCTGCGATCGATTGCATGAAAGAAGCCGTTGCGGTCCGCGTGAATGATGGCGTCGTAGTCCTTGCCCTGATACTTGATGTTCGCGAGCACGGGCGTGTTCACGCCGTCATAGTCCCACGTGTCATGCGTCGTGTATTGATAGTGCCACTTGAGGTCGCCGGTTTTCGGATCGAGCGCGAGCAGCGAATCGGAATAGAGGTTGTCGCCGGGACGAAGATCCGCGAGCCACGGTCCCGGATTGCCCACGCCCCAATAGAGCGTCTTGCTCGCGGCGTCATAGGTGCCGGTGAGCCATGCGGGCGCGCCGCCGTGTTCCTGCATGCCATCGGGCCAGGTGTTGCCGCCGGGCTCCTTCGCGCCGGGCACGGTAAAGCGCTTCCACAGCACCTTGCCATCGTTCGGATCGAGTGCCGCGATGAAGCCGCGCGCGCCATACTCGCCACCCGCACTGCCCACGACGAGCGCGCCATCCAGCGCGAGCGGCGCCAGCGAGAACGCATAGCCGGTGCCCGGATCGAACATCGCCTTCTTCCATACGAGCGCGCCCGTTTGCGCATCGAGCGCGGCCACTTCGCCGTTCAGCATCGCGACGTAGACGTTCTTGCCGTACAGGGCGACACCGCGATTGATCACATCGCAACATGCGGTCTTGAACGATCTTGCATCGAGATTCGGCTCGTATCTCCAGAGCTGTTTGCCGGTTGCGGCATCGAAGGCATAAACGTTGTCCTTGGGCGTCGTCACGAAGAGAAAGCGTCCGTTGACGATGGGCGTCGCTTCGAAGCCCTGCTGCAAGTCCTTGGGAAACTTGTAGCTCCATGCCTGCTTCAAGCCCTTCACATTCGTCGTGTCGATCTGCTTGAGCGGCGAGTGTCCATGACCGTTATACGTGCGGTAGTAGGTCAGCCAGCCCGGATCATCCTGAGCGCTCGTGAGACGTTCATAGCTGACTTCCGGATACTGCGCAGGCGTGCTGCCCGCCGCGATGGCATGCTGCTGGGCGAGCGTGAATGTGGCAGCGACGCCTGCAGCAAGGGCCGCGATGCGCATTGCCGGACTGAAGCGGATCTTCATCGTTGTCTCCTGGGTATTATCGGTGCGACGTCTTCTTTGAATCTCGATAGCCATCCGAAACGGTTGCGACGTCATCAAGGCAAGTCATGTGCCATTGACGATGCATGCGCGTGCGGGCCTTGCTGCATGTGGTTCTCTTGGACGAAGTCATGCAGAGGCCCGCCGTGTGGCGTTGATGTTCGTGTGTTGCATCGTGGAGCAGTGAGACGTCCGGCGTGTTGCCCGATGTGACAGTGCGGGTTCAGTCGAGCCAGCCGAGGCGGCGGGCTTCATCGATGAAGCGATACACATCCGCGGCGAGTCCCGACGTGCCGAAGCGCGTTTCGATTTCGCCGATGATGTCGTCGAGTTCGCGCGTGCCATCGCAGCGCGCGAGTATTTCGCCCGCACTGCGGTTGAGTTCGACGCTTCCGCGCGGATGCACGATCTCGCATGTGCTCATGTCCGCATGCCAGTGCAGCTTCAGTGGCGCACGCAAGCGTGGCCGCGCGGGCGCAGTCGTGGTGTTCATGAGGAGCGGAAAGAGAAGGGGACGTGCCCGGGTTCGATCGACCCGGGCGCGCTTTTATCGCAGCATCAGCGTGTCGCGATATACATCGTGATTTCGAAGCCGAAGCGCAGGTCGGTGAAGGCCGGTGTCGTCCATTGCATGTTCATCTCCTGGATGATGTTCGAGTGAGATCGCGAACCGTTTCGCAACCGGACTCGAAAATGCAAGCTCCGTGCCTTCGATGAGTTGACCGTGCATGTGCACGCTGTTGGCTTTCAGTCCGGTTTCGATGATTCGTTAGTATCGTGACCGCGTTGTGCTTCTTCGGGACACGGGTGTAGCGAAGTGGAACACCTCATTGCTCCATCGTTGAACAGGCGGGCATCTTGCGATAAATCGTGTTGCGCGAAACCCCCAGCGCGCGTGCAGCGGCCGATACATTGCCACGATGCCGCGCGAGCGCCGCAGCGATCACGGATGCCGTGACTTCCTGGAGACGCCCTGACGCAAGCGCCGATGGAACGCATGCTTCAGACGGGCCTTGCGCGCCGACGCGGGTCTCCTCGAAGAAATCTTCCGGAAGATGTTCCCGGCGGATGCAGCCGTCGTCATCCACCATCGCGGCCGCCGTGCGCAGCAGGTTGCACAGTTGCCTGAAGTTGCCGGGCCACGCGTAGCGCTCGAAGAGCGCCATGACTTCATCGTCGATCGACAGGGGCATGCCGCACGCTTCATCGGCGCTCACGGCGTGCAGCATCTTCGTGATCACGGTCGCGAGGTCGGTACGTTCGCGCAGCGGCGGCAGTTTCACGACGAGTCCGTTCAGGCGGTAATAGAGGTCCTCGCGAAAGCGGTTCTGTTCGATCATCTCGCGCAGATTGCGGTGCGTCGCGCAGATGATGGCGACATCGACCGGTATCGATTTGCTCGAACCGAGCGGATCGACGACGCGTTCCTGCAGCACGCGCAGCAGGCGCACTTGCAACGGATACGGCATGTCGCCGATTTCGTCGAGAAAGAGCGTGCCGCCGTTCGCCTGCAAGAGCTTGCCGGCCGCGCCCTTGCGTCGCGCGCCCGTGAACGCGCCTTCCTCATAGCCGAAGAGTTCCGACTCGATCAGGTTTTCCGGAATCGATGCGCAGTTCACCGCGACGAACGGCCCCGCGCGGCGCGGCGAATCGCTGTGAATGGCCTGGGCGAGCAGTTCCTTGCCCGTGCCGGTTTCGCCCGTGATGAGGATCGGAATGTCCTTGCCGATGACCTTGCGCACTTTGCCGATGACGGCGGACACCCTGGTATCGCCGGTGTCGAGCGAGGCGAGCTTCGATGAGGCATCGAGCGCAGTCGATGCGCGCGGCGCGGGTCTGGCCGCGACGTGCGTGGCAGCCATCTCGGCGAGCGGTGCGCGGTTCAAGCGCACGCGTGCGCACACGCGTGTGCCGTTGTTGAGGTCGAGGGGCAGATGCGGCGCGCGGCTCGCATGCGAACGATCGATCAGTTGCGCGCTCGTGAGCCCGAACAGCGACGACAGCGTATGCGCGCGCAGCGAGGAAAGCGGCAAGCCGAACTGAAACTGCGCGCTGCGGTTGGCCGAGAGAAAGCGTCCGTCGCACGTGAAGGCCATGATGCCTTCCATCAGCGTGCCGAGAAACTCGGGGCGGCTGTGAAACGCGATCTGCAGCATGCCCTGAAACGTGCTGGAAAAAAGGTGGTTCTCGATCATCTGCACCGACATGCGCGCAAGCGCCATGGTGTGCCGATGATAGCTGCGATGATCGCCGGTGACGTCGAGCACGCCGATGAGATCGCCGTATGGATCGAGGATCGGCACGCTGGAGCAGGTGAGAAAGCGATTGGCGGCGAGATAGTGCTGGGCGCCGTGCACGACGGTCGGACAACGTTCCGCGATTGCCGTGCCGATCGCATTGGTCCCTTGCCGTTCCTCCGCCCAGTTCGCGCCGGCGCGCAGCGCGACCTTCTCGGCGCGCGCGAGAAAATCGTCGTCGCCCGTCGAATGGAGAATCAGACCTTGAGCGTCAGTCAGCACGATCATGCTTTGCGTGTTGACGATTTGTTCGCGCAGCGTTTCCATCACCGGCGTCGCGTGCGCGCACAGCACGCGGTTCTGATCGAGCTTGAGCAGCAGATCGCCTTCGGTAAGAACGTCGTAGTCGGGCCGTGTCGACGCGTTCAGTCCGAAGGTTTCGGAACGCTCGTGCGCCTTGCGGATCGACGGAATGAGCCAGCCGCTCTCTCGTTCTTCGTGAGGTTCTTCGTGATTAGCCGCGATCTCGCGGATATCGTCTTGCATCCTCTCCTCCATGTGCAAGTGCCGGTCGTATCGCCGGATGTGTGAGCGCGGATAAAAAGCAAGTCCTGCGCCAAAGAGCGGCGCGATCGTGCGTGTCAGTCAATCGAAAGGATGCCGGTGTCGTCGCGGCGCCGACAGCATCGCGCGTGCTGTGTTGGCGCGCGTGCGACTTGCCATTTCGAAAGAGCGCGTGCGTTTGCATCGACGGACCGCTGCATAAGGCTCGCAGCCGACGTAGCGATCATTGGCATGCACGATGCAAAGAACCATGGCGAGCGCACCATACGCTCGATTCAAGCAAACGCTTGCTCACGCATCACAAGGAGAAACCCCATGGCGAACCTGAAGCTCGACGATCTGGAACATGCCGAGGATCTGTCCTCTTCCGAGATGTCCCGCATCTTTGGAGGCGACAAGAAGGAGCCGGCCGGCAGGCCGATTCATATCGACGCCAATAGCGGCGTGCTGACGTTCAAGGACGGCTCGCAATGGACGATGGACCTCGACGGCAAGCTGCATCCGCTGTGACGCGTGGCTTCGGAAGCCGCCTGTGAGAGGAGACCGGGACGTGCGTTAGGGCGTGCGTCCCGGTTTTTTGCATTCGGAATGCCTGATGGCGTTTTGACTTTTGTGTTCTGAATGCCGAACTACAAACCAGTTCTGCCCGCCGTAAGCACGAGGCGCAAGCCGAGCGCCGCGATGACGCTCGACGCAATGCGATCGATCCACTTCTTCGCGCGCAGATACATGTCGCGCGGCCGCTGGCTGGAAAATCCCAGCGCGACGACGGTGTACCAGCCCGTCTCGATCGCGAAGACCATGGGCGGCAGCACGAAATAGCACCACAGCGGAGGATGCTGCGGCAGGAGCGCCGCGAAGATACTGCCGTACCAGATGGCGGTCTTCGGATTGCTCAGTTGCGTGGTGAGTCCGAGCCAGAAGGATTTGCGTGCGCTTCTCATCAGCGCGGGCGCATCGTCGCGAGTCGGCATATGCATCGGCTGCGCGGCGCCGCGCCAGATCTTCCACGCAATGTGGATCAGATAGAGGCCGCCCGCGACCTTCAGCGCGATGTAGAGCCACTCCACGGCGACCAGCAGGGTATAGAGTCCCGCGAGCGCGATGCCGCCGAAGAAGATGCCGCCCACACCCATGCCGAGCGCGGTCGCGAGACCATCGGCGCGCGATATGCCTATTGCGTTGCGCGCCACCAGCACGAAGCTCGGTCCGGGGATCATCGCGCCGAGCAGCAGCGAGAACAGAATCGCGAGTACGGCGTTCGATGCGGTCATCGGATGGTCCTCCTCTGTTTGCACGATTGCATGTGGAATGCGGCATGCAAAACGCACGATTGCATTCAGCATGCATGATACGCCTGACGTCCCGCACTGCTTCAGGCGCCGTCGCTCGCGACGCTGTCTTCATGGATCGCGCGGTTGCGTCCGGCGCGTTTCGCGAGGTAAAGCGCTGAGTCGGCGCTGTTGAGCAGCTTGAGCGCGTCGTCGGCATGGCGCGGCGAGGCCGTGGCGCAGCCGATGCTGATGGTCAGCACCCCCTTGGGCACGGCGCTGTTCGGAATCGCCAGTTCCTCCACTTTCACGCGCAGGCGTTCCGCGAACGTGAACGCGCCGCTCGAGGCCGCGCCTGGCAACACGATCACGAACTCCTCGCCGCCGTAGCGCGCAACGATATCGCCGGGCCGCTTCGCGGAATTCTGTATGCAATCGGCCACCGCGATGAGCGCATCGTCGCCCATCGCGTGACCGTAGGTGTCGTTGTAGAGCTTGAAGTAATCGACGTCGACGAACAGCGCGGAGAGCGGTTGATCGGCACGCCGCGCACGCCGCCATTCCTCGTCGAGCCGGCGGTCGAGCGCGCGGCGATTGGAGAGTCCGGTCAGCGCGTCCGTGCCCGCGAGCCGCTGCAGTTTCTCGTGCGCGATCGCACGCGAACGCAACGAGATGGCCAGCAGCCAGGAGATGACGATGAAGCCGCCGCCGAACATCAGCGTCAGGCCACCGATGACGACGCTGCGTTCACGCCACGCGCTGAGCACATCATCCTCCGCAGGCGCGACCGCCGCGATCAGATGCGTGCCCGGCACGTGCTGGAAGGTATAGAGCCGCCGTACACCGTCGATCGTCGAGCGGGAGATATAGGAGCCGGAGGGCGCGTCCTTCATCGCGGAGAAAGTGGGCGATTTCGCGACGTATCCCGTTTCATCTGACGGCAATGCGGGCTTGCGCGCGATCATCACGCCGTCCTCCTGCACGATGAACGCCGACCCCGACCGGCCGACGTTCACGCGCGACAACAGGTTCCTGAAGTAGGCGACGTTCAGCGCGATGACCGCGACCCCCGCGAACGATCCGTCCGGCGCGTTGATGCGGCGGCTCATCGCGAGCGAGGCCACGCCCTTGCGCAGTCGCGACGCATAGGGTCCGGAAATGAAGAGGCCCGCGTCGGCGTGTTCGGCATGATCCTTGAAGTAGTCGCGATCGTTGAAAAGCAGATCGGCATGCTGCGAAGGATCGCGTTCGATCACGATGCGTCCTTCGCGATCCATGACGAACGCGCCGCCGACATAGGTCATTCCGGTGGCGCCATCGAACAGAACGAGCTTGCGCAGATCGGGAGGAAGCGCCATCACGGCGGGGTTTTGCGCGCCGCTCACGATGGTGCGCAGCGACAGGTCGATCGCTTCGGCGTTGCGGGCGATATCCGCGCTCAGGGTCGCGACGAGATTGGCCGACGCCTGATGCGCGTTCTGCAGCGCCTGCGCGCGTCCCTGCCAGAGCGCGGCGAACGACAGCACGGCCATGGAAATGGCGATGGCGGTGCCGATCAGTCCGGCGAGCACCGGAAAGCGCGAGAACGCTTCGGCGAAGCGCATCGCGGCAGAGTTGTTGCGTCGCATCAGCCGGCGACTCATCACGCGTCCGGTCTTGCGAACGGCCTTCAAACTGGCGGGCATTCAGGTTCTCCGCATGACGCCATCCCCGCATGACCGGGCACGCCATCGCTGTGCGACGCCACCTCGCATTGCGTCGAAAACTCCGTGATTCATGGGTCGATTGTAGTCGGTCGCACCGCTTCGTTTCAGCACGGGCGTCCGCGAATCAGCTACCGCGTACGCCCATGCGCTTGCGGATTTCCGAGTCGAGAATGAGCCGCCCGCGCAGCTTGCCCTTCATGCGCTTCACGTAACGCGGCGCTTCGGTCATGTGAATCACCATCAGCTCACGGACCTTGTCCGCGTTGCGTGCGCGCGCGGCTTCCGTGATCGCCTTGTGGATCTTCACGTTCGCGCGGCCGAAGCGCTCGTGCTCGGCCTGCGGCGTATCGTTCCTGAACTCGATGAGCTGCCTGATCATCTCGTTGATGAGTTCGCACGTGAAGCGCAGAAACGGATTGGGATTGGCGGCGGCGAGAATGTCGTGAAAGTTCACGTCTTCCTGACGTTGCCTGACGATGTCGCGATCCGCATGCGCCGCGGCGGGCTCGTCGCAACACGCGATGTTCGTTTCCAGCGCCGCGAAATCCTCGTCGGTGAGATGAGGCACCGCGCCCGCCGCCAATTCTGGCTCGAGCAATTGACGCACGGTATAGATATCGTCGATGGTCACGTCCTTGAAGAACAGATAGTTCTGCAAGAGCTGCAACGTGCGATCGAGCGGCACTTCGACGATCGTGCCGCCGCCCGACGGACCCGTCGTCACCTTGATGAGCCCTTGCACTTCGAGCGACTTGAGCGCCTCGCGTATCGTGCTCTTGCTCACGGAGAAGAGCTGCTGCAACTCGACTTCGCGCGGCAGCTTGTCGCCGGGCTTGAGGTTCTTTTCCGTGATCAGCCGCTTGATCTCTTCCGCGACGAGGTCGGCGCGCTTGGGCTGCTTGATCGACTGTTGCGCGATCTCGATTGCAGCGCCCGCGCGTTTTGCACGCTCCATCACCATGTCGATGCTCCCTGTCGTTGTCTGCTTTATACGCGTACGCATGGCGGCTACGCAGACTGGAATTTTGCCTTATTGACACGCGAATTTATTGTTCCTAGCATCAGGTTCATCCTATTTATCATGATAAATAGGATGAACCCCGCCGAGGCTCGAACGTACCACGAAAATAATACGGGGCGGCTGCGCGGGTCATCTTCTTCAAGGAGCGTCAATTTTGAATCGCCGAAACATGTTGAAACTGGCCGCGCTGTCGGCCATTCCAGGATCGATCGAAGCGCTCGTGGCAAGAAGCGCCTTCGCGCAGGGCTCGCCGATCCAGTTCGCCTGCCCGGTGCCGATGTCCGGCCCGTTCGCGGCCAACGGCAAGTACGCCGACCTCGGCATGAAGCTCGCGATCGATCAATACGGCAAGGTGCTCGGCCAGCCGCTCGCCTATACGACGCTCGATACCGAGGGAAAACCCGCAACGGCTGTGCGCCGCGTGCAGGAAATCGCGCAGCAGAAGAACGCGCGTTATTTCGCGGGCGGCATTCTTTCTTCTGAAGCGCTCGCAATGGGCAAGGAAGCCCAGAAAGCCGACGGCATCTTCATCACGACAGCGGGCGCGGATGAACTCACCGGCAAGGATTGCAACAGCGCGACCTTCCGCTGGTCGGTGCCGACTTTCGGCGCGATCGAGCAGACGGTGCGTCCGTTGATCCAGTCGATGCCCAACGCGAAGCGCTGGTACACCATCACGCCGCAATACGTGTTCGGTGACGGTCTCCTGTCCGCGGCGAAAAACATCTTCAAGGAGAAGGGCATCGAGCACGTGGGCAACAGTTATCACTCGCTCAATGAAAAGGAGTTCAGCGGTTATCTGACCAATGCGGTCGCCGCAAAGCCGGACGTCCTTCTGATCCTGAACTTCGGTTCGCAATCGTCGGACACGTTGCGACAGGCCGTGAGCTTCGGCATGAAGAACAACTGCACCATCCTGATGGCATGGGCGTCGGGGCTGGAGCAATTCGAAGCGCTCGGCCCTGACATTTGCGAAGGCGTGTACTTCGGCGCGCAGTACTGGCATGCGATCGACACGCCGCTCAATCACGATCTCGTCAAGCGCGTCAACGCGACTTACAAGTCGAACCCGAACTACAGTCTCGCGGGCTCGTATATCTGCACGAAGATTCTGCTCGACGGCATCGTCAAGGCGGGCACCGCCGATCCGAAGAAAGTCGTCGCGGCGCTCGAAGGCATGAAGTACGCGGGGCTGACCGGTCCCGAAGAGATTCGCGCGGGCGATCATCAGGTGCTGAAGAACTACTACCTGTTGAAGGGCAAGCCCAAGAGCAAGATGAAGGACAAGGACGACTACGCCGACATCGTCAGTTCGGGCCAATCGTTCCTGCCGCTCGACAAGACGCAATGCAAGCTGGCTTGATGTCTTGATGTTCTGATGCGCGCTGTTTTCATGCGAATGCAGGCAAGGCTTGCATTCGCGCCGCCACTCTTCTGATGCAAGGCCATGAACGTTTATCTGTTGCAGGTCGTGAACGGCATCGGCGTGGGCATGCTGTATTTCTTGCTCGCGGTCGGGTTGTCGATCGTGTTCGGGCTGCTGCGCTTCGTGAACTTCGCGCACGGCGCTTTCTATCTGCTTGGCGCGTACTTCTGCTATCAGGCGATGCAGTGGTCCATGAACTTCTGGGCCGCGCTCGTCGTCGTGCCCGCCGTGGTGGGTGCGTGCGCGTGGATCGTCGAGAAAGCCGTGCTGCGGCACGTCTACGCGCAGCAGCACGAGTTCCATATTCTCGCGACGGTCGGGCTCGCGCTCGTGATACAGGAGTGCGCGATCATCGCGTGGGGACCGCTCGGAGATAACGTTCCGGTCCCCGACATCCTGAACGGCGTCGTGATGTGGGGCAGCTTCATCTACCCGAAATACCGGCTCTTCGTGATTGCCTTCACGGCCGTGCTGGCGGGCATTCTGTGGTGGGTGCTCGAAGGCACGCGTCTGGGCAGCGCGGTGCGCGCGGGCAGCGAATCGAGCGAGATGGTGTCGCTGCTCGGCATCAACGTGACGCGTATCTTCAGTCTCGTCTTCGCGCTGGGCGCGGGCACGGCGGCGCTCGCGGGCGTGCTCGCTGCGCCGATACGCGGTGTCGATCCCTTCATGGGCATCGAAGCGCTCGGCGTCGCGTTCGTGGTGGTGGTGGTGGGCGGGATGGGTAACTTTCTCGGCGCACTCGTCGGCGGGTTGCTGGTGGGCATCGTGCAAAGCGTGATGAGCACGCTATGGCCCGAAGGCGCGCGTCTCATGATTTACGTCGCAATGGCTGCGGTGTTGCTGCTGCGTCCGAATGGATTGCTCGGGAGGACCGCGTGAACGCCAAACTCGATTCGAAAACACTGGACGTGAGCGTGCCACGACGCTCGCTCAGGCATTCGCTGCATCGCTATCGCTTCCTGTTGCTCGCGGCCGTCGTCGTGTGCATTCTGCCGATGACGATGCGTTCCGGATCGCTCGCAACCGAAGTGCTCGTCTATGCGCTCGCCGCGCTGGGCTGCAATCTGTTGCTCGGTCATACCGGCTTGCTGTCCTTCGGGCAAGGCATTTTCTTCGGCCTCGGAAGTTATAGCGCGGGCCTGATACTCACGAAGTCAGGGCTTCAGGTGCCTGCCGCGTTGCTCGGTGCAATCGTGGTGGGCGCGGTGGCCGCGGCGCTCGTCGGATGGTTCTCCATTCGTCAGCGCGGCGCGTACTTCGTGATGCTCACGCTGGCCTTCGGGCAGATGTTCTACTTTCTCGCCTACACGACGCCCGATCTCACCGGCGGCGACAACGGCCTGCTCGATATCCCGCGTCCCGCGCTGTCGATCTTCGGGCAACCGCTCGTGTCGATTGCATCGCCGTGGCAATACTACGCGTTCGTCGCCGTGCTGTTTCTGATCGCGTTCTGGCTGATGCTGCGCGTATCGCACTCGGTCTTCGGCCGCACGCTGCTCGCGATCCGCGACAACGAAGCGCGCGCGGCCGCCGTGGGCTATGACGTCAGACGCTTCAAGCTTGCCGCCTTCATCGTATCGGGCGCGGTGACGGGACTGGCCGGCGGGCTGCACGCGATGATGACCGGCATCGCACCGCTGTCGAACATCGACTATCACACGAGCGAGATGATTCTCGTGATGACGGTCATCGGCGGCACGGGCAATCTCTTTTCCTCCGTGCTCGGCGCGGCGTTCTACGTGCTGTTCGCCGACTGGCTGTCGACGCTGTGGCCGCGCTGGCTGCTGTTGCTCGGGCTCGTCTTGATTGCCGTGAGCCTCTTCATGCAGCGCGGTCTGTGGGGACTGGGAGAACGCATCTGGCGCGCGCTCAGGCGCGATCGGGGAGAGCCGGCATGAGCGCATCGATACTGGAAGCGAAGGGCGTCGCGAAACGCTATGGCAAGTTCGCGGCGCTAACGGATGTGAACCTGCGCATCGCGAAGAACACGGTGCATTCCGTGATCGGACCGAACGGCGCGGGAAAGACCACGCTGTTTCACGTGCTGACGGGCACGGTGCCGATCACGGCGGGCAATATCGTGTTCGATGGTCACGATGTGACGCATGAGCCTGATCATCGTCGAGTGAAGCGCGGCATCGCGCGCTCGTTTCAGGTGACGAGCCTGTTCGCGAACCTCTCCGTGCGCGAGAATCTGCGTCTCGCCGCGCAAGGTGTCGATTCGAAGCGCGCGCTCGATGCGTGGAGCCCGCCGCATGGCGTGCTCGAACATCGCGATACGGTCGATGGAATTCTCGAACGTCTCGCGCTGCAACGCTTTGCATCGACGCAAGCGAGCGCGTTGTCGCATGGTCAGCAGCGGCGTCTCGAAGTGGGCATGGCGCTCGCCGCGCGGCCCAAGGCCATCTTTCTCGACGAACCGACATCGGGCATGGGCATCGACGATCTCGACAGCATGAAACATCTGATCCGCAGCCTGCGCGACGATTACACGGTCGTGCTGATCGAGCACAACATGGATATCGTGATGGACATCTCCGACACGATCACCGTCATGCAGCAAGGCCGCGTGCTGGTCGAAGGCAAGCCCGCCGATATTCGCGGCGACGAGCGCGTGCGCAGCGCCTATCTCGGCAACATGATCACCGGAGGCCGCGCATGATGCTCGCCGTCCACGATATTCACGGCTATTACGGCAAGAGCCATATTCTCCAGGGCGTGTCGCTCGAAATTGGCGAAGGCGAAACCGTCACGCTGCTCGGGCGCAACGGCGCGGGGAAATCGACCACGCTCAAAAGCATCGCGGGCGTCGTGACGCCGCAACGCGGCAGCGTGAAGTTCAAGGGCGCGGAGCTTGCGAAGCTTCCGCCTCACAAGATCGCTGCGCGCGGCGTGTGTTTCGTGCCCGAGCATCGCGGCATCTTCAAGCTGCTTTCGGTCGAAGAGAACTTGCGGCTCGGCGCGCGCAAGGATTCGCCGTGGCAACTCGCGGACATCTATCGCATCTTTCCGCGTTTGAAAGAGCGGCGCACGAACGGCGGCGGTCAGCTTTCCGGCGGCGAACAACAGATGCTCGCGATCGGCCGCGCCCTGATGAATCATCCGCGCCTTCTGATGCTCGATGAGCCGGTGGAAGGACTCGCGCCGGTGATCGTCGAGGAGATCGTCGCGCAGTTGAAGCTGATCCGCAAAGCGGGCGTGGCGATTCTGCTCGTCGAACAGAATCTCGAAGTGTGCACGCAGCTTGCGGATCGCCATTACATCATCGAGCAGGGACGCATCGTGTATGAAGGCGCGAATGATGCGTTCATCGCCGATGAGTCGATCAAGGATCGTTATCTCGGTGTCGGCGTCGTCTGAACATCGATCAGCAACACTCAAGCTCAGGAACCTCGAATGCAAGCTCATGATATGCCGGCGCAGGCCGGATTGCGCGTCGATGGTGCGCGTCTCTGGAACAGCCTGATGGAACTCGCGCGCATCGGCGCGACGGAGAAGGGCGGCGTGTGCCGTCTCGCGCTCACGGAGCTCGACAGGCAGGGCCGCGATCTTTTCGTCGCGTGGGCGAAGGACATCGGCTGCACGGTACGCATCGATGCGATCGGTAATATCTTTGCGCGTCGCGCCGGCACGCGCGACGATCTGCCGCCTGTCGTGACCGGCAGTCACATCGACACGCAACCGACCGGCGGCAAGTTCGACGGCAACTATGGCGTACTGGCGGGGCTCGAAGTATTGCGCACGCTGAACGACAACAACGTGCGTACCGCTGCGCCGCTCGAAGTCGCGGTCTGGACCAATGAGGAAGGCTCGCGCTTCGTACCGGTGATGATGGGCTCTGGCGTGTTCGCGGGCGCGTTTACGCTCGATCACGCGCTCGAGCAGGCGGATCGCGAGGGCGTGTCCGTGCGTGATGCGCTCGCGGCGATCGGCTATGCGGGCGAGCGCGTCGCCGCACACGACGTGGGCGCGTATTTCGAGGCGCACATCGAACAGGGACCGGTGCTCGAAGCGAACGACAAGGTGATCGGCGTCGTGCAGGGCGCGCTCGGCCAGCGCTGGTACGACGTGACCATCGATGGCATGGAAGCGCACGCGGGCCCGACACCGATGGAACTGCGGCGCGACGCACTGCTCGTCGCCGCTGACCTGATCCGCACGGTCAATCGCATCGCGCTCGATCACGCGCCGCATGGACGCGGCACGGTAGGCTGGATGAACGTGCATCCGAACTCGCGCAACGTGATTCCGGGGCGCGTGAAGCTGACCGTCGACTTGCGCGCCGCCGACGATGCGACGCTGCTCGAGATGGACCGCGCGTTGCGCGAGGCATGCGCCCAGGCGGGCTTGCCGGTCACGGTAGACGAAGTTGTCTACTTTGCGCCGCAACCCTTCGAGCCATCGCTGGTCGCTTCGGTACGCGAGAGTGCCGGCGCACTCGGCTTCACATCGATGGATGTCGTGAGCGGCGCGGGACACGACGCGGTGTATCTTGCGCGTGTGGCGCCGGCCGCGATGATCTTCGTGCCTTGCAAGGATGGCATCAGTCACAACGAAATCGAGGATGCGCGCGCCGATCATCTGGAAGCGGGCTGTAACGTGCTGCTGCAAGTGATGTTGCGCGCGGCGGGAGAAGCGGCATGAAGTTTCTCATCGCGAGGATGAATCACGAAACCAACACCTTCTCGCCGGTTGCGACGCCGCTCGAAGCGTTCGGACGCGACGGCCCCTGTTATGGCGAGGATGCGTATCGCGAGAACGCCGGCATGCGTACCGCGATGTCCGCGTTCATCGATGCGGCGAAGCGCGAACACGCGGAGATCGTCACGCCGATATCGGCATCGGCGAATCCGAGCGGGCGCGTGGCTGCGGCCGCTTACGACGCGATCTGTCAGTCGATCGTCGACGCTGCGCAAGGCTGCGATGCGGTATTGCTCGATCTGCATGGCGCGATGGTCGCGGAGAATTCCCCCGACGGTGAAGGCGATCTGCTCGAACGCGTACGACGCGCGCTGCCGCATGCGCCGATCGCCGTATCGCTCGATCTGCATGCGAACGTCACGCAGAAGATCATCGACAACGCGGATGTGATAACGAGCTTCAAGACATATCCGCACGTCGATATGTACGAGAGCGGCGAGCATGCCGCGCGGCTGCTGCTCGATCTCATTCGTGGCGATGCGAAGCCCGTGATCGCATGGGCGCAGCCGCCGTTGCTCACGCATACGCTCAGAAGTTCGACTGCCGAGGGCGCAATGAAGCGCGCCGTCGATGCCGCTCGCGCTGCTGAGGGCGAGGATGGCGTGCTGGCCGTGTCGGTGCTGTCGGGCTTCTCGCTTGCCGATATCGCCTCGCCTTGCATCAGCGTCGTCGTGGTCGCGAATGGCGAACGCGCGAAGGCGCAGGAGGTCGCGGACCGCATCGCGCGGCAGATCTGGGCCGAGCGTGACGAGTTCGTATACCGCAGCGCGCCGCTCGCTCAGTCGATCAGAGAAGGCGCGGCGCTCGCGCGCGAAACCGACAAGCCCGTGTTGCTCCTCGATCACGGCGACAACTGCATGTCGGGCGGAACGTGCGATACCACTGATGCGTTCGAAGAGGCGTTGAGGCAAGGACTCGACGGCATCGTCGTCGGGCCTTTATGCGATCCCGAAGCGGTGGCGACGCTCTTCGAAGCAGGCGAGGGCGCGACGGTCACGGTCGGCATCGGCAACAAGCTCGCGAGCGTGGCCTCGCGCGGCAAGCCGCCGCTCGACGTGACGGGCGTCGTGCGCGCGCTGACCGATGGCGAGTACATCATCAGCGGGCCGACCTACACGGGACAGCGCGCGTACATGGGGCGCGCGGCCGTGCTCGAAACGGCGGCGGCGCGCATCCTCGTGACGGAACGCACGCACGAGCCGTGGGATCTGGGCGTGTTCGAGAGCGTAGGTATCGATCCGCGTGGCGCGCGTTTCCTGATCCTCAAGTCGCGCATGTATTGCCGTCCCGTGTTCGTGCCGATCGCGGGCGGCCTCGTCGAGTGCGACAGCCGCGGCGTCACGAGTTCCGACTACGGACTCTTTTCGTTCGATTACCTCGGGCGGCCTGTGTATCCGCTGGATTCGAACATCGAGTATTGATCGAACGATGACGCGGCGTGCCTGCTATTTCACGAGGCGCAGCCGCTTCGTGACGATCGTGCCTTCCTTGCGATCGATCAGCCACGCGGCATCGACACGTCCATTGAGCGTCGATGTTCTGCGTGTGATGTCGGTGGGTTCCTCGTCGGTGGGCGCGCTGTGTTCGATGTCGTCCATCAGATAGGGCGGCGCAAGCGTGCAGATCAGCACGATGGCGAAGTCGCCGCTGCCGTGTTCGTGATCGAAATGCGGCAATAGCACGCGGCCTTGAATCGTGGTCTTGTTACCGCCTTCAGGCTTCAACTGAATGACGTCGACGGTCTGAAGAAATCCCTTCGCCTTCGCCTCGGGGGCGACGACGAGCTTGCGGCCGCTTTGTCCTTTCACCGTCTGCCTGAGCAGAATCGCATCGGGACTTTCAGGTGCCGCCAGCGATACGTTCACGGTAAGCACTTTCTTCTTCGACAGATAGCGCACGCCGTATGAAACCGGAATGACGAAGGTGAACGTGCGGTCGGTCTGCGCGCGGGGTTGGCTCGCACCAAACGGCGCGGACGCGGTTTGCTCGGATTTGCGCAATGGATGCGCGAGGAATGAGCGCACACGGCTCGTGATCGACGAGGGCTGGCTCGGCGCGGGATGACCGGCGAGCGCATCGCGGACGTGTTCGGGATCGTCACCGGTGAAGTTCGGCGGAAGGGCGTCGACGGACATGATCGCAGGCGTCGATGCACCGCTCGCTGCATGGCTCGCGGACGCCGCAGCCGCGAATGCGGGCACCGACCCGCATAACAACATGAAGGTCAGACATAGGGCGGCGCTGCTTCGATGTTGAGATGAATACACCTGCCACTCCTGGCGCATGAAGCCGGGTCACGATGAAGTGGCTATCTTAAAGCGAAGCGCGTGGATCGGCATCTTGTATGCGTGATTATGAATTGGGAAATCTCGTATGGTAGGGGCAGCGTCGAAGCAGTGACTATTCTCCGACGCTCCCTAACAACGAACGAGAAAGAAATGTCCGATATCCTAGTGACGATCGCCGGCATCAAAGGCGATTCGCTTGACGCCTTCCATCCCGGAGCCATCGAAGCGCATGCATGGCACTGGAAAGTCCAGCAATCGCCTGGCGCCCTATGTACCCCGGACGGAAGAGGGCAAAGGGGCGCGGTAAGTGATCTGGTATTCACCCATGCGGTCGATAGAGCCAGTCCGAACCTGGCTGCCTATTGCTGGAAGGGACAATACATTTCCGAAATAAAGCTCATATGCCGTAAGGCGGGCGGAGTGCCTCACGAATATCTTCTTTATACGATGCAGGGTGCCATGATTACCAAATGCCAGCCAATCGGAGGGATTGGAGGGACGATAGAAGAGGTATCGATTCGGTTTGTCCGCATGAAAATTGAATTTGTCGAGCAGAATGCGCTCGGCGGCAAGGGTGGGACCATAACCACTGTTATAGACTTGAGTTGATGATCGACTCTCCCGAAATGCGTGAGACACGACGCAAACCCAAAAGACGCATCAATTGGTTTTCTATTTTTATTGGTTCCGTGGTTCTCTCATTTGCTGTTGAGTCGGAGTGGTACAACCTCAATTTCTACGCGCGTTCTACCGTGACACTCGGTGAGGTAATGGAACTTAATGCTGGCAGATTTCATCCTCGAGTTGAGTTCATGACTGACAAGGGGGAGCGCGTGTCCTTTGCTGGCAGTAGTGAATACCCGGTGCAGGTCGGCGATCGCCTCGAAGTTCGCTACTTACGAAGCGATCCGCATATCGGCCCAGTGGTGAATCAAATGCCTAATCTGTTCGACTTTCTACCCGCTGTGATCGGCATTGCTTTTATGATTGCTGGCCTATTGGGTGTATCCCTCTTTCGCTTCAAGCCGCAATATGACATATCCGAGACAAAGTAAATGGGAATACAACACGGGTGCAAGTTTGGCAGTTTCGATCGGCTCGTTTGTCACTGCCGGTGGCGTACTGGTTTTTGATGATCCATCGGGCGCGCACCACAAATTTCGATTCGGAAGCCTTGGCATGGGGCTCGGAATGCGATTGCCTAAATCTCTACGGCTGCCCGATGTTCCCTTGCCACGTAGTCAAGGCGCAAGTCCTTCAGGGGCGACAACGGATTTTTGGGCGCAGGGCAGCGTGTTTATGAATCGTTCGTTTCATGGGGGCGATTTGGGAACAGATGATTTTGCTGGTGGTGCGCTCATCGCCGAGTTTGGTGGAGGCGTACTCATCGCGAAATCATTCACGTATATGCTCGTTGGCATCCCGCCTGCCGTGCTTTCATCGGCTGCCTTTCACCCGGCATTCGTCCGGCTCGCTACATACTCTGCAAAAGCTCTGGTCCGAATCAAGGGAATTAGCGAAGGCCTTATCGATGGATTCAACGGTACGTCTTCCATTGGCCTTCTGAGTTATGAAGGCATCTATTCGAAAGAGTAATAGCGCGCCACCATCAACACGAGGTGCCCGCAATGTGCAAGCCGACGCGGACCATCCTTCCGGCCGCGCGCCGCGGCCGGAATCCCAATCCCATCAAGCCGCAGCGGCCTCCACGCGCTCGACGAACGCGCACACCGCCGCCGTCACTTGCGCGGTCGTCGCCTTGCCGCCGAGATCGCCGGTATGCAACGACGGATCAGCGGTCACCGCCTCCACCGCGGCCATCACGCGCTTCGCGGCCTCGAATTCACCGAGGTGTTCGAGCAGCATCACGAGCGACCAGAACGTGCCGATCGGATTGGCGAGACCCTTGCCCATGATGTCGAACGCCGAACCGTGAATCGGTTCGAACATCGACGGATAGCGGCGTTCCGGATCGATATTGCCCGTCGGCGCGATGCCGAGGCTGCCCGCGAGCGCGGCTGCCAGATCGCTCAGGATGTCCGCATGCAGGTTGGTCGCGACGATGGTGTCGAGCGTCGCCGGGCGATTGACCATGCGCGCGGTGGCGGCATCGACGAGTTCCTTGTCCCACTTCACGTCCGGAAATTCCTTCGAGATCTCCAGCGCGATCTCGTCCCACATGACCATCGCGTGACGCTGGGCGTTGCTCTTCGTGATGACGGTCAGCAGCTTGCGGGGACGCGACTGCGCGAGTTTGAATGCAAAACGCATAATACGTTCGACACCGGCGCGCGTGAGGATCGACACATCGGTCGCGGCTTCGATCGGATGACCCTGGTGCACCCGGCCGCCGACGCCCGAATATTCGCCTTCCGAGTTTTCGCGCACGATCACCCAGTTCAGGTCTTCGCGTTCGCAGCGCTTGAGCGGCCCGTCGATGCCCGGCAGGATGCGCGTCGGGCGCACGTTGGCGTACTGGTCGAGGCCCTGGCAGATCTTCAGGCGCAGGCCCCACAGCGTGATGTGATCGGGCACGTCCGGATCGCCGGCGGAGCCGAAGAGGATCGCGTCTTTATCGCGGATCGCGTCCAGACCATTGTCGGGCATCATCACGCCGTGCTGGCGGTAGTAATCCGCACCCCAGTCGAAATTCTCGAATTCGAATGCAAAATTTTGCGTGCTGCGTGCCAGCGCTTCGAGGACTTGCTGGCCCGCGGGCACGACTTCCTTGCCGATGCCGTCGCCGGGAATGGTAGCGATGCGATACGTCTTCATGTCTCGTCTCCGTCTTCGATGTGTCGGGCGCTCTTCAGCGTGAGGCCACTTTACCCAACTTCCGGCGTTGAAACCGGCGTCGAACTCAAAGCATCTTTAACTTATTTTCACAAGTGGGCGACGGGTGGAGATCGTCGCGCGCAAGGATCGCGGCGCTATACTGACCTTCCATTCACTCAACCCCGATCCGCGAAGCCTCCCGCCGCGCACGTCCACAAATTGGCTGAACACGACCTAGAAAAACTCAAAATCGACCGGGGACCGTCCGCCGCCATGCCGCGACGCGGGCGCAACTGGCTTCGTTACGTCATCATCGCCGCGATTCTGCTCGCGCTCGCTGCCGTGGCGCTTCGTCTCACCGGCCCGCAAGCGGTGGAGACCGCCACCGTCACTTCCGTCTATCCTTCGCAGAGTTATACGCTGCTCAACGCCACCGGTTATGTCGTGCCGCAGCGCAAGGCGGCGGTCGCGTCGAAGGGGCAGGGCCGCGTCGAATGGCTCGGCGTGCTCGAAGGCACGGTGGTGAAGGAAGGCCAGATCATCGCGCGGCTGGAGAGTAATGACGTCGCCGCGTCGCTTGCGCAGGCGCAGGCGCAGGTGAAGGTCGCGCGGGCCAACCTGGAACTGCAGCGCGCCGAGATGAAAAACGCCGAAGTCGATCTGCGGCGTTTCAAGATTCTCGCCCCGCAGGGCGCGATTCCCGCGACGCAGTACGACGCCGCGCTCGCCCGCTTCGACAAGGCCCAGGCGTCGATCAACAGCGATCAGGCCGCGATAGTCGCCGCGCTCGCCAATGCGCAGGCCGCGCAAGTGGCCGTCGATCAGACGGTGATCCGCGCGCCCTTCGACGGCGTCGTGCTGGAAAAACACGCGAACGTCGGCGACAACATCACGCCGTTCTCGTCGGCGTCGGACAGCAAGGGCGCGGTCGTCACCATCGCGGATATGAAGACGCTCGAAGTCGAAGCCGATGTCGCCGAATCGAACATTTCGCGCATCGCCGTCGAGCAGCCGTGCGAAATCCAGCTCGACGCGCTGCCCGACGTGCGTTTCGCGGGCCGCGTGTCGCGCATCGTGCCGACGGTCGATCGCTCCAAGGCCACCGTGCTCGTGAAGATACGCTTCGTCGAGCGCGACGCGCGCGTGCTGCCCGAGATGTCCGCGAAGGTCGCGTTCCTCTCGAAGCCCGTGCCGCCCGAGGAGAAGCAGGCGGTCGTCGCGGTGCAGCCCACCGCCGTCGTGACGCGTGATGGCAAGAAGGTGGTCTACGTGATCGAGCACGACACCGCGCGCCAAGTGCCGGTGACGACGGGCGAGCGCATCGGCGATCTTCTGGCCGTGCAGGGCGTGAAACCCGGCGACGTACTCGTGCTGTCGCCCGGCGACAAGATCAAGGACGGCGCCAAGGTCACCTTGGCGAAGAAATAGCGTGAGCGCGCCGACTCTGGTGGAGATCAGCCACGTTGCGAAGTCGTATCGACGTGGCGCGCAGACGGTGCCGGTGCTGACCGACATCACGCTGTCCATCGCGCGAGGGAATTTCGTCGCGCTGATGGGCCCGTCCGGTTCCGGCAAGAGCACGTTGCTCAATCTGATCGCGGGCATCGACCGGCCCGACAGCGGCGAGTTGCGTGTAGGCGGCCTCGATATCACGCGCCTGCCCGAAGCCGCGCTCGCGGACTGGCGCGCGGCGAACGTCGGCTTCATCTTCCAGTTCTATAACCTGATGCCGGTGCTGTCCGCGTTCGAGAACGTCGAATTGCCGCTGATGCTCACGCGCCTTTCACGCCACGAACGGCGCGAGCGCGTCGCGATGGTGCTCGACATGGTCAACATGGCCGACCGCATGAGCCATTATCCGTCGGAGCTGTCGGGCGGGCAGCAGCAGCGCGTCGCGATCGCGCGGGCGCTGATCACCGATCCGACGCTGATCGTCGCCGACGAACCGACCGGCGATCTCGACCGCAACTCCGCCGCCGATGTTCTCGCGATGCTGCAACGTCTGAACGACAAGCTCGGCAAGACCATCATCATGGTGACGCACGATGCGCACGCGGCCGGTGCGGCGAAGGCGCTGGTGCATCTGGAGAAGGGAGAGTTGATCGATGGCACCAGGCCGTAAGCCGCCATGTTCGTGCTCAAGCTGATCCTGCGCAACGCGCTGCGTCACAAGCTGCGCACCACGCTGACGGTGCTCGGCCTCACCATCGCTGTGCTCGCCTATGGCCTGCTGCATACGGTCGTGGATGCGTGGTACGCGGGCGCATCGGCGGCATCGAACGCGCGGCTCGTCACGCGCAACGCGATCTCGCTCGTGTTTCCGCTGCCGCTCGCGTACGAGAATCGCATCCGCGGCGTCGACGGCGTGACGCTCGTCGCGCGCTCGAACTGGTTCGGCGGCATCTATCGCGATCCGAAGAACTTCTTCGCGCAGTTCGCCGTGTCGGACAACTATCTCGATCTGTATCCCGAGTTCATCGTCTCCGAGCAGGCGCGCGCGGACTACCGGCGCGATCGCAAGGGCGCGCTCATCGGCAGGCAGCTCGCGGACCAATACGGCTTCAAGGTCGGTGACGTCATTCCGCTCAAGGGCACGATCTATCCGGGAACGTGGGACTTCGTCGTGCGCGGCATCATGGAAGGGCGCGACGAATCGACCATCACGCGGCAACTCATCTTTCACTACGACTATCTGAACGAGACGATCCGCAAGACGACCAAACGCACCGTCGATCAGGTCGGCGTGTACGTGGTCGGCATCAAGGATCCGGACGAGGCCGCGGCCGTGTCGCGCAACATCGACAACGTCTTCAAGAACTCGCTCGCCGAAACGCTCACCGAAACGGAGCAGGCGTTTCAACTCGGCTTCGTCGCGATGTCGAATCAGATCATCGCGGCGATACGCGTCGTGTCCTATGTAGTGATCCTGATCATCATGGCCGTGATGGCCAACGCGATGGCCATGAGCGCACGCGAGCGCACCACCGAATACGCGACGCTCAAAGCGCTCGGCTTCGGTCCGGGTTTCCTCTCGATGCTCGTATTCGGCGAATCGATGGCGATCTGCGCGATCGGCGGCGGCATCGGCATTCTGGCCACGCCGCCGATGGCCGAAGTATTCAAGCACGCAACGGGCGGCGTGTTCCCGGTCTTCATGGTGTCGCACGAGACCATGCTCCTGCAGGCTGCGTGCGCCTTCGTCGTCGCGATGGCGGCGGCGATCGTCCCGGCGGTGCAGGCGAGCCGCGTGCGTATCGTCGAAGGCCTGCGGGCGATCGGCTGAGGACGCGCAATGGCCATCCCCGTTTCCTACGTCGCACGCAATCTCTGGGCGCGCCGTCTCACGACGATGCTGACCGCAGGCGGCCTCGCGCTCGTCGTGTTCGTGTTCGCGACCGTGCTGATGCTCGATGCGGGCCTCAAGAAGACGCTCGTTTCCACGGGCGAACGCGACAACGTGGTCGTGATCCGCAAGGGCGCGGAAACGGAGATTCAGAGCGCGATCGACCGCAATCAGGCGAACGTGATGGAGATGCATCCTTCGGTCGCGATGAACGGCGACGGCGCACCGCTCGCATCGAAGGAAACCGTGGTGCTGATCTCGCTCACCAAGCTCGGCACGAACACGCCCGCAAACGTGGTGATTCGCGGTGTCTCGCCGATGGGCGTCGAACTGCGTCCGCAGGTGAAGCTCACGGCGGGGCGCATGTTCAGGCGCGGATCGTCGGAAATCATCGTGGGCAGCAGCATCGCGAAGGGTTTCGGCGGCACGCGCATCGGCGATCATCTGCGGTTCGCGCAGCGCGACTGGACGGTGGTTGGTCATTTCGATGCGGGCGGCAGCGGCTTCGATTCGGAAATATGGGGCGACGTCGATCAATTGATGCAGTCGTTCCGTCGCACGAGCTATTCGTCGATGGTCGTGCGGCTCGCGCGCAGCGACGCGTTCGAGCGCTTCAAAGCCGATATCGACGTGGACCCTCGTCTCGCCGACGAAGCCAAGCGCGAGCAGGTCTTCTACGGCGATCAGTCGAAAGCGCTGTCCACCTTCATCAATATTCTCGGCATTACGTTGTCGAGCATCTTCTCGATTGCGGCGATGATCGGCGCGATGATCACGATGTACGCGTCGGTGGCGAATCGCGTTGCTGAAATCGGGACGTTGCGGGCGCTCGGCTTCAAGCGCTTCGACGTGCTCGGCGCGTTCCTGCTCGAGGCGTTGTTGCTCGGGCTCGTCGGCGGGGTGGCGGGGCTGTGTTGCGCCGCGCTCATGCAGTTCGCTTCGTTTTCGACGACCAATTTTCAGACGTTTGCGGATCTGTCGTTCCGGTTCATTCTGACGCCTTCGGTGGTGGCGCAGACGCTTGGGTTCTCGCTCGTGATGGGATTGATCGGCGGGTTCCTGCCGGCGTTGCGGGCTTCCAGAATGAATATCGTCGAGGCGTTGCGGGCGCGATGATTCGATTTCGTCGAACGGTTGATGCTGAACTATTCAATTTTCGAGATCGATAGCGCGGCGTAGAGTGGGATGCATCGATCCCGCTTCGAAGGAGCATCAAAATGCCACTCGTCAGAATCTCGCTAGTAGAAGGCAAGCCACGCGACCACATCCAGGCGATTTCAAACAGCGTCCACGAGGCACTCGTCGAAGCCTTCAAGGTCCCCGCCGACGATCGCTTCCAGTTGATCCAGCAGCACGACCGCGAAGATTTCATTTACGATCCGGGCTATCTGGGCGTGGAACGAAGCGACGATCTCGTGTTCATCCACATCACCGCGAGCGACTGGCGTGACCTTGCAACCAAGAAGGCGTTCTACAAAACGCTGGCCGCGAAGCTCGCGGCATCGCCCGGCCTGCGGCCTGAAGACGTGCTGATCGTGCTCGCGCCGAATCGCCGCGAAGACTGGTCGTTCGGACGCGGACTCGCGCAGTATGTGGAGGACGCAGCCTGAACCCGACACCAAAAGACACACACCGACGATGAACCCGACAATCCTGAAAGGCGCATGCCATTGCGGCGCGGTCACCTTCGAAGCCGATACGCCGCCCGAGCCTGCCGTGCGCTGCAATTGCAGCCTGTGCAGGCGGCGCGGCGCGGTGATGTCGCCGCCGTTCACCAGGGACCGGCTGCGCATTCTTTCAGGTGAGCATGAACTCGCGTTGTACGAGTTCAACACGCAGGTCGCGAAGCATTTCTTCTGCAAACGCTGTGGAATTTACACATTCCATCAGACGCGATCGAATCCGGACATGTGGCGCGTGAACCTCGGCTGCATCGACGGCGTCGACGCGTATTCGCTCGACGCGCCCGTCGCGGACGGCGCGAGCCACTCCGTCGTCGGAAAGCCATAGCGGCGCACCTCGTGAGTGAGGGTGCCGGGAACGACATGTGCTAAACCCCGGCACCCTCACTCACATGGTGCGCCGGAATGGCTCAGAAACCCCCACACGGACCCGACGCGGTACGCCGCCGCCTGCTTGCCGCGCTCGCCAGCTCGGCCATGCTGTCTGCGTGCGGCGGCGGTGGCAGCGACGACGACTCCGGCACTGTCACGCCGACGAGCACCATCGGCGACATTCCCCCCGATCGCGCGAATTTGCCGCGTCCTGCGTTACCCGCGCCGGCGACCTCGGGCATCGATCACATCGTGCTCGTCACGATGGAGAACCGCTCCTTCGATCACATGCTCGGCTGGGTGCCCGGCGTGGAAGGGGTGCAGGCGGGCAGGCAGTTCACCGACGCATTCGGTGCAACGCAAACGACATTCGCGCTGTCCGCCAATCCGGCCTTCGGCTTTCAGAGTTGCCAGTTCGCGGACCCCGAACACGAATACGACGCCGGCCGCACGCATCTCGCGAACGGCGCGATGAACGGCTTTCTGCTCACGCCCGACACCAACAAGACGCGCGGCGATCTGCTGCCGATCGGTTACTTCACGGGCAGCGACCTCGATTTCTATCGCCAGGCGGTGACGCAATACACCGTCTGCGATTACTACATGAGCGGCATTCTCTCCGATACGTTTCCGAACCGCGTCTATCTGCATAGTGGCGAGACGGACCGCCTGAAAGACACGCTCGACACATCGTCGTTATCGACGATCTGGGATCGTCTCGACGCGAAGAACGTGTCGTCAAAGTACTACTTCCACGACGTTCCGTTTACGGCGCTCTATGGCACGCGCTATGTCGGGCGCTCGAAACTTTTCGCCGAGTTCCTGTCCGATGCGGCGGCAGGCAATCTGCCGTCGTTCTGCATGGTCGATCCGAGTTTTGGCGGCGAGGCGAACGGCACCTCCAATGACGACCATCCGCATGCCGACGTGCGCAATGGTCAGGCGCTGCTCGGCCAAATCTACGAAGCGCTGCGCACCAGCCCGAACTGGAGCACGACGCTCATGATCATCGTCTACGACGAGTGGGGCGGCTTCTTCGAGCACGTCGCGCCGCCGGTCAAGTCGCTGTCGGCGGCGGAACAGCAGCTCGGCAACGATGGCCGCCTCGGCTTTCGCGTGCCCTGCGTGCTGCTCGGGCCGCGCGTGCGCGCGAACAACGTGGCGCGCTATCCGTTCGATCCGAGCTCGATTCATCAACTGATCGCGTGGCGCTTCGGGCTCGATCCGCTGGGCGTGCGCGCGAGCGATCCGACGACGTTCAACATGGCCTACGCGCTCGACCTGAGCGACGCGCCGCGCACCGATGCGCCAGCGCTCACGGTGGCGCAAGGACCGTTCGGCCTCGCATGCTCCAACACGCCCGCGACCGGATCGGGAATCGGCACTGTCGACAATTCGCGGACGGCGAAAGCAGCGGAGGGCGCATCGCAGACGCCGACGCCGGGCGGTCGTTTTGCAGATTTGCGCACCAAGGCGATGGCGCTCGGATTTCCCTCCGAATGACGCTATGCGACGGCATTCTGCATAACGCATGCAACAAACAAGTGACGACGTCCATCATCGACCGGCCTGCGGCGTGCCGCGTGCGTCTTTACAGAGGCGCTGAATTCCCTTATTGCTGGAGGCAAGCTCGGGGGAGGTGAAGTATGAGACGTCAGTTGAGCCCACGACAGCGCAGGCGGCATGGACGCCTGCGAACGCTGGTCGTGGCAGCGGCGGCGCTGTTCGGTGCGGGCAGCGCGTCGGCGACGGAAGGCGCGCTCGGGCGGCCCGTAGCGGGAACGAGCGTGCTGTCCGGCGTGGGCATCGTGCCGAGCGATCCGGTGTGGATCGCGAACTTGCAGACGGTCTACCTCGATGGCTCGATCAGCAGCAACCGGCAAGTGCCGATCGCGGGCCAGCGCTCGCTCGGTCTGGAAGGAGAACTGTCGCTCACGCTCGCGAGCCTGCTGAAGGTGTGGGGCAGTTACGGCGGCTGGGCGTTCGCGTCGGGCATCACGCTGCCTTACGTGTGGGAGAAGGTGTCGGGCACCTTCGCCGTCGGCCAGCTCAACCGCACGACGAGCGATCGCGCGTCGAATCTCTACGACATGCTCTTCACGCCGATCGAGGCCGGCTACCATTTCTCGGAGACCGATCACATCGCGCTGTCCTTCAACATCTGGGCGCCGACCGGCAACTATGAAGCGGGCGCGCTGGCGAATCCGAGTCTCAACAACTGGACCTTCGTGCCGCAGATCGCCTACACGAAGCTCGTGCCTAAATACGGCCTCGAATTCGATGCGGTGATGGGCTTGCAGTTCTACACGAAGAACACCGCGACGAACTATCAGAACGCGCCGCTGTTCACGCTCGATGTGATGGGCCTGAAGAAGTTCGCGAACGGCTTCGGCATGGGCATCGTGATGGGCACGGTGCAGCAATTGGGCCACGACACCGGCCCGACCGCGGATCGGCTCGACGGCTTCGTCGGGCACGATTTCACGGTCGGCCCGATCGTCACGTACGACACCAAGCTCGGCGGCAAGGCGCCGCTGTCCGCGAGCCTGCGCTGGGTGCCTTCGGTCACGAGCACCAACCGTCTCAAGAGCACGAAGACCTTCATGGCGACGGCTACGCTCGTGTTCTGATTTCAGTTGGCGCTTCTGGTGCCGCCCATCACCCAGCGGTAGTAAGGATTCGCGCGATCGGCCCGCAGCACCGCGCCGATGTCCCGCGTCCATGCATCGCGATCGCCGCGATACGCATCCAGCCCCGCGCGATAGAACGCGTGCAGCGTGCGGCGTTCGGCGGCGAGCGTGTCGGCGAACGCGGGGTCCGCGTGGGTCAATGGCGGCTCGCTTTGCAGCGCGAGCATGTGCGCGAGCGTCGCCGCAAAATCGCCGCGACGCACCCACGGCGCGTATTCGATGCGCGGGTCGTCGTCGGTGACGGGCGGCGCGTCTTCCGCGTAGTAGGCGAGCGCGGAGCGATCCGCCACCCACGTCGCGGCGAACGCTTCCGGCGAAGCGATGCCGACTTCGCGCAACGCGCGCGCGACCTCCGGTTGCGCGAAGCGCGCACGGATACGTGGCACGTCGAGCGGCATCGGCTGCATCGAACCGACCAGCATCATTTCGTGAAACTCCGTCGTCCAGAGCGCCGCGTGCGGAAACACGCGCAGGAAGCTCTGGATCAGCGAGCGCGTCTGATCCTCGTTTTGCGTCGAAAGCGGCAGCCATTGGGCGACGATGCCGCCTTCGTTCAGACGCGCGGCCGCGAGCCGGTAGAAGTCCGTCGAATACAGATTGACGACGCCAGCGGCCGATGGCGGCGGCGGCTCCAGTGTGACGAGATCGTAGCGCTCGGTGCGCGATAGCAGCTCGCGACGGCCATCGGCGACACGCAGATCGATGCGCGGATCGGCGCTCACGCCATAATTTCCGTCGAAGCGCGACGACGCGCGCACGACCGCGGGCAACAGTTCCGCGATCACGCGTTTATCGAGCGTCGGCCACGTGAGCAGCGCGCCGCCGGTAATGCCCGTGCCGAGGCCGATCACGAGCGCCGAGCGTGGCGTGCCTGAATGAATCATCAACGGCGCGAGCGCCTGAAGGCGCATGTAGCGGCGCGAGGTCATCGCATCGCCCGAGTTCGAGACGCCCTGAATGTAGAGCCGGCGAAAGCGCTGCGCGCCGTTGCTCTCGCCGTTGCCCTGTTCGAGCACGGCGACCGTGCCGCCCGCGCCTTCCTCGTAGTACGCGAGCGCGCCGCCGCGCGCCTGCGCGAGCAACGCGCCGAGCCGGTCGGCCGGCGTGACGACCGCGACGATCACGGACAACGCCGCAATCGCCACGCACGCGACGAGACCCACGCGCCGCGCGCCGCCGCCGCTCAACGCCGCCGACAGACCGATCAGACCCGCCGCCACCGCGAGCACGCCGAGCGAGCGAATCAGCCCGAGCGACGGCACGAGCGCGAAGCCCGCGAACAGCACGCCCGCGATGCCGCCTGCCGTGTTCAGCGCGAGCACGCGCCCCACATCCGCGCCGATGCCGGACTTTGCCTGCTCCGCGTCGCCGTTCGCGGCCATGCGCAGCGCGAAGGGGAAGGCGGCGCCGAGCAGCAGCGTCGGCACGAGCACGATGGCGCAGGCGGCGACCGCGAAGCTCGCGCACATCGACGTGAGCAGATTGCCGGTCGCGGCGAGCGCGAGTTCCGCCGCATGATGTTGCGCGGCCGCGAGCCAGCCGCCCGCGCCCGCGACGCCTGCGAGCGCCGCGAGACCCGCCGCGCCGATCAGAACGCCGAACGCGCTCCACGGATCGCGCACGCGGTTCACGACACGCGCGGCGATGGCGCTGCCGAGCGCGAGCCCGACGAGATACGTCGCGAGCACGATGGAAAACGCGAAGCTGCGCGTGCTGATGAATTGCGCGATCGCTTGCGACCACACGACTTCATAACCGAGCGCGATGCCGCCCGCGACCGCATACAGCGCAACCGCGATGCGCGCCTGCGCGGCATCGGACGAGCCTGGCGCACGCGGCGCGGCGGTGGCGATGTCGGCTGCGAAAGCCGGCCGCGCATGACGCGAGACCGCCACCGCGCCCAACGCCGCGACGGCGTTCAACACGGCGGCGGCGAGCGCGCTGCCTTGCACGCCGAGCCACGGAATCAGCACGAAGGCGGGCAGCAGCGCGCCGGTGATCGCGCCGGCAGTGTTGGCGGCGTAGAGCCGCCCGCCCGCACCGCCGATGTCCTGCCGCGATGTCGCGAGCGCGCGCGTGAGCACGGGCACCGTGCCGCCCATCGCGATGGCGGGCAGGCCGACGAGCGCAAACGGCAGCGCCCACGCAAGCGGCCCGGCGCTGGCCTGCAGCATCGCGAACGATGCGGCGCCGTGCGCGAGCGCCTGCGTCGCGCCGATGCCGAGCACCAGCGCCGCGATCTCCAGCGCCGCGTACAGCAGGAAGGGTTGCGCGATGCGATCGGCAAGCCTGCCGAAGCACCATCCGCCGATCGCGAGTCCCGCGAAGAATGCGCTGATCGCGATCGTGACCGCCTGCACCTCGATGCCCACGACGAGCGTGAGCTGCTTCACCCACAACACCTGATAGATGAGCGCGGCCATGCCCGAGGCGAACAGCAGCAACGCAGGCACGGCGCTACTTCGCGCGACCGGCGTGTCTTGCGCGTGCGCGCGATGCGTCTTGCGCGCCGCTCTGCGACGGGTCGATTTCGGATGGTCGGCGCTGAGATGGCTCATCGTGGAAATCGGCTCCCTGTTGCGAGAAAACCCGCTGCGTCTTGCGATGCAGCGGGCGTTTTCATCGAACGATTGCGCGGCTTACTTGCCGGTGGTCTCGATACTCTTGGTCAGCGCTTCGGTCATCTGGTCGATGCTGAAGCTCGATGGACGCTGGCTCGGCGGATATTGCTTGAAGGTCGCGAGGAACGGCGCCACCTTGCTCACCGCATATTGCGACATATAGACGTTCTTGGTGCTCCAGTCGTAGTACTGATCGGAGACGATATCGGCACGCTCGTACGGATCCATGCGCAGATTGAACATCTTCGGCACGCGCAGGCAGGTGAACGGGTTCGCCCAGACCATGAAGCCGCCCGGTTCGCGCTGTTCGCAGAACACGAACTTCCAGTCGTTGAAGCGCATCGCGACCAGCATGCCGTCATCGTTGAAATAGTAGAACTCGTGACGTGGCGCGTCCTTCGACTGTCCTGTCAGATAGGGCAGGAAGTTGTAGCCGTCGAGATGCACCTTGAAGGTCTTGCCGCCGATCGCCGCGCCTTTGAGCAGCCGATCGGAGATGTTGTTGTCGCCGGCGGCCGCGAGCAGGGTCGGGAACCAGTCGAGGCCGGACATCATCTGCCGCGAAACGGAATTGGGCTTGATATGGCCCGGCCAGCGGATCATCGCGGGCACGCGGAACGCTCCCTCCCAGTTGGTGTCCTTCTCGCTTCTGAACGGCGTGGTCGCGGCGTCGGGCCACGAGAACTGGTTCGGCCCGTTGTCGGTCGTGTAGACGACGATCGTGTTGTCCGTCAGCTTGAGATCGTCGAGGGCCTTGAGCAGTTTGCCGACATCGCCGTCGTGCTCGATCATGCCATCCGCGTACTCGTTGCCCGGCATGCCGCTTTGTCCCTGCATCGAAGGCCGCACGTGCGTGAAGAGGTGCATGCGCGTGGTGTTCATCCACACGAAGAACGGCTTGTCGGCCTTCGCCTGCTTCTGCATGAAGTCGATCGCGGCCTGCGTGGTTTCATCGTCGATCGTTTCCATGCGTTTGGTGTTGAGCGGGCCCGTGTCCTGAATCTTGCCGTCCGCGAACGAATGGATCACGCCGCGCGGCGCATTGGCTTTCACCCAGGCCTTGTCATCCTTCGGATAGTAAGGGCGCTCCGGCTCTTCCTCGGCGTTCAGGTGATACAGGTTGCCGAAGAATTCGTCGAAGCCGTGTTTGGTGGGAAGATATTCGTCGCGATCGCCGAGGTGGTTCTTGCCGAACTGGCCGGTCGCGTAACCGAGCGGCTTGAGCGCTTCGGCAATCGTGATGTTCTGCGCCTGCAAACCGACTTTCGCGCCCGGAATGCCAACCTTCGAAAGCCCCGTGCGCAGCGTCACCTCGCCGGTGATGAAGGTCGAGCGGCCCGCCGTGCAGCTGTTTTCCGCGTAGTAATCGGTGAACAGCATGCCTTCGTTGGCAATGCGGTCGATGTTCGGCGTCTCGTAACCCACCACGCCTTTGCTGTACGCGCTGATGTTGGTCTGCCCGATGTCGTCGCCGAAGATCACCAGGATGTTCGGCTTCTTCGAACTCTGGTTGTTCTGATTGTTCTGTGCGGCCGGCGCGGCCTGCTTCGCAGGCGCCGCGGGCTTCGGGTTGTTCTGCGTCTGCGCGCTCGAGACGATCGGCGGGACGATCAGCACGCAGATCGCCGCGATTGCGGCGAGTGCCCCCGTGATATAGCGCATGCGTCGAAGATTCGGCTTTGTCATTATCGCTCCAGAGGTACCGTTACTGCCCCGCGCCCGGCGGATAGATCACGTTCCAGTCATCCTTCATGCTCACCACGATCCAGCCTTTCGCGCGCGCTTCGTCCCACGCGCGATCGAGCTTGCCGATCTTCGATTGCCGGTCGTAGGCGAACTCGCGCGCCGCGTCGTCGTGATGCACGATGAGCGCGAGATGCGGTCCCGCCTGCGCCGCCGTGTACTGCAGCATCTCCAGGTCGCCGTCCGAGTTGCCGAACGCGAGTAGCGGCCGACGCCCGATGTTGCGATAGATGCCGACGGGTTTGCCCGGACCGTCATCGACGAAATCGAGCTTCGGCTCGCGCACGAGCACGGGCTTGCCGTCGCGCGTTTCGAACTTCACGACCTGGCTGGAACCGATCACCTGTTCCGGCGGAATGCCATAGACGCGCTCCGCGAACACGCGCATGAATTCGATCGTTCCGCCCGACACGATGAAGGTCTTGAAGCCGTTCGTGCGCAGGTAGGCAAGCAGCTCCAGTTGCGGTTGATAGACCAGCTCGGTGTAGGGCCGCTGAAGCTTCGGATGCTTCGCCGTTGCGAGCCATGCGCGGATCGCGTGATCGTATTCGTCGACGGTCATGCCGCTGTTCGCAACCGCGACGAGCTTGATCAATTCCTTCTGCTGTGTCGCGAGCGCCGCCTGATCGTGCGCGGCGAGCGCTTGATACGCCGGATTGTTGCGCCATTCGGGATGCTTCGGCGCGGCGGCCTTCACTTCATCGAGCAGGAACACGAACTGGAAATAGAGCGGCTGCTCGCTCCATAACGTGCCATCGTTGTCGAACACCGCGATGCGCTCGGCGGGCGGCACGTAGGTGGGCGAGCCTTCGCGCGTGACTTCGTCGACGAACTTGATGATGGCTTCGCGCGCCGGACCTTCGCGCCAAGACGGCAGCACCGCGAGCGCGGCGGGACGGGTCTGCGCGCCTTGCGCGCTCGCAACGCCCGCGGTGTCGCCGGGACTCGCGCATCCCGCGATGACGCACGCGGCGAGCAGCGACGTCGCGAACGCGAGAAGGCGCTCAGCGCGCTGCCGTATCGATCGGTGCGTGGCCATGAGTGCGATCCCACACGTCCTTGTCCATCACGAGCCGGAATCCGAGATGCGACATGCTGTTATAAGGGTCCGTGCCGCGTCGCGCGCTCGGGCGGTAGCTCAGGCAATAGGCTTCGTTGCACAGAAACGAGCCGCCGCGCGTGACGCGCTTGGGCGCCTGCACCGGCACGCCGGGATCGGCGGGGTCCCACGAATCGGACGGGCCTTTGGGTTCGTCGACGACGCCGCCCACCGACGCCTCGCGACGAAACTGATCCGCGCGATACCAGTCGGCGGTCCATTGCCATGCGTTGCCGGTCATGTCGGACAGGCCGTAGCCGTTGGCCGGAAAGCTGCCGACCGGACTCGTGCCCGCCGCGCCGCCGGCCTTCGCGTTGACCACGGGGAAGGGCTGCGGCTGCTGGCCTTGCCACACGTTCGCCATCTGCTTGCCGTCGGGCGTGAACTGGTTGCCCCACGCATAGGTGGCCTGATCGAAACCGCCACGCGCGGCGAACTCCCATTCGGCTTCGGTGGGCAGACGCTTGCCGGCCCACTTCGCATAGGCCTCGGCATCCTCATACGACACCTGCACGACGGGATGATCGTCCTTGCCGTCGATGTTGCTCGCCGGCCCGGTCGGATGCCGCCAGTCCGCGCCGGGCACGAAGCGCCACCAGCGCGAGAAGTCCTGCAAGGGCACCTGTTGCGGCGTGCCGACGAACACCATCGCGCCAGGGACGAGCGCGCTGTCGGGCGGGCGCGGCGTGCCGGGCGGCAGTTGCACCTTCAGCGTCTCCCAGTCGGGCTTCTTCTCGGCCGTGGTGACGTAACCCGTCGCATCGACGAATTTGCGGAACTCCGCATTCGTCACGTGATGCTCATCCATCCAGAAGCCGCGAATGCGCGCCTTGTGCGCGGGACGCTCATTCGCCTGCGCGAGCTTGCTGTCGCTGCCCATCAGGAATTCGCCGCCTGGCACCCACGCCATGCCTTTCGGCCCCTGCACGCCGTCGCCCAGCACGATGCGGACTTGCGGCTTTGCGTGTTCCGTCATCGCCCAGCTCATGGCATAGCCGACGAGCGCGGGGCACAGGAGCAGCAGCACGGTCGAGAGCGCGATGCGACGCGCACGCGCTCCGCGCGGGACGCTGCCCTGCTTGCTCTTCGTGGATAGCTCCGCCATATGCGTTGCTCCGCTTGCGCTGCGACGATTGCCCGGACGCGATTCGGTCTCACCAATATACGAAGGCATGGGCGAATTCAATCTTTTTTTCGCGAGAAAAACTGCATTGCGGTGCGCGTGAAATTGCAGAAAACGAAGCAATGCGATGCTTTGACGAAAGCGCGCGGCTCCAGTAACTTGTGCCTCACGCGCGCAGGCAGCCTTGCGCGCCGCCAACGAGATGGATGCACCATGGGGAAAAGCCAGTCATGCGCGATACCATCCGGCGTTTCGAAGCGAGCATCGGGCAGGCGGTCGTGGGGCAGGAAGCCGTCGTGCGGCAGATTCTGATCGCACTGCTCGCCGATGGCCACGTACTGCTCGAAAGCCTGCCGGGGCTCGCGAAGACGCGCACCGTGAAGGCCATCGCCGCGCGCCTCGCCGCGACCATGAAGCGCATCCAGTTCACGCCCGATCTGCTGCCGTCCGATATCACCGGCGGCGAAACGCTGCTGCAATCCGGCACCGAGCGCACGCTCACGTTTCAGCCCGGACCGATCTTCGGCAATCTGATACTCGCCGATGAAATCAATCGTGCGCCCGCCAAAGTGCAATCGGCCTTGCTCGAAGCAATGGAAGAGCGGCAGATTTCGGTCGCGGGCAAGACGCATGCGATGCCCGATCTCTTTCTCGTGATGGCGACGCAGAATCCCATCGAACAGGAAGGGACGTATCCATTGCCCGAAGCGCAGATGGACCGCTTTCTGTTGAAGGTACTGATCACCTATCCGTCGCCGCAAAGCGAGTGCGAGATGCTGCGTCTCTTGCGGCGCGAGACCGAAGGCGAACAGACGCACTTCGACACGCTCTCGCAGCAGGACATCTTCGCGGCGCGCGAGGCGGCGCGGCGCGTGAGTGTGGCTGCCGCCATCGACGAATACATCGTGTCGCTCGTGAATGCGACGCGCCATGGCGCGGCCATGGATGCCGATCTCGCCAGATGGATCGAAGTGGGCGCGAGCCCGCGCGGCGCGATCGGGCTGGATCGCGCGAGCCGCGTGCACGCGTGGCTCGACGAGCGCGCGTTCGTCACGCCCGATGATGTGCGCGCGGTGATTCATCCGGTGCTGCGTCATCGCCTGCTGCTGTCCTACGACGCCAGCGCGGACGACATCAGTGCGGACAAGGTGATCGACCGACTCGTGGAAAAGGTGGCCGTGCCGGCTTGATCGCAAAGGAACGTTTCGATGACGGCAAGCGCAGGGGATTCGATCGGAAGCGTGTATGTCGATGCCGCGCATCTCGCGCGGCTCGAATTCCGTGCGCGCGGCCTGAGCTTTGTTGCGCCCGCGCCGGTGTCGAGCATTCTGTCGGGCCGTCACGCATCGCGCATGCGCGGGCGCGGCCTCAACTTCGAGGAACTGCGCGGCTATCTGCCCGGCGACGATATCCGTCATCTCGACTGGCGCGTGAGCCTGCGCACCGGCAAGCCGCACGTGCGCGTGTACACGGAGGAGCGCGATCGTCCCTTGCTCGTGATGGTCGATCAGCGCATGAGCATGTTCTTCGGATCGAGCCGCGCGTTCAAATCGGTCGTCGCGGCCGAAGCCGCCGCGCTCGCCGTATGGATGGGTTTCGCGGCGGGCGATCGCGTCGGCGGCGTCGTGTTCGGCGACGATAAAGTCGTGCGCGTGCGGCCCTTGCGCAGCCGCACGCGCATCGACATGCTGTTCGGCGCGATGGCCCGCATGAACCGCGCGCTCGCCGCCGACAGTCCCGCGCGCACGAACTACGCGCAACTGAACGCCGCGCTCGAAGGCGTGCTGCAGATCGCGGGGCATGATTTTCTCGTGTGCATCGTGAGCGACTTCGCGGGCGCCGACGAACGCACGCGTCAGTTGTTGCGGCAACTCGCGGCGCACAACGACGTGATCGCCGCGCTCGTCTTCGATCCGATGTGGCAGCGCATGCCGGAGCATCGCGCGCTCGTCGTGAGCGAGGGGCGCTTGCAGGTGGAATTGCGCATCGAGAAGGAACGCGTGCGTGAGCCGCTCTCGAGTCTCTTCAAGGGACGCGCCGCCGGGATCGCCGACTTGCTGCGCGCAAGCGGCGTCCCGTTGATGGCGATATCGACGGCCGAGCCTGTCGTGGATCAGGTGCGCAGACTGTTCGGCGAACGGCCGCGTCGGTCGCTGGCAGGCGGACTATGAAGCAGGCTATGAACGACACGCTGCAATCCTTGCGTGAGTTGCCCTTGCCCGCGCCGGTTTCGTATGCGCCGCAGACCATCGGCTGGGTGTTCGTCGCGTTGATGTTGATTGCGTTGGCGCTGGTCGTCATATGGCTCGCGTGGCGGCGTCACGAGAAGTCGCGTTATAGACGCGAGGCGTTGATTGAACTCGCGCGCATCGAAGCGAAGCTGGACGACGCGGCCACGCGCGCATCGGCGCTCGCCGAGATCGCGCCGCTCATCAAGCGCACGGCGCTCGCGGCCGCGCCGCGCGAGCACGTCGCCGCGTTGAGCGGCAGCGCATGGCTCGCGTATCTGAAGACAACGCACGCCTCGTTCGACGACCAGAACGGCGCGCTGCTCTACACGGCAAGCTATGCGCCGCGCGAGCAACTCGCCGTCATCACGCTGCAACAGGCGCGAGGTCTCGTCGAGGCCGCGCGCGACTGGATCGGCCATCATCATGTGGAAGTTTGAGTTTCCGTGGATGTTCGTGCTTCTGCCGCTACCGGTGCTGGTGTGGTGGCTCGTGCCCGCGTACCGCACGACGGCGTCCGCGGTGCGCGTGCCGTTTTTTCAGGAAATGGCCGAAGCCGCCGGAGAAAAGCCCGCGCCGGGCGGCGTGCGCCTGCGCCGCAACGGCCTGCAACGCGTGCTGATGCCGCTGCTCTGGGCGCTGCTGTTGATCGCGGCGGCGCGGCCCGTGTTCGTCGAAGCGCCCGTGACGCGTGACATGCCCGCGCGCGATCTGCTGCTTGCGATCGACTTGTCGCAGTCGATGAGTGAACGCGATTTCATCGACACCGCCAGCGGCGCGCGCATGGATCGCCTGAGCGCGGTGAAGCGCGTGGTCGCGGATTTCATCGCGAAGCGCAAGGGCGATCGCATCGGGCTCGTCGTGTTCGGCGATGCCGCGTATCCGCAGGCGCCGCTCACGCTCGATCACGACAGCGTGCTGATCCTGCTCGACGCGATGCACATCGGCATGGCGGGGCCGCGCACGGCGATCGGCGATGCGATCGGGCTGTCCGTGAAGCTGATGGAGAACACGCCCGCGCAGGAGAAAGTGCTCGTGCTGCTCACCGACGGCAACGACACCGCGAGCGCGATTCCGCCCGAACAGGCGGCGCGCATCGCGAAGCGGCACGGTATCGTCGTGCATACGATCGGCATCGGCGATACGGATACGCAGGGCGAGGACAAGGTCGATCTCGACGCGCTCGCGCGCATCGCGAAGACGACGGGCGGCAGTGCGTTTCGTGCGCTCGGCCGCGAGCAGGATCTGGCCGCGGTCTATACCGCGATCGACAAGCTGACGCCCGAGAAGATCAAGCGCGAGGTGTATCGCCCGCAGCGCGAGTTCTATTGGGTGCCGCTTGCGCTGGCCGTGTCGATACTCACGCTGTATCACGTGCTCGCGTATCTCATCGCGCTGCTGCGCGCCCCGCGCCGTGCGCTGCCGATGGAAGAGGCGGAGGCCTGAGATGGCCATCGATCTCACGGCGTTTCATTTTCTGCGGCCGCTGTGGCTTCTGCTGCTGATTCCCGCCGTGCTGCTTCCTTTTGTCTGGCTGCGGCGCAACGACATGCGCGCGCGCTGGCGCAATATCATCGCGCCGCATTTGCTGGAGCATCTGATCGTCGGCGAGAAGCGGCGGGTTCGCGTGCAGCCGGTTCATGCGCTTTCCGCGTTGATCGCGCTCGGTGCGATCGCTGTTGCGGGACCGACGTGGGAGCAGGAACGTCCGCCGTTCGATCAGGACAAGGCGCCGCTCGTCGTCGTGCTGGAACTCGCGCGTTCGATGGATGCGGCCGATATCGCACCGACGCGTATCGAGCGCGCGAAGCAAAAAGTGCTCGATCTTGCCGCCGCGAGAAAGGGCGCGCGCACGGGGCTGGTGGTGTTCGCATCGAGCGCGCATCTCGTCGTGCCGCCGACGGAAGACCCGGCCATGCTCGAACTCTACGTGCCCGCACTCGCACCCGAACTCATGCCGCGCGACGGCAGGAACGCGGCGGCGGGACTCGCGATCGCGGAGCATGTGCTCGCGAAAGATCAAGCAGCGGGTACGATCGTCTTCATCAGCGACGGTTTCGACGAAGGCCGCAGCGATGAATTTCTGCGTCTCGCGAAGGCATCGAAGCATCAGTTGCTATGGCTCGCGGTGGGCACGGAGCATGGCGGTCCGATACGCAAATCGAACGGCGAACTGGCAATGGATGACGCGGGCCATCCGATCACCGGCACGTTCGATGCGGCGGCGATCCGCAAGATCACGCAGGCCGCATCCATTCCGCTCGCGAGTGTGCGCCCGGATGACGACGATATCGAATGGGTTCAGCGTCGCGCGCAAGTCTATCTGGAAGCGGCGCAGGAATCGAAGATCGTGCCGCGCTGGAAGGAGTCGGGTTACTGGCTGATCCTGCCGATCCTCGTCATCGCGCTGTATGGGTTCAGGCGCGGCTGGACGGTCAAGTGGCTGCCTCTCGTACTGGTTTCGCTTGCCACTATCGGCGCGACAAACGATGCGCGTGCGGCGTCGTTCGACTGGTTGGATCTCTTCGCGACGCACGATCAGCAAGGCCGCTGGAGCTTTGAACATGGCGACTACGCGCGCGCGGCGCTTCGCTTCGACGATCCGATGTGGAAGGGCCGCGCGCAATACCTCGCAGGCGATTACGCCGATGCGCTCGAAACGTTCTCGCGCATGAATACGGCGGAGGGGTACTTTTATATCGGCAATACGCTCGCGCATCTGAAGGATTATCAGGGCGCGCTCAAGGCCTACGATAACGCGCTCGCGCGCCGCGCCGGTTTCGCCGAGGCGCGCGCGAACCGCGAACTCGTGCAGAAACTCATCGAGGACGAGAAGGACGAAGGCGACGAATCGACGACCGTGAAGCCCGACCAGATCGACGAGCAAAAGAAGAAGGGCAAGGAAGGCAAGCAAGTGCTCGTTCAGGGACAGCGGCCATCGGAAGAGACGTGGATGCGCAATCTGAATACGTCGCCGGCGGCGTTTCTGCATCGGCGCTTCGCGCAGGAAGCCGGAGGCGAACCATGATGCGCCGCTTCGTCTCGACGCTATGCCTGTGGCTCGTATGCACATGCGCCGCCGCCGACGAAGCGCCACGCACGATGCTGCGCGCGCATCTCGAACCGTCCGGTCCGGTGGTCGCGGGCAGCGCGGTCAGGCTCGTCGTCGATGCGCTCACGACGACCTGGTTCACCGCCGCGCCCGACTGGCCGATGTTCGACGTCCACGATGCGTTCGTCACGCTGCCGGATGAAGATGCGCAGAACTTCAACGAGACGATCGACGGCGTGCGCTGGTTCGGCGTGAGCCGCGCGTATCGCATCGTGCCGCGCACGGCGGGCGCGTTCGCTGTGCCCGCGATCGGCATCACCTTGCATCCGGGCGGCATGGACGCGCCCGTCACGTTAGAGACGCCGCCGCTGAATATCACCGCGACGCTGCCGCCAGGCGCCGAAGGCATGACGACATTCTTTCCCGCGCCCGGTCTCACCGCGAAGCAACGCATCGAACCCGATGGCGGCACGCTCGAAGTGGGCGGCACGATCACGCGCATCGTCACGCAACGCGCCGACGCGACCGAGTCGATGCTGATCGCGCCAATTCAGTTCGGCGATGTCGAAGGCTTGCGCCGCTATGAGAAGCCGCCGCAAACACGCAATATCTCCGAGGATCGGACCGGGCTCGTCGCGGGCGAGCGGACCGATACCGTCACGTATGTCGTGAACAGGCGCGGACGTTACACGTTGCCGCCGATCGACATCGAATGGTGGAACACGGCGACGCATCGTCGCGAAGCGATTCATCTGCCTGCGGTAAGCTTCACGGCGCGCGCGGCGCACGAGAAGCCGCTATGGGCCATTCCCGCCGATGCGCTCGCCGGCGCCGCGCGCCACACGGTGATCTTCCTGAACGCGCGCGACCTCGTCGTTGCGTGCGTGGTGCTCGTTTGCATCTTCGTGGCCGTGTGGTGCTATCCGCGCGTTCGCGCATGGCTCGGACGCTTCTCGCGCTGGTGGATCGCGCAACGCAAGCAGCGTGCGGAAGGCGAGTTCGCCGCATGGCGCGCGTTGCGGCAGGCCGTCGAAGCCGGCGCGATGCGGCGCGTGATTCCGGCGCTGTATCGATGGATGGATGCGAGCCCGCGCTTCACGCATCCCGCGCGGCTCCGTGAACTCGCGGAGCCTGAACTGAAACAGCTCGCGCAGGCGGTCGAATCGCATTATGAAAGCGCGCGCCCTGCTGAAAGCGGCGTGCGCGTGAAGTTGCACCGGTTGAAACCATGGAAGCGTGTACGCCGAACGAGAGGTCCGGCGCTGCCGCCGCTCAATGAAGGATGAGAGAGGAAACAAGGCCATGACCCGTCTGACTCAAAAGATCGCGTGCCTCGTTGCGCTCGCGTTGCTCTCCACGTCGCTTGCGCTCGCCTGCACGCGCGCGCTGTACGTCGGCGATAAAGGCCTCGTGATAACGGGCCGCTCGATGGACTGGTCCGAGGACATGCGCTCGAATCTCTGGGTGATGCCGGCGGGTATCGAACGCGATGGCAACGCAGGGCCGCGTTCGATCAAATGGAAATCGAAATATGGCAGCGTGGTGGTGTCGGGCTATGAGATCGGCACCGTCGACGGCATGAACGAGCGCGGACTGGTGGCCAACGCGCTGTATCTCGCCGAGACCGACTACGGCAAGCCCGACCCGAAGCGCGATCCGATGTCGATCAGCCTGTGGGCGCAATACGCGCTCGATAACTTCGCGACGGTCGGGCAGGCCGTCTATGTCATGTCACGCGAGCCGTTCCAGATCATCGCGCCGCCGCTGCCCAACGGCAAGCCGCTCACGATCCATCTTTCGCTTTCCGACGCGCGCGGCGATTCGGCCATCTTCGAATACATCAACGGCAAGCTCATCATCCATCAGGGCAAGAAGTACAAGGTGATGACGAACTCGCCGATCTACGAAGAGCAGCTTGCCATTGATACTTACTGGAAGAGCGTCGGCGGCATGGGCTTCCTGCCGGGCACGAATCGCGCGGCGGACCGTTTCGTGCGCGCGTCCTTTCTGCTCGATGCGATTCCGAAGCAGGCCGATCCGAACTACATGGCCGGCGTGCCGCAGAACTCGTATGCGTTTCAGGCGGTGGCGAGCGTGATGAGCGTGATGCGTTCGGTGAGCGTGCCGCTCGGCATCAGCACGCCGGAGCAGCCGAATCTGTCATCGACGATATGGCGGTCCGTGTCGGATCAGCAGAACCTGATCTACTACTTCGATTCGGCAACGCGGCCCGATACGTTCTGGGTGTCGCTGAAGAAGCTCAACCTCAATCCCGGCGCGCCGGTCATGAAGCTCACGATCGATGCGGGACAGGTCTTTTCGGGGGAGACCGCGGGCAGCTTCGTCGCGACCCAGCCGTTCGCGTTCATGCCGGCGAAGGCGCCCTGAACGCGAAACGGGGCATCGATTTCGCCCGCGCAGGTAAAATAGCGTCCTTTTGCCCCCGGTGATCCTGTGCAAGGCATGAAGCGCACGGCATTCAGCGGCCCGGCGCTCGTTCGGCTGCTGGCACATTTTGCCGATCTCGATGTTCACGAACCCGCGGAATCGCTCTCGGACCGTCTGAGCCAATGGCTCGGCTGGACCGATGCGATCGCGCTGTCGACCGCGCTCGCGACCGATCCGCCCGCCGCGTTCACCACGCATGGCTCGCGATCCGTTCCGCGCGACATCGACGAGGACTGCGCGCGCGTGCGGACGTCGCTCGCCGGCGCGCTCGCGCGCGAGGAAGCGGCCGCGCGCCGCAGGCATCGGACCCCGGTTCAGGCGTCGCAGGAAGACTTGCCGGTCGACTATGCGAACGTTCGTCAGCGCTATCTGTCGCTACAGCAGGCGATGGACACCGACATTGCCGCGCTGCGCACGCGCCTGAGGTCGATGCTCGCGGCCAGATCGCCGGAGATGGCGCGCCTCGCCGTCGTCGATGCCGTCATGGAACAGGCATTGAGCGCGCGCGAGCGCAGCCTGCTCGCCAACGTGCCCGCATTGCTCGGCAAGCATTTCGAGCGCCTGAAGCGCGCCCATGCCGCGGATGAAACGTCCGCGCCGGGCGCATGGCTCGAGCTGTTTCGCAAGGATCTGCAAAGCGTATTGCTCGCCGAACTGGATGTTCGTTTTCAACCGATCGAAGGCTTGCTCGCGGCTCTTCGCATCCGCTAACTGGCTCGCTATGCCCCGAAATCTCTTGAACATTGCTGTCTTTTCGATCGGCCTCGCCGCGGTGTGCGGAATCGGCATCGCGTATATCGTCTCGAATCCGCTCGCGTTCGCCGTGACGGTCGTGATCGCCGGTTGCTATCTCGCGGGCGCGGCCGAGTTGCGGCGCTATCAGCAGATCACCGCGTCGCTCGAACAGGCCGTCGCGCAACTCGTGAGCGCGCCGCGCAGCTTCGCGGTGTGGCTCGACACGCTGCATCCGAGCCTGCGCAACGCCGTGCGACTGCGCGTGGAAGGCGAGCGCGCGGCATTGCCCGGTCCCGTGCTCGCGCCGTATCTCGTCGGTTTGCTGGTGTTGCTCGGCATGCTCGGCACGCTGCTCGGCATGGTCGCGACCTTGCGCGGCACCGGTACGGCCTTGCAAAGCGCCTCCGATCTCACGGCGATTCGCGCGTCGCTCGCCGCGCCGGTGACGGGCCTCGGCTTCGCGTTCGGCACGTCGATCGCGGGTGTCGCGACCTCCGCGATGCTCGGCCTGCTCTCGGCGCTGTGCCGCCGCGAGCGGCTGCACGTCACGCAGACGCTCGACACGAAGATCGCGACGACCCTGCGCGTGTTCACGCAAGCGCATCAACGCGACGAGACGTTCAGGCTGATGCAGCTTCAGACCGAGATGATGCCGAAGCTCGTCGATCGACTGCAGTCGATGACGCTCGCGATCGAGCAGCAGAGCGCAGCCGCGAGCGAGCGTCAGATCGCGAGTCAGGATGCGTTTCATGCGAAGGCGGAGACGTCGTATCGGCGGCTGGCGACGTCGGTCGAGCTTTCATTGAAGCAGAGCGTCGCCGATAGCGCGCGCGCCGCGACCGCCGCGCTGCAGCCCGTCATGCAGGCGACCATGGACGGCATCGCGCGCGAAGTCACCGCCTTGCACGGCAACGTCGAACAGGCCGTCGCGCGTCAACTGGAAGGCTTGTCGAGCGGTTTCGAGGCATCGTCGGCGAAGGTCGCGGAGATCTGGCATCAGTCGCTTTCGCAGCACGCGCAATCGAATGCGGCGTTCGTCGGTGAAATGGGCGTTTCGCTGGATCGCCTCGCGCTCGCCTTCGATCAGCGCGCGACCACGCTTGTCGATTGCGTGTCCGCGCAAATGGATCGTGTGTCGGGCGGACTGGAATCGTCGGCGGCCAAGCACGCGCAATCGAGCGATGCACTCGTCGCGCGCATGGATGCGTCGATGGAGCGCTTCGCGCAGACCTTCGATGCACGTTCATCCGGTCTGATCGACGATGTATCCACGCGGCTGGAGACGGTGACGAGCAATCTGTCGCAGACATGGAACGATGCGCTCGCGCAGCACACGCGCGCCAGCGAGCAGACCGCCGCGCAGAATCAGAGCGCGTTGACGAACGCGACGGCGAGCTTCGAACAGCACGCGGCGTTGCTTGTGCAATCGGTCGGTCGATCGCACGCGGACTTGCGCGCCGAACTCGCCGAAAGCGGCGAAGCGCGGCTCGCCGCATGGAGCGGCACGCTCGATACGATGGCCGCTGCGTTGCGCGAGCAATGGCAGGACACGAGCGCAGTCGCCGCGAACCGGCAGAAGGAAATCTGCGACGCGCTCGCGCTCACCGCGCGCGACATGTCCGCGCAATCGCAGGCGCATGCGGGCGCGACCATCGCGGAAATCGAGCGTCTCGTGCAGGCTGCGTCGGAAGCGCCGAAGGCCGCCGCCGAGGTCGTCGCGGAGATGCGTCAGAAGCTCTCCGATTCGATGGTCCGCGATACCGCGATGCTCGACGAGCGCAGCCGTCTGCTCGCCACCGTCGAAACGCTGCTCGATGCCGTGAATCACGCGTCGAACGAGCAACGCGCCGCGATCGATGCATTGGTCGAGACATCCGCAAGCCTGCTCGAACGCGTCGGCACGCAGTTCACCGGCACGGTCGAAACCGAAGCCGGCAAGCTCGGCGCGATGGCCGCGCAGGTGACGACGAGCGCCGTCGAAATGGCGAGTCTCGCCGATGCGTTCGGCGCGGCGGTTCAATCGTTCGGTGAATCGAACAGCACGCTCGTAACGCATCTCGAACGCATCGAAGGCGCGCTCGGCAAGTCGCTCGCGCGCAGTGACGAACAGCTCGCGTATTACGTCGCGCAGGCGAAGGAAGTGATCGACCTGAGCATGTTGTCGCAGAAGCAGATCGTCGAGGACTTGCAGCATATCGCGGGGCAACGCGTGGCCGGAGCGCGCGCGGCATGAACGAGGAAATCGACGGCGGCGCGGAAAACGCCGCGCCGATCTGGGCCGCGTTCGCCGATCTCATGTCGGTGCTGCTCGGTGCGTTCGTGCTGATACTCGTCGGCGTGATCGGCGTGCAGTTGCAGCTCGAGAACAAGCTCGATGAAGAAGTGAGGCATCGGCAGGAAGAAACGCAGCGGCGCAAGACGTTGGAGCAGGCGCTTGCGGGGCCGCTCGCGTCGGGACGCGTGACGCTCGTGAACGGACGCATCGGCATCAGCGGCAATGTGCTGTTCGCGCTCAACTCCGATCAGTTGCAGCCGCAGGGCCGCGACGTGCTCAAGAGCCTGGCCGGGCCGCTTTCCACGTATCTGCGCGCGCATGAGGAAATCCTCATGGTGAGCGGGTTCGCCGACGATCAGCAGGTGCACGAAGGCAACCGTCGTTTCGCGGATAACTGGGAGCTTTCGGCCAAGCGTGCGTTGACGGTGATGCGCGCGCTGATCGATGCGGGCGTGCCATCGGAGTCGGTGTTCGCGGCGGCGTTCGGTTCGCAGCAGCCTGTCGGTTCCAACGCCGATGAAGAAGGGCGCGCGAAGAACCGGCGCGTGGAAATTTCCGCTGTGCCGCGGCCATCGAATGGCGTGGTGAAGACGCGTGAATAACGTGGCTTCGGCGCGCGCGATGATCGACGCCTGGCGCGCGCGCGGCGACGATCGCGCGAATCCCGTGCGCTTTCATCTCATCGATGCGCTGGAGCGGCGTGCGTGTGACTATGACGGCGAGGCGCGCCGCATGCTCGATGAGCGGCTCACGCAGTTGCTGGATGCGTATCGGCGCGATGTCGAGGGTTTCGCAGCGACGCGTGCGGAAGACAAGGATGCGGAAAAGCCCGGACCGCTTGCGATGCTCGTCGATGACTTCGCGAATGCATCGTCGATATCGCACGCGGAATTGCTCGATTACTTTCGCGCGGTGTGGTCGAAGGTCAGCGCGGAGAAGCAATTGCGCGATTCGTTCGCGCAAGTGCCGAAGAATGCGGGACCGCTCAATTCGAGCAGTCTCGTGCATCGGTCACTGTCGTTCATGCGCGAGACATCGCCCGAGTATCTCCAGCATTTTCTCGCGTATATCGATGCGCTTTCGTGGATGGAAGCGATGAGCGGTCCGGTCGCGAGCGTTGCGAAGGAAGCGGCGGGTCTGAAGAAGGGCGGGCGCAGGAAGAAGGGATGAGGCGCCGCGCGATTGATCGAATCGCGCGGCGCGCTGGCATTACGCAATCCAGCCCTTGATCGTATCCGCCATCACATTCGTGGATATGCCGTAACGATCATGCAACGTAGGCAACGCGCCAGCATCGAGGAACGCATCAGGCAGCGCGATCTGACGATACGTAGGCGTCACGCCCGCAGTCAGCAGCGCGGTCGCCACCGCCTCGCCCAGTCCGCCGATCACCGTATGGTTTTCAGCCACCACCACGAGCCGCCCCGAACGCTTCGCCTCGCGGATGATCGTCTCGGTATCGAGCGGCTTGATGGTCGGCACATGCAGCACCGCTACATCCACGCTATCGGACTGCAGCGCCTTGGCCGTTTCGAGCGCGCGCATGGTCATGATGCCCGACGAGATGATGAGCACGTCGCGGCCATCGCGCACGAGCTTTGCACGGCCGAGTTCGAACGAATAGTCGTATTCGTCGAGGACGGCGGGCACATTGCCGCGTAACAGTCGCGCATAGACCGGACCCTTGTGCGCGGCGATCGCGGGCACCATCTGCTCGATATCGAGCGCATCGCACGGATCGATCACGGTCATGTTCGGCATTGCACGCATCAGCGCGAGATCTTCCGCTGCCTGATGGCTCGGGCCATATCCAGTCGTCAAACCCGGCAGCGCAGCGACGATCTTCACATCGAGATTGTCTTCCGCGATGGTCTGATGGATGAAGTCATATGCACGGCGCGTTGCGAACACCGCGTAAGTGGTGACGAACGGCTGCGCACCTTCATGCGCGAAACCCGAGGCCGCGCCCATCAGCAATTGCTCGGCCATGCCCATCTGGTAATAACGCTCGGGAAATTCCTTCGCGAGGATATGCAGATCGGTGTATTTGCCGAGATCGGCCGTCATGCCGATGACGTTTGTCTTCGTGCGCGCCAGTTCCACGAGCGCATGACCGAAGGGCGCGGAGCGCGTGATCTGTCCTTCGCTTGCAATCGACGCGATCATCGCGGACGTTTTCAGACGGGTGCTCATGCTTGTCTCCCTGCTTCGAGTGCTTGGAGCGCCAGTTGCCATTCATGGGCATCGACGCGGATGAAATGGTTTTTCTCGCGCTGTTCGAGGAAGGGCACGCCACAGCCCATCTTCGTATCGCACACGATGATGCGCGGCTTCGCCTCCTTCAGCGTGCGCGCGTTGTCGAAGGCCGCCTTCACGGCGTCGATATCATTGCCGTCCACGCGCTGCACATACCAGCCGAAGGCTTCGAGCTTGTCGACGAGCGGCTCGAACGCCATGATCTGCGTCGACGGGCCATCGGCTTGCTGGTTGTTCACATCGACCATCGCGATGAGGTTGTCGAGCTTCCAGTGCGCCGCCGACATCAAGCCTTCCCAGACCGAGCCTTCGTCGAGTTCGCCATCGGAAAAGAGCGTGTAGACGAACGACTTCGAACCCTTGCGCTTCAGACCGAGACCACGGCCCACCGCGATCGTCAGGCCTTGCCCGAGCGAGCCGCCGGACATCTCCATGCCGGGCGTGTAGCTGGCCATGCCGGACATCGGCAGGCGGCTGTCGTCGCTGCCGTAGGTTTCGAGCTCCTCTTGCGGCAGGATGCCCGCTTCGAACAGCGCGGCGTAGAGCGCGATCGCATAGTGACCGTTGGACAGCAGGAAGCGGTCGCGGTCTTCCCATTCGGGGTCTTCGGGGCGATAGTTCATTGCGCCGAAGTACGCGACGGCCAGTACATCGGCGATATCGAGCGCCTGACCGATATAACCCTGGCCTTGCACTTCGCCCATCAGCAGGGCATTGCGGCGGATACGATAGGCACGCTCGGCGAGCGTTACCTCTTCGAGGACGGGAGTGCTCATGTGTTGTCTCCTTGATTGAATGTGAAATCAGCGATTGACGGTCTTGGCGGGCACGAAGAACACGAGCACCGCGCCGATGACGACCGCCACCGAGATGAAGATCAGGCCCGCGGTCGATTTGCCCGTGAAGTCATTGAGCCAGCCGACGATCGCCGGCGAGAAGAAGCCCGCGAGATTGGCGAAGCAGTTCACCGCCGCGATGCCCGCCGCCGCCGACATGCCGCCGAGCACCGCCGTGGGCAGCGACCAGAATTGCGACGACGACGCGAGAATCCCTGCCGCCGCGATGCTCACGCAGACGATCGACGCGCCCACGCTGCCGAGCATCGGCAAGGTGGCGAAACCGGCGGCGGACACGAGCATCGGAATGGCGAGATGCAGGCGGCGTTCGCGGCGCTTGTCGGCGCTCGCGCCGATCAGCGGCAGTGCGACGATGGCGCAGAGATACGGAATCGCGGTGAGAATGCCGACCCACAGCGGGTCCGCGACACCAGTCCTGCGGATGATGGTGGGCAGCCAGAACGTCAGGCCATACTGACCGAGCACGACGCAGAAGTAGATCGCAGCCATGAGCCACAGACGACGATCGCCGATGAACGCGCGGATCGACACATGCTTCACGGTGTTCGCGTTGTCCTTCTCGACATTGCGCTTGAGCAAGGCCTTCTCTTCATCCGTGAGCCACTTCGCGCCGGCGATGCCGTTGTCGAGATAGAACAGGATCGCGACGCCGAGGAACAGCGACGGCAAGGCTTCGAGCATGAACAGCCACTTCCATCCGGCGAGCCCTTGCACGCCCTGGAACGCATGCAGGATGTAACCGGACAGCGGCCCGCCGACGATGCCCGCGAGCGGAATCGCCATGAAGAAGAGCGAGAGCGCTTTCGCGCGGCGCGCGGCGGGGAACCAGTACGTGAGATAGAGAATCACGCCGGGCGCGAAGCCCGCTTCCGCGACGCCGAGCAGAAAGCGCAGCACATAGAACATCGTCGGCGACTTCACGAACACGAAACACGCGGAGATCACCGCCCACGTCAGCATGATGCGCGCGAGCCAGTTGCGCGCGCCCACTTTATGCAGGATCACGTTACTGGGCACTTCGAACAGGAAGTAGCCGAGAAAGAAGATGCCCGCGCCGATGCCGTAGATGGTTTCGCTGAAACGCAGATCGTTGAGCATCTGCAGCTTGGCGAAGCCGACGTTGACACGGTCGAGATACGCGCCGAGATAGCACAGCATCAGAAAGGGGATGAGGCGGCGTCCGACCTTGGCGTAGGTCTTTGCTTCGAAGCTGGTTGCGTCATGGGACGACGCGAACTCAGCCGTTGCCGTCGATGCGGCCAGTTTGGATTTCATAGGTGTCTCCAGCCATGTTTGGCGCCCCGGTTTTCCAGGTGCGCTGTTGCGTGTGATCAATGAATCAACATGCCGCCATTTACATCGAGCGTTACGCCGGTGAGATACGAAGAGAGACCGCTCGCAAGAAACAGGCAAGCGTTGGCGATATCCGCGGCATCGCCGAGACGTCCCAGCGGAATGCCCTTGATGACGTCCGCGCGCATCTCCGGCGTGAGCTTGTCGCCGGTGATATCGGTCTGGATCAGGCCCGGCGTGATCGAATTGACGCGGATGCCGTCGCCGCCGAACTCGCGCGCCATCGCCTTGCCGAGTCCGAGCACGCCGGCCTTCGCCGCGCTGTAATGCGGCCCGCCGAAGATGCCGCCGCCACGTTGCGCCGACACCGACGACATGCAGACGATGCTCCCGCTCTTTTGTTTTTTCATCTGCGGGATGACGGCTTGCGACATGTACAACGTGCCGCGCAGATTCACATCGATGACGGCATCGAAATTGGCCGCGCCGATTTCCAGCGTCTTGATGGGCTGCGTGATGCCCGCGTTGTTGATGAGCACGTCGATGCGCCCGTACTTTTCGATGGCCGCGCTGGCGGCGGCGACGCACGCGGCCTTGTCGGTGACGTCGCAGGCGAGGCCGAGATGGCCTTCACCGAGATCGTTCGCGGCGGCTTGTGCGTCCGCTTCCTTCAGGTCCAGCACGACGATGTGCGCGCCCTGCGCCGCGAGCGCCCTGGCCGTCGCCTTGCCGATACCGCGCGCCGACGCCGCGCCCGTGACGATCACTACCTGATTCTCGAGCAACATCGTTGTCTCCGTTGGTTGTCTGGTGTAGACGCAGTGTCTTCGTTCTTCACCTGACGATCAACGCAGTTCAGCTCAACTATTGCTGAGAAATTTTCAGGTATGGGAGCGCGGCTCGATTTGCTGATCCATCCACGCGAGAAACTTGGCGACGCGCGGCAATCCGGCATTCTGGCTCGGGTAAACCAGATGATGTGCGCCGACTTCGACTGCGTATTCCTTGCCGAAGACGGGCACGAGCGAGCCGCGCTCCAGATGCACCGATGCGAGCATCGTGCTTTCGAGCGCGATGCCGTGACCGAGCGCAGCCGCTTCGAGCGACATATAAGAGCGATCGAACGAGAAATCGAATGCCTTGCGTTTCGCCGCGACGCCGAACTTGCCGAACCATTGCCGCCATTGCACGAGCGGCGATTCGGAAAATATCAGCCGGCGTTCCAGCAGATCGTCGGGCGAGGAAACGGGAAAGCGCTCCAGATAAGCGCGTGATGCGAGCGGCGCGATGGTTTCGTGGCGCAAGGTTTTGATTTCGACATCGGTCCAGTGCGCGTAGCCGTGCCGCACGTCGATATCGTAATAGCCCGAGGTGAAGGACACGTCTTCATACGAGCAGGCGAGATTCATTTGGATGTCGCCGTTCGCTTCCTGAAATGCGGCGAGGCGCGGCAAGAGCCACATGAGCCCGAAGCTCGGGCTCGAATGAATCCGCAAAATCTCGACGGATGTCTCGCTCGATGCGCGCTCGGTCGCGCGATTCAGTTCGGCGAGCGCGCCGGTGACGTCGGAGAGATATTGCGTGCCGGTTGGCGTGAGCACGAGGCCGCGGCCGAGCCGCGTGAATAACGGACGCCCGACGATGCTCTCCAGATTCGCCAGTTGATGACTGACCGCCGAGGGCGTGAGGCCGAGTTCGTCGGCGGCGCGGTTCACGCTCTTGGTCCGCGCGACGCTTTCGAACGCGATGATGGATTTCAGCGGAGGAAGGCGCATGGGTTATTACTTCCGCTCTTTCGGCACACGCCCCATAAAAAAGAACTCATCGTTGGGCCGCATCGAGATCACGTTCGCCATGCGGTTCGACAAGCCAAAGAACGCCGTGATCGCCGCGATATCCCACGCGTCTTCATCGCTGAAACCGTGCGCGTGGAGCGTGGCGAAGTCCGTCTCGTCCACCGTGCCCGACGCGCGGCACACCTTCAGCGCGAAATCCAGCATGGCCTTCTGACGCGGCGTGATATCCGCCTTGCGATGGTTGACCGCCACCTGATCCGCAACCAGCGGGTTCTTCTCGTAGATCCGCAGGATCGCGCCATGCGCGACGACGCAATAGAGGCAATCGTTCACCGCGCTCGTCGCGACGACGATCATCTCGCGTTCGCCCTTGCTGAGGCCGCCGTCCTTGAGCATCAGCGCATCGTGATAGGCGAAGAACGCTCGGAACTCATCGGGCCGATGCGCAAGCGTGAGAAACACGTTCGGCAAGAAGCCGGCCTTCTCCTGCACTTCGAGAATGCGCGCGCGGATATCGTCGGGCCAGTCTTGCGGGTCGGGAACGGGATAGCGGCTGATCGGCTGTTGCGTCATGACGTCCTCGAAGGCGTTGATCGAACGGCCATTGTAGAGCGAGCCGCTTCAGCGCGTGATCGTCAAGGATGACAAAAGCTTCAGCAGACTGTCCACGTTGACCGGCTTGACGAAGTGATAATCGAAGCCCGCCGACTGCGCGCGCAGCCGGTCTTCGGCCTGACCGTAACCCGTGATCGCAATCAGCAACGGGGTCGTGTCGCCCTTGCGGCGCAGGCGGCGCGCGAGTTCGTAGCCGTCGATATCGGGCAGGCCGATATCGAGCAGCGCCACATCGGGTTGCAAGAGCGGCGCGGCCTCCAGCGCTTCCGCCGACGAATACGCGACGCGCGCGGCATGTCCCTCCGACTCGCACAGCATCGCGAGTGAATCGGCGGCGTCGCGGTTATCGTCGACGACGAGAATGCGCAACGCCGCGCGCGCTTCGCGCAGACTCGTCTCCGAGAGCGCGAGCGCCGAATGCCGCTCGTGATGATGCAGGCGCGGCAGCCGTATGGTGACGGTCGTGCCGAGACCCGGCCCGGGACTTTGCACGGTGATCGTGCCTTTATGCATCTCGACGAGCTTCTTCACGAGCGACAGACCGATGCCCAGCCCGCCGTTGGAACGGTCGAGCGTGCGCTCGCCTTGCGCGAAGAGTTCGAACACCTTCGGCAGCAGGTCCGGCGAGATGCCCGTGCCCGTATCGGCGATGACGATCGATACCCATTCGTCATCCGCCTGCACGCTCACGGTGATGCGGCCTTGCTCGGGCGTGTACTTGCTCGCATTGTTCAGCACGTTCACTAGAATCTGCGAGAGCCGCGTCGGGTCGCCGCAGACCCAGGTGGTCGCGTCGGAGACATCGACCTGAATATTCTGCGCGCGCGACTCGACCATGCCCGCGATCGCTTCCACCGCGTGATACACCGCGGTGCCGACGAGAATCGGTTCGAGCTGCAACGCGATGCGTCCCTGCGTGATGCGCGACACTTCGAGCAGGTCGTCGACGATGCGCGTCATGTGCTCCACCTGCCTGCGCATCAGATCGATGAGTTCATTGAGCCGCGCGTCGCCATCGCGGTCCTTTTGCAATAGCGCGATGGCCGTGCGCAAGGGCGCGAGCGGATTGCGCAACTCATGCGCGAGCATCGCGAGGAATTCATCCTTGCGGCGTCCCGCTTCACGCAGCATGAGTTCCATGTGCTTGCGCTCGGTGATGTCGATCACACTGCCGATGATGCGCAGCGGCTCGCCGTCCTTGCTGCGCTGGAGCAGGGCGCTGCCCTGCATCCATTGCTCGCCGTGCGGATTGCGCACGCGGAATTCGAAGTGCCCTTCGGGGTTATCGCCCTGCGCGAGGCTGCGTATGTAACGGTCGAGCGTCGCGCTGTCATCGGGATGCACGCGTGCGAGCGCCGCTTCATAACCGAGTGTTTCGGTAACCTGACGTTCTCCGCCGGTTTCGAGCACCAGCGTCCAGGTTGCCAGTTCCAGCGATGCGATGCGGATGTTCGCGGCCTGCATCGCCACGGTCAGGCGCAGGCTGCGTGCTTCGATCGCGGCCTGCGCCTCGTAGCGCGGCGTGACGTCGGTCGTCGTGCCGAACCATTCCTGCAGATTGCCCTTGTCGTCGTAGAGCGGCGCGGCATGCGCCTGCACCATGCGATATACGCCGTCGCGCCGGTACATGCGAAAGGTGAGCGTGCGCGCCGTGCCTTCGCGCAGCGCTTCGAGCCATGCCTGATGGGTGCGCTCGCGGTCATCGGGATGGATATAGTCGAGCCACCCCCAGCCGGACAGTATCTCGGGCGACGTGCCCGTGAACTGCTCCCATTCGCCGCCCGAAGGACGAATCTCGCCGTTCGCGTCGGCGGACCAGACGAGCGCGCCGGTCGTCTCGACGAGTGCGCGATAGCGTCGTTCCGACAGGCTCAGGCGCTCTTCATCGGCGCGCTGCGTGCTGATGTCGAAGCTCACGCCATAGACGCGCGTGAGCACGCCCTGACGATCGAACTCGGGATGTCCGCGCATGCGCAGCCAGCGTCGGTTTCCCTGTTCGCCTTCGAGCACGAAGTCGAATTCGAACGGGCCGCCGTCGCGCAATGCTTCGGTGAGCTTGCGCTGAAACGGCTCGCGATGCTCCGGCGCGACACGGTCCCACACTTCCGAAAGCAAGACCGCTTCGGTGCCGGGGGGAAAGGAATAGAGCGCGGCGAGCTGCGCCGTCATCCGCACGACGCGCGTCTTCATGTCCCATTCCCACGCGCCCATACGCGCGCCCGCGAACGCGGCCTGCAGGCGCCGCTCGCTCGCCTCGTACATCGCCCATGCGTGGCGGCACTCGTGAATGTCGATCGCGACGCCGACCGTATCGGAAATCAGGCCTTCCTCGTCGCGGCGCGCCTGCAGATGCAGCGTATGCCAGCGGAACGCGCCGTCCGCGCGCAGCAGGCGCACGTCGACGTTGCGCAGCAGCGTGCCGTCGCGCATTTGACGCAGTGCATCGAGAACGGGCGGGATGTCGTCGGGGTGGACAAAAGCTTTCCACGAACGCCCGACGAGTTCGGGAAAGGCGATGCCGAGATAACGGCACGCCCATGGATTCGCATACTGGATCACCCCATCGCGCGCCGCGCGCCACACGAACGATGGCAGAAAATGAGCGGGATCGTGCATGAGCGGTCTTGCTTCGTTATTCCGGCGAGACGCGTCGCCGGGCGCGGCATCGAGGCAGCGATAGCTAAGGAATACCATACAACAAAAGCGATCCGGTCCGGTCGCGCGGTGACCGGACGATCACGATTCATCTAATGAATCAGCCCGCTTCGCCGACCTCCTTCGGATCGGGCAATTTGCCTTGCTTGTCGCGCTGCGGCGGCGCGGGCTCGTCCTTCATCGCGCGCTTTTGTTCATCGGACAGGCGGCGGTCGGCCACATTCGGGTCTTCGGTCGTTTGTTTCGGCGGGGTGGGACGATCTGTTTGCTCGTTCATGAGAGGCTCCTTGTCAACGTCAATGGATGGACGCGAAATCGGCCGCACGCGACGTGCCCGCTCATGAGTCAGGCATAGGCGATGCTGAACTTCCCGTTTTGCGATGTCGGACGATCTTCCTCTCACACCACTTATGCGCGACTCGAAAAAGGCCCTCCTGGTCATATCCATGCTGGCGTGCGCGGCGTTCATACCGCTGCGCGTCGCGGCAGCGTCGATCGCTTCCGCGCCTTATGGCGCGACGCAGCAAGGTCAGGCGGTCGTGCAATACACGCTTTCGAATGCGCGCGGCGTGACGATGAACTGCATCACCTATGGCGGCATCGTCACACGGCTCGATGTGCCCGACCGGCGCGGACGTCGCGCGGATATCGTGCTCGGTTTCGGCTCGCTCGGCGACTATGAAAAGTACAACGGCAAGATTCATTTCGGCGGATTGATCGGGCGCTATGCGAATCGCATTGCGGATGGACGGTTCGAGCTCGACGGACGCACCTGGAAGCTGCCCGTCAACGAGCCGCCGAACACGCTGCATGGCGGACCGCACGGCTTCGACGAAAAGGTCTGGACCGTGGTGAGAACGTTCCAGGGCGCGCAGGGCGCGGGCGTGCAGCTTCGCTACGTGAGTCCCGATGGCGAGAACGGCTTTCCCGGCACGCTCACGGTCGATGTCACCTACACGCTCACCGATGAGAACGAACTGCGCATCGACTATCGCGCGAAGACGGACAAGCCGACTGTCGTGAATCTCACGAATCACAGCTACTTCAACCTCGCGGGCGAGAACAGCGGCGGCGTCGAGAGTCAGCTCATCATGATCGCGGGATCGAGCTATACGCCGACGCGGCCCGATTCGATTCCGACGGGAGAAATCGCGAACGTCGAGAACACGCCGCTCGATCTGCGCGCGCTCACGCCGATCGGTGCGCGGCTGCGTTCCTCGCATCAGCAGATGCGCTTTGCGCGCGGCTACGATCACAACTGGAAGCTCAACAAGAACGGCCAGCGCATCGATGAAGCGATCTTCGCGGCGCGCGCCTACGATCCGTCGAGCGGCCGCGTGCTCGATGTCTACACGACGCAACCGGGCCTGCAGTTCTACACGGGCAACGGTCTGGACGGCAGCGCGATCGGCACGTCGGGCACGGCGTATCGCCAGACGGATGGCTTCGCGCTGGAAACCCAGCACTTTCCGGACTCGCCGAATCGTCCGGCGTTCCCGTCGACCGAGCTCAAGCCCGGCGACGAGTATCACGAAGTCACGGTCTGGAAGCTCGGGGTGCGTTGAGGTCGCGGTTCAGGTCAGCACGCTCCAGAGCAAGAGCGTCAACACGAGTCCAACCACGGAGACGATCGTCTGGAGTACGGACCATACGGCAACCGTGTGCTTCAGCTTGAGACCGAAATATTCGCGCACCATCCAGAAGCCCGCGTCGTTGACGTGACAGAAGAACACCGAGCCCGCGCCGATCGCCAGCGCGATCAGCGAACTGTGCGTCGCCGTGAGTCCGCCCACGACCGGCGCGACGATGCCCGCGGTCGTCGTCGTGGCGACGGTCGCGGAGCCTGTCGCCTGCCGCAATGCGACCGCGATCAGCCACGCGAGCAGGATCAGCGGCAAATGCGTGCCGACCGCAATCTTCCCGATGGTCACGCTGATGCCCGCGTTCACGAGCATCTGCTTCAGGCCGCCGCCCGCGCCGATGGTGAGCAGGAGCGCCGCGATCGGCGGCAGGCTCTTGCGCAGGATGCCGCCGACGCGCTCGCGCGCCATGCCGCGCGACCAGCCGAGCATCACGATCGCGAAGAGCACTGTCAAGGCGAGTGCGATGAGCGGCTCACCGACGAAATCGAGCGTGTCGTACAACAGCGTGTCTTTCGCCAGCGCGAGCTTCGCGACAGTGCGGCCGAGCATCATCACGACGGGCAGCAGGATCGTGACAAGCGATATCGCGAAGCTCGGCGTCGCTGCGCCGTCGCCATGCGCGGTGAAGAGCTGGCCCATTTCCTCTGGCTCGTCGATATGCAGGCGCTTCGACAGCCAGATGCCATACAGCGGCCCCGCGAGAATCACCGCGGGCAGCGCGACGATCAGACCGAGACCGAGCGTCAGGCCGAGATCGGCGTGCAGCGCGCTCACCGCGATCAGCGGTCCCGGATGCGGCGGCAGGAGCGCGTGCAGCGTCGTCATGCCGGCGAGCGCGGGAATCGCGATACGCAGGATCGGCTGCTTCGCGCGGCGCGCCATCACGAAGATGATCGGGACCATCATCACGAGGCCGACTTCGAAGAAGAGCGGCAAGCCGACGATGATCGCGACGAACGCCATCATCCACGGCAGGCGGCGTGGCGTCGAATGATCGAGCAGCGTGGTGACGAGTCGATCGGCTGCGCCGGATTCGGCCATCAGCGCGCCGAGCATGGCGCCGAGCGCGATGATGATGCCGACGTCGCCGAGCAGCGCGCCCGCGCCCTTGCTGAACGCCTGCGCGATCGCCTCGAGCGGTTGATGCGCGGCGAAGCCCGCCGCGAACGTGCCCACCAGAATGGACAGAAACGGCGCGAGCTTGAGCACGCTGATGGAAACGATGATGATCGCGAGGCCGAGCGCGCAGGCGATCAGAAGCTGAGTGTCGTGGGCGGACCAGGGGGCGAGCGTTGTTGTTGGATTCACAGTGACCTTGGGCTGACGCGCATCGTTCGACATGCCGATGCAATTACGATGAGCTTTCGCATCCCGCGCATGTGCGGGACGCGAAGCCCCGTCGTAATAGCACTTTTCGAAACGATGGTCAAAATTGGCCGCGTAATTCTCAGATCTTTACTGCGTCACCGGATCATCCACTCGTACGCGCGCGCGCGTAATATACGATCACCTTCAACGTAGCTTTCAAATCGATGGTTTCCGCCTACGAACGAGGATTCGCTTTCATGGATGACGCCACACGCGAATTCGACCGCCTGCGTCCGCGCTTGCAGGGCATCGCGTATCGCATGCTCGGCTCGGTCGCGGAAGCCGAGGACATCGTGCAGGACGTGTGGCTGCGCTGGCATGCTGCGGCGCGCGAAGCCATCGAGAACGCGGAGGCGTGGCTCGTCGCCGTCACGACCCGTCATTCGATCGACCGTCTGCGCGCCGCGAAACTGCAGCGCGAGCACTACGCGGGCATCTGGCTGCCCGAGCCGCAGATCACCGAGCCGCCCGCGACGCCGGAAGAAGTCACCGAGCGCGCGGACGATGTATCCGTCGCGTTTCTGCTGCTGCTCGAACGCCTGACGCCCGAGGCGCGCGCGGCCTTCCTGCTGCGCGAGGTCTTCGACGCGGATTATCCCGAGATCGCGGGGATCATCGGCAAGACGGAGGCCGCGTGCCGTCAACTCGTGAGCCGTGCGAAAGCGCAGTTGCGCGAGGAACGTCCGCGCCGTTCGGTGCCGCGCGAGCTGCATCGGCGCGTGTTGCACGCCTTCGCGCATGCGATCGAACACGGCGATTTCGCCGCGATCCACGCGATGCTCGCGGACGACGCCACGCTCGTCGGCGATGGCGGCGGACGCGTGCAGAGCTTTCCGAAGCCGCTCGTCGGCGGGAAGCGCATCGCGCAGCTTTTCTATGCGGCGCACCTGCGCCATGGGACAGGCGTGCGGCTCGAACTCGTCATGCTCAACGAGCAATGGGCGCTGCTGCGCTTCATCGACGGCAAGCTCGAATCCGCGCAGACGTACGACATCGAAGACGAACGCATCGTGCGCATACAGGTTCAACGCAATCCCGACAAGCTGGAACGCATCGCGGCCCTTCGCGGCGGCGCGTGATGCACTGCAGTTGCGATTGATGCACGCGAGGCAACAGCGTGCGTACGTTCGCGCGTCTACCGGGCGAAGCCGCGCGAATTTACGATGACATCCATGCCGAACGCGAACCAGCGCGAACATCGGCAGGCATTTTCAACCAGGCATGGAGCCCATCATGACGCAGCGAATCAACTACGTTCAACAATCGCCCGAGCTGTTCAAGAAGTTCTATGAATTCAGCCAGGCGTTGAAGGAGTGCTCGATCGAGCAGACGACCCGCGATCTCGTGACGCTGCGCGCATCGCAGATGAACGGTTGCGGCTTCTGCGTCGACATGCACGTGAAGGAAGCGAAGATTCACGGCGAGCGCGAGCTGCGCACGCACCATGTCGCGATCTGGCGTGAATCGACGCTGTTCTCGCCGCGCGAACGTGCCGCGCTGGCCTGGACCGAAGTGCTGACCCGCTTGCCAGAGCACGGCGTGCCCGACGAACTCTATGGACGGGTGCGCGAGCAGTTCTCGGAGAAGGAACTCTCCGACCTGACCTACGCCATCATGGCGATCAACGGATGGAACCGCGCGAATGTCGCGTTCCAGACGGTGCCGGGCTCGTCCGACAAGGCCTTCGGCCTCGACAAGGCGAATCTGTCGTAACGCGTACGCGCCGTCATTCGATCATGGGAGAACCGATCATGCATAGCATCAAACGCGTGGGGCTGGCGCTCGTCGTCGGATGCGCGGCGTTCGTCGCGAACACCGCGCAGGCAGCGCCCGAGGCGATCGTCAAGGAACTGATGACCAGGCCGCTGCCCGAATATCCGGGCAAGGAAGAGCTGATGATCAGCGTGGAATATCCGCCGGGCGCGGTCGATCCGGTGCATCGTCACGATGCACACGCGTTCCTGTACGTGCTCGAAGGCACGATCATCATGCAGGTCAAGGGCGGCAAGGCCGTGACGCTCAAGCCCGGCGACACGTTTTATGAAGGCCCTGACGATATCCACACGGTGGGCCGCAACGCCAGCAATACGAAGCGCGCGAAGTTCATCGTGCTGCTTCTGAAGGACAAGGGCAGCCCGGTTCTGACGCCGGTGAAATAAAAATCCGGCATGGCGTGTCACAAAGCGCGGCGCGCGAACGTCTAGTGAGACAGAGCCACTACGTTTCTGACCGCCATGCCACTGGATCTTGCGTTCCATTCCGACGATTCGCTCGCGTACAGCTTCGTGACGAGCTACGCGGGCGTCGTTTCATTTCTGGCCGTCGCCAACGAAGGCAGTTTCGCGAAAGCGAGCGATCGCCTGGGAATCGGCCGTTCCGCCGTCAGCCGCAACGTGCAGAAGCTCGAAGCACAGCTCGACGCGCGTCTCTTTCTTCGCACCACGCGCCGCACGTCACTCACGCGCGAGGGCGAACTCTTCTACAAGAATTGCCAGCCGGGCGTGGAGCGCATCGTGCAGGCGCTCGAAGACATGCGAGAGTTGCGCAACGGGCCGCCGCGCGGGCACTTGCGCATCGCCTCGGCGCCGGGCTTCGGCCGCAAGGTCGTGGCGCCGCTGTTATCCGGCTTCAATGCGCGTTATCCCGACGTCGCGCTGGAATTGCTGCTCAGCGATCGTCCGTGCGATTTCACCGCCGAGCGCGTCGATGTCGCGTTTCGCGACGGCCAGATGGAAGACAGCGAAGTCGTCGCGAAGCAGTTGATTCCGATGCAGAGAGTCGTGTGCGCGTCGCCGCAGTATGTGTGCGCGTATGGATTGCCGCGCCATGTCGATGATCTGGAGAAGCATCGCTGCATCAACTTCCGCACCTCGACGGGACGCATCGCCGACTGGGAGTTCAAGGTCGACGGTCTCGCACACAAGCGCTCGCCCGCCGCGCGGCAGACCTTCAACGACATCGACCTGATGCTTCAAGCGGTGCTCGACGGGCAGGGCATCGCGCAACTGCCCGCGTATCTCGTGTGCGATCCGCTCAAGGCCGGGCGCCTCGTCATGTGTCTCGCGCAGCACGCGCCCGACGACGGCGGCCACTATCTTTGCTATCTGAGCCGCAAGCAACTGCCCGCGCGCGTGCGTGTATTCGTCGATTACATGACGGAGCACACGCGCGCACTCGATCTGCATTGCCTGACGACGACCATCACGAACGCGCGTGCGTTGCCGCTCGTGCCCGCCGATTGATGCACTGATGGCAACACGGCGCTTCCTGTGGCGGCGCTACCGGATGCAAGCGCGCACGTCTACGATGCATCGCGTACGACACGTGTTTCGGGCAGTTTAGAGAGGGAAACCATGAAGATCGTAGTGGTCGGCGGCAAGGTGTCATCGCTTGCATAAGAGACCGTTCATGGCGCCGATCGATCCGCCGCCCGTCAGTCTGCTCGACAAGTATCAAGGGCAGGACGTGCAACCGCTCTACAAGACGACCGTCACCGTCACGGGCGGCGACGCGGACCATGGCCGCGCCTCGGGCGTGGCCCGCTCCGACGACGGCAATCTCGAGCTGAATCTGCGCATGCCGGAGGCGCTCGGCGGACCAGGCGGCGGCACCAACCCGGAGCAGTTGTTCGCGGCAGGTTATGCCGCGTGCTTTCATGGCGCGCTCGCGTTGCTGGCGGCGCGCGCGGGCATCGCGGTGGAAGGCGCCAGTGTGGCCGTCACGGTGGAATTCAGCCGCGATCCGATGGATGGCCTCTTCGTGCTCACCGCGCACACGCGCGTTCAAATGCCTGGCGTCGAGCGCACGGTGGCGGAAGAACTCGTGCGCAACACCGAACGTTTCTGCCCTTACACGAAGATGACGCGCAAGGGCATCGTCAATATAGTCGCGCTTGCAAATGACCACGATGCCGCCGATGCGCCGTGACGCGACCGTGTGTCATTCGATCGGCACGCGCGCAGTCTGATCGAGATGATTCGGCTCGGGCGATGCATCGCGCCGGCTCAACGCGCCGAGCGCGAACGCGGCGATGAAGGCGGGAATCGCTAGCAGCGTGAAGACCGCGCCGAACTGCAGGCCCATGCTCATGAGCAGGCCGCCCGTCATCGCGCCGGCGACCGCGCCCATGCGCCCGATGCCGAGCATCCATGCGACCCCCGTGGCGCGGCTGCGCGTCGGATAGAACGACGCTGCGAGCGCCGACATCGACGTGACCGCGCTCGTCACGGCAGTGCCCGTCAGGAAGATCAGCACCGCGAGCCAGAACTGATCGGCCACGCCGCGCCCGATGGTCAGCACGAGGGCAGCCGCCAGCACGTATGCGCAGGCGTTCACGCGTCGCGGATTGGCACGGTCCATCACCCAGCCGAGACACAGGTTGCCGAGAATGCCGCCGAGCGGAAAGAGCGACGTGGTGAGCGCGGCGCGTTCGGCCGAAAAGCCCGCATCCTTGAAGAGCGTGGGCAGCCAGTTCGTCAGCAGATAGAAGATCATCAGGCCCATGAAGTACGCGATCCACAGCATCGACGTGCCATAGCGATAAGGCCGCGAAACGATGAGCCCGAGCGATGACTTGTCGGTGCCGCCCGTGCGGGTATCGGCAGCGGTGAACGTGACGGACGAACCTTCGGCAAGACGCGGATCGTCCGAGATGCGTCGCAGAATCTGCGCGATCTTTTGCGCGGGGCGCTGTCGCAAGACCATGAATTGCGCCGATTCGGGAAGCAGCAGGAGCAGCAACGCCGTGAGCACGATGGGGCCGATGCCGCCCGCGACGAGCACGCTCTGCCAGCCGAAATGCGGAATCAGCCAGGCCGCGCACAGGCCGCCCAGCGAGAGACCCACGGAGAAGCCGCAGAACATGGTGTTGACGGCGACCGCGCGACTGCGTGCGGGCGCGTACTCGGACATCAGCGTGACCGCGTTGGGCATCGCGGCGCCGAGACCCAGGCCGGTCAGAAAGCGCCACGCGGTCAACGTTTCGACCGAACTTGCCTGCGCCGATGCCAGACTCCACACGCCGAAGAAGAATACCGACAGCGTGAGCACCGCCTTGCGCCCGATACGATCGGCGACCGGACCCGCCGCGAGCGCGCCGATGCCGAGTCCGACGAGCGCCGCGCTCATCACCGGGCCCAATGCGGCGCGCGTGATGCCCCAGTCGCCGATCAGCGACGGTGCAATGAAACCGACTGCGGCTGTGTCGAAGCCATCGGCCGCGACGACGAGAAAGCACAGGATCAGGATGACCCATTGATACGGCGAGAAGCGCTCGCCGTCGATGAAGCTTTGGACCTCGATGGTCCCGACTCTCTTTTCCATGCTGTATGTCTCCATTCATTCATGTATAAGCAATCGCAGGAATGCGGCCTTCGTCGTGCCGCTATGCCGCGCTGTTAGCGCATGGCGGGCGAAAGACTTTTAAATTCGACGCGCCTGATGATGCGGCTCTCCTGCGCGACGATCAGATGCGCCGATGCCTGCAGATAGGCGGGCCATTCCGGATCGTTGTCGCGCGCGGTGCGTCGCTGGTCGTAGTCCGCGATGCTTTCGTAGCTCCACAGATGCACGACCTGATTCAATGCGCCGATGTCGCTCATATAGAAGCCCACGGGCGCGCCGAGATACTTGAGCTGGATCGGCATGGCGAGACGATCGAATACATCGATGAATTCGTTCATGCCGCGTGGCTTGATCGTGTAGATGCGATGATCGATGAAAGGCTTGCTCATGCTGCGCTCCTCAGTTCCTTGATCTTCGCGCGCGCATCGATGCGGCCCGCGAGATGCAATCCGGTGAGATAACCGAAGGTCATGATCGGGCCGAGCGTGATGCCCGCGCCGGGATAGTTGCCGCCCATGACGCTCGCGCGATCGTTGCCGACCGCATAAAGGCCGGGGATCGGCTCGTCGTCCTTCAGCACCTGGCCGTGCGGATTCGTTGCGATGCCGTCGAAGGTGCCGAGATCGCCCATCACGACCTTCAGCGCGTAGTAAGGACCTTCGCCGATGGGCGCAACGCACGGATTCGGCGCGTGCGCGGGATCGCCGAGATAGCGGTTGAACGAAGTCGTGCCGCGGCCGAATGCGGTGTCCTTGCCTTGCGTGGCATCGCGGTTATAGGCGCGCACGGTTGCTTCGAGCGCGGTGGCGTCGATGCCCGCGCGCTGCGCGAGTTCCGTCAGCGTGCGGCCCTTCACCAGATAACCGCTCTTCAGATGCGCGCCGAGCGGTATCGGCGCGGGCTTTGCAAAGCCAAGACCGTATTTGCGAATCGTCGCGTGATCGCAGATCAGCCACATCGCGGTTTCTTTTTCGTCGCGACAGGCTTCGATCATCGCTGCGCCGACATCGTGATAAGAGTTAGATTCGTTGGTGAAGCGCCTGCCGCCGCGCGTCACGCCGATCACGCCCGGCTTGTAGCGATCGAGCAGATGCGGAAACACGCCGAATTTGCCGTCTTTCAACGGTACGCGCGAGACGGGCATCCACGCGGCCGGCTGCGGATAGCGGATATCGACACGCGCGCCCACACGTTCGGCCATGCGTGCGCCGTCGCCGGTATTGCCAGCGGGAACGGGCGAGGCATGTTCGCCGCCGCGTCGCAGATGCGGATACGCCTTCGCAATGCGCGCGACATCATGCGAAAAGCCGCCGCACGCGAGCACGACGCCACGCCGCGCGGTGATGCGCGTTTCGCGGCCTTTGGAAACGACGATCGCGCCGGTCACGCGGCCTTTCTCCGTGACCAGTTCCTTCGCGCCGGTACGCGTATGAATCGGAATGCCGAGATCGAGCGCCGATTTGGCGAGACGCGCGGCCAGCGCGTTGCCGCTCGTGATCTGCACGCCGCGTCGATAGAGCGCGAGTTCGCGGAGATGACTCGCAAGCCGCCTGGCGACATACCAGGCGGACGCAAGCGATTTCGTCGCGTTGAAGAAGTGCTTGAGATCGGCGCTCGACGAATTGAACATCATGCCGATGAACGTGATCGTCGCAAGCGGCGGACGCAGGCGCGCGATGTCCTTGCCCAGCTCGCGCGCATCGAAGGGTTTCGCGACAACGGAGCGACCCACGTCGACGCCGCCCGGCGCATCGGGATGATAGTCGGGGTAGAGCGTCGGCAGGAACCTGACTGAAGTCTCGCGCTCGAAGAAGTCGATCATGCGCGGACCGTTGTCGAGGAACGCATCGACGGCGGCTTCGTCGTACATCGCGCCGGTTTCGCCGCGCATGTATCGAAGCGCCGCTTCGCGTGTATCGTGAATGCCCGCTTCCTTCGCGTGGCGATTGCCGGGAATCCACAGCACGCCGCCCGAAAAAGCCGTGGTGCCGCCGAAGTATTCCTCTTTCTCGACGACGATCACGTCGAGCCCTTGCTTCTTCGCTGTGATGGCCGTCGAGAGGCCGCCGGCGCCCGAGCCGATCACGAGCACATCGCAAGCGAGATCGGACGACCGCGTTACGGTAGTCATGATGATGTCCTTTGATTTGAGGTTCAGGCGGTACGCGGCGCTTCGAAGCCGGGGCGCGGCACGAGATCCATCAGCATGCATTCGAGGCCGCCGTCTACGGCAAGCTCCGCGCCGTTCACATAAGCCGCGCGACGACTCGCGAGAAACGCCACGACTTCCGCGATATCGCGTGGCTCGCCAATGCGTCGACTCGCGGTCATCGCGCTGCGGCGCGCTTCGACATCGCCCTGTTCGTAGAAAGCCTTCGACAGCGGCGTGCGGATCATGCCGGGGCATACCGCGTTGCTGCGCACGCCGCGCGCGCCCCATTCGGCGGCGATCTGCCGCGAGAGCATCGCGATGCCGGCCTTGCTGGGGCTATATGCGCCGCTCCATGTCTGCGGATGATGCGCCGCCACCGATGCGATATGCACGATGCTGCCCGCGCCGCGCGCCAGCATGCCGCGCCCGAATGACTGCGCACACAACATGTAGCCCGTGAGATTCACGGCGAGCATCGCGTTCCACGCTTCGAGGCCGATATCTTCGATGCCGCCCGCTCTCAACAGCCCGGCGTTGTTGACGAGCACATCGACATGGCCATACTTGCGTTCGACCTGTTCGCGCGCACGATTCACGCTCGCCGCATCGCCGATATCGCAGGTTATGGCGATCGCGTCGACACCGCTTGCACGCAACGCTTCGGCCGTTTCGTGACAGCCCGCTTCATCGCGATCGAGCAATGCAAGGCGCGCGCCCGCGTCGGCGAATGTGCTTGCTATGGCGCGGCCGATGCCGCCCGCCGCACCCGTCACCACACACACGCTCGATTCGAGGCCGAGCCAATGCGGCGCGGTGTGATCCCGCGCGACCTGATTAGTCATCCTTGTCTCCTGAGTCCGTTCAATACGAAGGCGTCGATAACCTTCGCCGTGAAAAAAGTATATTCACGGCTTTGCAGGAAAAATTGGACAAAGCCGGCAGACGACAGGACAATTTGTGCATCAGGAGATGCGCGACATGAGGAAAATCCCTAACTACAGTCTGTACGGTGAATCGGCGCGTCCGCCGTGGTATGACGCGTTCAACTTCGAATGGATCGTCGAGCGCAGCGCGCCGAACGACTGGCATATCGACGCGCATCGGCATGATGCGCTGCTGCAATTTCTGTACATTCGCGGCGGCGGAGGGGAAGTGCTGATCGAGAACCGCATGATCGAGATCGTGCCGCCGAGCGTGATCATGCTTCCCGCGCAGACGGTGCACGGCTTCAATTTCGCACCGGATGTGGATGGTCTCGTCGTCACCGTGGCGCAACGATCGATCGAGGCGCTCGCATCGATCGCGGCGCCGGGCCTCATTCCCGTGCTGCAGCGCGCGGGCGTATCTCGCGTGAACGCGCAGGCCGTGAAGGAAAGCGCATTCATGCCGATTCTCGAATTGCTGGAGAAGGAATTTCGTGCAACGGATCGCGGGCACATGGCGGCGGGCATGTCGCTGCTGATTGCACTTTTCGTGCATGTGGCGCGCCTGTGCGAAAGCGCGTCGGCGCCGAATGTGGCATCGACGGAACGGCGCGCGCAGCAGATCAAGCGCTTCAGGGCACTCGTGGCCGCGCATTTCCGCGAGCATCGTCCCGTCGAGTTCTATGCGCAGAAGCTCGGCATGACCGTCACGCAGCTCGGCCGCATTTGCCGAGAGGAAATATCAAGCTCGCCGCTTGCGTTGATCAACGAACATCTCGTGCGCGAGGCACAACGCGATCTCGTCTATTCCACGCTATCGGTCAAGCAGATCGCGCATGGACTGGGCTTTACCGATATCGCGTACTTCAGTCGTTATTTCCGCAAGCAGACCGGCGTCACGCCGACACAGTTTCAGGCAGAGGCGCACAAGGTGCTGGCCATTCAATAGCGGCATTCGAGGGTTGCCAGAGGCTTGCAGGCGTGCGATGCTTCGCCCTGCCGTGAACCACTCATAACAAACACGGCCCGAGCGAGACCAGTTCGATTCACTCATCCTTTCATGGAGGGAGCATGATCGCACTGTCATCGCATCGCGCGACGCGTGAGGCGTCGCGGCGCTTCACGTTCAGGGCGCGCGCAATGTTATGCGGCTGGCTCGTCATGAGCGCGGCAGCGAGCGTGGCGTATGCCGACGCCCAAACCGGTTATACGTTGCCGCCACCGCCGAGCGAGCTATACGGCGATCTGTTCGTCGCCGTGCAGACGCAGGGTATCTATCCTGATCAGAAGACTTTTGTCGATGCGGTGCCGAAGATCGACCCCGCGCAGATCGTGCAGGCCTACCATCAGCAAATGTCGGTGCCGGGCTTCTCGCTCAAGAACTTCGTTGCGCAATACTTCACGCCGCCTACGGACCAGAGCATCACGCCGCCGCCGAACCAGACGCTGCGCGAACATATCGACTGGCTGTGGCCCGAACTCACGCGTCTGACGACGACCGCGAACGTTCCGCCCAATAGCTCGCTGATCCCGATGCCCAAGCAGTATGTCGTGCCGGGCGGACGCTTTCGCGAAGGTTACTACTGGGACACCTATTTCACGATGCTCGGTCTTCAGGAAGCGGGCCGCGAAGATCTCGTCGACGACATGCTCGATAACTTCGCGTATCTGATCGATACGATCGGCCATATTCCCAATGGCAATCGCACCTATTACGTGAGCCGTTCGCAGCCGCCATTCTTCTCCTACATGGTCGAACTTGCCGCGAAGAAAGAGGGCGGCCGCGTCTATCAGAAGTATTTGCCGCAATTGCGCCGTGAATATGGCTACTGGATGCAAGGCGCAAACGGATTGCAGCCGGGCGATGCGGTGCGCAACGTCGTGATGCTGCCGGACAAGACCGTGCTCAATCGCTACTGGGACGAACGCGACACGCCGCGCGACGAGTCGTATTCGGAGGACGTCGCCACCGCCAAACAAGTCACGAATCGCCCGTCGAACGAGGTGTATCGCGATCTGCGCGCGGCGGCCGAAAGCGGCTGGGATTTCAGTTCGCGCTGGTTCGGCGACAACATGACGCTCGCGACGATCCGCACTACGTCCATCATTCCCGTCGATCTGAACAGCCTGATGTTCCACCTCGAAACGACGATTGCCATCGGTTGCGGCGAGGCGCGCGATTTCGGTTGTGTCGGCGAGTTCGTCGGACGCGCGGCGCGGCGTGCGATCGGCATCAACAAGTATCTCTGGAACAAGAACGGCTATTACGGCGATTACGACTGGAAGCTCGCGCAGCCGCGCAATAATCCATCGGCCGCGATGCTCTATCCGCTCTTTGCGAATGCGGCGTGGCCGGAGCGCGCGCACAAGACCGCGCAGACCGTCGAAGCGATGCTATTGAAGCCGGGCGGCCTTACGACGACGACCTACAACACGACGCAGCAGTGGGACGCACCGAACGGCTGGGCGCCGTTGCACTGGATAGCCGTGCAGGGCCTGCGGCGCTACGGGCGCAGCGATCTCGCGCAGCAGATCGGCACGCGTTTTCTGGGCGACGTGAACAACGTCTACAAGACCCAGCAGAAGCTCGTCGAGAAATACGTGGTGGAAGGCGAGGGAACCGGTGGCGGAGGCGGCGGCGAATATCCGCTGCAGGATGGCTTCGGATGGACGAATGGCGTGACGCTGAAGCTGCTCGATCTTTATCCGTCAGCGCAATGACACCTGGAGATAGCGGCATCGCCGTGTCTGTTCATGCGGCGATGCCGGCGTTCCGATGCGCGTCAACTTTCCTTTGCCTGCTTTTGCCGCCGATACTCGGACACCGGCAAGCCGCCCACGCCCCAGTTCTCGAGTTCGACTTCCTGAATCACGACGAAGGTGCTGTCGAGCGGCTTGTTCAACACGTCGAGCAATAGCTGGCTCACGCCCTTGATGAGCTGCACTTTTTCATCGGCGGTGACGGCGCTCGTGCCGGGCTTGTTGCCTTCGCGTGTCACTTGAATCGTAACGATCGGCATGGTGATCTCCTGGATTGAAAAACAGCGATGCGCCCGCGAGGGGCGCATTCGCAACCGCTAAGTAATCGATCAATGTCCCGCGCTTTGACCGCCATCGACGTGCAGGATTTCGCCCGTCACGAACGGCGCAGCGTCGAGATACAGCACGGCGTTCGCGATATCGCTCATTTCGCCCATGCGTCCCATCGGATGCAGCGCGCCGAGTGCTTCGTGGGTTTCGGCTGCATGCATAGGCGACTTGATGATGCCGGGCGATACCGCATTCGCGCGAATGCCGGACTTCGCGTATTCGATCGCAAGCGATTTCGTCGCGGCGTTCAGACCGCCCTTCGTCAGCGATGCCAGAACCGAAGGTACGCCGCTCACTGCATGATCGACCAGCGTAGTCGTGATGTTGACGATATGCCCGCTCTTGTTCTTCTCCATCTGCTCGATCGCGAGTTGCGTGATATGGAAGAAGCCGTTCACGTTCACATTCAGGACCGCCGCATAGTCTTCCTGCGTATATTGCGTGAAAGGCTTGGCGATGAAAATGCCCGCGTTGTTGACGAGCGTATCGATGCGGCCGAAGCGCGCGATAGCCGCCTCGACGACACGCTGCGCCGTGGCGCGATCGCCGATATCGCCCGCGACAGCGACGACATTCGGATCGTCCGCCTGCTGAATCGAACGGGCGGTGGCGACGACGCCATAACCTTGTGCGCGGAATGCCTTGACGATTTCAGCGCCAATGCCTTGCGATGCGCCGGTAACGATAGCGACTTTTTGTGCGTTGCTCATGATGAACCTCGAAAGATGATGTTGGGCCTGTTGCGGATCGGACCGCTTGCTCCGATGAGTCGTAATTTAGGCGTTTCGAGATTCGTTGCGTACACATGCGGTGGACAATCAGTTTTGCGCGCAAGGAACAAGTCTTCGATCAGACGAATTACTTGAAAGGGGAAATCGACGTGAGCTTGCCCAACGTAAAGGCTTTCGTATTCGATGTATTCGGCACGGTGGTGGACTGGCGCGGCGGCGTCGCGCGCGAGGCCGCGCCGTTTCTGCAGCGCTTCGGCGCGGCGGGCGCGCAGCCGGAAGCTTTCGCCGATGCATGGCGCAGCCGCTATGTGCCGGCGATGCGCAAGATCATCAGTGGCGAGCGCCCCTTCGTGCGACTCGATGTATTGCATCGCGAGAACCTGATCGATGCATTACCGGAGTTCGGCATCGACCCGAATGCGGTCCCGCCGGAAGTGCTCGATGAATTGAATCTCGCGTGGCATCGCCTCGATCCGTGGCCGGATTCGATACCGGGTCTGCAACGGCTGAAGGCGCGCCATATCATCGCGCCGCTTTCGAACGGCAATATCAGGCTGATGGTGGATATGGCGAAGCGCGCCGGCTTGCCCTGGGATGCAATTCTCGGCGCGGAGATCGCGCAGATCTACAAGCCGGATCCGCAGGCGTATCTGCGCACGGCTGACGTGCTGATGCTCGCGCCGGAAGAAGTGTGTCTCGTCGCCGCGCATAACGACGATCTCGCCGCGGCGCGAAAGTGCGGCTTGCGCACCGCGTTCGTCGCGCGTCCGTATGAGCGTGGTCCCGCTCAGACGGTCGATCTGAAAGCCGCGAGCGACTGGGACGTCAGCGCGCGCGACATGATCGAACTGGCCGATGCCGTGGGCGCGTGAGCGCCGCGAACATCGGCCGAACCGCAACCTCAGGCAACGCCTTCGACGACGCGGAAATCGCGCACGACCGCATCGCCCAGCACTTCGAGCGCGTGCTGGTAGGTCGCGCTGTTATAGGCGGCGACGGCTGCATCGAGCGAGTCGAATTCGATGACCACCGTGCGCTCGATGACGCCTTCACCTTGCGTCATCGACGCAACGCCGCGAACGAGGGGCCGGCCGCCGCCTTCTGCGATGGCCTGCGTTGCGATCTTCGCGTATTCCGCTGTCTGCTCGGGCTTGATGATCTGCTTGTACACGCTGACCCAATATCCTTTTGCCATCTTCTGCTTCTCCAGTGTTTGACGGGCGCCTTGCGCCATGAGGCGAACGCGACGCGCATCTGCGTTCAGTCCGGCGGCCAGCATAGCAAATTCTCGAACGCCAGGACCGGCGCGGTTCGCGAGCGATTGTGCGCGTTTCGAAGAAGAGTGCTTTCTTGCGCTAGGGGTTAACCCGAGAGGACGCGCGACATAGACTGCACTCACTGCTTCGAACGGCACAGTGTTCGTAGCCAGGCACCTCATAACACTGGAGTTTCATCATGAAGTCGATCATCCGTGCGGCAGTCGTCGCCACCGCTCTCGTCATTCCCGTTGCTTCGTTTGCGCAAAGCCAGATCACGCGTGCTCAAGTGCGTGCAGAACTTGCCGAATTGCAGAGCGTCGGTTACCACGTAGGCGATGGCGATCAGGCGCATTATCCCGAAGCGATTCAGGCAGCCGAAGCGAAGCTCGCCGCGCGCGATGGTGCAACCGCTTATGGCGGCAGCGCCAATGGAACGTCGCAAGCGGGCGGTGCGCGCGTGTCGCCATCCGACTGGAACGCGATGTACTCGCGCTAAGCCAGCCTAATCAGCCGCGTACTTGCGGTCGAGTTCGTCGAAAAGCGGCTTGTTCACGAGCCGTTGACGCTCGGCGAAGGGCGCAACGACAGCAGGATCTTCATCGAGCCGTCCTTGCGATTTCAACGCGCCGAGCGCCGTCTGCATGCCGCGCACGGCGCTTTGCAACGCGGCATTCGCATAGAGCACGAGGCTGAAACCGAGACGTTCAAGATCGGCCCGATCGGTCACCGGCGTCTTGCCGCCGATCACGATGTTGATGAGCTGTGGCGCATCGAGCAGCTTCGGCAGCGATGCGATCTGCTCGGGCGTCTCGATTGCCTCGACAAAGAGAATGTCCGCGCCCGCTTCGACGAAGGCGCGCGCACGTTCGATCGCCGCATCGAAGCCTTCCACCGCGCATGCATCGGTGCGCGCGATGATCTGAAAGTTCTCGTCCTCGCGCGCATCCACCGCCGCGCGAATCTTGCCGACCATTTCATTGGTCGAGACAACGGCCTTGCCCGCGAAATGGCCGCACTTCTTCGGCATCACCTGATCTTCGAGTTGAATCGCATCGGCGCCGGCGCGCTCCAGCGTGCGTACCGTATGACGCACGTTGAGCGCATTGCCGAAGCCCGTGTCCGCATCGACGACGAGCGGCAGGTCCACTGCATCGCGAATGCGCGACGTATGCTCCGCGACTTCCGCGAGGCCGATGAAACCGAGGTCCGGCATGCCGAGCGACATGTTCGTCACGCCCGCGCCGGTGATGTAGAGCGCTTCGAAACCGAGATCGGCGGCGACACGCGCGCTCATCGCGTTGAATGCGCCGGGCAGCAGCAGACCGCGCCGTGCGTTGACCCGTTCGCGAAACGCGGCGCGGCGGCGGGAAGAAGAAGTGGTCATGGCTTCGGTTCCGGAAAGAGAGTTCGGGTTCGGCGTCAGCGTATGCAATGCTAACGCGCGTCGCGCTTCGGCGCTCGCACAGCCATCAGGCGAAGCGAAACAGCGCGCGCGCCGCATCGCGCAACACGATGGTACGCAGCGATGCGTCCGGAATCCAGCGGGCGAGCGCATCGCGCGACGCGCCGTAGTCGATCAGCTCGCGATGCTGCGTATGCGGCCAGTCGCTGCCCCATACGAGCCGCGACGCGCCGAAAGAATCGAGCAATGCGGCCGTGAGCGTTTGCCCCAGCGCCGTGCCGTTTTCGTCGCACACGCTGCGATAGGCCGCCGACAGTTTGACCCACACACGCCCGCTTTTCGCGGTCGTCAGAAGATAGCGAAAGCCAGGATCGTTCGCGCCGAATGCAGGATCGGGCCGGCCAAAATGATCGATCACGATCGTGCAGCCTTGTTCGAGTAACGGCGTGATGAGCATCGGCAAATCCACTGCGTCGCGATGAATCTCGACGTGCCAGCCGAGCGCGTTGATTCGCGTGAAGAGCGCGCGCCAATGCGCGTCACGCAGATCGGGCAATGCGAGGCCGATGAGATTCAGCCGCATCCCGACGATACCGTGCGCGGCGAGTTGCTGCAAATCGGCGTCGCTGATCGAAGGATCGATGACGGCCACGCCGCGAAATCGTTGCGGATAGCGTTGCAGCACATCGACGAAAAACGAGTTGTCGGTGCCGAGAAAACTGGGCTGCACCAGCACCGCATGCGAGACGCCGTTCGCGCGCAGGTGCTCCGCATAGGCATCGAGCGTCGCATCGTAATCGGGTGCGTGACGGCGATGCGGCGCGAGCGGCAGACCGCGCACGAAGACATGCGCGTGACTGTCGATTGCTTCGATCGCGGCGGGGGCCGATTCGAGCCATTGCTCATCGGCGAGCGTGGAATGAAGTGAATGTGTCATGGGGCTTCAGGACGAGGCTTGAGCGGGCGCCGTTGCAATGCGGCGGCCTCGTGTTTCAGGCAGCAACAACGCCGCTACGACGACGAGTCCATACGCAATACCCGCGTCGATGCCGAGCGCCTGTCCGAGCGGCATCGAATTGCCCATGTGCCCGACGAGCACCGGAAACACGGCCGACACGACACGCCCGAAGTTGTAGCAGAAGCCGACGCCGGTGCCCCGCACGCCCTGCGGATAAAGCTCGTTGAAAAGCGCGCCGAGCGTCGCGGGAATGCCGGCGGAAAAGAGGCCGAGCGGGAAGCTCAGAATGAGCATCGCGAGATCGCCGATGGGCAGGAACACATAGATATTGACCGTGACCGCGCAGCAGATCGCGAAGAGGATCACGTTCTTGCGGCGGCCGATCTTGTCCTGCAGCCATGCGCTGACGAAGCATCCGACGATGAACGCGGTGATCACCACGGCCAGATAACCGCCCGTGCCGAGCACCGACAAATGACGTTCTGTTTTGAGGTAGGTGGGCAGCCACGTCGTGATCGCGTGATAACCGCCATGCGCGCCGAGTCCGATCAGGCCGCCGACTATCGTCGTGCGCAGCACCGAAGGATGAAAGATGCCGGCGAGGATTGCGAACGCGCCCTGACGTTGCGCGTGATCCGGCTCGCCGGACTTCGCTTCACGCGGCGGCTCTTCGATATTGCGGCGCATATAGACGACGAGCAGCGCGGGAATCAGACCGATGGCGAACAGTACGCGCCAGGCCCAGTCCGGAGAAACCCACGAATACACGATCATGTAGAGCAGCACCGCGCCCGCCCAGCCGAAGCCCCATGCGCTTTGCACGATACCCATGGCCTTGCCGCGATGTTTCGCGCGAATGGTCTCGCTGAGCAATACGGCGCCCGCGGTCCATTCACCGCCGAAGCCGAGTCCTTGCAGCGATTTGAGCACGAGCAACTGTTCGAAATTCTGCGCAAAGGCGCTGAGAAACGTGAAAAGCGAGAACCAGAGCACGGTTATTTGCAGTGCCTTGACGCGCCCGATGCGATCGGACAGCACGCCCGCAAAGAGCCCGCCCAGGGCGCCCGCGACGAGCGTCGCCCCGCCGATCAGCCCCGCTTGTCCCTTGCCGATGCCGCATGTCGCGATGAGCGTCGGAATCACCAGACTGAACAATTGCGTGTCGACGCCATCGAGCGCCCAGCCTGCGAAGCAGCCCCATAGCGTGCGTTTTTCCGCCGTGGAAACTTCACGGTACCAATTCATTTTTGCGTCTCCTGAGCGGGCTTTAAGCCGGCGCATGTTGTGTCATGTGTCACTGCATTCTAGAAATGAATAGCGGCCTCGCATACTATGGATATGTTCATCTTTCATATCGTTTTGATATGCTCGCGACATGGAGACGCGCAACCTCAAATACTTTCTGGCCGTGGTCGATGCAGGCAGCGTCACGCGCGCAGCCGACGTGCTCGATATCGCGCAGCCCGCGCTGAGCCAGGCGCTTTCACGCATGGAACGCGACCTGGGCGTGAAGCTTTTCGAGCGCACGCGCCGCGGGGCGCAATTAACAGCGGCGGGCGAGGCGATCGTCGAAGACATACGCCTGAGCGTGGCGCGCATCGATGCCGCATCGCATCGCGCGCGTGAGATCGGCGCGCAGCGCGGCGGGCGTCTGACGATCGGTTTCGCATCGGCGGCGCTCTTCAGTCTGCTGCCCCGTGCGATTGCGGCGCTGCGCGAGGAAGTGCCCAACGTCGAACTCATGCTCAGGGAAATGAGCAATGCGGAACAGGCGAGCGCGCTGGAGAAGGGCAGCATCGATATCGGTTTGCTGCATACGCCCGTCGCAGTGGGCGGGCGCATGCGCGAGAAGCTCATCGTCAGGGAGCGTCTGCTTGCAGTGCTGCCGCTATCGTTTTCTGTCGGCGATGACGGCAAGGTCGGCCTGAAGGATCTCTCGAATGCGGGGCTCGTGTGGTTTCCGGGCGATCAGCTGCCGGTGGTGCGCGCGGGCATCCTGAGTGCTTTTCGCAAGGCCGGATGCGAGGCGAATGTCGTGCAGGACGCGAATCGCTCGCTGACCGTGCTTGCGTGTGTCGCGGCAGGGTGCGGCGCATCGCTGCTGCCGCAATCGGTCACCGCGCTGCAATTCGCCGGCGTGCGCTTCTGCGATGTGCGCGACGGCGACAACCTTCCCCCCTTCGAACTCAGCGCCATATGGCCCATGCGTTCGCGTCCGACGCTCGCGGACCGCTTCGCGGCCTTGCTCGAAGCATGAACGCGTCGCAAGATGCATTCATGGCCCATTCAGGAGACTCGCATGAATGAACCATTGAGCGATCTGCCGTTGCCGGAGGGCATTCGCGCGCGCATGGTCGACAACGGCAATGGCCTTTCGATGCATGTGCTGGAAGCCGGCTACGATGCGCCGGAGCGGCCCTGCATCGTGCTTCTGCACGGTTTTCCTGAACTCGCCTATAGCTGGCGCAAGATCATGAAGCCGCTTGCCGATGCGGGCTTTTATGTCGTCGCGCCGGATCAGCGAGGTTATGGACGCACGACCGGCGGCGCTGTTTCGTTCGATGCCGACCTGAACGAATTCACCTTTCCGAATCTCGTGCGCGATGTGCTGGGTCTCGTATCGGCGCTGGGTTATCGAAGGGTGGCGTCGGTGATCGGCCATGACTTCGGCTCGCCCGTGGCGGCCTGGTGCGCATTGATTCGTCCCGACGTGTTCGCGTCCGTCGTGATGATGAGCGCGCCGTTCGCCGGGCCGCCGGCATTCGCGTTCAACACCGCAAAGGACGATGCGCGGCTTGCGCGCGTCGAAACGGCTTCATCGATCATGGACGAGGCGGTCAGGGCGCTCGCATCGCTCGATCCGCCGCGCAAGCATTATCAATGGTATTACTCGGGCGCACAGGCCAACGACGACATGTGGCACGCGCCGCAAGGGCTCGCGGCGTTCCTGCGCGCGTACTACTACGTGAAGAGCGCGGACTGGGCGGGCAATCAACCGCATCCGCTTGCATCGGTGAGCGCCGAACAACTCGCGATGCTGCCGACTTATTACGTGATGAACGCGGATGCCACGATGCCGCAGACCGTCGCCGGACACATGCCCGGCGCGGACGACATCGCTGCATGCGCGTGGCTCACCGACCGGGACTTGGACGTGTATGCGGGCGAATACGCGCGCACGGGCTTTCAGGGCGGGTTGAACTGGTATCGCTGCGGCACCGACGCGCGCTATGCGGCGGCATTGCGCATGTGGTCGGGACGCACGATCGACGTGCCGTCATGCTTCGTCGCGGGCGCGAGCGACTGGGGCTACTACCAGCGTCCGGGCGATTTCGAAGCGATGCGTGTTCTCGCCTGCACGGACTTTCGCGCAACGCATCTGATCGAAGGGGCGGGGCATTGGGTGCAACAGGAGCAGGCGAGTACGGTCGCGAGCCGCATCCTGCGGTTTTTGAGGCGGGATGCGCCCGCCGTCTAGACGATTGAACCCGTCCCGCCAACGCGAAAATTGTATCTGTACGTGTATGAAGTTTCTTCTTGTAAGACTTGCCGCTTATAGCCGATGCTGCGGAACTTCGTCGAAAACACCGTTGTCCACGGGCCTCGCAGCCTTTGAAGGTCGGCATCAACCGCGAGGAGAATATATCGATGGAGCAAGGACGTGTTGCCGCGCTCGACGCAGGCCGGGCGCTCGCGATCGTCGGGGTCGTAGCAGTTCACCTGTCATTTCAGTTTCCCAATCTGCCCGGTGCCGTGACGCTCGTCGCGCGCATGGGCCAATACGGCGTGCAGTTATTCTTCGTGATCAGCGCGATCACGATCTTCATGACGCTCGAAACGGATCACGCGCGCTGCGCGGATGCGCGTCATGTCACGCTGCGCTTTTATATCAAGCGCTTCTTTCGCATTGCGCCGCTGTACTACGCGGCGATCGCGATCTACGGTCTCATCAGCTATGGCGCGATGCGCTCGGGCGTCGAACGCGCATGGATCCTCGGCGCGCACGGTCCAATGGACATCCTGCTCAACATGGTGTTTCTGCACGCGCTGTCGCCGACGGCGATCAACAACGTCGTGCCCGGCGGATGGTCGATCGGCGTGGAAATGCTGTTCTATCTGATCGCGCCGCTGCTGTTTTTCCTGGCGATGAATCGTGTGCGTTTGTTGCTGGCCACGGTCCTGCTGCTCGGACTATCGCTTGGCGTGCTGTCGATGAGCGATTGCAACGGTACGCTCGATTGCAATGTCGCCAACAACACGTTCAGCTATTTCTGGCCGCCGGTGCAGGGCCCGTGTTTCATCATCGGCATGTGGGCGTGGTATGCGTTCCGCCCGCATCTGCTCGGCGCCGCCGATGTGACGAAGTCCAGGGTATGGCTCTTTCTTTCGCTGGCCGTGGGGTTCGCGCTGATGACGGGCGCGCTCGGTGTATGGCTTGACAAGGCGCACGCGCTCGCCCCGGTGTTCGCCGCGTGCAGCGCGGTGGCATTTCTCCTGTTCGTGTGCACGCGCCGCGCCCGCAATCATCGCGATGCAATGCGTCGGGCGCCGCGCATCACGTTCATCCGACGATGCGCCGCCGCGCTCGGCCGCGAAAGTTATGGCATTTATCTCTGGCACTTCATCTGCGTCTACGCGACGTTTCATTTCTTCGACCGCGCGTTCGGGGAGACGGATGGCGAAACGTCGCTTGCGTTGTTCGGCGCGACGCTGATCGCGGTGCTCGTCGTGTCTTATGGTCTCTCGCGTGTGTCCGACCGCTTGATACAGGGACGTGCGACGCGCCTGTCGAGACGCCTGCTCGCATCGATCGATCGACGTTTTCATCTGACGCGCGACGCCTGAACGCGAGGACGCGCATGGAGTTCGAAACGCCTGCCCCGGTTTCGATAGAGCACGATGCTCGCCGCAAGCGTAGCCAGTTCGGTTACAGCGACGGTCATCCAGAGACCGCGCGGCCCGAGCCATTCGGTCAGCAGCCACAGCATCATCAACAGCAATAGCCAACTGCGCAGCAAGGCGACGATCAACGAGGCGAGCGGTGCTTCGATCGCCGTCAGATAGCCGCTGATCGCGACGTTGATGGCGGCGGGCAAGAAGGCGAGCGCGCACCACGGCAAGGCATCGCGCAGCAGTGCCTGCGCTGCGGGACTGTCGGGCAGGAAGAGCGCGCCGAGCGGTTGCGCGAGCGTGAGAATCGCGAACGCGGCGGCGAGCGCGAAGCCCGCCGTAACCGATATGCCGATGGAAAACGCGCGCGACACCGCGTGCGCGTTGCCCGCGCCACGCTGAAAGCTCACGATAGGCTGCATGCTTTGCACGAGCGCGACCATCGTGACCGATGCGATCATCGTCATATATTCGACGACAGCGAATGCGACGAGTCCCGTATCGCCGAGCCAGCGCAATACCGCGTGATTGAACGCGAACAGCGTGACGCTCGGCGCGATCTCACCCAAAAATTCCGACACGCCGTTGTAGGCCATGCGCCATGCATGATCGAGGCGCGCGAAGGCACGGGCGACGGGACGAACGCGTTGCGCCTTGATGAAGTGATAAGCCAGCATCGGGATGCAGGCGAGCGCCTGACTGATGCCCGACGCGATCGCCGCGCCGCGCATGCCCCAGTCCATCTGGCCCACCATCCACCATGTCAATGCGACATCGGCGATGCCGCCCGCGATCAGGCAGACGAGACCGAACTTCGCCGCGCCTTCGATGCGCAAGAAGAGTTCGAGCGCATAGCATGCGGTCGGGAACAGCACGAACGGCGCATAGGCATGCAGGAAGTCTTTGGCGAGACGCGCGAGTTCGCCGCGTGCGCCGGTCCATTGCACGAACGTGTCGGCATGGAAATAGATGGCGAGCGCGAAGGCGACACCGCACAGACCGAGCAACCATAACGCCTGCGTAAAGGCTTCGGCGGCATCGCGTTCGCGCCGCTCGCCGAGCAGGCGCGAGACGAGCGTCGAACCGCCCACACCGATCATCACGCTGAACGCATAAGGCAGATAGAGCAGCGGGACGAGCAGATTCAACGCGGCCAGCGCATCGGCGCCGACGTGACGCGCGATGAATATGCCGCTGATGACCGAATGCATGCAGTAGACCCACGCGGCGAGCACGGTGGGTACGGCATAGTTCGAGAATTGACGAACGAGGGAAGTATTGTTATTGAGCGAAACCATGATTGATACGACTCGACGTTACTCGCTGCACGCCAGTGCCCGCACACGAGGGAGTCGACGTGCGAGTCAAAGTTATGGCATGGCGCAAAAGCGCGATATGGACGCGCCGAAAAGCATTCGGGCGGGCCGCATATGAATGAAACGTGACTGCGCAGCGCGTGGTCTGGCGTCGCGAGAATGCGCCAGCGGGCTACGAGAGGAAATGCATGACGAGGCTAACGGCGCATGATGCGCGCACGCCGCTTCAGGCTTTCACGATGCATCGATTGCGATGCGGTGGTTGGAGTGACTAACGCGAATAAAGGTTCCTTTTCGCGTTGTTAAGCGAATCATGAAACGCTTAAGCCCCTGACGCCTCCAGCGGCCGATCCGTCTTTGCGCGCAAGCCATACGCCGTCAACATGCGATACAGCGTGACGCGAGAGATGCCCAGTTCATCCGCAGCTTCACCGAGTCGTCCACGATGGCGCAGCAGCGCCACTTCGATCGCCTGCCGCTCGGCGGCCTCGCGTGCCTGCGCGAGCGTCATCGGTGCGGCTTCTGCGTACTCACCGAGTTCGAGATCGCTTGCGAGAATCTGCCTGCCTTCCGACATGACGATCGCGCGGCGCACACGATTGATCAGCTCGCGCACGTTGCCGGGCCAGCCATAGTTATGAAGTGCCGCAATCGCACAAGGCGAAAAGCCGCGCAGCCGCCGGCTCGCGTCCTTTCTGAAGCGCTCGAGCATGTGATTCGCGAGCAACTCGATATCCTTGCCGCGCACGCGCAGCGGCGGCTCGTCGATCTGCAATACACACAGACGATGGTACAAGTCCGCGCGGAAGCGTCCTTCGATCATCGCGGTTTGCATATCGACGTGCGTCGCCGAGATGATGCGCACATCGACATCGGTCGAACCTTGTCCGCCCAGCCGCTCGATCTTGCGTTCCTGCAGAAAGCGCAACAGGCTCGCCTGGCTTTCGAGCGGCAAATCGCCGATTTCATCGAGAAAGAGCGTGCCGCCATCGGCGGCTTCGACGCGGCCGATCTTGCGCTGATTCGCGCCGGTGAACGCGCCGCGCTCATATCCGAAGAGTTCCGATTGCAGCAGGTGCGCGGGAATCGCGCCGCAATTGATCGCGACGAATGGTTGATCGCGCCGCACCGAACGCTCGTGGATTGCGACCGCCGTGAGTTCCTTGCCGGTGCCGGATTCGCCGGAGATGAACACGGGCGCATCGGTCATGGCGACTTTGCGGATCGAACGATACAGCGCCTGCATCGCGTCGCAGGAGCCGACCATGCCGCCTTCCTTGAAGTCGTCCTTGCGGGGATCGTTGCAGGCCGTGTCGTGCAGAGAAACCATGCCGTAAGCATGCCCGACCGCATCGACGAGACGATCCGCTGAAGCAGGCACTGTCACATAGTCGAAACAGAAGTCGCGAATCAGGCGGCAAATCTCGGGGCTTTCGACATGTTCGGCATCGACCGCCGCAACCCAGCCGATCTGATAACTCGCGAGCAAGCCAGTCAGCGTGGCCGCTTCCTTCGCATAGCCACGACTCGTCAGATCGACGATGCCGGCGGCGGCGCGCTTGCCTTGCTTGCTGGATTTGAGCGGCTTCGCAGGATCGATGCGCTCGATGGACCATCCCCGAGCGTGCAAACGCTCGGCCAGATCCTCCGATACCGCGCGCCCAGCGAAATAGAGCGTTCTGGCTTCCCCGTACATGGCTTTTTCCCGACTTTTATAGGTATTGCCTCAGTATGCGCCCGGAAAGGTCAGCCGAAAAAGCCTCGCAAACGATAACCCGATTTTAAATGTTTACATTGATCGGCCGAATCGATTGAAAACGTCGGAGCATTTTTTGCGACACGGTCGTGCGAAATTTTCGCGTACGTCTGTGCTTTGGCGCACATTGCGTTACGCCATATGGCTTTCGAGGCCGAAGCGGGCGTCGGCATGAATTACTTATCTGCTTATGAATATGATTTGTTCAGCAAGTATCTGTGGAAATGAAATTGTGCGCCCGCTGAAATATCAGATAATTAATACCTGCAGATAATTTTTGAGTTTGCGACACCGTCATCGCGGGCGTAGAGTTCGTGCATGTTTCTTGTCTGATGAATACCCGTTCGAACATGGATAAAGCAGACCACTCCGCTTCAGCCTATCAACCGCGCCTGTTGCTCGTCGACGACGATCCGGCCATGATCCGCATCATCGGCGAAATGCTCGCCGAATTTCCCGACCAGCGTTTTGCCACCACCGGCGAAGCCGCGCTCGCCCTGGCGCGCGAAGCGACGCCCGATCTCATTCTGCTCGATGCGAACCTGCCCAACATGACGGGCTTCGATGTCTGCGAGATCCTCAAGAGCGATGCGAAGCTCGCGCGTGTGCCGGTGATATTCGTCACCAGTCACGACGCGCCCGCGCTCGAAGTCGATGCCTTTCGCATTGGCGCGGCCGATTACGTGATCAAACCGCTCGTCGCGCCGCGCCTGCAAGCGCGCGTGCGAGCGCAACTCAGTCTGAGACGCCGCGTGATGGAAGCGCAGGCGCGTCTGCACGAGGCGGGCGTGCAAGCGGCGCCCAAGCCTACGGGCGTGCGCGTGCTGGGCATCCTCGCGGACGACATGGTCGAAGCGCATCGTCACGCGCTTCAGTCGATCGGCGCGCTCGACGTGGTGACGGACTGCGAAGCCGCGCTGCGTCTCGCGCAGAACAAGGAACCGGACGCGATCGTGCTCGATGCGCGTTGCTGCGACAACCCTTGCGAAGCGGTGCATGCATTGCTCGCAAAGCTTCCTCACGTGCCCATCGTCGTGCTCGCGGATGCACGCGATGTCCAGACCGAGCAATGCACACTCGATGCGGGCGCGGCCGATGTCATCGCAAGGCCAGCTCGCTCCGCTGTGCTGCACGCGCGCGTGCTGGCCGCGTTGGACTCGGCGAAAAAGGCGCTGGACGAGTCGCGCGCATTGCTGGATTCATCGGCAGGCGCGCGCGTTCATCCGTTTCCGGTGTTCGCGCGTGATGCGCGCGGTGGCTGAGCGATAACTTCCGTTCAGGCCTGTTCGAGCATCTCGCGCGCCATTCTGGATGCGTGCGCGAAGTCGAGCGCACGCACGCGCGTGAGGAAATCCGCGAAGTCCTCGCGATAACCATTCGGTGCATGCGGCGACAGCTTCTCTGATAGCGCGATCGCCTGCAGATTCGATGCATCCAGCAGTTCGATTATCGCGGTCAGATGCGCGCGCCAGTCTTCATCTTCGAGCGGCGGCGCGCTCTGTTCCGATTCCGTGGGCGCCTGCGGCCGGCCGAATTCATCGACGAGCTGCGCGACGCTCGATGCAAGCAATCGCCGCATTTGCGGCAGGTTCACGCGCGTCGTGTCGAGCATGTGCGTCTCGTTTTCGAGCGTGGCGGCCAGCTTCGCGAGCGCTGCCGCGCCGATCGTGCCCGCGCTGCCTTTGATCGCATGCAGCATCGATGCGGCGCCTTGCGCGTCGCCCGTGGCGAGCGCGGTGGCGAGCCGTGTCAGTTGCGTGTCGGCCTGCGCGCCGAAGCCGTCAGCCGCATTCCGGATCAGATCGATATTGCCGCCGAAACGCGCGACGATCGAATCGCGTGGCTCGATGATCGACTCCGCGTGCGCATCCTGCGTGTGCGGTTCCGTCGGCGTGTGTCCGGCTTGCGCGCGCAACACCGTGACGAGCCGCTCCACGTCGATCGGCTTGCCGACATGATCGTTCATGCCCGCCTGCAAACAGGCCTCGCGATCCGCACTCGATGCGTTGGCCGTCATCGCGATGATGGGCAGCGCGGCGAAGCGGCCATCCGCACGAATGAGGCGCGTGGCTTCGAGGCCGTCGAGATCGGGCATCTGCACGTCCATCAGCACGGCATCGAAGCGCGTATCGTCGGCCACGATCCTGTCGACGCCTTCGCGACCGCTTTGCGCGAGCGACACGTGCGCGCCTTCCGCGAGCAACAGCCCTTCGGCGACTTGACGATTGAGCTCGTTGTCCTCGACCACGAGCAGCGCAAGTCCCTGGAGGCGCTGCGCTTTGACCGCAGGCGGCATCGTCTGAAGTTGCGCGGCTTCGATATCGCCGGGCAATGCGGCGCGAATCGCGGCGACGAGTTGCTTCGTCGTCACGGGCTTCGTCAGAAAGCCCGCGAAGGGCGCGGCGCCGTCGTCCTGCGCTTCTCTCAGGACTTCGCGGCCAAAGGCGGTGACGAGCAGCACGAGCGGCGGCGCAATCTTCACGTCCATCGCGCGGATCTGCTTCGCCGTGCTCAGGCCGTCGAGTCCGGGCATGCGCCAGTCGAGCAGGGCGATGTCGTAAGGCGCACCACGCCGCGCCGCCGCGCCGATACGCTCGACCGCATCGCTTCCGCTCGTCACGAGATCCGCCTGCCAGCCGAGCGAACGTACCGTGCGCGAGAGAATCTCGCCGGCGATCGCGTTGTCGTCGGCGATGAGAATGCGCGCGCCTCGATGAAGCGTCGCGCGTTCGTCATGCGATAGCACGCCGGACGCTTCCACGCCGAGCGTGATATCGAACCAGAAGCGGCTGCCTTCTCCCAGACGGCTTTCGACTTCGAGCTGGCCGCCCATCATCGCGACGAGCCGCTTGCTGATTACGAGCCCGAGGCCGGAACCGCCGTAACGTCGCGAAGTGGAGGCCTCGGCCTGCGTAAAGCCTTCGAAGATGCGTTCGAGTTGTTCCTCGCTGATGCCGATGCCGCTGTCGCTCACCGCGATGCGTACGCGCATCGACGCGCCTGTTGCATCGTGCGAGCTTTCGAGTCGATGGACGCTCACGACGATCTGCCCCGCCGACGTGAACTTGAGCGCGTTTCCCGCGAGGTTGATGAGCACCTGCTGAAGCCGGAAGCCATCGCCGACGAGCACGGAAGGCAAGCTCGGGTCGAGATCGAACAGCACTTCGACGTCTTTCGCGCCCTGATTGCCCGACAGCACGATGCCCAGTTCTTCCATCAGCTTTTCAGGCTCGAACGGATGGATATCGAGTTGCAGCTTGCCTGCTTCGATCTTCGAATAGTCGAGGATGTCGTTGAGCAGACTCAGCAGCGATTTCGCGGCAGTTTCGGCCTTGCTCACGTAGTCCTGCTGGCGGTTGTCGAGCGAGGTCAGTTGCACGAGATGCAGCATGCCGAGCACGGCGTTCATCGGTGTGCGGATTTCGTGACTCATGTTCGCGAGGAACGAGGATTTGGCCGCGCTCGCCGCGTCGGCCTGTTCCTTCGCGTCGCGCAGATGGAATTCCAGCTGATATTGATCGGTGACGTCGTAGTTCACGCCCGTCATCACGACGGGCACGCCGTCCGCGTTGCGCTGCGTGCGCAGGCCGCTCTGGATGCGCCGCGTCGTGCCGTCCGGAAGAACGATGCGAAACGGCGGCAGCGTCTCGGTTTCTCCCGCAGCGGCGGCGCGCACGTCGGCCATGATGCTGTCGTGGTCGTCGGGATGAACCCGCAAGCGCCAGTGCTCGAAGTGCAGACCGTTGTCGAGCAATTCCGGCGGGTACTGATAGATCTCGAACATGCGCGCGTTCCAGTGCAGCTTGCCCGTGGCGATATCCCACGACCAGATGCCCAGTTCGGCGATTTCAGCGGCCAGCAGCAACTGATCGCGCGCGTCGGCAAGCTCGCTGCGTTCCTTTCTCTGGCGCGAGATATCCGTAATTACCGATACAAAATGCAAAGCGCCATCCAGACGCATGGCGCCCGTCGAGACGTGCGCCGGAAACGAGGTGCCGTCCTTGCGCTGTCCCGCGAGTTCGCAATCAGCGGTCGCGACGCCTGTCGGCCCCTTGAATTGCATGATGTATTCGTTATACGCATCCAGATGATGGGGCGGCACCAGCATGCGGATGTTCTGTCCGATGACCTCCTTCGCCTTGTAGCCGAACACCCTTTCGCCCGCCGAGTTGAACGAGCGGATTGCGCCGCGCTCGTCCACGGTGATGATCGGGCTGATGGCGGTGTCGAGCACGGTCTGGGTGGTCGCGAGGCTGCGGACGAGTTCCTGCCTGATGCGGATACGCGCGTTGACCTGTCGCACGAGGGTCGAGCCGAACATCGCCAGCACGAGCGCGAGCACGATCGACACGCACGCGTGCCAGACCGTGTCCCGCCACCAGGGCGCGAGGATCTCATCGCGTGAAAGCGCCGCGGCCACGAACAACGGATAGTCCTGCAATTCCCGCAGGCTGTTGAGGCGCGTGACGTGATCTTGCGACGAGCGCGTCGTGAACACGCCCGAACCGTCGTGTTCGAGATGCGCGCGATACAGCGCGGTATCGATTACGTTCTTGCCCACGAAGCGATCCTCGAACGGGCGGCGCACGACCATCACGCCTGAATTCAGCACGAGCACGGCCGCGCCCGATTGCCCGAGGTCGAGGCTGTCATAGAAACGCGAGAAGAACTCGATGTCGATGGTCGCGAGCGCGACGCCCGCGAAGCTGCCGTCGGGCGCATCGATGCGGCGCGATACCGGCACGATCCATTTGCCCGTCGAGCGGCTCTTCACGGGCGGGCCGATATGAGAGTTCTGATCGGTGTGGGTGCGGTGATATTCGAAGTATTCGCGGTCGGAATTGTTGAAGCGCGAGTCGAGCCGGGGCTGTGAGTTGACGAGCCACGCGCCGTTCTTGTCGTAGATGAAGAGGCCGTTCAATTGCGGCAACTGCTGCACGCGCGTGACCAGAGAACGATGAATGCGCGCGAGCGCTTCGGGCGACGTGCCGTCCTCCTCGACGCGTTCCACCATGCCGATGAGCGTCGTGTCGGCTTCCTTGAAGGTGTCGTTCGCGTGCTGCGCCATCGCGCGCGCGAGGTTCGACGTCGCCGAAGTCATCTCGTCCATCTGCACGCGGCGCGCGGCGACGCTGCGCCACACGTCGGTGCCGATCAGAAGCACGCAGACGACGACGATGAACACCGTCATCCTTGAAGTGAGCGAATGGCGAATGAGCACGCCGTTGTCTCCGAGTGAAAGCAGCCGTATCTTATCGCGCGGCCATCAGACCCGTTTACGGCGCGGTTTCATGAAAGCTTGAGTCGGCGCCGAAGGAATATTCGCCGCGTTAGCGCGGTATCGAGAGCATGGATTCGCTTTCGGATCGTCCGATGATGTGTTTGTCGGTTGCCCGCTCTCGGAACTGAAAGCGTTGGTTCGCGCCCGACATTTTATCAGCCGGCGCGCGGCTGAATTCGCGTCGTGCCTTGTCGCACGGTGGTTTCGGGAAACTGGCACGGAGGCTGCATTCAAAGCCGACACCCGCCGCCTCAGCGACCTCGCTTCAGCACGTTGCACGTTCGCTCAGCCGGCATGTCATTGACCGACCCGTTAGTGCAAGTGGAGCGAATCATGTTGGGATACCTGATCAATTTTTCGAGAGATATCGTGCTGCCGTTTCTGGTCGGCCGGACCGAAGTGCTGCTGGATCGCGCGGAACATGGCCGGCGCGATGCCTATCTCGCATCGTCCGTCGATATCGGCGAACTCGAGCGTCGTATGCGTGCCGTCGACATCGACGAGTGATCTTCAACGAACCGGGAACGCATGGATGAAGATGTCGAACGACCAACACGCCGACGCGCCCGTCATCGCGCTGCATTGCTCCGGCGCGGGCGCGAATCAATGGCGCCAGCTCGGCGAAACGCTTGATGCACTCGGCTCCGCCAGAACGCGCTACACGCTCATCGCGCCGGAGCATTACGGCTGCGATAGCGTGGGCCCGTGGAGCGGCGAGCGCGCTTTCACGCTCGCGGACGAAGCGGCGCGCACGGTCGAGATCATCGATCGCCAGCGCGGCAAGGTGCATCTCGTCGGGCATTCGTACGGCGGCGGCGTCGCGTTGCGCGCCGCGCTGGAAAGGCCCCACGGCGTCGCGAGCATCACGCTCTATGAACCGTCGGCGTTTCATTTGCTGAAGGGCATGGGCGCGCGTGGCGCGGCGGAATTCGCGGAGATTCTCGCGATCGCGGCGCGCACGGCGGAAGGCGTCGTCACGGGCGATCTGCGTGGCGCGGCAAGCTCGTTCGTCGATTACTGGAGCGGACGGGGCGCGTGGTCGGCGTTGCGGCCTTCCATTCAGGCCATGCTCACACGCTGGGTGCCGAAAGCGCCGCTCGATTTTCGCGCGCTGATTCACGAGCCCACACCGGCGAGCGCGTATGCCGCCTTGCGCATTCCCACGCTCGTGATGCGCGGCGAGCATGCGCCCGCGCCGACGCGCCTTATCGCCGAGACGCTGCCTGATCTGATGCCGGCGGCGAAGCTGATCGTCGTGCCCGATGCGGGCCACATGGGGCCGCTCACGCACGCGCCGGCGGTGAACGCGGCGATCGCGCGTCATATCGCCCAGTGCGATGCGCCCGCCGATAACCTAGCCGAGTAGCCCGTCGCGTGACGGCGCGCTCTTGCCCTGACGTTCGATGAGCCGTGCGCGAAACCAGAACGTCCACGCGAGCAGCCCGCCGTAGATCGCGTAGCTCACGACCGGCGATACGACGAGGTAGCGCTCGACCGGCCAGGTCCACGCGAACCAGAAACGCAATAGCGTTTCGAGCGATAGTCCCACGCCCCACACGAACGTCATGAGCCGCAGCGACGCGCGCAGCATCGCGCTTTCGCTCCAGTACGCCTCGAAGCGCTCGGCGCCGTTTTCCTGTTCGCGCGTGACGGTGGCGCGCGCGAGATAGAAGATGAGCGGACGTTCGAAGAACAGCGAGACCAGGAACACGATGCCCGTCGCGCCCGCTGCCAGCGATTCGCGCACGAGCAGAATGCGCGGGCTGCCGCCCATCGCGAGCATCACGATCGACAGCGCGATGCCGAACAGCACGAGCGCGGAGAGCGCATCGACACGACGCGAGCGCGCGAACTCGACGATGCTCCACACGAGCGGCGGCGCGGCCGACGCATAGAGCGCGCCGACATCGCCCCAATACGGCAGCGCCACGCGATACGCCAGCCATGGCAGCAGCAGATTGGCGGCGAGTTCCAGCACGAGACCGGGCTTGATCTTTTTCATGGACTCGAAAGTGTGCGCCTGAGCGCCTGGGCCATGAGTCAAGTATAAAAGATCGGACGTGCGCGAATGTACGCGCGCGCGCGGTCGATTGGCGGGGATATAGAGCGCCGCCCGGCCCAGCGGGCGGCGGCGTGAAGGGATGGGCTTACTTTTTCGGGGCGGTGGCTGTGGCGGCCGCTCCGTTACGCGCTGCGTTCGCTGCGTTCGCGTTGTTCGCGGCGTTGGCGGTGTTCGGGTTATAGGCTGGATTTGCGTTGTAGCTCGGATTGGCCGTGTTCGCGTTCGGGGTGTTCGAATAGTTGTTCGCGGGCTTCGGCTGGAGCGTCTGATTGATGACGCCCATCTGTCCCATCTTCTTTGCGGCCTGACTGTCCGCACTGGCTGCCGTGGCGAAGCACATGCCGGCCACGCCGGCGATCAACGCAATATGCATGGCGCGACGGTGCGCGCGATTGCGGCTCTTCTTCATGACGGCCTCCTTGGCTCATGCTCGCCATGCGGATGCACAGCCAGCGCCTTCATTGTGTGCAAGGACGATGCCCGGAAACAGGAGGGTTTTGCCTAAGTGCATTCGATACGATTTGCGACGCTTTACCGCAGCCATATTTGATATTCGTCTAACAAATAAGCGAGTCCGGTAGGTAGTATGTACTTCGAAACACTCGAAACGAACCACCGGAGGATCACCGCATGTTTCCTGAATATCGCGATCTCATCTCGCGCCTGAAGAGCGAGGATGCCCATTTCTCGCGTCTCTTCGAGCGTCACAACGAACTCGATCATCAGATCAACAACATGGAGACGGGCGTCAGCCCTGCTGATTCCTTCGCCATCGAATCGCTGAAGAAGGAAAAGCTGTTGTTGAAGGACAAGATGTACGCTGTCTTGAGAAAGGCGCAGGAAGCCGCCTGAGAGACGTGAGAGGCAGAGACGCCGAAGCAACAACGAGAGGAAGGAATAAAGGTGATATCGCCAGACAAGCCTGAAGCGCTGCCGGCCTGCATCGAAGAGGAGGAAACGGGCTGCGCGGTCGAAGCGGCGCATGGCCTGCTGACGAACAGCGTCGATGACATACTCCAGCGGCTCGGATCACAGGAGCGCGAGGAGACGGAATCGCTCGTCGATACCGTGAGAACCCTGATCGGCGGTATGTCGCCAGATGAGATATCCACGTTACGCGCCCATCTTTTCGATGGCGACACCGTGCTGCGAACGGCCAACGGCTCGACCGATCCCGACGACGAACTGTCGCCGTCGTGGCGCGAAGGCGGCTATCCGTACCGGCATCTGATGTCGCGGCGTGCGTACGAGAAACAGAAGTATCGCCTGCAGGTCGAGTTGCTGAAGTTGCAGGCGTGGGTGCGCGACACGGGTCAGCGCGTCGTGATCCTGTTCGAAGGACGCGACGCGGCGGGCAAGGGCGGCGCCATCAAACGTTTCATGGAACATCTGAACCCGCGCGGCGCGCGCGTGGTCGCACTGGAAAAGCCGTCCGAGCGCGAGCGGGGGCAATGGTATTTTCAGCGCTACGTGGAGCATTTGCCGACGGCCGGCGAAATCGTCCTTTTCGACCGCTCGTGGTACAACCGCGCCGGCGTGGAGCGCGTGATGGGTTTCTGCACGCCGCGCGAGTATGACGAATTCGTGCAACAGGTGCCCGCGTTCGAGCGCCATCTTTCGCAAAGCGGCACGCACGTCATCAAGCTGTGGTTTTCCGTGAGCCGCGCCGAACAGCGGCGGCGTTTCAAGGAACGCGAGATCCATCCGCTCAAGCAGTGGAAGCTGAGCCCGGTCGATCTCGCATCGCTCGACAAGTGGGACGCCTACACGCAAGCCAAGGAAACGATGTTCGCGCACACCGATAGCGCCGACACGCCCTGGACCGTCGTGCGCTCCGATTGCAAGAAACGCGCGCGACTCAACGCCATGCGCTACGTGCTGCACAGGTTGCCGTACGCGAATCGCGATCTCAAGGCGATCGGCGCGGTCGATCCTTTCATCGTCGGGCGGCCGTTCTAGCTCGGACTAGTGCCTGTCATCAACGTCTGCGCGAGCAGGCGGGCGTGCGGAGTGAGGGCGTCGAAGTCGCGGGCGCACAGGTGCAGGCGGCGTGTCGTCCACGGTTCCGAGAGCGGCACGATCGAGAGCGCGGGGCGCTCCAGCATGCGCGCCGACGCCTCCGACAAGATCGCGAGACCGATGCCCGCCTCGACGAGCATGCCGATGTTGTCGATGCTGCGCATTCGGATGCGGTAGCTCATCTGTCTGCCGAGCCGCGACGCGCGTTCGGCCAGATGCATTTCGAGCGCGGCGTCCGATAACCCGACGAACGCCTCGCCGACGATTTCGGCGAACGCCACCGCGCGTTCCCTCGCCAGGCGATGCACGCCATTCGCCACGACCACCAGTTGATCCTGCGCGAGCAGATGGGTCTGAAGCAGCCCCAGGTCCGCCGTATCCGAAACGATGCCGAGTTCCGCGCGGCCTTCGGCGATCGCCTGCACGATCTCGACGCTCGGGCGCTCGTCGAGATCGATCGAAAGATCCGGATGGGTCGCGAGAAATTCCGTGAGCCGCGGCGGCAGGAAGGCGGCCAGCGCCGCCGTGTTCGACATCATCCGGATGCGGCCTTTGAGTCCGGTCGCGAACGAGCGCAACTCGCCGCGCATCTGCTCGACCTGGCCGAGGATCGCGCGCGCGTGGCGCACGAAGGCGTCGCCCGCGGCGGTCGCCTGCACGCCGCGCCGGTTGCGCTCCAGCAACGGCGCGCCGAGCGCGGCCTCCATGCCCGCGATGCGCTCGCTCGCCGAGGCCAGCGCGAGATGCATGGCCTGCGCGCCGGCCGTGATGCTGCCTCGCTCAACGACAGTCAGGAAAAGCCGCATGTCGGTCAGATCGAAACGCATGCCGCATCCTTCGGTTTCGCCGAAGCCTCGCATTGGAAATGCCAGATTGTAAGCGGCTGGCGGCATCGTTAGCATCTGTCGCATGCAACCCTTAATTCTCGTCATTGGCGCGGGTTTTCTTGCGGGCGCGATGAATGCGCTCGCGGGCGGCGGCTCGTTCGTGAGCCTGCCCGCGATGATCGCCGCCGGCTTGCCACCGGTTCAGGCGAACGCATCGAGTACCGTCGCACTGTTTCCGGGCGGCGTGGTGAGCGCGTGGGCGTATCGCGACGGGCTCGGCCCCGTCGGTTCGGTATCGATGCGCAAGATGCTCGTCATGACGCTCATCGGCGGTTTCGTCGGCGCGGCGCTCTTGCTGTCGACGTCGTCGAAGACCTTCTCCTTCGTGCTGCCGTGGCTCTTGCTGTGCGCGAGCCTGACGCTTGCGTTCGGCCGCAAGCTCGGCGAGGCGTTGCGGCGGCGCTGGCATATCGGCGCGGAGGCGGTGCTGTCGATCCAGTTCGCGCTCGGCGTATATGGCGGCTACTTCGGCGGGGCGGTCGGCATCATGATGATGGCGGTGTGGGGCCTGCTCGATTCGCGCGACCTGAAGAGCCTGAACGCGCCGCGCACGCTGCTCGTGAGCGCGGCCAACTCGGTCGCGGTGGTGACTTTCGCGGTGGCGCAGGCCGTGCGCTGGCCGGAGACGATCGCGATGCTGCTCGCGGCAATTGTGGGCGGCTATAGCGGCGCGCAACTCGGCCGGCGCGCGCCGCCGCACTGGATTCGCGCGGGCACGTTGCTCGTCAGCGCCGGCATCACCATCGCGTTCTTTGTGAAGACCTACGGGCCGATGTTGTCGAACCAGTGATCGACACCAGGGTCGCAGCAATGCGGCCGATTTCCGCCGAGTTGAATTTAAGCCAGGGGTTGGCCGTTTATAGGTGAACAGACCCAAGGGGACCATCATGTTTCCCGCTTTGCTCGAAACCATCGGTGCGCTGTCGCTGCTCGTGAGCATCGCGGCGAAGATCGTGTTGCTGCGCGATCCGCACGAAGACAGCGCGGACGATACGCTCAAAGCCGCGCCGGTCCGACGAGCCTGCGCGACGTGTTTCCGGCGCAAGCCGGTCGCTGGGACCTGTCGCTCGCGCTATGTGCGCCCGGTCGTCAGTGCGCGTTGCGTTCGAGCGGCGGCAGGCCGAGCGGCTTTTTCGCGGACTCGTAAGCACGGATGAAGCGCGGATCGTCATCGAGTTCGCGGGCCATCCACTTCGACAGATCTTCGCCGCAGGCCGGATCGGCGATATCGCGGAAACACGGCGAATTGGCGGGCATCATGGTCGCCGCCCAGTAAAAGCTGAAGAGCGCCTGCTTTTCCGCGGGCTCCATGGTGAGCGCTTGCGGGTCGGTTCCGGAAAACCAGCGGTCGAGCCGGGTCGAAAGGGTCGCTTCGGTTTCGTGGCTGTCGTATGAAAAGACGTAGCCGCCGCCTGCCTGGGCCGTATGAAAGTCGTTCATCACGACGTCGCTGACGAAGCGCGCCGCTTTTGCATTGGCCGCGAACGTTTGCGCGGAGGCATCCCATGCAAAAACGCAAAGGGCGACAAGCAATGCATTTGTTTTATGCCGAACGAGCGTGCGGCATTTTTTCCGATTGCTGGCCGAGTTCACACGAGTGAGAGGAAATAATTGCGCATCACCGCGAGTGTTTGCGGCGTTGAAAAAAGATACCGCGATTCTACTGAGTTATTCGATAGATCGGTAAGGAACAGTGAACGCTCGCAAATGGTGCATCTGAATAACGTTTTACTTTATTGTGCGCACCAAAGCAAAACGGCCCGTGAGGGCCGTTTCGTTGCCAGAGGCGAGTGCGCTGAAACTTACAGCGGCTGGATCGTCGAAGCTTGCTTGCCCTTCGGGCCTTGCTTGACTTCGAAGCTCACCTTCTGATTCTCCTGGAGCGACTTGAAACCCTTGGACTGGATTTCGGAGAAATGTGCAAACAGGTCCTCACCGCCGTCGTCCGGCGTGATGAAACCAAAACCCTTTGCATCGTTGAACCACTTCACAGTACCTGTTGCCATTTTTCCAAACCCTATTGAGACGGATTACGTTGTAGATGCGCTTCGAATCTCGAGCGGCATAGAGTTTTACCATGCCAGAACGCCGAGTTCAAATAAGCGTTTCTGCTAAGAGACGCGACATTTGCGCGTCATACTTCGTTTTTCGGGAGCCTGCGCCGCCGATTGCCTTTTTGTCCGGACAATACTCGCCCGCGCATTCGATTATCCTCGACCTTTCGGTCAAGCAAAAGACAAAAGGCACGAAATCATGGCACATACGCTTTCCAGCGTCGCGCAACGCGTGGCGTCCGACACCGTCCGGCTCGATGCGCCGGAGATCGCCGAGGCACGCCGGGAACTTGCCGCCTGCTTTCGGCTTGCGGCGCTACACGGCTTCGAGGAGGGCGTGTGCAATCACTTTTCGGCGGTGGTGCCGGGCCGCGACGATCTGTTCTTCGTGAACCCGTACGGCTATGCCTTCAGCGAGATCACGGCGTCGCGCCTTCTGGTCTGCGATTTCGAAGGCAATGTCATCGACGGCGAGGGTGAGCCGGAAGCGACCGCCTTCTATATTCACGCGCGTCTGCACAAGCTGATGCCGCGCGTGAAGGCGGCGTTCCATACGCATATGCCGAACGCGACTGCGCTGTGCCTGCTCGACGGGCCGCCGCTCTTGTGGCTCGGGCAGACGTCATTGAAATTTTATGGCCGCACCGCGGTCGACGAGGATTACAACGGCCTCGCGCTCGATGATGCCGAAGGCGATCGCATCGCCAGCGCGATGGGCGACGCCGATATCCTCTTCCTCAAGAATCACGGCGTGATGGTTGCGGGTGCGACGATCGCCGAGGCGTGGGACGATCTCTACTATCTCGAGCGCGCGGCTGAAGTGCAGTTGCGCGCGATGAGCGCGAACCGGCCGCTCAAGGTTGTGCCGCACGAGATTGCGCAGCGTACTTACGAGCAGATGCGTGAGGGGGATGCACAGAGCGCGAAGGCGCATCTTGCGAGCGGGATGCGGCAGTTGCGGGGGAGGGGGATTGATTTCGAGGGGTGACTACTTCCGCGCCCCAAACCGCCTGAACCACCCACGCTTCCCCATATCCGCCTGCTGCAGAAACACTGCGATCACGATGATCAATCCTTTGAGAACGAGCTGCGTATTGCTATCGATATCATTGAGCAGCAGGATATTACTCAGGAATCCAAATATCAACACACCCGCAACCGTCCCCGACACGCGCCCGACCCCACCCGAAAGGCTCGTGCCGCCGATCACGACAGCCGCGATCGCGTCCAGCTCCCAGCCCATGCCGGCATCCGCCTTGCCTTGCCGGTACTGCGCCGCATAAAGCACGCCGACCAGCGCCGAGAGCAAGCCCGAGATCGCATAAGCGGCCATCTTGTGACGCGCGACATCGAGTCCCGACACCACCGCGCATTTCTCGTTTCCACCGATCGCATAAAGATACTTGCCGAATACGGTGCGGTTCATCACGAACCCCACCACGATAGCAATCACCAGAAAGAAAAGCGCAGGCACCGGCACCACATTGAAAAGCAGCGCGCGCAGCGCTTCGATATCGCTCGTTGCATTGGTGCCGCTATAGATCGAATAGACGGCCGTATCCTGGCCCGCGATCAGACGCGAGGCGCCCAGCACGCCCACCATCGCGGCAAGCGTGACGATGAAAGGCTGCATGCGTCCGCGCGTGATGATCCAGCCGTTGAGCGCGCCCAGCGTGAAACCCGCGAGCGGCACGATCCACATCACGGCGAGCAGGGGCATGCGATGCCCGCCATGCAGCGCGATATACGCACAAGCCAGCGCCGCGACGATCAGCGCGATACCCGCCTGCATCGCAACGGGCGAACGATCCGCGACGCGCACGGTCTGCGCATCGCGCGCACGCATGATGCCGCGCGCGACGCCGAGCACGGCGAACACGATCGCGAACACGGCGATCGCATCGAGCACGAGCGATGCGTAGGTCGCGCGGTTCCAGCCATCGGTGGTGAGCAGCATCGCGGTGAGCACGCTGCCGAGTCCCATGATCGCGCCCACCGACAGATCGATGCCCGCCGTGATGATCACGAGCGTCATGCCGATTGAAATCACGCCGACGTTCGCGACTTGCCGGAACACGTCGGAGATATTCGCGCTCGACAGAAAGATGTTGCCGCCGTCGGCCGCGTGCGGCGACGTGAACGCGCCCACCACCAGCAGCACGATGAGCCCGAGGTAATACTTCAGATACGTGAGGAACGTGCTCAGGTGTCGCTGACGGGCGGTGGCCGCGGACTCGGCGAGTTGGTCCTGCGCTTGCAGCATGATATGCGTCTCCGTTTATCGCTTCAGGGCGAGGCCATCCTGATGAGCACGTCGCCCGAGAATTGCTCGCGCGTCAGTACGCCGCGCGCGTGTCCTTCGCACATCACGAGGATGCGATCGGCCAGAAGCACCAGCTCATCGATTTCCGAACTCGCGACGATCACCGTCACGCCTTCGCGCGCGGCCGCGAGTATCTGCCGATAGATCTCGGCCTTCGCGGCGACATCGACGCCGCGCGTGGGTTCATCGAGCAGAAGAATGCGCGGCTTCGTCATCAGCCATTTGCCGATGATGAGTTTCTGCTGATTACCGCCCGACAGGGTGCTCGCATCCTGCGCGAGCGTGCGATGCTTGACGTTCGATGCCCGCGCCTGCGATGCGGCCCATGCCTGCATGCGGCCGCGTCGATAGAATGGGAATCCCGGCGCGCGCGAGAGCGAAGGCAGAACGAGGTTCGCTTCCAGCGACTGATCGAGCACGAGCCCGTCTTTCTTGCGGTCTTCGGTCACGAAGGCAAGGCCGGCCGCGGCCGCGCGATCCGGCGAATCGATCGCATGCGTGTGACCCGCCACGCGTATCTCGCCTTCGCGCCGATACCGCGACACGCCGAACAACGCCTCGAGTATCTCCGTCTTGCCCGCGCCGAGCAGCCCCGAGATGCCGAACACTTCGCCTTGTTGCACCGCGAACGACACATCCGATACGACCGCGCGCGCCGGTCCCCATAACGTGAGGCCGCGCACGTCCACGGCGAGCGGGCGCGCCTGCGGCGCCTCGGCTTCGGTGCGCTCGGGCGGCGCGAAGTCCTTGCCGATCATCATCGAGACGAGCGCCGATGACGATTCGACCTGCCGCATCTGCAAGGTCGCGATGCGTCTTCCGTCGCGCAACACGGTCACGCGGTCCGCGACCGCGAATACTTCGCCGAGCCGGTGACTGATGAGCACGATACCCATGCCGCGCTCGCGCAGATCGCGTGTGAGCGTGAGCAGCGCCTGCGTTTCGGTGTCGGAGAGCGCGGACGTCGGTTCGTCCATGATGAGCACGCGCGCATCGGCGAGCAGCGCCTTCGCGATCTCGACCAGTTGCTTCTCGCCGACACGCAAGGTGCCGACGAGCGTATTCGGCGGCGCGCGAAAGCCAAGTTGCGCGAGCACTTTCGCGGCCGCGTCGTGCATTGCGCGGCGATCGGGAAAGCCCATGCGCGTGCGCAGTTCCTTGCCGAGAAAGATGTTGTCGACGGCGGACAGCGTATCGACGAGATTGAGCTCCTGATGAATGATCGCGACACCCGCGCGCGTCGCGTCGTTCACGCTCATCATGCGCGTCGTCTCGCCACGCACGCGGATGCTGCCGGCATCGGGCGCATAGAGGCCGCCCAGTATCTTCATCAAGCTCGACTTGCCCGCGCCGTTCTCGCCGACGAGCGCATGAATCTCGCCCGATGCGACATCGAAGTCGACGCCGGACAGCGCGGGGCTGCCGTTGAACGAAATCGACAGGCCCGCGGCTTCGATGAGCGGCGCGGTGACGGTTGCCATCGCTGTCTGTGTCTCGCTCAGTGGTTTGCGATGTACTGCTTCGCGTTGTCCGCGAAGATGCCCTGCGTCGGCAGCGTCACCTTCTTCTGCACCTTGTCGCCGTGCAACACCTTGAGCGACTGGCGGATGCCTTCCGCACCCGGCGTCGGATACATAAAGGTGCCCGCGAGCAGGCCTTGCTCGACCCACGTCGCGCCTTCCTGCGGCAGGCCGTCGATGCCGACGAACTTGATGCTCTTCTCGCGGCCTGCATCCTTCGCGGCGAGATAGGCGCCATAGGCCATCGGATCGTTATGCGCGTACACCACGTCGATCTTCGGCTGCACGCGCAACACGGTCTTCATGTAATCGTAGGCCTTGTCCTGCTTCCAGTCGCAATCCACGCGCTCGCCCACGCGCTTGATGCCTTTCTCCTTGCCGATGGCCTTATCCGCGCCGTCATGCCGGTCATGCGCGGGCTGCGCGCCGAAGCCGCCCCAGATTTCGACCAGACTGCCTTGCGCCTTGCCCGGCCCGCCCGTCAGCTTGACGATGAAGTTGCCCGCTTCCTGGCCGATCTGCACGTTGTCCCCGCCGATGAACTGCGTGAACTGATCGCCGTTCACTTCGCGATCGAGCACGAACACGGGAATGCCTGCCTTGAAGGCCTTTTCGACGACGCCCGTGAGGCCCGCCGACTCCTTGGGCGAGATGAAGATCGCGTCCATCTTCTGCGTGATGAAGTTCTCCATGTCGGCGTTCTGCTTGTCGGTGCGGTCTCCCGCGTCGGCGATGATCAACTCGACCTCGGGATGCTTCGCGGCCTCCGCCTTCATGTCCTTGTTGAACTGCACGCGCCACGGCTCGACGGTCGTGACCTGCGAGAACCCGAAGCGGTATTTCTTCTGCTGCGCGAACGCCGGCCCGGCGATGAGCGCGGAGAACGTGCCGACCGCGCCGGCCAGCGGTGCGGCGATGAGACTCGCGGTGATGATGCGTCGTTTGCTGTCCATTGCGTCTCTCCTGTTTTGGTTGCCAGCTTTGGGTTCGTTGTTCGTGACGGGTTGCTGCTCTCGCTGGTTCTGATCGGGTTCGATCGATGAAAATAAAACGTTATAGCGTGGCCCGCTTGCGGGTTTCCCTGCCCGTCGCCTTGAAGGGCGGCGCGGTGCTCTCGCGCACGCGCAAATCCGCTTTCATGCGCAGATGCACCGGCTCCGCTGATTCGCCTTGCAACTGTTTATGCAGCAGTTGCCAGATCGCGCGGCCCACGGCTTGCACCGGTTGATGTATCGAGCTGATGCGCGGATGCAGCACCGACATCCACGGCGCGTCGTCGAAAGAGAGCAGGGAGATGTGTTCGGGCAGCTGCAATTCCGCATCGCGTATCGCGCGCAAGGCGCCGAGCGTCGCGACGTTCGCGCCGGTGAAGAGCGCAGTCGGCCGCTCGCGCTCCGAGAGCAGTCCGAGCGTGGCCGCGTGGCTCTCCGTGTCCGTCATCCCGCATACGACGACGCGTGCATGGCGTGCGAGGCCCGCGCGTTTCATGGCGTCGAGATAGCCGTCCGCGCGCTCGCGGCTGTTGACGAGATCGAGCGCATTGACGATGAACGTGATGCGCTTGTGCCCCAGCGCGATGAGATGATCGGTGCCGTCGCGCGCGGCGCGCCGGCTGTCGGTGGTCACGGTATTGGCGGGAAAGCTGTCGTCGACGCGGTCGGCCATGACGAGCGGCACATCGCATTCGCGCAGTTCTTCTATCGCGTGATCGTAGCCGTGGCAGGGAATGATGATCATGCCCGCCACTTGCCGTGACAGCACGAAGCGGATGCGCTCGGCCTCGCGCTCGGGATTTTCCTGCGCATGCGCGAGCAGCAGGCGATAGCCGCTCGCGAGCGCATGATCTTCCACCACGCACAGCAATTCGATGAAGAACGAGTTCGTCAGATCGGGCACGACGAAGCCGATGGACGTCGAGCGGCTGCTGCGCAATTCGGCCGCGAGGCTGTTGCGCCGATAGCCGAGCCGGCGCGCGGCGTCCCACACCTGCTCGCGCCGCGCGGCGCTCACGCCCGGCGCGCCCGCCATGACCTTCGATGCGGTGCCGAGCGATACCCCTGCCGCAGTGGCGACATCCTTCAACGTGCGGGCCGGTTTTTTTCGTGAGTCCAAGGCGCGATATCGTCGAAATTCTGAAACGTTTCAGAATATTAGAAAGCGCCGACCAACCGGGCAAGTGAGTGTTTTTACCGACTCCGATGCGCCGCCTTACATCGAGATATCGTGCAGGTCCTTGACGATGGGCGGTCCGATCCTGAAGTCTGAGAAACGCACGGTGAGGCCGCCGCGCTCGGGCGTGCAGCACATCGGGCCGACCTGCCAGCGCGCGGTCGCACTGCTTGCGGCGAAGGGCGCAAGACGCATGAGGGTCCAGTGGCGTTCATCGGCGCTGCATTGCACTTTCAGGACGCCTTGCGCGACCGTCACGCGCAACCGGAAGCGGTTCGTGTTCGCGCGCGAGCCGAGCGACCAGTCGGAGAGATCGCTGGTCAGGACGGTGCTGAAGGTGAGCGCGCCGTCGTTGTATTCGGCGCCGGACTTGACCCAGCGTTCGGCGCTTTCGCGCACCATGAGGCCGGCCTGATCGTAGAGCGCGGAGAATTCGCCTTCGACCGCGACTTCGGCGGTAAAGTCGCCATCGACGTCTGCCGCGAAGACATGGCCGTTATCGCGTACGAAGCCGTAGTGCGTCTTGCGCCAGAAGTCCGTGTTCGGGTCGGTGGCGACGTGGAGCGTGTCGTTCTCGACGCGCCATTGCGCGGGCTCGTTGATCCATCGGCATTGCTCGAACATGGCGTCTCCGTCGCATGAGGATGGCAGCGTAAGTATGTCATGGCGCGTTCATCGCAGTGTCTGGAACGATCGTACGAAACGGTGTGCGCGTCAACTGCACTAACATGTACGGGCACTGAGCATTCTTTTTCCGGTGGGAGAACGATGGTCAAGTTAATGATGATCCTGCTGGGCGTGGATTATTTGCGCAATCGCTGGCGCGGCCTCATGGTGACGGGCTGGCTGCTGCTGCTGACCGGCATCGGCGTGTTCATCGATGCACTCGATGGCGCGCTCGGCTTCCCGATTGCCTCGGTGGGCTGGCTGCTGCTGATCGAGGGCGCGTTGACGCTGGCGGTCGCGTGGGCAGGCGTCGGCGGGCAGCGCAGGCTGCGCTATGCGAAGGGCATCGCGTTCGTGCTCACAGCGGCGCTGATCTTCGAGGGCAATCATCACGGCCACTTCATTCTGTCGATACTGATCGGCGTCGCGTTCATCTTCGATGGCCTTCTGCAGGCGACGTCCGCGCTCGTCGTGCGGTATCGTCGCTATCGTGTCGCATTCGGGTTCGCGATCTTCGAGATTCTGCTCGGCGTCTTCATGCTTCAGCCCTATCCGACGCACTACAAGGGCACGGTGCCGTATTGCGTCGGCGCGTTCTTCATCTTCGCGGGCTGGAACCTGATTCTCATCGCGACGCGGGTGCGCAAGCTCGCGAGCAACCCCGCGAGCTGGGGCGACGCCAGCGCCGAAGCCGCGAGCGCGGCACAACCGAAGGAGCCGCCGCGTCCCGCGCTGCAAGCCCGCGAATGGGACGGCCCGCCCGCCGACGATGAACCCGCGCTCACCGTGCACGTCTGGACGCCGGTAGGCTCGTCGAAGGCGCAGACGCAGTGGCATCCGGTCGTCGATCGTTATATTGCGGCCGTGGACCGTAACGGCGTGATCTCGACGGGCCATGCCGCGCTCGAATCGCCGGAAGGCATCTACTTGAGCCTTTATCCAGCTGTCGAGATAGACCGCTCGCCCGACGACTTCGCGCGCCTCTTGCGCGCTACGCGCGAGAACGATGTGCCCGGAATGTTTCAGCCGAGCTACGCGATCGAATCGAAGGCGTGGTGTCCATCGACAACGCGCGTGCGTATCCGCAATTACGATCCGGTTCGTCTGGATCGTTTCTGGCGCAATTATCGCGAGGACACGACCTATAACCTCACGCATCGCAATTGTTCGAGCAGCGTATCGCGCGCGCTCGATGCGGCGCTGGAAGGCGCGGCGGGGCGCTTGTATGGCGCGAGCGCGGGTTGGGGCGCGCTGGTTCGAATGATCGTCACGCCGGAACTCTGGGTTGCCGCGCAGGTACGCAAGCGCGCGGTGACGATGGCCTGGACGCCCGGTTTGACGCTCGACTATGCGCGAGCGCTCAGCATGGTCGCTGATCCGCGTCCTTATGGCTGGCTCAAGGTTGCGCGTATCGCGATTGCGAAGATGCGTGAATCGCGGCGGGCGTGGCGTGATGAGGGAACGCGGGTTTGATGGGACGGGTTAAAAGCATTCCTTAGCAAAACAACCCGACCCATTCTAAAGATCAAGGTCTTCGGCTTCCTTGCGCGCACGCCGTTCCTCGTTCGCCCGACGCGCGCGCAAACGCTGACGCGACAATTGTGCGATCACCTCGCCCGTCGACGCGCCTGGCGGGATTTCATTGCGAATGACCTTGGGCACCATGGGCAATCCCATGCGCTGCCTGCGCAGCGCGCGGGCGATGTTGGTGCGGCACTCCTGTCCGTGACAATCCCATTCGTCACGGATTCGCTCACAGTAGGGACATTGTTCCATCCTTACAGTTTATCGCGAAGAGCGTGGTTTTCGCACACCTCACACGTCCCAGACGCCGCTCGCCGCCGTGCGCCTCGCATAGTCCTCGAAACTGCGCGCTTCGCGATCCAGGGCGAGACGCACGCCATCGACAGGCTTTTCGTTGCGGCCGTCGAGCACGGTGGTGAACAGATAGAGAATCAGATCCGTTTCCTCCGTCGATACGCCCGCCTCGAGCAACCCCGCGCGAAACGCATCGGCCGGCGCCGGCACGAGACGCAGATTGCGCCGCGATGCCTGTCCGATGCATTCGAGCGCTTCGGCGAAAGAGATCGCGCGAGGCCCGGTCAGCTCGTAAAGCCTGTTCTCGTGACCCGGCTGCGTGAGCGCCGCGACGGCTACGTCGGCGATATCCTCGGCATCGACGAAAGGCTCTTTGATATCGCCGACAGGCAGCGCGAGCGTGCCCTCGCGAATCGGATCGAGCAGAAAGCTTTCGCTGAAGTTCTGCATGAACCAGCTGCAACGGAGAATGGTCCAGATTGCGCCCGAGCGTTGCAGGGCTGATTCAGCGGCCTGAGCTTCTTCCTCGCCGCGTCCCGAAAGCAGCACGATACGTTCGATGCCGCTTGCCCGGGCCGTGTCGAAGAACGCGCTGACCGTGTCGAGCGCGCCGGGTATCGCGAAGTCGGGCTGATACGTGACGTACGCGCGCTTCACGCCCGCGAGCGCGTCGCGCCAGGTCGCGCGATCGTTCCAGTCGAAGCGCGGCCGCGTGGAGCGCGCGCAGCCGCGCACGTCGAGTCCTTGCGCGCGAAGCCGCTCGGCCACGCGGCGTCCCGTCTTGCCGTTCGCGCCCAGCACGAGAATGGGCGCGGCGTCGAAGTTCGATCCAGTCATGACAGTCTCCTGTGATTAAAACATGAGAGTTGCTCACGTTTTAAACATGATAGATACTCACATTCAGCTGTCAAGGATTTTTGAGCACGCAGTCATGCGGCAAAGGAAAAGCCATGCAAGACAAGCCGCCGCGCGTCAAGGCGGAATCAGGCGCCCGCCGGCAACCCGCGCAACAACGCAGTCGCGAGCGTCTGGATCGCATCCTGGAGATCGCGCAGCGATTGATCGCGGAGAAGGGCAGCGAGCACGTGAAGATGAGCGAGATCGCCGAGCTTGCGGAGATTTCCATCGGCTCGTTGTATCAGTATTTTCCCGATAAGCGCGCCATCGTCCGCACGCTCGCCGAGCTATACGCGGCCGAAAGCCGGCGCTGCGTGCGCGAGGCGCTCGACGCGGTGCAGGACAAGGCGCAATTGCTGGGCGCGTTCGCGTCGCTGGTCGATCAGTACTATGAGATCGTGCTGGACAAGCCCGTGATGCGCGACATTTCTTCCGCGCTGCGATCGGACAAGGAGTTGATGAACATCGAGATTGCAGAGAGCAAAGCGTGCGGTGCACTGCTCGCGGCGGCGATCCGGCGCGTCAAGCCGCGCGCGGACAGCAAGCGCGTCAACGCGCTCGCTTTCCTGATCTGGCAAATGGGCGAAGAAACGATGCGTCTCGCCGTCGCGCACAAGCGCGGCGAGGGCGCGCTGCTGGTCGACGCTTATAAGCGGATGACCCTGCGAGCGATCGAGGATGTCTGAGCCAGGCGCGCGTTCATCCGCTCAACTGGTTGGACGGGCTCGGCCGCCGCTCGCGTTGATGATGATCGAGGCTGCGTCGCAACATCTTCTTGACGAGGCCCTTGAGGAAGTGAATCGAGCGGTCCGCGCGCACGTTCAGGTCGAATGGCGCGAGCTCGCCGACTTCACGTCCGCTACGCGCGGTGAGTGTCGCGCGCGTCGTGCGATGATCGACGGCCATTGCGTTGAGCGTCTCGGAGGCGTGCTTGAACGATGCCCGATCCACGCGCGCACAGACGTGACACGCGCGATGGAACAGCTTGTCGAATACCGTGAGCCAGAATTCGTCCATCTCGCCGCCGTCGCAGCGCGCGAGCGCTTCCTTGCCATTGGCGCGCAGATCCTCGACATCGCGTAACGAAGCGCATTGCGTGATGCTGCCGAAGCGTCGCCGATAGCCGATCAGCGGCGTGGGAATGCGATAGAGGCTGCTGGCGCGGAGATATGTCGACGGCACGAGGGCCGCATCTTCGTAGTGTCGTCCCACGGGGAACGGCGCTGCATCGAAGAGTCCGGTGCGGTACACGCGCGCCCACGCGAAGGTATGAAAGCGGTCGGCGAACTGCTTTAGCGTGGCCTGATTCATCGGTACGCCGCCGCCATCGGTGGCGTCGACCAGTGTGATGTCGTCGAGCTCGCGCCCGTCGTCGTCGATGATCTTCACGTTGTACTCGACCACATCCCACTTGCCCTCGGCGAGAACGGGAATGACCGCTTCGGTGAAGCCCTTCAGATAGATGTCGTCGCCGTCGAGGAAGCCGACATACGGCGTACGTACCGCCGCGAGTCCGGTGTTGCGCGCGGCGCTCAGGCCGCCGTTTTGCTGTTGAATCAGCTCGATATGCACGCCGCCATCGCGCTCGACCATCGCGCGCGCTGCGGCATAGGTTTCGTCGCGAGAACCGTCATCGACCACGATGATCTTCATCGCGTCGATATGAGGCTGCGACAGCAGGGATTCGAGCGCTTCCTCGATGTAGCCTTCGATGTTGTACGCCGCCACCACGATGGTCAGCAGCGGATTCGTGTCACGCAAAGAGTCGCTTTCAAACGGCATAGATGACGCTCCATCGGGATGATTGGGGCACTGTCCCTTCGCATGCTGAAGCGAAGAATGCAATCTGGTCTGATGGATGCGGCTGGTGCGGCGACCGTGCCGCGTTATTGTTGGAGCATGTCGCGTCATATGGCGGGCCCCGATGCCCCGCCTGACGTGCATGTCGAAAGAGCAAACGCTGATAGAGCCGCTTTCTCGGGGCAAGGTTCCCGAGTGCGTGCATGTTAGCCCAGCAAAAAAACGAATCGATGACACGCGAATTCGTGCTTGCGTTGCATGTTACAGGCAACAAGGGTGCATGCGGCATATTTTCAAACTAAGCAAATGCAATGCCATGCGCCGTCCGCGCGCGGTCAGTGACGCGTATAGAGGCCCTGGCCGAGCGCTTGCGCGGAAGGTTGCGTGACCCATCCGCTTTGTACGCTGCCTTCGCTGCTGGCGCCATAACCCTGGCTGTACCGGCCTTCGGGATAGCCCGTCTTGGATTGATGCAAGGTCCCGTCGTGTTCTGCCTGGGCGACTTGCGTTTCGACTTCTGCCCGCGTGACGGTGGGCGATGATTGTGCATAGGAAAGCATCGGCACCATGACGGCGCATGCGAGCAGGGCGGCTGTGAGTTTCTTCATGATCGTTCTCCTTTGAAAGAATGGAACCCGATAAGGAGACTAGGCCCGAAGAATTAGCCGATCATGAGTCGAAGCTCGCTCAGACGTTTTCCGGCGTATAGAGTTGCGCCGGCAGCGGATACTGGCTCGCCTGAGCGGCTTCGCCCGGCAACGCCTGCAGCGCGCGCAACATTGCCTGAATCGCCGTCTCCGCGATACGCTGGAGCGGCGTATCGATCACGAGATCGATGACGCCCTCGACGAGCGCTTCGTATCGATCCGGCATGAGATCGCTGCACACGGTCACGATGCGACGCCCCGCCGATTCCTCGCGCAGCGCGCGAATCACGCCGCCCACGCCGCCGCCGGGAATGTAGAGTCCCGCGAGATCCTCATGACGCGCGAGCATGGCGAGTGTCGCCTCGTAGGCAAGTTGCTTGTCTTCGAGATTGATCTGCGTGTCGAGCACGCGCAAACCGGGCGCATGCTCGCGCAAGTACGAGCGAAAGCTGATCTCACAGCTTTCCTGCCCGAGATAGCGTGGCGTACCGACGAAGACGCCCACCGTGCCTTCGTCGCGGCGCGTCAGGCGGCTTACAGCCCACGCCGCAGTACGCCCGCTCTTGCGCGGGTCCACGCCGATATAACCCGCCCGCAACGGCGCGCTTAGATCGGACAGCAACGTGACCGTGGGTTTGCCCTGCCCATGCAGCGTTTCGATCGCGGCCGTCACATGCGGATGATCGACCGCGACGACACCGAGCGCATCGGCCTGCTCACCGAGCGAAAGCAGCGTGCGTGCGATGGAAGCGGGATCGAGTTCATCCATGTATTCGATGACGGCCGTGCAATGCTCGGGCTCGTGACGCGCGGCCGCGTCTTTCAGAATGCGGGCAAAGGTCTGATAAAACGGATCGGCGCGTTTCTGCAAGCAGAAGCCCAACGTGTGCCGTGCGTGATGCTCTCCGCGTTGCGCGCGCAGCCGCTCGCGCATCAATCCCGCACCGTGATAGCCGATGCGCTCCGCCGCTTCGATCACGCGCAACGCGGTGCCTTCACGCACGCTGATGCGTCCGTTGAACACGCGATCGACCGTCGCCGGACTGACGCCGGCAGCTTCCGCCACTGACTGAAGAGTGGGACGCTTGCTCATATTTGATGTAAATGATGGCTTTTCGATTCACGCGATGATGCTTAAAGATAGCAAATGCGCGCGAAGATTGCGCCGCCAGTGTGACGCTCCTATCATCGACCCAGTAATGATGAATGATGTAATTTCAATCATTGGCTGAGGGGACATGATGGATTCGAAGCAATTCGACGGCGCTGGCGCGCGGGATCGTCATCGCGATTACGGATTGATCGGCGGTGCAAGCGAGCGCGCGCAAGCAGCGGGTCTCGTCAACGCCGACTGGTACAAGTGCGCCGTGCCGCGTCCCGTCATGAAAAGCCTGATGCAACGCGGCGACGCGCGCGCGATCCGCGATACGCTGCTCTGGTATGCGGCGATCATCGCGAGCGGCGTGCTTGCATGGTTCGCATGGCAGTCGCATTCGCTGTGGGCGATCCCCGCCTTCCTTCTCTATGGCGCGCTCTATTGCGGTCCGGCCGATTCACGCTGGCACGAGAGCGGTCACGGCACCGCCTTCAAAACATCGTGGATGAACAAGGCGCTCTATCAGGTGGCGTCGTTTCAGGTGTTCCGCCGCCCGACCATCTGGCGCTGGAGTCACGCGCGTCATCATACGGACACGCTCGTCGTCGGACGCGATCGAGAAATCGCCGTGCCTTTGCCCACGGACTGGCTGAGCCTCGCGCTGAATGTCTTCGCGTTGAAGCATGCCGCGGGCGAAGTGCCGAAGATCATCACTTCGGCGTTCGGGAATATCGGCGAAGAAGAAAAGACTTACGTGCCCGAGTCGGAATGGCCCAAGGTGGTTCGGGAGGCGCGCGCATGGCTTGCGATCTACGCCGTCGTGATCGCCGCGTGTTTCGTGTTCCATTCGATCTTGCCGCTGCTCTATATCGGCCTGCCGAGCCTGTACGGCGCATGGCTCTATCTTTTCTTCGGTCTGACGCAGCATGCGGGCATGCCCGAGAACGTGCTCGATCATCGCAAGAACTGCCGCACCGTGATGATGAATCCCGTGTTCCGGTTTCTTTATCTGAACATGAACTATCACGTCGAGCATCACATGTTTCCGATGGTCCCGTACTACGCGCTGCCGCGTCTTCACGAAACGGTGAAGCACGACATGCCGCCGCCCTATCCGAGCACGATCGCGGCCTATGCGGAAATCATTCCGGCGCTCGTGCGGCAGACGCGCGATCCGTCGTATCACGTCGAGCGGCCGATGCCCGCGGCGACGCAGGCCTGACAGCCACTCGAGGAGACGACTCGCATGACGCAATGGATCGACGCAGCCGCAATGGACGACATCGAAGACGAAGACGTGATGCGCTTCGATCACGATGGCCGCACGTTCGCCATCTACCGGGTCAACGATGCCGTGTACGCCAGCGATGGCCTTTGCACGCATGAGCACGTTCACCTGAGCGACGGCTTCGTGATGGACCATGTGATCGAATGCCCGAAGCATAACGGTCGCTTCGATATCCGCGATGGCAGTCCGCTGTGCGCGCCCGTATGCGAAAAGTTGCAGACGTATCCCGCGAAAGTGGAGGGCGGCCGCATTTTCATCGAAGTGTGACGGCATCACGGAGAGCACCCATGACTCAGCTCGAAGGCAAGGTCGCGGTCATCACCGGCGGCGCGCAAGGCCTCGGCGCGGCGGTGGCGGCGCTGTTCGCCGAGCGAGGCGCGCACGGCATCGTGATCTGCGCGCGCTCGCGGGACAAGGGCGAACAGAAGGCGCGTGAGCTCGCCGAAGCGAGCGGAGCGCAGGTGCGCTTCGTCGCGGCGGATCTGTCGCGCGTGGAGGATTGCCGTGCGGTGATTGCGGCGACGGATGAACAGTTCGGGCGCATCGACGTGCTCGTCAATGCAGCCGCGAGCACTGAACGCGGCACGATCCTCAACACCGATCCCGACCTCTTCGATCGCATGTTCGCGACCAATGTGCGCGCGCCATTCTTTCTGATGCAGGAAACGATCCGCATCATGAAGCGCGAAGCGACGGAAGGCGCGATCGTCAACATCTGCTCGATGTCGGCGATGGCGGGGCAGCCGTTCATCGCCGCCTATTGCGCGTCGAAGGGCGCGCTCGCCACACTCACGCAGAACACGGCCTATGCGCTGCTGCGCAATCGCATCCGCGTGAACGGTCTGAATCTGGGCTGGATGGCGAGCGAAGGCGAAGACCGCATCCAGCGCACGCATCATGGCGCGGACGACGACTGGCTCGAGCGCGCCGCTGCCGCGCAGCCATTCGGGCGATTGATCAACACGAACGAAGCGGCGCGCGCGGTCGCCTATCTCGCGAGCGCGGAATCCGGTCTGATGACGGGCTCGATGATCAACTTCGATCAATCGGTGTGGGGCGCGTATGACGACGCGCCGCATCCGCTGGAACCGCTTTGAATCAAACGCGGAACATGCTGACCGCGTGCGCGAGACGCTCGGCCTGATCGCGCAATTCCGTGGTGGAATGCTCCGCTTCACCGACGAGCGCGGCGTTCTGCTGCGTCGCTTCGCCAATGAGCATGACCGCGCTGTTGACCTGTTCGATGCCGCTCGCCTGCTCGCGTGACGCGACGCCGATTTCATCGACGATGGCATTCACGCGCGACACCCGCTCGACGATGCTGCCCATCGTGCTGCTCGCCTGCTCGGCGATCCTGTAGCCCTGCGAGACCTTCGCGGCGGATTCGGCGATCAGCACTTCGATCTCCTTCACGGCGCTGGCGCTGCGTTGCGCGAGCGCGCGCACTTCCGATGCGACGACCGCGAAGCCCTTGCCATGCTCGCCCGCGCGCGCCGCTTCGACTGCGGCGTTCAAGGCGAGAATGTTGGTCTGGAACGCGATGCCTTCGATGGTCGCGGTGATATCGGCGATGCGGCGCGCGGAGGCGTCGATCTCGCCCATCGTTTCCACCACGAGTCCGACAGCCTGGCCGCCCGCGCGCGCGGCGTCCGAAGCCGATGCGACGAGCGTGCCCGCCTGCGCGGTGTTCGCCGCGTTCTGCTGCACGGTCGACGTGATTTCTTCCATGCTCGCGGCGGTCTCCTCGACGCTCGCCGCTTGCGTGGCGATGCGCGTCGCGATGTCGCTGCTGCCTGATGCGATGCGCGCCGTGCCTTCGTTCATGTCGGCCGATGCGCTGCGCACTTGCGCGACGATGCCGGCGAGTCCGCGCGCGATACCGTCGATCGCACGCATCAGACGGCCGATGTCATCCTCGCGCGTGCTGTCGATACGCACGGTGAGATCGCCCGCCGCGATGCGTTCGGAGGCGCGCGTCACGTCGTCGATGGGACGGCCGACGAGCTTCGCGACCGCATAAAGCAGCACCCCGACGAGCAGCGCGACCACGACGAGCCCGAGCGCGAGAAAGCGATTGCGGCTCGCGTGCACGTCCGCCACCAATTCATCGCGATACGCGATGCCGCCGATCATCCATTGCCACTGCGGCACCGTCATGTAGACGATTTCCTTCGTGCCGCCGTGCACGCGCGCATCCGCGCCCGCGATATCCGCGCCGTCGAACGTGAGCGTGCCTTCGCGCGCTTCGAGCATCTGCCTGAAGGGCGCGACGCGGTCATCGGCGAGTTCGCCTTTCGAAGCGGGATGCACGAGCAGCTTGCCGCGATTCGCGCCGTTCGAGGCATCGACTGCGAAGTGGTAGCCGCTCGCGCCGATCACGAGCTTCGCGATGGTGTCCTGCAGCGCGGCGAATTCGGACGTGACGTCCACGCCGACGAAGAGCGCGCCGATCACGCGGCCCGATGCATCGGTGACCGGCTTGTACTCGGTGATGTACTGCTTGCCGAACAGCGCCGCAATGCCGATGTACGGCTTGCCGGCGAGCATCGGCGCATACGCCGGGCCTTTGCGGTCGAGCAGCGTGCCGATCGCGCGCGTGCCGTCCTGCTTCTTGAGCGAGGTCGTCACGCGCACGAAGTCGTCGCCGGTGCGGGCGAAGATGGTCGCGATCGCGCCGCTTTCGTCGAGGAAAGCGTCGGGAATCGCGAAGTCGTTGTTCAGCGGCTTGTCGCCCGCGAGAAAGACCGGCGTGGCCACGCCGCCGATGTCCACGGTGCGCGACTCGTCGAGCGTGAAATCGGTAGGCAGGCGGTGCGCGAAGATCGTCATGAAGCGCGTGACCTCGGCGCTCACGGCCTTGTCGTACAGGCCGATCATCGTCGCGATCGAGCGATTTTCGCTTTCGACGCGCGCGAGCGCGTGCGCGTCCACCTGTTCGCCGGCGCTTCTAGTGACCGCGATGGTGAAAAAGGCAACGACGACTGCCGTGAGCGCGCAGGCGAGCACGGCGAATTTGGTCCCGACGTTCATTCGGGCCAGAGCATTACGAAACATGGGGAGTGACTGGACGATAAGAGTTGTAGCGATCCTTATCGGCAAATGCTTGTCGGGTCTTTAATTTTTCGGCTACGCGGCGTTGGCATTTTGCATGCAAGAGGCGGAATGCAAAACGTCAAAGTGAATGCGAAAACCCCGCCACGAAAAAACGATTAACTTTCAAAAATGTAAGAGTCGACGCCCGGAAGCAGGCGCTGCAACGGCCACTCAAGGCCGTCACAGGCTGGATTAGGGCAAATCCTAGGATAGCCAGTAGGCAGCAAACCCACTATTCTTCGAAAAACGTTTTCCAAGACCGGGCCGGGTTGCGGCTTCTGCCTCAGGCAAAACCACGCAAAGCCACGCCCACGGCGCTCGTCGCCGTCCACGCAACAAAGAACGCGGCACGACGAGCGCCGCCGCGTCCGGAGACTTTCATGAACACTGTCGTTGCCGGCGTCGTGCGTACCGCGAGCCGCTATCGCTGGACCGTGTGCGCGCTGCTCTTTTTCGCCACGGTCATCAATTACATGGACCGGCAGATCCTCGGTCTGCTCGCGCCGATGCTGCAGCACGACATCGGCTGGACGCAGGTGCAGTACGGCCGCATCGTGATCGCGTTCTCGGCCTTCTACGCGGTCGGTCTGCTGTGCTTCGGGCGCATCGTCGACTGGCTCGGCACGCGCATCTCCTACGCGCTCGCCATGTTCATCTGGAGTATCGCGGCGATGCTGCACGCGGCCGTCGGCTCCGTGATGGGCTTCGCGATGGTCCGTGCGCTGCTCGGCATCGGCGAGGGCGGCAACTTCCCGGCGGCGATCAAGACGACCGCCGAGTGGTTCCCGCGCAGCGAGCGCGCCCTGGCAACCGGCATCTTCAACTCCGGCGCGAATATCGGCGCGGTGTTCGCGCCTGCGCTGATTCCGGCTATCGCGGTGGCGTTCGGCTGGCGCGCGGCGTTCGTGATCGTCGGCGCGATCGGTCTGGTGTGGCTCGTCGTGTGGTTCTTTATGTACCGCCAGCCGGACGGCAGCGCGCAAGAGGACGATCTCGCCAACGAAGGCGATGAAACCCGCGCCGCCGATGCCGCCAACGCAAAAGCAGGCGCTCCGGGCTTCAAGGTGCTGATCAAGAAGCGCGAAACGTGGGCGTTCATCGTCGGCAAGTTCCTGACGGACCCGGTGTGGTGGTTCTACCTGTTCTGGCTGCCGAAGTGGCTGAACGAATCGCGCGGCATGGACATGCAGCACATTGGCTTGCCGCTCGTCGTGATCTACGCGATCACCACTGTCGGCAGCATCGGCGGCGGCTGGATTTCCTCGACGCTGCTTAACAAGGGCTGGACCGTGAATGCGGCGCGCAAGACCGCGATGCTGATCTGCGCCTGCGCCGTGCTGCCGATCGCTTTCGTGTCGCAAGCGGAAAACCTGTGGGTCGCGGTGGCGATCGTCGGTCTGGCGGCGGCAGCGCACCAGGGCTGGTCGGCGAATCTCTTCACGACGGCATCGGACATGTTCCCGCGTCGTGCGGTGGGCGCGGTGGTCGGTATCGGCGGCATGGCCGGTTCGATCGGCGGCGTGCTGTTCTCGGAAGTGATCGGTCAGGTGCTGCAGCGCACGGGTCACTACTGGGTGCTGTTCGCGATCGGCGCATCGGCGTATCTGATCGCCTTCGCGATCATGCATCTGCTCACGCCGAAGATGACGCCGGCGAAGCTCGAAGCGTAATACGGTTCAACCGGTCATCGAAATCAGCATGCGCCGCGCCGCCAGCACTCGCAACCTGCAGGCGTCGCGGCGCGCGTCATGCGGCGGCAGCAGTGGATTCGCGCACGATGAGCCGAGGCTCGAACATGGAGTTGCCCGGATCGGGATGGCCCGCGAGGGCGTCGATGAGCTTCTGCATCGCCAGTTCGCCCATCTTCTCGCTCTGGATGTCGACGGTGGTCAGGCCCGGCGCGGCGTATGCGCCGTAAGGCACGTTGTCGATGCCGGTGACCGACACGTCCTGCGGCACGCGAATACCGAGCGATGCGGCTTCTTTCATGAAGCCGAGCGCGATCAGGTCGTTGTAGCAGATCACGGCCTGCGGGCGCTTCGGGCCGAGCATCACGCGCGAGCAGGCCTGTTCGCCCGCGAGCGAGGTCGGCGCGTGGGCTTCGTAGATGTCGAGTTCGAGGCCCGCTTCGGCGAGACACTCGCGCGCGCCGCGAATCCGTTCATCGTTGATGCGCGCATGCTCGAAGCCGAGATACGCGATGCGGCGATGCCCGAGATCGAGCAAGTGACGCGCGAGCATGTAAGTGGCGAGGCGGCTGTTGATGCCGACGCTCGGAATCGGCAGTTCGGCGTTGCGCAGGAGCACGACCGGCTTGTCGAGGTCGAGCATCCAGCGCGCGTCGTCGTCGGCGAGGCGCGAGCTGACGAGCAGGCCGTCCACGCGTTGCGCGAGTGCTTCGATGAGCGGACGTTCGCGCGCCTGGTTTTCGTCGATATCGACGAGCAGCAGCGTGTAGTCGTGCCGCAGCGCGATGCGGTTGGCGCCCTTCACGACGTGCGTGAAGTGGGGGTTGCTGATGTCGAGGATCGTGAGACCGATGGTGCGCGTCTTGCCTGTGATCATCGAGCGCGCAAGCGGGTTGGAGCGGTAGCCGAGCGAATCGATGGCTTCCTTCAGCTTGGCTTCGACGGGCGCGGAGAAACGCTGCGCGCCGTTGATGAACTTGGACACGGTTGCGACGGATACGCCTGCTGCTGCGGCGACGTCGCGAATGGTCGGGGAAATTTTCTTCATTAGGAGGGTAACGTTTTCGCGTGTTAACGGATTGTCGCAGAAAATCAGGAAACAATGACGTGGCATCCTGCATTTTGCATGCGGCCTTTTGCATGCCAAGCGGCAACCGACGGGCTGTCAGCGTGATCGACGCCATCTCGAAAACGTTTTCTTCCTTTTTGCTTTCAACGTATTCACCATGTATTCGATAGGAGTCTCGATGAACCAGCCAAACGCAGCGGACAAGCCGTTCAAGCGCCTGCTTCTGACCGGCGCGGCCGGCAATCTGGGCCGTCAGTTGCGCGGCCCGCTCGCGCAATGGGCCGATGTCGTGCGGCTCTCCGACATCGCCCCGCTCGACGATGCGGCGAGCCATGAAGAGGTGAGCGCCGTCGATCTCGCGGATCGCGAGAAGGTGATGCAGCTCGTCGAAGGTGTCGATGCGATCGTGCATCTGGGCGGCATCTCGATCGACGCGCCATTCGACGATCTGATCGAAGCGAATATTCGCGGCACGTACAACCTCTACGAAGCGGCGCGCCGTTACGGCGTGAAGCGCATCGTGTTCGCAAGCTCGAACCATGCAATCGGCTTTCATCCGGTCACCGAAGTGCTCGACGCCGATTCGCCGCATCGTCCGGACAGCCTGTATGGCGTGACGAAGTGCTTCGGCGAATCGCTGTCGCGCTATTACTTCGACCGCTTCGGCATCGAGACGGTGAACCTGCGCATCGGTTCGTCGTTCGAGGAGCCGAAGAATCCGCGCATGCTCGTCACGTACCTGAGTTTCCGCGATTTCATCGAACTGGTGCGCTGTTCGCTGTTCGCGAATCGCGTCGGTCATGCGGTCGTGTATGGCGTATCGGACAATCCCGTGAAGTGGTGGGACAACGCGAAGGCGGGCTTCCTCGGTTTCAATCCGCAAGACAGCTCGGCGAAGTTCGATGGACTGTTCCCGGTGTCCGGCCCGACGGCGGATCGCGACGACCCCGCGCAACGCTTTCAGGGCGGACCGTTCGTGCTCGGCGAGCCGATGGAGCGCAAGCGATGAGCGCAGCGATCCGCGCGGAGCGGCTCGACGCCGGCGGTCGCGCGACGGTGGGCGAATGTCCGGTATGGCGCGCGCAAGAGGGCGCGCTGTACTGGGTCGATATCCCGGCGCGCCGGATCGTCCGGCTCGAGATCGAAAGCGCGCGTCGTCAGGAATGGGCGTTCGCCGAACAGGTCGCGTGCTTTGCGTTCGATGCGGCGGGGCGTGTGGTCGCCGGCATGGAGAGCGGGATGTTCGGCGTGACGCTCTCCGCGGCGCACGAAGCGCGCGTCGTGAAGCTCGCCGCGCCTGCCTTTGCGGTATCGGGCATGCGCTTCAACGATGGCCGTTGCGACCGGCAAGGGCGCTTCTGGGCCGGCACGATGGTGCAGGACATGTCGCTTGCCAGTCCGGCTGGCGCGCTTTATCGCTTCGATGAGCAGGGCGTATTGTCGGCGCCGGTTGTCGATGGTCTGATCACCCAGAACGGCCTTGCGTGGTCGCCCGACGGCAGGACAATGTATCTGTCGGACTCGCATCCGCAACGGCGCCTGATCTGGGCATTCGACTTCGACCCCGAGACCGGCACACCGGGCGAGCGTCGCGTGTTCGCGGATCTGCATCACTATGCGGGCCGCCCCGATGGCGCGGCCGTCGATGCCGATGGCTGTTACTGGACCTGCGCCAACGACGCGAGACGTCTCTTGCGCTTCACGCCGCAAGGCAGGCTGGACCGGGAGATCGCATTGCCCGCGAGCAAGCCGTCGATGTGCGCGTTCGGCGGCGGCGACCTGAAGACGCTCTATGTCACGACGATTCGTCCGGCAACAAATGCCACTGAGGACGACGGCTACGTATTCGCTTTGAATCCGGGCGTGCAAGGCTTACCGGAACCGGATTACGCCGGTCTGTTACCGGTCGCATAAACTTCGACGATCCAGTCATTTCTACGCACAGTTTGGGATGAAACGCGCCGATGCACTGCATTGGCGCGTATCGATTTGTTCGACACGTCCCGCTTCGGAACCGATACCAAGGTCAAACACCAATGCTGTAGTTTCTCCGTAAAGAGTAGTCTCCGCAGGTACCTCGAGTACCAGCGATCGACTGATTCTCAAATCCGGAGGAGACATTGATGGACCTTGAAGCTCGCACCATGAAGCGCGTGATGGTTCGCCTCGTGCCGTTCCTGATCCTGTGTTACTTCATCGCGTATCTTGACCGCGTCAACGTCGGCTTTGCCGCCTTGCAGATGAACAAGGCGCTTGGCTTTACCGCCAGCATGTTCGGCTTCGGCGCCGGCATTTTCTTTATCGCGTATTTCTTTTTCGAGGTTCCGTCCAACCTGCTGCTCGAACGGTTCGGCGCGCGTCGCTGGATCGCGCGCATCATGTTCACGTGGGGCATTCTCGCGGCGGCGATGGCCTGGATTCCGCACATCGCGCAGTCCACGGGGCTGTCGAATGCCTATGTGTTCTATGGCTTGCGCATTCTGCTCGGCATCGCGGAGGCGGGCTTCTTCCCGGGCATCATCTTTCTGCTGACCTTGTGGTTCCCGGCCAAGTATCGGGGCCGCGTCGTCGGATACTTCATGGCGGCGATTCCCTTGTCGACCGTGATCGGCGGGCCGATCTCCGGCGCGCTCCTGCAAATGGATGGTCTGGGCGGCATGCAGGGCTGGCAATGGCTGTATCTGATCGAAGCATTGCCCGCGCTGGTGCTCGCGTTCGTCGTGTACTTCTATCTGACCGACAAGCCCGCGGACGCGCACTGGCTCGCGAAGGAAGAGCGTGACTGGCTCGTCAACCGGCAGGCGCAGGAGCGGGCGCATCGCGAATCCGTGCATGCGTTCAGCGTGAAGGAGGCCATTCTCAATCCGCGCGTGCTGGCCATCGCGTTGATCTACTTCGGCGCGAATGCGACCAACTATGGCCTGAGCTTCTTCCTGCCGCAGATCGTGAAGGCCTTCGGTCTCACCAATCTGCAGACCGGCTTCGTCACATCCTTGCCTTATGCGGTCGGCGTGATCAGCATGGTGCTGTGGGGCCGTCATTCGGATCGCAAGCTCGAGCGCCGCTGGCACGTCGCGATTGCGCTGATGGTGGCGGCGGGCGGCATCGCGGCTTCGGCGGGGCTCGATAACCCGGTGCTGAAGATGATCGCGCTGTCGATCGCGGGCTTCGGCATCTTCGGCTGCCTGCCGGTGATCTGGACGCTGCCGGCTTCGTTCCTGTCGGGCGCGGCTGCTGCCGGCGGTATCGCGGCGATCAATTCACTCGGCAATCTGGCGGGCTTTTTCGGCCCGTATGCGATGGGCTGGATCAAGGACAGCACCGGCGGTTTCGGCGCGGGTCTGCTGTGCCTTGCAGGGGCGGGCATGGTCGGCGTGGCGGCGGTGTTGCTGCTGCATCATGATGCGTCGATGGAGACGATTTCGGGCGCGCATGATGGCGATAGTGGCGAGGTGGAGATGGCGGCTCGTTGAAGCCTTCGCATCCGTGGCAAGGACCGTCGCAATACGCGGCCTTGCCACGCATTCATTCGGACGATGCCTGCGCCCGCCGCAACCTCTCCCGGCTATTGATCAAATGCAAACGCATCGCGGTGCGCGCCGAATCGGCGTCGCCGCGTTCGATCGCATCCGCAATCTGCTCGTGCTCGCGATTCACGCGCATCAGATACTCCGTGTATTGATCGCGTGGAATCGGCGTCGCGGTGATGCGCGTGCGCGGAATCATGCGCGTGCCGAGATGCTCCATGATCTCGACGAAATATCGATTGCCCGTCGCATGCGCGATCTCCATGTGAAAACGCAGATCGGGCGATACCGTATCCGTCGCATGACCGACGCTCTGTGCGAAATCGGCCAGCGCCGAGCGCATCGTGGCGAGACGGGCAGCATCGCAACGCATGGCGGCGAGTCCCGCGCTTTCGGTTTCGAGACTGATGCGCAATTCGAGAATCGCCAATGCGTCGATGGATCCGGCGACATCGGCGGGATCGAGCTGCAAGAGCGACGACGTTCCCGCCTCGCACACGAAGGTGCCGATGCCATGCCGCGTCTCCACGAGTCCCGCCGCCTGCAATCTCGATAGCGCCTCGCGCACCACGGTGCGGCTCACACCGAAGCGCTGCACCATTTCCGCTTCGGTCGCGAGGCGGCTGCCGGCCTTCAATTCCTCCGTGTCGATTTGCGAGCGCAACGCATCCACTAGTTGCGCGGTAAGACTGCGTCGCGCGCCAGGAAAAGCGGTGGATGCATCAGTGGGAAGATCGGGCGATAGCGTCACGGCGTTCTCGTTGGAATGGGTTTTACACACATTGACAAATCGGTCGGTAAATGATGATATGCGTCATGCAGTGATATGACAACGTACAAGAAGACGCGTGCAGGGTAATCCCTAGCCGATCTCGCTGGAGACACAACTCGATGGAACAACAAAACGGCACGCCCTCAACGGACTACGTCGCGCAATTCGACCGCTTGCTGCTGACCGGCGCCGCGGGCGGAATCGGTCAGGCGATCCGGCATCGCGTCGCTGAATTCGCTCAGCGCATCCGCATTTCCGACTTGCCCGGTGTGCTGAGCAGCGACGCCGCGGCTCACGAGGAGATCATCGCTTGCGATCTGTCCGACCGGCAGGCCGTCGATGCGCTCGCGAAGGATTGCGACGCGATCATCCATCTCGGCGGCGTTTCGGTGGAGCGTCCGTTCGAGGAGATTCTCGAAGCCAACATCAAGGGCGTGTTCAATCTCTACGAAGCGGCGCGCAGGCAAGGCGTGAAGCGCATCGTGTTCGCGAGCTCGAATCACGTCACGGGTTTCTATCGGCAGGACGAACGAATCGATGCCACCGCGCGCAAGCGTCCCGATGGCTACTACGGCCTGTCCAAATCGTTCGGTGAAGACATGGCGCAGATGTACTTCGACCGGTACGGCATCGAGACGGTGAGCATCCGCATCGGTTCCGTGTTTCCGGAGCCGAAGGACCGCCGCATGATGGCGAGCTGGATGAGCTACGACGATTTCCACGATCTGCTGCGCCGCAGCCTGTTCACGCCGGAGGTCGGACACACGATCGTTTTCGGCATGTCTGCCAATGCACACACATGGTGGGACAACCGCTGCGCCGCGCATCTCGGCTTCGTGCCGCACGACTCGTCCGAGCCGTTCCGCGCAAAGATCGAAGCGACGCCGCCGCCCGCGCCCACTGACGCGGTAGCCGTATTGCAAGGCGGCACGTTCACGACGACAGGCCCGTTCGACCCGGTTTAATGCATGCAGCATGCAGTATCACGGCATTCATGGTATGTCGTCATACATCCAGCGCGGGTCGCAATGAAAGCCGCGCCCAGACCTCACAGGGACATTCGCCGTCATGTTTTCTCTCGATTTCTCGCCGCTATGGCCGTACTGGCCGACCTTCCTGCTAGGCGCATGGCTCACGCTCAAGATGACCTGCGTGGCCGTGTTCTTCGGGCTGATCCTCGGCATGCTGGTCGCGTTCGCCAAGCGAGCGAAGCTGCCGGTGATCACGCGCATCTGCATCATCTATATCGAGGCCGTGCGCAACACGCCGTTCCTCGTGCAGATCTTTCTGCTGTACTTCGGTCTCGCGAGCGTCGGCTTGCGCATGCCGACCTTCGCGGCCGCCGCGCTCGCGATGACGATCAACATCGGCGCATACGCGGCCGAGATCATTCGCGCGGGGCTCGAGTCCGTGCCGCGTGGCCAGATCGAAGCCGCTGAGTGTCTCGGGCTGCCGAAGTGGCGCATCGGCTGGCATGTGATGTTGCAGCCGTCGATCGAAAAGGTGTATCCCGCATTGACGAGCCAGTTTCTGCTGATGATGCAGGCCTCCGCGATCGCATCGCAGATATCGGCGGAGGAGCTCACCGCCGTCGCCAACACCGTGCAGTCCGACACGTTCCGCTCGCTCGAAACCTACATCGTGGTCGCCGCGCTGTATCTCGTGCTGTCGCTGATCATCAAGCTCATTGCGTGGGCCGTGGGAGAGCATCTCTTCAAGCGCCGCCGCGCGATTCGTCTTGCAGCGAAGCGCGCGGGCAAGACGCCGCCCGATCCGCAACGCGTCGATACCGTGATTCCGGGAGGTGCGGCATGAGCGGCGGATTCACGTCGGCGCACCTGATCTATCTGGTGCAATCGATCGGCTGGACGCTGGTGCTTTCCGTGCTCGCGTTCGCGCTCGGCGGCATCGGTGGTTTCTGCGTGATGCTCGCGCGCATCTCGCCGCGCGTGTGGCTCTCGCGCGCCGCGCTCGTCTATATCGAGGCGATTCAGGGCATTCCGCTGCTGATCCTGCTCTTCATCGTGTACTTCGGCCTGTCGGTATATGGCTATCAGGTGCCCGCGCTCGTCGCGGCCGGCCTTGCGCTGATGGTGTATTCGAGCGCTTATCTCGGCGACATCTGGCGCGGCTGCATCGAAGCGATGCCGAAGCCGCAATGGGAAGCATCGGAGTGCCTGTCGCTCACGCGCTGGCAGACGTTGCGCCTCGTGATCATCCCGCAGGCGATGCGTCTCGCGTTGCCGCCGACGGTCGGCTTTCTCGTGCAGCTCATCAAGATGACGTCGCTCGCTTCGGTGATCGGCTTCGTCGAACTGACGCGCGCGGGCCAGATCATCAATAACTCGATCTTCCAGCCGTTCCTCATCTTCGGACTGGTCGGCGCTTTCTATTTCGTACTGTGCTATCCGCTTTCGCGCTGGAGCCAATCGATGGAGAACAAGCTCAATGTCAGCAATCGTTAAGGTCGGCGATATTCACAAGAGCTTCGGCTCGAATCACGTGCTCAAGGGCGTGTCCTTCGAGATCGAGAAGGGCGAGATGATCGCCGTGATCGGCGCGAGCGGTTCGGGCAAAAGCACGGCTTTGCGATGCATCGATCGTCTGGAAACCATCGACCAGGGCCAGATCGAAGTGTGCGGCATTCGCGTCGACGATCCGAAGGTCGATCTGCATCTGTTGCGCCGTGAAGTCGGCATCGTGTTTCAGAGCTATAACCTCTTTCCGCATCTGACGGTGGAGGAGAACATCATGCTCGCGCTGCGCCACGTGAAGAAGATGTCGCGCGACGAAGCGCGGCGCATCGCGATGAACGTGCTGGAGCAGGTCGGTCTCGGACAGAAAGCCGATGCCTATCCCGAACAGTTGTCGGGCGGACAGCAGCAGCGCGTGGCCATTGCGCGCTCACTGGCGATGTCGCCGAAGGTGATGCTGTTCGACGAAGTGACCTCGGCGCTCGATCCGCAACTGACGGGCGAAGTGCTGCGCGTGATGGAAGACCTCGCGGCCGACGGCATGACGATGCTGCTCGTGACGCACGAGATGGCCTTCGCCAAGCGCGTGGCCGATCGCATCATCTACATGCATCAGGGCAAGGTGTGGGAAGTGGGCGACGGCAGCATGCTCGATGCACCACGCACGCCCGAATTGCGCGCATTCCTCGATAACGGGCTTTGAAAATCCCGCATCACATTCATGCAGCATCAACATCAACACGGATAACGACGGAGACTCGACTTGAAAGCGAAGACAATCATTGCACGCGCGGCACTCGCAACCCTGATGATGGCAGGCGCAATCCACAGCGCGATGGCCGATGAACTCGACGACATCAAGAAAGCCGGTGTCGTGCGCGTCGCGATCGCGATCGGCACGCCGCTCTTCAGCTATGCGGACCAGAATCTGAAGCCGGCCGGATCGGACGTCGATACGGCCACTGCGCTCGCGAAGGATCTCGGTGTGAAGCTCGAACTCGTGCAGATCACCAATGCCGCGCGCATTCCGACGCTGCAGGCGAAGCGCGCGGACCTCGTGATTTCCTCGCTGTCGGTCACGCCCGAACGCGCGAAAGTGGTGGATTTCTCGAACCCGTATGCGGTGATCTCGATCATCGTCGGCGGCGTGAAGTCGGCCAGCGTGAAGGGTTACGCGGACCTCGACGGCAAGACCATCGGCCTCACGCGCGCGACGGTGAACGACACGCTCACGACCCAGCAGGCGAAGGGCGCGCAGATCCAGCGCTACGAGGACGACGCGACGCTCATCACGTCGATGGTCACGGGCCAGGTCGACATCTTTTCGAGTACGCCTTCGAACCTGAAGGAAATGCAGGATCGCGCGCCGCAACGCAACATCGAAATGAAGTTCGAGCAGAAGACCTTCGATCTCGGCATCGCGATGAACAAGGATCAGCCGCGCCTGAAGGAATGGGTGAACAACTGGGTCGGCACGAACATGAAGAACGGCAATCTGAACACGATCTACAAGAAGTATCACGGGCGTGATTTGCCGGACGGCGTGCGAAAGGGCGCCTGATTCCGCCCGGAATAATGTATTAAAAATGCCTCGAGCGCATGGCGCAACGCCATGCGCGAAAACTTCCGCACCGCCGTGTCCATGCGGCTTCAGCAGGGTTCAAGACAGCCCGCATTGCTCCGGCGTACACTTCCCTCTGCATTTTGAATCCTGCATGCATTGAGCCATCACGGGCGCGCGGCGCTGTGCTCGGTCGCACGCGATCCGTCATTCATTGGACTGCCCCCTTACCACAGGAAGCATCATGGCCAAGAATACGAATGCCGATTATCTGGCGAAGACACTCGCCGCAGCGGGCGTGGAACGTATCTGGGGCGTCACGGGCGACAGCCTGAACGGCCTCGCATTCAGCCTCGAGCGTGTCGGCTCGATCCGCTGGATGCATACGCGCCACGAAGAAGCCGCCGCCTTCGCGGCCGGTGCGGACGCCGCCGCGACAGGCAAGCTCGCCGTGTGTGCGGGCAGTTGCGGGCCGGGCAATCTCCACCTGATCAATGGCCTCTACGATTGCCATCGCAATCATCAGCCGGTGCTCGCGATTGCCGCGCATATTCCATCGACGGAGATCGGACTCGGCTATTTCCAGGAAACGCATCCGCAGGAATTGTTCAGGGAGTGCAGTCACTTCGTGGAACTGGTGACGAACGCATCGCAGTTCCCGCGCGTGCTGGAACGCGCGATGCGCGCGGCGATCGATCAGCGCGGCGTCGCGGTGATCGTGCTGCCGGGAGATATCGCGTTGAGCGAAGGCCCGAGCGAGGCGCCGCGCTGGACAGCGAGCGCTCCGGGCGCGATCGTGCCGTCGGATGCCAATCTCGAAAGGCTCGCGGCGCTCCTGAACGGCTGCGAAGCGGTGACGATCATGTGCGGCAGCGGCGTGGCCGGCTCGCACGACGAGGTGGTGGCGCTCGCCGATACGCTCGGCGCGCCGGTCGTGCATGCGCTGCGCGGCAAGCAGTTCATCGAGTACGACAATCCGTTCGATGTCGGCATGACCGGGCTCATCGGCTTCAGTTCGGGCTATCACGCGATGATGTCGTGCGACACATTGCTCTTGCTCGGCTGCGATTTTCCGTATCGCCCGTTCTATCCGCCGCAGGCGAAGATCGTGCAGATCGACTGGCGCGGCTCGCAACTGGGCCGCCGCGCGCCGCTGGAGATGGGGCTCATCGGCACAATTAAGGAGACGCTGGCCGCGCTGCTGCCGAAGCTTCAACGCAAGGACGAACGCCGCTTCCTCGAGAACGCGCTCAAGCACTACGCCACTGCGCGCAAGGATCTCGACGAGCTCGCGACGCCTTCGGCGCCGGGCCGTCCGATTCATCCGCAATACCTGACGAAGCTCGTCGATGAAATCGCGGCGGACGATGCGATCTTCACCGTGGACGTCGGCACGCCGACGCTCTGGGCGGCACGCTATCTGACGATGAACGGCAAGCGCCAGTTGCATGGCTCGTTCAATCACGGCTCGATGGCCAACGCGATGCCGCAGGCGCTCGGCGCGCAGGCGGCGCAACCGCAACGGCAAGTGGTGTCGCTATCCGGCGACGGCGGGTTGTCGATGATGCTCGGCGATCTTCTCTCCGCCGTGCAACTCGACTTGCCGATCAAGGTCGTCGTGTTCAACAACAGCCTGCTCGGCTTCGTGTCGATGGAACTGAAGGCGGGCGGCTATCTCGACACCAATGTCGATCTGAGCAAGACCGACTTCTCGCAGATCGCGAAGGGCGCGGGCATCTGGTCGGTGCGCGTGGAAGAGTCAGAGCAACTCGAGAACGCGCTGCGGGAAGCGTTCGCGCACAAGGGGCCGGCGGTCGTGGATGTCGTCACGTCGAAGCACGAACTCGCGATGCCGCCGACCATCGAGCTATCGCAGGCGAAGGGCTTCAGCCTCTACATGTTGCGCGCGATCCTGAGCGGGCGTGGCGATGAAATCGTCGAGCTTGCCCGCACGAACCTGCGTTGAGGCGAGGCCGCGCGGCCTTCACGGGCCGCGCAGGAAGTCGGCGAGTTGATCGAGCGTGCCGCCGTAACCCTGTTCGAGCGATGGCCGCAATGCATCGAAATAGCGCTGTTCTTCCGCACTCGCGCCAAAAGGCGTGGCGCGCAGCGCGACCAGGGTTTTACCGTCCCGATCGCTGAACGTCACGAAGTTCTCGATCTCCAGCGGGCATACCTCGCTGAACGGCGCGCGCGCGATGCCGCAGTTTTCGTTGGCGAACGAGTTCAGCCACACGATGCGCTCACGCTCCACGATCTCGCGATAGTTGAAGCGGCCCCACATCGCAGGCGCGCCGGCGAACTGCATCGCGTAATGAAAGAAGCCGCCGGGACGGAACTCGAAGCGACGCAGCGCCAGCGTGCAGCCTTTCGGACCCCACCAGCGCGAGATCTGATCCGCTTCGCTCCACGCTTGCCAGACGCGTTCGCGCGGCGCATCGAATACGCGGTTCATCTCGAAGGCCACGCTGGCGGCGGCCGTGTCGTTACTTTGCGGCATGTTTTCTTCCTTTAGGCTTTATCTTCGCGGTGGTCTTCAGAAACGCGTCGAGGCGGTCGAAGCTCGTTTCCCACAGCGACCGATACGCGTCGACCCAATTCGCGACTTCACTGAGCGCAGCCGGTTCAAGACGGCAGGGACGCGTCTGCGCGGCGCGCGAACGCGAGATCAACCCTGCGCGCTCCAGCACCTTGAGATGCTTCGAGATAGACGGTTGTGTCATCTCGAACGGCTCGGCCAGTTCGTTCACGGTGGCTTCGCCGCTCGCGAGCCGCGCGACGATGGCGCGCCGCGTGGGATCGGCGAGCGCCGCGAATACCTGATTCAAGTCGTCTTCGCGCATGCGTTTCGATGGCTGATCGGTTATATAGCTAATCAGGAATATAAGAGAGCGCGGCGCGATGGTCAAGCGCGGCGTATCCTCATCATTCGCCATTCAAGGGATCCGCCATGAGTGAAACGAAACATGCATTGCCCCTCGATCACGTTTTCGATTTCGAAGGTCAACCGGTGCGCTTCGGCGTGATGGGTGAAGGCGCGCCGCTCGTGCTGGTGCACGGCACGCCGTTTTCATCGCAGGTATGGCGGCGCATCGCACCGATCGTCGCGCGGTCGAGGCGTGTGCATTATTTCGATCTGCTGGGCTATGGCGAATCGGCCATGCGCGAGGGACAGGATGTGTCGCTCGGCGTGCAGAATCGCGTGCTCGCGGCGTTGATCGGCCACTGGAGCCGCGACTGGAACGGCGCGCTGCCCGACGTGCTCGCGCACGACTTCGGCGGCGCGACATCGCTCAGGGCGGCGCTGCTGAACGGCTGCGCCTATCGTTCTTTGATGCTCGTCGATCCAGTCGCCGTCGCGCCCTGGGGTTCGCCGTTCGTGCGTCATGTCCGGCAGCATGAAGCCGCGTTCGCGGGCGTGCCGCCGTATATGCATCAGGCCATGCTCGATGCGTATCTGCAAGGCGCGGCGCATCGGCGCCTGGCGGAAGACACGCTGCGCATCTATACGCGCCCCTGGACGGGTGAGCAGGGCCAGGCGGCGTTCTATCGACAGATCGCGCAGATGGATCAGCGCTATACGGATGAGGTGCAGTCGCGCTACGGCACACTGACGTGTCCCGTGTCGATTCTCTGGGGCGAGGATGACGAATGGATACCGGTCGAACGCGGCGTCGAACTGGCGTCGCTGATTCCGGGCGCGCGCTTCACGCGTGTGCCCGGATCGGGGCATCTGATGCAGGAGGACGCGCCGGAAGCGATCGTCGGCGAATGGCTGACGTTCACGCAACAGCGATGAGCGGCCTCACGATTTCTTTTTCGCACTCTCTTCCCGGAACGCCGCTTCGCCGGCGGTGGAGATCTCGACCCACTTCTTGTCCGGCGGCGCATCGGCTACGTAGCTGTCGTGCCAGTTCCACCACTTGTACGTGGGCGTCTGCGGATAACCTTCAGGCGAGTCTTCCCACAGTTCCTGTCGGCCGAGCGGCGTGATGTCCAGATAATTCCACGTATTGCCCATCTGCTCGTCGCCGCGATTGTTGAGGAAGTACGTGCGGAACACGCGGTCGCCATCGCGGAAGAACACGTTCGTGCCGTGCCATTCGTCGACGCCGAAGTCGGCATCGAAGCCGTCCGTGAGCGTGAACCACGGAATGTCCCATCCCATGCGCGCTTTCAGGCGTGCGATGTCCTGCTGCGGTCCGCGCGATACGAACACGAGCGTCGTGTCGCGTGCGTTGAGGTGCGCGACATGCGCGACCTGATCGGCGACCATCGAGCAGCCACGGCACGCATGTTCGGGCCAGCCGAACACGCCCGGCTCATAGAACGCGCGATAGACGATCAGTTGACGCCTGCCTTCGAAGAGATCGAGGAAGCCAATCCTGCCGTCGGGGCCTTCGAACTGATAGTCTGTCTTCACGGCCATCCACGGCATGCGGCGACGCTCGGCGGCGAGCGCGTCGCGTGCACGGGTGTGGGCCTTTTCCTTCACGAGCAACGCGTCGCGCGCCGCTTCCCATTCGTCCTTCGATACAACCGCCGGTGTACGCATTTCACTCTGCGCGCCCGTCGTTCCTTTTTCGTCTGATGATGTCATGGCCTTCAACCTCCGCGTTGTTTGCCTCGAATCAGTCTGCACCTGAAAATGGATCGACGGGAGTAACAAGTGTGACGGCATTCCGCTTCACGCCCACGACGCACGCAACGTGTGCAGCGTCTTCCAGTACGTGAAGAAGCGTCCGGCGAACATGCCCGCGACGATGCCGGACACGGCCGCATCGATCGTCACGTACATCGCGAGCGCCGACAGATTCGTCACCGTCGCCAGTTCGAAGCCGAGCCAGAACTTCGCGATGAACGTGGCGGCGATCAGCACCAGCGGCAGGAACGAGCCCGGCAGCATCACGGTGCGCGCGATCGGATCGACGATGAAGCGCGTGCGGGTCGCCGTGAAGACGCCGCCCGCGATGCCCGCGCCCATCCCGATGATCCATGCAGCGACCGCGTCCAAGCCTGCGAGCGGCGCCGAGAACAAATGTGCAATGCCCATGCCCGCGAAAATCAGCGGGATGATCGCGAGTTTCGACAACGGCGTGGTGCTGGCCCGGGTCGCCTTGAATCCGCGATAAGCCAGGAACGCGAGCAGCAGCCAGACCCAGGTCGGCGTGCCTTGAATGATGGCGATCGGCGTCATGATCATCTCCTTCGAATCGGTTGTTTGACGCGCATGATGCCGCCGCAAAATTAGCTGCGAATGAGTCGGGTCGGTCAGCTCTGTTTCCCGCTCAATCCGAGCAGCCCGCGAATCATTTCTTCGGTCTGCGCATATTGCCCTTCGCCGAAGTGCGTGTAGACGATCTTGCCGTTCTGATCGATCAGATAGAGTGCGGGCCAATACTGGTTGTTATATGCGTTCCACGTTGCGTATCGATTGTCCTGCGCGACCGGATATTCGATTCCATATTTCGCGATCGCTTTCTTCAGATTGCCGGTATCGCGCTCGAACGTGTATTCGGGCGTATGCACGCCGACCACGACGAGCCCCTTGTCGCGATACCGCGCATACAGGTCCTTCACGTGCGGCAGCGTATGCACGCAGTTGATGCAATCGAAGGTCCAGAAATCCACCAGCACGACCTTGCCGCGCAACTGCTTGAGATCGAGCGGTGCGCTGTTGAACCAGTTGTCGATGCCGGCGAAGTCAGGCGCCTGCGCGCCGCTCTGCTGCGTCGCGGTCACGCCGGCCGCCGCGCCGGTCGAGGAAAAGGCGGTGAGTGCGGCGACGGCGCCGAGCGAGGCGACCATTGCAGTGGCGACGGCTGCGATCTTGAGACGATCGAACATGACGGGTTCTCCTTTCGGTTTGACATTGGAGCGTATTGAAGCGCGCTGATGTATCGCGCGCGTGTCCCGTTTGTATCGCCATGTATCTGGCCACGCGGGCGATACAAGACCTTGCACGGCGCGCCGTTTCCGACATTTCCGCGATACATGAGGGCGCTGAAATACGTGACATCCACCGCTCTTCAAGGAAGACCGATCTCATGTCACTCATCGTCATCGCATTTCTCGGCGGCGTGTTCACCGTGCTGAGTCCCTGCATCCTGCCGGTCGTGCCGTTCGTGTTCGCGCGCTCCGACAAGCCTTTCCTCACGGACCGCCTGCCGCTCCTCGCCGGTCTCGCGGGCACGTTCGCGTTGCTCACGGGCATCGGTGTCGCGGGTCTCGCGGGCGCCGCGCAACTGAGCCAGTACGGCCGCTGGATCGCGCTGGCGACGCTCGCGGTCTTCGGCGCGGCGCTGCTGTTTCCATCGGTGGCCGCGCGGCTCACGCGTCCGCTGTCGTCGCTCGCGGACCGCATCGTCGCGCGTTCAGAGACGCAGGGTGCGACGCGCCGCATCGCTTCGTCGACGTTACTGGGCGCGGCGACGGGCCTTCTGTGGGCGCCGTGCGCGGGCCCGATCCTCGGCGTGATCCTCACGGGCGCGGCGCTGCATGGCGCGAACTGGCACACGGCCGCGGCGCTTCTCGCCTATGCCACGGGCGCGGCGAGTTCGCTAGCGGTAGCGTCGAGCCTCGGCCGGCGCGCGCTCGACGGCCTCAAGCGTTCGCTCGGCGTAGGCGAGCATCTGCGCCGCGCGATGGGCGCGCTCGTGCTGTTGACCGTAGCCGCCATCGCGACGGGTCTCGATACGCGTCTGCTCGCGCTCATTCCCGGCGCACCGACGAACGGCATCGAAAGCAGGCTCGTCGGCGCGTTGAAGGCGAAGCAGCCTGAACAGCGAGCGCGCATCATGCGGGTCTCATTGCCTGCCGCGCTGCCGGTGCAAGGCAGGCTGCCGTCGCTCGATGGCGCGACGACATGGCTCAACTCCGCGCCGCTGTCCACGGATGAATTGCGCGGCAAGGTCGTGGTGGTCAACTTCTGGACGTACTCATGCATCAACTGCCTGCGCACCTTGCCGTATCTGAAGACATGGGCGCAGCGTTACCGCGATGACGGGCTTGTCGTGATCGGCGTGCATACGCCCGAGTTCGGCTTCGAACGCGACACCGGCAACGTGAAGCGCGCGCTGGCGAATCTGAATATCGGCTACCCGGTCGCGGTCGACAACGACTACGGCATCTGGCGCGCCTTCGGCAATCAGTATTGGCCGGCGTTCTATATCGTCGATGCGCAAGGGCGCGTGCGATTTCATCACTTCGGTGAAGGCGGATATCGTGAGGCGGAGGACGCGATACGCCAGTTGCTCGCCGATAACGGCAAGACGAACGCCGCGCGCGATGCGCAAGCGGTGCAGGGCAGCGGCGCGCAGGCAGCGGCCGATGCGGCCAACATCGGCTCGGGCGAAACCTATGTGGGCTATCGGCAGGCGCAAGGGTTCGCGTCGCCGCAGCGCGCGATGCACGATGCCGCCGAAACCTACGCGTTGCCGACGCAACTCGCGCTCAACGACTGGGCGCTCGCGGGGAAGTGGAACGTCGGCGGGGAAGCGGCTGTGTCGGCCGCATCGCAGGCGCGCATCGCGTATCGCTTTCACGCGCGCGATCTGCATCTGGTGCTCGCGCCTTCGGCGGACGGCAAGCCGGTGCGCTTTCGCGTGACGATCGACGGCGCCGCGCCAGGCGCATCGCACGGCGCCGATGTTGCAGCCGATGGGAGCGGCGTCGTGACGAACGCGCGTCTGTATCAGCTCGTGCGACAGACGGATGCCGTGGTTGATCGCACCTTCGAGATCGAGTTTCTCGATCCGGGCGCACAGGCATATAGCTTCACTTTCGGCTGATCCATTTGCCGATTCGATGTAATCGACGCCGCGCTTTAATGCGCGGCGTCGGCGCGTTTACCACAGAAAAAGTTATCCAACCGGCTCCATCTAGGGGCATTCCCTAGCGTCCTTTCCGTAAGCTCGCGCGACGAATGCCATCCGCGCGCCAGCCCCTCGCCCGCAAAGCCTTGCCAGTCATACCGCTCCCGAGATAACGCAGCGATGCGCCATTGTTAAGCATCGGCTGCACCGCGCGCTTGCATTACCAGAAGTATCGGAAAGTGCTCAGAAAATGTCGGTGGGTGATCGGAATTGGACAGGTACGCTTCATTCAACGCTACGAACGCCGGGATGTTCCGGCAGCGACAAATCCCTTTTCGAACTTGCCAGGTGAATGCCCCGATGATTCCCAACCTGACTCTCGCACCGAACGACGTCACGAATCCGGCTTCCTCGCAGTCTGGAACCGTATCGCCGTCCCGCTCGGTAGCGGTGTCCCAGACCGAGATTCTCACGGTCAGGAACCTTTCGAAGATCTTCGGCGCGAAGCCGGAGCGCGCACAGGAGCTTTTGAACCAGGGCCTCGGCCGCAACGAAATCTTCGCGCAGACCGGCAACATGGTCGCCGTCGACGATGTCAGCCTGGCCGTCAATGCCGGCGAGATCTTCGTCATCATGGGCCTGTCCGGCTCCGGCAAATCCACGCTCGTGCGCCTGCTCAACCGCCTCATCGAGCCGACCTCCGGCCAGGTAATCCTCGAAGGCCGCGACATCGCGCCGATGAGCATGCCCGAGCTGCGCGCCGTGCGCCGCGAAAAAATGGCGATGGTGTTCCAGTCGTTCGCGTTGCTGCCGAATCGATCCGTCATCGACAACATTGCCTATGGCCTCGAAGTCGCGGGCAAGAAGAAGGCTGATCGATATGAAGTGGCGCGCGCCGCGTTGACGCGCGTCGGCCTCGCATCGTACGAGAAGCTGCTGCCGAGCGAACTGTCGGGCGGCATGCAACAGCGCGTCGGGCTGGCTCGCGCGCTGGCGGTCAATCCCTCGGTGCTGCTGATGGACGAAGCGTTCTCCGCGCTCGATCCGCTGATCCGCTTCGAGATGCAGAACGAACTGCTGCGGCTTCAGAAGGAAGAGCAGCGCACGATCGTCTTCATTTCGCACGATATCGAGGAAGCGGTGAAGATCGGCGGGCGCATCGGCATCATGAAGGACGGCCGCCTGATTCAGGTCGGCACGCCCGCCGAACTCATCCAGTCTCCCGCCGATGACTACGTGCGCGACTTCTTCCGCAATGTCGATGTCTCGCGCTTCCTCGAAGCATCGAGCCTGATGACGAAGGTGGAACGCGGTCTCATCGCGTGCAATACCAGCGCGCCGTCCGAGCGCTATCTGAACAGCCTGATCGACAGCGGCGCCGAATGCGGCTACGTCTGCGATGAATCAGGCCGCTATCAGGGCTGCGTGACGCCCGCATCGCTGCACAAGAGCGGCAGCCGGCCGATCAGCGACGCGCTTCTGCGCGACGTCGCGGCGGTTCCGCTCACGGCCGATCTGCATCAGCTTGCGGCGATCGCACTCGGTCAGGAGCACGACGTCCCGGTCACGGATGAGCAAGGCAGACTCGCGGGTGTGGTGTCCTGCCGCACGATTCTCAAGCAGGTCATGGAGCGGAGAGCAGCATGAATTCATCGATCTTTGGAAAGTTCGCGGAAGACGCGGTCAACTTTCTTTTCTCGCATTTTCGCGGCGGTTTCGACGCATTCTCGGCCGCGCTCGGCGCGGTCATCAAGGTGCTCGAAGACGGCCTGGGCGCGGTGCCGTTCATCGTGATGCTCGTGCTTCTGATGGCGCTCGCGCTGTGGAGAAAGGGTGTGATGTTCGCGGTGTTCGTCGGCGCGGCGCTCTGGGTGATCAACTACATGGGCCTGTGGGCGCAGACGGTTTCGACACTCGCGCTCGTCGTCGCGGCGACTTTCTTCAGTCTCGTGATCGGCGTGCCGCTCGGCATCTGGGGCGCGCGCAACCGGCGTGTGGAAGTGGTGCTGCGCTCGCTGCTCGACTTCATGCAGACCATGCCCGCCTTCGTGTATCTGATTCCGGCGGTCATTCTGTTCGGTCTGGGCCGCGTGCCCGCGGTGATCGCCACGATCGTGTTCTCGATGCCGCCGGTAGTGCGCCTGACGACGCTCGGCATCCGCCAGGTGCGTGAGGAATTGCTCGAAGCGGGCCGCTCGTTCGGCAGCACGGATGCGCAACTGCTCTGGAAGATTCAACTGCCCAATGCATTGCCTTCGATCATGGCAGGCGTGAACCAGACCATCATGATGGCGCTGTCGATGGTGGTGGTCGCTTCGATGATCGGCGCGGGCGGGCTCGGCGAATACGTGTTGAGCGGCATTCAGCGGCTCGATATCGGCATCGGTTTCGAAGGTGGACTCGGCGTGGTGCTGCTCGCGATCATCCTCGATCGCCTGACGGAGAGTTTCGGCGTGAAGTCGAAGAAAGCAAAGAAGAAGGTCGTGTCCACGCCGGTCAAGCCGGCCGCGCCGGGCAAGGCCGCGCAAACCTGATACAGAAACATCCCCGAAACCACCCAATACTGAATCGTCAGATACGGAGTCCGAAATGAAAAACAGCTTCATCAAATCATTGATAGTCAAGATAGTGACGCCGGCCATCGTGGCGTTCGGGGTCGGCGCGAGTCCGGCGATGTCCGCCGAGCCGCTCAAGATCGCGGTCACGAACTGGGCCGATGTGCTCGCGGTCGCCAATGTCGCGAAGTACGTGCTCGAAACCAAGCTTCAGCAGCCGGTGCAGTTCGTTCAGGCGGATATCGGCATCCAGTATCAGGGCGTGTCGCGCGGCGATCTGGACATCATGGTCGGCGGCTGGCTGCCGGTGACGCACGGTCAGTACGTCGCGCGCTACAAGGACACGCTCGACGACGTCGGCATCATCTACACGGGCGGCAAGAACGGCTGGGCGGTGCCCGCGTATGTGCCCGAGTCGCAGCTTTCGTCGATAGAAGACCTGAAGAAACCCGAAGTGCAGAAGCAGCTCAACGGCGTGATCCAGGGCATCGAGCCGGGCGGCGGTCTCATGCAGGCGTCGGAGAAGACCATCAAGGCCTACGACCTGTCGGGCTACAAGCTGCAATCATCGAGCGAGGCCGGCATGCTCGCGTCGGTTCAGCGCGCGTATGGTTCGAAGCAGTGGATCGTCGCGACGGTGTGGAGCCCGCACTGGCTGTTCCAGAAGTGGCAGATGCGCTATCTGAAGGACCCGAAGGGCACGCTCGGCGGCGAAGAGCAGGTTCACGCGTTCGCATCGAAACAGTTCGCGAAGAAGTTCCCGCGCGCCGATGTCTTCTTCAAGCATCTCAAGCTGACGCTCGCGGATGTCGAGGCCATCGAGTTCGAAGGCAATTCGACCAACGACTACGCCACGGCCGCGAAGAAGTTCGTCGACGCGCATCCGGACAAGGTCAAGGCGTGGCTCGAACAGTAAGGCTGTAGTGCACGACACCTTCGGAGTATTTCCCGTGAACGAGTATTCGCGCTTCTTTGGCGAGAGCCTGCAGAGCCACGATCCCGTGATCGCATCGGAGATCGCGTTGGAGTTGCGCCGTCAGCAAACGCAGATCGAACTGATTGCATCCGAAAATATCGTGTCGTCGGCGGTGATGGAAGCGCAGGGCACCGTGCTGACGAACAAGTACGCCGAAGGCTATCCGTCGAAGCGTTACTACGGCGGCTGCGAACATGTCGATCGCATCGAGGCGCTGGCGATCGACCGCGTGAAGGCGCTGTTCGACGCCGGGTTCGCCAACGTGCAGCCGCATTCGGGTGCGCAGGCGAACGGCGCGGTAATGCTCGCGCTGCTCAGGCCCGGCGACACCGTGATGGGCATGTCGCTCGATGCGGGCGGCCATCTCACGCACGGTGCGCGTCCGGCGCTGTCGGGCAAATGGTTCAACGCGGTGCAGTACGGCGTGAACCCGGACACGCTGCGCATCGATTACGACGAAGTCCGGCGGCTCGCGGAGCAGCATCGCCCGAAGCTGATCATCGCCGGATATTCGGCGTATCCGCGTGCGCTCGATTTCGCGGCGTTCCGCGAGATCGCGGACAGCGTCGGCGCGCTGTTGATGGTGGACATGGCGCATATCGCGGGCATCGTCGCGGCGGGGCGGCATCAGAATCCAGTGCCGTTCGCCGATGTCGTCACGTCCACGACGCACAAGACGTTGCGCGGCCCGCGCGGCGGCTTCATCCTCACCAACAACGGCGAGATCGCCAGAAAGATCGACTCGGCGGTATTCCCGGGCCTGCAAGGCGGTCCGCTCATGCATGTGATCGCCGGCAAGGCGGTCGCGTTCGGCGAAGCGTTGCGGCCCGAGTTCAGCGCGTATATCGATCGCGTGCTGCGCAACGCGCAGGCCTTGGGCAAGGTGCTGCAAGCCGGCGGCCTGAGCCTCGTGACGGGCGGCACGGACAACCATCTGCTGCTCGTCGATCTGCGCGGCAAGCGTCTCACCGGCACGCAGGCGGAGAAGGCGCTGGAACGCGCGGGCATCACATGCAACAAGAACGGCATTCCGTTCGATACCGAAAGCCCGATGGTGACCTCGGGCATCCGTCTCGGCACGCCGGCCGCGACCACGCGCGGCTTCGGCGCCGCGCAGTTCGAACAGGTCGGCGAAATGATTCTCGACGTACTGGCCGCGCTCGAACGCGAACCGAATGGCGACGCGCACGTGGAGCGCTCGGTGCGCGCCCGCGTGCGCGATCTGTGCAGCACCTTTCCGATCTATTCACATGCGGAAGCGCTCATCTGACGCGCGTCCCGCACGATCACACACGATCCATTCATTAGAGAGACTGACATGAGCTTCGAAGGCGTACATACTCCGCTCGTCACCCCGTTCAAGGCCGACGGCGAAATCGATCACGACCTGCTCGGCAAGCACGCCGCCAGTCTCGTCGGCCGCGTCTCGGGCCTGGGCGTGGGCGGCACCACCGGCGAATACTACGCGCTCAGCTTCGAAGAGCGCGTGAAGACGTTCGACACGGTGGCGTCCGCGGTCGGCGGCAAGACGTATCTAACGGCAGGCATCAACGCGACCACGACGAAAGAAGTGCTGCTTCTGGGTCAGGAAGCGAAGCGCGCGGGTTATAACGCGTTGCTGGTCGCCGCGCCTTACTACGTGCAGCCGACGCAGGACGAACTGCTCGACCATCTCTTGAAGGTCGATGACGCGCTCGACATGCCGGTCATGCTCTACAACTTCCCGGCGCGCACCGGCACGGCGATCGGCGATGAAGTGCTCGACAAGCTGCTCGAACGCCCCAACTTCGCGGCGATGAAAGAGAGCACGGGCGACATCGCGCATCTGCATCATCTCGCGACGCATCTGCCGGACCGCTTCTTGTTGAGCTGCGGCATGGACGATCAGGCGCTCGAATTCTTCGCATGGGGCGTGCGAAGCTGGGTCGCGGGCGCGTCGAACTTCCTGCCCGAAGCGCATACCGACCTGCTCGAAGCATGTGTGAAACGCGGCGACTTCGTCACGGGCCGCAAGCTGATGACGCAACTCCTGCCGGTGCTCGAACTGCTGGAGCGCAGCGGCAAATTCATCCAGTACGTGCGTTACGGATGCGAACTCGCCGGCACGCGCGTGGGCAACGCGCGCGCGCCGCTCGGCACGCTCAACGACGACGAGCGCAGCGCTTTCGCCAAGATCGTTCAACCCCTGCTGCGCAACGCTCAGTAAAACCTGCATGGCCTCGAAACTGGACTTCGTGCGGGTTCCCGCACCCGATGGCGTCAATGGCTGGTGGGAAAGCCTGCCGCCCGCCGCGCCCGCGAAGGGCGTGACGGGTGAGCAGCGCTTCGACTTCGTGGTGGTCGGCGGCGGCATCACGGGTTTGTGCGCGGCGCGGCGGCTTGCAGAGCTTGCGCCCGATGCATCGATCGCGCTCGTCGAGGCCGATCGCATCGGACGCTCGACGGCGGGCCGCAACTCCGGCTTTTTCGTGGACTTGCCGCATGACATCAGCAGCGAGAGTTATTCGCGCAGCGTCGAGGCCGACAAGGCCGACGTGCGGCTGCAACGGCATGGCATCGACTATGTGCGCAGCACCGTCAAGGCACATGGCATCGATTGCGACTGGCGCGACGACGGGAAGTATCACGCGTCGGTGAACAAGAAAGGACACGCGGCGCTGACGCACTTCGCGGACGGACTCGCGCGCATCGGCGAAGCCTGCGAATGGCTCGACGAAAACGCGATCGCGAAAGTGACGGGCACGCGCTTCTATCAGAGCGCACTCTTCACGCCGGGATGCAGCACGGTCCAGCCGGCGGCGCTCATGCGCGGTCTCGCGGCCACGCAGCCGTCGAACGTGACCGTGTTCGAAATGAGCGCGGTGAAGGGCATGGAAACGCGCGGCCAGATGAAGCTCTTGAGCTTCGCGAACGGCAGGATCGAAGCGAAGCGCGTCGTGCTGTGCACCAACGCGTATGCGGCGACCTTCGGCGGTCATCCGAACGGCCTGCTGCCGGTCTATACCTTCGCGTCGATGTCGCGCGTGATGAGCGATGAAGAAATCGCGCGGCTCGGCGGCACGAATTCGTGGGCGCTGATTCCCGCCGACCCGATGGGCACCACCGTGCGCCGTCTCGCGACGAACCGGATTTGCGTGCGCAACCATTTCGCGTTCCGGCCGAACCTCTCGGTATCGGAAGGCGATCTCGCCAAAGCGAAGCACCTGCATCAGCGCTCGTTCGATCGCCGCTTCCCGATGTTGAAGGATGTCGAATTGCAATACACGTGGGGCGGCGCGCTGTGCCTGTCGGCGAACAATGGCGCGCTCTTCGGGCAACGCGACGACGGCGTGTACGAGGCGGTCGGCTGCAACGGACTGGGCCTGAGCCGCGGCTCGGCGGCGGGCAAGCTGATCGCCGAACACGCGCTCGGGCAATCGAACGATCTGATCAATCAACTCCTGCAACAGCCGCATCCGCGCTCGCTGCCGATCCGGCCGATCGCGGACGTCGCGGTATCCGCGGCGATCTGGGTGAAGGAATTCTCGGCGGGCGCCGAACTTTGAATCTGTGAGGACATGACATGACGACGCATCAGGAATGGCAACGCATGGCGGACAACCTGTCGCTGGACGGCCGCGCCTTCATCGCGGGGCAACGCTGCAACGCAGCTTCGAACGAGACGTTCGGCACGCGCAATCCGTCGACCGGCAAGGTGCTCGCGGAAATCGCGAAGTGCGACGCCAAGGACATCGACCGCGCGGTCGTCGCGGCGCGTGAAGCGTTCGAAGCGGGCGTGTGGTCGAAGGCCGCGCCATCGCAGCGCAAGGCGGTCCTGCTGCGCCTTGCGCAACTCATCGACGACAACGCGGACGAACTCGCGCTGCTCGAAGCGCTTGAAGCAGGCAAGCCGATCAGCGAATGCATGGGACTCGATATCCCCGAATCGGCGGCGTGCATCCGCTGGCACGCCGAGGTCACGGACAAGCGTTACGACGCGCTGTCGCCCTCGGGCTCGAGCGTCGTGAGCATGATCACGCGCGAGCCGATCGGCGTCGTCGGTGCGGTGCTGCCGTGGAATTTTCCGGCGTTGATGCTGGCGTGGAAGATCGGACCGGCGCTGTCGGTGGGCAATAGCGTGATCGTCAAGCCGGCGGAGCAGACGTCGCTGTCGACGTTGCGCATCGCCGATCTCGCGATTGAAGCGGGCGTGCCGCCCGGCGTGTTCAGCGTCGTGACCGGCTTCGGCGAGAGCGCAGGGCAGGCGCTCGGCACGCATGCGGATGTCGATCTCCTCGCGTTCACCGGCTCGACCGAAACCGGCAAGCGTTTCCTGCGCTATTCCGCCGATACCAACTTGAAGCGCGTCGTGCTCGAATGCGGCGGCAAAAATCCGCAGGTCGTGCTGCCGGACGTCGCCAACCTCGATGCCGTCGCAGAACAGGCCGTCGCCGCCGCGTTCTGGAACATGGGCGAGAACTGCAGCGCGGGCTCGCGCATCCTGGTGCATGCGAGCCACAAGGATGAACTGCTGAAGAAGATGCTGGCCGTGCTCGAAGGCTGGAAAACCGGCGATCCGCTCGATCCCGATGTCAAGCTCGGCTCGCTCATCGAGGAAGCGCATTACCGCAAGGTGCTCGGTCATATCGAGAAGGCGAAGGCGGAAGGCGCGCGGGTCGTCTGCGGCGGCAATGCGACGCTCACGGAAACGGGCGGCTGGTTCGTCGAGCCGACCATCTTCGACAATGTCACGCCGGAAATGAGCATCGCGCGCGACGAGGTCTTCGGCCCGGTCGTCTGCTTTATCGAATATGCTGACGTCGACGAGGCCGTGCGAATCGCCAACGATACGTGCTACGGACTCGCGGCATCGCTGTGGACCGATAACGTGAATCAGGCGCACAAGATCGCGGCGCGCATCCGCGCGGGCACCGTGACGGTGAACTGCTTCGGCGAGGGCGACCTTTCGACGCCTTTCGGCGGCTTCAAGCAGTCCGGCTTCGGCGGACGCGACAAGTCGGTCTACGCGCACGATCAATATTGCGAGCTGAAGACCACCTGGCTGAAGCTCGACTGAACACTGGACGAGGCACCATGCGTATAGGCTTCATCGGTACCGGCGCGATCACGGAGGCGGTCGTGACCGGCATGATCCGCTGCGACGTTGCTTTCGAGCACGTCGCGCTGTCGCCGCGCAACGCGAACACCGCCGCGCGGCTCGCGAAGCTGGACCCGCGCATCGAGGTTTGCGCGAGCAATCAGGACGTGCTCGATTCATCGGATGTGGTGTGTCTCGCGGTCTTGCCGCAGATCGCATCGGATGTATTGAGCGAACTTGCCTTCGATGCGCGGCATCACATCATCAGCTTCCTCGCGGGCAAGTCGCTCGATCAGGTGCGGGCATTCGTGCGCGGCCCGGAAAAGGTCGTGCGTGCAATCCCCTTGCCCGCGGTGGCGGCGGGCAAGGGCAGTACCGCGATCTGCCCGCGCGACGACATCGCGCGAGCGTTGTTCGCGCCGCTCGGCGAAGCGGTCGAAGTCGACGACGAACATCAGTTCAACGCCTTGTCCGCCGCGACCGCGACGATGGCGGCCTTCTTCGCGCTGCTGGAGGAGCAGGCGTCGTGGCTCGTGCGGCAAGGCATGCCGTACGCGTCGGCCCGGTCGTTTTTGTCGGGCTATCATGTGGGCCTCGCTCATGAAGCAGCCTCGGGCACGGAGCCATTCTCCGCGATGATCGGGCAGGTGAGCACGCCCGGCGGTCTGAACGAGCAGCTCAACCGCGAGCTGTCGGCGCGGGGCACGTACGCGCACTACGCGCAGGCGCTCGACTCGATCATGCGCCGCGTGCAAGGGCGCGAGTGAACGCGCAAGATACGAAGAACAAGCGATAATCGCGAGCCCTGGAAGGTGATGCACATGCAGAAGAAACAGCAGTTCGCGGACAGGCTTCTCGCCCAGATGCCGTCGTTGCGCGCGCTCCGGTGCTTCGTCACCGCCGCGCGCTACGAAAGCTTCACGCAGGCCGCGGAAGTGCTGTGCGTCACCCAGGCGGCGGTGAGCCGGCAGATCAAGGAGCTCGAAGATACGCTCGAAGTCGCGCTGTTCGAGCGCACAGGCCGGCACATCGCGCTGACCGACGCGGGCCGCATTCTCTACAACGCGTCGTATCTGTCGATCATGAATATCGCGGAGGCGGCGCAGGCGGTGCGGCGAGTCGATCGCCATGCGCTGACGCTCTGCATCTCCCATACGTTTTCGGCGCTGTGGCTGTCGTTCCGATTGCCCGCGTTTCGCCAGCGCTTTCCGAACATCCGCCTGCACGTGATGGTCACCGAGCACTTCATGGAACTCGACGATCTCATGGAGCCCGATGTCATCATCACGAAGAACCCGCCGCGCGAGGCGGAATACGAAGTCGAGCCGCTCTTTCACGACATCGTCTATCCGGTGTGCAGCGTGCCGTTTCACGAGCGCTATTTTCATGGGCGTACGCTCAAGCCGCTCGATCTGCTCGCGCATCCCACGCTGAGCCTGTCGCTGCTCGGGCGCGCGCAGGTGTGCGAGCACGTCGACTGGCGCGTGTGGAAGAACTGGTATCAGCAAGGCGACGGTTCCGAACGCCTCGACCAGCACGACGATCTGGAGAGCAACGACTATCGGCTGCTGGTCGCGCAGGCCGAAGCGGGTGAGGGCACCTTGCTCGGCTGGCATCATCTGGTGCATCGTCAGGTGGAGCAGAAGAAGCTGGTCCGTCCCGTCGACGACGCGCTCGTGTTTCACGATCGACATCACTATGTGATTACGCATCGCAATGCGAAGGCGCGTCCGGAATATGTTCAGTTTCGTCAATGGCTCGACGAGGAAATCGCGACGATGATGCAGGGATGGCCAGCAGCCGAAGCGAAGGCGATGCAGTGAGCGCCGCATGAAACCGGCCATCGAGAAAACGAAGGGGTATCGGCGGCTGATTCCGTCGGTGACGGCGCTGGTCGAGTTCGAGGCCGTCGCGCGGCTCGGCAGCTTCACGCTCGCTGCGCATGAACTGGGCGTCACGCAGGCGGCGGTGAGCCGTCAGGTCAGGTTCCTCGAAGAGACGCTCGGCACGCGGCTATTTCGCCGCCTGCATCGCGCAATCGAGCTGACCGATGAAGGCGAGGCGCTGTACCGGGTCGTCGCGGAGTCGATGCAGAAGATCGCGAGCGTGTTCGACCGCCTCGCGCGCGGCCCCGTGCAGCAGGAACTCGTGCTCGCGGCAACCTCCGCGTTCTCGCATTTTCGTCTGCTGCCGCGCCTGGCTTCACTCAAGGCGGTGCAACCCGATCTGCAACTGCGCCTGTCCACACAGATGTTCACGGCGGACCTGCGGCACAAGGAAATCGACGTCGCGGTGCGCTTCGGCAACGGCATATGGCCGGACGGCACCGCCACCTTGCTGTTCGACGAGGAAGTGTTCCCGGTCTGCTCGCCCACATGGTTGCAGGCGCAGCCCGCGCCGGCGTCGCTGGAAGAGCTCGCGGGCGCCGTGCTCGTCGAATCGGATTCGACCACCGAAGGCTGGATGGGCTGGGAAGAGTGGTTCCACGCGGTCGGCTTCCGGCCGATGCGGCTGAATTTCGCGCTTCGTTGCAGCCTCTACACCGATGCGATCCAGGCCGCGCGCTACGGCCAGGGTGTCGCGCTCGGCTGGGGCCGGCTGGTACACGATCTCGTCGAGAGCGGCGAACTGGTCAGACTGCCCGTCGCGGCGTTCCGGCCGACGGAATGCTACTTCGTCGTGGTGCCGCACGGCCGCACGATCACACCCGCGATCGATGGCCTGATCAACTGGCTGCGCGAGGACGCGCACGCATAATCCAAAGTTATCCCAGACAGAAAATAAAGCGCGTTGACGCTATTTTTCCGCGCTCCAATACTCAGGATATCGCGGGACCGCTCGGAGTCCCGATCCCATGAACGTTGGAGAGCGACGATGTCCGAAGTGCAAATCAGAACCCAAGGCGAACTGATCCGCAGCCGCGAGCCCGGACACGGCATGCCGGGCGAGCTGTTCGGGCGGCAGGACGTGTTCGAGAAAGATGTCGAGATCTTTTTCCAGAAGCACTGGATTCTGGTCGGCGTGACGGCGGACGTGCCCGAGCCGGGCGATGTGTCCACCGTCGACATCGGCCGCGCCTCGATCATCATGGTTCGCGACGACGATGAAAACATCCGCACCTATCGCAATGTCTGCCGCCATCGCGGCGCGCGTCTGAAGGAGCCGGGCAAGTCGACCGTCGGCATGCTGGTGTGTCCGTATCACCAGTGGACTTACGATCTCGACGGCAGCCTGCGGCACGCCGCGCACATGGGCCGCGATTTCGATCCGAGCTGCCGCAGCCTGATTCCGGTGCATACGCGCATCGTCGGCACGCATGTTTTCGTGTGTCTCGCCGACGAGCCGCCCGCCGACATTTCAAAACTCGAAGCGACGATGGCGCCGCGTTTCGCGCCTTACGATCTGCGCAATACGAAGATCGCGTTCGAATCGGAGATCATCGAGAACGGCAACTGGAAGCTCGTGATCGAGAACAATCGCGAGTGCTATCACTGTGCGGCGACGCATCCGGAACTGACCGCCTCGTTTCTGCCGGAGGATTTCGGTTTCTGTCCCGAGAATCTCACCGATGAAGCGCTTCGCGAAATCGCGGCGTACAAGGAACGCAACGCGGCGTGCCAGGCGAGCTGGGAGCGTGATGGCTTCACGAGCGCGACGGTCGAATGGCTGGGCGAGGATGCGGTCACGCAGTTCAGGACGCAGCAACTCGTCATTGCGGGACACGGAGAATCGCAGACCATCAGCACGAAGGCCGCGAGCCAGAAGCTGCTTGGCAACCTGCAGCGGCGCGATCTCGGCGACACGCATTTGTGGACGCACAACTCATGGACGCACGTGATGAGCGATCACGCCGTGGTGTCGTACATCATTCCGCTCGCGCCGGATAAAACGCTCGTGCGGTCGAAATGGCTCGTGCACGCGGATGCGGTTGAAGGCGTCGATTATCAGATTCAGGACCTGACCGAAGTGTGGGTCGCGACGAATGCGCAGGACAAGCATCTCGTTGAGATCACGCATGAAGGGACGCAGGATCCGGCCTACCGGCCGGGGGTGTTTTCGCCTTTTACCGAGAGTTATGTCGAGCAGTTCTCGCGATGGTATGCGGCTCGGTTGAGTGCGTACGGCGTCTGAACGGCGAGCGCACGCTCAATGATCCGTCACAAAGTTCGGGTGACGAGTACGAATCTCGTCCACCTGACTGAGCGTGCCCGACAGATGCTTTCGTAAGGCGGCATCGGCGGCATCGGCATCGCCCTTTTCGATGGCGTCGACGATTTCGCCGTGATCGCGCACCACAGCCATCGTCTTGCCGTCCACCGGCAAATGCAAGCGACGCAACCGGTCGATGTGACCGCTCAACCTGCGCACCAGATCCCAAAGCTGCGGCACGCCTGCCGCCTCGTACATCTGCCGGTGAAAAGACTGATCGAGCGCTGAAAACTGCTCGACGTCCTGTGGCTCCAGCCACTCCATCTGCTCGGCGATCGTCGCGCGCAGCCTCGCGATCAGCGACGCCTTGTGTTCCCGCGCCAGCGTCCGCACGACTTCCAGTTCGATCGACCGCCTCAGAAAATGCGCCTGCAACGCCGATGCCACGTTGATCTGGCTCACGACGGTCGCGTGCTGCGGAAAGATATCGACCAGACCTTCCTCGCCGAGCTTCATCAGCGCGTCGCGCACGGGCGTCTGGCTGAGGCCGTAGCGCGTCGCGAGTTCGGTGCGAGACAGCACCGTACCGGGCGCCAGTTCCAGCGACAGAATCATGTCGCGCAGCCGTTCGAATACTTGCGGCGCGGCATGACGGGAGCGGTCGAGGCGATGAATCGAGGCGGAAGCGGCGTTTTTCATGGTATGCGCGAACAAAAGGCGACTGAAACATTAGTACTATAGCCGCGCTCGGGCCCGAAATGTAACGTTGTCGAAGCCATCGACACCTTCGCGTATACCCGACTGACACACTAATACATTAGTGCTTTACCATTCGGCTACTCTCTCGCTACTTCCGGACGCCGACATGCCCCGCCAGATTTCCATCACGCAGGTCCGAATCACGCCTATCGCCTTTCGCGACGGCCCGTTGCTGAACGCCGCGGGCATTCACGAGCCGTGGGCGTTGCGCGCCATCGTGGAACTGGAGACGAGCGACGGTCGTGTCGGCATCTCCGAGACTTACGGCGACGAGCCGATGCTGCGCGTGCTCGATCAGGCGAAGGACCTCGTGATCGGCCTGTCGCCGTTCGATCTGAACCAGATGGAAGAGCGCGTGCGCGCGACGATCAAGGCGACGCCCGGCGCGGTCGAATTCGAACTCGCGCCCGGCTCGCACGCCGCGAAGAATGCGCCGAAGGTCATCAGCACGCTCGAAGTGGCGATGCTCGATCTGCAAGGGCAGATCATCGGCGCGCCGGTCGTCGATCTGCTCGGCGGCAAGGTCCGCGACGCGGTGCCGTACAGCGCGTATCTGTTCTTCAAGTACGCGGAGCACATCGACAAGCCGTATGCGCCCGATGCGTGGGGCGAGGGCATCAGCCCGGAGCAGATCGTCGCGCAGGCACAGCGCATGATCGATCTGTACGGTTTCCAGAGCATCAAGCTGAAGGGCGGCGTGTTCGAGCCCGCGCATGAAATCGCCTGCATGCAGGCGCTGGCGAAGGCATTTCCGGGCATGCCGCTGCGTCTCGATCCGAATGCGAACTGGACGCTGGAGACGAGCATCAAGGCCGCGCCCGCGCTCGACGAAATCCTCGAATACTACGAAGACCCGTGCCCCGGCCTCGAAGGCATGGCCGAACTGCAAAAGCACACGAAGCTGCCGCTCGCGACCAACATGGTCATCACCACGATGGACGACTTCCGGCGCGGCTGCAACATGGGCTCGATCAAGGTGCTGCTGTCCGATCACCACTACTGGGGCGGCCTGCGCGCGACGCAGACGCTCGCGCGCATGGCGAAGCTGTGGGGCTTCGGCATGTCGATGCACTCGAACTCGCATCTCGGCATCAGCCTGATGGCGATGACGCATGTCGCGGCCAGCGTGCCGAACCTCACGTATGCGTGCGACACGCACTATCCGTGGCAGGAAGAGGAAGTCATCAAGGGCGGCCGCGTCGTGTTCGACAACGGCTCGGTGCGCGTGCCGACGACGCCGGGCCTGGGCGTCGAGCTCGATCGCGAGAAGCTCGCCGAATTGCACGAGCAATACCTGACGTGCGGCGTGCGCAATCGCGACGATCTCACGCAGATGCGCAGGTATCAGCCGGACTTCACCGGCAAGAACCCGCGCTTCTGAGCAATAGAACAAGTACACGCGCATTCCAGGAGACAAGCTCATGAGTAGTAATTCCAGCGCGCTGTCGAGCGCCGTTCACAAGATCAAGTGGCACGTGCTGCCGCTGTTCGTCGTGATGTTCATCGTCAATTACATCGACCGGGTGAATATCGGGTTCGTGCGTCAGCATCTGAGCGCGGATCTCGGCATCGGCGCCGCGGCCTACGGGCTCGGCGCGGGCCTCTTCTTCGTGAGCTATGCGGTGTTCGAAGTGCCGTCGAACATGCTGATGCAGCGCTTCGGCGCGCGCGCGTGGCTCACGCGGATCATGATCACGTGGGGGCTCGCCGCGACCGGCATGGCCTTCGTGCAGGGCGAAACCTCGTTCTATGCGATGCGTCTTCTGCTCGGCGCGGCCGAAGCGGGCTTCTTTCCCGGCGTCGTGTTCTATTTCACGCAATGGCTGCCGCGCGACCAACGCGGCAAGGCGATGGCCATTTTCCTGAGCGGTTCGGCGCTCGCGTCGGTATTCTCCGGCCCGATCTCGGGCGGCCTGATGCTGATCCAGGGCGCGGGACTGCATGGCTGGCAGTGGATGTTCATCATCGAAGGCATGGCGTCGGTGGTGCTCGCCGGCTTCGTGTGGTTTTGGCTCGATTCGAAGCCGCGCGACGCCAAATGGCTCACGCGTGAAGAGCAGGAAGCGGTCGTCGCCGAGATCGAGGACGAGCAGCGCCGCCGCGATGCGGTGCATGTAAAGAAGCCGTCGACATGGAGTCTGCTGCGCGATCCGCAAATCCTGATCTTCTGCCTGATCTATTTCTCGGTCTCGCTGACGATCTACGGCGCGACGTTCTGGCTGCCGAGCATCATCCGCAAGATGGGGCATCTCAACGACTTCCAGGTCGGGCTGTTCAACTCGATTCCGTGGCTGATCTCCATCGTCGCGATGTATCTGTTCGCGGCGCTCGCGGCGCGCTTCAAGTTCCAGCAGGCGTGGGTTGCGTGCGTGTTGCTGATCGCGGCGGCCGGCATGTATGCGGCGGGGCTGGGCAGCCCGGTCTTCTCGTTCGTCGCGATCTGCTTTGCGGCGATCGGTTTCAAGGCGGCGTCGTCGCTGTTCTGGCCGATTCCGCAAGGCTATCTCGATGCGCGCATCGCGGCGCCCGTGCTCGCGCTTATCAACTCGATCGGCAATCTCGGCGGCTTCGTCGCGCCGGCGACCTTCGGCTTTCTCGAACAGAAGACCGGGTCGATTCAGGGCGGTTTGACGGGGCTCGCCGCGATGTCGGTGCTGGCCGCTGGCGTGGTCTTCCTGGCGCGCATGGCACCACGCACGGCACGCGATGCGGCGCCGTTGCGACCGGGCGTGCAGAAATAGAGGCGGCATGGCGCTTGCGTACGATGTGAGCCCACTTCAAAAGGAGGCGCCATGAGTATCTTTTCCAATATCCTGAACAAAATCTTTCACCACGACAGTGCGCCCGCCAGTCCGGCCCAGCCGGCAGCGCCCGCCGCCGCGCCGGCTGCGTCGGCGGCTCCTGCCACGCCCGCGCAACCCGCCGCGCCGAAGCAGGAAGTGGATGTCGAAGCGGTACTGACGCAACTTCAGGCGAATCACGGCGAACAGCTCAACTGGCGCACGTCCATTGTCGATCTGATGAAGCTGCTTGGCCTCGACAGCAGCCTGTCCGCGCGCAAGGAGCTCGCTTCGGAACTGCACTACAGCGGCAACACGGAAGATTCCGCCGCGATGAACATCTGGCTTCACAAGCAGGTGATGCAGAAGCTTGCGGAAAACGGCGGCAAGGTCCCGGACGAGCTCAAGTAATCACGCTTCCCTCGCGAAAAAACGCGCCGCACACAAAGCGAGCGCGTTTTTTTTTGAGCATCACGCCGCTGGCATGCGCGCTGCTGCATCTCAGTGCACACCGCACCGATCCCTCGCCGGAGAAGCACGATGACAATTCAGAGAACACTCTCCAACTGGCGCAGGATCGGCCATTTCTGCGCGGGACGTCTCGTCGACTATGGCGAGCTGATACCTATCGAACTCGCCGAGACGAAAAAGCGCGTGCTGCACGAGATCGTCGCGCTCGTCGCGCTGACCATCGGTGCGTTGTTCACGCTGTCGTTCGTTTCGATCGCCGTGATCGTGACTGCCGCCGGCACGCCGCATCTCGTGTTGACGGCATGGTGCGTCGCGGGCGCGTGGCTCGCGGTTGCAGTCATCGCGGTGATAGTGATGATGTCGCGAAAGCCTGCCGAGCCGTTCCAATTGTTGCGCGATCAGGTGCGGCGCGACGTCGAAGCAATCAGAGAGGTGGCGCAATGAAGCATGCCGAAGCTCAGGCGACCGTGCTCGCGCGCATGGCGGAATCGCGCACGGAACTGCTTGCCGCGTACGTGGCGAATGAACCGATGCGCGTCGCGTACGTGCCTCGTGCGTTACCGAAGCCGCGATCTGCGCCGTGGTTCCTGCGCACGCCGAACGCCGAACTGATTGCGCTGGCGCTGGTCGGCGTCACCATCCTCGGGCTGCGGCGCACGGTGCAGACGGCGGTCGGCGCGGGATTGAGCGCGTCGACCCATCGTGCATTCGCCGATCTTTTCAACGCATTGCGCGGATGAGGGCCTGCTCAACGCCGCGCACGGCGCTTCTTCGGCCTGCTCGGCGTGAGAGCCTCCGACCAGAAAGTCGCTACCTGCCGCTTCGCTTGCGCGGTCGCGCGGCCTCGCGCCGAACCGATGACCGCGTTCGCTCCCGAAAGCCACATGCTCATAAACGGGTTCTTCTTCACCCAGGGGTTTTTCATATCTCGGCTCCGGTGCGTGTTAATTGAGGTCAATGCAGATGCATCGTGTTGTCGCCGGCATCTTTCGGGATCTTCGATTCGAGTTCTTCCTTGCGTCGCATCAGCTTGCTGCCGAGGCCATTCAGGTCGGCGCCGGACTTGCGCAGCTTCGGGAACAGATCCGATTCTTCCTCCTCGATATGATGGCGCACCATCTCGCTCATCACCTTGAAGGTCGCATCGAAGCCCGCTTCGCCCGCTCTCAGCGTGGTGAACTTGTCGATCAGCACCTTCACGAGAAAGTGCTCGACGTACGCTTCCTCCACATCAGGACGGTCGTCTTCGTCCAGTGCCTCCTGCGCGGCGGGATAGAGCAGTTCTTCCTCGATCATCGCGTGGACGGTCAGTTCTTCGCAGGCGCGTCGAACCAGTGTGGTCTTCGCGTCGAGATCATTCTCGTCCGCTTTCTCGAACGCATCGAACAGCTTTTCGACGGCGCGATGATCGTCCATCAGAACTTGTATGGCGTCCTGATGTTGCGTGGCCTGCGTCGCTGCAGTGGTCTTCGTTTGTGTGACGATTTGGCGAGGCATCATGTGCTCCGTTGTCAGGTGGGGGTTCCATCCAACAGCAAAGCGTGGTCCCGGGAGCGTTTTGCTAACTTTCGCCGTGGCTGCCCGCGCGCCTTCCGCCGATCATCTCGGCCAGCCAGTTGATGACGAGCCCCGTGTACGCGCGCTGACTGCCTTCATCCGACAAGCCATGATCCGCGCCGTCGATCACGCGATACGTCAGCGAATGCGCGCGCAGGAACGCCTGAAGATAGCTGGCCAGCACCGTATGCGGCACGATTTCATCGTGCTGCGACTCGACCAGCAACACGTCGCCGCCGAACTCTGCCGCCGCTCGCAGCGCGCGGTTCTCGCTGGCGCTCACGATGCGTCTGCGATACGCGACGAGATCATGCTCCTTGTGCAGCGCGCGCTTCGGGATGTTCCAGCCATCATCGAGATAAAGGGCCGGCACGCGCAGGCCGAGCCAGCGCACCTGACGCATCGATGTAACGATCGACGCGAGATAGCCGCCGTAGCTGCTGCCGATCACCGCGATCGACGTCGAATCGACGAGCGGATGCGCGGCCAGCGTGTCATATGCCGCGAGCACGTCGCCGAGATTCGTTTCGCGCGTCACGGTTTCGTGCTCTTCCCTGGTGCGCGCGTGGCCGGTCAGATCGAACGTCAGGCATACGCAGCCGAGCGCCGCGGCCTGGCGCGCCCGTTCCATGTACTGCGCCTGATCGCCGCCCCAGCCATGCACGAAGAGCACGCCCGGAATAGTCGTTTTGGGCGTGACGACGGTGCCGTCGAGATAACCGCGTTCGACGGGAATCTGGATCTGCTGCCGGTCTGCCGCCATTCATTCGCTCCTTTCGACCGTGTAGAACTTCGTGATGGGCCCGCTGTGCGGATCGACGCCGCGATAGCAGATGCACGCGTCGGCGGGCACGTCCGCATGGGCGCCATAGATTTCGACAGTCGATGCGCGCACCACCGCAAGCGAGGGATCGTCCGCGAACGCGCGCAATGCGCCGAGTTCCGCGCCGCTCGCGCCGCCGAGCCGCCACGATTGCTCGAGCACGCCGCAGACGTGCTCGCCCTGATCATTCGTGCCGCAGGCAACATCGTAATTGCGCCGCGACGCGAAAAAATCCGGAAACGCGTCGTGGATGGCGGCATCGAACGCGCGCGCCAGCCGGATCGACATGCGTGCGTCGTCCGGCATGTCCAGGCGTTCCAGCACATCGAATCCGCCGCGCACGACGACGAGATCTGAACCGCCGTAGACCTCGTGCCCGTGGTTGTCGCGCGTCAGGTGCTGTGCGCCGTAGTAGCTCGCCTCGTGCGCGCGGATGCGCAGCCAACCCACGCTGTACGTCGCGATATCGCGCAAGTCTCGCTCCAGCACGATGCCTTCGGTGCGAAGCGTATCGTCGCCGATGTCGTCGAGTTGAGCATCGAGTTCGTTCGCATCGGCGATCACCGCCTGTCCGCTTCCGCCGATCCCCGATGGACGCTTGAGCCGTACCGCGCCGTCTTTCCACAGCAGCGCGGCGGCGGCGTGCGCGTCGTCGCGCGCGAACGCCGAGTGTCCCGGCAGCACCAGATGCCCGACGCGATCGACGAGTCCGTCCGGCCATCCGGCGGGCTTTTCGCGCGCGCCGGGCGGCAAACCATGCGCGACCACTTTCGTCGCGACGAACGGATAGGGCACGACGCCGCCGAACAGATCGTCTTCGCATGTGACGCCCATGCGACGGGCGTCGTCGAGCAAAAGCGTGTCGTCGGGAATGAGATAGCGATGCGGATAGCGCCGCGCCTCGTCGATATCGCCGGCAAACGGAACGCCGATGAGCGCGGCGAGTTGCCCGGCGAGCGCGCGTTGCGTTTCGATTTCGTGTTGCCCGCGTGCGGCCTTCTGGCCGCCGCTATGGACCAGCACGACGAGATCGTGGTCTGCGGACGGTGCGTTCATGCGCGCTCCTCGGTACACGACGCTTGCGGCGAGGCTGCGACAGACTTACCAGAAGCCCGGCGCAGTGTAAGAAATGAGCAAGCTTCGTTCCGCTGGACGTCCTGACGAGCGGCTGCGACTCCGAACTTTCCCTATGTTACGATCCTAACAAGACTGTTATAAACTGAGATCAATCTATCAAAAACTGTTGTGCGTCGCACAAGACGCCGGCATACCCGATCTCATGCTGGAAACTGCATCGAAGTCCATCGTCGCGTGGCCTGGCAAGACCCAGGCTCATAGCGCCCGCAATCCCGGCGTGCCGTTCGATCTCGCGTGGCTCGACGGGCTGCGCGTGAATCAGTCGGCCGTGGCGCGCCGCACAGCGACGCTCGGCACCCGCCGCGCCGTCAAGAAAGACGCGCAGGCGGCGTGGCTGCTGAAGGCCATTACCTGCATCGACCTCACTACGCTGAGCGGCGACGACACCCACGGTCGCGTCGAACGCCTGTGCGCGAAGGCACGCCGTCCGTTGCGCGACGATTTGCTCGACGCGCTCGGCATGGCGCCCGGCTCGATCAGAACCGGCGCGGTGTGTGTCTATCACCGCTACGTGAAAACGGCAGTGAACGCGCTCGAAGGCAGCGGCGTTCCGGTCGCGGCCGTATCGACGGGCTTTCCTGCCGGCCTCATTCCGCATGAACTGAAGCTGCGCGAGATCGAGGCGTCGGTGAAAGACGGCGCGTCCGAGATCGATATCGTCGTCACGCGCGAGCATGTGCTGACAGGCAACTGGCAGGCGCTCTACGACGAGATGCGCGATTTCCGCGCAGCTTGCGGCGATGCACATGTGAAGGCGATTCTCGCCACCGGCGACATCCGCACGCTGTCGAACGTCGCGAAGGCGTCGATGATCTGCATGATGGCCGGCGCCGATTTCATCAAGACATCGACGGGCAAGGAAGGCGTCAACGCGACGCTCGACGTGTCGCTCGTGATGGTACGCATGATCCGCGAGTATCTCGCGCGCACCGGCGTCGCAATCGGCTTCAAGCCCGCGGGCGGCGTGTCCACCGCGAAGTCGGTGCTCGAATATCAGATCCTCATGAAGGAAGAGCTCGGCCGCGAATGGCTCGAACCGGATCTGTTGCGCATCGGCGCATCGAGCCTGCTCGCGGATATCGAACGCCAGCTCGAACATCACGTGAGCGGACGCTATTCGGCGTTCAATCGTCATCCCGTCGCCTGACTCACCAGACCTCAATAGATAGCCTCATGAGCGTTGCCGAATACTTCTCCTCGATGGAATACGGACCCGCACCGGAAGACGATCGCGCCGCGCGCGCATGGCTCGATCAGCATGCCGGGCGCTTCGGTCACTTCATCAACGGCGCATGGCGCGACAGCGACGCCGCCGCGCGATTCGATTCGCGCGAACCCGCGACGGGCCGCGTGCTGGCGTCGATCGCACAGGGCGAAAGCGCCGATGTCGACGCCGCCGTGCAAGCCGCGCACGATGCGCTCGAAGGCTGGCAAGCCATCGGCAGCTCGGGGCGCGCACGGCATCTGTACGCGCTCTCGCGCATGGTGCAACGGCATGGCCGTCTGTTCGCCGTGCTCGAATCGCTCGACAACGGCAAGCCGATTCGCGAGTCGCGCGATATAGATATACCCCTTGTGGCAAGACACTTTCTGCATCACGCGGGCTGGGCGCAGCTGCAGGACAAGGAGTTTGCCGACTGGGCGCCGCTCGGCGTGATCGGCCAGATCGTGCCGTGGAATTTTCCGCTGCTGATGCTCGCATGGAAGATCGCGCCGGCGCTCGCGCTCGGCAATACAGTCGTGTTGAAGCCCGCCGAGTTCACGTCGCTGACCGCGCTGCTGTTCGCTGAACTGGCGCATCGCGCGGGCCTGCCGAAGGGCGTGCTCAACGTCGTCACCGGCGATGGCGGCACGGGCGCGGCGCTCGTCGAACACAAGCGCGTCGCGAAGATCGCATTCACCGGATCGACCGAAGTGGGCCGCCAGATTCGCGCAAGCACGGCAGGCTCGGGCAAGTCGCTCACGCTCGAACTTGGCGGCAAGTCGCCGTTCATCGTGTTCGACGATGCCGATCTCGACAGCGCCGTGGAAGGCGTCGTCGATGCGATCTGGTTCAATCAGGGACAAGTGTGCTGCGCGGGCTCGCGCCTGCTGGTGCAGGAAGGCATCGAAGCGCGCTTCGTCGAGAAGCTGAAGCGCCGCATGGACACGTTGCGTGTCGGGACCTCGCTCGATAAGGGCATCGACATGAGCGCGGTCGTAGATGAAGTGCAGCTCGAACGCATTCGCGCGCTCGTCGAGCGAGGCGAAAGCGAAGGCTGCGAAATCTATCAGTCGCCGCGCGCCGCGTTGCCCGAAGGCGGCGCGTTCTTTCCGCCTACGCTCGTCACCAACGTCGCGCCCGCATCGACGCTCGCGCAAGAAGAAATCTTCGGGCCGGTGCTCGTGACGATGAGCTTCCGCACGCCGGAAGAAGCCGTCGCGCTCGCGAACAACACGCGCTACGGGCTCGCTGCAAGCGTCTGGAGCGAGAACATCAGCCGTGCGCTCGATGTCGCGCCGCGCCTGCAATGCGGCGTCGTATGGATCAATGCGACCAATCTGTTCGATGCGGCCGTCGGCTTCGGCGGCTATCGCGAGTCGGGCTTCGGCCGCGAAGGCGGACGCGAGGGCATCTACGAATACCTGAAGCCGCGCGCATGGGCGAAGCTCCCGGTTCGCGGCGAAACGAAGCCGTTGCAGGCGCAACCCGATTCGCTCGTCGATGCAGGCAAGGTCAGCGCGCTCGATAGAACGGCGAAGCTCTACATCGGCGGCAAGCAGGCGCGGCCCGACAGCGGTTACTCGCGGCTCGTGCATTCGCCTGCTGGCGAGATCGTCGGTGAAGTGGGCGAGGGTAGTCGCAAGGACATTCGCAACGCGGTGACTGCCGCGCGTGGCATGACGAAGTGGTCGTCGGCGAGCGCGCACAACCGCGCGCAAGTGCTTTACTACCTCGCGGAGAATCTGAGCGCACGCGCCGATGAATTCGCGAAGCAACTCGTCACGCGCGCCGGTTCGAGCGAGCGCGATGCAAAGCGTGAAGTCGATGCATCGATCGCGCGCTTCTTCACGTATGCCGCATGGGCCGACAAGTACGATGGCGCCGTGCATGCGCCGCCGCTGCATGGCGTCGCGCTGGCGATGCACGAGCCGCTCGGCGTGATCGGCATCGTGTGTCCGGACGAAGCGCCGCTGCTCGGCTTCGTGTCGCTGGTTGCGCCCGCGCTCGCGCTGGGCAATCGCGTGGTCGCCGTGCCGAGCGAGACGTGCCCGCTGATGGCGACGGACTTTTACCAGGTCGTCGAGACATCGGACGTGCCGGGCGGAGCGTTGAACATCGTCACCGGCGATGCGCGATCGCTGGCTCAGACGCTCGCGCAACACGACGACGTCGATGCGCTCTGGTGCTTCCACGGCGCGGCGCTTTCGGCGATGGCGGAGCGTGAGTCGGTCGGCAACCTGAAGCGCACGTTCGTCGATCATGGCCGCGTATTCGACTGGCACGATGCCGCGAGCGAAGGACTGCCGTTCCTTCGCCAGGCGGTGCAGGTGAAGAACATCTGGGTGCCGTACGGCGACTGATTACCGATTTGATCGAGCGTAGATTCCGAAACGGAACACGCTCATGCATGGAGGAGACGCTGTGCTGAAGAACATCGATCCGCTCTTGAACGCCGATATCCTGTACGCGCTCGCCGCGATGGGACACGGCGACGAAGTGGTGATCTGCGACGCTCATTTCCCCGCCGATTCCATCGCGCGGCAGACGGTGCTGGGCAAAGTGCTTCGCATCGACGGCGCGAGCGCGCCGCGTGCGGTGCGCGCGGTGCTGTCGGTGCTGCCGCTCGATACGTTCGTCGACGATCCCGCCGGCCGCATGGAAATCGTTGGCGATGCAACTGCCTTGCCCGCCGTGCAGCGCGAAGCGCAACGCGAAGTGGACGATGCCGAAGGTCGCGAACAGCCGTTTGCGCCGGTCGAGCGCTTTGCGTTCTATGAGCGCGCGAAAAAGGCCTATTGCGTGATCGCCACGGGCGAAGGGCGCGGTTACGGCTGCTTCATCTTCAAGAAGGGCGTGATGCTCGCACCGGACGCTCCCGAGATTGCACACGGAGGCACGCGATGAAGAGCGTCGTCATTCTCGGCATCTACGTGACGGACCTTGCGTTTCGCGCGCAGCGTATGCCGCTGCTCGGCGAAACGGTCGCGGGTTCGGCCTTCAAGATGGGACCGGGCGGCAAGGGCTCGAATCAGGCCGTGGCCGCCGCGCGCGCGGGCGCGGACGTGATTTTCTGCACGCGCATCGGCGCGGACGCGTTCGGCGAGATCGCGCAGGCGACCTGGGCCGCCGAAGGCATCACCTCGCGCGCGACCGTGATGAACGATGTCGCGACAGGCGCCGCGCATATCTACGTCGATGAGAATACGGGCGGCAACGCGATCATCGTCGCGGCGGGCGCGGCGGGTACGCTCGTGCCCGAAGATGTCGACGCGATCGAGCACGACATCGCGCGCGCGGGCGTCTTCGTCACGCAACTTGAGCAACCGATTCCGGCCGCGCGTCGCGGTCTGGAACTCGCGCGCAAGCACGGCGTGACGACCGTCTTCAACCCCGCGCCCGCGCTGCCGCTCGCCGACGATATTTATCCGCTGTGCGACTACATCACGCCGAACGAAACGGAAGCGACGGCGCTGACGGGGGTGGAGATCGCCAGTATCGACGATGCACGCCGCGCCGCCGATGTGCTGCTGAAGAAAGGCGCGCGCGCCGTGATCGTCACGCTGGGCGAAGCGGGCGCGCTGCTGCACAGCGCGCATGAATCGACGCTCGTGCCCGCGTTCGATTGCGGCCGCGTCGTCGAAACCGCGGGCGCGGGCGACGGCTTCACGGGCGGCTTCGCGGCCGCGCTCGCACGCGGCGAAAGCCCGCTCGATGCGGTGCGCTTCGGCTGCGCGCTCGCGAGCCTTTCGGTGACGCGCCCGGGCACCGCGCCGTCGATGCCGCGTCTCGTCGAAATCAACGCCGTGCTCGCGGAAAGGAGCGTCACGCAATGAAAGGATCGAAGTGGCTCGCTGATCGCCAGTTCAATTTCCTGATCGGCGTGAACGTGCTCGTCGTGATCGTCGCGACGTGGATGTCGCACGGCCAGTTCCTCGATATCGACAATCTCCAGTCGATGGGCGGCCAGTTGCCCGAACTCGGCCTGCTCGCGCTCGGCATCATGTTGTCGATGGTGTCGGGCAATGGCGGCATCGATCTGTCGGGCGTCGGACTGGCGAATCTCTCCGGCATGGTCGCGGCGATGCTGCTGCCGCACATGGTCTCCGCCGACGATTCGCCCGCGCTCTATACGGCGGTATTCGTGTGCATCGTCGTGATGGTGGGCGCGATCGGCGGCTTGCTGAACGGCGCCGTGATCGCGAAGCTCAGGCTCACGCCGATTCTCTGCACGCTCGGTACGCAACTGCTTTTCACGGGCATCGCGGTGGTGCTGAGCAATGGCGCGTCGGTGCGAGTGGAATACGTTGATCCGCTTTCCAACATCGGCAACGGCACCTTCCTGCAAGTGCCCATTTCGCTCTGGGTCTTCATCGCCGCCGTGCTGCTGCTCGGCTGGGTGCTGAAGCGCACGCCGTTCGGCCTGCGCCTCTATCTGATGGGCACGAACCCGAAAGCCGCGTTCTATGCGGGCATTCCCCGCGCGCGCATGCTGATCCTCACCTATGGCATGTGCGGCGTGCTCGCGTCGCTGGCGGGTCTCATCAGCGCGACGCATACGTCGAGCGCGAAGTGGGACTACGGCAACTCGTATCTGCTGATCGCGATCCTGATCGCGGTGATGGGCGGCGTGAATCCGGCGGGCGGGTATGGGCGCATCGTCTGCGTGTTCCTCGCCGCGACGGTGCTGCAGTTCCTGTCGAGCCTGTTCAATCTGCTCGGCGTATCGCAGTTCTTCGGCGATTGCGCGTGGGGCTTTCTGCTGCTCGCATCGCTCGCCTTCGCGGGCGGCGAGCGCGTGCGCGCGATCTTCGGCATCGGCGGCGCCGCGCCCAAACGCAATGTGCCACCGCCGCCCGCATCGACCGGACGTTAGTGTGATTCGTTAAAGAGACCAATCGGACCATAAAAGGAGACAACGCAATGAAGCTCAGCAAACTCGGTACCGCACTGACGGCGATCGCACTCGCCGCGGGCGCGATCGCAGCCGCGCAGGCCGCGACCAACGAAACCATCGTGACGGTGGTGAAGGTGACCGGCATCAACTGGTTCAACCGCATGGACGAAGGCGTGAAGGAGTTCGGCAAGGCGAACCCGAACGTCAACGCCTATCAGACGGGCCCGGGCCGCGCCGACGCCGCGCAGCAACTGAAGATCATCGAGGATCTGATTGCGAAGAAGGTCACGGCGATCGCCGTCGTGCCCTACGATCCGCCGACGCTCGAACCCGCGCTCAAGAAAGCGATGGATCGCGGCATCAAGGTCGTCACGCATGAAGCGGACAACGCCAAGAACACGATGGTCGACATCGAAGCCTTCGACAACACCGCGTACGGCGCGGGCCTCAACGAGCGCCTCTCGAAGTGCATGGGTCAGCAAGGCAAGTGGGCGGTGCTGGTCGGCTCGCTCGGTTCGCGCTCGCAGGTGCAATGGGCCGATGGCGGCATCGGCAACGCGAAGGCCAAGTATCCGAAGATGGATCTCGTCGAGCCGAAGCTCGAAACCAATAACGATGGCGAGCGTGCCTATCAGGTCGCGAAGGAAGTGCTGCGCAAGCATCCGGATCTGACGGGCTTCCAGGGCTCGTCGTCGCTGGATGTGATCGGCATCGGCCGCGCGGTCGAGGAAGCGGGCAAGGTCGGCAAGATCTGCGTGTACGGCACCGGTCTGCCGACGGAAGCGGGCAAGTTCCTCGAAAGCGGCGCGGTCAACGGCATCGCGTTCTGGGATCCGAAGCTCGCCGGTCTGGCGATGAACAAGGTCGCGCAGATGCTCGTCGAGGGCAAGGAAGTGCAGAACGGCGCGGATCTCGGCATCACCGGCTACAACAAGGTCACCGTGACGAAGGGGCCGGGCAAGGGCGTGATCGTGCGCGGCACCGGCTGGGTCGACGTCGACAAGACGAACTACAAGCAATACAACTTCTGATGTGACGCGCGCGGCGCGCTTTTTCGAAGGCGCGCCGCGTGCCCTGGACAGACATGACCACAACGACACCGCTTCTCGAAGTCGTCGATATTCACAAGCGCTTCACCGGCGTCTATGCGCTGCGCGGAGTGAGCCTCGCGTTCGAGCGCGGGCAGATCTATCACTTGCTCGGCGAGAACGGCTGCGGCAAGAGCACGCTCATCAAGATCATCTCGGGCGCGCAGCCGCCTGACGAAGGCGAACTCGTGATCGAGGGCGTGCGCCATAAGAAGCTGTCGCCGCTCGAATCGCTTTCGGCGGGCATCGAAACCGTTTATCAGGATTTGTCGCTGCTGCCGAACATGAGCGTCGCGGAGAATGTCGCGCTGACGTCCGAGCTTGCCGAACATGCGGGCAAGCTCGCGCGCACGTTCGATCGGCGCGCGCTTGCGCAAACGGCCGCGCGCGCGCTCGAAGCCGTGGGCCTGCCCGGCGACGCGGAATTCCAGAAGACGCTCATCGAACAACTGCCGCTTGCGACGCGTCAGCTCGTCGCGATTGCGCGCGCGATTGCCAGCGAGGCGAAGTTCGTCATCATGGACGAGCCGACGACCTCGCTCACGCAGAAGGAAGTCGATAACCTCATCGCCGTGCTCGCGCGTCTGCGCGCGGACGGCGTGGCCGTGCTGTTCGTGAGTCACAAGCTCGACGAGTGCTATGCGATCGGCGGCGAAGTGATCGTGCTGCGCGACGGCCAGAAGATGGCGCAAGGTCCGATCGAAAACTACACGAAGGCGCAGATCAGCGAGCTCATGACGGGCAAGCATCTTTCAACGGAGCGCTATCGGGCGGAGGGCGAAGCAGGTGCATCGCAAGTCGTGCTCGACGTGCAGGGCGTCGGCCGTAAAGGCCAGTTCGCCGATGTGTCGTTCAAGCTGCACAAGGGCGAAATTCTCGGCGTGACCGGTCTGCTCGATTCGGGCCGCAACGAACTCGCGCGCGCGCTTGCCGGCGTCGCGCCCGCCGATGCGGGCACGGTCACGCTCGACGGCATGCGCGTGCGGCTGCAATCGCCGGCGGATGCGAAAGCGCAACGCATCGGCTATGTGCCGGAAGACCGCCTGAACGAAGGCCTTTTTCTCGACAAGCCGATTCGCGACAACGTCGTCACCGCGATGATCGCGAGCCTGCGCGACCGCTTCGGCCAGATCGACCGCAAACGCGCGCAAGAGCTTGCCGAGCGCACCGTGAAGGACTTGCAGATCGCGACACCCGATGTCGACAAGCCCGTGCAATCGCTTTCGGGCGGCAATCAGCAACGCGTGCTGATCGGCCGCTGGCTCACGATCGATCCGCGCGTGCTGATTCTGCACGGGCCCACGGTCGGCGTCGACGTGGGATCGAAGGACATCATTTACCGCATCATGCAGCGGCTGTCGAAAGAGGGCATCGGCATCATCCTGATCAGCGACGACCTGCCCGAGCTGCTGCAGAACTGCGACCGTATTCTGATGATGAAGAAAGGCCGCGTCGCGAACGAATATCGCGCGGACCGGTTGACCGAAGCCGATCTTTATCACGCGCTACTTTCAGAGGCAGCATGAGCATGAGCGAATCCATCCGCCGCACGGGACGCGAACCGATGCCGCAACCCGTGGCCGAAGTCGCGCCGCGTGTGCGCAAGGGCAATCTGTACGCGCAACTGATGCGCAATCCCGAGTGGTTCACGGTCGGGCTGATCGTGGTGACATGTCTGGTCGTCGGCGGCATCAATCCGCGCTTCTTCCAGTTCGCCACGCTGTTCGACATGCTGCATTCGGCGACCACGGTCTCGCTCTTTGCGCTCGGCACGCTCGTCGTGCTGGCGTCGGGCGGCATCGACGTATCGTTCACGGCGATCGCCGCGCTGACGATGTACTCGATCACCAAGGCGGTGTTCGCGTGGTGGCCCGAGTGCCCGTTCGTGCTGATTCTGCTCGCGGGCGCGATCGGCGGCGTGATTCTGGGTGTGATCAACGGGATGCTCGTGCATCGACTGAAGGCGCCTTCGCTGATCGTGACCATCGGCACGCAGTATCTGTATCGCGGCTTGTTGCTGACGTTCGTCGGCACGCAGTTCTTCATGAACATTCCGCACAGCATGGATACGTTCGGGCGTTTGCCGCTGTTCTTCTATCACACGTCCGATGGCTTGCGCGCGGTGCTGCCGGTCTCCGTGCTCGCGCTCGTGCTCGCGGCGGTCGTGACGTGGTGGCTGCTCAACCGCACGATGATGGGCCGCGGCGTCTACGCGATGGGCGGCTCGCTCGCCATCGCGGAACGTCTCGGCTACAACCTGCGCGCGATTCATCTGTTCGTGTTCGGCTATACGGGTCTGCTTGCGGGCGTCGCTGGCATTTTGCATGTGTCGACGAACCGGCTCGCGAATCCGTTCGATCTCGTCGGCACGGAACTCGATGTGATCGCGGCGGTGATTCTTGGCGGCGCGCGCATCACGGGCGGCACGGGAACGGTGATCGGCACTTTGCTTGGCGTCGTGCTGGTGACGCTCATCAATAGCGTGCTGATTCTGATCGGCGTGCCGAGCACCTGGCAAAAGGTGATCATCGGCGCGTTCATTCTCGTCGCGGGGACGTTGTTTGCGTTGGGGCGCAGGCAGTAACGCGCTTTCAAAAAGCGGAACAAAAAAGGCTCGTTCAAATCCTGAACGAGCCTTTTCGTTTTTAATCGGAACGATTCAACTGCGTTTTCGCACTGCCTGACCTTGCTCGGTGATGATCGAATCGAACTCCGAAAGCTGCGAGAACCGCACTGCCTTGACCTTGCCGAACTTGCTCGCATCGACGACGAGATGCCGTTCCACCGCGCTCGCCATCGCGGCCTGCTTGATGGCGACCTCGTGAAAATTCCAGCACGTCACGCCGCGTGCTTCATCCACGCCGCCCGCCGACATGAACGCCTTGTTGATTCCCATGCGCCGCAACGTCTCGACGCTCTCGTCGCTCGCGAACGATTCCGATGACGGCACGTAGACGCCGCCCAAAAGGATCATCCGCACGTTCGGCTTGCGCCGCAAAATCTCCGCGACATTGAGCGAATAGCACACGACCGTCAGATGCATCTCCGTGGGAATCTGCCGCGCGAGCGTGGTGAGCGTCGTGCCACAGTCGATGAAGATGGTTTCGCTGTCCACGAGCAGACGCGCGGCATGTGTCGATGCAACCGCCTTCGCCTGCGCGAAATGGTCTTTTTCTTCTTCGATGGTGTAGCCCGCGTTGGGCACATCCGCGGCGCTGACGATATAGCCGCCGAGATACGTGAACTGGCCGGGATGCGCGGCGATATCGCGACGCACCGTCATTTCCGATACGCCGAGCAATGCGGCCGCATCGCGCAGGCGCATCACGTTCTGTTTTTCGAGCGCGCCGGAAAGGGCGCGCATGCGGTCGGTTTTGGCCATCGAGACGGCGCGACGAAGCGCGCGTTGAAATGGCGGCGCGTCGCGCGAGGGATGTTAGGTTTTCGTCGTTGAATGAGAGAATTATAACAATGCAAGCCGCGTTTCCAGCCGCCTGCCACGCGTTGCGCGGGTAAATCCCGAGGGCTCACGCCTTACGCGTATAGCGCAGCCAGACGACGTCGTGTTCCAGTTTTTCGACCGAATCGAGCGTCAGATACGCAGGCTTGCGCCACGCGTTCATCGCGATTTCGAACGATGACGTATGCGCTTCGCGCCCATCGACAAGCGGAATCAGCAGCACGCTGACTTCATCCGCGAGTTGCGCATTCACGAAGGCGCCCGACACATGCCCGCCGCCTTCGACGATCAGCGTTCCGATTTTCAGTTCGCGCCCGAGCGTATCGACGACGCGCTCGAGGTCGATATCGTCCTTGCCGCCGAACACATACGATGCATCGATCGACTGGAGATACGCGAGGTAGTCGTCCTCCACGCTCTCGGCCAGCACTTCGACGATATGCGATTCGAGCGCCGTATTGCTCTTCCACGCGACGCGTCCCTTCGGATCGATGGAAATCGCGTACTGGCTCGCATCGCGTTTGGCGAAGTGGTCTTCACGCGGAATCGGCCCGTTCGCGCGCCCGCGCGGATAGTCGCGGTCCTTGCCGTGCGAGATTTCCTGCATCGTAACGCGGCCGCAGACCCAGGCATCGGCCTTGAAACGCGCGGCGGTGTCTTCGTAGATGGGCGACGCGAAATCGAGATTCCAGTTATCGGTCAGGCTGCGGCCATCGATCGACGACATCATGTGACAGACGATATGCATGTTTTTCTCCAGGCAAGAGGGCGGCGATGCATCGACGGTGCAAGCGCCGTGCCGCTGTGAAGCGCGATGCACGGCGCGCTCATTGTGAGAAAATCATCGGCATGAAAAAGCTCGCACTCTTCGTTCCGGTTTTCCTGATCACGCTTAGCCCGCTCGCGCACGCCAGCGTCGAATCGGGCGCGCACCAGTTCAAGGAAGACGTGAAATCCGCCGGCCGTCAGACCGGGCACGCCGCACGCGATGCCGCCCACGCCATCGGCGACGGCGCCAAATCGGCGGGGCATGCCATCGCGGACACGTCCAAACGCGGCTATCACGCCACGAAAAAATGGGTGACGGGCGAAGAATAAACCCGTCACGCCGTTCAGGAATTTCTTCTATCGATGCGTCCAGCGGCGCATCGCGCCTTCCTCGCGCGCTCGCGCAACCTTCCTCGCCTTTTAAGCATCGCTTGACAAGTTCGGCGGGCGTTATTGATAATTATTATCATTTACGCTGATCGACTGATTTTCCGGCGCGCCTGTTCCGTGGGCGCACGCCCGGCCGAACATTCTCCTACTCGAACACCTTGGAAACACATGACGCAGCGATTCGCACTCGTTCAATGAGCGCGATCGTCAGGCACGGCCCACTCGTTTCGCGCATCGTGGCCGCGATATTCGGCGGCTACGCGCTCGCCGCACTCGTGAGCGTCGCGGCACTCGCATTGCCGATGAGCAAGCCGCAAGCCGTGCTGACCGGCATGCTCGCGAGCTTCGTGATTTACGCGTGCGCGGTGATCTGGGTGTTCGCGGTTCGCAGCGCGCAGCGCGCGTGGGCAGGGCTCGTGATCGTCGCCGTGCCGCTGTTGCTGGCCGCATGGAGCGTGGCGCCGGGAGGGCTTCTGTCGTGAAGCACGCACGCGAGCGCAAGCCGAAGGGACGCGGCATTCGCCAGAGCATGTCGGACCTGCATACGTGGGCGGGACTGCTGGCCGGATGGATTCTTTACGCGATGTTCCTGACCGGCACGGTCAGCTACTTCAAGGACGAAACCTCGCAATGGATGCGGCCGGAGCAGCCGCATCAGCGCGAGATCGGCGACCCGGCGCTCGTCGCGCAACGCGTCACGGCGACGCTCGGCAAGATTGCCGCGGGCAGTTCGCAATGGAGTTTCGAATTGCCGGGCGAGCGCACGAGCGTCATCGATTCATTCTGGCGCACGCCGGGCGCGGCGGCGGGCAAGCGCACCTTCGAACAGGCGAGCTTCGATCCCGTGACGGGCCAGCGCACGAGCGCGCGCAAAACGCTCGGTGGCGAATTTTTTTATCGCTTCCATTTCCAGTTTTATTACATGCCGGTGCTATGGGGACGATGGCTCGCGGGACTCTGCGCGATGTTCATGCTTGTCGCGATCGTGAGCGGCGTCATCACGCACAAGAAGATCTTCGTCGACTTCTTCACCTTCCGATGGGGCAAGGGTCAACGCTCATGGCTCGACGCGCATAACGCGCTATCGGTGTTCGGCCTGCCGTTTCACGCGATGATCACGTACACCGGCCTCGTCACCCTGATGGCGATGTACATGCCGTGGGGCGCGCAGACCGCGTTCAGGACGCCCGCCGAGCGACAGGCGATGACATCGCAGTTGAGCGCGTTCATTCAGCCTGGCAAACCGGGTGGACAGAACGCGCCGCTGGCGCCCATCGACGCGATGGTGCGCGAAGCCGAGGCACGCTGGGGCCGCGACAGGATCGGCCGCGTGACGATCACGAATCCCGGCGATATCACGGCGCGCGTGGCCGTTTCGCGCGGCGAGGCAGCGCGCGTGTCGATGAGTCCGCAATACATGCTTTTCGATGGCGTCACGGGCAAGCTCATCGAAGTGAAGGATCAGGTCGGCGGCGCGGCCGAGACGCGCGGCGTGCTCTACGCGCTACATCTCGGGCGTTTCAGCGATCTGCAATTGCGCTGGCTGTATTTCATCGTCAGTCTCGCGGGCACGGCGATGGTCGGCACGGGGCTCGTCATGTGGACTGTGAAGCGCCGCCAGAAACTGCCTGATCCCGCGCGGCCGCATGTCGGCTTCAGGCTCGTCGAGCGCCTGAATATCGCGAGCATCGCGGGATTATCGGTCGCGATGGCGGGCTTTCTGTGGGGCAATCGCTTGCTGTCGCCCGGCATCTCCGCGCGCGATGAAGCGGAGATCAACGTGTTTTTCGCGGTATGGGGCGCGACGTTGCTGTATGCCTTCGTGCGTCCGGCGAGGCGCGCGTGGATCGAACTGTTGTGGCTCGCCACGGCCTTGCTCGCGCTGCTGCCCGTGCTGAATGCGATGACCACCGACAGACCGTTGTGGCGCAGCATCGCGCAAGGCGACTGGGTTTTCGCGGGCTTCGATCTGATGATGTGGGCGTTCGCCGCGCTGCATGCGGCGCTCGCACTGCGCGTGACGCGCCAGCGTGCACGCGTGAAGCCGGTGGGGAAGCAGGCCGTTGCGCGCGCCGTGACGGCCCGGCGTGAAGAGGAAAGCGTATGACGCTCGTTTTCTGCGTGATCGCTTTCGCCTTCCTGGCCTTATCAATGGATCGCCACCAGACGACCTTGTTCGGCCGTGAGTTGCGCGCCGGACGATCGCGCGGCTTTCGTATCGCGGGCTGGTGCGGTCTCGCGCTCGCGCTGCGCTTTGTCGTCGGTACTGAAGGGTGGGCGCTCGGTCTCGTGAGCTATAGCGGCTGCACGAGTCTTGCGGCGGGGCTCGTATACGGCGGACTCATCGCGTACGAGCGATTCGCGGATTGACGTTCACGCAAGCGGTCCTTCAGGAATCTTGCGCTGCCACGCAACGGCGATCGCACTGCCGACGATCAACGCGATGCCCGCAAGCGAAAGCGGCGCGATCGTCTCACCCCACGCGATATACGCAAACAATGCGGCCCACACGATGCTCGTGTAGTTGAAGGGCGCGAGCGTGCCGGCGTCGGCGCGCCGGAAGGCCACTGTCATCAGGATCTGTCCGACGGTCGCCAATGCGCCGAGCAATGCCATCAGCGCGAGTGCATCGAGGGTCGGCGTCTTCCAGCTGAACGCGAGCGTGCACGCCGTGACGAGCGTTCCCACGGCGGTGAAGAACAACACCGTGGTGCGCGAATCGTCCGTGGCGCGAATCCGCTTGATCTGGATGATCGATAGCGCGCCGCACAACGCACTCGACAACAACAGCAACGGTCCGAGCCAGCTCGATTCGCCGCCGCCCGGCCGAACGACCAGCAGCACGCCCGCGAAACCGATCATGGCCGCCACGGCCGAACGCGCACTGAGCTGCTCCTTCAGGATGAACGGCGCGAGCACGACGACGATCAGCGTTTCCGAATACGCGATCGCCACTGCCTCGCCCAGCGGAATATAGGGCAAACCTGCGAAGAAAAATCCGGACGCGCCGAGCAGCGTCAGCGCGCGCCATGTCTGTCCCTTGATATCGAGGCGCTTCACGCGCTCGATCAGCGAACGCTCGCCGACACAGCACGCCGCGATGGCCGGCGCAAGACCGAACAACATGCGGAAGAACGTGAGTTCGTTGGCCGGATAGTGCAGTGCGATGGCCTTCGCGAGCGTATCGACGATCGCGAAGCACAGCATCGAAGCAAGGATGAAGCCAATGCTGGCGAGCGGCAGATGGGACGGGCGCGTGACGGTGGTGGAAGGCATGACGCTCGACATCGTGACGGAGGCTGGAATCATCGCATAGCCGCGTGTGCCTGCCCGTCCGTCTACGGGAAAGCCATTATTTTTGTTCGGGTTGACTCTCCGAAAAGTCCTGCTAGTATTCGCTCATCAAGTTCATCAGCATACTGATCGATTTCGAAGGGGCGACAGATGGCACTCAGGTTCGCGGCGAAACTCGCCGATCTCGTGGAAGACGAGCCGCTCGGCGTGACGATCGGCGAGGAGCGGATCGCGCTCTATCTGCTCGATGGCGAAGTGCATGCCACGCATAACGTTTGCACGCATCAGTTCGCGCTTTTGAGCGATGGCTATATGGAAGACGGCTGCATCGAATGTCCGCTGCATCAGGGGCGCTTCGACATCCGCACGGGCGCGGCGCAGTGCGCGCCGGTCACGCAGGCGCTGCGCGTCTACGGCGTGCAAGTGGAAGGCGGCGACATTTACGTCGATCTGTGAGGCGCGGAGCAATCATGGCGACGCAGACGGTATTGATCATCGGCGCGGGACAGGCGGGCGCGCGAGCGGCCGAAGCGCTGCGCACATACGGATTCGAAGGGCGCATCGTGCTGGCGGGCGACGAGCGTCACGCGCCGTATGAAAGGCCGCCGCTCTCGAAGGACGTGCTGCTCGCGCAAGACGATGACGATTGCTTCAAGGGCTGGGTGCACACAGCCGAACTCTATGACACCGCCCGCATCGAGTGGCTCGACGATCGCGTGCTGCGCCTCGACACGCAACGGCATGTCGCGACGCTCGCACGCGGCGGCGAGTTGCGCTACGACCATTGCCTGCTGACCACGGGCGGTCGCGCGCGCCACCTGGCCGACGTTCCGGAAGGACCGCACACGTTCTATCTGCGCACGCTCGACGACGCGATGCGTCTGCGTTCGCGTCTTGCGACCGCGCGCTCGGCGGCAGTGATCGGTGGCGGCTTTCTCGGTCTGGAATTCGCGGCGAGTGCGCGCACGCGCAGCCTCGATGTCAGCGTGTTCGAATCCGCAGCGAGCCTGTTGAGCCGCGCCTTGCCGCCGATCTTCTCCGAACGTCTGCGCGCGAAGCACGAGACGCACGGCGTGCGTTTCGTATTCGACGCGATGCGCTTGCAAGTGCGAGAGCACGCAACGGGCGTGCAAGTGAATGGCGAGCACTTCGATCTGTGCGTGGTCGCGATCGGCCAGGAACCGAACGACGAACTCGCGAAGGCCGCGGGCATCGCGACGAACAACGGCATCAGCGTCGATCGTCATTGCCGCACGTCCGCGCCCGATGTCTATGCGGCTGGCGATTGCGCGAACTTCCCATATGGCGCGAACGATCGCGCGACGCGCCTCGAATCGTGGCAGAACGCGCAGGAACAGGCGATCGTCGCGGCGCGCAACATCGCGGGCGACGCGCTCACTTATGCGCCGACTCCGTGGTTCTGGACCGATCAATACGACTGGAACATCCAGATGCTCGGCATGCCCGGCGGCGCCGTCGATCGATGGATCGAACGCGCGGGCGCGGACGGCAAGACGCTGCTGATGGCACTGCGCGACGGTGTCATCGTCCATGCGCTCGCGATCAATCAGGGCGGCGAACTGCGCGCGATCAGACGGCTCGTCGAAGACGCGGTGCCCGTCGACGCCGGCATGCTCGCCGACCCCACGATCAAGCTGCGTCAGCTCGAACGGCTGATTCGCTCAACACACTCGGGAGATCAAGGTGTACTCGTCTGAAACGATCATCGGCGTGCATACGCCTCAAAGCAAGAATCCGCCGATCGAAGGGCTCGTGTGGCCCGAAGAAGGGCTGCAATGCATTCCCGACTGGGTCTATACGAGCGAAGCCGTCTATGCGCGCGAAGTCGAGCGGATCTTTCATGGCCGCACCTGGAACTTCGTTGCGCTGGAAGCGGAAGTGCCGAACGCCGGGGATTACAAGCGCTCGTATGTAGGACCGACGCCGGTCGTCGTATCGCGCGCCGAAGACGGCTCGATCAACGTGTTCGAGAACCGCTGCGCGCATCGCGGCGCGGAGTTCTGCCGGCACAGCCGCGGCAACAACAAGGAATTCGTGTGCCCGTATCACCAATGGTCGTATGACCTGAAGGGCAATCTTCAGGGCGTGCCGTTCCGGCGCGGCGTGAACAAGCTGGGCGGCATGCCGAAGGACTTCCGCACCGACGCGCACGGCCTGAAGAAACTCGCGGTCGCGACGCGCAACGGTGTGGTGTTCGCATCCTTCACGCATGACATGGAGCCGCTCGAAGACTATCTCACGCCCGAGATCCTCACGGACTTCGACGCCGTGTTCAACGGCAAGCGCCTGCGCGTGCTCGGCTTCTACAAGAACGAGCTGCCGTGCAACTGGAAGATGTATCACGAGAATCTGAAGGACCCGTATCACGCGACGCTGCTGCATTCGTTTCTCGTCGTGTTCGGTCTGCTCGTCGCGGGCAATCGCTCGGCGATGGTCGCGGACAGCAAGTACGGCATTCACGGCACGATGGCCTCGGCGAAAAGCGATTCGCTCTACGCGACCATCGACGAAGACAAGAAGAAGGAGATGCGCTCGTTCCACGACGGCATGACCTTGCGCGATGAACGCTTTCTCGAGTTCATCAAGGAATTCGATTCCGAGTGGTCCGTCACGATGCAGACGATCTGGCCGAACCTCATCGTGCAGCGCGAGATGAACACGCTCGGCGTGCGCCATATCGTTCCGAACGGACCGAACAGCATGATCATGCTCTGGACCATGTTCGGCTATGAAGACGACACCGACGAGATGCTGCGTCACCGTCTGCGCCAGGGGAATCTGATGGGACCATCGGGCTTTCTCGGCCTCGAAGACAACGAAGCGATGAAGTTCGTCCAGGAAGGCGTGCGCCGCTCGGTGAGCGATCGCAGCATCATCAAGCTGGACGGCGACAAGATCGGCACGGCTGACAACCTGATCTCCGAGGCTGCCATTCGCGCCATGTACAAACACTATCGTGAAGTCATGGAGTTCTAGATGTTGCCAGGATTCGAGAAGCAGAATATCGCGCACGACAAGGCGCTGATCGCGCGCGCCGCCGTGGAGGATTTTCATGCGGAGTATTGCGCGGCGCTGGATAGCGGCGACATCGAGCGCTGGCCGGAGTTCTTTACCGAGAACTGTCTTTACCGCGTGACCGAGTACGAGAACGCAGCGAACGGTTTTCCCGTCGGGCTGGTGTATGCGGAAGGGCGCGACATGTTGCGTGACCGCGCAGTGGCGATCTCGCGCACGCAGATGTTCGCGCCGCGCCAGATGCTGCATTTCGTTTCGAACGTACGCATTCTGAACGCAACGGATGAAGAGATCATCGCGCAGAGCAACTACATGTTGCTGCAGACGCTCGTCGAAGGCGCGACGACTTTGCATCAGGCGGGCAGGCTTTTTGATCGCTTCGCGCGCAATGGTAACGTTCTTCTGCTGAAGGAAAGACAGGCGGTGTATGACACGGCGATGATCGCGAACGATCTCGCTTATCCCGTCTGAACATCGTTGGGAGAGAGCGCATGAGTCACACCGAACACATGGAAGCGCCGGCCGAAAGCGGGGGCGTCGGCGCGCGCGTCAGACGCCGCGAAGACGAGCGGCATCTGCACGGCAAGGGCAAGTTCGTCGCCGACTATACGTTTCCGGATTTGCAGGAAGTCGCGTTCCTGCGCAGCCCCGTCGCCCATGCGCGCATCGTGCGTATCGGCAAGCCGGAACAGTATGCGGAGCAGGTGATCCTGCGCGACGACATGCAGGGCGCGACCGATATCGTCGCGGATTCGAGCCTGCCCAGCTACAAGCCTTCGTCGCATCCGCCGCTCGCGTCGGGCAAGGTGCGTTTCGTAGGCGAGCCGGTCGCGATGTGCTTCGCGAAGACGCGTGCGCAGGCCGAGGATATCGCCGAGGAAATCGAGCTCGATCTCGACGAACTGCCGGCCTTCGCAAACGCATTCACCGCACGCGAACGCACCGATGTGCGCGTGCACGATCACTGGACCGACAATCTCTTTCTCGACCTAAAGGCCGATGTCGACTTCGACGCACGTTCGAAGGACGCGCCTGTCGTCGTGAAGCAGAAGGTCAATCTCGCACGCCAGTGCATGGTGCCGATGGAAGGCAAGGCCGTGCTCGCGTACTGGGATCATACGCATTCGCAACTCGTCGTCATCACGTCGACGCAGGTGCCGCATATGATCCGCACGGTGCTGTCGCAGTGTCTCGGCATCGAGCATGGGCAGGTACGCGTCATCTCGCCCGATGTCGGCGGCGCGTTCGGCTACAAGTGCGTGCTTCAGCAGGAAGAGTTGTGCATTGCGTGGCTCGCGCTCAAGTACCGCAAGCCGTTTCGCTTCATCGAGGATCGCCGCGAACATCTGATCGCCGGTGCGAACTCGCGTCAGCATCACTACGAGCTCACCGCATATGCCGATGAAACGGGCCGGCTGCTCGCGCTCGACGCACAGCTTCTGATCGACGGCGGCGCGTATTCGGCGTGGCCGTTCACGATCGGTCTGGAAACGGGACAGGCGCTCGGCAATCTGCCGGGGCCTTACGATTTCTCGGGCTATCGATGCCGCACGCAATGCGCCGCGACCAACAAGCCGGGCTTCCTGCCGTATCGCGGCGTCGCGCGCACGGGCGTGTGCTTCGCGATCGAACTGACGATGGACGCGATCGCGCGCGCCGTCGGCCGGGAAGCGTGGGAAGTGCGTCACGACAATCTCGTGCGCGGCGCGGACATGCCCTATACCAATGTCGTGAAGAAGCACTACGACAGCGGCGACTTCCAGGAAAGCCTGCGCCGCGCAGTGGCGCAACTCGATGTGCCGAAGTGGCGCGCGCGGCAGAAGGCGGGCGAGCAGGACGGGCGTCTCGTCGGTATCGGCTTCGCGACCTTCACCGAGCAATCCGCGCACGGCACGGCGGTGTTCGCGTCGTGGGGATTGCCGGTCGTGCCGGGCTACGATCTCGCGACCGTGCGTATCACCGCGGACGGTGGCCTCGAAGTGCGCGCGGGCATTCACTCGCACGGGCAAGGCATGGAAACCACGCTCGCGCAGATCGCGAACGAAGTGCTCGGCGTGCCGCTGCAAAAGATCAAGGTCGTGCATGGCGATACAGCGCTTACGCCGTACTCGACGGGCACGTATGCATCGCGCAGCATCGTGATGGCGGGCGGCGCGGTCGCCACGACGTGTCGCGAACTCGTGCCGCGTCTGCTGTTCATCGGCGCGCATTTGCTCGGTGAAGAACAGGACGCCGTGCGTTTCGAGAACGGTGAGGTGATCGGCGCAAGCGGGCGTGTGACGATTCAGGAGATCGCATCGGCGTGGTATCTGCGTCCCGAGCGTTTGCCCGCCGGCGTGAATCTCGCCGGACTGGAAGCGACGCAAGGCTTCAAGCCGAAAGTCGATACCGGCGCGTTCAGTTACGCGACGCACGCGGCGGCAGTCGCCGTCGATACGAAGACCGGCGATGTCGAAATCCTCGATTACGTGATCGTCGAGGATTGCGGCCGCATGATCAATCCGATGGTCGTCGAGGGGCAAACGATCGGCGGCACGGCGCAAGGCATCGGCACCGCGTTCTACGAGGAAACACTCTACGACGACAACGCGCAGCCGCTCACATCGACACTCGCCGACTACATGTTGCCGGGACCGACCGAGCTGCCGTCGCTCACGATCATCCACATGGAAACGCCTTCGCCTTATACGGAGTTCGGCGCAAAAGGCGTGGGCGAGGGCGGAGCGATCGCGCCGCCCGCCGCGCTCTTCAACGCGGTGAACGATGCGCTCACGCCGCTCGGTGCGAGCGTGTCGGAAACGCCCTTGACGCCGCGTCGTCTGCTTGCGGCGATCGAAGCGGCGAAGTCCAGCAAGGCGACCAGCCAGGAAGAACTGAGGCAGGAGGTGGCGGGATGAAAGCCGCTGCATTCGAGTATGTGAAAGCCGCGTCCTTGGCCGACGCGCTCAGGGAACTGAAGGACGCAAAGCCGATATCGGGCAGCCAGTCGATGGGCCCGATGCTGAACCTGCGTCTTGCACGGCCGGGCCGCGTCGTCGATGTATCGCGCATCGCCGATCTGCGCACGGTGTCCGAAGCGGGCGACTTCGTGCGCGTCGGCGCGGCGGTGACGCACGCCGAAATCGAGGACGGCAAGCACGCGCTCCTGCGTCATCCGTTCATGCAGCATGTGGCGAGCGGCATCGCGTATCGCGCGATCCGCAATCGCGGCACGATCGGCGGCAGTCTCGCGCATGCCGATCCCGCCGCCGACTGGCCGCTTGCGTTGTCTGCGCTGGATGCGCGTCTGGAACTGTCGAAGGCCGGCGGGACACGGCAAGTGCGCGCGGGTGAATTCATGCTGGGCGCATTCACGACACTGCTGGAAGACGGCGAGATCATCACCGCGGTGCTGTTGCCGAAGCTCGGCCCGACGCTGCGCTGGGGTTACTACAAACTCTGCCGCAAGACCGGCGAATTTCCGCACGCGAGCGCGGCTGCCGCTTTCGATGCGCGCACCGGACTCGCCCGCGTGGTGCTCGGCGCGCTCGACGGCCCGCCGACCGCGCTCGACGAACTTGCGCGGCAGATCGCGCAGCGCGGGCCGGCCGCCGCCACCGAAGAGGTGCTCGCGCAGGCCGTCGCAGGCGCGATGCCCAACGCGGACGGCATCGACCGGCAGATTCATACGGCGGCGCTCGAGCGTTGTCTTGCGCAGGCGTTCGGCGTGTCGAGCGCGAATACAGTTTAAAGAGACTGCAATGTCCGTCATCGAACTCAACATCAACGACCGTTCCGTGCGCAGCGATGTCGAATCGCGCGTGCATCTCGGCGACTTTCTTCGCGACACGCACAACCTGACCGGCACGCACCTCGGCTGCGAGCACGGCGTATGCGGCGCGTGTACCGTGCTCGTCGACGGCGAGCCGGTGCGCTCGTGCATCACCTTCGCGGTCGCGTGCGATCAGCAGAAGGTTCGCACCATCGAAGGCTTCGACGACGACGAACTCATGAAGCGTCTGCGCCATGCCTTCTCGATACATCATGGCCTGCAGTGCGGCTACTGCACGCCCGGCATGCTGATCACGGCGCGCGATATCGCGCGGCGCATTCCCGATGCCGACGAAGCGCGCATCCGGCTCGAATTGTCCGGCAATCTGTGCCGATGTACGGGCTATATGGGCATCGTCGCGGCGATCAAATCGGTGCTCGCCGATCTGAAAGTGAATCCGATCGCGGAAGCGCCTGTGCCGCGCGCAGTTGTCAGCGATGCAACGACCTCTGCGCCCGCGTTTCAGACCTTCGCGGCCGCGCCGGCCAGCGCGCCGCATGCGCCTGTGGCTGCAAGCTTTGCATCGACCGATCAGCCCGCGACGCTTCGCAAGGGCTGGACCGCGATCGACGACAGCTTCGTCGTGCCCTTCGCACTCGACAAGGTGTGGGCCTTCATGGGCGATCTGCCTTCGGTCACTTCATGCTTGCCCGGCGCGGAACTGGTCGAACACGACGGCGAAAGCGTGAAGGGCAGAATTGCGATCAAGTTCGGTCCGATGTCCGCGAACTTCGCGGGCGCGGCGCGCCTCGAACGCGACGACGCCGCGCATCGCGCCGTCATGCGCGGCGCGGGGCAGGACAACATCAGCCGGTCGCGCGCCAACGGCGACGTCACCTATGCATTGACGAGCGAAGCGGGCGGCAACGAGACGCGTGTGGCCGTCACGCTCGAATACATGCTGCAAGGGCCGCTCGCGCAGTTTTCACGTTCGGGCCTCGTGAAGGATTTCGTGCGCCGCATGATCGCGGATTTCGGCGCGCGCATCACGGCGCAGCTTGGCGGAAGTGCAGCGCCCGAGGCGGGTGCGGCGGCATCGTCAGCGAAGTTCAATGCGGGCAGCCTCGTATGGAGCGTCGTCTGGGGGCGCATCAAACAGCTATTCGGCAAGGGCGGTTGAGCCAGGATGGCGCGCTAACGGGCGCGTCGTTCGGCTATATCGTCAGTCTACTGATCAACTGGAGTTCAAATGACAAAGCGGATTCGCAAGATCGCCCTGGAAGAGCATTTCAGCACGCCGGGTTTTCAGGGTTATTCGAAGAGTTTCACGCAGCATATCGCGCCCGAAGTGTTGCGCGATCTCGCCGCGCGTCTCACTGATTTCGATGAACAGCGCATCGTGGAGATGGATCGCGCGGGCATCGACTATACGATTCTTTCGCAGACGGGTCCGAGCGTGCAGGGCGAAGCCGATGCCGCACTCGCGATCAGCCGCGCGAAAGAGAGCAATGACTTTCTCGCGCAGCAGATTGCGCGTCATCCCGCGCGCTTCGGCGGCTTTGCGACTCTGCCGATGCATGGCGCAAAAGCGGCATCCGATGAACTGACGCGCACCGTTCGCGAACTCGGCTTCAAGGGCGCGCTCGTCAACGGTCATACGCTCGGCGTCTACTATGACGATCGCGCTTACGACCCCTTCTGGGCGACGATGCAGGAACTCGACGTCCCTCTGTATCTGCATCCGACCGATGCATTCGTGAATCCGCGCGTGCTCGACGGTCATCCCGAACTCGCGGGCGCGACCTGGGGCTGGGGCGTGGAAACCGGCAGTCATGCATTGCGTCTGCTGTTCAGCGGCGTGTTCGATCGCTTCCCGAATCTGAAGATCATTCTCGGCCACATGGGTGAAGGCCTGCCGTATCTGCGCTGGCGCTTCGACAGCCGCTTCGCGGTGTATTCGCATGGCGTGAGCCTCGAACGCGCGCCTTCTGAATACATCGGCACGAACATCCTGATCACGACGTCGGGCGTGTGTTCCGCGCCCGCGCTCATCGGCGCGATCGGCGAAATGGGCGCGCAGGCGGTGATGTTCTCCGTCGACTATCCGTATGAGTCGACCGAGATCGCGGCGGAATTCATCGAACGTGCGCCGCTCGATGACGCCACGCGCGCGCTCGTCTGTCACGGCAACGCCGAACGAATCTTCCGCCTTTGAACATACATGGAGCAACACATGACGAAGACCTATCGCATCGGCCAGATCGTGCCGAGCTCGAACACGACGATGGAGACCGAGATACCCGCGATGCTGCTCGCGCGTCAGACGATCCGCCCCGAGCGCTTCACGTTTCATTCGAGCCGCATGCGTATGAAAAAAGTCGTGAAGGAAGAACTCGCCGCAATGGACGCGGAGTCGGACCGCTGCGCCGTCGAGCTTTCCGATGCGCGCGTTGATGTGCTCGGCTACGCGTGTCTGGTCGCGATCATGGCGATGGGGCATGGCTACCATCGGGTGTCGCAAAAGCGCCTGCATGAGCGCACGGTTGAGAACGGCGGCGAGGCGCCTGTGATCACGAGTGCGGGCGCGCTCGTCGATGCCCTGAAGGTGATCGGCGCGAAGCGTGTCGTGGTGGTCACGCCTTACATGTTGCCGCTGACGGAACTCGTCGTCGACTATATCCGCAACGAAGACTACGACGTGATCGACTATCGCGCGCTCGAAATTCCCGACAATCTGGAAGTCGGCCGTCATGATCCGAGCCGGCTGCCTGAGATCGTCATGTCGATGCGCTATCAGGAAGCCGATGCCATCGTGCTGTCCGCCTGCGTGCAGATGCCTTCGCTGCCGGTCATCGCGAAGGTCGAGGCGATGACGGGCAAGCCGGTCGTCACCGCCGCCGTTGCGACGACGTACGCGATGCTCAAGCAACTCGGGCTCGAAGCGGTCGTGCCCGGCGCGGGCGCGCTGCTGTCCGGCGCTTATTGAGCGAGGCGCGCATGTCGACCTATCGATACGGCGGCAACGTTCACGCGAACGGCATCCGCCAGCATTATCTGCGCTATGGCGACGCGCGACCGGGACGCGATCCGGTGATCATCGTGCCGGGCATCACGAGCCCTGCAATCACCTGGGGATTCGTCGCGGAGCATCTCGGCAAGGTGTTCGATGTCTATGTGCTCGACGTTCGCGGACGCGGACTGTCGTCGGCATCCGATGCGCTCGATTACAGTCTCGATGCGCAAGCCGCCGATCTGATTGCGTTTGCAACGACTTTGGGCTTCGAGCGTTACAGCGTCGTCGGCCACTCGATGGGCGCGCGCATCGGCATTCGCGCGGCGCGTTCGAAGCCAGCGGGCTTGACGCGTCTCGCGATGATCGATCCGCCCGTTTCGGGTCCGGGACGCCGTCCTTATCCGTCGCAGTTGCCGTGGTATGTCGATTCGATTCGCCAGTCGCGCGAGGGCATGAGCGCCGACGCGATGCGCACCTTCTGTCCGACATGGACCGAAGCGCGACTCGCCTTGCGCGCCGAGTGGCTGCATACCTGTGACGAACGCGCGATACGCGCGAGCTTCGAAGGCTTCCACACCGACGACATCCACGCCGATCTTCCGTATCTCACGATGCCCGCATTGCTCGTCACTGCAGGCAGAGGCGATGTCGTGCGCGATACCGACGTCGACGAAATCCGTACGCTCGTGCCGCATCTCGTTCATACGCGCGTGCAGAACGCAGGCCACATGATTCCGTGGGACGACGAAGCCGGCTTTCATGCGGCGCTCGGCGATTTTCTCGGCGCATCCGTGCCGCCGCTCGATGAAGGAGGCAAGCATGCCCGTCAGTGACTATCAGATGGTCGATGCGTGGACCCAGGTGCTCAGGCTCTCGCGCCTCGAAGCCGGGCAGACCGTGACCATTCTCACGAGCGCATCGACGCATCCGCAAACGCTTTCGACCGCGCTGATCGCGACGCAATCGATGGGCGCGATCGTCAATCGCCTCGATCTGCCGCCCGTCAACGGCGAGAAGTCGTTGAGCCGCGATTCGCTCGCCTATCTCGGCACGACGCCCTTGACCGGCAATCGCGCCGCCATCGCCGCGTTGAAGGAAAGCGATCTCGTACTCGATCTGATGACCTTGCTGTTCTCGCCCGAGCAACTCGATATTCTCAAGACCGGCACGAAGATTCTGCTCGCGGTGGAACCGCCCGAAGTGCTCACGCGCCTCGTGCCGACACCCGCCGATCGTGAACGCGTGCTGGCCGCGCAGGCGCGCATCGCGCGCGCGAAGGAGATGCATATCTTGTCTGCCGCGGGCACGGATTTCCATTGTCCGCTGGGCGAATTCGAACCGATTGCCGAATACGGTTTCGTCGATGAACCCGGTCGCTGGGATCATTGGCCGAGCGGCTTCGCGCTGACGTTTCCGAACGATGGCCGGGCGCATGGCCGTATCGTGATCGATCGCGGCGATATCCTGCTGCCGCAGAAGAGCTACGCGCAGGAGCGCATCGAGCTGACCGTCGAAGGCGGCTATGCGACGCGTATCGAAGGCGGCGTCGATGCGCAACTGCTCAGCGAATACATGGCCACCTTCAACGATCCCGAAGCGTATGCGATCTCGCATATCGGCTGGGGATTGCAGCCGCGCGCGCACTGGTCGACGCTCGGGCTGTACGACCGCGAGGCGACCATCGGCATGGATGCGCGTGCCTTCGAAGGCAACTTCCTGTTTTCGCTCGGCCCGAACAACGAAGCAGGCGGCAGCCGCACGACGACTTGCCATATCGACATTCCGCTGCGTCATTGCGATGTCTTTCTCGACGGCGAACCCGTCGTGCGCGATGGCGTGGTTCTCGATCGCTAACGATTAAAAAACATCGACATGTCCCACGATATCGAAACCTACGAACGCCAGAGCTTCGGCTCGACGCTGGAGCCGAAAGCGCCGGTCGGTCTTTTGATCGTCGACTTCGTGAACGGCTTCGCGAATCCCGAGGTGTTCGGCGGCGGCAATATTGCGCAGGCAATAGCGCATACGATTCCATTGCTGGCGCACGCGCGCGCGAAGCGCTGGCCGATCGCGCACAGCCGTATCGTCTTCGCCGATGACGACGCCGATCACAACGTCTTCACGATGAAAGTGCCCGGCCTGCTCGCGCTGAAGGAAGATTCGCACGACAGCGCCATCGTGCCGCAACTCAAGCCGGAGCAGGGCGAACTCGTGGTGCGCAAGACGGTGCCCTCGGCGTTCTTCGGCACATCGCTCGCGGCGTGGCTCACGCAACACGGCGTGCGCACGCTTGTGATCGCGGGCGCGGTGACGAGCGGCTGCGTGCGATCGTCCGTCGTCGATGCGATGCAGTACGGGTTCCGTCCGTTCGTGCTGTCGGACTGCGTGGGCGATCGCGCGATCGCGCCGCACGACGCGAATCTGTTCGACATGGCGCAGAAGTATGCGGCCGTGATGACGCGTGACGAAGCGCTCGAACTGCTCAAGGATCTTTGATCATGGGATCGACATGGCAACGTCTCTTTCGGAGCGGTCGCACCGCGTAGTCACGCGCCACGAATTCACGCTGATCATCGCGTCTTCGTTCGGTGCGTTGCTCGAATGGTATGACTTCTATATCTACGCCGCGCTCGCGGGCACGTTCAGCACCTTGTTCTTTCCGAGCGGCAACGATACGGTCGCCTTCCTCGCGAGCCTCGCCACCTTCGGCGCGGGCTTTCTCGTGCGGCCGCTCGGCGCGCTGTTCTTCGGCAGGCTCGGCGACCGCATCGGCCGCAAGTACACGTTCATGGCGACCATCGTGCTGATGGGCGTCGCGACCATCGGTGTGGGCTTGTTGCCGTCGTTCGAGCAGATCGGCATGATCGCGCCGGTCTTGCTGGTCGCGCTGCGGCTGTTGCAGGGATTCGCGCTCGGCGGCGAAACGGGCGGCGCGGCGACCTATCTCGCGGAGCATTCGCCCGCGGAGCGTCGCGGCTTCTTCACGAGTTCACTGCAGACCACGGCGACGCTCGGTCTGCTCGCATCGATCGCGGCGGTGAGCATCAGCCGCGCCGCGATGGACGAAGCCGCGTTCCGCAGCTGGGGCTGGCGCATGCCGTTTCTCGTATCGATCGTGCTGCTCGCGATCTCGGTCTATCTGCGCACGAAGCTCGCCGAGTCGCCGACGTTTCGCGATATGAAGCAGACGGGCCGCCTGTCGAAATCGCCGATAGGCGAGAGCTTCGGCAAATGGGAGAACCTGAAGTACGTGCTGATCATGCTGTTCAGCACGGCATCCGGCGTCGGAGTCGTGTTCGGCACGGGTCACTTCTATTCGATGTACTTCCTGCAGAACACGTTGAAGGTCGCGCCAAACACGGTCAATCTCTTTCTCGCGATCGCATTGATCGCGGTGTTTCCGTTCTATCTCGTGTTCGGCTGGCTGTCGGATCGCGTCGGACGAAAATGGATCATGATGCTCGCGTGCCTGTTGCTCGCAGCAACCACGCAACCGATCTTCCATGCGCTCACGCACTATGCGAATCCACAGTTGGAAGCATTCCAGAAGCGCGCACCGGTGACGATTCGCGCAGACGATTGCCGCTTCACGCTGTTCTCCGCGCCGGTGACGGAATGCGACCGCATACGCTCGTTTCTCAGTGCGTCGGGCGTTTCGTATAGTCGGGCGCCGTTGCGAGCGGGCGAAGCGGCATCGACGGAAATCGGCTCGCTCGTGGTGCACGGCAGCGACAAATATGAACTGGAAAAGGCGTTGATCGCGTCCGGCTGGTCCGCGCACGCAGACCCCGCGAGAATCGACGCCCCGATGGTCGTCTTCCTGATGTGGCTACTGCTCTTGTATCTCGCGATGGTGTACGGACCGATGGCCGCGTTCATGGTCGAACTCTTTCCGGCGCGCATCCGCTATACGTCGCTATCGTTGCCGTTCCATCTCGGCTCGGGCTGGTTCGGCGGCATGCTGCCGTTCGTGGTGTCCGCGATGGCGGTCGCGCGCGGCGACGTCTATTTCGGGCTCTGGTATCCGATCGTCATCGCGCTCGTGTCGTTCGCGGTCGGTACGCTCTTCGTGCCCGAGACGTATCGCCGCGACATCACGCAGTAGTCAGTCGAAATGCTTGAGCGATGTACGGCCGTACTGGTTGTTGCCCTCGACGAGCTTCATCATCATGCGCACGAAATGAACGCGATCTTCCGCACTCAACGGCTCCAGAAATCTCACCTGCGCTTCGCGCATGCTGCCGTACATGTCCTTCATCGTGCGGCGTCCTTTCGCGGTGATGTTCGCGATCTTCAGACGCCCGTCGTGAGGGCTAGGTTCGCGCTTGACGAGCCCGCGCTCCTCGAGACGGCGCAGCACGTCGGCCATCGTCGTGCGATCGACACCGACTTCCGCGCACAGCGATGTCTGATCGAGTCCGGGCCGCTCGCTCAGCGTCGTCAGCAAACCGTATTGCACCGGCGTGATGGCGAAGTCCTTGCAGCACTCGAAGAACAGCGCGATGTGAATCTGGTTGAGCCGGCGGATCAGAAATCCCGGGCGCTGCCACAAGTGTCCGGTCTCGATGCCGCTATCGGAAACGGCAGATTTTTTCTCAGCAACGGTGCCCATCCTTAACCTTTTTCGAAGAAGTTCAAGTCACACGGGAGATTAGAGATTGTAGGTGCAATCACAGTTGCGCTCCCAATTTTTTCCGGATACAAAGCTATCTATCAGCGTACTGACGAAATGCTGATGCCAAGAGCGCAATAAGTCAATGATGGAAGTCAATACACGAAGTCAACAGAACGATGCGTCGCGCAGGTATCAGAGCGGATCTGCTCATGCGTTTGCAGCCAGCAAGCGCACGAATAATCAGCATGCTGATTAAATGGCGAATGCGTTAAACGTCACCTCACTCAGAGTCTGGAGCCAAAGATGAGTTCTACCCCTGTACAGACGGACGACGTCGCCATTCATGGGCGGTCGATGTCGCGCAACGATATCAAGACGCTCATGCTGGCGTCGCTCGGCGGTGCGCTGGAGTACTACGATTTCATCGTCGCGGTGTTCTTCACGAAGCTGCTCGCGACCGTGTTCTTCCCGCCGCAGACACCCGAGTGGCTCGCGCAGCTCGAAGTGTTCTGCATCTTCGCGGCGGGCTATCTCGTGCGGCCGATCGGCGGCATTTTCTTCGCGCACTTCGGCGATCGCATCGGCCGCAAGAAGATGTTCGCGTTGAGCCTGTTCCTGATGGCCGCGCCGACCTTGCTCATTGGTTTGCTGCCGAGCTATGCGATGCTCGGTATCGTCGCGCCGCTGCTGTTTCTGTTGTGCCGCGTGCTGCAAGGGCTTTCCGTCGGCGGGGAAGTGCCGGGCGCGTGGATCTTCTGCTCGGAGCATGTGCGGCGCGATCGCGTCGGTCTCGCGTGCGGCCTGCTGATGTCGGGGCTGTGCACCGGCATCCTGCTCGGCGCGCTGTCGGCGAAGTTCCTCATCGGCAACATGGATCCGGCGGAACTGAAGACCTGGGGCTGGCGTCTGCCGTTCATCGCGGGCGGCGTGTTCGGTCTGATCTCGGTCTATCTGCGCCGCTATCTGCAGGAAACGCCGGTGTTCGAGGCGCTGCGCGCGAAGCGTGAAGCCGATGCGCGTCTGCCGCTCGCGGTGGTGCTGAAGGAACATCGCGGCGCGATAGTCGTCTCGCTGCTGGCGACGTGGGTGTTCTCCGGCATCTTCGTGCTGTATTTCCTCTATACGCCGACGTTCCTGCAATCGCAGTTCCATTTTCCGGCGAAGGACGTGTTCACCAACAATTCGTGGTCGATCTTCGGCCTGATTCTCGGCAGCACGCTCGCGGGATGGGCGGCGGACAAGATCGGCGGCGGCCGCGCGTATGCGATCGGCAGTGTCGCGATGCTGCTCGTGTGCGGTGCGTTCTACATGAGTCTGGCCTCGGGAAGCCAGTCGGTATGGACGCTCTATATCCTCGGCGGCTTTCTGATCGGGACCATCACGCTCGGGCCGTACATCATCGTGAAAAGCTTTCCGCCCGAAGTGCGCTTCACCGGCTTCGCGCTGTCGTACAACACCGCCTATGCGATCTTCGGCGGCACGGCGCCCGCCATCGCCTCGTTCCTGGTGGGCCGGCAGGGCATCACGATGGCGCCTGCGTGGTACATTGGCGCGCTTTGCGTGCTCGGCGTGATCATCGGCCTTCTCTGGCGTGCGCCCGTGCATGCCGACGCAACGGCCGCGCATTGATGCCGGGCGTTTGATCCTTTCGCGATCCCGCATCGGATGCGATGCGGGATCGTTTCTGTCCGGGCGCTATTCATGTCTGTTGGCGACGCATCCAGGGGCGGCATCGGCCGCTCGTGGCTTCTGTACTTCTCGCTTGCACTGGCGAGCATGAGCTTCTCGGCGACTGGCCCGGTCGCGATCATCATGGCCGCGTCGCGCGAAGGCGGCCTGAGCCTGGCGCAGACCTCGTCGTGGCTCTTTGCGTCGATCGGCATCAACGGGCTCGCGAGCATCGCGATCAGCTGGAAGATGCGTCAGCCCTTGCTCTTTCTCTGGACCATTCCCGGCGCGATTCTCGCTGCGCCGGTGATCGCGCAATACGGCTTCGGCGCGGCGGTGGGCACCTATGTCGTCTGCGCCGTCGTGCTGCTCGTGCTCGGCGTGACGAACCTGGTCGCGTTGCTCGATCGATGGGTGCCGATGCCCGTCGTCATGGCGATGATCGCCGGACTCTTCGTCAAATACGTGCTGGCTGTCGTGCATTCGAGCGTGGCCGCGCCGCTCATCGGCGCCGGCATGCTGTTGACGTTCTTCGGGCTGATGTGGCTCGAACGGCGCAACGCCGCGCCGCTTCCGCCGTTGATCGGCGCGATGCTGACGGGCGCGGCGATTCTGTTCGCCACCGGCTTTCAGTTGCCGGGTCATGGCGGCGGCGTCTGGACGGCGACGCCCGCGCTCGTCGCGCCGCGCTTCGATATCCACGCGATCTCGCAACTGCTGCTGCCGATGCTCATCACCGTGCTCTTCGTGCAGAACGCGCAAGGCATTGCGGTGACGCGTGCGTCGGGGTACGGCACGTCGTTGCGGATGGTGACGATCTACAGCGGCGTGCTGACCGCGATCACCGCGCCGTTCGGCGGTTGTCCTTCGGTGCTGGCGGGGCCGAGCAACGCCATTCTCGTGTCGGGCGGCATGCATGGGCGGCATTACATCGGCGCGTTGATCGCGGGTGTGATTTGCGTCGCGATCGGCGTGTTCTCGACCGCGTATGTGTTTCTGCTGGCGAGTCTGCCTGGCGCGTATATCGCCATTCTTGCCGGGCTCGCGATGATGGGCGTGCTGGAGAAAGCCTTCGTCGCTGCGTTTCGGTCGGCGCTGCCGCTCAGCGCGATGATCGTGTTCGTGGTCACGTTGAGCGATGTGACTTTGCTCGGCGTGGGTGCGGCGTTCTGGGGCGTGGTCGCGGGGTGTGTTGTTTGTTATGGGATCGAGCGCCCGCGACCCTGATCCTCTACCCCATCGCCCCCGCCAGATTCTCCGCCTCGAGCCCAACGATCAGATCCATCTCCCCATTGCCCAGCGCCTGCGTCGCGGCAACGCCAGCCGCCTTCAACGCCGGCGCATCGAGACGCGAAGCATCCCCGAGCGCGACGCGCAGCCGTGTAGCCGCAAGCGGCTCGAGCTTGAGAATATTGGCCGCGCCGCCCAGCGCCGCGCGAATCTTCTCCGCGCGCGCCTTCTGCTGCGCCGTATCCTGCGCGGCCACCGCCACCGGCGCAGCTACAGCCTCCGTCGCACCGGCCGGCGCGCCCGCCACCGGCAATTCAGCATCGCTGCCCGCAGTCTTCAGGTATTCCTGCATGTCGGTTTTCATGTTTTCCGACAGTGGCCCGAAAATCGCCTGCACGCCATTACCGACGCGTAAGACGCCCGCCGCGCCGAGCGCCTTCAATCGGGCATCGTCGACAAGCGCCGGATTTTGCACCGAAATGCGCAGCCGCGTGATGCACGCATCGAGACTCTTGATGTTCGATCGCCCGCCGAATGCCAGCACGAGATCGCGCGAGCGTCCGCCCACGCCCGTGCTCATCGCCGCGCTCGCCACCGTATCGTCCTCACGTCCCGGCGTCTTCATATCGAAGCGGCTGATCACGAAGCGGAACACACAATAATAGATCCCGGCGTAGATCGGCCCGAGGATGAACACGTACCACGCGTGCGTCGCCTTGTTGCCGATCAGGTTGAACATCAGAAAGTCGATCGCGCCTTGCGAGAACGTGAACCCCATGTGCATGTTCAGCGTATTGGCGACGAACTGCGCCGACGCTGCAAGACACGCGTGAATGAAATACAGCACCGGCGCGACGAACAGGAAGGCAAACTCGATCGGCTCCGTGATGCCCGTCAGGAACGACGTCAGCGCCGCCGACACCATCATGCCGCCGACCGCGACCTTCTTCTCCGGCTTCGCGCAATGCCAGATCGCGATGGCCGCAGCAGGCAGGCCGAACATCTTGAACAGGAACGCGCCCGACAGAATGCCCGCCGTGGGATCGCCCGCGAAGAAGCGGTTGATGTCGCCGTGAACCACCTTGCCGGTCGTCGGATCGAGGAAGCTGCCCGCTTCGAAGAAGAACGGCACGTTCCAGATGTGATGCAGGCCGAACGGAATCAGCAGACGTTCGACGAAACCATAAACCGTTGCCGCCGTGCGCGGATCGGAAACCGCCGCCCATTGCGAAAACGCCTTGATCACACCGCCGATCGGCGGCCACACCACCGACAGGATCGCGCCGAGCAAGATCGAACCGATGGCCGTCACGATCGGCACGAAGCGCTTGCCCGCGAAGAAGCCGAGATAGGCCGGCAGCGCGATCTTGTAATAGCGGTTGAACATCCACGCCGCGAGCCCGCCCGCGAGAATGCCGCCGAATACGCCGGTCTGGATCGACGGAATGCCCATGATCAGCGAGGTCTCGACGCCTTCGACTTTCGCGATCACGCCGAGCGTCGCCGTCATCACGAGATAGCCGATGGTCGCGGCGATGCCGGACACGCCGTCGTTCTCCGTGAAGCCGAGCGCGACGCCGATCGCGAAGATCAACGGCAGGTTGCCGAAGATCACGTCGCCGGCGTTCTTCATCAACTCCAGCACGATGGCCGGAACATAGCCGTGGAAATCCGTCGCGCCCAGGCCGAGCAAGAGGCCCGCGACCGGCAACACCGCGACCGGCAGCATCAGCGATTTGCCGACTTTCTGCACCACGCCGAATGCATTCTTGAACATGATTGGTCTCCGCTTATTCTGCGTACGGGGCGAGCAGGGCGCGCACTTCGGCAGCCGTGCCGAGCGTGACCACCTTCGCCGCGAGCTTGCGCGCCTCGTCCATCGTGAGCCGCGCGATTTGCGCCTTGATCGAGCCGACCGCGGGCACGCTCACCGACAATTCATCGACGCCGAGTCCGACCAGCACCGGCACGGCCATCGCATCCGATGCGATGCCGCCGCACACGCCGACCCATTTGCCGTGCTGATGCGCGCCCTCGACGGTCATGCCGATGAGACGCAGCACCGCCGGATGCAGCCCATCGGCCTGTTTGGCGAGCTTCGGATGCCCGCGATCCATCGCGAGCGTGTATTGCGTCAGATCGTTGGTGCCGATCGAGAAGAAGTCGACTTCGCGCGCGAGCGGCTCGGCGATGAGCGCGGCGGACGGCACTTCGATCATCACGCCGATCTTGACGTCGCCGATACGGTCGCCGGCTTCTTCCTGAAGCATCTTCTTCGCCGCGCGCACTTCCTCGATGGCGGCGACCATCGGAAACATGATGTGCAGATTGCCGATCGGCGCGGCCCGCAGAATCGCGCGCAACTGCACGCGGAACATGTCGGGACGATCGAGGCTCACGCGCACGCCGCGCAGGCCGAGGAACGGGTTGTCCTCTTTCGGCAGCGGCAGGTAGGACAGCGGCTTGTCGCCGCCGACATCGAGCGTGCGTACGACGAGCGGACGCTCGCGCCCGAGCGCTTCGGCGACCGCGCAGTATTCGGCAGCCTGTTCGTCTTCCGACGGCGCGGTGTCGCGGTTGTCGAAGAGAAACTCGGAGCGCAGCAGCCCGACGCCTTCCGCGCCGGCCGCGACCGCTTCGCGCGCTTCCTGCGCATTGCGGATGTTCGCCGCCACTTCGATGCGATGACCATCGGCGGTGACGGCCTGCTTGTTGGCCGCGACTTTCTCTTCCTCGCGCTTCTTCGTCTGACGTTCGATGCGTTCGCGCGCCTTCGCCAGCTCGTCCGCGCCCGGATTGCGCCGCAGGCTGCCGTGCGAGCCGTCGAGGACAACGAGCGTGCCATCAGGCAATTGCAGCGCGCCCTCGTCGATGCCGCAGATCGCCGGAATGCCCAGCGAGCGCGCGAGGATCGCGACGTGGCTCGTCGCGCCGCCGGTCGTCGTGCAGAAGCCGAGCACCTTGCTGCGATCGAGCGATGCCGTGTCCGAAGGCGACAGTTCCTCGGCGATGAGAATCGATTCCGCCGGCACGTCGATATGCGCCTGCTTCACGCCCGCCAACAGCGCCAGCACGCGACGGCCAACATCGCGGATATCGCCGGCGCGTTCGCGCAGCAGCGCGTTGTCGACCTTTTCCAGCATGCTCGCCTGCGCCTCGAACGCGGCGCGCCACGCGAAGCCCGCGCTCTTGCCGTCGCTGATGCCGGCGATGGCGGCGTCGTTGAGGCCGGGATCGTCGAGCAATTCCAGATGCGCGTCGAGAATCTGCGCTTTCGACGGATCGGTGAGCTTCGCCTTCAGCGTCTCGATCTGCTGGCGCGCTTCGTGTTGCGCGGCTTCGAGGCGGCCTCGCTCGCGCTGCGGGGCTTCGCCCGCTTCGGCCACGTCGATGACTTCCTGGCGGAGCTGCACGATCTTGCCGACCGCGAGCCCCGGCGATGCCGATACGCCGGTGAACTCGTTCGCGTCGGCGGGCGCGGCGCGTTGCGGTGCAACCGCTGCGGCGGCGGTCGCAGCCGGCGCGGGCGCGTCGCCGGGCTTCTCGCCCGAGCCCGACGCGAGCAGGCGCGCGAGCGCGGCGGCGGCCTCGCCCGCATCGGGGCCGGCGGCCTCGACGCGCAACGTGTCGCCGAACTTCGTCGCGAGCGCCATCAGCGCGACGACCGATTTCGCGTTCGCGCTATCGCCGCCGCGCAGCACGCGGATATCGGATTTGAACTTCTTCGCTTCGGCCGCGAACACCGCGGCGGGCCGCGCGTGCAGACCCTGCGGATTCGGCAGCGCGACTTCATCGGACAGAATCGCGGCTGCCGCGCCGCCGGTGACGCCCGGGCCCTCGCTGGCGCCGCCAGCGAGTTCGATCGACAACGCGACATCCTTGCCCGCAGTGACGAGGCCCGTCGCGGGCACGTAGCGCGTGACGAGCTCGCCGTTGGCAATGACCATCTGCGTGAGCAGACTCACGGCCCGCGCGCCGACGAGCACCGGATCGAAGCGGATCAGCGGCTGGCCTGTCGTGACGGTGTCGCCTTCCTTGACGAGCGGCGTGAAGCCTTCGCCGCGCAGCATCACCGTGTCGAGCCCGATGTGGACCAGCACCTGGAGGCCGTTCTCGCCCGTCACCGTGACCGCGTGGGCCGCTCGATGCAGTTGCGTGACCTTGCCGGGAAGCGGGCAGAGCAATTCGTCGGAAGTGGGGTCGATCGACACGCCATCGCCGACCATCTTTTGTGCGAAGACCGGATCGGGCACGGTCTCGAGTTGCACCATCACGCCGGAAAGCGGCGCCATCAACTCGATTCTTGCCAAACGTTGAGGAGCTTTCATGTGAACGACTCCATGTCCTTTGACGATTTGAGTTATTTGAGTCGAGACCGGCCCTAGTAATCATAGGCAACGGCTTCATGCTTCGCTGCCCGAATGAATGCATGTGCGAAAAAGTACGCCGCCCGCATCCGGGCGCCTGCATTGATTCGGAATCTAAAACGCCGGATTCCCGATCAAAGCGGAATCGCGGCAAAAAGCGCGCTATTGTTTCGCGGCGCAACAAGAGTTTCTAGAGACCGCACTCCAATCGCGGCGATACGTCGCACGGGCCGCGCCGCAATCGCAATAAGCTAGTCGACGAGTAAATGCAAGCAAATGGAGCGTGAATCATGATGTACCGCAACAAAACCGAAGCCCACTGGGAGCCGCTGCTGACGATCGCCTGCGACGAACTCGGCATTGAATCGTTCGATCCCGTCGGCAAGCCGGGTGCGGACATCCGGATGTGCCGCGTTGAGGACATCGGACGCGCGCTCGAACGCGCTTACGATCTCGGTCTGCTGGTCGGACACACGGTGACGCGCGCCGAGCGCGCGCATGGGCACTGCGCCTGAACGGCGCGCGCTATTTCCCCAGCCGCTCGGCCAATGCATAGCGGCGCATGCAGCGCTCCATGCTGTCGAGGAACGCATGGTCCGCTGCATTCATCTTGCGCTCGCGATGCCACAGCAGATGGACGTCGACATCGACGAGTCCTTCTTCCGGCGGCAAGCGCCATAGACGTTGCTGCGCGATGTCGTCGCGCACGATGTGCTCGGGCAGGCAGCCGATGCCATAGCCCGCGAAGATCAGCCGGCGCACTTCGTCGAGACTCGGCGAGGACGCCACGATGCGCCCCGTGAAGCCTTTCTGATCGCGAAACACGGTGAGCGGCGAAAGACTGTCGCCGATCTGATCGCTGGTAAACGATACGAAGTTTTCGGCGAGCAGATCGTCCATGGTCAGGGTCGACTTCCCGAACAGCCGATGATGCCGTCCGCAGAAAATCGCATAGCGCTGCCGCAGAAAGCAGCGCATCTCCAGCTTCTCGTGCGGCGTGCGGCACAGGCCGAGACCGGCCGTCGCGGTTTTCTGCAACAGCGACGAGATGATGTCCGATGAACGCATCACCTCGATCTGCAAATCGATGCGCGGATACGCGCGATGAAAATCCGCCAGGAATTCGTCGTACACGGGCGATTCGATACGGCTGATCGTCAGCAGACGAATCGAGCCGTTGATGTCTTCGGTGCGGTCGTCGAGTTCCGTCTCCAGCCGCGAGATGTTGCCGTAGATATCGCTGGCGATGCGATAAACCTCTTCACCCGCCTGCGTCGGCGCGAAATACGGGCCGCGCCGCTCGATCAGCTTGCGCTCCAGCGTTTCCTCCAGCCGCCGCAACGCCTGGCTTACGGCCGGCTGCGTCACGTACAGGCGCGCCGCCGCGCGGCTCAGGCTGCGCTCCTGCATGATCACGAGGTAGGTGCGCAGCAGATTCCAGTCGAGCCGGTCGTTCAGAAAGCGGGCGATATCGGTACGCATGGTTCCGCCTAACTATTAGCTGAATTTATGCGCTGAATAATAACGCGAAATTTGACTAATGATTTATGGCTGCCGATAAAAGCACCTATCGACTGTCACCGCACACGACGTGCATCGGAGCCAGCATGACCCAAGCCATCGTCCATACCCGTCAGCCGGGGCGCGCGGCCACCGCCGCGTTCATCGGCACGATGATCGAGTGGTACGACTTCTATATTTACGCGACCGCCGCGGCGCTGGTCTTCGGCGAACTCTACTTTCCGTCCGGCGACCGCTTCGTCAGCACCATGGCGTCGTTCGCCACCTTCGCCGTGGGCTTTTTCGCGCGGCCGCTGGGCGGCATCGTGTTCGGGCATCTGGGCGACAGGATCGGCCGCAAGAAGGCGCTGATGACCACGCTGATGATGATGGGCGTCGCGACCGTCGGCGTCGGCTTGTTGCCGGAATATTCGAAGGTCGGCATGCTCGCGCCGGCGCTGCTGGTGCTGCTGCGCGTCGTGCAGGGCATCGCGGTGGGCGGCGAGTGGGGCGGTGCCGTGCTGATGGCGGGCGAGCACGCGCCCGAGGGACGCCGCACCTTCTTCGCATCGTTCGCGCAGCTCGGCAGTCCGGCCGGACTGATTCTCTCGCTGATCGCGTTTCGCGCGGTCACGTCGATGGACAAGGCGGACTTCATGTCGTGGGGCTGGCGTCTGCCGTTTCTCGCGAGCGCGGTGCTGCTGATCGTAGGCGTCGTGATCCGGCTCGGCGTGAACGAATCGCCGGAATTCGCGCGCATGAAGGAATCGAACCGCACGGCCAAGCTGCCGATCGCCGAAGTGTTCAGCTCCGCGTGGGGCCTCGTGCTGCTGTGCATCGGCGCGAATACGATCGGCATCGCGGGCGTGTACTTCACGAACACCTTCATGATCGCTTACACGACGCAGTACGTCGGCGTGACGCGCTCGCTCATTCTCGATTGCCTGTTCGCCGTCGCGATCATCCAGCTTCTGTCGCAGCCGATCGCCGCATGGCTCGCCGAACGCATGGGCGGTGCGCGTTTCCTCAAGCTCACGGCCTTGCTCGCGATGATCTCGCCTTATCCGATGTTCGTGCTCGTGCAAAGCGGCTCCGCCGTGCCGATGGTGATCGGCATCGCGATCGCGGTCATCTGCATGGCGAGCTTCTATTCGGTGATCGCCGGCTTCGTCAGCGGCATCTTTCCGACGCGTGTGCGCTACTCCGGCATCTCGCTCGCGTATCAGGTGTGCGGCGCGATCGCGGGCGGACTGACGCCGCTCGTCGGAACGTGGCTCGCGCATCGTTACACGGGGCAATGGTGGCCGCTCGCCGTGTTTTATACGTGCCTGGCGGGCGTTTCGCTGCTGTGCATCGTCGCGCTCGATGCGCGTCGGGCGACGCATACGGAGCAGGCCGAATCCGTCGGCGCGATGTGAATCTCAACATGATGGAATCGAACATGATCGACCTGTTGCAGATCGACGGCGCACGACTCTGGCAAAGCCTGATGGACATGGCACGGATCGGCGCCACGCAAAAGGGCGGCGTGCGCCGTCTCGCGCTGACCGACGACGACGCGCGCGGCCGCGCGCTCTTCTCGCAGTGGTGCCGCGACGCGGGCATGACGGTTTCCGTCGATGAAATCGGCAATCTGTTCGCGCGCCGCGAAGGCACGATTAAGGATGCGGCGCCGGTTCTGATCGGCAGTCATCTCGACACGCAGCCCGAAGGCGGGCGCTTCGACGGCGTGTATGGCGTGCTCGCCGCGCTCGAACTCGTGCGCGCGCTGAACGATGCGAAGATCGTGACAGAGAAGCCCATCGAGATCGTGTCGTGGACGAATGAAGAAGGCGCGCGCTTCACGCCGGCGATGCTCGGATCAGCGGTATTCACCGGCGTCACGCCGCTCGACGAAGCGCTCGCGAAGCAGGACGCCCAAGGCGTGACACTCGCCGATGCGCTCGCGCAAAGCGGTTATCGCGGCACGCGCGCCGTGTGCGGGCAGACCGTCGATTCGTATTTCGAGGCGCACATCGAGCAGGGACCGATACTCGAAGCGAACGGCACGACCATCGGCGTCGTGACGGGTGGCCAGGCGATCCGCTGGCTCGATGTCACCGTGACCGGCGTCGCGGCGCATGCGGGCACCACGCCGATGCCTTATCGCAAGGATGCGTTTTTCGCGGCGGCGCAGATGGCGGCGGAACTGGAGCGCATCGTCGAGCGTTATGCGCCGCGCGGGCTCGTGACGATCGGGCAGATCGGCATCGCGAATGCATCACGCAATACGATCGCCGGGAAGGTGGCGTTCACTGTCGATCTGCGTCATCACGACGACAGCGAAGTCGATGCGATGGAGCGCGATCTGCGTGCCGCGTTCGCCAGCGTGGCGAAGGCGCGCGGCGTGAAGGTATCCGTCGATACGTACTGGCGCAGTCCCGCGACGCCGTTCGATACGCAATGCGTCGCGCTCGTCGCGCAGGCGGTCGATGCGCTGGGCTATTCGAACGAACGCATCGTGAGCGGCGCGGGTCACGACGCGATTCATCTCGCGCGCCGTTGCCCGACGGCGATGGTGTTCATTCCGTGCGTCGACGGGCTTTCGCACAACGAAGCCGAAGATGCCTTGCCCGAAGACGTGACGCGCGGCGCGAACGTGCTGCTCAATGCCGTGCTGGCGCGTGCGGGCATCGCGGCCACTGTGGATGTGTAATAGAGGAATCCGAATGAAAACATACTTTCACCCAGAGCAACTGCTGCATCATCCGCGCAGCTATCTTTCGCGCGGACAGATGCGCGCGCCGCAGGAAGTGCCCGAGCGCGCGGCGCGGCTCGTCGCGGCGGCGAAGTCGCTCGATTTCGATGTGATCGAGCCGAAGGATCACGGCATGGCCGCGATTGCCGCCGTGCACGACATGAACTATCTGCGCTTTCTGGAAGAAGGGCATCGCGAATGGAAAAAGATGCCCGACGACTGGGGCGATGAAGTGATGTCGAATATCTATGTGCGCGATCCGAATCCGTTGCGCGGGGTGCTTGCCAAGGCAGCGCGATATCTCGCGGATGGCAGCTGTCCGGTGGGCGCGAACACGTGGCGTTCGGCTTACTGGTCGGCGCAAAGTGCGCTGGCGGCTGCGTCGGCTGTCAATGATGGCGCGCGCGAGACTTATGCGCTATGCCGTCCGCCGGGACATCACGCGCGCGCCGATGCGGCGGGCGGGTTCTGCTATCTCAACAATGCGGCGATTGCGGCGCAGGCGTTGCGGCGCAGGTTCGGGCGCGTCGCGATCCTCGACACCGACATGCATCACGGGCAAGGCGTGCAGGAGATTTTCTATGGACGCGATGACGTGTTGTATATCTCGATCCACGGCGATCCGACGGATTTCTATCCCGTTGTGGCGGGCTATGAAGAAGAACGCGGGATTGGCGCGGGTGATGGCTTCAACGTCAATCTGCCGATGCCGCATGGCTCGTCCGAAGACGTTTTCTTCGAGAAACTCGAAGATGGGTTGGGCGTGCTGAGGCGCTTCGAACCGGATGCGCTCGTGCTGGCGCTCGGGTTCGATATCTACAAGGACGATCCACAGGCGCAGGTGGCGGTGACGACCGAGGGATTTGGACGGCTAGGGTCGGCGATCGGCGCGTTGGGTTTGCCTTCGGTGATCGTGCAGGAAGGTGGTTATCACCTGGAGAGTCTTGAAGCGAATGCGCGGGCGTTTTTTGGCGAGTTTGCGGGGGAGCGGGGGTGATCGGTGGTCGTGCTCCGGGCGGGTCACTATTTTGACGTCGCGTTGTCACGAACCATTCGTCGCGGCGTCGATTCGGCTGCGGCAAGACTCGACGGCGATATCGGCTAATGCCCGGACGGTCCATACATCTGAACTCTGAAGCTCAATATTAATCACTGACTCATCAGAACGAGCGGCAGCTTTCCCGCCAGCACTTGCGCCAAGAATGCTCACAATCTCGATGAGGGCATTTCTCAGGCAGCGCCGCTCTTCTTTTCCATCGTTACTCCAACTCGAAGGTTGCCATAGGAACACAGTCAAGAACTGAGTCCCGCTGGCTGCGATCCCTTTCGGTCGCGGATCATCTACGACGCCCGCACCATTTCACTAAAACACTTTTCATAGGCGACTCGAGGCAGGTGAGTCTGCTTCATGGCTTCCGCGCGATCGGCTCTTCTCGTGCCCGGCTTTCGTCGAGTAGCCACGCCTCGAACGAAAAATCCCCATTCTGAAACCGGGCTGAAGGTTCAACTCTGGTGCCAATTGAACAAAGCCCAGCTCGCGATACCTGTTGTTCCATCCTACTAATGGATTTCTAATTCACCACGAGCACTATCAAAACCAAGCGCAAGTGATTGGTGTTTTTTTCAAATGTGCATTGGTGCATCGGCCTGATGTTTTCTCGGCCATATCTATCAAATATGGCCGACATGTTTTGACGACATTTAAATATTAATCACACTGCGCGAGACTCAATCTCGTAGGAATCATTTGCCAGTGCCGACTTCCGGTCATTCATAGCATCCAGAAATCGGAGTCTATTCGATCGATCTGAATCGCTGGAAAAACCATTCTCTGCGCGACTCGCAGACAAATTCGATGTCTTTTTTAAATGGACTGCAACCAGTTTGGGGAAGATCGTGTACATATTCAAGCATTCATCGAATTGTGAGTCTGCGCGGGCAGTGACGTCGCCGCTTTTTGTAGAGAATGGCTGCGGGGCCAGGCGTCGGACGGTGGTTGCGTTGGCCGTGGCGTCGCTTGCTACGCTGCTGGTTCCGGTCGCGGCGCGCGCCCAGTGCAACAGCAGCGCCAACCCCGCGCTTCCTGCGGCGCCGGCGCAGACCAACTTCTCCAATCAGTCGTTTGGCGCAGCGCCGCTGCCCCAGTATTACCTGAACGCCTCGGGGCAAAGGGGATGCAAAGGCGCTGACGACGGCTCCTGGGACGGAAAGGGCCAGGATGGCTTCGCTGGCCAGTCGGGCGGTTCCTTTAACAGCGTCAACAGCGGAATTACGGTGAAGGGGGGCTTCGCGCCGACCTTCATCAGCCCGACGATGGGAGCGGGATGGTCCGTCAACGGTGGTGACGGTGGTGCCGGCGGACAGGGCGGGTATGACGACAATGGCTCCGCCCACACGGGAGACGGCGGAGCGGGTGGCCATGGCGGCACGGTCTCCGTGCAGTTCAGCGGCACGGTTGGTCCCGACTCGAAAGGTGTCCTTCCGGAAGTCGCGCTCGACGTGGAAGCCAATGGTGGTACCGGCGGAGCGGGTGCCGTGTCCAACGCCCAAGGCAGACAGCCGCTCTATGGCGGCAACGGGGGAGCAGGGGGGCGGGGCGGTCAGGCAGCGCTCAACGCCTCCGGCAATATTCAGTTCTATGGCGTCGGCCTGCGAGCGTCCGCCCTCGGCGGGAGCGGCGGGGAAGGTGGCAACTCGCCCACTCCGGGTGATCTTCTCGTGGAAGGCCATGGAGGCAAGGGCGGCGATGGCGGCGCCGGAGGTATCGCGACACTTGCGTATCAGAACGGCAGTCTGACCGCCAGCACCCCTATAGGCCAGATCTTTCCGATGCAGGCTGATGCCGATGGCGGTAAGGGCGGCTACGCTGGTGGCGCGTTCGGTGGAAGCGGCAGTTTTGGCGGGACCGGCGGCAACGGAGGAAACGGCGGCACAGCCAGCGCGGAACTCGGCAGCGGCGGCCAGATCGTTTTCTCCGATCAGATGCAACCGGTGGACAGTCGAAATCAGCCGGGCAGCGGCGTAACCGCCAAGGCGAATGGCGGAGCGGGCGGGGAAGGTGGCACTGCCATCGACGGCAACATCCGCAATGAGGGTGGTGCGGGCGGCAACGGTGGGAATGCGGGCAGCGCGAGCGCCACCGTCCTTGGCTCCATCGATTACACCGCGAATGTTCCGGCAGGGCAGTCTGCTGCCGGGTTGATCGGGGGCGAGGGGGTGCTGGTGCAGGCCAATGGAGGCGCCGGTGGTGTCGGTGACGGCGCCCAGGGCACTATCGTAGGTGAAGGCGGCAATGGTGGTAAGGCAGGCGCTGGCGGGAGCGCTTCGCTGGCCCTTGGAGACGCTACGAACACGGCGACAATCAAAACGAACGGCCCATATACGCATGGCGCCCTGGTGCAGAGTATCGGCGGCGGCGGGGGCAATGGCGGTAGTGTCAGCTTCGTGCTGTCCGGCACGGGCGGTGGCGGTGCCGCGGGCGGCGATGGCGGTGCGGTCACGGTGAACTCGGACCACGCCTTTGTCACGGCCGGCAGCACATCGGGCGAAGGTAGTGTCCCGCTGATCGCACAGAGCATCGGCGGTGGCGGAGGAAGCGGCGGCGACGCCAGCGGAGTCGCTGTCGGTGCGGGTTTCGAGATCGGCGGCAACGGCGGCCAGGGCGGCAATGGCGGCGCGGTGAAACTCACGCTGGGCCAGAACAGCGTGTTTGGCAGCCTCGACCAAAGCGGTGGCGCGGGGATACTCGCGCAAAGCATCGGCGGCGCCGGCGGTAACGCCGGCAGCGCGACGTCGACCGGCGGGGGGCTGATCAACATGGTGATCGGCGGGGATGCCCGCGGCGGCGGCTCGGGCGGCCAGGTCACTGTCGACAACGGCGCACTCGTCACGACCTACGGCGACCACGCCGCCGGTATCAAGGCACAGTCCATTGGCGGCGGCGGCGGCAATGGCGGCAACGCCACCGCGTTCACTGTCGGCGGCCCCATGTCGAGCGCTGTTGCCATTGGCGGACAAGGTGGCAGCGGCGGTCAGGCGGGCGCAGTTTCGCTGACGAATACCGGGCAGATCTCGACCTATGGTTCGGATGCCGAAGGAGTCCTGCTGCAAAGCATCGGCGGTGGCGGCGGCTCCGGCGGCAGCGCCACGGCGCGTGCCGTTGCGCTTTCGCCCAGCCCCAATGTTCCCGCGATCAGCGTCAGTGTCGCGATCGGCGGCACGGGCGGGACCGGCAACACCGGCGGCGATGTCACGCTCAACAATTCCGGGCTGATCACCACAGCGGGCGATAGCGCGATTGGCGTGTCGGCGCAGTCCGTCGGCGGCGGCGGCGGCACCGGTGGCGACGCAACGGCCGCGTCCTATTCCGGATCGGCCGCCAAGGGGGCTTCCCTTTCGGCCGCTGTCGCGATCGGCGGCAGCGGCGGTAGCGGTGGCACGGGAGGCGCCGTCAATCTGGCCAACTCTGGGCTGATCGCTACCCTGGGCCAGGACGCCTACGGGGTGTTCGCGCAGTCGGTCGGTGGGGGCGGCGGCAATGGCGGCGCGGGCGATGCGGCGGCAACGTCGTCTGACTCCAAAGCCAGCTTCAGCGCGACGATCGCGGTCGGTGGAACGGGGGGGACGGGCGGAACCGGCGGCAAGGTCGGCCTGACCAACGACGGTTCGATCGCGACGCGCGGCGATGGCGCGGACGCCGTGTTCGCGCAGAGCGTGGGCGGCGGTGGCGGCGCCGGCGGTGGTGGCGCCGCGGCCGCGGCCGCCGGCAAGCTGGCCATCTCCGTGGGTGTCGGCGGCAAGGGCGGTGTCGGCGGCGACGGCAATACCGTGACCGCGATCAACCATGGCAACATCGTCACCCGCGGCACGGCTTCGACCGGCATCTTCGCGCAAAGCGTCGGCGGCGGCGGTGGCAAGGGCGGCAAGGGTGGCGCGACCGCGGGCGGCGCCGGCGGCTTCGACACGATCTCCAATGCCCAGGCCATGTTCGGCATTCTGGGTCAGGGACTCGGCCTGAACCAGGATGTGCAGAACCTCGGCAACAATATTCTCCAGGTCGGCGTGCTCGGCGAGAAAATCAAGGCGACCTATACCGATCTGAAAGCGATCTTCGCGCAGCCGCAACCCGGGTCGAACCCGCTGGGCACCGCGAACCAGATCAGCGTCGGCGTGTCGGTCGGCGGCAGCGGCGGCGCGGGTGGTCAGGGCGGCGCGGTGAACGTCACCGACACCGGCGCGATCGGCACCTTCGGCGCGCAATCCCACGGCATCTTCGCGCAGAGCGTTGGCGGCGGAGGCGGCAGCGGCGGCGCGGCGAGTTCGGCCGGCAAGGCGAACAATGATGCGAAGGTGCAAACCGCGGTCGCCGTCGGCGGCAGCGGCGGCGCGGCCGGCTCGGGCGGCGCGGTGAGTGTCACGAAGGATACGAGCGGCACCATCCAGACTCAGGGCGTGGAAGCGTTCGGCATTTACGCGCAGAGCGTGGGCGGCGGGGGCGGCAACGGCGCGCTGGCGGGGGCCATCAGCGGTTCGCTGAAAAGCCTGTCCGTCGCCGTGGGCGGCAACGGAGGCGGGGCCGGCGACGGCGGCACGGTCAGCGTGAGCACGTCCGACACCAGCATGGATACCGGCATCCAGACGACAGGCAAACACAGCATCGGGGTCCTCGCACAGAGTGTCGGCGGCGGCGGCGGTGTCGTGACGACCATGAGCTCCGATGAGACGTTCGACCCCTCCAAAATCATCGTGAATCCTCAGGGACGGCTCGGCGACATCTACGGGATGCAACTGAGCTTCGGCGGTCAGAACCGCAGCTCCGGCAAGGGCGGCAAAGTCGATGTCGCGGTCAACGGCAACATCTATACCCAGGGGCTCGACGCGCACGGCGTGGTCGCCCAGTCGATCGGCGGCGGTGGCGGTCTCGTGGTCGGCGGCCAGGTCAATCTGCCCGCGGGCGGCACCGGCGGGGCGGGTGGCGCTGGCGGCGATGGCGGCCCGGTCGCAGTCAATGTCAAATACGGATTTATCGGAACTGACTCCGACGGCGCTTATGGCGTGATCGCGCAGTCGATCGGCGGCGGCGGCGGCTTCGCCGGCGATCCGTCGAAGGTGCAGTCGTACCAGTCCGGCACGGGCCTCGGCATCAAGGCGAACAGCGGCAACGGCGGCACGGTATCCGTTGGCGTCAACGGCGCGCTCATTTCGACAAGCGGCAGTTTTGCGCCGGCGATCTTCGCGCAGTCGGTCGGCGGTGGCGGCGGGGTCGAGGCCTATAACGTCGACGGCGGGGCTCAGCAGGTGCTGGCGCGGGGCACCGCAGGTGGTGCGGGCGCCGGCAACGCGGTGACGGTCGCGGTGACCAACGGCTCCATCGTCCGTGCGTTCGGCGCAGGTTCGGACGGTATCCTCGCGCAGAGTGACGGCAAGTCGTCGGGCCCGATTCAGATCTCGGTCGATGCCGGCTCGTCGGTAATGGGCGGTTCGGAGTCCGCCCTCAAGTCGCACGGGGCGGCAATCCACCTGCTCGGCGGCACCAACAATCAGATCACCAACGCCGGCACCATCACCACCACCTCCAACGGGCACTATGCGATCCTGGCGGAGAACGGCGCGGCGAACAACACGCATCTCACCAACACCGGCACCATCACCGGCAACATCAGTCTCGGACCCAGCGGCACCAGTGTCGTCAACAATCTGGCCGGCGGCGTGATCGCCACACCCGACGCGCTGAACGTCGGAGGCGGCACGGTGAACAACGCAGGCACGCTCAAAGTCGGCGGCGCCGGGTCGACCGGCAAGCCGGTGCTCACCGGCAATCTCGTGCAGGGACCGACTGGCGCGCTGAACGTCCAGATCGATCCGGCCAACGGACGATCTGATCTGCTCAACATCACGGGTACCGCCTCGCTTGCCGGCAAGGTGCAGGTCGACCCGGTGAGCTATCTGAAGAGTACGAGCACCGTACTGTCGGCGGCCGGCGGAATCCAGCCCGATGCGACGCTCGCGGGTACCTCGACGCCGGTCTACCGCTTCACGCCAGTGATGCAGGGCAACACCGTCGCGATCAAGACCGATGCGGACTTCGTGGGCGCGAGCAAGGGTACTTCGGCCACACAGCAGAGCGTCGCAGCCAACCTTGACCGGCTGTGGAACAGTGCCGATCCCGCCTTTGCACCCATCTTCGGAGCCTTCGGTAACGTCGGCAGCGCGTCGGGCTATGCGCAGACGCTGACCGCCGTCTCCGGTCAGGAACTGCTCGGCATCGCTGCGGCGCGCTACCAGGCGAGCCAGGCGTTCGCGCGTTCCGTCTTCAGTTGCCCGGTGTTCGCCGATGATGACACCACCGTGAGAAAGCAGGGCTCCTGCGTGTGGTTCCGCGCCTCGGGCATGTGGGAAAACCGCAGCGCCGACGCGTCCTTCCCGGGCTTCGGCTGGCAAGGTTCGACGATGAAAGTCGGCGGTCAGGTCGAACTGCAGCCCGGCTGGTTCCTCGGTGGTGCCATTGGCTACGAGACCGACCGCTTCACCGGCAACGACAACCTGACGAGCGCCAACGGCAATGCGCTTCTTGGCGTCGTCGCGCTGAAGCACGAGGTTGGGCCGTGGACTTTCACCGGTGCGGCGGACGCGAGCTACGGCTGGATGAACAGCTCGCGCGTCATCCCGGGCGCCAACGCGGTGGCGACCGCCTCGCCCGATTCGTACACGCTCGGACTGCACTTGCGCGCGGCCTACCAGATCCCGTTCGACCGCTTCTACCTGGAGCCGGCGCTCGACGCCGATCTGAACGACGTCAATCTCCCCGGCTACACGGAGAGCGGTGCGGGTGCACTGAACCTGAAGGTGAAGAGCGCGAACAGCGTCATTGCGACCGGCACACCGAATCTGCGGATCGGGACGCGTGCGCAGATCGGGTCAGCGACGGTCGACGCCTATGTCGGCGCCGGGGTCAGCTTCATTGCGGGCAATAGCTACACGACCGACGCGTCCTTTGCCGCTGCCCCGGGTTACGGCAGCTTCACCAATACGCTCAGCAATGCACACGTCGCAGGCAAGTTCTCCGCCGGGGTGGAGATGTATACGACCAAGCGCCTCGATGTGCGTCTGGAGTACGACGGGGTCGTTGCCGCGCACGAGGTTGAGAATGGCGGCCAGGTCCGGCTTAAGTACAGATTCTGACGACTCGTCGGGACAGCGCATCCGTATGCCGGGCGTGGCCGATAGCATCGACGGGAAAATGCTTCGCCTGGTTCTCGCCCACAACGACTACGTCGGTTTGAAATCGTTGTCCCGAAAATCATCGGCAGCCCGCTCGCTAGCCGCGGCACTGAAATACACTGCTTCCAGCTCGGGCGACTGCGTGACCCCGCTCTTGCGGATGAGATCATAGACATATGCGCCGGGCACCGTCTCGGTCCTGGTCAGCGCGAGAGCGACATCGCACAGAATCGATTCGTTTCGCGCGAGCAGGTCGAAGCAGCGCTCGTTCATCTCGTTCAATAGCGCGTTAGCCTGTTCGATCGCATTGTCGAGTTGCCGTGCGGCGCTCTCGCGCGGTAGCGCGGCGAGACTGAACAGATTGCCTTCGCGGCCGAAGCCGAGCCGCGACACCATCTCCAGACTGATGCGCGATGCTTCCTGCAAGTCTTGCGCCGCGCCGCTCGATGCCTCGCCGAACACCAGCAACTCCGCATTGCGTCCGCCGAGCAGCACCATCAGTTCCTTTTCCAGTTCGCTGCGGCGATACAGGTGTTTGTCCTGCGGCTTCGTGATGAGCGCCATGCCCAATGCCCCGCCGCGCGGCAGCACCGTCAATTCCTCCAGTACACCGGCACCCAGCAGCGCAGCGACGATGCCATGCCCCGCTTCATGTACGCCGACGCGACGCACTTCGTCCGCATCGAGCGCCTTCTCCGCACTACTCACGTCGCCAATGCGCGCGACTTTGACCGCCTCGCGCAGATGCTCCGCGCACACCATGCCCGCGCCTTGCTTGCGCGCGATCAATCCGGCCTGGTTGACTATCATCGACAGCGAGGCGGGCGACAAACCGACCGTCAGCCGCGCCAGTTGATGGCAGTCGATATCCGTCGAACACGACGGCAGCTTGCCCAGGTAATACTCGAATATTTTCACGCGATCCGATACGTCTGGCAGACGCACCGGCACGATGCGATCGAAGCGGCCCGGACGGCGGAGCGCTTCGTCGAGATTCTCGGGGAAGTTGGTCGCGGCGACGAGAAGCACACCTTCGTTCTTCTCGAAGCCGTCCATCTCCGCGAGCAGTTGATTGATGATGCGGTTGCTTTCGGCGTCGGCGGAACCGGACGCGCCGCTGGTGCGTGCGGCGAGCCCGTCAGCTTCATCGATGAAGATCACCACCGGGCCATGCTTGCGCGCTGTCTTGAACAGATGCTTGACCTTCTGAATGCCGACGCCGTAGTACTTCGCGCTGAAGAAGCTCCCCGTGATCGCGATGAAGCTTGCGCCGCACTCACCCGCCAGCGCCTGCGCAAGCCGCGTTTTGCCGACCCCCGGACCGCCAGTCATCAGCACGCCGCAGGGTGGACGGATGCCCAGCTTCGTGAACGACTTTGGATCGCGCAGATAGGCCTTGATGTCCTCGAGCGCGGCCTTTGCCTCGACCGCGCCGATCACGTCGTCGAAACGCGTGTTGGGTGGCTCGGTGATCAGCGTGGCGTCACCCTTCATCTCGCGGCGCACGTACCAGAGCATAAGGGCCAGCATCAGCACGTACACCAGCATGACGAACGAATCACGCAAGAAGGCGAGCAGCGGGCCTACGCCCGGCTGCGCGCCGATGGACACATTCGGAAGCCACGCGATCTGGTAGTCCGGCGCAGTTTCGCCCTTGATCGCATTGAGCAGCAACGACTGCGAGAACACCGCGAACCGGTCGCTGACGAAGTACCGCAGCCCGCTTTTTGTAGACACGAGGATGGCGTCGAGCGTCACGCCGATCGCGGCCACGCGCTTCTCGCGGATATCCGTGAGCATGCGCGAAGCGTCGTTCTCCGTGCGTGCCCATTGCGACGGATCCTGCCGCATCTGATAAACGATGCTCGTTGCCTGAAGCGGTTCGTGATGCTGGTCCGCCGTGCGGTGCCGCAGTACGCCTGAAGCGATCGCGATCAGTACGGCGACGAACGCAACGACGGAGATGAGCAGTCGCCGTCGGCGACGCAGCCGAGTCCACAGTCCATTTTTTCCCGGTTTCATGGGGGTTCTTCCTCGTATCGCGTACGTGTGCGTCCCTCTCATGCGGAGACTTGCCTCTCATGCTCCGGCTCTTGCGCGTGCCATGTCTGCGCGCTTTTTCTTAAGGAGGCAACGCGGGAGCGCAGGCTACGAATGTCGCACGCGCTGAAAGTCCGCGTCCGTACGAATGGCCGCTTTGGGACGGCGTGGTACGTGACTCGCTCTGTCCTGGTCCTCCTCACCTTGTTCGTTTCATGCGTCGCAGTGCAGCGTGAATCGCGCTTTGGCAGCCTCTATGATTCCGAGGGGCAAAGCGCCGACGTCAGGTCCGGGTTGCCTCACTTCAATGATGAGACAGCCGCTCGGAGGTTGACATGCCCAATGCGATAGACGTGGTGAAGAAAGCGTATTCCGCCTTTGCCTGTGGCGATGTGGCTGGCGTGTTGGCGTTGATTCCGGACGTAGTTGACTGGCGAGTCGTCGGACCGTCGAGCCTGCCTTACGCAACCACCTGCCGGACACGCGAGGAGGTTCAACGCTTTTTCAAGGACCTGCTCGATGCGGAAGAGATAACCCGATTTGAACCCCGCGAATTCATTGATGCTGGCGACCATATTGTCGTCATCGGCTTCGTCGCCGCTGTTGTTAAGGCGACGGGCAGGCCGTTCGAGACAGAATGGGTACACATCTTCACAGTCGAGGACGGTCGGGTGAGCCGATGGCTCGAATTTTTCGATACGGCTGCGCACGGTTAAATCAAATGCGGCGCGTCCGCTCGTCGCTATCGGTTCTTGGTAGACTTGCCGCTCAATAGGTCGCGAGCCTTTAAATGCTGCCTTTCAGTCGACGCGAATTCTGCAGTCAATTGGATGCGGAGCGAGGCTTGAATAGCGGACGCCCAACGAAACTGATGGAATCGCGCAAAGCGCAAGCCTCGAGAAATGGACAACAGGACGCCCAGACTCTACGTGTTTTCCGGCGCGGGATTGTCCGCCGAAAGTGGTCTATCGACGTTCCGTACAGGGGACGGTATCTGGACTCGCAACAGTGTCGACGAGGTCTGCAATATCCACACATGGCGCAAGAACCGTCAGGCCGTTTTCCGGTTCTACAACGACCGCATTCGCGAGAAGCATGGTGCCGAGCCGAATGCCGCGCACAAGCTGCTCGCCAAGTGGCAGAACAAGTGGGGAGCCGAGCGCGTCCAGTTGCTGACTCAGAACGTCGATGACCTGCTCGAGAAAGCCGGCGCCACCTCCGTCATTCACCTCCACGGCGATTTGAACTCGTTGCTGTGCACCGCGTGCGATCTCGCGTTTCCGAAAGACGGGATGTATTTCGACCCTGCGGCTGCCTGCCCGATTTGCGGAAACCACGAAGGCGTCAAACCGGGCGTCGTATTCTTCGGAGAGGCGGCTCCTGCCTATCTCAATCTCCATCGAATCCGGGCAGAGATGCGCGCGTGCGATCTGTTTCTCGCCATCGGTAGCGCTTTCGAGGTCGTTCCCCCCGAGGCAATGCTCCCTTGGGACCGACAAAACGAGCATCCGAGAAACTTCCTCGTAGACCCGTCGCCAAACCGAAGCGAGATGTTCGGCGTCGTGGAGGCGCGGCCTGCGACAACCGGGCTGCAGCACCTCGAGGAACACATTGCGGGTCTCATGGAATAGCCTGCGGACTCTCTCCAGAGGCGCTGGCAAATCCCTGAAGGCTCTCGTTGAGGTAAAAATTTCATGCGCGCCTGCCGCCTGCTGCATTCTGGTACGAAAGAGGGCCACATAAGCCATTGATTTTTATGACAGAATGTAGGGAGGATAAAGCGGAGCGTGAAGTAAATATTGCGTATTCCGCTCTTTTTCAGCGTTTCTCTCTGTTAAGGGTGAGTGATATGGGAAGTCTCAGCATCGGGCATTGGCTTATCGTTTTGGCGATCATTGCGCTTATTTTCGGCACCAAGAAGTTGCGTAGTGTCGGTTCCGACTTGGGCGGTGCCGTCAAGGGTTTCAAGGAAGGCATGGGCGATATCTCGACGTCGGACTCCAAGGTAACGTCGGTCCCGGATACCATCGATGTTCGAGCCAAGGATGTTACTGCACGTTAAACACGCAAGAGGGCCGCACTACCGGTGAGACGATTTCACGCCGGAGTTCGCGGCATGCGCCTCGCCACGTATTCCGAGCGCGCCCGCGCGCTGTTCATTGACTCGATCTGGTGGACGGTTATCCTTCTGTTCATCCCGTTAGGGCCTTCTTCCGAAGAAATCCCACTGTCGCCTGATGTGCTCGCGGCGACTTTCGTCCTTTGGCTGATCGTGGCCCAATGCATTCCACTGCTCATAACCGGTGTTTTATGGGTCGTGTGGGGCACGTCACCGGGAAAGCGCGTGATGCGATTGCGGATCGTGGACGCTGACAGTCACGAGCCCATGACCCGCAGGCAAGCCGTCTTGCGCACGGTGGGCTATGTGCTCACGTTCGCCATGTGTGGAGCGGGCTTTCTCTGGGTACCATTCAATCCGCGCAAGCAAGCCCTCCATGACCGAATCGCAAACACTGTCGTCGTCGGTGAAGAAGCAACCGCGACACGACTGCGAAAAACGCCCTAGCGTCACACTTCGCTGCGCTTCAGGAGGTAGTCGAGACCGCCTACCCGGAACCATCGATAGCCGTAAGGCTCAAGCACGACCGTGTGCTGCCCCTTCACGTTGCCCTGGCTGTGGTCGTCGGAGAGCAGGTTCACGAGTACGTCGTTTTCGCCGGCGTTTGAGCCGACCCGGAACTTCACCGTGCACGCCGCCGCGCTGAAGTTGTGCACGCAGACCACCGAGTTGTTGCGCCAGTGGTAACGCAATGCGAGCACGTCATCGCGTGATGCCTTCAGAATCGCGAAATCGCCCCAGCTTATCTCAGGCACCTCCTTGCGCATGCGGATCATTCGCTCGATCCAGTTCAACAGCGAGTTCGGGTCGCGGCGCTGGTTCGCGACATTCACGCGTTCGAAGCCGTACGGTCCGCCGGAGATCACCGGACAAACGGGGCGATCATGCTTCGTGAAGCCAGCATGCGGCTCGGTGGACCATTGCATCGGCGTGCGTACGCTTTCGCGCTCGGGCAGGCGCAGGTCGTCGCCCATGCCGATTTCATCGCCGTAACGCACGACGGGCGTTCCCGGCAGCGTCAGCATCAGGCTGTACGAAAGCTCCAGCCGACGACGGTCGCCATCGAGCATCGGCGCCAAGCGGCGGCGGATGCCGCGATTGTAGAGCTGCATGGCGGGGTCGGAGCCGAACGCCGCAAACACGGTTTCTCGCTGCCTGAGCGAAAGCCGGCCGAGGTCGAGTTCGTCGTGATTTCTCAGGAATACGCCCCATTGCGCCGTAGCGGCGCGCGACTTCGTCGCCTCTAGCGCATTCTTGAGAGGACCAACGTCCGCGCTCGCGAGCGCATAGAACGTGTTCTGATTGACCTGGAAGTTGAACATCATCTGCAATCGTTCGCCGGCGTCGCCGAAGTACTTCATGTCGGTGTCGGGCAGTACGTTCGCCTCCGCAAGAATGATCGCGTCGCCCTTGCGCCATTGCAGGAACTCGCGAAACGTGCGCAGCATGTCGTATTGTTCGACCGGTCTTTTCACCTGCGCGCCCTTTGTGGCGATCACAAAAGGCACGGCGTCCATGCGGAAGCCCGAGACGCCGAGCTGGATCCAGAAGCCCATGATCTTGAGCAACTCGGCTTGCACGAAGGGGTTGGCCGTGTTCAGGTCGGGCTGGAACTCGTAGAAGCGATGGAAGTACCACATGGCCGCTTCCTTGTCGTAGGTCCATGTCGACTTTTGCACGCCGGGGAAGACCACCCCATCCTTGGCGTGGGCCGGCCGCTTCTTCGACCAGACATACCAGTCAAGATATTTCGATTCGGGATCGCGCCGCGCTTCCTTGAACCACGGATGCTGATCCGACGTGTGATTCACTACGAGATCGATCATCACGCGCAGGCCGCGCTGATGGCACGCGTGCGTGAACTCCGTGAAGTCGCCGAGCGAGCCGTAGCGTGGATCAACGTTGTAGTAGTCGGTGATGTCGTAGCCATTGTCGCGGCCGGGCGACGGTTGGAAGGGCATCAGCCAGATCGTGGTGATGCCGAGCCCCTGAAGATAGTCGAGCCGCCGCAGCAGGCCTCGGAAGTCACCGACGCCATCGCCGTTCGCGTCCATGAACGTGCCAACGGACAGGCAGTAGATGATCGCGTTTTTGTACCAGAGGTCGTTGACCATAGCCTCGGTTTACGAGCGCTTTCCGTGGATTAGACAGGCAAACCGAACGGTTCGCCCCTGCATCGCTTATTGCTTCTTCGCGGCATCGACCTTCGCTTCGCCGATCCGTACTGCGCAAGAAGTGTTCCGGCCGCCTTCGCAGATTCGCGACCTCGCCGGTCAGCTCTCCGGGTCGTAGCCGAACTCGCGGAGTTCCTGCGAGCAGCGACAGGCGTTGGCGATCTTCGCGGCCCATTGGACGGCGGCTTCGCGCGACGGGAGTTCCAGGACACAGAAGCCGCCGCCAAACTCCTTGGTCTGCGGGTAGGTCTCGTTCGTGACGGTGCCGTCGGCGGCGACCATCAGCGGCGCGACGTCCTCGTCTACACCACCGCCGAACACATAGACGCCGGCATCCTTCGCTTCTCTCATGACCGCGTGTGCCGCTTCGCCGACCGCAGCCATATCTTCGTCGGAGATGTCCATCGCCGAACTGGGGAAGGAGATAAGGTACTTCGGCATCGTCGGGTCCTCCGGATGAGTTTCGGGACTGCTCCCGGTGCTGTCGCCGCTCAGAGTGAGACGTCCTCAATCAAGGTCAATTGCAACGCGCGGATCCTTCGATCGACGAAATAGCCGCCGCCTTCGGTGTAGCGCAGATAGAGGCGCCCGCACGACGAGCATTCCCACACGCCGCAGCGGTTGTACGGGAAATGACGCGGCGCGATGGGCGCTTCCGTGGACCAGTAGTTGACCTTCCCGGGCAGATATTCTGCAAAGGTCGGTTCCGGATCGTCTTCCGGCATCAGCGTGCCGATCTCGCGAAAGCGGGTTTCATCGAGGGAAAGCGGCTGGGATTGCCAGCCGTCGAGTGGCGTTTTCGTGCAGGCGCACGGACCGGGCTCGCGGGCTTCCGCGCGGCGTGCAAGGTCCATGAGCGCTGCTGCGTTCAGATAGTCGGGCATGGCGGGTTGGGTCGAAAAGGCGAACACGCCATCATGCGCGCGCCCGCCACGGTTCGGCAAGGCGTCAGCCGTTCATCATGCGCTCGTGCTGCACGGCGACCCACGAACGGTCGAAGCGTCCTTCCGCGATCGATTGCAGCGCCGCCGCTTCCTTTGCCGCGGTTTTGCGCGCGCCTTCGATCACTGCTTCGACATCGGAGGGCGCGATGGCGAGCACGCCATCCTCGTCGCCGACGATGATGTCGCCCGGATGCACCACCATGCCGCCGACCGTCACCGGCACGTTGATCTCGCCCGGTCCGTTCTTGTACGGCCCGCGATGCGTGACGCCCCGCGCATACACGGGAAAATGGCGCTGACTCAGCGCGCCCACGTCGCGGATTGCGCCGTCGATCACGAGCCCCTGCACGCCGAGGCTTTCCGCGTAGCTCGCCATGATGTCGCCCATCAGCGCCTGGGTGAGTTCCCCTGCGCCGTCGATCACGAGCACGTCGCCCGGACGGCAGAAGTCGAACGCACGATGAATCGCGAGGTTGTCGCCGCCGCGCGTGCGCACCGTGACCGCGGTGCCCGCCATAGGCTTCGACCGATGAAACGGACGCAAGCCGGTCGTGCCGCTCACGCGCGCCATGTTGTCGCTCAAAAGCGAGACCGGGAGTTCGCGCAATGCGGCGAGCATCGCGGGGCTCGCCTGCGCCGCCGATTCGTTTTCGCGCCATCCGATTGCGTTCATGTCGCCGCTCCTTCAGTGGATCGTTGTCGTTCGAGTTGCGCGGACAGGCGCCCGTATACCGCACGCGCGTTGCCCTCGAAAATGAGCTCGCGGTCCGCGTCGCCGAGCCAGTCGATGGCGTCGATATAACGGCGCGTGTCGTCGAAGTGATGACCCGTTTCGGGATCGACGCCCTGTACCGCGCCGATCGTCTCCGATGCGAACAGGATGTTCTTCGCCGGAATCACCTTGGCGAGCAGCTCCGCGCCCGGCTGGTGATAGACGCAGGTATCGAAGAAGACGTTGTTCAGCAGATGCTCGCTGAGCAGCGGCCGCTTCATGTCCTGCGCGAGTCCGCGATAGCGTCCCCAGTGATACGGCACCGCGCCGCCGCCGTGCGGAATGATGAACTTGAGCGTGGGGAAGTCGGCGAACAGGTCGCCTTGCAGCAACTGCATGAACGCCGACGTGTCGCCATTGATGTAATGCGCGCCGGTCGCATGGAAGTTCGGATTACACGACGACGACACGTGGATCATCGCGGGCACGTCGAGCTCGACCATCGCTTCGTAGAGCGGATACCACGAGCGGTCGGTGAGCGGCAGCCCGGACCAGTGGCCGCCTGACGGATCCGGATTCAGATTGCAGCCGATGAAGCTCAATTCCTCCACGCAGCGCCGCAATTCGGCGATGCAGTTCTCCGGCGCGACGCCCGGCGCCTGCGGCAACTGGCAGACGCCTGCGAAATTGCGCGGATAGAGTTCGACGACGCGATGCACGAGGTCGTTGCATGCTTCCGACCAGACCGCGTTGGCTTCGGACGTTGCCAGATGATGGCCCATGCCGGCGGCGCGCGGCGAGAAGATCGTGAGGTCGGTGCCGCGTTCGCGCTGGATGCGCAACTGGCCGCCTTCAATGCTGGCACGAATCTCGTCGTCGGAAATGGCGGGGCGCGGCGGCGGCGAGACGCCGTCCCTGAGCGCCGCGATCTGCTGCGTGCGCCATGCCTCGTGTTGTGGCGGCGAGGTCGTGTAGTGACCGTGACAATCGATGATCATGCGTGAGTTCCGTATCGTTGTATGCGGGGTTCAGGTACGCGTGGCGGGATTCGCCGCGGGCAGCGAAGCGTCGTCATGGTCGGCGGGTTTCACGCGCATCACGAGCGCGATCACGGTTGCGACGACGAGAAACGCGGCGATGGTCAGCAGCGCGAGCTTGAAATTGCCGGTTGCGTTGCGCACCAGTCCGATGCTCCACGGCCCGACCAGTCCGCCAAACTGCGCGATCGTATTGATGAGCGCGATGGTCGCCGCGCCCGCAGCGCCCGTCCTGAACGACGAAGCGAGGCTCCAGAAGAGCGGATTGCCCGCGTAGATGAAGAGACCGGTCACGCACAGCAGCGCATAGGCGATGACCGGATTCGGCGCATAGGCACTGCCTGCAATCGCCAACGCGCTCATGCCGTAGACGAAGGCCAGATGCTTCTTGCGGTCGCCGGTGCGGTCCGAACTGCGGCTGATGATGAATGTGCCCAGCACGCCCAAGAGCGGCGGCGCAGCCGAAAGAAAGCCCACTTCGATGTTGCTCAGATGGCCGAGACTCTTGACGATCTGCGGCAGCCACAAAAACAGCCCGTAGATGCCGACCAGCGCGCAGCCGAACAGGCACGCGAGACTCCACACGCGGACGTCGCCCGCCACGCGCAGAAGCGGATAGTGCGTGCTGCCGCCGACGGCTTCGCGTTCGGCCGCGAGCGTCGTTTCGAGCCATTGCTTTTCGTCGTCGGCGAGCCAGCCGGCGTCGGCGGGGCGCTCGGTCATGATGCGTAGTGTGAGCAGGCCGAGCAGCATCGCCGGAACGCCTTCGAGGATGAACATCCACTGCCATCCTTGCAGGCCGAGAATGCCATTGGCGTAAGTCATCAGCGCCGTGGAGATCGGACCGCCGAGCACCGCCGAAAACGATCCCGCGATGATGTAGCCGCCCACCGCGCGCGCCCGGTAGCGTTCCGGGAACCACTTCGTCAGATAAACCGCGACGCCCGGCAGGAAGCCCGCTTCCATCACGCCGAGCAGAAAGCGCAGCACGTAGAAACTCTTGTCGTCGAACACGAAGGCCGTCGCGGCCGCCACCGCGCCCCACGTGAGCAGTATCCGCGCGATCCAGCGGCGCGCGCCCACGCGATGCAGCAGCAGGTTGCTCGGCACTTCGAGCACCATGTAGCCCACGAAGAAGATGCTGCCCGCGAAGCCGAACACGGCGGGCGAAAAGCCCAGAGCCTTGTTCATGTCGAGCGCCGCAAAGCCGATGTTGATGCGGTCGAGGTAATTGAAAAACATCATCGCGAAGAGCAGGGGCATGAGCCGCCCGTACACCTTTCGCATGGTGGTCGCTTCGTTGAATGGCGTCATGCCGTCTCCACGTACTTTTCGTCGGATCGCGAGGGCTCTGCGGCCCTGCTTTACAAACGGCCTTCGCCGTCCGTCTGCTCACATCCGTTCTCGCATGCAGCGTGCCGGATTCAGAGCAGGAAAACCGATGATAAGAAGCGTGGCAGCGCGCGTCCAAGACGCGTTCCTTATGCTTCTATAAGGCTTTGCTTATAGTGCGGCGCCCGGGAGCGGCGGAGGAAGGCAGCCGAGAAAGGCGCGCAGATGAGCCGAGTCGTCGTCGGTGCGGAAGGTGGCGGCGAGCGTCGACCATTGGGACGCGCCAGGGCCCGTGAGCGGGCGGAACACGACATCCGCGCGTCCGTGCCGCGCCACCGATTCGCCGACGAAGGTCACGCCGAGCCCCGCCGCGACGAGCGCGATCGCGGTCTGGATTTCGTAAGCCTGATGCGCGACGAACGGCGTCACGCCCGCATCGCGATACAGGGACTGCACGGTGCGCTTGAACTGCGCGTTCTGATGCTTCGGATAGAGAATGACCGGCGTGTCTTCGAGCTCGGCGATGTGCACCTTCTTCTTTCCCGCCAGCGGATGATCCGGCGAGAGCACGGCCACGATGTGCTCACGCAGCAGCGGATACGACGTGCAGCCAGCGATCAGGAGAGGCTGCCTTCCGATGCCTACGTGAATGCGCAGGTCGCGCAACGCATCGGTCTGCTCTTCGGTCAACATCTCGAAGAGCTTCAGTTCGACTTCCGGGTACGCGTGATGAAACGCCTTCAGCGCGGGCGGCAGGATGCTGTACATCGCGGAGCGCGTGAAGCCGATCGACAGCCAGCCGCGCCGCCCGGCGCCGATCTCCTGCGCTCCCATGCTCGCCTGTTCCCACGAGCCGAGAATCTGACGCGCTTCGGTGCAGAGATATTGGCCCGCTTCAGTGAGCCGCAGCGGCCGCCGCGCACGATCGACGAGCTGGGTGCCGAGCCGCTCTTCCAGCAGCCGGATCTGCTGGCTCAGCGCGGGTTGAGCGATATGCAAACGTTCAGCCGCGCGGCTGAAGTTCAGTTCTTCGGCAAGAATGACAAAGCACTGCAAGGATCTGAAATTCATGTCGACGTTCCTGGAATACGGTGACCAACTTTAAAGATCCAACGGTGACGCGCTGCTCGGGACACCGTTCGATACACCACGGTCAGTGGCAGTCTTCGAGAAGTTGTCGGCTCCTTTGCCCGGCGCACAGAGCGAAGCTTGCATCGCGCGTAATCTGCCGGGAACGGCCGCTGTCCTGGCGGCACACCATAGCGGCTATCACGAGTCGTGATGGGCATCTTAAAGCCGATTCGACGGGGCGGCGCCTCGTATCGTTGGCGATTGCGTCCATGCCAGACAAACGGAAAAAATCCAAAGGGGTGCGTCGAGCGCCGCTCACCCGAACTCAGCTGCTGCCGATGAAGCCGACTGCGGCACGCGCGGTATCGCTGAGAAATCACCTGGCGCTGGTCACGATGCGGGCGGGACGTGGCAATGCTGATCTCGCGAGCGAACTTATCAAAACCCTATATTTAGCTTACTTCGTATGCGACAAGGAACGGCTCGAGCCGCCGATCGCAACCTATGTGGAGGCTGAAGCGGTCCTCAAGATATGCATTCAAGAGTCGGAAGCAGCTGATGAGTGGCGGATTGCAGAAGATCGGTGCGGCGCAATCAGGGCGGTTCTGTGTGCATATGACAGGCAGCTTTCCTCTGCGCCGCTCCACCGCGTTGAAGTAGCCACGGAACGACTCGATAGGATTCTAAGAGCAGGACACTTTCCGGATCTCAGGGCGATGCACGGAGCGTGCTAGCGAAGCTTCTTACCGGTCAATCATCTCAAGCATCATACCGCGCGCCCAGATCAGCAGCCGTGGCCCAGAAAGTAGGTCTCTGCTTGCTC
>NZ_AP022320.1:0-243982 GCF_009938265.1 Burkholderia sp. THE68
CCGGCACCTTGCTGCGCTTCGCATGATGCGCCAATGGAATCAAGCGATTGCATTCCGGGTAATAGCCCATCGCACATCCAGCGGGAATATCGAAAGCATGGGCGCGCAGTCCGTCGATGCTGCGCGTCACCCCGTCGTTCGACACCGTGGTGACCGTCAGCGCCTGATCTTCGGCGATATTTAGCCGCGTCATGTCATCCCGATTCATCAGCAGCACGTCGCGCGTGTTGTACACGCCGCGAAAGCGATCGTCGAGTCCGTAGACTGTGGTGTTGAACTGGTTATCGCCGCGAGTGGTCATGAGCCGCAAGGTGCGCTCGCCTTTGAATGACATGTCGGGGTCCTCGCCCATGCCTTCCGGCGTAATGAAGTTCGCCCGACCGTTCTCCGTCTTCCACTCACGACTGCCCGCCGGAATCGGCCGATGAAAACCGCCCGGTTGCGTCATACGCGCGTTGAAGTCCTTGAATTGATCGGGATACGTCTTTTCGATGGCGTCGCGCACCAGCGAATAATCGGCTTTCCACCCATCCCAGTCGACCTTGCCGCGACCCTGCAAGGTCTCCTTCGCGAGCCCCGCGACGATTGCGGGCTCGGACAGCAGCTTGTCGCTTGCGGGTTGAGCAAAGCCCTTCGATGCATGGATGCACGCAGTGCTGTCCTCGACCGTGACGCTCTGCGGACCGCTCGCCTGCTGATCCACTTCGATCCGACCGATGCACGGCAGGAGATAGGCCGCGTGTCCATGCAGCAGATGGCTGCGGTTTAGATGCGTCGCGATCTGCACCGTGAGCGGCACCCTCTTCCACGCGGGCTCAAGCACATAATGATCGGGCGTTGCGCGCGCAAAATTTCCACCAAGTCCGATGAACGCGTCGAGGGCGCCATCGCGCAGCGCAGCGCACGCATCGACTGTGGACATCCCTTCCTCACGCGGCGGCTCGAACGCGTACAGTTCGGCCAATTTGTCCAGCGGCACGAGCGCCGGCTTTTCGGTGATGCCGACCGTGCGCTGCCCCTGCACGTTCGAATGGCCGCGAATCGGGCAGATGCCCGCGCCCGGCTTGCCGATGTTTCCGCCGAGCAGCATCAGGTTCGTGAGCATCTGCACGGCGAGCACGCCTTCACGATGCTGCGTGATGCCCATGCCATAGAGGATCATCACCGCTTTCGCGCGCGCGTATTCAGTGGCGGCCGCTTCTAATGCACTGCGCACGAGTCCCGAACGGCTTTCTATGTCCCGCCAGTCGGCCGCGCGCATAGCATCGGCGAAGGTCTCGAAGCCATGCGTATGCTCGGCAATGAACTCGGCATCCAGTAAGCGCGGCTCGCCGTTTCGCTGCGCACAGTCATCGGCTTCAATCAACGCCTTGCAGACGCCTGTCACCGCTGCGATATCGCCGCCGATCTTGACCTGGAGATATTGCGTGCTAATGGCGGTATGCTTCGGCGACAGCATTTCCACAGGCGATTGCGGATTCGCAAAGCTCACAAGCCCGCGTTCCCTGAGCGGATTGAATGTGACGATGCGCGCGCCGCGTTTTCTCGCGTCCTGCAAGGGATGGAGCATGCGCGGCGCATTCGTGCCGGTGTTGTGGCCGAAGAAAAAGAAGCAGTCGGTATGCTCGAAGTCATCGAGCGTGACCGTGCCAACCGGCGCGCCGATCGTCTCGGGCAACGCCACCGAGGTGCTCTCGTGACACATGTTCGAGCTGTCGGGCAGATTGTTGGTGCCGTAAATGCGCGCGAACAACTGGAACATATACGAGGTTTCCAGGGACGCGCGCCCGGACGTGTAGAAGACAGTGCGCTCGGGCTTGAAATCGCGCAGCATCGCGCCGATTTCCTCGAATGCGTGTTTCCATGTGATCGGCACGTAGCGGTCGGAGGTGGCTTCGTAGCGCATTGGCCCGGTCAGACGGCCTTGCGCTTCCAGTTCCATATCGGTCCATGTCTCAAGCGCGGCAAGCGTGTGATGGGCGAAGAAATCCTCATCGATACGCTTCTTCGTCAGCTCGAACGCAGTGGCCTTCGCGCCGTTCTCGCAGAATTCGAACAGATGCGGGTCCGCGGGTTTCGCCCAGGAACAACTGACGCACGCAAAACCATCCGGCTTGTTTTGATGCAAGAGAATGCGAGCGCCGTCGAACGCGACGTGCTCCTTGACGAGTGCCGATGCAACCGCTTTCAACGATCCCCAGCCGCCCGCCGGATGATCATACTTCTTGATGTTCGGCAGCTTGCTCATACTCGCTTCCTCCTCGATGCTCGCGTCGGTTCAAATCATTTATCCAATGCTATCGATCATTATTTGTGTATCGGACATCCATTGAACCTTCCACGGAATTCTGATGACATTTCATATGCCGGCTTGCGTGTACGCATGACGCCACCCAGAGGACGATGCGCAGCAAGACCGTGCCACGGACTGAACGCCAAGCTGTCGTCGATGGCGACCGAGCGTGCGTCGTCCCACGCCCGCTGCGGCGCCACCCGAACTCGCGCGACTGGCACATAAGGGCTTTCGTCCTCGGGCCACTGCACCGACGCATCTTCAATGGGCATCTTTTCGATGTCGGTCGCAAGCTGGACACGCACTTCCCATTCGCCTCCGTGTGTCGCAAAGAATGCGTTCACGGCATCGCGCAAAGCGTCGGGATGACCGTTGACGTCGACCGGCGCATCGGTCAATGCGCTCAGGTCGAGCGAAACCGGAACGACGCTGAGTTTGGCGAAATACGGACCATACAGCACCGGGACGCAGGTATAAAACGTTTCGCCGAGGATATGTGTCTCGGGATGACCGCCTAAGCTCTTGAGCATGCCGCTTTCACCACCCACCGCCTCCACCACTTTTTCTGCGCCGCGCAAAACGGCGGACAATACCCTCTTGCCAGTCGGCGCGCGATCGGTCGTTTTGGCGAGCAGCTTAAGATTTGAAAGAAACGCCTTGGGCGTCGCCGCGGTGAAAGCGGGCGCGTTGATCATCACGAAATCCTGCGTGCTCTGCGTCTCGCTTCCTGGGAGGCGCGAGCCTTCGACATCCGCGATCTTGATCGCAAGACCGCGCGGCGTCGAAACGCTGTCGCTGAGGATATCGCCGGGGTTGGTCGAGAGCCGCATCACGACTCCATGCACACCGTGGCGTGCGAACACACCTTGCGCAAGCTCTTCCGGCAGATTATCGAACACCGTCAGTTCTCCATTGAGAAGGCCGTGGCTCTTCGCGTGGACGCTGCGCACAGCATGCCCGTAGTCTTTCGAGGTCGTCTCAAGGATGCTTTGCATGGCCTCGATTAGCTCACGGGTCGTTTCAGGTTCATCGTCCGGGATTTCTTCGTAGGTCGGATCGAACGGGAGTGGATGAACGGTCGATGTGTGGCTCATAAGGGACTTTATTTGGGGAGTTAGAGGTGTTTCAGCGCAAGCGCTATGCCAAGCAAGGTTACCGACGACTTTCCTCACAACAATTCGATTTGAGCGCGAAGTAGTTCTTCTGCTTTCTCACGTGGTGATCTCCCTTCCGGTTTGGCGGGGAACGTGTCCCGGCGAGGCCCATCGAGCTCAGTCGAAAACGCGATGGCGCTAGAATCGCCATATTTCTCGTAATGGTCGGTGCCCGACAGGCGGGGCAACGACATCCGACTCGCGATCAGCTTTTTATGCAAAACACTGAACAACGTCTTGAGAACGCGCTTCCCGACGGGGCTCGCATTTGGGCGAACACGACGATCGAATTTGCCGTTCTTTTTCTCACGCCGGATGGAAAGGTAAGAACCTGGGGACCCGGTGGTCGGAGGATCTTCGGGTATGAAGACGAGGAGATCCTTGGGCAACACTCCTCGATCTTCTTCCTCGACACAGAACGTGAAGCCGATCTGCTCGAAGTCGAGCCGCATGGCGCGCGTGAGCACGGAAGCTTTCAGACCGAAGGCTGGCGCGCGCGTCGGGATGGCTCGACCTTCTGGGCAAACGTCGTGACCACCGCACTTATCGCTGACGACGGCACCTTTCTTGGATTCGCCAAAATGGTTCGCAACGAAAGTGACAAGCGCAGGGCGCACGATGCGGTCATGGAAAGCGAGCGACGCTTTCGGCTCCTGATTCAGGGCGTGACGGATTATTCGATTTTTCATGCTGTCCCCGGAAGGTCGAGTCACAAACTGGAACCACGGCGCTCGCCGGATCAAAGGTTATACCGCTGAGGAAATCGTGGGTGCGCACTTCTCCCGCTTCTATACGGCTGAGGATGCTGCTGCGGGGCTACCGGAGCGCGCCCTTGAAACAGCCGAACGAGAGGGGCGATTCGAGTCGGAAGGATGGCGCGTGCGCCGCGACGGCACTCGTTTCTGGGCGCATGTGATTGTCGACGCGATTCGCGACGAAACCGGCTCGCTCATCGGGTTCGCGAAAATCACGCGGGACGTTACCGAGAAGCGCGAGGCGGATCAGCTGCTCGAACAGACGCGCGCCGCCCTCTTTCAGGCTCAAAAGATGGAGGCGATCGGCAAACTTACGGGCGGCGTCGCACACGATTTCAATAACGTTCTGCAGGTGCTACGCGGCAATCTCGAATTGCTTCAAACGCGATTTCTTCGCGACAATTGGTCAATGGACAGGCTTGGGAATGCCATCGATGCGGTCGAGCGCGGCGCCAAACTTGCCGCACAATTGCTTGCCTTCGGCCGCCGTCAAGCGCTACGCCCAGTCACGGTGAACCTCGCTGCGATGGTTCGAGATATGGATGAACTCTTGCGCCGCGCGCTTGGCGAGACAATCGAAGTCGAGACGGTAGTGGCGGGCGGTCTATGGAACGCATTCGTGGATACCCATCAACTCGAAAATGTTCTGCTCAATCTCGCGATCAACGCGCGCGATGCGATGCCGGACGGGGGAGAGCTGACGCTGGAACTGGCCAATTCCATGTTGGATGATCGTTACGTCCGATCGCTCTCGGATGTCCCGGCAGGACAATACGTCATGCTAGGCGTGACAGACACGGGAACGGGCATGGCCGCTGAGGTGATCGAGAAGGCCTTCGACCCATTCTTCACGACCAAGCCGGAAGGCGAAGGGACGGGGCTCGGACTGAGCACGGCATACGGTTTCGTCAAGCAAAGTGGCGGCCACATCAGAATCTATAGTGAGGTCGGTCACGGTACGACGGTGCGCATTTATCTACCACGGTCACACGAGGATGCGCTAGCGCCGGTCCCTTCGCGAAATGCGATCCCTGCTGGGGGAACTGAAACTGTGCTTGTCGTCGAGGATGATTTGAAAGTCCAGGCGACGGTGATTGAAATGCTCGTCGGTCTCGGCTACAAGGTGCTCAAGGCGGACAATGCCGACCAAGCCCTTGCCGTCCTTAACAGCGGGATTCCGATCGACCTGCTTTTTACGGACGTCGTCATGCCGGGGTCGCTCAAGAGTCCCGAGACGGCACGTCGCGCGGTTGCTCTGCAACCGGCGTTGCGGGTGCTCTTCACGTCAGGCTATACACAGAACGCGATCGTGCATGGCGGTCGCCTGGATCCCGGTGTCGAGCTACTCAGCAAGCCTTATAGCCGCGAGGAACTTGCCTTCAAGGTTAGACAGATGCTCGGAGAAGCTGAAGGGGTCGAAAGTGAGACGTCGGTAGAGAACCGGTCACCTTCTCACGAGCCAGTTCGGGTTGAAGAGGCAGGCCCATTGAAACTGCGAGTCCTCATTGTCGAGGGCGACAGCGCCTCACGCGAAGCGATAGGTGAACTGCTTACCATGCTCGGTCACGAATCCATCCAAGCGTCAAATGCACGAGAAGCACGGGACTTGTTAGCTGAGCATCACCTGGATGTGTTGCTTACCGACATCAATCTACCCGACGAATCGGGGATTGAACTCGCAAGGGATGTCGCCAGACTTTATGCAGAAACGCGCATTATCTTTGCCTCGGGAAACAGCATTCTGCCTGCGGACGTCCAGGGGTTTACCTGGCGCGCGCTGCTCAAACCGTACACGTTCGACGAGCTAGCTGCCGCGTTGAAAATTGTTTCAAAAAGGTGCGGCCGCCGATACTGACACCATCGTGTCCGTCTCGATCGCGAGGATGTAGTTGCTTAGGCAAAGCCCTGGAAGATAGTACAGAGACAAGCGGAATCAGTTCTCAACGGCCAATCAAGCTACAACGTTCTGGACGCGAATTGCTGCAGTTCTAACTCCGGACCCGCGGGGTGCGTCGTCGTACTTCGCTTCGATCTTTTATCGCACGTGTGCAGCCAAAATCGAACGGCTAAACCCGAACGCGCCGAGAACGAAGAACGGACTAGATCTGGCGACCATAATTACACAGGGAGAGCGACCAGTGTACGCGCCACGATCGCCGTCAATTACCAGCGTAGATCAGCCTCCGCCGATGCCTTGCGTTACTTTCCCTGTACCACCGCAGGCTTTGCATTCGGCGCCTTCGACCTTGCCGGAGCCGTTGCATTCCGGACAAATATCTTCTCCCGAGCCTGGCGCGCCGGGCTCAGCTTCATCGCCCGGATTGAGAGGGGGTTCCTGAGCCATCGATGTCTCCTTGTCGTAGGCAGCACCTGCGAGTTTAGCAAGCACCGTTCCTCATACTCCTGCCTGCGACCCGGCCCCGCTGGTATGCCGATAGATCGAGTATTCTTGCATAGCGGCAGAAAACTGCTCAACGAGGCATCCACCAAAAATCAAACTCTCGATCTGGCGCGCGAACAAAGACAATGTCAGGATCGAGATGCTGTTTTCAGCAACGGGTTCGGCCGGATTCTCGCCATCGGCGAGCGAAGCTCCTCGCGCATCCTGTGAAGCACCTAGAGTTGTCGGCACCCGATTTCGCTGACGACTGATCTTCGCTCATTTCAAGCGCACCAAACCCGAGGCCCATTGGTGGTCGCGCATTGGTGGCGAAGCTTTTAAATGGAATTGGCGTCGCTGACGATTAGTTGCATTTTTTCGACAAACTATCCAGGCTGTCGACCTCTGCGCGCCCCCGCATCATCAGCAATTCCATTTCGTCAACTTTGTCCAAGTTTCGGCCTTCGCACCAAACAGCCGTCGTGATGTTTGACCACTACGCTCGCTCAATCATTTGTCTCCGTGGCGGCAGCTTGCGTGATCGTCTTCAGGCCAGTCCGGATGACCTCGACCGGCCGTTCGATATCGCCGGCGGTGTTGGACATCGCCAGCGACACGCGGAGGCCGCGGCGCTCCGGCTAGACACGCTCGTCGTTGCGAGCGAAGAAGTCCGCCCACCTTCGACCCGTAGTTGCAGCACGTAGATGTGATTGCGCCTACTACTCACTCCCGGATCGACGGCGCTCACACCCAGCGCATCCAAATGTTCGACGAGCAGGTCGCCGAGCGCCAGTACGTGCTTCTGGATGGCCTCGACGCCAAAGCTCTGAATGAGCCCGATCACCGCGGAAAGCGCGTGCACGTCTGGCAGATTGACGTTGCCGAATTTGAAGCGCAGCGCGTCTTTTCGCACGGTCATGTCGTCGGGACGCGCGACATAATCGGCCGGCGGGCCTGAGATAAGCTGGGGGGATTTCGCGATTCTGAAGGCGTCGCGCGATGACGTGCTTGCATTGCGTTACCACTGGCGCAACAACTCGGTGGTCTGCGTGCACAACTTCAGCGCGGCGGCGTGCACTGTGAAGTTCCGGGTCGGCTCAAACGCCGGCGAAAACGACGTACTCGTGAACCTGCTCTCCGACGACCACAGCCAGGGCAACGCGAAGGGGCAGCACACGGTCGTGCTTGAGCCTTACGGCTATCGATGGTTCAGGGCGGGCGGTCTCGACTACCTCCTGAAGCGCAGCGAAGTGTGACGTTAAGAGTCCGGTCATCAAGAGTTTGCCCATCGGGCATCCGATGAGCCATTGACGCTTGACCGCCGACGCGACGCACGCTCTCAGGGCGCGCATCTGTCAAATGACAGAATTGTGGCCCGCACCTCTTGGTCGCCGGGTTCGATTACAGAAATAGAATCGCCCTTAGAGCGATCTGAAGACGCGACCCGAACAGGTCTGACCACAACGCCAAACCCGTTTTCGTCATGAATCAGGACGATTTTCGCAATCGCGTCGCGTCGCGTTGCTTCGTCACCGACGACGACAGTGACTCGAAGGTTGTCGCCAACGAAAAGCAGGCGGGGAGCAGCCTCGTAAGCCGCTCCCCGCCCGCCAATGGCTCAAAATTTCGTCGTTCTTACTTCTGAACGATGTTCGCCTTGTTGAACGCACCGGCCTGATTGACGACCGTCGCATTGCCCGCGCCGCTTTGTGACGTCGTAGCCGTGTTCGCGAAGCCGACTTGCGTGATCAACGCTGTGTTGTACGAACCCGCTTGCGAAGCGTTCGCGCTGTTGAGGTCGCCGACTTGCGCGATCGTCAGATCTTCCTTCGCGCCCGACTGCGATGCCTTGATGTCGTTGTAGCCGCCGAGCTGGCCGGCCAGCAGCGTGGATTCGAACGCGGCCTGCTGCGTCAGATCCATCTTGTTGTGCCCGCCGATTTGCGCCGCGATGACGGTGTTGCCGCTTCCGTAGTTCTGGCGCGCGGCTGCCTTGTTGGTGTCGCCGTCCTGAATCAGGAGCGCCGTGTCGTTCGACGAACGGATCTGGTCGACATAGCCTTCGTTGTATTGCGAGCCGGTCTGGATGATCGTCGTCGTATCGTTGGTGGCGAAGCTCTGGTTGATCTGAGCGTAGTGCGGTGCGTTCGCGCCGCTCTGCACGATCGTATTGGTGTTATTGCCGCCGTATTCCGAGTGGATGCGCGAACGGGCCGCGTCGCTTTCCTTGATCGACGCGTGATCGCCCACTTCCGACCATTGCTCGATCGTCGCGTCCGTGCCGCCGCCCGTTTGCTCGACGCGCGCATGGTTGTAGCCGCCGTCACGCTGCTCGATCGTCGCGATGCCCGCCTTGTTGCCTTGCAGGATGTCGACCGTGTTGGCAACCGTGTTGGTCTGCGTGACCGTCGCCTTGGCGCCGTCGGTCTGGCCCGAGGTCATGCCCGTGCCCTGATCGATGTTGACCGTGTTGTAGGCCGAGCCGTTGCGGGTGATCGAAGCCGTCGCGTTCTTGCCGGCTTGCTTGACGGTATCGGTGTCGTACATCGACGACGTTTGCGAGATCGTCGCGGTGAGGCTGTTGCCGTTTTGCCGGACCGTCGTGTTCTCGCCGACCGTCTGCTTTTGCGTGACGGTCGCGTTCAGCTTCGACGCACCCTTGCCGTTCGCGGTCTGCTTGATATCGGTGACGTTGTAGCCGCCTGCGTCCGAGCTGACGCTGGCGTTCGCGCTGTCCGCGGTTTGCAGCACGTTCACCTTGTCGTTGTGCGAATTCGTCTGCGTCACACCTGCGGTGTTGCCATTGCCGAACTGGTTGACCGTTGCGCCTTCGAAGCTCGAATCAGCGAATGCCGACGTCGATGCCAGTGCTGCCAGACCCATAGCGATAATGATTGCCTTGACTTTCATTTTTATGCCTCGTTGATTGAAGTTTTAATTACAGCAATTCGTAACCCTAAAGGTCGCCAGCCCCCGCCGACGACCGATTCCACCCTACCCACCACATTCACACTGAAATCAAACTTCCTGGCCCCCTCGCTCCGGCATATCACCGGGAAGGATCACTGCCTACTTCATGAGGACTGCCGCCCTCGCACCGCCGGTCTGCGTGACCGACAGTCCCGAGCCATTACGGTTCTGCAGAATGGAAATCTCGTTGTTGGCGCCGAGCTGCGTCACCTGCGACGACATCGAGTTTCCGATCTGCGTGACCGTTGCTTCGTTACCGCTGCCATTCTGCACCGCGATCGAACGGTTGTACTGTCCCGCCTGATACCCGGCGTACTGGTTGGCGACGCCGCTTTGCTGCAGCACCGTCCAGTTGTCGTTGCCCGCCTGCGCCGTCGCCGCCGCATTGGCGATGCCCATCTGATTCGCCATCAGGCCGTTATGTCCGGCCTGGACGGCGTTCAACCGGTTGGCCGTGCCTTGCTGCGATACACGCGCCACCTGTGTCGCACCACCGAAACCCGGCTCGGGGGGACCGAAGTCCGACACCGACGACAGATCGGCGGCATACACCGCGAGCGATACGGCCGCGCCGAGCGCTGCACACAGCGCGGCTTTCGAGGCGCGCAGTGATTTCATGCTGGTCTCCTCCTGTTCAGTTTCGCTTGGCTACCCATTCGGCAGCCGATTCAGCTGCCGATGGTCTTCGGCGGATCGATCTTCACTGGGCTATATGGCGGATTCACGTCTTCCATCGTCTGCGCGTAGCCCTGGTTTTCCTGCAAGTAGCGCTGCATCGTCGGGTCGTACCAGTCTTTCATGTCCTTGAGCGCCCAGGTCTGGTTCGCCACGCCCTGCACGATCAGATGCACGAGCGCCGACTCGATCGCCTCGTTCACGCAAAGCTGCTGCGGCTCGTTGCGCGTCATGCCGGCTTCGGCCTGCAACAGATCCTTGAAGCCGATGAAGCGGTACACGCCTGTATCGATCTGAATCGAATAGATGGTCTTGGTCGTCGACACGCTGTTCAGAATCGTGCCGTTGCGGATATCGACCGCGCGCAGGTTCACCGTCACCTGATCGACGCGATATTGCTGCGACGCCGATATCCCCAGATACGCGACACCCGCGCCGCCCGTGCGGATGTTCGTGTCATATCCGACGATGCCGCCTTCGAGCACGATGCTCGCGGGCGCCAGCGCGCCGATCTGGGGAATCGCGTTCTTCTTGTCGTCGGGCGTCTCCAGCGCGCGCATGATCTTGCGCTCGGTCAGCAGGTCCTGCAGATTCTCGCGCTCGACCGGCGTGAACCAGCCGGAATCGCGCATCGCCTTGACGAGGAATGACGCGCCGCCCTGCGTCACCTGCGACGAAAACGAGCTGTCCGGCGACGGCTTGTACTGGCCGGTCAGATCACGAAAGCCATACACCGCCGCGACGATCCTGCCCTTGGGCGATGGCAGATGCGTGAGGTCGCGCGTGACACGCGTCGGCGGCGTGAGCGTGGCGTTGCCGGCGGAAGGCATCGGCGTGGTGACGCAACCGGTGAGCAGCGCCGACGCGACGATGACAACGCCCATCGCAGCGGTCCTGAAAGCATTCTTGTTCATTGCGTGTGTGCTCTCGCGTTACTGGCCGTTGCCGACGATGAAGGTCGTGGATGCGCCTGTGGTCTTGTCGGTCGTCGTCACTTGCAGATTGCCGCCCGTGACTTGCGAGATCGCGATCGAGAAGTTGCCCGTGTTGATCGTGCCCGGATGAAGCGTGCCGTCCGTGCCGACGATCGAACTCGAAATCGACGACGCGACGCGCGACAGGATCGCCTGCTGCAATTGCGTGTTGAACTGATCGAGCGTCGACTGGCTGCCCGTGCCGAGACTGGCGGTCGACGGATCCTTGTACTTGTTCTGCGCATTCGCCTCGTTCAGCAGATTCGGGCCATTCAGCGGATTGCCGCCGAAGTTCGGATTCACCGGCTCATAGACGAGCGAGGTGGCGTTCGCAGCGAGCGGTATCGTCAGCGCGCAAGCGAGCAGCGCGCGTTGCAGGAGCGCATTCGTTTTCATCGTGATTCCCCGTAGATTTTTGGCCTTACTGCTTTATTTTTTTGATGCGTTTTTATAGTTCGTCCGTGGCCATGTCGGCGTCACGGAACAGCAGACGGGTCAGATCCGCCTGCATGACATTCTGGAAAGCAATCTGCGCCGCGCTTTCCGCCACCGGCTTCACGTTCGAGCGGGCAATCGGCAGGAACGCCTGAAATACGCGGCGCTGGTTGTATTCGACCCACACGAGGCTGCCATAGCGCGCGGAAGGACGCTCGTGAACCGAGACGATGTAACGCTCGGACAGGGGAATCGTGCCCCACGCCTGCGCGAACCAAGTGTAGAAGTCCTGCCCCGCGAGCGTCACCGTATCGGTCGTCACGACGCCGCCGAGTTCGTCGGCGAGCGGCTGCTTGCCTTCGATGTCCGCGGTGCGGGCGCGCGGCGTGCCGGAGAGCGTGGCGCTCTTGTCGAGCGACGACGCTGCGTTCACCGTGCCGCGCGGCGTGAGCGGCGCGCCACTCGGGGCGGGCTGCGCCGTCGTGTTGCCGACGGGACTGGGCGTCGGCGTGCTGGGCAGCGAAATAAGCGGTTGTGCCTGGGGCGTCGCGTTGATGCGTGCATCCGGCGGCGCCTCTGCATCCTGCGCACGTGAGTGCGTAGTGACAACAGACGCTCCAATGCACACCGCAATGACACACGCTTTCAGGCGCAGATTGTTCTTCTCTCGCTGCATGACTTCCCCGTATGTCCATGACCGCTATGGTGCGGTTTTCGGACGTTCTGTCTTAAACGTTTCGTTTTTTGTATTTGTACGACGGAACGGATTCTCCGTAATAACTTGTAACTGCAATGTTGTCCGCCCCACATTCGAACACCGAAAGTGAAAGGAACTAGGCAGCAGTAGAAAGCGTTTTGTTGATGTTTCGAACGACCCGCGTAAGAAAACGTTTGCGGCTCCTCACAGCTAACCTAGGCGGGAGGAACAAGCTTTCCATCCATCTCATTACCGCAATTGCGCGACGGTGCGAATTCATCACGCACACGAAGTTCGGTTCGCTGCCCTTCGCGGATCTGATGGAGCCCGCGATCGAGATCGCCGAGCGCGGTCACGCGGTGGCGAGCATCGTCGCGTACAAGTGGGCGGCGGCGGTGCCCGAACTCAAGGAACAGCCCGGTTTCGCAGACGTATTCATGCCGCGCGGCCGTGCGCCCGAGGTGAGCGAACTCGTGCGCTTTCCCGGTCACGCAAAGACCTTGCGGCTGCTCGCGCAGCACGGTCCGCGCGCTTACTACGAGGGTGAGATCGCCGAGCGCATCGCGTCGTTCGCGCAGGAAGGCGGCGCCGCATTGACGATGGACGACTTGCGCAACTATGGCGCGGACTGGGTCGAGCCGATCAGCAAGGACTATCGCGGCCATACGGTACACGAGATTCCGCCGAACGGGCAGGGCATCGCCGCGCTGATCGCGCTCGGCATTCTCGACAAGTTCGATGTCGGCACGCTCGCCGTCGATCGCATCGAGTCGCAGCATTTGCAGATCGAGGCGATGAAGCTCGCGTTCGCCGACGTCTACCGCTACGTCGCCGATCCGCGCTCGATGGACGTGACGCCCGAGCAGATGCTGGACGACGCCTATCTGACGGAGCGCGCGAAGCTCATCGACCCGAAGAAGGCCACGCAATTCGACTTCGGCATGCCGAAGGCGGGCGGCACCATCTATATGTCGGTGGCCGATGAGCGCGGCATGATGGTGAGCTTCATCCAGTCGAATTACATGGGCTTCGGCTCGGGCGTGGTCGTGCCGGACACGGGCATCGCGCTGCAGAATCGCGGCTGCGGATTCTCGATGGACCCGAAGTCCGCGAACGTCGTGGAAGGCGGCAAGCGCCCGTTCCATACGATCATCCCCGCGTTTCTCACGCAGGAGGTCGACGGCAAGCGCGAAGCGGTGATGAGCTTCGGCGTGATGGGCGGCGACATGCAGCCGCAGGGTCACCTGCAATCCATCGTGCGCATGCTCGACTACGGCCAGCAGCCGCAGGCCGCGTGCGACGCGCCGCGCTGGAAGGTCAATCGCGATTTCACCATCGACATCGAAGCCACGCTCGATCCCGAAACCGCGCGTGCGCTCGAAAGCTTCGGTCACACGATCAAGTCCGTCGACGATCCGTACATGGACTTCGGCTCGGGCCAGTATATCTGGAAGCTTGACCGCAACGATCCCGAACGCGGATATGTCGCGGCGAGCGACAGCCGTCGCGACGGACTCGCCGCAGGGTTTTAATCAAATCGGCCTGCACAGATGGCATCTGCGTCTCTGGAGCGCGTATGAAATGCCGTTGACTGGCTAGATCGCTGGCGCGCAGGAACGACCATTGTTTACGCTGAACCGGCCTCCAAAATGATGAAAAGGAGCAACCGCGACCGTCGCCCAATGGCCGAACCCTGCGTCACGACGAGTACTGGCGTTTCGGCCATACCTGAAGCTTGCCGTTCAGCAGCCAAGCGGTAGTTGCACGCCGCATGGCTGTCACTCACGCATCGGTGCAGTCGAATGTCGGCTTCCAAGAACGGCGGCTGAGTCTTGAGACCCTGAACGACCGGCCACGCGAGCGTGCCCTGTGCAGCTCGTCGCTGAGATTACCGGACACGCAGGATCCAATGGTTGGCATGTTCTCCTTCATTGGCAGAATTGGACCGAGCCCGAATCTGAGTCAGCAACGTGACGGCTGCCATGCTTCGTATTGCTGCCCAACACCGTCATATAGCGATCAATGCTTGGCCTTCACGATGCAGGAGACCGGATTGAATAATCCGTCCACATCGCCTTGCGAATGGCAGCTGTGAGCTAATGTGCGTGTTGCGTGGCTCACGTGGCATTCTCCTTCGTCGCGATCTTCCCGTCGTCTTCGACTCGCACATCGTCCAGCATCTTCCTCGCCTTGCGAAGCGCAGATGTGAGATCGGTCGTGTCGGTAGTGTCGAGAACCACGAAGCTCAGCAGCGCTGCCTTGGCGTCGATCTCGAAGCAACGCTCGCCGGAGATTCCCTCTTTGGCGTCGCATGCTTGGATGTCGGCGATCTCTGCTGCGAGCGGGTCGACCTGTCTCTTGAGAATGGCACCGAGCCGCGCGTCGACCATCACCCGGTCCATGCTCCAGGATGCGCGGTTCAAGAGCGCGTTTTCGCCGGCAAGCACGCTATCAGCCACCACTTCGAGGCCCATAGCTCTGAGCTTTGCAAGATCGGAGCGAAGGCTTTCCGTGTTGACGCGGGCGGTACCGCGTTCGAGCCGCAGTTCGAGGCGCTTCGCGTCCACCCCACTCTCTCGCAGCGCGAGGGCCAGCGTCTGGGCGAAGTCGCTGGTCAGAAGCTGCTTCGGATAGACGGGCACGCAAACGGTAACCTCAGGCTCCCGCGCGGCGAGCTTGCAAGCCTCGCGCAAGATCCAGTCTCCGAGGGGAACGACGAGGCCGCTTTGCTCGGCAACGCGCAGATAGGTTTCTGTGCCGAGCCGGCCGAGCGTCGCGTGGTTCCACCAAGGCCGGACGTCCACTGCGATCGCGTTCGTCGCCGAGACACGCACGCTGCACGCAAGATCAAACTCACGCGCCTTGATCGCGATCAGCATGTCGTGCGCTAGATGCCGCTCGGTCTCCGCGGAGGTTTCCGCATCTTCCGCGTAGAAGGTGAAGGTGCCGCGCTGGTTGCCTTTGGAACGGTAGAGCGCGACGTCGGCAAAGCGGAAAAGCTCGTCTTCCTCCAGCGTATCTTGCGGGGTCAGCGCGATACCGATCGAAAGGCCGACTTCGAGCCACCGCTCGCCGTGCGCGATCGGCTGTGACACGGCCTCGATGAGGCGTTCCGCGAGTTCGACGACTTGCGGCCGCGACAGGTTCGAGGCTGCGACGACGAACTCGTCGCCTCCGATCCTCGCGACGAGCTGGCCTTCAGTCAACTCGCCGGTCAGGCGGGCGGCGACGGTGCGCAGCACGAGGTCGCCGATATCGTGGCCGAACGTGTCGTTGATCGGCTTAAAGTGATCAAGATCGAGATAGAAGATCGCGAGTTCGCTGTCGGTCGCCGACAGCACCTGACGCATGAACTTGCGCAGGCCGAGCCGGTTCGGAAGGCCCGTCGCCGGGTCGTGCTGGACTTCTTTCTGGGCGCGCGAAAGATCGGCGGCGAGCAAAACGTCGGCGGTGATGTCGGCGGCGATCTTAACGATCTTGAAGGGCTTGCCGTTCAGGTCGTAGATCGGGTTGTAGGAGGCCTGGATCCAGACCTCCGAGCCGTTCGCGGCGATGCGTTTGAACTTCGAGGACAGGAACTTGCCCTCGCGCAGATCGCCCCAGAAGCGCGCGTAATCGGCATGCGTGGCGGTTTCCTTGTCGACGAACATGCGATGGTGACGGCCGACGACCTCCTGGAGCGAATACCTCATCAGGGTGAGGAAGTTGTCGTTCGCCTCGAGCACATTGCCGTCCATGTCGAACGAGACCACGCTCTGCGACTTGTTGATCGCGGCGATCTGTCCTTCGTAATCTCCTTGTCGCAGTTTCTGCTCGGTCACGTCGACGGCGTTCTTCACCACCTTGAAGGGACGCCCGTTCATGTCGAGGATCGGATTGTAGGAAGCCTGCAGCCAGATCTCCCGACCATCGCGGCCGAGACGCTTAAATTCGCCGGCCTGGTATTGACCCGTGGCAAGCGCCTGCCAGAACTTCCCATAAGGTTCGCTTTCCCGTTCCTCGGACGAAACGAACATTGAATGATGGCGACCGATGACTTGGGATAGCCGGTAGCCCGTCAGGTCAAGGAAGTTGTCGTTCGCGTCGAGGATCGTGCCGTCGACGTTGAAGGCGACGACGCTCTGAGACTTGTGGATCGCGGCAATCTGGCCTTGATGGTCTGCCTGGCGAAGCTTCTCGCGCGTAACCACAGTCGCGTACTTGACGATCTTGAAGGGCCGGCCTTCTTGATCGAGCACCGGGCTGTAGATGGCCTGCAGCCAGATGTCGCGCTTGTCGCGGCCGATCCGCCGGAACTCGCCGCTGCGATGACGACCGGCGGCCAGGTCGCTCCAGAAGATCTCGTAGTCGAGGCTGTGCGCATAGGCGGGATCGACGAACATGCGGTGATGGCGGCCCTCGAGTTCCTCCATCGTGTAACCAACCGCATCGAGGAAGTTGCGGTTGGCATCGAGAATGGTGCCGTCGGGCGCGAAGGTCACAATGCACTGCGACTTGTCGATCGCAGCGATCTGCCCTTCAAAATCGGCGTTCTGCTTCTTCTCCAACGTGACGTCGACGGCATATTTGACGATCTTGAACGGACGTCCTTCGAGATCAAGGATTGGATTGTAGGTCGCCTGCAGCCAGACGGCCTTCCCGTCCTTGCCGAATCGTCGATATTCGCCGGAAGCGTGTGAGCCCTCCCGCAAACGTTCCCAGAACGCGGCGTAGGACGGGTCAATTGCCTCGTCGGCGGCGACGAACATTCGATGATGCTTGCCGACGACTTCATCAAGCCGGTAGCCGGTCGCGTCCAGAAACTTCTCGTTGGCGTGCAGGATCGTGCCGTCCATTGCGAAATGGATGACGGCCTGAGAGGTGTTGATAGCCGCGATCTGGCCGGCCTCGTCGGCGGCCGACATCATGCGGTCGGTGACGTCGCGCACCAGCATGACTATCTCGCCGACTGCACCTTCCCCAGCCGCGATCGGTATGCAGGAAACCTCGGTCCAGAAGGACGTGCCGTCACGCTTTAACTGCTGCATCTCGCCAAAGAAGGCTTCGGCGGTTTCAAGGACCGTATCGATCTCGTCCGACACGCTTGCGCCCGTCGCGAGCGGTCTAAAGATGCTGCGATTGCGTCCGATGAGTTCCCAACCCTGATAGTCGAAGAGTTCCAGGAAGCGCTCGTTCACACGAAGAATGCTGCCGTCGGGCGCGAAAGCGATCCGTCCCAGGCTTCTCTCGATCGCTTCTGCATCGGCCGCAGTAAAGGTGGACTTGCTCGGATTGTTAGGCATTATCACGCGCCAGTAAGAGTTGCGGCGATATGCGCTGATGACAGGTTGAAACGAGATTAGCTTATAGATCGAACACGAAGACCGCTTAACCCCTCAGCGCAGACTTCTTGGTAAACGGCACTGTTTGAGAAAAATGAAGCTAGACGGCGTGGTCGGGAGCATCCAGGGTAAATCCTGCTGAGAGCCCAACGACGGATGCGAAGTTCCGCCTCGTCACTCGCCCGCGCGACGAGGTGATCGAAAGCGGTCTCGAATCCGCCGGACCTGGCTTGATCGGTCGCAGTGCTTCCACACGCTGTACCACTTGCCGACCCGCTCCGGCAGCGCTTGTTAGGTCTAGGCGTTGAGCATGCGACTGATGAGCCGGTTCAGCCCGTCTGCCGTATCAGCAACGGCATCGAGGGATAGTTGACTGTAGGCTTAGGAGGATGCGACTGCAGATAACGTTTGCGCTAAGCGCCTGTCGACGAAATCGAAATCCAAAAGATCATTCCCTGTTGCCGCCATGGGCGGAGCCACGTCTCGAAACGCGCCATCGAAGAAAATTCTGTACTGGACGCGTTTCATTGAGCAGTGTAACTACCTGCACTACTGCGAACGAGGTAACGAGCGGCGCAGTTCGGTGTCGTTGAAGTTCGCTTCGCTCCAGCTTGACCTGAGTCTGGCAGATAGGCCACGCATGCATCGACCTTGACCGACCTCCTCGTCGAGAAACGCACAGCGCGTTGTCGGCCTTTGCCGTCATTCGAGCATCGGCTTTGGTCAGGCGGCTGACCGTCGCTTTCCGGCCGTTCGCTCGTCAGCCTGTCTGGAATGACCGGTCACGCCGTCCGCCAATGCGAACTCGCGACCCGATGCGGTCGCTCGACAACGACCCAAACCAGCCCTTCAGAATTTTCGCAAACGGCCGTTCACTAAAGGAAAAGTCGTCCGCGCAGTCGAACACGCTGAGTCGCAAGGCAGCCAAGCAGCCTGCTCGCTAATATATGCGCTGAGAATTTGGAGATCGTGTTGTCGAAGAAGGTTGTTGCCGTTGCCGTGCTCGTATGGACGCTGGCCCTTGCTAGCGCCGCAACGACATGGTTTTTCGAGTCCGCAGCTTACGCAAACGACCTGTTGATATCGAAGGCATATCCATTGATGTTGGCGCTAGGGACAGCCGCGCTTAGCTTGATAGTCGGCGTATTGGCTGTCGTGAAACATTGGACGAAGTTGCTTCGCCATGGATGGAGGCCCGATTCCTATACCAAGCTAGTAGCGGGTTTAGCATTCGGGTTGACTATCGTGACCTATGCCAACGCTGCGTCTCTATGCGTGTTCAGCTTCGGCGTTCAAAGCGTAATCGTCGACTTCACGTCACAAACTGAGCAGGTGTACCGCGTTTCAGTGCTGAGAGCCGGCCACAAAGGCTGTCCGAATGCGCTCACATGGCACGATCCGTTCGCGGATCGCGAGATCTCGTTTTGTCGCTCAGTAGCGCTCTTCGATGAGACCGACGAATATGTGCGGCCAGCCCTCGTCCATGCTCGATCGGGTAGGTTTGGCTTGGTGATTCTCTCAGTTAGTCGCACGTCGTGACTGCATTGATTGCTTACGATCTGTAGCGGTCCCGATCTATTGCTATTGGCCAGCTATTGCCGGCGGCCACGGACCGTCGTCGACCCTCTGCGGCCGTTCGACACTCGGTGGGCCGGCCGTCTCTTGATGAAGAACATCGGGCATTGGAAGAAGCGACATAACGGGTATGCAGCCACCCCAAATGTCATCACGCTACACGGGCGTTAAGAACGCTCACGCGCATTGCTTCGCAAGTTGCCTGAGCGCAGGCCCCGCGTGATCGTGAAACCGTCTGATGCCACTGCAGAGATAATTCAGTCCGGCCTGACCGTCCGGACTGCGGATGAAGCGATTCTTGGGACACTCTCCCCAGCACACCCTCAGATGCCGGCATTGACGGCAATATTCAGGAAGCGTGTCCCGCTTCGCGTAGCCGAAGCGTTGCTGCTGTGGCGAGAACGCCATCTCGCCCAGATGCGTCGTCCGGATATTGCCAAGCGAAAAGGCCGGGTACACATAGTGATCGCAGGCATAGACTTCGCCGTCATGTTCAATGGCAAGCGCCTTGCCACAGAACTCGGCGGTCACACACGTCTGCGCGGGCCGCCCCATCGTCTGCACGACAGCCGTCTCGAACAGGTTCACCAGCACGCGACCCACGTCTTTTCTATGCCATTCGTCGAAGGTTCGCGACAGGAAGTAGCCCCAGTCGTCGGGATCGACCGACCAGTCCGTCACGACCGAGTCCGCGTTGCCCGGTCTGGCGGCGCCGCTTCCCAGCATCGGCATCGCGTCGGGCGGCCACTGCTGCGGCGCAACGATGCGAAAGTCCTTCGGCTCCACGCACGGGATGAACTGGATGTATCGGGAATCCAATTCATTACGCAGGAAGCGGTAGACGTCGAGAGGCCTTTTGGCGTTGATGCGGTTGACGACCGTGAGCGTGTTGAACTCCACGCCATGCTTCCTCAGATAGCCGATGCCCTCCATTACCTTGTCGAAGGTGGGCTGGCCCTTGCGATCCCGTCGAAACGCGTCGTGCATTTCACGCGGCCCGTCGATACTGACCCCAACCAGAAAATCATGTTCCCTCAGGAACCTGCACCATTCGTCGTCCATCAGGGTCGCGTTCGTCTGAAGATCGTTTGAAATGCGCCGCCCGGCCGGGACATACTTCTTCTGAATTTCGACGATATCGCGGAAGAAATCGACGCCGAGCATCGTCGGCTCACCACCCTGCCAGGAGAAGATGATTTCGTCACCGTTTTGCGCCTCGATGTACTGGCGGATGTAGCGCTCCAGCATCGACACTTCCATCCGCCGGCCGCGACGCTGATCGAGCAGGTGTTCCTTGTGCAGGTAATAGCAGTAGGTACAGTCGATGTTGCATGTCGAGCCAATGGCCTTGGCCATCGTATGGAATCGTCCCTTCTGCGCTGGCGCGGCCGGTTCGGGCGCGAGCGGTCGCGTCCCGTGAAAGAAAATCGGCTGCACTGATGTATTGCCGCTGATCTCATCCATCTCGACTCCTGCTGGTTTAGTCGCAGCTTCGACACTACCGGCGCTTCCCGCTAGGATTTTGGCGCGGGATACACGGTCTTCCAGTCCTGCTTCATGCTGACGACGACCCATCCGCGCGCGATCGCCTGGTCCCACGCCTTGTCGAGTCGCGCGAGCGCGGATTGCCGATCATAGGCGAACTCCCTTTCGGCATCGTCGTGGTGCAGCAGCAGCGCCAGCGTTTCGCCCGGACCGCCGGCAGTGTACTCGAGCATTTCCCTGTCGCCGTCCGAATTGCCAAACGCGAGGATCGGACGCCGCCCGATCGCGCGAAAAATTCCCACTGGCTTACCGGGGCCGTCGTCGACGAAAGCAAAACCGGGTTCACGCACCAACGCGGGCTTGCCCTCACGCAACTGATACCTGAGCTTCTCTTCCGTGCCCACGATCTGCTCCGGAAGGATGCCATAAGCCTGGCTCGCCCAGACGCGCATGAATTCGGCCGTGCCGCCCGAGACGATCCAGATTTTGAAGCCATTCGCTCGCAAAAGGTCCAGCAATTCGAGTTGCGGCTGGTAGATGAGTTCGGTGAAGGGTCGCTGAAGCGTGGGATGTCGGGTGGCGGAAAGCCACGTACTTATTGCGCGATCGTACTCGTCCGTCGTCATGCCGCTGTTAGCGATCGCGAGTAATTGCAGCAGAGCCTTTTTGTTTTGCGCGAGCGCCGCAGCGTCGTGTGCAAGCAAGGCCTTATAGGCAGGATTGCTCTGCCATTCCGGATGGCGCGACGCGGCCGCCTTCACCTGATCGATCATGAAAAGTAGCTGGAACGACATCGGTTGCTCGCTCCATAGCGTGCCGTCGTTGTCGAACACGGCGATGCGTGCTTCCGGAGGCACGTAGCTTGATGCACCCTCACGCGTCACGTCGGAGATGAACTTCAGTATCGCAGCGCGCGCGGTGCCGTCCTGCCACGATGGAAGTACCGCAGCGGACGGAGTAACCGATACGGGCGGTGGCGCGTTGTTATGACTTTGCTCAACCGTATTTGTACTGCCGCACCCTGTCAGCGCGACGCACAGACAGACGAGCCACGCCGCCAGAATGCCAGGCGCATGTCCTCTACCCGCAGAATCGCCTGCGAAGCGCATCTTCCCTCCTCATTTCGCGCCATACGCAGGCAGCTCGTCGCCTCTTACGCAGCAGTGGGGACTTGCTTGATCCGGATCCCCGGGCAAATCAATTCCCCGTCGGCAGCGGAATGCTGAATCCATTTTTCTCCAGTTCGTCGCGCACGTACTTGAGCCGCTCGTATTGACTGAGCGTAATGGGGCCAGCGTACGCTTCGCTCTGCGCCTTACGTGGCGGGTACTTTACGTATGTCTTCATCTCCTCTTTCACCGCGCCGCTCAAGGCCGGCAGCGTCCAGGTGTGCTCGGTATAGTTGTTCATGAAGATGTCGTAGCGCTCCTGCGGGTCCTGGTACAGGTCGAACACCTGTGGAACGGTCGCGACGTAGCTCTCGGGTCCTTTCCAGCCAAGGTTCGAATCCACCGCCAGTCCACCGGTCTTCACGCCTGCGTCGCCGCGCAGGTTGAACACCGCCTTGAACTGACCGACTCGTACCGCACCCGGCGTCAATTCGTTCTCGGTGAAATAGAACCATGCAGTGCGCTTGCTCTTGCCTGTACCGAAAAGCACGGGCGACATGTCGTAGCTGTCGAAGATGATTGGCTTACCTTCGCGATCGTTCTTCGGCAGGTCGACTCCCGCCACCGCTGCGAACGTCGCCATGCAGTCGAGGCCGCCCAAAATGTCGTAGTTGCGTGAGTGGGGCTTGATCTTGCCTGGCCACCAAGCGATGGCCGGCACGCGCGTGCCGCCCTCGCGATCGGTTCCTTTCGTGCCACGGAACGGGGTATAGCCGGCGTCCGGATACACGTCCTGCCACGCGCCATTATCGGTCGTGAAGAACACCAGCGTGTTCTTGTCGAGGCCTTTCTCGCGCAGCTTGTCGAGTATGTGGCCTACCCGCGCATCGAGTTCGACGAGCGAGTCCGCATACTTAGACTTCGCAAGCGATTTGCCGATGTAGTCGGGATCGGGCATGTTGGGCTGGTGAACCTTCATGAAGTTCACATTGATGAAGAACGGCTGGCCGCTTTGCGCAGCCTCGTCTATATCGTCGAGCGCGGCTTTCTCGATGTAGCGATCGACGAACGGGATGCCGACGATCCGTTTGTCCGGCTCGTTCTGGTACTGACCGTTTAGCTTGAACTCTTCGTGAGCCTTCTCACCCGCCTTCCCGGAAAGCATGCCCGTGGTCACCTTGGTGAACATGTCGCGGGTTTGCTGATCCATTTCCGGAAACCATTTTGGATCGGCGTAGGTATAGGCGTTCAAGTGATACAGGCCGACGTATTTCATGTCGTCGTAGCCCTGAGCGTTGGGTAGCGCGTAATCCGCCTCGCCCAGGTGCCATTTACCCGTGAAATACGTCTTGTAGTTGGCGAGTTTCAGCACCGATGCCAATGTCCACTCAGCACGCGGAAGCCCGCCGCCCTGACCCTGGAACGCCACGGTCGTCATGCCGCTGCGATTCGGATTGCGTCCAGTCTGAAGCGCGGCGCGACCTGGCGTGCAACTCGGTTGACCATAGAAATCGAAGAAGGTCATTCCTTCGTCCGCCATCCGGTCAAGATTGGGCGTCGGAATGCCACGTCCTTCACCACCGCCATAGACACCGAGATCGCCCCAGCCAACATCGTCGCCTACGATCAATACGATGTTTGGTTTCGTGTTCTGCTGTGAGGCGGTTTGGGCCTGCACGTTGATTGCAACGCTCAGTATCCCGGCCGCTATCAAGGCAAAGGGCGAGCGTTTAGTCGGCCGCGCCAGCGTCGAGAAGCAATCACCAAGGTTCATTTTTTCCCCTAGATGTCGATCCAAACGGTATTACACGGAAACGGCACACATGCAAGTGCGATTATCGGTCGCAAAAAGCTTCCAACGCCGGACACTCATAGCGCTTCATCGATATAACTTCAACGAGCGCTTGGCAAGCTTTTTCTTTATCGGTCCCGTCATGTCCATCCGATAGTCATAGGGGTCATAGGGGCAGCTTCGGTCGCCTGCCATCTCATATGACAGGTAGTTCAGTCAGTTTATCTTTCAAGGGAATTCGCAAGCCTTGTCAGATCTTTTGGCTCAACCCGGATGAGCCCACCTTTCGGGCTATCAATATCAGCGATGAGTGCGAGTGACAGCGCGACCGTGGCTGGGAGAATCGTAACGAGCAGCCCTTTACGGAGGTTGCCTTTCGCTCCGTAACCCTGCACGACACAGCCGACAAGCGCGATGATGATCATCAGATACCACGCGCCAATGGGAATGTGATTGATTCGCGCGGCTTCCGCGTAGTCCTGGGAGTTCAGGACATCGTTCATGCCGGAGACAACAAGCGCACCAATGGGTGTCGCCTGCTCTTTCGCAACTTGCGCCGTCAGTTGCCATAACTCCGCTTGCACCTCCGCCGAATCGCGATTGATTTGTGCAAGTTCGTCGCGACCCCGTGTCCGGTAGTTAGACAGTCTCAGTTTCGTATACCGAATCAGTGCCGCCTTGATTTTTATTCCTAGAACCGGATGGACGAGATCCGCTCGCGAATATTCGGTGCCAATGGCGTTGGCCTCACCCTCCTCAAGGGTCTTGCGAAGATCATAGCGGTTCACCGCCATCGAAAGGCTGAATCCGATCAGGAGCGCAAGCAGTGTCAGCGTCGATGTCTGAATGATATGAAAGTCGTCGCGGTCTTCTGGCGGTAGCACAACGAGACGACGTAAAGCGAATGTACCGAACGCCACGGCACCTACAAGCAACGCGAGAATAACGACGAACAAAACAGCCGGGTAGTCCACGAATGTCGTCATTCGAAACCTCTGTCGCACAGGAAAGAGTAAGCGGCATGTTCGAGAGGGGTGACCAACTCCCGCTTGATCAAAGCGCTGACCATTTATCGCTAACGGTTCGGTCAAAGGGCTTACCGGTCTCTTACCGATAATTGAAATCGCCAACATGGACAATAGATTAAACTTATCGTCACACGTTATCGATAGATTCATCGGCGCTTTGCGAGCGAGAGTTGCTCGGATTGCTTCTGGACCTGTGAACGGCTCTTTTCCATTCGATCGGCCTCCAGAGTGGCTTCGTTATCGTGGAAGGCAATGTCGCCAATTGGCCGAGCCTAGCCTGACGGCAAACGCTGGCGCCTCGGCCATTGCCGACATTGAGGTGGGTTTTGTTCAACGTCAGCAGCCAGCCCGGATTGCTGATCTTGGCGCCATCGTGGCTTGACCGCAACCGCCCGCGTCGGCGACTTCACACTCACGACCCACAGCAGGCATTCGCCGACGCTCAACTTCGAGGGCAGCTTCCAGGGCGTTGCGGTCATTCCTTCGTTACGATGTCCAGTCAGTTGTAGCCGAGAATGGCGACGAACTGCACGTCGGGGCGGTCCATCGCATGGCCCGCAAGCAATGCCATCGGGCCTTCGAGCATAGCGCAAACGTTTGTTGATGATCTTTATTTGGAACAACGTAGGTGAGGCTGCCGATGCTCCTCGCGGGCGACGAGGTCGATCAGGTGAGGACGCTCCTCCGCAAACGATCGATGTTTTCTCGTGCATGACTGCGTAAGCGCGAATGATCCGCCGCTAACCGCCCCGGGCGCCGCTCAATCCCTGCCCGAAATTGCGAACGTTCGTTGTTGTTCCGCGCGAACGACCGTCAAGTTAATTCCGTAGCTGCCGTTTACAACCGCAGGGGCGCGTCCTGCGGCGCGCTACCGTCCCGGCGCGAGGTTCGCCGCGTTCATGCACGCGGGCATTCCCACGGTGCCCATTGGGCCATGACCGCAGCAACCGTTACCTGAGACTGTTCACTGCAATGCGTTTGAATCGCCTGACCGGGAGCCTCGCCGGTATTGTCTCGGCCGTGCTCGTTTCCTTCTCGCCCGGCGCATCCGCCGATGAACCACCCGTCGTGCCTCTCACGGGGGGCAAACTGCTGCTCACTGGCGGAGTATCCGAAGTTGAAGGCGCGGCCGGCGGCGGCCTTACGCCGTGGGCCGTGATCGGTGGCTACGGCACCGCGCAGCAAATGGGCGCGAATGCCCACGCGACCTATATCCACACGCAGGACTATGCGCTCGGCACGTACGGCGTGACGGTGGGTGTCGCAAATCGGGTCGAATTCTCCCTCGCGCGCCAGACTTTCGATACGCGCGATGCCGGCGCGCAGCTCGGACTTGGGGAGAATTTCAAGTTCAATCAGGACATCTTCGGCGTGAAAGTGCGCGTGCTCGGCGACGCAGTGCTCGATCAGGATACCTGGATTCCCCAGCTCGCCGTGGGCATCCAGTTCAAACACAACGAACAGGGTGACATCGTGAAAGCGGTCGGTGCAGCCAGCAACTCCGGCACTGATTTCTATATTTCCGCGACCAAGTTGCTGCTTGCGCAAAGTCTCCTGCTGAACGGCACGCTGCGTTTCACCAAGGCAAACCAATTCGGCATTCTCGGATTCGGCGGCGACAGATCCAACGCGTACAAGCCGGAGTTCGAATCGTCGGTGGCTTATCTGTTATCGAAGAGCGTCGCGATCGGGGCCGAATACCGCATGAAGCCAAACAACCTGTCATTTACTCGCGAGCAGGACGCGTACGACGCGTTCGTCGCCTGGGCGCCGGACAAGCATGTCTCGCTCACGCTGGCGTACGTCTCGCTCGGCGACATCGCGACCATCAAGAATCAGCGGGGCATCTACGCCTCGTTGCAGGCAGGATTCTGATCATGAAAATCCGCAATGCCGCAATCGCGGTCCTCATGTTTGCGTCGTGCGCGAGCATCGCGGCCCACGCCGACGAAACGCTCTACAGGCAGTTCGGAGAGAAGGAAGGTCTGACGAGGATCGTCGACGATATGTACGACAACGTGCTCGCCGACCCGCGCACTGCGCCGTATTTCGAGGATGCGCCGGTCAAGCGTATCAAGCCGCTGCTGGTCGAGCAGTTCTGCGTCGCGCTCGACGGCCCGTGCACCTACACCGGACGCTCAATGAAACGCGCGCACGAAGGCCACGCCATCGACCGGGCCGCGTTCAATGCGCTCGTCGAGGACCTGCAACTCGCGATGGACAAGAATGGCGTGCCGTTCCATGCGCAGAACAAGCTCCTTGCGAAGCTCGCGCCGTTGTACCGCGACGTGCAGGATCGCCCCTGAGAATCCATTAGAAGAAGCCAACAGCCATGCGTTTTCTTTGTCTTTTCCTCGCAGCCTTCGCATTGACGGCGACGCTCGCGCATGCGGCCAGCCTCAGGGTGCAGGTCGTCGATCAGGCCGGCGCACTTGTGCAGGACGCGATCGTCTACGCCGTGCCGGTGAGCGGCAAACCGCCCGCGGCGAAGCCCTTGCCCGCGGTGATCGACCAGATCAAGCGCCGTTTCGTGCCGATCGTGTCCGCCGTGCAGACGGGCGCGTCGGTGACCTTTCCGAACAAGGACAACATCGAGCACGACGTCTACTCGTTCTCGCCGGCCAAGCGCTTCGAGTTGAACCTTTACCACGGCATTCCCGCGAATCCGGTGATCTTCGATAAACCGGGACTGGTCGTGATGGGCTGCAATATTCACGACACCATGGTCGCGTACCTGCTGATCGTGGATACGCCGTATTTCGCCAAGACCGATGCCAACGGCGCGGCGACGCTCGGGAACCTGCCGGTCGATGCGTACAAGGTCGTCACATGGCATTTTCGCCTGTCGGACCCCAACGCACAGCCGACGCAGAAGATCGCCGTGAACGCAGACAGCGCCGCGAAGTTCGAGCTTCAACTGAAAGCGGCGGAATAGGAACTCAACGCGGCACTCACCCGGACCCGGCCCCATGTTCCTTCACAGCCTGCGTGCGCGCATCGCGCTCGTGTTCGTTGTTCTGATGCTCGTCGCGCAGGCTGCCGCCTATCTGGTCATCAATTCGGTGATCGTGAAGAACGCGCATCGCGGAGCCGAGGAGCAGCTCACCGTTGCCGAACGTGTGTTCGGGCAGGTGCTGCGCGGCAATAGCGAACAACTGACGCAGGCGGCGAGCGTCGCGGCGGCGGACTACGGATTCCGGCAAGCGGTCGCCACGCATGAAAGCAAGACGGTCGTGTCCGCGCTGGAAAATCACGGCGACCGCATTCACGCGGATATCGTCATGCTCGTCGATCTCGACGGCAAGCTGATCGCGGACAGCCACGACGGCGGCCATGAAGGCAGCGAGTTTCCGTTCCCGAATCTCATCAGGACCGTCGCGCGCAAGGGCGATGCATCGTCGTTCGGCATGATCGGCGGACGCGCCTATCAGCTCGTCGCGGTGCCAGTGAAGGCGCCGATCACGATCGCGTGGGTCGTGATGGGCTTCGTCATCGACGACGCGCTCGCACGCGAGATGAGCACGCTCACGTCGCTCGATGTGTCCTTCCTCACGTTCGACGGCGACGGTAATCGGGGCGTGCTCGCAAGCTCGCTTCCCGAGGTACAGCGCGCCTCGCTGAGCGATCAGGGCCAGCTTGCCGATGCGGGCTTCGTTACGCGTGTCGTGCGGCTGCATTCGGAAGGGCGCACGGTCGCGGTCCTGCTCGAGCGATCGCTGAACGAGGCGCTCGAGCCGTATCGCCGGTTACAGTCGGCGCTGCTGCTCATCACGATTCTCGGCGTGATCGTATCCGCAATCGGCAGCGTGCTGACCGCGCGCTCGGTCACGCGGCCCATTGCGGCGCTCGCGCAGTTTTCGAAACGCATCGGCCAGGGCGACTATGCGGAGCCGATCGAGATTCGCCAGCATGACGAAATCGGGCAGCTCGCGCAGGCATTCAACCAGATGCAGGAAGGGATTCAGGAGCGCGAACAGCGTATCACCGAACTCGCGTACATGGATCGCCTGACGGGTCTGCCGAACCGCGCGCTTTTCAGCGATCGCCTGCAGCAAGCCATCGCATCGGCGACGCGCGGCGACACGCCGCTCGCCGTGATGATGATGGATCTCGACCGCTTCAAATACGTGAACGACACGCTCGGGCACCCGATCGGCGACATGCTGCTGTGCGAGGTCGCACAGCGTTTGCGTTCGGTGTTGCAGCGGCAGACCGATACGGTCGCGCGGCTGGGCGGCGATGAATTCGCCGTGCTGCTTCCTGCTGACAATCTCGACGGGGCGTGTCTGATCGCAACGCGCATGCTGCGCGCACTCGAACAGCCGATCATGATCGAAGGCCAGCTCGTCGACGTGGGCGCGAGCATCGGCATCGTCACGTTCCCGGACAATGGCACCGATATGAATGTGCTGCTGCGGCGCGCGGACATCGCGATGTACGTGGCCAAGCGATCGAACCTCGGTTTCGCGCTCTATGACGAGAAGCACGACCAGAACAGCGCCGAGCGTCTCTCGCTGATGAGCGAGTTGCGTCAGGCCGTCGAACACGATCAGCTCACGCTTTACTATCAGCCGAAGGTCGATCTCGCAACGCACCGCGTGAAGTATGTCGAGGCACTGGTGCGGTGGGATCATCCGACGCGCGGCTTCGTGGCGCCCGACCAGTTCATTCCGTTCGCGGAGCAGACGGGCTACATCAAGGCCATTTCGCGCTGGGTCGCGGACAAGGCCATCGCGCAGTGTGCCGAATGGCATGCACACGGCATCGATCTGGCCGTATCCGTGAACGTGTCGGCGCGCGAGCTCATTCAGTCGACGTTACCGGAAACCTTCCAGGCTTTGCTCGACAAGCACGATGTCTCTCCCGAGCGGATCTGGATCGAGATTACCGAGAGCGCGATCATGGATGACCCGAATCACGCGATAGAAACGCTCGATCGTCTACATGCAATGGGAATTCGCTTGTCGATTGATGACTTCGGCACGGGATATTCGTCGCTGTCGTATTTAAAGCGCATGCCGGTGGACGAACTCAAGATCGACAAGTCCTTCGTGATTGGAATGGCGAACCACAAGGACGATGAGACCATCGTGCGTTCGACGATCGACCTCGGGCACAACATGGGCCTGAAGGTGGTGGCTGAAGGCGTCGAGGATGAAGCGCTGATGCTGCGGCTCAAGGCACTACGCTGCGATCTGGCGCAGGGCTATCATCTGAGCCGACCGCTGCCGCCTGCAAAGCTTGAGTTGTGGCTGAAGGGATGGGAAGTGCAACGAACCTCGACGCCTGCGCACACTTAACCAGATTGTCGTCCGATTCCCGACGGACCCCAAGGGGTGCTTTCATTTCAAGATTCCAGTTGAATTTGGAGAACCAAAACGAGATGCCCTCCCGGCAACCGGGAGGGCGTTCTTCAAAGTGTCACCGTTCCACCGATTTCTCGAACGTGAGTCAATACGCAGGCGCGTCGATGGGCACCTGGACGTTGTTCACATATCAAGAGCTCTTGAAGGTCTGTTTTGGGCGCTGGTCGAATGCCGGTTCTGGCCGAGCTCTGCCTCACAACGAATGCTGGCAACTCTTACTTTGCCGACGTCCAGTGACCGTCCCGTCATCGGACGGCTGCACAAACGCTATTGTTGCTACCGTATCCGGTAAATCTCGATTTTCCAGTCGAGCAGGAGTTCTGCAACTCGCTTGGAATGTTCTGGATTTCCATTCAGTCCCATCCGCTCCGTCGCAACGTCATCCAAATATGCGGCGATGGGCTGTCAAGATTTCACTGCGGCTTTCGCACGGCGAACTGGCATCTCTCGTAGGCGTTTCGCGCCAACGGCTCAAAAGAGAACTCAACGATTTCGAAAGTAAAGGACTCGTTTCGCTTTCGTATTCTCACATCGAAGTCGTAGATTGCACGGCACTGGAAGCAATTGCTTCTACTGATTTGATGGGGGAACAGCACGTCGAGTCCGATTGACAAACCACAAGGGATGCGACGCCCTCTGATCACGCATTGTCCGGTTGTCTGAGCGTGAATGCGCAATTTGCGTTCCCCGTACCTTTCACTATCAGGTACGACGATCAAGGATGGCCACGAGATGGTCGTAATCGACAGGCTTCGTGAGATAAAAATCAAATCCTGCCGAGAGGGCACTCTCCCTGTCCTGCTGCTTTGCCCAGCCGGTCAGTGCAATCAGCGTAAGGGATGAACGGCCCGCCCGGCTGACAAGCCGGCTGGCTACCTCATAGCCGTTCATCCCCGGGAGTCCGATATCAAGAATCACCGTTTCGGGCAGAAACTCATCAATTGCCGACAGGCCGCTCGTGCCGTCGGATGCGGCTCTGGTGGTATGCCCATCCATCTCAAGAAGCATTGCAAGGCTGGTTACTGCGTCCTCGTTGTCATCAATGATAAGAATGCGTTGCCTGCGGGAGGGCTCGACAGGCGGAGGCATTTCACGCTGCTCGTCCGGAGCAAACGGACCGTGAAACGGCAGACGAACAGTAAATTCGCTGCCGAATCCCGTTCCGGCGCTTTGAACTTCCACGGTTCCCCCGTGACGCTCGACCAACGCCTGCACGAGCGAAAGACCGATACCCAGGCCACCCTGAGCGTGCGGCAGGCCTGGAGAGAGCTGGGCGAATATCTGGAAAACCGAGGCCAGATGTTCAGCGGAAATGCCGAGGCCATTGTCCCTAACCTTGACGACTGCATAATCGCCCTCAGCGTACAAATCCAGCCAGATCGATCCACCTGCGGCTGTGTACTTTGCGGCGTTGTTTAACAGGTTTTGAATGACCTGCGAAAGCCGGGTCGCGTCAGCAGTCAGCATGACCGGTTCTTCTGGCACGTTGACAGTCAGCTTGTGCGACGACGCATCGATCAGGGCTTTTGAGGTCTCACTCGCGTCACGAATGACAGCCCTCAGGTCCACCGGGTGGGCGCGAATTTCTAGCTTGCCCTCGGCGATGCGCGAGACCTCCATCAGATCTTCCACAAGGCGGGCGATCTGGCCGACCTGCCGTTCCAGTACGCCGCGTGACCAGATTACCTGCGGATCGCTGAACTGTTTGCGTCTGAAAACTTCAATGACTGTACGAAGAGGCGCGAGCGGATTGCGGATTTCATGGGCAAGCGTCGCGAGGAATTCATCTTTACGGCGGTCGGCTGCCCGCAGTGCCTCTTCGGCTGCTTTCTGTGCCTCAAGGGCGGCCTCGGCCCTATGCCGGGCAACCAGCAGTTCCTGCTCGTATTTGTGACGGTCGGTGACGACGATGAAAGCAAAGTCGTCATAGTCAAACTCCCCGTGCCGATAGCGCGCCGCGTTGATCAGCATGGGCACCTTGCGGCCGTCCCGATGACGGATGTCGAGTTTGACTTCGGCGACGGACCGCTGGATTTCCAGTAGCGGAGCCCAATGGGTCTGGTGGAATACCTTGCCCCCAACCGTCAGAAGGTCCTGCACACGTCGATTGTCCAGTAACTCGTCGGCGCTATATCCCGACCACCGGCAGAACGTTGCATTTACCCTGACGATTGTGCCGTCAGTGCGTGTGGTCAGTAACCCACAGGCGGCATGTGCATACGCGTCGCTGAACGTCGCGAGACTGGACCTTGGGCTGTCCATCACTGTCCCAGGGTTTTCAGAAACGCTTCCGTAGCGTGCTTGCTTGGTCCAGGTGCGCTCAGATGGGGACAGTGTCCAACGTTCCTGACCACACTCAACAAGCTTCCCGCGATCTCACGGTGCATGTAGTCGCCCACTGCGAGCGGCGCGAGCAGGTCATCGCTGGACTGGACAATCAGGGTCGGTGTAGTCACGTGCACGAGATCACGGCGATGGTCGGCAAGGAACGTCACGCGTGCAAAATGTCGCGCGATCTCAGGGTCGGTGCGACAGAAGCTGTTCGTGAGTTCATCAGCCAGCTCGGGTTGCTCCGGCGTACCCATAATTGCTGGCGCCATTGTGCTGGACCAGCCGAGATAGTTGTTCTCCAGTGCATCGAGAAGGTCATCAATGTCGGCACGTGTGAACCCACCAACGTACTCGCCATCATTGATGAACGAAGGGGACGGTCCGATCATTACGTTGGCAGCAAACAGGTCTGGTCGTTTGTTACTTGCCAGCATACCTATCATTGCGCTGACCGAATGCCCAACGTAGATCACCGGGCCATCCGCAAATTCTTCAACGATCTCTACAACATCGTCAGCATACCCGTGGAGCGACGCATACTTTTCACGGTCATAGGCAGCAAGATCGGACTTGCCACCTCCGACCAGATCGAACAGTACCGTCCTGAAACGGTCTGCGAAACTCGGTGCAAACTGTCTCCACATATGCAGATCGCAGCCGAACCCGTGCGCGAACAGCATGGTTACCGGTCCGCGACCGGAAATCTGGACATTATTGCGTTGCTGAACGCTCATGAAATTCTGGATGCTGGAAGAAGAAAAGCACCGATGACGGCGCACCTATGCGTGGAGCCTCCCACAGTACACGAATCCACCTGTGCGAGATGAATTTCGCGCCGACCGCAATCCGCGAGTTACCGGCGCCGGCCAGATCCGCGTTTGCGGCTTCACCGACCACTGCATGACCGGAAACGGACGTCTCAATCGCATGAGCTCGGTTGACTTGAGTGACGGAAATTGGCCGTAACCGGCGGTGGCCGACCGTCGCCCATGACGCACCTGCACCTAACGTCGATGCGACGCCCGAGATACGAGAAAGGGTCGCGGTCGATCTCGCCCGGTGGGGCAGCGACAGCGGTTGCACAGCTCGACTGGCGTTTAAGCTGAGCGATTAGCCGCATGCATCGTCGGTGACACGCGAGATTATTTTGGATATCATTGATACTGATACTCGATATAATCCACCAGGGAGCCTGCCATGCCTGCTCTTCATGAACCAACCGAATTTGCTCCCCTGGTAGGCACCCCACAGGAGGTGCGGACCCGGCTCGAGCAATACAAGGCTGAACAGGTCATCGTGGTGCCTCTGGCTCATGCGGGTATTCAGCACGCTGTCCTGCTAGCCCAAGCGCTATCCACCGTCGTCTCGTTCATTGGCGAGACTCTAAGCGAGCAGAACGAGCAGACGCTCAGGGCCTTGGTCAATGCCATCGTACCCAAGGCGCCTCCGACACCGAACCTACTCAAAGAAGCAGCAATGCTCGCGCGTTCGCGCAAGGCCGTGCTGGAAGGAGCGGACTGGCTGACCGCGGCCAGAATCGCAGAACTCGCTGGTTTGAGCGCAACCAATCCCAGCACCCAGCCCAACAAGTGGAAGCGCGAGCGTCGAATCTTCGCGATTCACCACAACGGCATTGACTACTTTCCGGGTTACGGCCTCGATCCCGAGGCCGGATGGCGACCGCGCAAGGCTCTCAAACTCGTTTTGGATGTCTTCGGCGACAAGAAGGATAGTTGGGGGCTAGCCTATTGGTTCCTCTCGGCCAACAGTTTCTTGGGCGGCCGACGCCCTCAGGATGTACTTGCGGTCGAACCGGAGCAAGTTGTCGCCGCCGCCCAGGACGAAGTGGAAGGCGTCTTGCATGGCTAAACCCCGCACACCTTCGTCAGCTGCAGGTACGGGCGCGCCTTCGGGCGATGGTGACGCCAGCAAGATCCAGTCGAATTCAACGTCGACGCCGACTCCGGGTAAGCGCGGCACCAGCAACGTCTTGACTGGAGATTATGATTCTCAGACGGTGCGGAGCTGATCGGCAACGACCCACGGTGTGAGTTCGTTGATGCGGTTAATCGCATGGTCGGCGATGCGTGCGAGCACGAAGCGTAGATATGCCTCAGGATCGAGGCTGTTCAGTTTTGCGGTTTATGCCGTCTACCGAACTATGCCGAGCGGCTCTCTGGGCAGCCGCACTTACGCGCTCGATTGCGAAGTACGGCGCCCGCGTGTGCAGGCTCCATTCGGCATAGTCCTTCGCTTCACAGCGATTCAAGAAAGCTGATCAGGCGGTCGCCTGGCCGGAAGCGATTCGATTTGCGGTTCTCGTAGGGCTTAAGCTTGCTCAGTGCCGCCTCTTTGAGCGCGAGATGGGCATGCAGATAGGTCTGCGTTGTTTCAATTGATTCGTGGCCCAGCCATAGTGCGATCACAGAGGAGTCGACACCCGCTTGCAGTAGCTCCATTGCGGCGCTGTGCCTCAGCACATGCGGCGAGACGCGCTTGAACTCAAGGATGGACATCTCTCACAAGCGGTGCGTGTGTGCTTGGCGAGGAGGGTTTGGACACTGTCAGCGCTAAGCCGGCCTCCATGCACATTGGGAAACAACGGTCTCGCGTTGCGGCGCGCCGGCTCACTGGTCCAGGCCTTGAGGACGCTCTGCACGTACGATGTCAGTGGTGTACACCGTTCCTTTCGACCCTTGCCGACACACCTCACATGAGCTCCAATGCCGAAGTGAATGGAATCCCTGTCGAGGTTGATAAGTTCAGAAAGACGCAAGCCAGTCTGAACCGCGAGCAACAATAAGGCATGATCCCGGCGTCCTAGCCACGTCGAGCGGTCGGGCGCCGCGAGAATCGCGTCAATCTCCGGGCGTTCCAAGAAGTGCATTTGGCGCTTGTCATGGCGCTTGCTTGGTATTGCAAGTATCCGTTGAATGAGGGCGCCGTATGTTGGCTCCTCAAACGAGAGGTACCGGAAGAATGAGCGAATGGCCGTCAGACGCAGATTGCGCGTGCAGACGCTGACACCACGTGCCATTTCCAAGTCGGCAAGAAACGTGCTGATGTACGGCGCATCCAGATCATCGAGGGTCAAGGCCGAAGGCGGTTTGCGGAGCTTCGTCTGGGCAAACTTGAGCAATAGCCGAAACGTATCCCTGTACGATGCAATCGTATTGCTGCTGGCGTTGCGCTGCTGCATAAGTCGGATCGTGAAGTAGCGCTCCATAAGCGGAGCGACATTAGGCGTTGACTTCATGGCCGGCCTCCCACCGTCGATCAAGGCGCTCTGCAGCTTCTTCCATCAACTGCGGACACGCTGATAGATACCAATACGTGTCGCGCACGCAGGTGTGGCCGAGGTAGGTAGAAAGCAGCGGGAGCCGCTGCTCAACATCGAGCCCTTCGCGATACCAGTCAAGAAGCGTCCGGATGGCGAAGCTATGTCGGAAGTCGTGAACACGGGGACCCGAGTGGTCGCCTGCGCGTCGCAGCCCAGTCTCGCGGGATAAGCGCCAGAAGACACGATGAACATACTGATGAAGCAAGGCGCCGCCGCGCTCTGCCACAAAGAAGTGCGGCCCACAGTGTGACCTGAGATGAGCATCTCGCCGGTCGGCGTAGCAGCGAAGAGCGGCGCAGGTCGTCGGATGCAAGGGTACCAGACGTGACTTGTCGAACTTACTCTGTCGAATCGTTAGTACGCCCTCGCCCAAGTCGACGTCGCTGCGGTGAAGTCCGATTGCCTCGGATAGCCGGATACCGGTTACCGCGATCAACCCAAACAGGTAATAGTAAGTCCATCGTCGCAGTGCTTTTGCAGGCGGCAGGGCCAGCGCCGCCGTCAATAGCGCGTTGATCTCCGCTTCGCTATAGATATATGGCCGAGCACGTTTCAAGGACGGTAAGACCCCGACAGGTGGCACCTCCGTTCGCGGATTGATGTTCGCGACATGCCGGGCGAAGCCACGCACATCGGTGAGTCTCAATGTCCACGAGGCGTGCCGGCCGACCGGCAAGGTCGCCCAAGCTACGGCAAGCGTGGTCGTGATGGTCGCAGCATTATGGCTTTCCATGAAAGAAACAAAGTCGGCGAGCCGCCGTGCTTGATACTGATACTTGTATCCGAGACCCTGTCGCATGCTCAAATACTGCTCGAGTGCTGAATGCAAGGTGATCATTGCAGACCTCCTGGCCAAGGAAGACCCAGTGTGCGAAGCGCCGCGATGTTGACCTTCGCGTAGATGCGCGTTGTGTCGTGGTTCTCGTGCCGCAGCAATTCCCCGATTGCGAGAGCGTTGCACCCGAGCGGAGAAGCTCGGTAGCGAGGCTGTGGCAGAAGAGGTGCGCCCCATGATGAGCGCAACCGCCGATTCCAGCTCGCTTGAGAGCCATCTTGGCGATCATCGTGATAGCGCCACCAGAAGCGAAGCCGACATGAGGCGCAAGTGTGCGGATAAACAACTGGCGACACGATGACACCGCACGGTCATTGCGCAGATAGGCCACAATGGCCGCGCCGACATCAGGTGGCATCGGCATCCGTACCTGTTGCCGCCCCTTTGCGCGAATGAGCATCGTCCCTGAGCGCCAGTCAATATCGTCCAGAGTGAGGGATGCAACTTCGCTGGTTCGCAATCCAAGTCTGGCCAGCATCAAGACGATCGCGAAATCTCGCCGCCCCAAGCGGGTCGTTCGATCACAATCATCGAGAACCTTCTGAACCTGAGCAACCGATAAGTAGGTCGGCAGATCTGCAAGCTTCCAGTGCCTGATCGAGGGCACGCAGCCTGCAAGAGCGAGCGGGTTGGACCCATCGTAGTAGAGGTATCGTAAAAGCGCCCGCAGAGCTGTGCACATTGCCTTCCCTGACCGCACACTTGAGTCGTGGGCGTGGCGTTCAACGTAACGAATGACGTCGTCCTGCATGATCTTGCTGAGATCGATGGCGCCGGCAGCGCACACCTCACGCAGAAAACTACGGACGACGGGCAGGTGGCGGAGGATTGACTTCGGGGCGAGGCCTCGCTCGTCGCGTAGGTAATTCGCGAACTCCCGGAATATCAGGTCCTCTGGTGGAATCGGTGGCAACGACGCAGGTGGAATCACCTTCGTGTCGCGCAGCAGTGTTAACAGCCGCTTCAGCGCCGCCCTGTCACCAGGTTGGATCGACTGTTTGCGTGCTCGGTAAGTCAGATACTGCTCAAGTACCTGCTCATCGAAACCGGTCATCACCAGGTGGCGTCTTGAGAGCCAGCTCAAGAGACCACTGACTAGGTTAAGGCATCGCCACATACCTTGGCGGGCCAACCCATCCTTCACGACACCCGCGGCGTACAGTTCGATTAGTTGACCGTGGGGGCCGTTCTTTAGGCGTCGGAACAGCCGACTCTTGCCCAGATACTCTTCTGCGTCCATGATCCTGTCCTCCGTTGTCTGACACGGAGATACAAGACTAACTATGCCGAACCCATGCCGTCCCGCTCACGTTGAGCCTGACCTAAAGCAAACCAGCTCGGCATAGTTCAGTACACGGCATAAACCGCATTATGCCGCGCCCGGCATAATGCGGTGCCAATGAGGCTATAGATTGCGGCGGCACGTTCACCGCCAGAATCTGCTCCTGCGAACAGGTAGTTACGTCGCCCTATGGCCACCCCGCGTAGCGCGCGCTCGACTGGAAGGTTGTCGATTTCAAGCTGGCCGTCATCGCAATAGCGTGTGAACGCTTCCCACCGGTTCAGCGCATAAAGGATTGCCCGACTCGTGCCGACTTGCGCGAGAGCGTCGCCAGCATCGTTCTGAGCCACGCATGGAACTCATCGAGTAGTGGCCGCGCATGCGCCTGACGATACGCACGGCGTTCGTCGGGCGGTTTGCCCCTGATTGTCTCCTCAATCCTGTATAGCGCGCCGATGCGCTCAAGCGCTTCAGTGTTTAACGCATTGGGACGCGCTGCGTGTAATTCATAGAACTGACGTCGCGCGTGCGCCCAGCAAGCCGCCTCGGTGACGCGCCCGCTTTCGTAGATGGCCTGGTAGCCCCCGTATGCGTCGGCTTGCAGCGTACCGCTGAATGACTCGAGATGCTGTTGCGGATGGATGCCCTTGCGATCCGGCGTGTAGGCGAACCACACCGCCGGTGGCGTCATGTCGGCTGACGCACGATCATCGCGAACGTAAACCCACAAGCGACCGGTCTTCTTCCTGCCGTTGCCCGGTGCCAGCACTGGAACTGGCGTGTCGTCCGCGTGCAGTTTCGTCGCCGACATCACGTGAGCACGCAGTGTTTGTACAAGCGGCTGCAGCAATGTTGCCGCGTGACCGACCCACTTCGCAAGCAGCGAGCGATCCAGCGCGACGCCTTCCCGGGCGTACATGACCGACTGCCGATAAAGCGGCACGTGGTCTGCGAACTTCGAGACCAGCACGTGTGCCAGCAGCCCTGGGCCGGCGAGACCGCGTTCGATGGGACGACTCGGTGCAGGCGCCTGAGAGATGTGGTCGCAACACACGCACGCAAACTTCGGGCGCACATGACGAATGACCCGGAAGCTTGCCGGTACGTACTCAAGTTGCTCGGCGACGTCTTCGCCCAGCGACTTCATCTCGCCACCGCATTCCGAACACTTCCCGGCAGATTCGGGCAAGTGCGTCCGGATCTCGCGCGGCAGATGCTCAGGCAGTGGCTTGCGCGGTGCCTGTTCCACAACCGCGCGCGGCGTCTTTGGGATTTCGACCGGCGCCGCGCCTTCATCGGCTTCAAGCTCCTCGAGGCGCAACTCGAGTTGCCCGATCTGATGGTCCAGCTTCTCCGACTTGCGACCGAACTGCATACGGCGCAGCTTGGCAATGAGCAGCTTCAGGTGTTCGACTTCGGCTGCGCGCGATGCCAACGCGACTTGTTGCGAGTTAACCGTTTCCTGCAGTTTGAGCATCTGCACGTCGCGCTCACGCAGCGCCGCCTCCTGGCTGAGCAGCATCGCCTTCAGCGTTTGGACATCGTCGGGAAGTGGGCTCACGCGCGTCATGCGACCAGTTTACGCGTGGGCAACGACGTTTACAACGCTGAGGTCGGTCGTGCCGTTCTCGTCGGCTGCCGCCAGTCGATGCCTTCCAGCAGCATCGATAGTTGCGCCGGGCTCAGACAAATAACGCCACCGTCGGCTTGAGGCCATACGAAGCGCCCCTTCTCGAGTCGCTTCATCAGCAGGCACATGCCATCGCCGCTCCACCACAGCACTTTGAGCAGGTCGCCGCGTTTGCCGCGAAACACGAAGACGTGCCCGCAGAACGGATCCTGTTCGAGCACGGTCTGCACCTTGGCAGCGAGACTGTTAAATCCGGCCCGCATGTCGGTGACTCCTGCGGCCAGCCACACCCGTGATCCGGACGGCAGGCCAACGGCGGACGGCAGCATCAGCAGGCTCATCGAGCAAGGCCCCGCACGATCTTGATCAGAGTTGCGATAGGCGTGTCGGCGCTCAGGCGTAGCCGGACCTCGCCACATTCGACCTCGTACATGCTGGCGCTGCCCGATGATGGGCACGTCGGTACTTCCGGTGAAGGCTCAGCCACGGCCACTGGTAGCCAGTTGAGTGCAGTCGCCTCCGGCAGCGCAACGTCGGGTATGCCGAAATCGCCGGACAGATAATGACGACGCCATTTGAACAGCAGATTGGCGTTGATGTCGTGCTCGCGAGCGATGAGCGCAGCCGACGCGCCCGGTTTGAGCGTCGCCTCGACGATCTGCCGCTTGAACTCGACAGAAAAATTCGGTCGCTTGGACCGTTTGGATTGAGGAGAGCTGTCCACTGTTGCGTCCACCATTCATTTGAACCGAACCCAGAAAGTTGGACGACTGATAGTTATGCTGGAGCGAAACGAACTCGATATTCGACGGGGCTCAGCCCCTTCAGCTTCAGCTTGATACGCTCATGGTTGTAGTAGTAAATGTATTCCTTCAGGCCTTTCTCAAGGTCGTCGAGATCGCGAAACTCGCCGGCGTAGTAGAACTCCGTCTTCAGGGTACCGAAGAAACTCTCCATTGCGGCATTGTCGAGGCAGTTTCCGCGCCGGGACATGCTCGGCGTAACCGCCCTCTGCTTCAGCAAGTGACGGTAGGTGGAGAGACGATATTGCCAGCCTTGATCGGAATGAAGCACCGGTCGATCTTTGGGCTTCAGCCTTGTGAAGGCTTTTCGAAGCATTGTCCCATCCATATCGAACAGGGGACGTCTTGCCATCTCGTAAGAGACGATCTCACCGTTATACAGGTCCAGTACAGGCGACAGATACAGTTTTCGGCCGGAGAGGTTGAATTCGGTCACGTCCGTCGCCCATTTCTCGTTAGGCCGCTTTGCTGCAAATTTGCGCTGGAGTAGATTGGGCGCCGCACGACCGACTTCTCCCCGGAATGGGCGAAACTTCCTGCCCCGAAGACATGACTTGATCTTCATCTGCCCCATTAGTCGCCGCACCGTCTTGTGGTTGATTAGCATGCCGCTCTTGCGGAGAACCATCGTGATTCGTCGATATCCATATCTGCCCTTGTGCTGCTCGAAGATCTTCTGAATGCTAGCCTTGACGGCAGCATACTTGTCGCTCATCTGCAGCACCTTCTGCTGGTAGTAAAAGGTGCTTCGAGCCAGGCCGGAAGCTCTCAACAGGCCCGCGAGCGGGTACAGCTGCCTCAGCTCAAGCACGATTTGCGCTCGTTCTCTTGCGCTTGCCGTTTGCTCGCTCGAACCGAGGCGTCGAGTTTTTTTAGGTACGCGTTCTCCAGACGAAGATAGTTCAGCTCGTCAAGAAGCTCTTCCCGGCTACGCACGGCGTCACCGGATGCCGCTGGTCGCGCATTGGGCTTGGATTTCTTCATCTTCGTATTGTGACAACCGCTGGAGCCAAAGGACAGCGCCTTAACGCCCCCCTCCTTGTATTGACGCTCCCAATTACCGATGACATCGGATCTACGTATGTCGAACAGCGCGGCTGCTTGACGATATGACAGACCGTCCTCTTGCACGCGCGCTAACACAGAAAGCTTGAAAGACGCTGAGTAACATTGTTTTCGCTTCGGTCGCAACCCGCTCGCGCCATGCGCCTTGTAAGCAGCTACCCACTGCCTGAGTGACGAAAAGTCAACAGCGTGACGCTTCGCGACTGTCCTCAGACTTAAATGGCCTTCACAATAATCCTTCGCTGCGGCGAGCTTGGTCTGCTCGTTGTATTTTCCCATAAACCCCTCTCGGTTGATGTCCAACCTTTGGGGTTCGGTTCACATTTGGTGGGCACCAAAGTAGCCAAACTCAACGACGAAATCTACACGGTATTGAGGACTCGCTTACGACTCCGGCGCCGCCGGCGACACTTCATGTGACGCCATGGACTTTGACCAGCAAGCAGGTGCTGCACCGGGTGCACTCCGATCAGTACCAAGCTGACGAGTTCAATCCGGGAAAGAAAGGCAATGCGCGTTTCAGTCCGATCCGCGATAACAAAGGCAAGGCGATTCCGACCATCTACGCGGCGATGACGTTCGACGCTGCCGCCATGGAATCGGTGTTCCACGACGTCTCCCACGCGCCTGGCTATAAGAACTACGCCAAGGACAAACTCGAGGGACAAGTGCATTCCCAGGTGCAGGCCCAGCGCGATCTAAAGCTTGCCGACCTCAGCAGCGTCGCGCTACGCAAACTCGGCGTGCAACGCAAGCAGTTGATCGACACAGAAAAGAGCGAATACCCGAACACGCGTCTGTGGGCTGAAGCCATTCATGCAAAGCACGAGGACATCCAAGGGCTCTCCTGGATCTCGCGCCAGGACGACACGGCGCGCGCCGTGGTGCTGTTTGGTGATCGCGTTCCGCAGGGGACGCTGCAGCAGGTCGGCAGCCCACGAAATTTATTGAGAGACGAGCAGGCTTACGCGGAACTGCTGGACCTTGCAGACCGCATCGGCGTTGACGTAACGCCAGGAAAGTAGAACCGACGTCGCAGCTGCAAGATCTGTCTATGCCCTCTTCTTCTAAACGAAACAACATGAGGCGAAAGCCGCCGCGCGGCACCATCGCACGCTATGGCGATTGCATCGTCGAGGTCTTGGGTGGAGCACGAGGTCAACGCGTGATGATCAGATCGATTCATCCGGATGGCTCGGAGCGCCTGGGCGCTGTCAAGCTCACCAGTCTGCAACCGCTTGGCGGCCAACTTTTCTGAGTGGCTCGACAACAACCGCGCGCCAGGTCAAGACCGGTTGACCGCATCCTTGAATGCTTTGCCGGCCATGAATTTCACGGTCTTCGCTGCAGCAATTTACATCGCTTCGCCTGTTGCCGGATTACGACCCGTTCGTGCGGCGCGCTCTCCACGGCCAAACGTGCCGAACCCCACGAGCTGAACCGCATTTCCTGCCGCTACCTCCGTCGAGATCGTCTCCAACACAGCTCCGATTGCCTCTTCCGCTGCGCTCTTGCTGATCCCAACTTCGGATGCGACTGCATCAACCAATTCTTGTTTGTTCATCCCTTCCCCCATTTCGATTGCTCACTACTCATCGCTGCAGGCTGCGGCAACGAAACCGCATCTACGTTGATCCGGTATCGGCCGCTTCCAGGTCGAATAAATCTGAAGTCGTACCGTACTCCCCAACCAAGTCCGACAGTTCGCCATTCCGAACTTTGGCCAGCGTCTCGGGTGACAGCCAAATGTCTTCCATCGCGTCAATCCCCTCCTCGATCATTCGCTGCAAGAAAAACGACTGCTTTCGTCCCGTTACCTCGGCCAGCACTCGGAGGCGCTGCTCGATTACCGGGTCGATGCGAACCGCAACGACTCGCAACTTGTTCTCCGCCGACCTTCTCATTCCATTTCCCCGTACTGTCGATGCCGATCCGTCGACTCGCCGGATCCTGCACCTGTTAGGTAGCGCATGCAGACATTATCGCCGCACGATACTTCTGTCTCGCCGCGTTACTAGTGGCTCCAGGACGGGCCGGACACAGCAACAGTACCGGGGTCAACGATATGCCCGCGTCGCCGCGGTGGCCGCGCGACGGAGCGCGGTGCCTTCACTTGAAGCTGAAGCTATCTTCGCGCGACTCGAGCGCCGTAAGCTCGCCTTGAAGACGGAGCCGCATTTTGTGAAGTGCGTCGCCTCGCTGAGAAAATCAGCACCATTTTCGAATAGTTCAATAAATGCCGTCGAAGGCCCGCTGCACAGCAGCAATACAAATGCGTAGGAGCGACACAAACTCTTACAAAGTAAGTGGCACTACATTACGAACAATTTCGATGTTTTGTCTGATCATAGGCACTAGCGAGGTGCGTCATTGGTGCCGCCGTTGTTATTCACGATGTCAAGCATTCGTTGCGCAAACATCGTGATCTCGGCTGGCGTCATGAGCTCAGCCAGGGACATTCGAGAAATAGTGAGGTGCAACGTCGATATCTCAGTGCCGGCGCCTGCCGAGAGCGGAGGAAACGTTGATTCAAGACGTGCGACGAGCTCGGCATTCAGCGGTCGGCGGTTTTTCTCCGCAGCCGCCTTCAGCTCCTCGTACAGAGGCCAAGGCAAGCGATATTGAGAGCGGTGGGTATCTTCCATAGTTAAATTTGACACTACCCAGACACTGTCGTATAGTGACAATAAGTCACTATATAGTGACACCAACGGAGAAGGAGCGAGAATGGGCGAATCTGTTCGATCACAGTATCGAATTCCCAAGGAGCTGAATGAGTGGCTCAGCGCGCGCGCCAAAGCCGAAGAGCGATCTCGAAACGCCCAATTGGTTGTTGAGCTGAGGACCCGTATGCGAGAAACAACTCAATCTCAGCCCGACCCTACAAGCGAGTTCGATCAAACAAACCACGACTAATCAATTCTTCAATCACGAGATAAGATCAAGTCATATATTAGTACTACTTATAAATTATCGAATTTATTCAAAAACTAACGAACCTTAAGGTTCAGCTCACGAAAGGGCCAAAAATGCAAACGCAGAACTCAAACCAAGCCGCCGAAACCCAGAAAGCCGATCGACTGGGCCAGGTACTCGACTTGACCGCCAATGCCTGTGCGATCGCCCTCCTCCTTCTTCCGCAGCTCGCACACGCTCAAGACGCATCGGGAACATTTGGCGGAATCACAGCTTTCTTGAGATCAGTCACACAATTGCTGATCTACGAGTGGGGCTACTACATCGGCATCATCACCTTGGCAATCCAAGGATACCGCTGGAAGACCGGCCGCATCGATCTCATGACGCTCGGTGGTTGGGGCCTCGGCATTGGCCTCGTCTTCTTTGCTCCCAACATCGTATCTGATCTCAAGGCACGCTCCGCCGGAACGATCGTATGAGTGTGGGCGAAGAATCTCATGACGATGAGGGGGAAGCGCTTGTCGCTGCAATGACTCGCCCCACGATGGTCGGTGGATTGACGCTCGCAAGTCTGGCGATGAGTTTCTACATTCCGGGCATGGCCGCGATGATCTCGCGGTCCGTGTTGCCCGCAATGGCCATCCCCTTCCTCCTGCTTGCTAGTTATTTAATCTGTCTCAAAGACGTTTACTTGTTCGACATCTTGGCAGCCGCAACGCATTTGAAGGCCTGCCCGAACAAGCGCTTCTGGAGATGCCGACGCTATGCGCCTCGTTGACGTTCTGAAAGAGAAGTTCGACATGTCGCTGTCGATGCCGCTGCCGGACGGGGCGGCCCTCGACCACAAGGAAATGGCTGCAAGCGACATGATCCCTTATACCGTGCATTACGACGACGAAACCATCATCACGAAAGATGATGGTCTGGTGCAGGTTATTGAGCTTGATGGACTGTATTTCGACTCGTTTAGTTCGACCCAAATGAAGCAGTTCGAACGGCGACGGAATACCGTGTTGCGTTCGATCGCGAACAGCGACCGCGGCGTCTACGTTCACCTGATTCGTCGCAAGGTGAACCAGTACCCGGAAGGTGATGGCGGTACGTGGTTTGCGCGGCGATTCAACGCAGCTTGGCGGCAGCGGTATGAGAAGCGATCGTTCTACGTGAACAAGATCTACATCAGCATCGTTCGGAATCGCTTTCGGCAAGGAGCACCGGGTCTGCTGGACCGCGTTTTCTCGCTCGCCTCAGGTGCGAAGGTTTCGTCTGACGACGTGGATTCCCTAGAAGAGCAAGCGAAGGACCTGAACGAAGCTACGAATCTTGTCGTGCAGACCCTGTCCGGCTACGGTGCGCGAAAGCTTTGTGTCCGGCGCCGACCGGCGTTTCTCAATGAACAGGTTAGTGCGGCGGATGCTCAGGTCGCGATCCGGCGATTCAACCTGAGCTGGAAAGAGTTTCAGACTCAGTACGACGTGTGTCAAGTGTACGACCGCGAAGACGTAGAGGACTATCTCGGCCAAGACTATTCGGAGATTGCTGGGTTTTTCCACTACCTGATCAATCTGGAAGACGAACGTGTACCCATCACCGACCTGCAGCTCGACCGGACGCTTGCTGTGTCTTGGCTCGATTTCAAGGTAGTGGGCAACATGATGGCCGTGCAAAACCTCAGCGCAACGCGGGCCGGTGCCATGCTGAGCATGGCGGAATGGCCAGCACGCACGCCCTCAAACATGCTTAACGAGTTCTTGAAGCAACCCGTGGAGTACATCGTCACGCAGTCGTTTTTCTTCAGCGACCGTATTACAGCCGAGCACGATATGAAACAAGAGCGGCGACGTCTCGTTGTCAACGACCGGGACGGCGGTGCAGAAGAGGACAAAAAGGAAATCACTGATGGGCTGCGCGATCTGACGAGCGGTCGAGCAGTCAACGGCCTCCATCATTTGACGATCCTCGCCCATGTGCCTGCCGCAACGTCGCACGCCGACCCTGTTGAGAACAGAAAGCAAACGATTGCGGATCTTGACAACGCGGTCGCGTTGCTCAAGAAATCGTTCGTCAACCTCGGTGTGAAGGCGGTGCGTGAATGGTTTGCGGTCGAGACTTTTTTTTGGTCGCAGCTTCCTGGCCAGGCGCAGCACTTCATCGGTCGGCGCGGGAAGATCAAGTCAGGCAACTTCGCTGGATTTGCATCGCTGCATAACTACGCGATTGGAAAGATCGACGGCAACCTGTGGGGGCCTGCGATCATGCCTTTCGAAACAGAGAGCGGCACCGCCTACTACTTCAACTTCCATCGAGAAATGGAGGGGATGGTCGCGGGCCATTTGGCCTTGACCGCAGACACTGGAGCAGGGAAAACCACCCTACTGTCGGCACTAATAGCCATGGCAGACAAGGCCCGGCCTCGCGTGTTTTGGTTTGATAACCGCGAGGGTGCGAAGGTGTTCATGCGAGCGATGGGTGCGCCACATACCACGCTGTCGGTTCAGGGAAACACCGGCTGGAATCCCTTCAAGTTGCCCGACTCCCCCGAGAATCGCCTGTACCTCGTGGAATTGATGACGCTGATGCGCACGTGCTATGGCGGAACGCTCGTTCCCGCCGACATCGAGCGATTCAAGCGGGCAGTCACCGAGAACTACGACGTCTTGCCTTTTCAAGACCGACGTTTGCGCAACGTTGCATGGTGCTTTGGTCAGGGCGAACTCGCGAAGGACATGCGAATCTGGCATGGCGCAAATGGTTCAGCAGGTGCCAACTGGGGCGTGTTCGACAACGAGAACGACAGCATCAGCCTCACGCAGTGCCGGCACTACTGCTTCGAAATGCGGCAACTTATCAAGGACGGGGTTGCTCGGCCCGAGCTGCCCGTCGTCTTGAGCTATCCGTTCCACCGCATCGAGCAGTCCATGAACGGCGAGCCGTTCATCCTCGTGCTGGAAGAAGGTCAGAACCTTGTCAAGCACGCGTACTGGCGCGAAAAGATTGACAGCTACATCATGCAGATCCGCCGTAAGAACGGTCTGCTGATCTTCGTCACGCCCGATGCGAAATACCTCTACTGCGAAACCGATTCAATCCAGAAGCAAACTGCAACGAAGATTTTCCTTCCGAACGGCGAGGCGAGCAAGACCGATCTGGTGGACCGTCTCGGCCTCACGATCGGCGAGTTCGACTTCGTTCACGACACTCCGCCCGAGAGCTTCAAGTTTTTGATACGGCGCGGCAACGAGTCGATTCGGGTCAGGTTCGATCTGTCTGATATGCGTGAATTTATTCCTGTCCTTTCCTCGAACGACAGGGGCGTTGCGCTGATGGAGCGAATCATCATTGAGCTCAAGACCGACGACCCGGAACAATGGGTACCAGTCTTTATGCAGCGCGCACTCGCCGAGAACACCCACAACCTAAAAAGGTAAGGAGCGGGACCGTGCGAAATACTCTGTTAGCCATCGCCCTAGGCGCGTCACTCAGCGTTTCGGTGCCAATTTACGCGACCGGCATCCCCACGTTCGACGCCGCGACCTTTCTTCAACTCCAGCAGCAACTTTCGCAATTGCAGGAACAGTACAAAACTCTAAAAGATCAGTACGCAGCGGTCACCGGAAGCTATGGTCGTGGTTCGATCGGATTGAATCAGTCGATCAACGCGGCATCGGTTGTACCGGGATCGTGGCAGGAGGTAGTTTCGCAACAGCAGAGCGGCACCTTTGGTGCGAGGCAAAACTTTTACGAGAAGCTGATCAACACAATGCCGCAGGACGTGTTCGCGGATCCTAATGCGCAAAATGCGACGACGTACAAAATGAGCACAGATTCGGTTCGGGCTGCTTTAGCGGGTGGGGACTCACTGTATTCCGAGGTCCAGACGCACCTCAACAACCTATCCGTGCTGAGTCAGCAGGTGGATACAACGACCAACGTTAAAGATGCCCAAGACTTGCAGAACCGCATCTCCAGCGAGAACGGCATGTTGTCGAGCGCCATGGCGAAGCTCAACGCAATGAACATGAATTTACAAGCGAATCTGGTGAACCAGCAGAATCAGGCAACCGCAGCGACACAGAGATATTTCCATCGTACTGGTCAATAAGCACTTGCTTCTTGCGAGAAAACATAGTTCCTGAGAGAGATGTCATGAAAATCCTCGCGTTCCTTCCAGTCTTCATCCTTTTCTGGCCGATGGTGAAGATTGCGAAGAAAGCTTGGCGTTTATTCGCCGTGTTACTTCTCATTGGCCTCATGGGTGGATGTGCAAACTCGTCGAACAAGCTCGATAAGTCTCCGTGCGCTTGCAAATTCGAGCCGATCAAAACACGTACCTAAAAAAGGAAAGCCAATGCGCAATCTTTACTGGATGCTGATTTCAGGGGCCATTGTGGCCGTCGCCGTCGGCGGTGCTGTCTACTACCTTTTTCCGAGACAGCCATCGACCGGTGCTGTTCCGAACATGCAGCAAACGCCACCAGCAGAGGCTCATGTCCTAATCGTGCCAAGGGAGAATCCGTTGCTGACCGCTGACAAGTCCCAGTTCAGGCAACTCATGCCGCCGTATTGCGGGGCCGACATCTTCATGCAGGCAAATCCGGAGCCGCACAAGGTCGACGTGTGCGTAAGCGGCACAATCTCTCGAGTCTCTAGTGCAACTGGTGTCAAGCTCACGCGCTCTGATGTGCTAGATCCGCGTGTCAAAGACCATTGGCGCGAAGTAATGGGAGTTCATTAGCCATGGCTGCGATGACTTTACAGGGTTTGGTCGGTGCGGCTGACGGCGTAACAGGGTCATTTCTGTCGCAGACCTATCCTGCTATTGCATCTGCAGTCTCGACACCTCTTACTTACGCAGCGGTGCTCTATTGGGCACTTTTCGGCTACAGGGTGTACGCCGGCTATGCGGGCGTTCAGTGGCGAGACTTGCTAGCGAAGTGCGTTATGACGGTGGCAGTGTTTGGCACACTTAACTGGGCGGGCTTCGCTCAGCTGATCTACAGCGCCTTCACATCTGCAATGGAAAGCGCATCTGCAACGCTCATGGCCGGCAAGCCGACGACACAGATGCTTGATGCACTCTTCACCAATGTTCAGCAAGTGTCGGAAACGCTGCGTTCAGCGGATTTCTATCAGATCGCGATGATCCTCGACGGTTTGCTCCTGTTCGTCTTGAACTGCATTTTATTTGTACTCGCGTTGGTGTACATGACGATTGCAAAGTTCGGGCTGGCGATCACGATGGTTCTTTGCCCTTTATTCATCGGCTTCTTGATGTTTGCCGAAACGCGACAGTGGTTCATGAACTGGTTGAGCAAGATGCTGACGTTCGTTTTCATTTACGTCCTCGTAATCGCTATTGTTCGCTTCGGCTTTCTGGCCTTCGGCGACGCTATCGATACAGCGGGCCAAGCCGCACAAGCCCCGTCTCCTGATTTAGTGACTTCCGAGCAGACAACGCAGCTCGTTATCGTAGAAGGCGTCCTGATTCTGTTCATGTTAGGCGTTAGAAGTTGGGCGTCGGCGTTGGCGGGAGGTGCATCGACGTCCACAGGCACACTGGTCATGGTGGCTCGCATGGCGCTAGCGAAAGGAGCAGGCAAATGAAGTCTCTCGCGAAAGGAACCTTCGTGGGTGATGTGTCCACACGTCGTTCGCAGCTTGGCGGCTCGAACAAGCTCAAGCAAGAGCGCAACCGTGCATACCTCTTCATCGGCTTGCTTCTCTTTGTGGTCGGCGGAATGGCTAGCGCGATCACCGTGCTAGCCAACATTCACACGGTCATTCCAGTCGTGTCCGTGCTCGATGCAAATGGGCACGTGGTAAAGCAACAGGTTGTCAACAAGGAGACCATCTCAGGCCAGGAAAGCTTTGTCCAGAGCCAGGTGTACGACTTCATCATGTATTGCAACACGTTTGACCCGGACTGGCGGCAACGCTTCGCCGATCTGTGTCGCTTGCATTCGACGCAATCGGTCGCCGCACAGTATGACGCGGAGACGAGTGCGGATAACGCTAACAACCCCTACTACCAGCTCGGCCAAGGCGGCCGTCGCTATCCGAAGATCACGGGTATTACATCGCTCGGAAAGGATGCTTATCAAGTCTCCTTTCAATCCATCACCGAAAAGCCTGGCAGCCCGCCGAAGACCGACTACTACACGGCGCTCGTGCGCTACACCTTTACGTTCAAACCGCTCGCGTTGGGCGACCGTTGGGAGAACGCGCTCGGATATGCCACGACGGGGTATCGGAAGGATCAAGAGTTGAGCCGCCAGTAACGCGCCGTCGGCAAGTGCTTCGTGAAAGGAATCAGACCATGAACTTCAAATCCGCTCCCATCGCTTTCGCCATGATCAGCAGCGTGACGATTTCGCTGATTCCTGCCTCCTCACTTGCGGCCAAACTCCCGCATGCGCTTGTAACTGATGATCGCGTCAAGCAGGTTCCGTACGACCCAAATCAAGTGTACGAGGTGGTTGGCACATACGGTTACCAGACCTCCATCGAGTTTGCCAACGACGAGATAGTCAAGGTCGTCTCGTTGGGTGACTCGATCGCCTGGCAGACAGTGCCCTACCAGAATCGCTTGTTCATCAAGCCGGTCGAGCCGAATGCGGCAACCAACCTGACCGTCGTGACCGACAAGCGCACCTATTACTTCAAGCTCACCAGTTCGAAGGCGCGCACGACGCAGACGTTTCTCGTGCGTTTCATCTACCTGAACTCAGGTTCAAACCAGAATGCGAACATAAGCGGCTACGTCGGCGGGGGCCGTGCCGGCGCGAGCACGAGTAACGGGATTGATCCTGCGCGACTGAATATTGACTATGGCATATCGGGAGACAAAACCGCAATTCCGCTCAAACGCGCATTTGACGACGGTCAGTTCACTTATTTCCTCTTCGACCAGAACGCTGAGATTCCCTCCTTCTACACCGTGGGTCCGGACGGCACCGAGTCTGCAGTGAGTCCGCGCCGGGAAGGCCCGTACATGGTCGTCAAGCGGACTGCGAGCCTCTTCACGCTGCGCAACGGCGACGCCCACCTCTGCGTACAGAACAATGCGAATCCATATCGCCGTGCTGATATGAGCGCAGCTTCGGCGCTCAGAACAGTGGAGCATTGATATGGCGGATCCGAACAGCAATACGCCAGATGACCGCGAAGCGGCCGTTCGCGAGTGGGAGAAGCAGGCGAATGCGTCGATGGTCGTCGACAATCGAAAGAAGCGGTTTGGTGGCATCGCCATCGCCGCGATCGCGGCCGGCGCCATCGCGGCGGTGTGGTTGGCCAAGCACAGCGGAAATGACACGGCCAAATCGGCGGCAAGCAGCGATATTTCCATCCCAGATCGGAAGCCTGTGCCGAAACTCAAGGATCATGAAGCGGCGAGTACTTCCTCTGTCGCCGCAGCACCCGCTCCAACACCGGCAAGCACGGTGCAGGCCGATGACCCGATGAAAGCGCAGCGCGAGCAGATGGAAATGCAGCGTCGAGAGCAAGCGCGCCGTCTACTGGAAGCTCGCATGAAGTCGGCCATCATCCCGCCAAACAGCGCGAATCAGCCAGCAGGCGTTCAATCACAGTCTGGGCCTGATGCAGGCAGCCAAGTTCGGCAGAACACCGGGATGTTAGGAGGCGGCTCGGGCGATCAGGGTCCGCAAGATGCCAATTCGCGCTTCGCGCGCGCGGTAAGTGGCAACGCTGTCCCGGTGAGCATGGCAAGTCAGATCGACAATCTTCCCTACAAGGTTTTGCAAGGCGAGTTTATTGAAGCGGTTCTGGAACCGCGAGCGATCTCCGATCTCCCGGGCCAGTTGTGCGCGCTTGTGCAACGCGACGTCTATGGCGCACAAGGTCGGCTCAAACTCATTCCGTGGGGCTCTCGAGTGTGCGGCACGTACAACGCGGAGTTGCGCAAAGGCCAGGATCGCGTCTTCGTCGTGTGGAACACCCTGCGTCGTCCGGACGGCGTGCAAGTTGCCATTGACAGCGCTGGCAGCGACCAACTTGGAACAGCGGGTATGGGCGGCATCGTTGACACCCATTTTGCTGAGATCTTCGGCATGTCTGCCCTCCTGTCAATCATCGGTGCCGGTGCGTCGAACGCGGGGGTGAGTTCGGGCGACCAGAACAACTCCGCCTCGCAATACCGGCAGTCGGTCCAGCAAGCCGCGGCTCAGTCGTCGCAGCAAGTACTTTCTCCGTACATCAACATTCAGCCCACCGTCACAGTGCCAGCGGGCTCCCGCGTACGTATCTACGTGAACAAGGATCTGGATTTCACGTCGATTTATAAGGAACAAATCGACGCGGCGAAGCACGTCGATGGCGTAACGTTTATTCAATGAGGAGGAGACATGTCGCAGATTGCCTCCTTCCGAGCCAAGCTCTCCCTGTTAGCGGACTATCTCGATGACAAAGAGGTGACCGAGATCCAGGTCAACAAGCCCGGCGAACTCTGGCTCAGAAAAAAAGATTCGTATTACGCGGAAAAGATCGAAGTGCCCGGCCTGTCGTATCAGCTTCTGTCGTCATTGGCCGATGTCACCGCCTCCTTCAAGAGTCTTGAGGTGGACCGGGAGAGCCCGATTCTCTCGGCTGAAATCCCTGTGAACCTTGATGATGGTATTCCGGATTTCGAGCGCGGAACCTATCGGGCTGAAATGATCCTCCCGCCCGTTGTGCCGGAGGGAACCATCGCGATGACGATTCGGAAGCAATCGCTCGTTCGGATGAGTCTGCCGAAATACCTGGAACAAGGCGCGTTCCGCTTCGTGAACGGCGACGTGGTCGACGAGCCGTACTCGGATGCACGGCTGGAGGAGATGTACCGCGAGAAGCAGTGGGACACGTTCCTACGCGGCGCCGTCCTCGCGCACAAGAACATCGTCATTTCTGCTGGCACCTATTGCGGCAAGACCACATGCCTCAATGCGCTGGTACAGGAAATACCCGGACATGAACGCATCGTCACGATCGAAGACTCTCGAGAAATCGAGCCGGCGCAGCCGAATTGCGTGCGACTGTCCTACGCCCGCCATCAAGCGTCAGGACCGGCTGCGGTGACACCAACCACGTTGCTTCGCTCGTGCATGCGGCTCACACCTGACCGGGTCATCATGGGTGAGATCCGCGGTTCGGAGGCGGTTGAGTTCGTGAACATGCTCAACACCGGCCACAAGGGATCGCTTACGACCATCCACACGGATTCGCCCGCCGAGATGTACGACCGGTTCGGCGAGCTGATGGACGGCCATACCTCGATGACACGCGAACAGATCATCGAGCGCGTCAAGAGGCGTATCGACGTTGTTGTGCAGTGGAAATACACAGAGCGCAACGGCCGCTACATATCGGAGATCCTTTATGCAGGCGCGTGATCTGTCCGCAACATTGCTGTCGACCGGCCTGCTGATCGCCCTCTCCCGGATCGCTACCGCGCAGACGCCAGCGTCGGCCCTGCCCTTCGACAAGCTGGCCGCCGAGTGCGCCCCAGGGGTGCATCCGAGCACGCTCAGGGGCGTAGTGACCACCGAATCGGCAGGAAATCCCTTCGCGATTGGCGTTGTAGGCGGTCGGCTGGAGCGTCAGCCGCGCAACTTGCCGGAGGCGGTCGCGACGGCCAGAGCGCTCGAGCGCCAGGGATTCAATTTTTCGATTGGCCTCGGACAGGTTAATCGCTACAACCTTGCGAAGTACGGCGAGCGTTACGAGACGGTATTTGAGCCGTGCCGCAACCTCAAGGCCGGCGGTGCGATTCTTAGAGATTGCTACCAGCGAGCGCGAGCCCGGATTCCAGACGATCAGCAGGCGCTGCGCGCGGCGTTCAGCTGCTACTACTCAGGCAACTTCACGCGCGGTTTCCGGCCAGATCGCGCGGGTCAGCCGAGCTACGTGCAAAAGGTTGTTGCAAACGCGACGGACACGGCCGAACTGATTCCCGTCGTGCCCGCAGTAAAGCTAAATCGCGATGATGCCGGCGTTGCAGTGCGACAGGCGACCATCCCAAAGCCTGCGAAGCAATCGGCTGCGTCGGCGCAATGGGTGATGTTTGCTGACGGCCGGTCGCGTCGCGAACCGACTTCCGCCTTGCCGGTCGACGACACCAGCAAAGAGCCGACTGTCAAAGTGCGACTCGCGACACCAACGAAGGGCGCAGCGGTCGAAGCCAACCCGACTCGTCCCGTCTCAACGTCGTCATCACACGAAACGCAGCCTGTCCCTGTCCAGCGATCACCGACATCGACCACGCAAGAGGCTGCGCCGTTCGTGCAGTTTGTAGATTGACGCTTCTCTAGATCACGAGAAAAGCTCCATTGGGAGAAGAAACGATGAAAAAAGCCCTCGTTACTCTGTTTGTGCTCGGCGCGTCGATGTCGACGCAGGCCTCGGAATACGGCTGCAAGGTGCTGCTGTGCCTCGCAAACCCTGCATCCAACGGCGGACCGAAAGGCGTTAGCGAATGCGTACCTCCCATCAACCAGCTCTACCACGATCTGAGCAAGGGGCGACCGTTTCCGAGTTGCGATCAAGCTGACGGCAATGATGGATCGAGCTACGCCCGTCAAGTCTATGATCCGTATGATCCTTGCCCTGCGCCTTTGCTACCCGCCGAGCGCGGCGCTTACGTCGTACAGGGCCAGAAAAGATCGAGCGGTAACAAGGGAGGCTGGTTCGGGGGCGATGGATCGTACACACTGAGTGATCGACCGCAAGTCTCGGAGTCATCGCTCAGTGACGGCTACGTTTCGGGCGCGCGGGCGTGTGTCGGTCAACGGATCGGATCGTACGTCGTGGGCAACTATGACAACACGTATGCCGTTGCCGTGTTCGACAAGGTGCTTTGGCAGCTACCGCAAAACCCGCGCGCCATCGACGTCTATATCGACAACGGATGGCAACAGCGCGTGCGTTGGTGACGGATGTTAAACGGTTGTTTGGTAGCGGGCTAATCTCGCGCAAATGCCGTGTGCAAAACAGGTTCGACGAAAGACGCTATGTCTACGAAGTCGGCGGCGCTCAGCCCATCTATAAACGGAGCACGAAAGATGACCCGACCGCTTTTTATCCGTCTCGCCGATGTGATCGCCTTCCTTGTCGTCACTTATCTGATCGGATCTATTGCCACAAAGATGTTGGGTCAGATTGCCAGCTGGCCGGACCCGGGACGTTGGATCGCGATTTTCGTGGTCGGCGCCCTTGCGATCGCCTGCGCGATTGAGATTAGGCCGATCTCGCGGTGCTTCGTTGACTTGATCCATTTGCCCTTCGACCGTTCGAAGGAATAGCGGACGCTCTCAAGTACTTGGCGGGGCACCCATCAACAAGTGTTCGTCCGTCAAAGCGAAGACTATCCAAATCGACCAAATTCTGAGGGCTTGCGACCGTTGGCCGGTTGCTTGCGTTGATCTCCGAGCGATTGACGTTCCAACGCTTGCTTCCCCTCGGCCGCGCCTCGTGGTTGCATGTCTTGCCAGCGGCGCTGCAGTTCGCGTTCTCGCTGAATGGCCAGCGCTGTCGTCTTGTCGAAGCGGCGTGCGATTGCCGCGGGCAGCGATTTCATCGAATCGGTGTAGACGCGTGCCTCATACCGCGCTCGGCTGATCGCGACGTAATACAGATTCATCGACGTCGTGCGGCTCGTGGTGTCGAGCGCGATCAGGGTCCGATCGTTGGTCAGGCCTTGCGAACTATGGACCGTCGAAGCATACGCGTGCTCCAGGTGAAGCGGTCGGCTGATCGGTAGCTCCAACGACCGCACTGACCGACCATTGCGTTGCTCGACCGATTCGAGGCTTACGACACCGCCGATCACGCCCGTTACGCGCATGCGGTCACCGTTGGTGAGATCACGGCCCGCATCGTTACGGTTGATCCGTACGGTATCTCCAACAGACAACTCCGCTCGCTCAAGGCGATAGACGCTGAGCTGCGTCACTTTACGCGGGTTGATCGTAGCCGTGATGCCATCTTGTCGCGACAAGACTAGCGCATTGCCGGGGAGTGCTTCGGCGACGCGATAGGTTTCGCCGCGGATCAACCCGGCCTTCACGTAATCCTTCTCCGGCTGAATCACCATGCCGGGCTGATAGCTCGGCGCGAAGCGGCGCTGCGCTTGCGTCATATCCACACGGGTCAGGGTCTCGAACTCCCGTCCGTTGCCGGTGAGCGCCAGTGACTCGCGCACCATTTTGTTGATTTCCCGGCGTGCCTCATTCGTGCCGGCGACGATCAGGGTTTCACGGCGCTCAGCTTCGGTGAGCTTGATGTAGTCATTCACAATGGCGCGGTGTCGGTCCGCTGGCTCTTTCAGTTCCTCAACATGCTTGAGATGCGCGAGGGATTGGTGAACACGGCTCTCGGCCGCGTGTTCGACGGCCGCTCTCAGTTCGTGATCTTTTTGGCGCTGTATTTCGCTGATTCGGGAGGTCTGCATCCCAGCGTGTTGTAGCTGGGCGAATGGTTTGCCTGCCTCAATCGCCTCGGTCTGTTTCGTGTCGCCGATCAACACCATTCTCGCCCCTGCCTTTTCAACCGTTCGCATGACTTGCTCCATCTGGCGCGCGCCGACGACGCCCGATTCATCCAAGACGATGATCGTCTTGCTGTCCACCGGCTTTTCCTTGGATCGAAGGAAACTGGCGAGGGTGTGCGCTTCGAGACCTTCGTTCTTGAGCGCCTTGACCTGATTGCCGTACGGCGCGAGCGCGACCGTGCGGTAGCCCTCTCCCATCGCCGAGGCCGATGCCTGCTTGATGAGCGCGACGGCTTGATTGACGGTGTAGGTTTTCCCGGTACCAGCGTCGCCCTGAATGCCCACAAATCGATTGCTCGTGGCAACGATGGTCTCGACCGCTGAACGCTGCCCCGTATTGAGCGTGGAGTGTTCGAGTGCTGACCGGACCGTGGTGACGGCCAAAATCGGTGCCACGGCGCCGCGTCCGGTGCGCTCGATGGCGAGAATCGCCTTCTCACGGGCAAGTGCCTGTTGTGTCGTGTAACGCTTCTCGGCAGGAACGAGCGAGCCCAGTTTGATCGCAGCATTGATGTATTGCTGCGCCTGCTTGTTCGACCACTCCTTGAACTCTTGTAGATAATTTCTCCAACCCGCGGACGAAAGCGCGGGTCCGTCCTTCCGATCCGCCATGCGATAGGCCGGCACCGCCTCGATCAGTGCGCCCTGCCCCACCAGACGCTTGATCTCGGTACGCACCTCGCCGGGACCGGCTAATCCGACGGATCGGCGCAGCGCGGTCGCCATCAGGACGCTCTCACGCACGACGGCTTCGCGTTCGGTCAGGTGATGGATCGCGTACTGCACGACCGCCTGCGCGGGCGTAATTCCCGCCGGCAGACTCGTGGCGGCGACGCGATCACGCTCGCCGGAGTCAGTGCGATTACCGGCGCGACCATCGACGGCGGTGTTCATCCGTTCCGCTGCCGCGCTACTCGTGTTGGCGACGTGAGCTTGCCTTCGGCGTTCTCGGCCGTCCGTCACGTCATAGCTTCGCCCGTCGAGCTGGGAACGCGAGCCGTAGTCGATACCGAGCTCCCGACTTCTCTCGACCCAGTATTGCTTGACGATCTCGCGGTCGGACTCGTCCTTGCGTGGGCGTGTGGCGAGCGCAATGACCTGCTTTTCGAGCGTGCTCGCGCTCGCGCGCGTCTTGCCCTCGTTCGCCAAGGCCTCTTCGATGACACGGCTGCGCGCTGAAAACGCTTCGATCTGGTCGCGGCTGATGTGAGCCAGCTCAAAGTTGCCTTTGTCGTCGACGAGGCGGATGGCGTAGCCAATCGCCTGCAGGCCCTTCGCCAGTTCGGCTTTATAGATTGCATCAACCTCATGCTGGACACGGAAAATGTCCTCGTTCGAGAGCGCGCGCCATGCGCCATCGGCGCGTCGCGTCATGTTCATCACGACCGAGTGCGTGTGCAACTGAGGATCTTTCGCCCGGCTCATCTCGTGCCGGAACTTGGCGATGGTCATATTGCCCGTGCGCTCGCGATAGCTCTTGCCTTTGACCTTCTTGCGAGCCTCCGCCAGTTGCTCAACCTGCTCGAGCGCGCGCGTCACGGCCCGGTCGTGCGCGGCAGTCACTTCGCGGTCGCCGGCGACGAGCGCCTGCATCGACACCGACTTTGGGGCCGAGAACGTCAGGTCAAGCCCCATGCGCTTTTTGTTGTCGACGGGGTCGAACGTCGTCTGGATGCGCTCGCCATTGGGAAGCTGGCCGTCCAGGAGGCGCGAGAGCTGTGCCTGTTCGATCGGCCCGGTGAGACCCAGGTGCCGCGCCCCCTCGCCCTGCCACTCGCCCGGATTCTCCTTGGCGTAATAGTCGTCGGCGGACGAGAAGTAGTGTGCTGCGGCGTATTGGTTGTTGCCGCGAATGGGCGTCACATTGAGCATGACTGCGCCTCCGTCACTTGATCTCGATTGCGGTGGCGCGATGCGGATACTTGACGTAGGGCAGTCTGATCTTGGCGATCGGAAAATCCTCGCCGAACATGACGTAGCCCTCCAGGTCTTTCAGGAAGGAGATTTCTGAATCCATCACGACCGGTTCCGGTGGGCTGGTGACCATGTTGCGGCTGCGCCCTCCTCCGCCGCCCCCGGCACCGCCGCCTGCGTTTGTCGTGATCTGGACTCGCTCGACCTGATGCTTGCCCAAAATCTCGCTCGCCTTATCGGTATTGAGCGCGTTCGACCCGCCGAAAATTAGGTAATTTCGAAAGCATCCGAGCAAGGTTTGCGCAGCATCCTTGCCATAGGTTTCATCCAGTTGGGCCCAATCCTGAATGGACGCCGCCATGCGCAGACCGTGTTTGCGGCCTTTGGTTGCGCCCGGCACGAAGGATTCGAGCTTGCCGAGAGACTCCAGCTCATCGAGGAAGAGCCAGAGTCGGCGCGCGAGCGGCACTTCGCTGTCGGGGACGCTCATGATGGTGGCGCAGATTGTGTCGATCCACGTGGCCACGAGCGGGCGCTGCGTCGTGCGCATGTCCTCACGCCAGGTGATGAACAGGTTGCCCGCGTTCGGATCGTGCACCCATCGGTAAAGCGAAAACTCGCCCTTGGACATGAACCGCAGCGGCCTTACATACTTGTTCATCATGAACTGGATCGAGGCGACCGCTTTTTCTGCGTTCTCGCGAAAGTAACCCTGTGAATCGGTATTGGCGAGGAACGCCTGAATCACCTCCCCGTCCTCGCGCACGAGGAGATTGACCAGCGTGTCCTGGTCCGGATTGTTGGTCTCGACCAGCTTGCGCATGGTATCGGCGAGTACGTCGCGCGTGTACGCGCACCACTGCTCATCGGTCGGATCCAACTGCGGGGGAATGATGCTTCGGGCCATTCGGTCGAAGTCATGGACGCCCCTGATCTCGTTGAAGAGGGTCCAGCCCGCTGAACGTTGGTCGAACGGGTTGAGAATGATGTCGCCCGGAAAGCTGAACTTCGAATAGAACGTGCCGTTCGGGTCCACCACGGCCATCTTGTCGCGGCGCTTCACGGCCGATGCGATCATGCTTTCCATGGCGACCGACTTACCCGCGCCGATGGTCGCGCAAATCAGCGTGTTCCGGTTCTCAAGGTGCAACGGCATGGGCATCCGACCGATCATGATGGGCGCCAAGTCTGCTGCCACCGCTTTGGGGCTCAGTCTCGCCGCCCCTGCCCCTGCCTCTGGATCAAGCGCTGCCGCACGCTTCAGCTCGGATCGAAGACGGCGATTTTCTCGACGATTGGCGGCCTTCACCTGCTGCTTGACACCGTGCCAGTTCGCCATGCGCGCGCCACGCAGCCACCGGTGGTAACGGGCGCCGCGGAATCCGTCGTCGCCGTACTCGTGCAACAGATACGCGGTTGTTGCCGCGAGACCGAGACCGAGCACGACGCCACTCGCAATGAGCGGGTTGTGCGGCGTCATATGGAGCGCAACGGTGAGCGCTTCCGGGAGCGGGCGCAGCGGCACGTCTGCGGCATAGGTGCCGACCAGCCACCCGGCAATCGGTAAGCTGACGCCAAATAGCAAAGTCGCATTTTCCGCTTCGTGTTTCTGCATCGGCCTAACCCCCGCTGCGCCTGAGGACTGCGTCACATCGCCTGTCGAGCCGCGTGGCCAGGATCTGTGCATCGCGAGCCGCGTCAACGCAATCGCGCCGCAACGCGCTGAGCAGCGCGTCGCGGAGCCAGTAGCTCATGCTGGGTGAGTTGAGAGCCGCCTGAATATCGGCGTCGATCCATTCGATGGACTTAATCGGGTCGGTCAGGCCTGACATCACGATTCCTCCGTCAAGCGAGCGATCAGCGAAACAAGTTCGGGAGATGAAGCCGCGAGCAATTCCGCCGGCGTAGCAGTACTTATCTCGGCGTGTTTGCATGCAAGGACGAGATCATTCAACTCGCCGGTCGTCGCCTTCTTGCGCATCAGGAAGAGCAGCGCGGCCAGCAGTGTGTGTGAAGTCGTCTGGCTACGCTCAATCTCCGCGAGCCGACCGTTGAGCTCTTGCCGCTCAGCCCATGCTTCCATGCTGTCGCGAGCAAGCTCACGCTGGCTGTCACGACTCATCGCCTTATCGCGAATATATTTCGACAAATGCTTGTAGCCCGCCAATGCCGCGGCCTCTTCGACCCTGCGGCGATCCTCCTCTGAAAACCAGACTGGGATCGATTTGCCTGTGCTCATGCGTGGTTATCCCTGGTGTTGAAAATAGAGTAACTCATTCTTCTTACCTATAGTATTGTCTATAGGTATCAAGTGAGCAAACACATAGCTCTCCTGCGAATTTCTATAGCAACGCTATAGAGCCAAAGTAGTGTCACTTTTGATTTGAGGCCCATAAAACCAAGGCTTTGCATCCCCGAAGGGGGTGCGTGATGTGTATCGAGATTTCTGGCCTGTTAAGGACAGGGATCTCTAGGGGTTAAGGGCGTGATTGTCGACTAGCCCGAAGGGCGTGGGCGAAAAAGATGCGAGGTAGCAGCAGAAAGGTTGCAAAACAGAGGCAAGTTGATAGTATGAAGAAAACAGAGCAGATGCAGTAGGACTGCGTATCAATAGCTCGGAGGATGCATGAATGCCGCAACGTGACGTGATGCAGGCTTTGACGGCACTGGAGCCAAAGACCAAAGCGGCGAAAGTACGCGAAGTGATGCCGTTGATCGAACAGAGGATCTCAGCGGGCGTGCGGATCGCGGATATTCTTAAAGCTCTGAGAGAGGGCGGAATCGATCTGACCGAAGCCACATTGAAAAGCTACTTGTACCGATATCGGCAGAAGCAGCAGGTCGAGCGAGAAACGACGGGGCAGAAAATTCAATCTAATGCCCAGCACTCCAGCGCCACCGAGTCAGTGTCACAACAACACCACCCTGACTCATCGTCGATAACCGATTCAGATTCATCGGAACACGTGGCCTCACACGGACCGATCTCGATGCAAGAGCTTGACCGTCTGATGAAGCCCGACCCAGCCGAACAAGCCGAGAAACTCGCACGTTATGAACGCCTGGCCAAACAGCAACGAAGGAGTCGCACATGAAAGTCGCCGTCATCAACTTCAGTGGCAATCCGGGAAAAACCACGCTGGTCGATAATCTACTCGCGCCGCGAATGAACGCGCCGAAGTTCGAGGTCGAAACAATCAATGCGGGATCATCCGGCTCCAACGCCGAACGGCTCAAGGGCAAGGACTACGGCGGACTTCAGGAGGATTTGATGACGCTTGACTCGGCCATCGTGGATGTGGGCGCATCGAACGTCGAGGAATTTATCAAACAGATGAGCCAGTTCGACGGCTCTCACGAGGAGTTCGACTATTTTGTCGTGCCTGCGGTGAGCGAGAAGAAACAGCAGATCGACACGGTCAACACCATCGAGACACTGTCCGGGCTTGGCGTTCCCCCGAAGAAAATCCGTGTGGTGTTCAACAAGGTCGAACTCGAAGACGCGAGCGATGTGCCGCGCTTGTTCAGTACGGTCTTTGGCCTTCACGCGGAGCGCAAGTGCTTCACGTTGAAACCGGAAGCGGCGGTTTTCAGAAACGAGATTTTCGAGCGGTTGCGTGTGCTCAAGAAGAATGTTTCGGAGATCGTCGCGGATGCGACTGATTACCGGGCCATGCTCCGCGAAGCGACCGACGAAGAAGTGAAAGCGCGTGCAGTCAGCATGATTTCGGCGCAGCGGCTCGCGAAGTCCGCGCACAAGAACCTGGACGACGTGTACAAGGTGCTGTTTAAGTAACGGGGGAACGTCATGGGTGGCAACATATCCACCGCACGCGAAGCGCTGATGGCGGAGCTTTTGCAAGATGCCGATGCGCTCGTGCGCCGCTTCGAGCAGGCTGATGAGGTGCTATCTGGCAAGATCGAGCGCGCAACCACCGACGCGGCAGGCAAGGCGTTTCTCGCAGCGAAGCTCAATTTTGAATCGGTGATCGAGCAGAATAGCGACAGGCTCATGGAGGCGGGCCGCGTAGCGGCCGCACAGATTGGAAATCAGCTCAACAGTGGCGCGGTCCAGCTTATTGCCGGTAATGCGGCGTTTGAACGTAAGGCGCGACGGCTCGTGGTGATGCTGACCGTCTTCGCACTAACCGCCGGCATCGTCGGCGGCTTCATCGGAAGTAAGCTGGCGGGCGCCTTATGAGAAAGGAAGCGTTTCAGCGAGTGCTCATTCCAGTCGCCACCGGTTTGTGGACACTGCCATGCTCTGAGATCGCGCCCGGACATACTTACGGGGCGCTGTAGATCAAGCCGCAGCGACGGTTTCGGTATCTCTTGATGTCACGTCAATCTTCTCAGAGACTGCACTCGCCCCCTCCGCCGGTAAGTCGACTGCCGGCTTAGATTCAGTTCTCGCCGCTCGCCGCTGCAATCACGGTTTTCGCGACATGACACGCGGCGGAAAGCCGCTCCACTAGATGTTCGTTTCTACCGTTTGGGCAAACTAGCGCATGGACGAGATCGTCGGAGCGCGAGACCATTCTCTGCAGACTTTCCAGTAGAGCCGGTGAAGCTTCGCAGAGGAGCCAGGCGGTGCGTCCTCCGTAGCGAATAAATGCCCCGTCGAGGGTGACGCCCTCCGCAATGCTTCGGCCAGCATCGTCGAAAATGGAGACGATACGCGCGCAGGAGGCGCTGCTGTGGTCGTGCTCGGTGCAAATTTCCGCAGGATCGCGATGCTTAGCCACGGCGATCGCCTCGGCCGCCGTCGCCGCTTCGATCTGGGTTTTGCCGTAGTGCGGGACATTGACGGCATAAACAACGGTGAAGTTGCTCACGAGTCCATCTCCTTGTTTTCGAAACAGTCGTCCTTGACCTGGAGCGCTGCGCCCCAGGCCTTCGGCGATGTCTTCACGCTGGTTGTTGTTCGTCTGCGCCTTGCAGCGAGAACAAGAACTCGCAAGCTTTTTGCGCCTGACTTGCGGCCGTGAAAATTGCCTTTTTGTCGACCTTCAGGACCTTGAGCCAGTAGTCGAGGTAAGCGGCGTGATCGTCGCGAACTTCCGGGCTTAATCCCAGTTGTGCACAAACGAAAGCGGCCCCCATCTCGGCGATCAGTTCCTCGGCGGCGTAGGCGTCGTCGCCGAAGCGCTTCCCTAGCTGGCGGTCGAGGCGGGTCGTGTGGCTGGTCCAGTGGGTGAGCTCGTGCGCCTTGGTGGCTGCGTAACTTTCCGCCGTATCGAACGACTCGGGGATGGGCAACTGGACGATGTCGTGCGCGGGTGCGTAGTACGCTCTATTCCCGCCGTGACGGATAACAGCGCCGGTCTTCGAAAAGAATGCTTCTGCATGCTCGATCAGCTCGTGGGGCTCGCTTTTGACGGACGCCGGTTCCGTGCGGTATTCCGCGGGCAGGTTTTCGATTTGGTCGACGTTAAACACTGTGTAGCCCTTCAAGAAAGGGATCTCACGTTCGATCTCGTCGCCTTTGTCGTCGGTCTCGCTCTTGAGTACTTTGTTGGCGTAGACAACGAGGCTTCCGTGCTCGCCCTTACGGACGTTGGCGCCGAGCGCCTGCGCTTGCTTGAATGTCATCCAACGATTGGACAGGAAGCCTTTGTCGAGCTGCTCGCCCCAAAGAAGCAGAATGTTGATGCCTTGGTAGGGGATGCCGTTGTGTCGCGCCGGAAGGGTGATCCGGTCAGCGGCGTTTCCGCCTTTCCACGGCTTGACCCATGGCCTGACCCCCTGCTCCAGGTCGGCAATGATCTTGTCCGTCACCCGGCTATAGATGTCGGGCAGAGGGATCTTCGTTTGTGCTTTCATGGTCTCTCCTTTAGGTCTCGGGGTGGATGTGCTGGGGTTGCGCACATGCACCCGACGACCGTCGGGCGACGACCGGGGAGGCAAGCTGCAAGGGCTGGACGCGGGGAGGGGGATCACCCGGGATTTTTTCGGCGCTGTATCGAAAAAATTTTGGGGATACCCCGCGGCCAGGGCGAAGCCATCTCCCTTGCAGCGCGCTAGGGGCAGAGCCCCTTAGCGGGTCCTTCTAGATGAGTCTTTGAATTGGGTGTTGCGAAAGGGATCGTTACCGAACGGCCGGGACTACAGGCCCGGCGAGCGAAGCGAGTAGAGCCCGGTCCGCGTCTGCGGACTCGCCCATCTTCAGGCAGCGGACGATCTAAGGTGTGATTGGGGTTAGACGGTTAGTTGCGCACGTGATTCATATTCACAGCTAAAAACAGCATGCTGGCAGACCTCCGCATGAGTGCACGAATTTCGGCAGGCGCTCTCTCGGTGGACCTCGGGAAAATTTCGACGAACACGATGTGGCGCTCAAGCTAGAGCCAGCAGCAGATCCGGCAGCTCTTCAAAGGTTGGGCGGGCTGTTATCCACGGATGTGTGGCGGCTGGGCGCCCCTATGTTGAGAAACACATGGAGTGGAGCAACGCATCATTGGGCTTGTGCTGGATTTGCACCGAGATCCTGCCTGCATCGGACGCCTTGTTACCGGCATTCAGTCCGTTGAGCACTGCCCTATAGCCGCCTAAATTCATACATGGAAGCCGGTCCGCACTTCAACTTTATTCGAGATATTCGCGCGAAAGCGCCGCCGGTGGGGCGCTGCGACAAGGTCGAAAGCTGCAAAGTTAACTTGCGTTTACTTTTCACAACGACTAATCTTCGAACAATTCGACCGGTTGGGTCGAAATATTCTGAATCGGTCCACTGGACGCTACGGGTAGAACGATGGACACCATCAAAAAGCTCAAGGCAGGGAAAACGACGGGCGCTGATCTTATGCACCTGGCGAAACTGTCGGACGGCATGCTGCAGAAAATCCGCGATGAGATGCTCGAGCCCTTTCCTCGTAAAGTGCCGCCCATCATCTCGTCTGCTCGACTGCAGGAGATGTGTGGAATCGACAAACAGCGCATGGGGTACGTGCTCAAGAAAGGCGAGCTTCCCGCAGGCACGCAAGCCAAGCCCGGCTCCCCGCGCCAGTTCACGGTCGAGGAGACGATTGCATGGATTCGCTCTGAGCGCAATCCCCTCCCTCGCAACGGTCCGGCGAAGGTCATCGTTGTGGCGAACTTCAAGGGCGGTGTGACAAAAACCACGACTTCCACCCTTCTCGCCCAAGGTCTCTCGATGCGCCGAGGTCGCCGCGTCTTGCATATCGATCTTGACCCACAGGGAAGCGCAAGCACGCTGTACGGCATCAATCCGCATGCTGAGGTCGATTCATCTCAAACCGTCATGCCCTTGATCGAGGCCTATCTTGAGGGCAAACCGTTCGATATGGCCACCCTCCCCGTCCCGACATACTGGCCCAACGTAGACATCATCCCGTCCTCTACCGAGCTGTTCAATGCGGAATTCATGTTGCCCGCACGAGCGGCCAGTGACGGGGAGGTTCGTTTTGAACAGGTCTTGCACGACGGATTGGCGCAACTGAAGGATACCTACGACTACATCATCGTCGATACCGCGCCAACCCTAAGTTATCTCACGATCAATGCGATTTTCGCGGCTGACGGAGTTATCGTGCCAGTCGTGCCAGATATGTTGAGCTTTGCGTCGATGGTGCAGTTCTGGCACTTGTTCGGTGATCTCATCAACGGGATGCAGGCGTTCGACGATGGTCGGGCTAAGGAATTTGATTTCGTCGACGTCCTCGTTACCCGCATGACGTCAAAGCCCGCCGCGCAGATCCTGCAAGGCTGGATTACGCAGATCTATGGTTCGCGCGTCGTGCCTATTGAGATTCCCGAATCGGACTTGGCGCGCAATACAAATATGCGCTTCTCGACCTTCTACGATCTCGGTCCCAATGATGTCGGAGCCGAAACGCTTCGCCGCATTCGCACCCCGGTAGATCAGTTGGTCGATCGCGTAGATGACAAGGTGTGCGCAATCTGGGCACAGGAGGAGTAACAATGGCTTCATGGATGAAGGAACAGGCCGCCCGGGCTAAGAACATTCAGGTGACGGCTGAGGACAAGGAAAAAGCCTCGGATGTCCAACCCGTAGCCCCTCGCACAGCGCCGGGTCAATTGATGCAGTTACAAGCGACCGCGGAACGGCAACGCAGAGAGATCGTCGATCTCAAGATGCAGCTGGACAAGGGTGCAAGAGCTAAGCGCCCTATCTCGAAGCTCCATGAAGTTCCTGGACGCCGTCGTAAGCTTACCGCTGAGCAATACGCCGAACTTAAAGCAAACTTGGCCAAGCATCCGCTTGTGCATCCGGTCATCCTGGAGGCACGTGAAGACGGCGAATGGAATATCAACGCAGGCAACAACCGCGTTGCGATCTATCGAGACTTAGGCATCGAGGAAATCGATTCGATCGTTTCAGAAATGGAGCCGGATCAGGCCGAAAGACTGGCCTTCTTTTCCAATCTCTTCGCTCCCTCCCTTTCCGACTACGAGAAGTATTGGCACTTTCAGCGCCTTCAAGAAGCTGCAGACGCCCTAACCCAACAGGAGCTGTCCGCGGCGGTTGGATTGTCGGAAGCCCACGTTAGCAAGATTTTTGCGTTCGACGGATTGCCTGCCGAGGCAAAGGCCGCCCTCGAAGAGCGTCCTGAAAGATTGGGCGCCGACGCCGCCGCTCAGCTTTCCCGCGCACACTCAGAGGGGCGAACGAGCGAAGTCGTCAAGGCCGTTGAGCGCTTGGTCAAGGAAGACCGTTACACGCAGAAGGAGGCAGTTTCGAGTGTTCAGGCTAAGCCCGCAAAGAAGCAATCTTCCGCCGAGACACTAATCGTTAAGCAAGGCAAGAAGAACTACTGTGAGATCACCACGCGCGGCGGCGTGATTGGTGTGCGACTTAAGGTGGAGGCAGAGCGCGCAGACGAATGGGCCAAAGAAATTCAAGCCCTAATCGAGTCGAAATTGAAGCAATGACTTTCAGCACGAAACTCGTGTGCAATCAGTTACTTAGGGGTTCATCAAGCGCCATCAAGATGCAACACGATTCCTAAGCCTCTGTTTTTATTGACATTTCGTGACGAAACCAAGATCGATGAAAACCTAAAGCCTGAAAGACAAAGGCCCCCAGCTGGAAACTGAGGGCCTTTGCGTAAGTGGGCTTGGCTGGAAATCCTAGCACCACACTCCCCGGCTGGAAACCGGAAAGGGTACAACGCTCAACCCGGAGTGTAGCGCAACAAGATCGACAGTCAAGCGAAACCCATCCATTTACCGTATTGGACCGCTCGACATGTCTATCGCGCAACGCTTCGTTGCTGGCGAGGGTGAAGCACACCCCGAAGATTCCGCAGCCCTCACCGCTTTTCGCTGCGACTCAACCAACCTGCCCTGGATCATCTTTCGGGCGGCGTTTCGCGCCGCGCATATCGAACAGATCTCGCCGCGGGCTCGCGCTGTCCTTGCCGCCCTCGCGCGGACCGTCGACGCTGCCAAACCCTTCGGTGCCATCTTTGCGCGCCGTGAGCTGCTCACCGGCCGCGCGCTGCAATCCATGCGGACGTTCTATCGCAGCCTCGACGATCTCGAGATCGCCGGACTCATTGAGCGTCGCCCGCAGGGCCGCTATGTCGAGGCCGGGTTGTTTGGGCGCGCCTACCTTCATCTCACCGAGCACGCCGCTTCCCTCCTCGGACTCATGGAGCCTCCGCGCACGCACGAGGTCGAACCCAACCAGAAGTCCTCTTCAACTGCACCCGCATCGGACAAGTCTTCTTTTTCTGTACCGTCTGCCAATGTGGCAGACGGTGGAATATATAAGGATCTAAGCCCTACTGTTTTTCAAAAGAGACAACCGGGGCAGCTGCCGGCGGACCTTCAGCGCCTGCGCACCCTGGGTTTTTTTGATTTCTTGATTTTCAAACTTATGCGCGAAGCGGGAGAGCACGGCAAGCGCCTCTCCGATGTCGTGGAAGCCACCTGGCATCACCTGAAGCGCGCGAAGGCACCGATAAACTACCTGCGCGCCCTGCTCCGCAACCCGGTCGATTTCGCCCTCCTGGTGCGTCGTCGGAACGACGAACACCGTGCCAAGCTAACGCGCGCGCGGCAGCGCGTGGACGCCCAAGCCATTGCCCGCGAAAATGCCGGCCGCACGTTTATCGACGGCAACAACGGGCGCCAATTCGTGATCGGGACCGGCGGTGACTCCATGACGATCTTCAGCCTCACAGAGCGCATTGGCCGCCAGGCCGCCGGGTGGGTGCCGTCCTTTGCCACGGCGCTCACCTCCGGGAAACTCCGTCCCGCCACCGCGCTGGATCTCGAGCGCTTCGCCCATGCGCAACAGGAAGTGTTGGGCAAAGCACCGCCTTGCGCGGCACCGCTGGCGTACACGAAGCCTCCGGTGACGGTTGCGGTCCGGGAGCACATCGCCGGCCTGCGTCAGTTCCTGAAAGTGCGGGGAGCGGGCGCGTGACGGGGCGCAAGCGACAGCCGTCTGAGGGACCAGATGAATCGCACTGCGCGGATTGAACGAACGAAGTGCGGGCACCGACCCACGGCGACGCGCCGATTCGATCACCCCGATAGAAATGCAACTACCGATCTTACCCATCAACGTCCGCATATCGCCCACACGCGCAGGTTCGGCGAGAACTCAAAAACCCGCTTGCAAGACTGCGATCGAGACCCCACCACGGGGCGAACTCAGCGAGGCGAGTGCGTGAACCGGGCGAGGCGCGACGCGTCGCACGCGTCATCCGGCGCCCGCCGCACCGACCCCTGCGTGCCGCGCTCCCACACGGAGGATTCGGTAGGTGGAAGCTCAACCCCTGGGTGCCCGACGAACGCGACACGGGGCGAAGCCTGGGTGGCTCCTCCATCCTAGCCTGAGCGCCGACACGACCTTTCCGCGACGGCTCAATCGTAGAGTACCGACGCGCGCGTGCCCTGGCAGCGAGCACAGATGCGCAACAGCGGGCCCTAAGCGCCGCAAAGCAGTCACGCTGTCAGAGGGTCCAGTACGGCGATTTCAGCGTGCAACATCGCCTGCCGCGTGTGCGGAGAATCTGCGCTTTCAGGCGAAGCGTTGGGCCAATGAGGGGCCGGTAGTTTTGCCGGCAGTAGGTGGCGATCGACAAACGGGCTCGGTGAAATGTGCCGTGGGTCGGTGCACGGACGTCTGCCGGCCGGTGCAGATCTCGTGAGAAAGGACAAGCGGCCAGGTTTGGCGGCGCCGAGCGGATCCTGCGGGCAGTGCGTTTCGTGCAGCGGCTACACCGGATAGGTCGAGACTTTCCAACCGCACTGGGCAGCGCGTTGCAAGGCGCCAAGGTGACCGCGTCGTGCGTCGGACAGGAACCGACGCGTTGCCGCATCCAACCGGAGGCCATCAGAATCGTCGCTTGCACTTGGACGCCGGCCACGGCATCGCCATAATCTATTTACCAGGTCATAAACAGACCCACGGGCGGCAGGCGACTAGACGTCGTCATCCGCGCATGCGTGGGCGCTCTGTGCCCGTTTCACCTGCGCCGATCGGTGGGGGCGGGGGCGTGCCGGCGCGCGCCGCGGTCGGTCCAATCATCGTTCCAATCGGGCGCCGACGGTCAGATCGACGGCCGCCCACGGCGGCACCCTCACGCCGTCTTCGCGCGCGCTCGGACGAAGCAGAGGAGGGCGAGCGATTCTCGTCAAGCCTGATTAGTCGTGCTATCGGGAGAGGGCCACTGCGAATCGAGGAGGCAACCGGGACCGCCACGAAGATCGCCAATGCAAGACGGCCAAGGCCTCAATCGTGCACCGACAGATGGCCGGGTGGCGAAGGACGACGAGGCCACGTTCTTTGTCGCTGAATGTCGCCGTGACAGCCGCGGAAGTTCAGTCGGGCAACGAGACATGTTTGTTTTCCGCCCGCGAACACTGGCGTCGGTTAGGACCGACATTGGCTTGCCGCGACGTGTTCTGATCGCAGGCCACCCTGGTGGCGCCGAATGCTGATGCGGGGCGAGAGGCGAGGGCGGTGCCACTCAGTCCAGCAGGTTGAGCGGGGCAGGCCGTTGCGATTCGGGCGCAAGACGCCACAATGTCAGCAAAAAAAGAGTTAGCGTGACTGGGACGGTCGACTTCCCACGCCGCGGGAGCCTCACCGCGCGCACATGATTATTGTGGAATCCTAAGGTGACCGGTGAGATCCTGCGTGCCTGTTGTTGTCCCCGCGTGGAACATCGTCGTGAAAATAGAGTGGTATATAAGCAATTGTTTTTAAACGATTTTTGCGAATTTCAGCGAATTGTTTCACGGCGCCGCGCAATTGGGTTCGCTTGGCGCACGGCATTCTTCAGCGCGTCCCGCCGAGATCGGTGCGGTCATCAGTGGAGCGTATCGAATGAGACGGATTTTGTGAGATTTGATACGTTCTGCGCCGAGAAGTAGCCTTGGCTCCTTTATCCGGTCAAGCCAGCGACCCGTAATACTCGGATGAGCAAACTGAAAAACGGTGGCGGTTTCCCAGCTAGGCAGGCGGTCGGTAGCGAGCCGATCACGCCGCGGCAGCAGTCATTGTGGGTTACCGCGGCGCGATAGAAGCGCTAATGTACTAACAACGGTCCTTTCAACGCGAGTTTGATATGGAGTGGAATGACACACGGCCGACCGCGCCCGGTTACTACTGGTTGCGCTTTGTCGACGAGCGATCGCCGCAGCAAACGATCGTTGAAATCTCCGCGGTGCCTGGCGACGGAGCGGTCGATTTCGTTGTTATTTTGATGGGAGACGACACGATCATGGAACTCGATGACGCGTACTTCGATGGGGGCCTGTTCGCTGGACCCATCGAGCCGCCGATGACTAAAGATCGACCCTAATGAGTCGGTGGCCGAAGGACGGCGCGAAGGAGTGACGGCTTTGCGCCTGTTGTGCCACGAAGGAGCATTTTTCGCCGTTGCGGACCATCGCGGCGCGTTCGATGACTAAACAACGTCCTGACCCCGCTCCGCTACTCGTAGGCACCATTCCACAGCCCGCGGCCTCCGGTAATCACGGTCGTTCGCTGCTCAGCCGCCATTCCAAGTCACGGGCCCGTCTGCGCGACATTCGGTATCGACATCTGGCGATCAAATGTCTGATCGAGGATCATCTGCACCTGCTGCTGCTGCTCATAACCGCCATGCGGAAGCGATTGAGGAACACCGGCAACACTGATGCGGCGTCTTCTTGAGCTGCTGGGCGACGAAGGTAGACCCGCCGGCGAGGACAGATACGCGCGCGGACAACCTCGCAATAAAAGCTTGCTCGATGACCTTATCGAGAGACCTCGTCCGTGCGTGTGACCGCCTTTTTAGATTGTTTAGGATGCCTGATAATGGCTATTATCGGGATAGCGTTTCAGAGGTAAAATCACCCTTGTTCCAAAACGCGCGAGAGGGGAGGGCCCGTGGCACAAGGGTTTCAGGGGGATGACGAGGAAAATGGCGAGCGCGCGCGGCGCGGGCCGCACGACGCCGATCGTCGTCAGGATCACGACGCAAATCACGACGACTCCCATCGCTGGCCGGCCGAGGCGCCGAGCGTCGCGGTCGCGCGCGTGGTCCTGAAAGTCGACGGGTCGATCACCCTGAAGCGGGCCGCGGCCACGGCGTGGCTGACGGCGCACCACCGCGCGGCGCCGGCGTTGCCGCCGCGCTTGCCAATAAGGCCGACGCGCATGGAACTCGCCGTGGTGATCGCGCTGGCCGAGACCTACGGTGCCGCTCTATATCAAGACGCGCGCTTCGTGCCGGTGCTTGATTTCATCGCCGATGACGGCGCGGTCCCGCTGGTGCAGCGCGTGATGTACGGCGCGCGAATCGAGCACGACGATAGCGCCTCCGGCATCGCGCACGAGAACACGCGACTGGCCAACGTGTTGCGCGACGCGCGCGTCGCCTTCGAGTTTCTGTGCGCCACCTGGCCCGAGGTATTTCTGGCGCAGACGCATGCCGTGCTCGCCGATCTTGGCGTGCACGTCCGGCCGCCGGATGCGGATCGGATGCCGCCGATGGGCGAGGGTCACGACGTCGACACCGACGCTGACTCGGATGCGGACCCCGGGGACGACGACGATGATGACGCTGACGAGCACGATGAAGGCGGGGAGGGCGGACATGGTTGAGCGTCGATCCTCCTCCGGAAAAGCCACGGCTTCCGGCCAAGCCTCCACCGGCGTCGCCGACGTTGCAATTCCACGTGGCTTCACGACCAAGGATTTCACGGCGCTGCGCGCGTACGTGCAGCGCATCCAACCGGCCGTCATCGCGCGCACCTATTACGACCCGGACGAAGATCCGCATGCGGCGACGCCGTCCGCGATGGAGCGGTACCTCACCGGCATGCTCGACACGCTGGTGCAGCTCGCGCTCGCGCACGGCTCGATGGCGCTCGCGGAGCACCTGCGCGCCTCCATCAAGCAGCACGGGCAGCCGAAACTGACGGCCGTCACCTTCCGCATGGTCACCGAGGCCGCGCAGCTCGCCGCGGCCGCGCCGCACCCGGATCACGCGATCGGCGCGTGGCTGCGTCCGCGCATCGCGCGGCGGCTGAAAGGAGAGGGGATTGCCACGCTCGGCGATCTGGTCGCGTTCTGCAATCGACGGGGGCCGAGCTGGTGGCGCTCGATTCCGCGCATTGGGCGCGGGCGCGCGCGAGCAATCGTGAGCTGGTTGCGCAAGCAGCAGGCGGCCCTGCAGCGGACGGTCGACATTGACGTCGACTCGGCAGAGCACGATGGCGTGCCGTTGGTCGCGGACGAGCGCGTCGAGGTGGTGCCGGATTTTGCGAGCGAACGCGGGAAGGGCAGGTTGACGCTTGCGCCGCTCGAACGACTGGCGGTGCCGCATACACTGTCCGGCGCGGCCGGTGAAAACCGCTCGACGGCGTTCTGCTACATCCAGGCGAACCACGATCTCGATGCGGTGCGCGCGTATCTGAACCGCTTTCGCGACCAGCCGAAAACGCTGCGCGCCTATACCAAGGAACTCGAGCGGTTTTTGTTGTGGGCGGTGGTCTTGCGCGGCAAGGCGCTGAGTGATCTGCGGGTGGACGACTGCGAGGCCTACAAGGACTTCCTGAGGGATCCCGATCCGCGCTTTGTGGGGGAACGCTTCGCGCGGCACTCGCCACGGTGGCGACCGTTTGCCACAAGCGCGGATGGATCGGCTTCGCTTTCACCCGAATCGCAGCGCTATACCGTTCGGGTACTACGCACGGCGTTCACCTGGTGGGTCGATGTGCGGTATCTCGCCGGCAACCCGTGGAAGGCCGTCAACGATCCGATGGTGATCAAGCGGGAACGCGCGATGAAGATCGAACGCGCCTTGCCGGCCGATCTGTGGCGCAAGCTCCGTGGTGAACTCGATGTGCGATCAGCAGAGGCGGGCGCCATGCAATGGCGGGCCGTGCGTGCAGCCGTTCTGTTGATGGGCGATTCCGGTCTGCGACGCGAAGAAGCCGCCAGCGCCCGGCGCGAGGATCTGCGCCCTTCATCCTTTGGAACACCCGAGCGACCGGTCTGGGAGCTGACCATCGTTGGCAAGGGCCAGCGCGAACGCACGGTGCCGGTGAGCGCCGCGACGCTGAACGCGCTGCGCGCGCATTGGCGCGATCGGGGAGGGGATTTTGACGGGGCGAGCGAAGAAGACAAACACAGAGGGCCGCTGCTGAGCCCCGTCGTCATTCCGTGGACCGACGCGTCACGCCGGCGACATCGCGCGCGGCAGGGCGGCGACGGGGAGCCTGCGAATGAAGCGGGATATACCGCCGACGGACTGAACCGGCTGGTTAGTCGGATGGTCACCAAACTGGTTGAGACGATGGACGGGTTGAGCCTTGACGAACGCGTGCGGCTCGGGCAGTCGAATGCCCACGCGTTCCGTCACACCTTCGGCACGCAGTCGGTTGCCGATGAGGTGCCGGTGGATGTCGTGCAGAAAGTACTGGGCCATGCTTCGCTGCAGACCACGACGATCTACGTGCAGGCCGAAAAGCAGCGCGTGCTCGAAGAACTGGCCGGCTACTATGCGCGACTCGGTGCGCGTTGAATCGCGAGAGATCTCTGACTATCGAGATGGAGCCAGGACAAACGGAGCTTGCCTCGTTTTGTCCGTATGAGTCCAGCCACTATCGGCTTTGGTTTTCGATTGGGGCATCGGTGTTTTCGAAGTCGGGTGTTGAAGCTTCTGCGAAGCAGTGTCTCGAGAAGGCAGATCGCCTTGACGTTCACGAAGCGGTCAATTGGCGCTCTTCCTGCGAGACAAAACTAACATTGGGCTCTCGCCGTCGGCTGCGCCGGCTGTCGTGGTGTCGCTTTCGTTCACTGATTCTCCTGCGGTCCCGGAGTGATCTAGCCTCGCACTGCGCACGTCATTCGCCTAGTTCATACGCGCGGCGATCTATTTCTTTCGGGGACTCGAGTGCCGGCAGTCTAGCCATCGCAGCCCCTCGTTCCTTTTTTCGTCAAAGAATGCGCGAGGCAAGCAGCCCCTCGGCAACGTACGGCCGCATTTCCCAGATCCACTCATCCTCGGGGCCGCGCAAATCATCTCCCTCAGCAATCGTGCAGGTCATCACCGCGGATCCATCTTTGCGCTTCGGCAAGTCGATGGGCATCTCTGCAAAGAGCATTGCACCTAGAAGCCCATACTGAAGATTCGCAGCAGAATAGTTTGCGTAGCCAGCGGCTTTGGCAAGCTGTCTAGCTGTGATTCTTCTATCGGACGCATTCAGGTGCGCTTTAAGCATGGCCTTGTGGCCTGCAGTAAGCTGGTACCCGATGTTCAGGAAGATCTTCGCAATCTCAGCTGCCGTCGGCTGGTTCACTCGCGCAGCGGCCGCCGAGATCTGTCGTTCGTAGAGTTCATCACATAGGGTGGCCCATACCGCTGCCAAAGTATCTTCGCGGATATCAACGACTTTCTCGCCATCGCTCCACAGAACCCCCCGGTAGCCGCCGTCGATGGAACGTGCAACGAGCGTGTACGGTCCAGCTTTGATCGTCTTCAACTCATCCCGCATCGTTCTCCCCTATCCGCAACACAGCTGTTTAGAATGACCGCGCAGACGCCATTGCGGCTGCGAATCGCTCGGATGTGCCTTCGGGGCACGCACCGCTCGGTGGAGTAACTGGCGCCGGGTTGGTGCTCAGACACAGACCAATGCTCACCCCGTTTAATAGGTCAACCTTGCGCAATTGACCGTACGGCAGCTCGACCGTCCGGGCGACATCAACGTGTGAGCTAAAAGACTTAGCGCCTTGCGGAACCGAGATCGTCGTTGTCGACAACGGATGGCTTGAAATGCCGGTTATGTTGGTTTGCCTTGGCGCGACGTCGTACGACACCTGCACTGAGACAGACGCCTTCGACGTATCGGTCCGATTCACGGTGACGTGCACGGTCGGCTTCGCCACACCCAACTTGCAGCTCGATGGACCGTCATCGCAAGCACTGACTAGGAACATGTCCGGCACAAACTGCCAACGTGGGCCAATGTCAATGCGTTGGGTGAGTAGTCCGCCCAGCGTCGAATCATCCGCCGTCGCGCCACGCGAGGCGGTTACGACGGTCGCCAAGATCTGAGGGCGGTTTGCTTCTTGCTGAAAGCTGCTACACCCGACAAGCAGGCTCACGCACGACGCTATGACGGGGACGATAAATGTGCGACTCATGGTGTGGTTCTCCTTGCAAAGCTCGCCTTCGGTTATCGTCACAAACTCCGCTATATGTAGAGCCTGAAAAAAATATTTAATCGTTGGATCGCTGTTCGTAGGGCTAACACCTGCTGGGCATAAACCCGTGCGCTACCTCGCGGACAACCCGTGGGTCGTGCTCAATGATCCCCCGTGATCGAGCGTTGCCGGCCGTGCTACGGCGTAAGCTGCGTGACGAGCTCGATGCCCGGTCTGCCCCTGAGCACACTTCGCAGTGGCGGACGTTGCGCGCGACAATTCTGCTGATGGGCGATTCGGGCTTGCGAAGTGAGGAAGCCGCGTCCGCGCGCCGTGAACACCTGAAGCCTTCAGCGCACGGCACGCCCGAGCGCCCGGTGTGGGAGCTCGTGCTGTTGAGAAAGAACAGCGGGAGCGGACCATACAGGTGAGTGCGGCGACGCTGGCTGCCTTAGGTGCGCCCTGGGTCGACCGGGCTAGGGCCCTCAACGAGGGGGCGGGTCGACGAAGTGTCCGGTAATGAACATGTTGAGCTACCCGCCGGCAGAATGCCAGATTTTTACTTCGTCCGACCCTTGTTTTCGTCTAGTCATCCCACATCTCTTCGGATGCACGCAACCAGATTCGGTGAAGCGTGCATGGCCGTTGGCGAAAGATCGTCAACGAATTTGACCGCCCGAAGAGACCAAGGGAAAAACATGACTAACAAAGCAATGGGACTATCGCCAGCATGTCTTAAGACGCTCGCGTCGGTGGAAGCAAACCCCAATAAATCCAATCAGCACGAACTCAACGGTGTCATCGAGCTGAAAGCCATTCTCGGCCTTAGCGACGCCCGCCACTCGGCTATCTTCTCCATCCGCGGTGAACCAATCACCGCCACCGTAGATGTGACTTGGTACGACGCCCGAGCCGCCCATCCCACGCGCACCGAGCATCGCCTTTATTTCGAAACAAACGCCGTGATGGCCCGCGCGCGGGCAGGCGACGATCTCCTGATCGGGTTCGACAAACAAGGCCAACTGTGTTGCATCCTGATTCCGAGATCCGCAGCAGGAGGTGGCGCGAACACGGACGCGTGGATGTCGGTGGCATAAAAGGTTTGCCCGCTTCCGAAGCGCAGTGGCATGGGCGTGATCACGACGCCCAGAGTATCAAAAACCTCGTCCTATCAGGCGCAGCAAGCCCTATCCGTGGCTCGTCGGAATTGAAACCGACGGGCTTCGCTATTGCGTTTTCAACCTGAACCGCGCCACGCCTTTTTGGGCCGTTTTGAGCAAGCGAACGTCCCTGCGATGCGCAAGCGTTCCGCACACGCACGATCTCGGCGCGCATCGAGAGGACACTAAGGGCGTCGACGTCGCAATGTGCGCCAGGTCTAAACGTCAAATCCCTCCCTTCTCCCCGCCTAGAAGCCCAGCAAGGTTCCGCTCCCGCAACTGATTTCTGCAGTGCACCCCCTCCCTTGCGGGTTGGGATTCAACGGCGCGGGAGCAAACCTATCCCTTATTCTTCTTGGCAGCGGTACGACTAGCGGTCATAATGTCCGGAAATATTCCCAGAGGCAAGAATGCAAAAAAATCCGCCGCTCAAGCTCCTCAGACAAGCAAGAGGTCGATTTACGCAGCAACAAATTGCTAATTTCATTGGAAAAGACGCGAAAACGGTTAGGCGATGGGAAAAAGAGGAGACGGTTTGTCCGATCGTCGTGGAGGCCGCCCTGCGCGAAATGTTGAAATGCGACGCGCCAGGCGGTCATGTAGAACCAGAGACGTTTCGGTTCGTCGATCTATTCGCGGGTATCGGCGGTATCCGGATGGGCTTCGAAGCGCACGGAGGCGAATGCGTTTTCACAAGTGAATGGAACGAGTTTTCGAAGAAGACCTATCTAGAGAACCATGGGGATCTTCATCCGTTCGTCGGCGATATCGTGCCGTTCCCGGCGAAAGACATTCCTGACCACGATGTACTGCTCGCGGGCTTTCCCTGTCAACCGTTCAGCATTGCAGGCGTGAGCAAGAAGAACTCTCTTGGCCGACCTCACGGGTTCGAATGCACGACCCAAGGTACGTTGTTCTTCGATGTCGCGCGGATTATTGCGCACAAGCGCCCGAAGGCCTTTCTGCTGGAAAACGTTAAAAACCTTCTGTCACACGACAAGGGAAACACGTTCCGCGTGATCCTCGAAACGCTGCGTGACGAATTGGGCTACGACGTCCACTACCGCGTAATCGATGGTCAGCATTTCACTCCGCAGCATCGCGAGCGAATCATCATTGTCGGATTTCAGGAGAAGACGGGCTTTTCATGGGACGACCTCAGACTGCCCTCGGAAGGCCCCCGCCTAGGGTCGGTCCTGCATCGCACGGACGGAAAGGAGCCTTTGCTACCGTGGGATGCCGACCGTTTCTTTGATCATGAACGAGGCTCAGTGCAAGCCAAGTTCACCCTGACCGAAAACCTTTGGAAGTATCTGCAGGCTTACGCAGAAAAGCATCGGGCGGCTGGCAACGGATTCGGTTTTGGTATGGCCTACACCGATAGCGTCACGCGTACGCTGTCGGCCCGTTATTACAAGGACGGGTCGGAGATTCTCGTATCGCAGGGGGGCCGCAGGCGTCCGCGGCGCCTCACCCCGCGAGAATGTGCTCGCTTAATGGGCTTCCCTGATACGTTCCGGATCCCAGTGAGTGATACCCAGGCTTATCGTCAATTTGGAAACAGTGTAGTCATGCCGGTCATGAAGGAAGTGGCGCGCATCATGATGCCTCACGTCCAGTCCCTAGTGGCCCGCGCACGAGACGGCGTTCCGTACAGCCTGCCGTTGTTTGCCTGATGATCGACGTAGTCGACAGCGCCACCCGAAGCCGGATGATGTCTGGCATTCGTGGGCGTGACACAAAGCCGGAAATCTTGCTACGCAGCGCGCTGCATCGACGCGGATACAGATTTCGTCTACATGTGCGAGAGCTCCCGGGGAAGCCGGATATTGTGTTCCCGGGGCGACGCGCCGTGGTCTTCGTACATGGTTGTTTCTGGCATGGACATGATTGCCCACTTTTCAAGTGGCCGCAGACACGTCCAGAGTTCTGGAAACAAAAGATACTGCGGAACAGGCAGAACGACGAGAAAGCAGTTGCGGCACTCCAAGCGGCCGGTTGGCGGGTTGGAATCGTCTGGGAGTGCAGTCTGAGAAAGTCGGATAAAAAAATCGAAACGGTTGCGCAGATCGTCAGCGACTGGCTATGCAGCAACGAGGAAACGATGGAACACCGGGGGTAAAATTCGTGCGCTTATCCGAGTACTTCCAGCGCATCGCTGCCGAGGCGACTGAATAGCGGTTGCTGTTTCGTTCCACCTACCGCGACAGTCGCTGGCCGACAGCAAGCGGATCGCGACTCGAACCGTAAAGCAAGCGATGTTAAAGCCGTGGTTCGCAGCTGCCGTTATACAACGGCGGAGCGAACTTTAGGGCGCTCGGCCGCGCCTTTTCGATCAGTGCGCTGCCGTCCCGAAGTGAATCATTGCCCTTTGTATGCTTTCAGTTAAAGCAACCGACAACTGAAGCGAAACAACGAACCGGAACTCACTGTGAGCGACTTGATCAACGAGCCAGATGCACCACGTTTGATTTATGGCCTTCGGGACACTGGGTATAACGTGAAGACGGCGGCGGCGGACATCGTCGACAACTCAATTGCTGCCAAGGCAAGTCGGATCAACGTTCAAATCGACCTGCGGAACGACGGTCGCAAGGTCGTGTACTTTGGCGACAACGGTAGCGGCATGGACGGCGATGGCGTCTGGCAGGCCATGCGCTACGGCGCGCCCGTGCGGGACAATCCCGAAAGTCTTGGAAAATTCGGTCTCGGACTGAAAACCGCTTCCAGCTCGGTGTGTCTTCGATTTTCTATCATCTCGCGCAAATCCGCCGACCAACCGCTGGCAAAGCTCACGTGGGACCTTGAGCATGTTGCTGATGCCGAGAAATGGGAAATGTTGCGGGAGCCAGTCACGTCTGACGAAGAAGAGATGTTCAGCGAATTGTGCGGGGACAAGGGAACCCTCGTCGTCTGGCAGAAATGCGATCGCATTCTCACAAAGGATTATGAACCGGGCAGCGCAGCTGAGAAGCAGGCCATCAACAGACTAGCCGAAAGCCTCGACAAGCACCTGTCCCTGGTCTTCTTCCGTTTCCTCGATAAAGCCGACGAACGGGCACGCAACGTTGAAATATTCATCAACCAAAGCCCGGTGGTGCCGTGGAACCCGTTTTACCCGGCCCGTTCTGAACAGGTTCTGACCGAGAGCAAGCAGTCGCTGAACATCGAGCTTCTGGACGGTTCGGAAGAGATCGCCACGATTCGCGCATGGATCCTGCCGCATCGTGCAGATATGACCAAGGCCGAGGAGAAAGAATACGCGCGGATTTCAAACCGCGCTCAGGGGTTCTACGTTTTCAGAGAAGGCCGGCTCATCCAGGATGGCGGATGGATGGATGTTTTCGGGTCCCCCGAGCCGCACACCTCTCTGCTGCGGATCGAATTCGACTTCGGCCACAAGCTTGATGAAGCATTCCGGATAGATGTAAAAAAATCGCGAATCCTGTTTCATCCCGACCTGGAGGATGGGCTGCGCGAACTCCTGACCCCGATCTATCGCGAGGCAAACCGTCGCTACAGACGGACGATTCGCAACACGAACAAGCCGATCGATCACTCCAGTGCGAACAAGAGCATCGCGGATGCCAGTAACGCCGATAAGCCGCAAGTGAATTCGGTCGACACTGCAGATCAGTCTGCTGTCGTGGCGAATAACATGGGTCCAAAGATAAAGCTCAAGCTCAAGATCGAGAACTTTGTCAGCCCCGACACGATTCATGTGGAAGCGAGCGAGGAGATCAAAACAGGGGAGCTGTGGCAGCCGGCTTTTCGCAGCTCCGGAACTACTGGTCACGTGCCCTCTGTCCTGCTCAACAAGCACCACGACTTCTACCAGAAAATCTACAAGCGTGCTGCTGCAAACGGATATGCAGTCGAAGGCATGGATTTGCTGCTCTGGGCATTTGCTGTAGCGGAACAGAACAATACGAACGAGGAGCTCGAACCGATCTTTGAGGATATCCGAACTGAGATCTCTAACAATCTCCGAAAGCTGCTGCGTAACCTGCCGGAGCCGGAGCCGGGTGAAACAGCGGACGAAGAGGCTGACTGATGATCGCGGCGAAGAAGGATCTCATCATCAAAGAGCTACAAGAAGGCACAGGCGCCGAACTTGTCGCTGCTATTGATACGTCGGGCTTACGATCCAGTCTTCGCATATGGTTCGGCGACCTAGACGAGAAACATGGTCCAATCGCCGACCTTCGTCCGTTCGGGCTGAAAGGTCACCGGGTCGAGCTGTCCTTTGGATCCTTCTCTCGCAACGTCATTCGCCAGATTGAGAAGGCTTCCGCCGAGGATGTACAGCTGGCGCGCGCGTTGGTGACGTCTATTGGACCAAACGTCGAGATCGACATTCCTGGCCACACGCGTTCAAGCTGGAAGGTCGATAGCGGAGCCTTCAAGATAGTAGCGAAGCTGCGCGATCAAGAAGCACCGGAGGAAGATAATGCCATCGTCGCAACATGCCGGAATGTGATCGTGCCATTGATGGCCGCTATGGCTGAATTGATCGGCTACGACGTGATCGAGGAAACGGTGATGGTCGATGAACCTGCGGTTGAGGGTGGGCTGTCTCAAGCGTTAGTTACTCGGCGCGAACGTAACCCGCGTAACAGACTCCTATGCATTCGTCTCCATGGAGAGAAGTGCGTTGCTTGTGGTGTTGAGCCTCGGCAGCGCTACGGCGCGGCTGGAACCATCATTGAGATCCATCACCTTGAGCCGCTGGCTTCGCTCACTGAACCGCAACCGTACGATCCGAGCACAGATCTCGTTCCCCTATGTCCCAGTTGTCATCGTGCGGTCCACACGAGACGTCCCGTTCCATTCAGCGTTGAAGAGCTCAGGAAAATGATGGAGCCGTGCCATGGCTGATATGTCTCGCTTGCCCGAAGCGTTCGACACACTGCAGGGTCGGGTTCCTGAGGGATACACAGCTTCAGAACGACTGCTTGATCCAGTCATTGTCATTGACCGGATCGGTGGGAAGATCGTCGCCCGCCTCGGTGGAACACGAACTGTAAGCGGACAACGGAGGGTTCTGCACGCCCCGACAAACCTGCATTCATGGGTCAAAGACGGAACTATCCTGAGGCCGCTTCCGCGTGACTCGGTGCGGATTCTCACGGAACTTCTGGGCTCAGCAGACGCGAACGACTTGCCTTATGAGGTTGCGATCCGACTTATCCGGAACGCAGACTCCGCTATCAAAATCGAACCCGCTGAGGGCTTTCTTGATGCGGGTAAGGCAGTAGCGGCGAACCTTCACGACTCAATAAGCATTCCCGACCTGAGGGCAAAACTGTTTCCGTATCAGGCCAGAGGCGTACAGTGGATGCGTGAGACGATCCGGCATACGGGCGGCTTGATCCTTGCCGACGAAATGGGTCTGGGAAAGACCTTGCAGGTTATCGCGCTTCTTTTGCTCGAACGCCCTCAGTCAAGTGCACCCGCTCTGATTATTTGCCCGACAAGCCTGATCGCGAACTGGCTTCGCGAAATCGAACGGTTCGCGCCGGATTTAACCGTGATGGTACATCGGGGACCGGAACGGACAGGAGTGTATAAAGGACTGCAAGTCGCCACTGTGGTCGTCACCACGTACGAAACGATGGTGAACGATATTTCGATCGTTTCCTCGTTTCGATGGTCCTGGGTTATATGCGATGAGGCTCAGGCAGTAAAGAATCCTGAGTCAAATCGCCGACGTGCTCTGGTGACCATCCCCCGGCGCCATGCCATAGCGATTACCGGCACCCCTGTGGAGAACTCGCTTCTTGATCTATGGTCGCTCGGGGATTTTGTCATCCCCGGATTGCTCGGTTCTCGTCGGGAGTTTGAGGACTATTACCCAGACAGTACCGAGTCGGCGCAGCTGGTCGGGCGCATTACCGATCCCATTGTGTTGCGACGTAGGGTAAAGGAGGTTGCTAACGATCTTCCAGAGCGCGTCGATATAGATCTTCCTTTGGAGCTCGACGATCATCTGACCGACTACTATCTTCAGGTGCGCAACGAAACGATCGCGAAGTATCCGGTCGCTGGCCCCCTGGTAGCCACGTTGCAGTTGCAGCTGCTTTGTGCCCACCCATGGCTTCGCCTCGCGAATGACGTTGAGATGGGCTCGGAAGATGCGAATCTGGAGCCATCGACGTCGGTAGCATTGATGACAGCAAAGCTGGAACGCACTCGTGCTCTATTGCAGGAAGCGTTCTTTAACAAGCAGAAAGTCATTCTCTTCTCCGTCTTCAACAGGGTAGGGGACCTGGTGCGGATGGCCTGGCCGAACCTGGGTGACGTGTTCTGGGGTGCGATCAACGGTTCAACCCCCCAGGATCTGCGTCAACAGATAATTGATGACTTCTCGGCGCACGCAGGTCCGGGATGTCTGGTCCTCAATCCAAAGGCTGCGGGCGCGGGGCTCAATATCACGGCCGCAACAGTGGTCATTCATTTCACACCAGTATGGAACCCCGCACTGGAAGCTCAGGCCAGCGCCAGGGCTCATCGACGCGGGCAAACGCAGCCAGTGACGATCTATCGGCTCTTTTATCAAGACACCGTCGAGCAGGTGATGATTGAGCGTTCTGCATGGAAAAGGGAGCTCGCTAACGAGACTATCCCGGTCGCGACACGTGATGCGACGGATATGAAGCGAGCACTAGATATGAAACCGGGGAAATCGTGACAATTAGAACCTTCTGCAAGACGCTGAGTGCGAACGACGTTGGAGCAACTGGAGCGCACCAGGCGGGCATCCTCATCCCAAAGTCGGAAAAAGAACTCTTGGACTTTTTGCCTCAGCTTGATTCGGCTGTCAAAAATCCTGACGCATGGATCGAATGTGTGGACGAGGCGGGTGTGCATCATCGCTTCAGGTTTGTGTACTACAACAACCGGCTCCACGACGCGACCGGCACGCGCAACGAATACCGGATCACCTACATGACCAAGTATTTCAAGGCGGCTGGAGCGAGCGAAGGTGATACGTTTGAGATTTCCCGATCGGATAGGAAGGCGCCTTATAAGATCCGCGTTGTGTCCCGTGCGCAAGTCGTTCCGGATCGGAAGACGTCAGTAGCCGCTAACAGAGGAGTGGCGACCGAAGCGGCGTCTGCAGTGATGCAAGCGTCGGAGGGACTTGAAAAACTGGTGCAAAATCCCAATGGACAAGGCTTCAGGATCAAACTAACGTCGGCGTGGCGACGGGTGCATTGAGTGATTGCATCGGCCAACGGCACGTGTCAGTGCCTGGAGACGTCGCAAGGTCTGAACTGCTCATGCGCGTCATGACGATAGGCCGCCGATATATGTGAGCCACCAGAGGAACGAGAGGCGAAGAAGCGATGCATGCAGTAGTTCGGGACGAGCCAGCTCAAGCCGCTGGGCGATTGGCGCATACTTTACCCGGTGGCGGGGCGAGGCAACTGTGAGTGAGCAACATCCGGCAAGAGCCAAGTCTCTATCCCCACTTCTAAAGATGGCCGCATCGAGCGGTGTCCACGCTGCCGTTCGTCTTAGGCTGAACCGTGGCGACGATGTTAATGCTACTGACGGAAATGGTCGCACCGCCCTCCACCTAGCCGCCATACGTGGTCATTTGCAGACATGTCATGTACTCCTTGATGCGGGCATTGATCTCGCTGCCCGCAACCGAGACGGCGACGATGCTCGCGCGCTCGCACTCGCGGGAGGATATGTCGACGTTGTCGCGCTGATCGATACCTATCAAAAGAACACAAACGTACGGGCGACCGTCGTTATGACGCAAACATCAACCGTACCTACTGCCGTTACAGAAGCCCCTAGCGAGCAGGGCGTAAGGATCAAGCTGAGGTCGGCATGGCGTAGGTACATCGAATGAAATAGAGGTGTTTGGGATCGGTTTCCGAATTACCGAACGAACCGAACGGAGGGGCCCGCTGGGGCTCGGGCAGTCGGACTGAGCTCTCACTGAGGTCGGTGGGGAACTGACTGAGCTCTCTCAAGTTCTGTGTCAGGTGCGTCGTAATACATGCGCGCGCGATGACGTGCGTGACGATAAGCTAAGCCAAATGAAAAAACCAAGAGAACGACGCGAGGCTAGGAGGACGTGCATGCATTCACGACGAATGACCTACCCGGCCCGGATGTGCGAGTTGCACCCATATCCTGACGTGACTGGTCGAGGCAACGGTGAGTGAGCTTCACGCGCCAAAAACGAGAACGCTATCCCCGCTTCTAAAGATGGCCGCATCGAGCGGCGTGCATGTTGCAGTGCGCCTCAGGCTGAACCGTGGTGATGATGTTCATGCAACGGATGAGAAAGGCCAGAACGCGCTTCACTATGCCGCCGCGCGCGGACATCTGCAGACGTGCCGCGTACTTCTCGATGCCGGTATCGATCCAATTGTCAGGACCGGCGATGGTTCCGACGCGCGTGCGCTGGCGTTCGCGGAAGGGCACATTGAGGTAGTCGCGTTGATCGACTCGTACGTGATCGCTGCCGATCTCAGAGATGTTCCGATTGGTGCTCCCCTTGCTGGAGCAGCGGAATTGATTGCGCTTCCCGCGGCGATCATCTCGCTACATGACGAACCCGCTCCCTCCACAGCTTCTGTTCTACAGACAGAAGGCCCCGATGACGTGGACCACATTGTGTCGACAGTAGAACTGGAGCTGCCGGGAAGACAAGCCTGCCTGTTAGGAACATCCGAGTCAGAGGAGTTGTTCGGTGGTGACAGCTGGGAGGAGGAAGTCGACCCAGTGCGTCCGAACAACGATGCGTCGTTCCTCCAGTCCGCGTCCACAATACAGATCTCAATAAATCGCCATCGGGCCGTTGATCGGGACGAGCTTTGGGACGATGTGGACATCGATCTGCCGGAAATTCGGCGGCTGCAGCGGGAAGCGAGCGGCTCTTCTGGCGAACGCCACGCGCGAAGCCGGCAGATCCTCGCTTACGGTCTGCGCCACGGCTTCGTTCCCGAGTCATGGGTCCATGAAATGGCTGATGTGGACGGTGAAGCGATTTCAGGATACTTCGCCAACCTAGCGAACGTTGTGGCCGACCTCGGTATTCAGACATCTGAAGCAGTATGGGACTGGCAGGAGGTAGCCGATGACATCGAAGACCCCGAACTTGCGGAATCTGCGCAATTCGGAATAGACGCACTTCTTTCACTGAATTCCACTGATATCGATCCGCTAAAGCTTTACGAGGACGAATTCAAGCGGATTCCGCTGCTCTCAAAAGAGGAAGAAGTCGAATTTGCCAAGACGATCGAGCGCGGGTTTGCAGAGACCGCCCGCATCGTCGCACGGTGTCCGGCAGCTCTTGAAATGATTGCGGCGTCACTTGATGAGGTCATTGCCGAAGCGACTTCGATCGCCAATGTATTCGCGTTAGCGCCATCTGACGAAGGTCCTGCTTCGGGCGTCGGCGACGAGGCGTTCGAGAGTACTTCGATGGGGCAAACAGATTCCGACGCGGATTCCTTGTTCAGTCCGAACGTCGGCGAACCGGAGCCGCTCGATCTGGCGTCACTGGTCGCACGCCTCCGTGCGGCGAGCGCCGGCGCGGGTTGCGACGACGCGCGTGTTGTTGATCTCGAAGCGACCCTGCTAGCCTGCCGGTTGACTTCAAAGTACCTTGAACGTCTGCATACGCGTCTTGCCGAAGCGCCAGAGACCCGGCAGACCTCGCTTCGACTGGCGTCCTGTCTCGAAATGGCCGAAAAAGCTCGCCACCAGCTCGCGAGCGCTAACCTTCGACTCGTGCTGTCGATCGCAAAGAAGTACCAGAACCGCGGATTGGAGCTGTCCGACCTCGTTCAGGAAGGCAACATTGGGCTGCTGCGCGCCGTCGATAAGTTTGAATGGCGCAGAGGATTCAAGTTCTCCACGTATGCGACGTGGTGGATTCGCCAGGCAGTGAGCCGGAGCCTTGCAGATCAGGCTCGCATGGTTCGGCTTCCTGTGCATGTCGTTGAAACGCTGAACCAGATCGAACGGGGGCAAAGGGAACTGGAGCAGCGCAGTGGAAAAAGGGCATCAGCTGTGGAGATCGCGTTGCACCTGCAGATGGATCCTGTGATGGTCGCAAAACGCTTGCGAGTTTCCCGGCGAACAGTGTCATTAGATAGTGACGAGGACGTCGAGATCGGGATGAATCTCGTTAGTGAGGAGCGTCAACCGGAGGTCGTGGCGGTTGGCGTTCAATTGCGCCACGCAATTGACAAGGCATTGGCAACACTGACCTCGCGCGAAGCCAAGATTCTCAGGTTGCGCTTCGGTTTCGATTGTTCCTCTGAGCATACGCTCGAGCAGCTCGGGCAGATGTTCGATGTTACAAGAGAACGTATTCGGCAACTCGAATCGAAGGCGCTCAGGCGCCTGCGGCACCCGGTGAGATCCGGCGAGCTCAGTCCTTTCCTTGAAAAGACCGCCAAGGCTCGCGACCCTGAGACCGACGATGAGGCGTAGAGGGGTGCATTCGATACTTGGGCCGGTGTCGTGATCGTGTCACCGTATGTCTGAGCTGTTAGAGAATCCAGCACCATGCGTCGCTGAAGCATGTGCTCATCTACAACTTGAATTTAATACGATATGGAACTAGCTGAATTTCATGCGCAAACGCAGGCGCAGGTTAACGCAGAGGTCAAGGAACGACTAACGGATGCAGATGAGGTCCATCCGCGTCCAGAACTGATCTTCGCGGAGATTGTGATGCGTCACATGTCCGAGGTCGGGATGACGTTCGAACCAGAGGTTTGTCATCACTCGTCGGTTCTTGACAGGGCGAACCTGTCTCTGAGCGGCTTCTCGATTTCAGAAGACCTTGAGCAATTGGACCTCTTTGTTAGCATTTACGGGGGAAGGGAGGAACTCTCGTCGATTTCTGACGCGACTACGAAAAACGCCGCGGAAGAGTGCCTGCAATTTTTGACGAAGTGCGTGCAAGGCACGCTGTCGGCGGCGACGGATGATTCATCCGAGGCATATCCGCTGATCCTGACGATTCAGGAAAACTATCTGCGGCTGGAACAGATCAGAATCTATGTGCTGACTGATCGTCGTGCGAGAAGCCGAACTTTCCGAGCGCGCGAGGTTAACGGTAAGACGGTAAAGCTTGAGGTGATGGACATTGAGCGGCTCCACCGTCACTGGTCGGAAGGCAAGCCTCGCGATGAACTCGTAATCAATTTCGAAGAAGTCTCGGGTTCCGCACTGCCGTGCGTCTACGTTCCCGGTCAGGCGGCCGATTACGACTATGCGCTCACTGTCATTCCCGGCGAAGCATTACGGTTTATCTATGAAAAATATGGCGCCCGTTTGCTGGAAGCCAATGTCCGTTCGTTCCTGAGCGTCGCCGGAAAGGTTAATCGGGGAGTGCGCGATACCTTGCGTGACAACCCGGAACGGTTCATGGCATACAACAATGGCATCGTGCTTGTCGCGGATGAGGCTCATCTCGGGAAAACGATCGACGGAGGTCCAGGCCTTTTATGGTTGAAGGGCATGCAGATAGTCAACGGGGGCCAAACGACCGCCTCCATCTACTTCGCAAAGAGGAAGAATCCCAGTATCGACCTTCGTAACGTTCGCGTGCCAGCGAAAGTCATTGTTTTGAGATCCACCGAGGGAACCTCGGAGGAGGCGTCAATCTCCGACATCTCTCGGTATGCAAACAGTCAGAACGCAGTGAAGCTGTCCGACCTGTCGGCGAACAAGCCATTCCATGTTGAGCTGGAGCGTCTCGCGTCAACGACGTATTGTCCAGACGGCGTCGGTAAATGGTTTTATGAACGGGCGGCTGGCAGCTATAACACCTGGCTAGCAAGAGAAGGCTCGACAGCGGCTCGCCTTCGCCATCTTAAGGAAATTGTCACACCGCCTTCCCGCAAGATAACGAAAACGGATCTAGCAAAGTTTCTCTACGCCTGGGATTGCAAGCCGCACCTCGTAAGCCTTGGGGCGCAGAAAAATTTCGAACGTTTTATGGAGTCACTGCTGGACGGCGAGACCAACAAACAGATGGCAGTTCCGGACGTAGCGGGGTTCAAGCAGATGGTTGCGAAGGCCATCCTGTTCAAGCGGACGAGTTCGGTTGTACGACCAATGTTTCAGGGGTTTCAGGGAAACGTCACCGCTTACCTCATCTCCGTCCTTTCACTCGAAACCGGCGGAATCATCGATTTCGAGCGCATCTGGCTTAACCAGTCGATCTCGCACGCCTTGACGCAACAACTCAAAACATGGGCCTTCGAAGTCAACGAAGTGCTGCAGAAGTCGGCATCTGGACGAATGGTCTCGGAGTGGGCCAAGAAAGCAGAATGCTGGGAGACAGTAAAGAGCAGCGCTTTCTCGGCGATCGCTGACGGCATCCCTGAGGTCAGCCTGCATAGACGGACCGTTTGATAACGGGCTTGCGTTTTCATATAACGCGTTCGACTGATTCTCGATAACGTGTTTTCATTTCGGTGCTGCGCGAGAAGAGGAGGGCGGCGCAGCATCTGGTCACTGCTCATCTGGCTGCTATGTTTGAAACTTTGGGCCGTTTAGACCATCGTTCGAATGACGGAACCAGCCGTTCGTCGTGCCAAGAGCCGCTTTTGGTGTGAGGAGAATCGGTGGTTCGTCTGCGGCTCAGATAAAATGGAGGTTCACCGGAGAGAACAGTGAGCAAGAGGAAGGACGAGATCAGGGGCGTGCTGGAACAGACAAAGCAGGCGATTTCCGCGCACGGGCATGCTGTAATCGGCGTTACGGCGGAGCCCAAGGCGAAACCGCCTACCCCAGGATTCGCATACACCATAGGGCTCGAAGAGACATACGGGCATCCAGAGCTGATCGTATTCGGCCTTCCCTACGAGGTCGCTCATGGAGTGCTCAACGACCTTGCTGCCCGGATAAAGGGGAAGACTCTCGCGTTGCAAGACGGTGATAGAGATGACCGCACACTCCAAGGCCATCGCGTCGTTTTTCGAAACGTGCGCGCTGCGTTCGTTCGGAAGTATCTTCGCATCGCCCATGTCCTTTCAGAGGATACCCGCGCGCTTCAAGTCGTCTGGCCGGATCCCTTCGGAAAATTCCCGTGGGAGGATGATTTTGATAGTCGTTATGCAGTTGCTCAGCCCTCACTTTACGAGAGTCTGCACTAGTCGCAACCGATGACGAAGCAGGCCGGTTCGCCAAACTGATCTGCGCTATCGTCTACCTTAGCACGCGCTCCGCTTTTCCCGTTAAAGGGCTTTGTGCATACGCTACTACTGCGGATGCGGTATTCCACGACCGCTGCGGAGCACCGGCTCGCGCAACCGAATAGGCGACTGCGCCGCGCAGCAACTACCGCACGGCAGTGAGCTCCGCTCATTGCACAGGGGGTTTGCGTAATGACCAGACTGCACATCCTCGCTCCGTTTATTTTAGCGTCGCTGACGTCAGTGTGTGCCGTCCAGAGCATAAGTAACATAATGCTTATAATTAGGAGTATTGATATTATCAGAAATATCGGATATAATTGACGCATCGAAATAAAAAGCAGTGTTACGAGCCAACGTTCAGCGGTTTAACGCATTGCAGAATGGAGAGACACATGGCGAACAAGATTTTCGTGAACGTCGACGGATACAAGGTCCAGATCTTTGACGACGAAGCTAGCGATGTCATTCGGTTCTGTGCGCAGGGCGGTGGCTTCGAGAAGCGCCTGCCGCGAGAAGAATTCTTCCGTGAGTTTAAACCCTTCGATGTTCCCAAGTACTCGCCTCGAAATGCGACATTTGAGCATTTCGACGAAGGCGTGTCTATTAACGCGTGGTCGAACGGTATGAGCTGGAATGGGTGGGCCATGCCTTATTTCAGCCGCGACCAAGGCATGAAGGTAATTCAGTTTTTTCCTGAGTTGCGATTCGACGCTGAGCAGGACGCCTTCGTGTGGACCGACTCGAGCATGGACGAAGAGGTGGTGTATTCCAGCAAGATCATTGAAACGGAGTCGGGTCCGGTCAAGGCCTATCCAATTGGCACCGGCGAGTGGACTTGGGAGTGGGCTGACGAGGAGTATTGATCTTCTGCCGATGTAACCTGTGTGCGAATCAATCACTCTGCAAGGGGGCGCTTCATCGCGGTGGGACGGGAGAAACACTCTTACCATTTTGGGCGCACGCGCTGCGTCCAGTGAACGAGCCGTGTTCCGCCATATCGGCCTCATTCAGTTGCAGAATTTCCGCCGGTTGTCGCCGTGCACGAAGCGCTCGACGGGAGACCTTTTTTCATCGGCTACGCTGCTCTTTTCTTCTCGTGTACTTTGATGCCCTCCATGAACTGGACGGACGCGTAGCTTTTCGTGATGTTCTTCAGGCGAGTACTTCGATCTCTTGGATGCCGTTGACACCTTGGAAGTTGGCACGAAAGGCAGCCTGATAGCGATTGTTGAACAGCTCGGTGATCTCCGTTAGTCGGTCATCGGTATCCGAGTTCGTGAACAACACGGACTTCGGACTTTCTGGGCCATAGAAGACGTTATGTGGTCTTGATAGGGTGTAATCAGCGGGAGGCTTTTCGGCGACCACCATGCACCCCAGTACGTGAATCCTCGGCTTCTTTCCACTTGGCGTTTTAAACACCCATACCCGATTGGGGGTGCGGCGCGCTACTATCCCGGCAATTCGCTCGTGGTCTGAGCCAAGGGAGAAAATACGGTTCGCGCGAATATCTGCCGCGTAGTCTTTCCAATAAGAAGAGATCCAATTTGATCAGTCTCGTCGTTGTGTGCGCCAAAGAGCTGACACTTCAACAAAGCCGCAGCGGTCGGTACCACATCAATATTCAGTCGCGACCGCTTTTTTTTGCGGGCAATACTAGCGGCGATTTGGCGGAAAGCGCCACCGACCAACGACACAATGCGGGAGGGAACTTGGGAAAGCGGGTCATTCTTGGGGCCGTTCTGACAGCATTGACATCGACCGCGACGGCAGGCACGCACTACGTCGAAGTCTGGAATCCGCCCGAGGCGCCTAGCGGCGTGCCCAGAGTAAGCTCCCAGTCTCATAACCCGTCTGCGAAACGGCATACGCATATGAAGGCATTGCCGCAAAGCACGTCAAGCATGGCGTGCGAGCGGCGGCCGCTAGTTGGTACCCAAGAGCGGCGGGACGACAGCACGCGTCACCAAGGTTCAACGATATACCTCGTCAAATCACGCCAGAGGGGAACATTCTGCGTGTCAGCGGCGACTCGGGTTCGGCCGCGCTGCGACGCTAGCCTTAGTCGTATGCCGGGCCGCGTCGGGGTGGATAACGCCTTGTTGCGCCGGCGTCAGGACGTCCGAGTTGGACGGCGGCGAACGATCCGTCCGTGGAACGAGGCGCTCAACTAAGTGCGCAAAGCCGCGAAGTCCATTAGGTGCAGCGAGAGGTCTTGACGGGTTCATGCTTTCGCGTCGGGTCGAGAGGCGCTTCTCCGGGTGGAGCGCGTTTTATCCGTCAGTGTAGCGCGCCGCGTCGATCGTACTAAGGGAGTTTGAACTGGACGCCAAGAGGGCGGCCGCTTTTTTCGCGGGTAAGGTGGCGACTCGGCGCGGTTGCCGGGTGCGACCGTCTGGAGATGTTCGAGCAGGCCGCAGCGAATCGGGCAAGTATAAGAGTCCGGTCGAGGTGTATGGCCGCAGCGGCACAACATGGTCGCCGCTTGCGCCGGGCGGATCGATCGGTTGACATAACGCCGTCGTGTCGCGCGTCGCATCTGTAGGAGCAACATGAGAATGTCGTGTAGCGACATGGAAATGTCCGTCTCGAGTTGGTCGTCGTAAGCTTGCCGCCCGCTGGAATCCAGATTCGGGAGCGCTTCGACGCAACCAGTCGCATCATGCATCTTCACTTCACGCAGGCCGTTTGCCACTTCGAGAAGATCGTGGCGGCTCAGTGACACGGTTGATGGCGCAAAGGCCAGCGCCGCGATCTACAGCCTGGTGCTGACATGCCGGGCTCGCGGCGTCGAGCCGTACGACTACCTGCTGCATGTACTCACAGAGCTGCCGCAGCGTGCGCCGGATGCGGATGTGACTGACCTGCTGCCGTTCAATTATGCGCGGCAACAGCAGGCCAAGGCGGAGACCGGCTGACTGACAGGCCGCGCGCCGGTCATCGTGACTGCGCCCTTCAATCACCCCAATGCAGACTCACCGGATGACATCAACCGCCGAGAGTTCAAAATAATTCTCGATTCGGTGTGCTAAAGCTCGCGCTTACGATTAAATAGGGTCAACCTGTTTAGCCTTGCCGATGCAGCGCGCCCAGAGCGCTAGTTCGTGCTCTCTAGAAAAAAATCGGAATACGGTTCTATAAAGTCGTTGCGCCGGTCGAAATACGACGATACGTCGTCCTAGATAAACTAGAAATTGTGACATAAGCTTCTTAGCACTCAGGGAAGGCAAGCTTACCCTCGAAGAACAGGTTGCGAACAGGGCACGGAGGGCGGCGATGAAGATCAAAGACCGCGAGTTGTTCAGTGTAAGTTTGTTCGTTTTTTTGACGGCCTGCTCCACAACTCCGGTTGTGAGTCCAACTAATCTCGCGCAGCAATGGGGCGATCGGCTTCGCGCCTATCAAATCAACCCCGTGTTTCCGCCGAGAGAGGACATGCAGGTAGGCGACGTTTATCTTCTATGTGACCTCAAATCCGGAGCCGATCCCGCGACGGCATTGAACCCATCCGGGCCGACCCCCCAATCGGTATGGGTTACTCGGCTTAATCTTTCGCCGGCCGTAGAAACCAACTATGCCACGGCGATCTCTCTGCCGGCCCTTTCAGCGCAAAATGCAAAAGGGGCGTTGTCCGATCCTAGTGGGATAGGTTCAATGCCGACCACTAACGACATGGTTGCGGGCAAGCGTAAGCTTCAGCAGTTGAGAAATGTTTCCTTTCCGGAGTTTTTCTCGGCTTCGATAACCTCTGTGCAGGCAAATGCTCTGGTACCAGCAGGCACTGTTCTCGCAGGCCTAGGCTTGGCGAAAGATGATATCGCCGCGATTTCACTAAGTGTGCCATCGGCCGGATCATATGGACTGCCGGTTATGGCCGCGCATCTAGCATTTAATAACGCGATACAACCGTTTGCGGTAGATTTCTGGCGTTACACAACTGAACTAAAAAGAGCATACGCTACTAAATGCAATGAAAATCAAACCGCATCACTAGAATTGGTGACAGAAATTTTCGCTGCGTACGCAATGGACGTGAATTTCACATTCGAAAAAGGTGCTGCGGGCAGAATGCAGGCGGCGATTAACACTCCGGCAAACAGCACCCGAAACGCAACGCTACAAGCGTTGACGAAGCAGATTTCTGACCTCCAGGCCACAGCGATCAATCAGGACGATACGTCCGGAAAAGGCAGCGTAAATCATGCTCCTGCAAGCAAAACGAAGTCTGCGAGTGCGGCCGGCGCCGCCTCGGGCGCCAGCGTGCCGGGCGACGCAAGTTCGGCCGGCGGAACAAACGCCGGAAAATCACAACAAACACAGGTCGATCAGCTGAACACTCTGCTTAATCTTCTCGTTCAGCAGGCAGCAGGATTTGAGCAGCAAAAGTTCGCTGGTGTCTCGGCCCAAATCGTGTCGGGGTCGAGTTCCGGCGTTCGCGTCGAGCGCGTCTTTTCGAATCCTGTGGTTATTGGATATAAGTCGATCACCCTTTTCCCCTACGACAAGGCGGAAAGTTCCGCGGGAGCGAATATAGTCTCTCCACCCGACGCTAACCCCGTTTCAAAGGATTCGCCCGGACCGGTAGCTCCTGCGAACAAGAATCCACATAGTCCCGCGCATAAAGGAGTGACACCAAACAAGAATAAGTCTCTCCCTGCTCGACCGCCTGTTGTTGTTAGTCCGCGCGCGGAAAATCCGACGCCGGCGAGCGCCGCTGAAGGCGGTGGTGTCGGCATTCCGATTCTTCTACCCCCCGCGGCATTGCTAAATCCACAGTAATGCCTATGAGTCCGTCCGCGCGGCAGCACCTGCTGCACCGCGGTGAGAGACCTCAGGCCGACGTCGGCGCAGTCGGCCGAACAGCCAGCGGTCGAACGTGCAGAGGTGAAGTGATTATGTAGGCCATGGATGGCTGAAATGCACAAACAGCACTGGGGACTACCTGTCATGAAATCGAAACAAAAACGAACGCTCCCTCTCGAAGTCCTAGCTGTACTCGCTCTGTTTGCCGAATATCACGATTCAAGATCTCAAACCGCGCAAATTGAAGCGATCCAGGAGACGATTCCAAAGGCGATTTTCGACCAAATGCTGGCGAGTCATAAACTCGTGGGCTCGCCCGGCTTGACGTGGAAACAGCATGTCATCACCGTTGCGTTCACGGGTGGAAATGAATCGGTCTACAGCCTTATCGAATCAACGGCAAACGAATGGATCTCTAAAGAGAGCGAACTGAAATTGTCTTTTAGAGACGAAAAGGGTAAATATAGACTGTGGACAATAGGTGACGCATTCCCTGCAGCTGACATTAGAATTTCCTTTGTCAGCGACGGCGACGAAAAGGGATACTGGTCTGTTGTCGGCGTCTTGGCACAAAATGTGCGTGCGGATGCACCGACAATGAACTTGGATTCGTTCCCGCAGAAATTGACTCGTTTCGTAAACAACAATGACCAAAGCGCATGGATATCAAGTTACGAACATTCAGTCATTTTGCACGAGTTTGGCCACGCGCTAGGATTGTCTCATGAGCATTTTCACCCTGACTGCCAAAAAGATCTGAATTTTACCGCAATACAGAATTTCCTGATGAATGGAGATAACCACTGGACTTATCAGCAATTCCAATACAACATGAAGGCGGATTATTACTTTCAGGCGCTAGGATATCAAGCAAGTCCCTTAGACAGCCACGTATTAACCAGCCCGCACATAGATCAAGCGTCGGTAATGCTTTACAGCTTCTCGAACGAGTACTACAAGTCAGGCGCAAAATCTTTATGCAAGCCGTCGTCCGTTTTCGGATACGCGACAAAGCTCTCGGACGGTGATCGGAATTTCTTTGCGACCCATTATAACCATATTCTGAGTCCGTTCTAAGGAGGTGCCCTGTGTACTCTACGCTGAAAATTGCGGCCCGTCTCTTCACGGTCTCCTTGATCATTTGTAATGGAGTCAGCGTAGCACAAGAGACAGGTACTCGTTGTAGTCAGCAAATCAACTATTTGTCGGATACCGACGGCGCTTATAAATATCTCGAGCAACTGCAGCGTCACGTATATGCTGCGAATCCGAACGAGACAGATCCTTTCACTCGAGCGGAATTAAACAAGCCTCAATTCGCAAGAACATGGACAGATCTGGCAAAAGAGCTTGCTGCACAAGGTTGCGACGCCAGCGGGAAACAATGCGTCGGGGACTACGATTTATATATGCAAATGCTCAAAAGTATTGAATGCGACAGCATTCCGACTCGTTTCGAGTCTCCAATGTTTATCGAGCTTATACGGTTATACACGAATAATTTGCTAGCAGTCGCTAAGGCAGATTTCCCGGGCGCCGCAGAGGCTCGCTTTGGCTCGCTGCCGACGGGCACAATCGACGCGCAGGCTATGCTAGTCCCAAAGATTAACCAACCTATTGTCATCTTGAATCGTGATCTTTTTTACTTTACAGGCGCTTTGTCGAAATCCATTTCTGATGCAATCGAAATTGATGAAGTCGAAAATCACGTTGCCCTTCAATACAGCGATCAAGCGATCTCGAAACGGTTAAATGAACACCCTTACATCGTTCGAAATTTCGCAGATGCGATTGTTAGAATGATTAAGTTTGGAACCTCAAAAGGAGCGGATGAAATTACTCTCGACGCGGACCATAATCGCTTGCATGCGCGGCTGGTCAGCGCTATGGACATGTTTATCGTGGCTCATGAGGAGTCGCACGTCCTGCTGAAACATGTGAACGATAATTTAGTTTCCTTTGCATTGGGTTCCGCGGCATCAGATGCAGGTCCGGGATCAGCTTCCGCGCCAACCACCGATACCTCTTTGACAATTCAGACCCGAACGAGAGAACAGGAGTTGGCCGCTGACTCTCTAGGCTTCACGTTAATGATCAGGTCGATTTCACGCGAAACACCCGATGGCGATCCAGTCGGCGTAATGATCGCTGCAGCGGCTCCCGATATCATTTTTCGGATAATCGACTCTGCTGAATCGTACGGTCGAGCTGCTAACGGCCGCAGTTTTACTGATGCCAATCATCCTCTTGCCAAGGATCGTGCCGAAGCTCTAACGCCAGTCATTGAAAAATTACGTGATACCGGGGGGCCGCTGAATGGAGTGCCCGATTTCAGGCCAGTTTTTGACATGAGCCTCGCAACTCTCCTAAAATTCGCGGACCCATTGATACGGAAGGACCTTGGGCTTCCCTTGACTGTACAAGGAAATTGACTTTCAGCCTGCGACGTTCGCGTTGGCGAGGGGCCCCCGTGCTGTTCGCTATCTGATCAGTAACGGCCGATCGAACTTCGATATTGGCCTGATGCAGATAAACCGTAACCTTTGGAGCTGTTACATGGTGGTCTGACGCTCAGGCAAGGTTCGGAGCGAAGCAGTTTTCGCATGGCGAACGGCTATTTCGATAAGATCGATTATCGAAAGAGCCACAGTTGGTGATGCGGGGTAGGCAAGGGTAGCAACCGTGGCATAGTCTATGGAACGCTGCACACGTCGGGAGGGCAACGTGAAGCAGTCCCATCGAATCGATCAACGCGGGCAAGCGTATGTTGAGTTTCCCGATCACGCTTCCCTCGCAGCACTGCGTGCGTGGTGTGAGGGCCTTTCGGCGCGCGCGGCCGTCGAGCGCTATTTGTCGCACCGGCGAATCCCAGCGCAATCATCTCGCGGCATGCTTGGCTTACCTTGGCGACGAATACACGATCGCGGTGACACGACTGGACGGTTTTTGCCTGCATGAGGCGCAAGAACGATTCTAGGCCCGTGCAAGGGCCGCAAGGTCAGAGTGCCTGAGCAGCAGCAGCTCGGAGCGCGAGGGCAGATGCGCCTGATGGACTGGTAGATAAAGCAACGCCTGCCTGCCGGAAAGACCGAGAGCAGGGCTATGGAATATCACCTTCATTAAGATCATTCGAGTCATTCAACCAGGCCTGTGCGGCATCCTCACTTCCCGTGATTTCTACCAGTGCGGCGATCACATATCTCATCACGCTTTCTATATGCAAGGCCTGCGCGGTGACCAAAGCCTTTTTCAGAGCCACATCTTGCTTATGTTTCTGGCCCAGGGCGTGATTACACCGAGCAACTTCGGCGTACGTGTAAGCCTGACCCATCGGGTCCTGCTGTTGCGCGTACCAGCGCAGCGCTGAATGATATGCGAGCAAAGCGTCGTCAAAGGCACCGACAACACGTTTCAGATCGCCCAGCGACTGGAGCGTATTGGCCTGCCCGAGCTCCTGTCGCTGGCGTTCGTACAGCGGCAACGCGCGCTCGTACAGCGCGCGGGCCGCATCGAGCTGTCCCAACAGGCTTTCCAGGTCGCCCAGCGACCGGAGCGTATTGGCCTGCCCGAGTTCCTCTCGCTGGCGTTCGTACAGCGGCAACGCGCGCTCGTATAGCGCACGGGCCGCATCGACTTGTCCTAACCGGCGTTCTAGGTCGCCCAGCGATTGGAGCGTATTGGCCTGCCCGAGCTCATTTCGCTGGCGTTCGTACAACGACAGCGCGCGCTCGTACAGCGCGCGGGCCGCATCGATCTGCCCCAACCGGAGGTCCAGTTCACCCAGCGACCAGAACGTATTGGCCTGCCCAAGCTCATTTCGCTGGCGTTCGAACAATGGCAGCACGCGCTCGTACAGCGCGCGGGCCGCATCGATCTGTCCTAACCGGCGTTCCAGTTCACCCAGCGACTGGAGCGTATTGGCCTGCCCGAGCTCATTTCGTTGGCGTTCGTACAACGACAGCGCGCGCTCGTACAGCGCGCGGGCCGCATCGACTTGTCCTAACCGGCGTTCCAGGTCGCCCAGCGATCGGAGCGTATTGGCCTGCCCGAGCTCATTTCGCTGGCGTTCGTACAGCGGCAACGCGCGCTCGTACAGCGCGCGGGCCGCATCGAACCGTCCTAACCGGCTTTCCAGATCTCCCAGCGACTGGAGCGTATTGGCCTGCCCGAGCTCGTCTCGCTCGTATTCGAACAATGGCAAGCTTGCATGTAAGATTTCGATCGAGAGCACCGGAGAGAACTGACATAGGGACCCAAGTTCGGAGACAAGATGCTTGATCTTGTCGGTATCAGGCGCCAGGCGTAGATCCTGGATAATCAGCCGGTGAAGCGCGTCGAAGGTCGCCAGAAGTTGTGCCCTTGCTTGCAGACTCTTCTCGGTTGAAGCAATACTGTTAGCCACCGACGCAAGTTCGATGAAGAAGTTAAATGCGCATGACCGAACTTCCGCCCATAGACCATTCTGCGGTTCGGCTGTGACTTCGTCGAGCGCGAATCGTGCGACCGGTGGTAACAGATGGAACTGATCTTCGCGAAGCTGCCAGACGTGATGACGACTCAACGCCTGGCGAGCTTCCTCCGACCACCCGCCGGTCTGCTGAAAGAATGAAACGAGTTGAGCGTCAATGCCCGCTGGGAAAAGTGCGGCAAGCGTCCAAAGGGGGAGTGCGCCCGGTTGGGAGGACAGGGCGTCTCGGGTCAGCTTGAGGCTGATTGGCAAGCTGTCGAGCCGGGAGTCAGCCGGTCCATTCTTCGCAAAGGTCACACCGATTCTTCGCCACCGCGTCACCAATTCATCGAATGAATACGAGTGTCCCAGTCGAGCGGTCAGCGTAATGCTGAGCGCATGACAGCCCAGATCTTCCGATACGTATTGGTGTAGCTCAGAGTCCGATGGCTGATTCGTCCCCGCCCATACTTCGCGAAAGAGATGCATGGCCCATTCGAGTGGCAGGACGTCAATCCGGATGGGTTTGGACATCACTCCGGTGAGATCGACGCGTGAAGATGCCAGCAGCCGCACTCCGTTGCGTTGCTGGAGGGCCCGCAGCAGCTTCACGCCCTCTGCCTTCTCAGCCACGCTTTCAAGATTGTCCAAGTAGTACAGTCCCGGCTTGAGCAGCGGGGCCAATTGGTCGAATATGGCGATGTCATCGAAGCCGAGTGTTCGGCCGATCAAGGCGGGCAGTTCAGCCGGGCTGGTCTCGTCCGGTACGTCGACATAGAAGGCCACTTCGGCGGGAGAGTCTTTTAACCAATCCTTAAGCGCCGCCTTGCAAATTTCCGTTTTCCCGATGCCACCGGCGCCGGTTACGTGGGCGCATACGACGGTGGAGTCGTCAGAACTGCGCAGAAAAGCCAGCACTCTCGCGATCTCACCATCCCGTCCGACAATGATGCCTTCGCGTGGCCGTAGGCGCGAATCAGTATGACCGGAGAGCTGGCCGGGTAATCCGACAAGGGAGGCCGGAACGGCGATTTTTAGAAGTTCAGCAATTGTGCCGGATTGATCGGGCGGGGCGGGGTGTGTCGATGGCGCTGCGACCTTGCATTGTCGAATGAAATCCAGCAGGGAGTCGTGGACCTGTTCTCCATGCCGGTTTGCCGGGCTGCAGATGGTGAGATGATTCGCTGCAATCGAGATCGGCGCCTCTCCGGGTACGTGAGGGTCGCCGCTGCCGGGTCTAACTACCATGACGCGTGGGCCAAACAGATATTTCCCCAAACGCTTGCCGACCTCCAAACCCTTGGTTTCGAAAAAAGTGCGCACATCAAAATGAAGCTTGTTTAACTGTGCAAGAAATTGTTGATTGAGAGTCCGCAGATGCGCGTCGTGCGCGGTTATGTCCCCCACTTGTCGGTTCGTACGAAGCGCTCTGACGAAGGTAGCCACATTGGCGAGGTCTGAGCCTTGGTGGGGTGTAGCCATGAAGACGACGCCGCGAATACGTTTGACCAGTTCCTCTTCCCGTTTAACACTCCGGGTCATCGCATGAACGATGGCCGTCTTGATGACCAGACCGCCCATGCTGTGCCCGACCAAAATCAGCGGACGATCTCTCAGTTCCGCTTTAGTGCTAAGCCGGTCCAGCACGTTCGTGCCTTGATCCGGTAGTGACATCGCATCGTCGTGCCAGCGGGACAGGGCGGCGTCATAACCCAGCACCCAAGTGTCGCAGCCGCTGTCCTCGCCGATCCAGACCGGCCACAAGGTGGCGTCATCGTCCGGATTGCTCATCCAGGTCGTTTTTGGGTGCTCTTTTAAATTAAAAACGTTCAAGCCGTGGACAAACACGATAGAAAATGGTCCCGGCGTGGGGGACTGATAGGCGGGTTCCAGGGTAGACATTTTTCTTTTTAGATCGGCCCAATCGCATTTGCTATCCGAACAGGATAGTTCCTGCCAAGGCCTTTGAGTAATGTCCCACCGAATTGTAATGGTCCGGTTTTGCCAGTTTTCCCCGATCTCGGGATTTTCCGGACAAATCGACAAGGCCTGTTTTCGCCCGTTCCAGCTATAGGACGCGGGCGAACGCGAGGTAGCCCGGGTGGAAAACCAGACGCGCCACAGCCAGTCACCCTTCGCACCCAAGATGCCCCTCGCCACAAGGCCCTTCACGGCTTCTTTGGCGCGATGGTTTTGGGATGGAAAGGGTCGCGACTGCCTGCAATGTGGCCAGCGGCTCCGTGCGCGGTGAGTGCTCGGCCCGAAAATCAGCGTTGGGATGCACGAAGCGTGGGACCGCGCCGGGTACGCGATCTTGCGCAGTCCAACCGCCGGGGCGGTCGCGTACTTGAGCGCGTGACCGAGAGGTGCCCCGCTCAGACAGAGATATTTGCCTGACGGCGATGCCAGGTGCCGGACAGCGTAGTGACGGTCGGGTCTTTATTGCGCGTACCGACAATAATTCTTTGTCGCATTAGTGGTTAACCCTAAAGAGCAGTTTGCTTAGACTGGAATCACTGAAACGCAAACAGGGCTGTTTGCGAAAACAAAGATCCGGAGGTAAGCATCATGAAACTCGCATCCATCATCGTCGCCGCTGCGCTCGCAATCCCGGCAGTTTCCTCGTTCGCACAATCGAACCAACCGTTGACCCGTGCTGAAGTGAAGGCGCAACTCGTGCAACTTGAACGCGCTGGCTATAACCCGAGCATGGATCGGACGACTTATCCGGCCGAGATCCAAGCGGCGGAAGCTAAGGTTGCCGCACAAAACGGCCAAAGCTATGGTGGTGTGGCAGACGGCTCGTCGGTCTCGGGCGGTGCTTCGGCACACACGGGCAACAGCGTGGCCCCGGTCTACTTCGGTCATTAATCTCGGTCGGGGGTTGATTGCAGTGGTCGGTCGCGGCAGTTGCCGTCGGGCCGATCCACTTGCTGAGAACTCTGGGTGGCAAGATCGCTGTACGCGCCCGGCGACGCGGGCGCGTAAGGGGTTACGGTATTACCCTGTTGCTCGCTCATGTCTCCTCCCTCGCCTTGCTTTCATTGTAGATGCGACCTACCGCATGGAGCAGTCGCTAAAGTTTTATGCAAACGCGTCGATATCCGAGGAATGACACGAGACGACGCCCGCATCCATTTCGAAGCCGTCGACGAGGCCGCTACCGCTGCAGTAGAAGCAAAGTTTGGCTTTTACGACGTCACTGATCGACGCTGCAACGCGCTTTACAGTGAAGTGCGATCAAACCTGCTCGACGAGCGATTACAGGACATGATGATGGAGGACTTGATGGAGTTCCTCTATCCATCCGGCGACCAATTGCCAACTTTGAACTAAATAGAAGCATATCCGGAAGACTCCTGCGCAAAGGTCTCTCGGATGAATTTCTTTTTGATGGCTGCTCCGTCTACGACCGCGTCGGTTCGTGATTAACCGGGACTGGCTGCGCTCGAAAGCGGGCGCGTATACAGCGTGCAGCGCAGATCGGTGCGTAGGCCAATATTTCCATTGCACCCTGGCGATCCCGAGAAAGGAAGGTTCAAACGCACGAGGCCCAAAGGATCCGGAAGACGCGCTTTTTGCATTTGCCGTTCCGACGCTTGGCCGGCCCCGGTTGGGCGAGGTGATCAGTCAGTGAGACAGCAAGGAAACAAGGGGGAAGCGGCTAGTCTATTGGCGTGTTGCCAATCTATTTGCAAGCTCTTCGAGGCGCTGGGCATCGCCCTGAAGCTTGTCGATGAATTTTGTAGCCTCGTCGCCAAAGCCGAACATCCTGCAGTTGGCATCGTCGGGGAAACAATAGGTCAGCATGCCGTCGTGACTGAAAGCGCCGATATCGGCAAGGACGCTGGCATGTTCGCGTGCATACGCTGGGTCGATAGCCGCGATGCGCTGCTGAATGGCCACGTAAGTTTTGCGGACATCGGAAAGGCTGGCCTGCAAAAATTCAACGCGATCGACGTTGTTGCCGACCCGGATTACTCCCCTCTGATCTTTCCAAGATTCCATAGTCAGAGCCAAGCCCCTCTCTTGCCCGGCGAGGACGGACAAGTCTCTTGCGAGTAAGCCCACGCTGTCGCCGCGAATGCTGGTGTCCAACCGCGAAATTGCGGCGATTAGCGAATCGACAATTTTGTCTACCGGCAGGTTGACGGAAACCGGAGAGGTCGAATCGCAAAAGGCGGCCATCGTTACGATGCTCAATAGAAGTCCGAAAAACAGCCTTGCCACCATATCGAACCTCCCGATTCTCGTTCAGGTTTGACATCGACGGCGCTGAGTATCACCAGCATCGACCTTTAACGTGCGTCGAGGGCGGCAAGCTCGTTGCCTTTACAGATGTCTGTCTCGAAGTGTTGGCTAGTTAGGTAACGCGTAACCGAAGAACTCCGTTGTTGCACCTTTGGAAACCAGGATTCACAGTCGCGATACCGTTTGTACTTGCCCCGGTCCCGTAGTAAATCTTAAACATGCCCGGTACTAACGCTTTCTTTGAAAGGTACCCGATGGGCCTCGTAGCGCCTCCCTTGTGATGATCATTCGGGCTCACCTCCCGATTATTTTGCGTGTCGACACCCGCGAATACCGCAATGAAGTCCTCGGGACTTTGCTGCGCGTCGAAGTCATCGAACGTTTGTCCAAAAGGTTTCGTCTGTCCGTTCAAAAACTGGTTGTGGTCACTAACGTACCCCAAGTTTTGTCCCGATGTGCCTTCGTAAAGCTGCGTGTGCGGTGTGTATGGCATTGTTCTGTCTCCGAGGTGTCGGTTAGCGCCAACGAGCTTTCAACAGCATAGGAACCCTTTAGCGAAATTGAAAGCTCGAGGAAACAAGAACGACATTTCGCCTGGCGGAGTGTCGGCAGGTGCGTACGCGGTGGCGCCTGAACCGTTCCACCGGGCCTCCACAAATGCCCGCATTGCGTCCGGTATCGGGCCTTGAAAGGCAGCAGTTCGGTCGGCAGAAACGGTGCGGAGAGGGTGTTCCGGCTCAATCATTTTCGTGGTCTACCTCCACCCGTGCAGGGTCGCCACACGAGAGGGACCGGTCGGAGGGCGGTGCATCTGAGGCACGGTTGCGGTCCGCTCGCTCACGAACAGCGGGAGGCGGCGTCTTATGCCGGCTTCTTGCAGGCGATCAGCATGGTCCGCATGCGCAACGTCGAAGCAAAGAAGCTAGACGAACCGCTGCCAGCAAAACCGGCACGGTTGCCCGAAATCGAAGCGCCCGCGTTACCCGCGGCAATGTAACCGTCCTCCGCGCTCGCCTGCATAACCTCGTAGCCTCGTGTATTGCAGAGGTCCCCCGCCTTCTCAAGACACATGCCCCAACTCCGGGCGGAGCCTGAGCAGTCGAGCGAGAATGCTTCACGGCCATCTGGCGCGTAGGTATGGGAGGCTGTTGCGCATGCGCCCAAGAGCAGGGGAAAGAGAAAGGCGATCTTCTTCATGGGATGTCCGTTTGCGTATCAGCCTTAATATCGGCCCGGACTCGTGAAGTCTTGAGTCGCCGAACAGCTGCGAAAGACCCAGATGTTCTCTTTGAGCGCCCGCGACTATCGCTTCTCACCCCCGAAACCCAGAGCAGCGGGGCGGCTGTACTCCTGAAACTTCACCTTGATCCAGTCACGCGATCGGCCGCGAGAATAGGGCGCGTCCAATCGCTTAGCCACCATTCCCTCCATGTCGTGCTCCTTGACCTGGTCGAAGACCCATGTGCCGGCACCCACGATGCCCACCGTGTAGATGAGCTGCTGAGTATTCTCGAAGCTGTCGCGCAGGATCAGCTTTCGCTCCGACAAGGGCAGGTGACGGATGTCGCGCTCCCGATCCGCGAGCACGTCGAAAACATACAGGCGAGCGGGGTGTGCGCGCATTGCGGCCCGCACGCGCATCGGGACCTTGGTTACCGCGCGCTTCTGGAGTCGCTCGAACGAAGACCTGCCGTCCCCGTCGTCCACCGTCAGCTCTGCGTCCCAAACGAAATTACCGGGCAGGCTCCATACGGCTTCGACGATATCAGGGAATGAAGCATTTAACGAATTTCCCTGTCGTGAAATGAGATCGACGCGAGCGCCGATATTCCTGACCAGACAGCGGTAGCCGTCGTACTTGAGTTCGAAGAGCCATTCTTCACGCGAGAACGGCTTGCGAACTAGCGTGGCCTGCATCAGGTCATTCGAGTCGATGAGCGGGATCGCGCTCACAGCTTTGCGCTGATGTAGGCGAGTTTCGCCCAAGCGAACGCTTCCTCGCTAACGGTCTTTGGATCGCAGCCACTGGACGCGCAGAAATAGTCGAAGTCCTCGAGCGGCGTGTGCCCGTATTCGTTCGGGGGCAGCGTCCGGACCGCGAGAATGTTCGCAAGAATCTCTTTGGGGTTTCCGTAGCACATGGTAGCTCTCCGTCTGATACTCTCACTAGAGCAAGGCCAGTACCTAAGTTTCGTGCGCTTCCATCCGTGTGTGAGGCCCGACGGAGATGAACATGTCAAACACCAAAGACTTTGCAGTAGATACGAAGAAGGAACTACCTCGGCGGAACGACGAAGCCCAGAGGAAAGGGGATGTCGATCCTGGTCAAGATGTATCCCTCAGCGGAGGCCCAGAGCGACCAACTCCTAGCCCTGACCACGGTGGTAGCGGTGATGGAGTCGGAACAGGAGGCGTGACCAATATTCTAGAAATCGTCCCTGGGCCGAAAAAGCCAGGTGAAATAAGAGCATGCTGCCGGACTGGCTGACGGCTCTCGCCTTGCAATACAAACCCTGGCAACCCTTCATCGTGGGTGGCGTCGGCGCGGTGGTTGCCGTGGGTGGCGCGCTCAAGTGGCTCTACGACATTAGGAAGGCGAGGGCAGAAGCGAAGGATCGCGCAGAAGCCGCAGCAAAGAAACAGAACCTTGTGAAGGTACCGACGCTCACGGAATTGGAAAGCGCGCTCAAGGAATTCGATCAATACGAGAAATTGCGCACTGAGCATCTTCGACGCATCGCCCGCGGCAGAATAACGAATTGGGGAGAGCAAGCGGAACAGTACGCCCGAGAGCAGATGGATCTGACGCCCGTAGCAGCGGTTCTGATTGCCGACAGTTTATTGGTCGGCGCGGTGCGCGACTGGGAGAAAGCAAAGCACATGGGACCTCAACTGGGCTGGGGACCCCTGGTGTTAGTATTTGTCTTTATCGTCATGGTGGTCGGTATACCGTATTTACCGTTGCTGCCTAGGCACGGAGTTCTAATTTATCCTCTGATCCTCTTTGGGCTTTGCGTTTGGTTCGCGCTCCTGCTTTGGTACCTTATCTCTCGGCTGTGGTATGTCCCCCGTCATGGCGCGCATGGCGGTTCAAGGTCACGTCACCGTCGAGACGAAAATGAACACGACTAACCACTAATACGGAGCGGTCGATGGTTAACGTGGATTTGAAGCTGAGCGAAGAGGTCTACCGAGCCCTCGTCATGATCGCCGACGCCTGCAGCCTTGCGCATCAGCGACGCAAGACCACAACCACCCACGGCCCTCTCGACGTGGCGGCATTGCTCACCATGCTCGCCGAGGACGCGGCGTTTCTGCACAGTCGCCCCGGCGGCTGGGAGGCCGCGAACATGGCGATCCTTCTGGCGTCGCACGGCTACGAGGTCGAATGACTACGGCATAATCGCGCGGCCCACGCCGCGCGATTATGCTGCGTGAGAGTCGCTCAGCTCTGACAGACGGCGTTTGTTCGAGCGGCTCCAACCGTGTAGCTGGGCTATGGTGGCGAAAGACGAATGCCGTCAGTAGACGAGGAGCGCAAAAATGATCGGGTGTTTCGAGTGCGCTGCGTGCAGAAAAGTAACGCCGCTGTTCAACGACAAGGATGAACTCAGGTGCTCTATCTGCCAATCAACTGATGGTACATGGCGCTCACCGGAGGATTGTCAAAAGATGCTCGACGCCGGTGTCTATTTCAACATCCTCGCGAAAAAGACGAAACGCCAGAAATAGTGCGTCCGTTCGTTTATGCGATAACTTCTATTATGTCAACCCCCGTGGGAGGCAGACAGCCCGCGATCGCTGGGATCCGGCCGAACTGCTTGCAGCGGTGTGCGCTGTATCGCGCCCAGCGTCATGCGCAAATGGAAAATTTTTTAGTCCCGCTCCGTCACCAAACTACTGGCACCCGGGACATTTCAAAAACTGGGTCAAGAATCTACCCTCCTGTCACCAAGTCAGGGTGACGATGTCACTATGCCACAACTAAGCCACGCTGAGATCCGGACGCCAACGGCGATATACGATTAGTTGCATTCTCGTGGCGTTCTGTCATTCACACTCTCTCAAACTCCCTTATACTGACCGTCATGAGCACATCCCTTTCGCCCATCGAGTCGGAATTCGACACCGAGGAACAGGCCGCTTCCCATGACCGCTGGTTTCGCGCCAAGGTCCAAGAAGCGCTCGATGACCCGCGCCCGCTCGTGCCGCACGATGAAGTCGTGGCCGACATCCGCAAGACCATCGCTAACGCCAAACCGCGGTGAGTCTGCGGATCCTCTGGACCGAAAGAGCACGCGAAGAGTTGCGCGAGCGCATGGCCTTCATCGCGCAGCGCAGCCCCATTGCTGCCACCAAACTCTTCGATCAGATCCTCGACTCCGTGGTCCCGGCGTCCGAGCACCCCTATCTTTTTCGTGAAGGCCGCGTGGCCGGCACGCGCGAGATCGTGGCCCATCCGAACTACATCGTCATCTATCGCGTCATCGTTGATGCGATCGTCGTCGTGCAGGTATTGCACGCTCGCGAGGAGTACCCGCCTCTGAAGTCGTAGTACCCATCTCCTGTTTCACGATAGAAGCCCATCTGCCAGCCGACCGGATTCATTGCCCGACGAAAGGCCTGATTATCCGCATTGACTATGCTTCATAAGCCAAGGGGTTTGTTCGTGTATGTCTCAATAGCCGTCGTCATTATCATCGTCCTCGTGCTCCTCCTCTTGTTTAACGGTCGCGGCAAAGAAATAGAAGGACTCCGACAGAGGATCGACGAGCTCGAATCGACGGTCGAAGAGTTGCAGTCAGGCCTATCCCAGCAAGCCGACAGGCTGAATACACTCCAAGAGGTTGATCGACGTCTCTCCAATTTGGAGATCATCGTAACGAGCGAAGCGGACGAAACAGTTGGCGAGAGCGGCGAGAAAGACATCGCAAATCTGACAATTCCCGCGTGCCTGATGCGAGATAAAGACTGATCAGGCCGAGACCTTTCTCATGCTGTCGATCGCCAATTGTATTGCTCGCACGACGTGGTTTCTTCTCGACCGCATCCGATAAGAATCCCAACGTGAATCTCAACGGGAAAATCCAGCAAGCGCCTACCCTCCGGGCCCCCGACAGCGCGAAGCCGGCCGACGCCTATGGTCTCGCTAACCGTTAAACGCGTCATGAGCAAGGCCCAGAACCGTGAGGGTGTCTGGGCCGCAGACGGCCGATCTGGCGATTAGTCAGCGATCAAGAAACGGTCGCGCTTCTTACCTTTAATCCAGAAAGGCTCTCGGCCGCGACCACTCCAGGTCGTCCCGGTCTTTGGATCCCGATACTTTGCTGCGACCGCCGCCGTTTTCTTTACGACCCAAAGGGCCTTCTTCTTGGCCGGCCGGCCTCGTTGTGCAGACGCCAGACCAACGTCCTCGGCAGTCAGACCGTGTGCTTCCATGATCGCTTGAGTCAGCGCGATCGCCTTTGCGCGAATCTCCTCTGCCAACGTTGCTTGTTTCGCCTCCAGAGCCACGAGTTCGCCCTCCATCTTCTCAATCCTGCTTTCCTCGCGCGTTGCCATGCTCGCCCCTTAACAAGTTATCAGACGTGGGCATTGTACAAGCATCGTCGCCTCGCTCACCGTTTGCGAAGTAGGGGATTCTAGAAAATTACAGACACATATCACCGACTCGAATCCATCCAGGAATCAAGAGGCGAACCCAATTGTGTCGAAGCAAATCAGCCGCCGAATAGAAAGAGATTCAATACACATCACGACGGCAAAGACTCTTCTCGCGGCATAAAGGTCCGGGACTCAGTCCCGGACCGAGCCTTAAGCTGTGCACCCAATGGCAGCGAGATTGGATTTCCGAGGAGCCGGCGGCGCTTCATCGAAATACGTCGAGTACTTGACGCGTCGGGTGAACATGACGTTCTGGGGATACGAACGGTTCACGCAGAAGAACGACTGGCCGTAACCCGCAGCCTTGACCTTCGCTTTCAGGCTGTGCGTCTCGACGTTGCCGAACCAACGTTTCGGGTCACAGCCGTCGACCGTCGCGCAAAGCCGACGATCCTGCAGCACCCCTCCCAACCCCCCGTTGTAAGCACTGAGCGTCATCGCCAAACGCTCGGTCGGGTCCGGTACGAACCGCGTCAACGACCGGTAGGCCGAACGATCCATCAGCACCAGCGTGCGCAGCTGCCGGCGCGGATCGTAGCGATCGGCGAAATTCCACTCTTGCAGCGATTTGTCGAGCTTGCGCGCCTCCGCGAAGTTGTCGAACTTGGAGGTTACTGTTAGCTGGCTGAGACCGAATCCAACTTCTCTTGATGTCTTCAGCTCAGCACGCGGGTTCCAGCACTTGGCCGACTTCAAGCTGGCGCACGTCTCCTGTTCGACTTGCGCAGCAAGCGCCGAGCGTAGTGGCACATCCGACCAGAAGCTGCTTTGCTCAGCCTTCAATACGAGGAGGTATTGCACGGCCCCAGGCGGTAACTCCGCAGCGGTTGCGCGCGCAGAGAACGCCATGAACAACATACCGGTCAGCAGCGCCAACGCGAGGAACACGAGGCCCGCACCGATCGGATGCTCTAGCGCGCGCCGATATGCCTCGCGAGACCGTGCGCCATCCATCAATGCGCGCCGCAGAACGTAGACGGGCCCCGCGAGAACCACGACCCAAGCCAATCACTGAAGCCGCATCAGCGTGTCAGCGCCACCGTCCGGGTCGTTCTTCCAGAACCAAAACACCGTCAGTAGTGCGGCCAACACGAACACGTGAAGCCGCAGACTGCGAACATATTTCATCAAATCGTTTTTCATCAGACCACTCCTATTAATACAGGTCGCTTCAAAGCACCTGAGCTCCTCTGGCAGGCCGCCATAGGCACATAGGAATTAGTTTTCACGACCGCCACACATCTAGTGTGGTTCATACGCAGTACTACGCTTAATCAATAAGGAAAAAGGCCATGTTCACGAAACTCTTCTCCGCTCGCAAACAAACCAAGATCGGCGACTTGCAGATCCTCTTCTTCGTCGACGCCGCACCCCACGGCTCACACGGCAAGATCCGCGTGTCGCATCGCAAGCTCGGACTTGTCGAGCGCGCCGTGAACTGGGTCGCAGTCGGTGTCACCACCGCGCCGGAACCTACCCCGAGTCTGCTGGAACACATCTGGCGAGAAGCATATGCGCAAGGCTACGTTCCGCACACGCTGGTTGGTTGCCTCGAAGACAACTTGCCGGTAGCCGCTCCGGCTGAAGACGCTGTTCCAGAGCGCGGAGTTCCGGCGGTGTTCCGCCAAGCCCACGCGAATGTCATCGGGCACAAGTCGCTCGGTTTTGACAACGCTATGCGATTGGCTGCTGCCCAGTCCGCAGCTTAAAACGAAGACCGAGTTTAGGGCGCAGCGGCGCCCTCTTTCTTATACAACGACACATTGCTTAACACGAGGCACTCCACATGCGTATGCGTGAACTCTTCAGGTCTATGTTGATGGGCCTCTATGACCCGCGCGTTCAACTCTGCGTCGCGCGTGACATGACCCACGATCGCGCTCATGGCGTCATCCACAGCACTGGCCCAACGGGGCAGAGCGAGAAGCGGACGTTCCTCGTCGACCGACCGAAGCTTTTGTCGCGGCCCTCTCCCGAGGTTCTCGAACAGGTCTTCCATCAAGCGACAGCGCTCGGGTTTAACCCACGGCACATCGAGATTTTCGTTGGACGGCGGCGCAAGGTTTATAGCGGACCGGAGACGCTGGTCTTCGCGCAGTAATGCACCACCCATCAAGAGAGCCTGCGGGCTCTTTTTTTTTATTCCGCCGAGACATGAAAAGCAATAAAGGAAAGCTGGTCACGCTTGAGGGCGTGGACGGCGCCGGTAAGTCTTCCAGCGTTCAGTTCATCAAGGACGTGCTGGAGGGACTCGGCTATCACATCGTCGTAACTCGTGAACCAGGTGGGTGCGCGCTCTCGGAAGAGATCCGCGCGATGGTCTTGAGGCGACCGATGTCGCTAGACCGAACTCTTACTCTTCGCAGCAGCACGGGCCGAGCATCTCGAGGAAACGATCTACCCGGCAATCGTACGTGGCGACATCGTGCTGTGCGACAGATTCGCCGATTCCACGTATGCCTATCAGGGCTGGGGGCGTGGCGCGCCGCTTGGGAAAGTCATGCGTCTGGATGACCTCGTGCTCGAGGGATTTCAACCGGACCACACACTGTTCTTCGATATCACACTCGAAGAATCCGAACGCAGGCTACAACTTCGACCTGGCACGCAAGACCGCTTCGACGCCGCTGAGCGCGCGTTCAGGCGGCGTGTCTGGCAAGGCTATCAGCAGCGCTTTCGCCACCACCCGGGGCGAATGGTGCGAGTGGATGCTATGCAGGACCACGATGGGGTGCGAGCACAACTCCTCACGTGGGTGCACGAGACGTTTCCTGCAATCCGCTAACCATTCTCAATTCCCTCTGAACCATGGCACGAAGAAAGATCAACGCCGTTACGCCGCCGGCAATCTCCCGCTTGGCGATCATCGGTGAGTTCCGAATGGCGTCGCAAGGACCGCCTCCTCGCCATAGACGCATTCAAGCAGCTTCAAGACGAACTCCGCAAACTTCAGGCGATTTCCCGCGACGAACTTGTTCTGTTGTGTGCCCATATCCGCGACGATCCTTCCGTCGAGCGGTGCAATTTCCTTCAAGCGCGCAAGGAGCACGCCGATGTCTTCGTCGGCTTCAACCGGCTGAGTGTATCTCGCAAAAATTCGCGTGAAGAGAAAGCGGATTGCGCCGAGATAGCGTTGGAAGTCGGCGTCACCGGCCAGCAAACCCGGCATCACGATGATTCCGTGTTGCGCGTAGCATTCCCCGAGCTCGTCGAGGTGACTGGCGATATCAGCCGGCTTGAGTCCCGGAAATTCCCATGGTTGCCGCATAGTCCACTCTCACGAAATAAATGACGCAATTATGAGTCGCGTGCCGGAACGGCGATTTGTCTAGCGTCAACTAGACCGACGACGTCGAAAGAAATACCGCCCTAAGCGGGGTCGACTTGATTCTCATGCAAATTCCGGGTTAGCGCGGTCCAGCTCTGACAAGGCTTCGTCTTCTGGCACTAAAATAATCCGTTTATAAATCAGACCCCTGCTGTCTACCACAAAATGCGTTGCGAGGACGTCTCCGATCACGGAGACGCATGGGCGAGAGGGCATACTAACGGGTCGGGCCTGGATATTCGTTTTGCGTCGTACGGGCACTTATGCGGCGAAGGACAGTACGGCTGAGTGTTTGAGTAAAGCGAGAAGGACGAGGGCGCAATAAAACCGCAGCTTTCTGAGGATCATGCGTAGGTTGTGGCCGGCACCGCACAGCACCGCGTGAATCGCGTCGCCGAGGGTGCCTTTGAGCCAGTTCCGATCGAGTTTTCCGTCCGCCTTCATGTGGCCGATGGCGGGCTCGATCGCACTGCCCCTTCGGATCATCGCTCGCATGCCGCGCGTAATACCGCGCCTCAATCCCGGGTGATAGATCTTTACGCCGTCGACAGCCACTCCCTTGTAGCCACGATCAACGATGGCGACTTCCGGCTTCACGTCGCTCAGGATCAATGCCTGCTCCAATGCCTCGGCCAGCGTGTGGCCGTCGTAGGGATTTCCGGCCATCGCGACACCGGCTTCACCCAGACGCTTCCTCCAACGCGTGAGGCTCGACGGGTCGATCGGCGGCTCAGTCTGCAGATACGTCTCGCCCGTGATGACCTGCCAATATGGGTTCTCCACCCATTGCCACACGATCTCTTCGTCGGACAGGTCAAACGCATGTTGAAGATACAACTAAAAATGCAGGAATCAAGCGTTAATATGCCTTCTTCCTGCAATTCGCTCAACATGGTTTGGGGTGCAACGCCTTATCGCGTAAGGCTCTGAGAATTGTTCAGGGTCGACTAACGAGGCGCGCTGATTGCCGGCACACGTAGACGCACCTCGAACCAAGCTTGGAGGGAGGCCGCTCGTATAGCCCGCGGGAGACACGAAGCTTCCACGTAAATTGATGTCCTGCATATTTGTGACCGCGGCACTTGTGAGTCGATCCGGTGCGGGCGATTTCATTCCGGAGGCGTGTAGTGGCTCGAGCGCATGCCACGTATGTCGCGTTCCACGCCACCAGCAAATTCGCAAACATTGTCAGAGTAGAAGAACTTGACTGCCAGCGAATCTTGTCGCCGCGTCGACGGGGCGGATGGCCTTCGCCATCGACCGGCTTTTGTGATTACGATTCTCAGTTATCGACAGGTGCGAAGAATCTAGCCGCCTCAGCCGCCCTAGAGCCTCCGCGTCTCGTGCGGCAAACCTCCCAACCCTTCCATCGATACCCAAATATACGTTTGCAAACGCTTGCTGCTTCAACGATCCGACCAACTGCACTTTTCCACATATACTATGTAGTATGATATTCAGTCGATAAGCTTCTGCCCAAGATTTTAATAGATAGCCCGATGAATTGGGGATTAACACGAAGGACGCCGCGAAAGAACGGAGACATATGAAGAACAAGAATTTTTTCAATATCTATCAATCCCGCGTGGTGGATAATCCCGTTAAACACGAGTATTTGAAGGAAGTATTCATCGCGGCGATCGAAGATGGATTTTGGAAAGACGGAGACAAACTGCCAACGGAGCAGGAGATGTCTCAGATGGTCCCCTTTAGTCTTGGCACCATTCAGAAGGCTGTAGGCTCACTAGTCAATGAGGGTTATGTCGAGAGGAAGAGAGCGCTGGGAACTTTCGTCATCCCTCGGGAAAAACGGCTGGGCGAGCCATGGATCTACCAAGTCCTCTCGTCGGACGGGACAAGATTCATTCCGATGACGAGTACGGTAATACGTCGGGTACAAATCGAATCCGATGACAGCTGGGCGCGCTGGCTATGCGGCGCTGGCGACGATCGCAATATCATTCGCCTTGATCGGAAAATCGATGCGGAAGATCACTCATTCATAAGTCATTACTTCGCGGACGCAACCCGCTTTCCTTATTTCGCCGAGATACCGCTGGACGATCTCGAGAGCGAAAATTTCGTGAGGTTAACTAAAACAGTCTACAAAGTTTCCGCGACAAAAATCGTACACACGGTCAAGGCCGACATTCTCCCCAAGACCGTGTCGGATGCGCTGCAACTTCCAAGCAGGACGTATGGAGCCCACATAGAGATAATGGGTAGCAGTTCTCGCGGGGAGCCGGTTTTTTATCAGCGGTTGTATCTTCCGTCGGGTGGCCCACGTTTGTACCTTTGAAGAAAAACGACCGGAAGTGACGTAACTAGCTTCCGTCGCGACCGTTACCGGGTTGAATCGGGGCTGCGTCGGGCATGTTTTTCCTCCATTAGTGGCGTTGGCGATGCTGTATGGAATAGTAGAACGGCTGAGGTGCGCTTGCCCGCGACCCGCTTCACCGAACCGTGTCGCCAACCGTGACACACTGTAGGATTAAAGTTAACCTTACTGTCACTGCTTTTTTCAGGTGCCGTATGAGGATTGGAGAACTGGCAAAGCTCAGCGGGTTGACGGCCTCGCGCATCCGCTTTTACGAGAGCGCCGGATTGATCTCCGCGGTCGAGCGCAAGGCGAATGGTTATCGCGATTACCCTCCTGAGACGGTGTCGATGCTGGAAATCATCGCTAGCGCGCAGGGTGCGGGATTTTCGCTCGATCAGATCCGCCATCTGCTGCCGAACGGCTCGGGCAACTGGCAACATGATGAATTGCTCGAAGCCCTGAGGCGGAAGGTTGCAGAGATCGAGGACATGCAAAAGCGCCTCAAAGAAAATAGGGCGCATCTGCTCGCGGCGATCAAGAGCATAGAAAATCGGCCACTGGATTTGACGTGTTCTGACAGGAAGAAATGGGTGTTAGAGCGCCTGCGCGAAGACGGCGTTGTACCAGCGCCGGGCAAGTCTCGTCCTTCCACCGCAAAATGACGGCCCGTAGCGGAAAACTGTTCCAAAATAGTTTGTAAATTTCTTAAGGCGCTTACTTCGCGCAGATGCCTTCAGCACTTGCTTCGCCAGCACCGCCTAGAGGAAGGGCCGAGCACGCGCTGCGATATGCATATCTAGACGCTTGACCTTCAAGTTGAGTTCAACCTTAAAGTGATGGCTGCCGGGCGCTTTGGCGGAGTGTCTCGGGCACAAGATGCCAGGTTACTCATTGAGAAAGGTCAACGAATGGATAGGCGACATACACTGGTCGAATTCGGGCCGCAGCAGGTCGAAGTGCCCGCAGGGGGATATTATGACCGCTTCCGAATGAACCCCGACCTTGATGAGGTCGCCCGGGACCCTGCCGCGGGGAACATCGATTTTTTCCGGCGGATTCCAAAGCAACTGGTTGCTTCGCGTGTGGGTCCGACCTGGGCCCCCAATTTCTACTATCGCGCAAGCAGTATCCAGGTGCTGTTCCTCGCACCTATGCCCCGGCTTAGGTCGATGCTACCGACGCCCCTCGAGCCACTGCGTGCGTTCCCAGGCTACGGGCTCTTAGCGCTGACTTTCTTTTCGTATGCCGTTTGCGATAACGACCCGTACGACGAAGTTTCCATCGCGATCGTGATCCGTCGTCCCGGCGCGCATGGACCCCATATGCTGGAGCTACTCAACTCCATGCGACGACGAAATTTCTTCGCGCACGTGTTGGCATTGCCCGTTACCACGGAAATCGCACGCGTACGCGGCCTGTACGGGTATCAGTTGCCCAAGTGGCGCACCGCAATCGAAGTGAACATCGACGCCGACGTACGGGCTCAAATAGCCGGCCCGGGCGGCACGCCAGACCTTACCCTGAGCGCGCCGCTTCCGGCCTTGCGCAATGTCGTGCCTCAGTCGCATATGGCAATGACGACTACGATCAACATGATTGATGGGCAATGGCATCAGACGGCGGTCCAGACCAACATGTTGTCGTTCGCTCAACGACTTCTTCCGCGGGACATACAGCTATTGCGAAGCGGCGGCCCCTTGACCCAGTTGCTGAAGGGTTTGGGTGCCTCGAGAATCCTTCGTCTGGACGTGGTCAAGGACGCGCAAATGGTGTTGAATCTGCCAACACCGTTGAAGACGTTCGATTGTCCAGGAAATTGAACGTAATCGTATGAATTCTAGCTCCTCGAGAAGCAGCCCCGCAAGGAAGCATCCATGAGCACTCCAGACTATGACGTGGTCGTATTTGGAGCCACCAGCTTTGTAGGCCACATCTTGGCGCGATATCTTGCCGAATACTTCTCGGGCCAGGTCGAAACGCTTAGTTGGGCCATCGCGGGCCGATCCGCAGCGAGGCTCAACGATGTCAAGCGCTCGCTGGGCGGGGTGGGGCAGTCTCTGCCCATCATTGTGGCGGACGCCGCGAATGAGAGCCAGTTGCGCGCTATGTGCGCGCAGACCCGGGTGATCGTATCGACCGTCGGCCCATATGCGCATTATGGTGAACTGCTGATCAAGGTTTGCGTAGAAAGCGGCATTGACTACTGCGATCTCACTGGCGAGACCCAGTGGATCAAACGAATGATCGAAAAATATGAGTCCAGGGCTCAAGAGTCGGGGGCACGCATCGTGCATTGCTGTGGCTTCGATTCGGTGCCCTCCGACATGGGGGTCTGGTTCCTGCAGCGACAAGCAATGCAAGAATTCGGTGCACCGGCAACCCAAGTCAAGATGCGGGTCAAGACACTCAAGGGCGGGGCATCAGGCGGCACAGTCGCCAGTCTGATCAACGTCGTCAAGGAGGCGGCTGCCAACCCGTCCTTACGAAAGGAACTCGCCAATCCCTACGCGCTCTGCCCCAAAGGACATGGTTTTCAGACGCGCCAACACAATGTCAAGTCCGCGGAGTTTGATTCCGCTTTCGGGTCATGGGTCGCCCCCTTCGTGATGGCGGCCATCAACGAGCGTGTGGTGCATCGCTCCAATGCCCTCTCTGGCAACGCCTATGGCGGCCGGTTTACCTATGACGAAGCCATATTGACCGGCACAGGCCTGAAGGGTCGCCTGAGTGCGCTGGCCACCGTGGCCGGGCTGGGAGCGTTCATGGCGGCCATCGTCACCGGCCCGGTTCGCAGCATGATGCAACGCTTCCTCCTGCCGCAACCCGGCGAAGGCCCAAGCCCTGAGGCACAGTTGGCAGGCCGTTACGACTTACGGTTTTTCGGGCGCACGGATGACGGCCAGGCGTTGCGCATCAAAGTGACTGGGGATCGCGATCCGGGCTATGGCTCAACCGGCAAGATGCTGGGTCAGGCGGCCATCAGTCTTGCGAGGGACCTCGTCAAGGACGGCGCCAAGGTTGGGCGTGCGGGCGGCTTCTGGACACCGGCCACGGTATTCGACGAGCGCTTCATCGAGCGTCTGAGGCGCCATGCAGGCTTACTTTTCGAGCGGATCTGATACCCCATGTAGTTGGGACTCGACTCGGCGTGGAAATGCAATTGAAGGCCAGCTTCGGTGAGGGTAAGGAGTATCCAAATCGTGAAGATCGGTGAATTGGCAGCACGCACGGGCATTGCTGCGTCGCGCATTCGCTTCTATGAGGGCATAGGGCTGTTAGAGGTTCAACGCCAGTCGAACGGCTACCGGATTTATCCGCCCGAGGCGGTGCTCATGCTCGACCTGATCGGGGCGGCGCAACAGGCCGGCTTCAGTCTCGACGAGATTCGCATGTTGCTACCGCCCGATTTGACGCAATGGAAGCACGGCACGCTGGTCGAAGCGCTGCGTAGCAAGGTGCGGGACATTGAGGCGATGGAGGTACGGCTCGCGAAAAGCAAGCAACACCTCGTTACGCTTCTGGACGAAATCGAGGCGAAGCCTGAGGAAATCGACTGCGCTACCAACGCAAAGAGGCTGTTGTCCCGGATGCAGTCGGGGGAATTGAAACGCGCGACAGCCACGGACGACACCACGAAACGTCACAGGACGAGCCGGCGCCGGTCGGTCAAAGTCCGTTAGCGGTGCAGGCGATAGGCGATCATGCCATCGTAGATGCCCTCTCGACCCTACTGGATGCGCCGCTGGCCAGAGACTCTTCATCAACCGATCCAAATCTCGAAACGCCTTGACATTCAGCTTTACTTTAACGATATGGTTTCCTCTGCAGCTTCCGGTGGCAGATCGAAAGGGAAATACAACTTGACCAAGCGCGTACTTCACGTTGTCAGCAACGTCGCCAACTATGCGGACCGGGCTGAGCCGACTGGCCTCTGGCTATCCGAGCTGACCCATGCCTGGCATGTCTTCGCTGAAAAAGGCTACGATCAACGTCTCGTGAGCCCGAAGGGCGGCGTCTCGCCCCTGGAGCCTCGCTCGCTCAAATGGCCGCTAGCCGATGCTTCGGTGAAGGAGTGGCTGAACGATAAGGATCGCCAGACGCTTCTGGCGACGACTGCGCGCCCCGACCAGATCAATCCGGCGGTGTTTGATGCGATCTATTTCACCGGCGGACACGCCGTCATGTGGGACTTTCCCGATGATGCGAACTTGCATCGGGTCACACGGGAGATCTACGAGCGCGGCGGCGTAGTCTCGTCCGTCTGCCACGGCTACTGCGGCTTGCTCAACGTGAAGCTCTCCGACGGCAAGCTTCTCGTGGCCGAGCGGCGAATCACCGGCTACTCATGGGTGGAGGAAGTGCTCGCAGGCGTCGCAAGCAAAGTCCCCTACAACGCCGAGGAGGAGATGATGCGGCGCGGCGCGCTCTACGAAAAGGCCCTGCTGCCGTTCGTCTCGAAGGTCGTCACAGATGGGCGGCTAGTGACCGGTCAGAACCCGCAGTCCGCCAGGGCAACAGCGGAGCAAGTTGCGGCATTGTTATGACGGCCGGCAAGCGGCCGACGTTACATATCCATTGCACAGCCTGCCATCCACGATGATCAAATTGACGGCATTTACGTTTAGATGCTCTCCGTGAGGTACACGATGACCATCCCCGCAGAGCCCATTCACGGCATCGACGCGGCCGATTTGCTAGGAGTTCAGCGCAGCGCCTTCCTCAAAGCGGGGCCGCCAGATCTCGCTCAGCGCAAGGCGCGGCTCGCCCGGCTGCGCGCGGTAGTCCTTAGGTATCGCAGCGAGGTGAAAGAGGCGATTAGCGCCGATTTCGGGCATCGCTCATATCACGAGACGGACATCATGGAACTGGTCGGCGTGGTCCAGTCGATCGACTACTTGACGCAAAATCTGCGCCGGTTCATGAAGCGCGAACGGCGGCACGTCGAGATCTTCTACCAGTCCGGCCGGGCGTGGGTCGAATACCAGCCGAAGGGCGTGGTCGGGGTGATGGCGCCGTGGAACTACCCGTTTTCATTGACGTTCATTCCCCTTGCGACAGCGCTCGCGGCCGGCAACCGCGTGATGCTCAAGCCATCGGAGCTGACGCCGCGCACCAGCGAGGTCATCCGGCGGATGCTCGCTGAAATCTTCTCAGCGGACGAAGTGGCCGTCGTGCTGGGCGGGCCGGAAGTCGGCGCTGCGTTCAGCAGCTTGCCGTTCGACCATCTGGTGTTTACGGGCAGCACGCAGGTCGGCCGCAAGGTCATGAAGGCGGCCAGCGACAATCTGGTGCCGGTTACGCTCGAGCTGGGTGGCAAGAGCCCGGCCATCGTTGCACGCGGCCACGTCGACGAGCGAACCATGGGCAGCATCGTCTTCGGCAAGCTCTCGAACAGCGGTCAGACCTGCGTCGCGCCTGACTATGCGCTCGTCCACGAAGACGACCTTGAGACCTTCGTCACGCAGTTCAATGCAACGGTGGCCCGATGCTATCCGGAGGGGCCCACTAGCAAAGACTACACCTCGATCGTCAGCGACAGACATTACGAGCGCCTTGTCGGCCTCGTCGCAGATGCCAGGCGCCAAGGTGCACGACTGGTCGAAGCGGGCGTCAGGCCGGAGAGTGCCACAGCGCGAGTGCGCACACTTGCACCGACGTTGGTTATCGGGGCCAGCGATGCAAGCGCCATCATGCAGGAGGAGATTTTCGGCCCGATCTTGCCGGTACGCACTTATCAAAGCATGAACGAGGTCATCGACTACGTGAACGCCCGCCCGCGTCCACTCGTTCTCTACTATTTTGGCAACGAGGACCAGGCGTGTGAGACGCTGCTCAAGCGGACGACCTCTGGCAACACCGGCATCAACAACACGCTCCTGCACGTGGCCCAGGATGACCTGCCTTTCGGCGGAGTTGGGCCAAGTGGGATGGGGGCCTATCATGGCATCGAGGGCTTTCGCGCGATGAGCCACGCCAAAGGGGTCTTTGTTCAGGGCCGGTGGAATTTTCCAACCCTGCTGCGTGCGCCGTTCGGAAAGCTTGTAGATCTTGCTTTGGCGGTGGTTCTTCGACGGGCGAAGCGACCACCCCCTCATTGAACGCAGTACCGAAACTCTGACGGCTCTCGATATGGACAATCGCAGGTGGGAATAGCATAGCGAATCGATTCCAACAGTAGGATCAAGCCGTCAATGCTTTCCTTCTTGAGCCCCGTGCCGTGCGGTCTTCAGCGCTGACCTGCGTTCTCGGGTTGTGTATTCCGGCTTGAGGTCGTGCCGTCGCCCCGTGAGAGCATGAGAGTCAGGCTAGACGAGTTACTTGCCGCTCAAGTGGGACGACGGCACGTGTCCATTCCAACCTACCGCTCAGCAGCACCGCGCAGCCTTGCGCGGAATTCGGCATCCAATGCTGACGAAACGGGGCACTCGCCTTCCGGGTACGGCGCCCGCTTCAGATTGGAACCCTTGGATCGGCCTCCCACGACGTTGACGGAACGGCATGTCTGGCATCAATGAGCCAGTTCGACGGGAGAGCGGCGAGTGCCAAGCCCGCTGCCGGCCTTCAGACGCATTAGGTGAGAGCGGTGGATCCGCGTAAGTCCGGTTCGGCTATATACACTATAGTAAATACCAAGCGGCCATTGAAATCCGCCTCCTGTTCGATGAGACTCGCCGACCATCTCAGAACCTTAAATTAGCGCTTAGACCTCGTTACTTCCCACTACACCAGCGCTTACAACGGACGAATCTCATAGGGAAAACACCATCGAGTCTTTTTTCAGACGTCCTGTTACTATGCAGTAAGTGAAACTGATCGGAGGTAGAATGGACAGGCAGGGTAAGAAGATCGGCATCGTCGACACAACACTGCGCGATGCTCATCAGTGTCTCTGGGCGACACGGATGAGAACGGCACATATGCTTCCCGTTGCGGAAGCTATGGACAACGCAGGGTTCGCACAGATTGACCTCGTAGCACCAATTCAATTCGACGTCTGTGTTCGCTACCTCAAGGAGGATCCTTGGGAGCGTGTGCGGCTAATGCGTAGTAAGGTACAGAAAACGCCACTTCGGTTTCTCGTGCGAAGCAAGAACTTGATGACATTCGACATGCTGCCGGATGACATCCTCGAGCTCTGGGTCGAGCGCGCGGTAGCAAACGGCTTTCGTATCGTCGGCTCGTTTGATGGGCTCAACGATGTGGAAAACATCTTGGCAACGACAAGGGTCGCTAGACGACTCGGTGTGGAGACGTTTGCCGCCCTGTCTTATTCGCTTAGCCCGGTTCATACCGACGAGCTGTATGTCAGAACCGCTCGGGAGTTGGTAAAAAGCAAATCAGTCGACGGAATCATGCTTAAGGACGCGGCCGGTCTTTTGACCGTAGATCGTATCCGTACGCTCGTGCCTGCAATCAAGCAGGTCATCGGCAATTTGCCGCTCGAGATCCACAGCCATTGCTTGACCGGCTTGGCTCCTCTCGTCTACCTCGAGGCCGTTAAATGTGGTGCGGATCTTCTTCATACTTCGATCGCACCGATGGCAAACGGAGCGGCTCAACCCGCGACGCAAAGCACCGCAAGGAATCTGCGCCTGATGGGATATGACGTCCCACTCGACGACCTGACGGTCGACATGGTCGGGGAACATTTCCAACGTATCGCCGAGGCAGAGGGCAAGCCTGTTGGAGAGGTGCTGGAATACGATGTGTTTCACTACCAGCACCAGATGCCGGGTGGCATGTTAAGTAACTTCAAGTCACAGTTGGCCGACGCGGGTCTTTCTGATCGATACGATCAACTGCTTGAAGAGGTGGCGAGAGTTCGCGAGGAACTCGGCTATCCAATCATGATCACGCCGTTCGCCCAATTGGTCGGCACGCAGGCTGTGCTGAATGTCGTCCATGGCGAGAGATATCGCGTTGTGCCGAATGAAATCAAGAAGTACGCGCTGGGTTACTACGGCAAGCTTCTCGCCCCTGTCGCACCCGACATGCTCGATCGCATTGTGGAGAACGGGTCTAAACAGATCGCGCTGAAGCCTTCTCCGCCCGAACCGGCCGTGGCTGCGCTACGCAAAAAATATCCGAACGCGTCGGATGACGAGAGACTCTTGCGGTACATGTTCGCTGGCTCCCAGGTAGACGAAATGCTTCGCGAGAAGGGCGATATGACTCGTGAATACCAGCACGATCACTCCATCGTGGCGTTGCTCAAAAACCTCTCGCAGCGCCCCAAAATCGGCCGTGTCCATATTTCTCGCGGTGAGTTTCAACTGGATATCTCCGGCAATTGAGAGCCGAGACTGTTTAACTGGGAGTTTTTCATGAGCATCAAGCAGCTTACGTACGAAGACGTCCGAGAGATCATTAAGCTGGTCGAGGAGGCAGACAAATTCAGCGAGTTTCGCCTCCGGTATGACGACATTGAAATTTCACTGAGCAAGAACTCACGCCCAGCGGACATTTCAACTCAAATACAAACATCGATCTCGAAGCCGGATTCGTCTGCAAAGCCGGCAGACCTGCCGGAAAGCGTCCGGAGCGATTCCGTGCGGAATGTCGAGGTGCCTGCGGGATCGAAACCGGTCGTTCAGGAGGGGTGGCCTGAACATTTCGTCACAGTTCGCGCGCCGATGGTCGGCACGTTCTATTGCGCCCCGGAACCCGGCGCGGAACCGTTTGTGTCCGTCGGAGATACGATCGCCGCTCAAGACACGGTTTGCATCATCGAGGTGATGAAATTGATGAACGCACTCGCTGCCGAATCCGGAGGCGTTGTCAAAAAGATTTTGGTATCGGATGGTGAAACAGTTGAGTACGGCCAACCGCTGATTGTGATCGATCCGGCAAGCCGATAGGGGAGAACATGGGTATCAAGATTAAGCGCCTCCTCGTTGCCAACCGTGGCGAGATCGCTGTCCGCATCATTCGAGCGTGCCGCGAATTGGGTATTGAAACGGTTCAGGTTTTCTCGGAAGCAGATAGGAACTCCCTGGCCGCGAAGATGGCTGATCGCGCCGTGTGCATCGGCGGTCCGAAGCCTCAGGACAGCTATCTGCAACCGCGGCGTATCCTGGCCGCCGCCTCAGCCCTCAACGTCGATGCGATCCACCCGGGCTACGGATTCCTTTCGGAGAATGCCGACTTTGCGGACCTCGTCGAAGCGGAAGGCTTCATTTTCGTCGGGCCGACAGGCGCCTCCATTCGTTCGATGGGCGATAAGGCAATGGCACGTAAGCTCGCCGAGGAGGCTGGAGTACCAACGACGCCTGGCTCCAAGGGCGTAGTTACCGACGCCGCAGCGGCTGCGGAAATCGCCGAGACCATCGGTTACCCCATTTTACTGAAAGCATCCGCCGGCGGCGGCGGTCGGGGAATGCGGGTGGTTCAAGATCGCTCAAGCATCGAAAAGGCGTTTCTTGAGGCATCACGCGAAGCTACCATTGCGTTCGGAAACGGGGCGATGTACTTGGAGAAGTTCTTAACCGATATCCGACATATCGAAATTCAGGTGCTCGGTGATGGAAAGAATGTCCTGCATCTCGGTGAGCGGGATTGTTCGACTCAACGTCGGAACCAGAAACTCATCGAGGAAAGTCCATCTCCTGTCCTCTCCGCCACCCTGCGGGCGAGGATCGGGGAGGCAGCCGTTCGCCTCTGCAAGCACGTCCACTATCGGAGCGCCGGGACAATCGAGTGCATTTTGGATCCAGCATCAGAAAGCTTCTATTTCATGGAGATGAATACGCGGATACAGGTCGAGCATCCGGTTACCGAAATGGTTTCGGGCATCGATCTCGTGAAGGCGCAGATTCGTATCGCCTCCGGTGAGGAAATCGAAGTGCTGCAGTCGGAGGTTCGTTTGAATGGTCACGCAATCGAATGTCGTATCAATGCGGAGGATCCCGCGCAGGATTTCCAGCCCAAGCCGGGACGGGTCCAGCGCTATTCACCGCCAGGCGGAATCGGCGTTAGGATGGACAGCCATCTGTTCTCAGGATATGTAGTGCCACCTTATTACGACTCCCTCCTCGGAAAGATCATCTGTTGGGGCGAGACGCGAGAAGAAGCCATCTCGAGAATGAAGCGCGCATTGCATGAACTGGAAATCGATGGCGTTCATACGACTCGAGACTTCCACCTTGACCTGATTGGCAGCAAGGACTTTGCTGAGGCGAAAATTCATACTCGGTACATTCAGGATACCTACTTGCCAGCTAAATCGAATAAAGGTTGAAGATGACCTCGCTCGATCGATGTTGTCCGACTTGGTGCAATAGATGTAATCCATTCGCATAACGAACGAGAAACGAAAGGCGCGGCCCGCTCGGGCGATCGAAGAACGCTCGATATTCGCTCTCGCATCGGTGCGGGATGAAGGAGGCGTAAGGCATACATTGAAGCTTAAACGGCTGTCCGAGAAAGCGCGGCGCCGGAATCCAGATTTAAGCGTGCGGCATGAACCCGTCTTTCGATGCGGTTATCGCGAGCACCGAAGTGGCGGACTTAACCGTGATAGGGAGGAGACATTTGTGCGTGATATTCATTCAGACGTAGAAAACAGCGGGACTGCTGCCGAGTTCGCACGGCGGTTCCGCGACATCCATTCCGATCCGAAATTTATTAGGCTCGTTACGAGCCGAAATCGTCTCGTGTCATTTCTACTGCTCGTGATCTTCGCAGGATATTTCGCTTTTTTGGCGATGGTTTGCTGGTATCCATCGATGGTGGCAATGCCGCTATACGATGGTGCTGGCGTGACTGTTGGTGTTGCTGCCGAACTCGTTCTTTTCATCGTCTTTCTTGCAATCTCGGCGATCTACGTATCGTTCGCAAACGGAAAATTCGACGCACTTCTGAGCAGTATTCTGACACAAGGAAAAGGGACGAGATGATGGCACGGACGACGCGATGTGGGGCCAGCTCGCTTCTGTTGGTAGTGGTGTCTAAGGCTGCGTGGGCCGGCGATGCAATACAAGCGACTACCCGCCAACCGCTGAACATTCAAGCGATAGCTTTGTTCTTCTGTTTTGTTTTGTTTACGCTCGGGATCACCTTTTGGGCAGCAAAAAGAACGAGGTCGACCTCCGACTTCTACAGTGCGGGTGGCGGCATCACGGGTTTTCAGAACGGCCTTGCTCTGGCTGGTGACTACATGTCTGCTTCAACGCTCCTCGGCATCACTGCACTTATTTATACGGATGGCGTGGACGGATATATTTATCTGATAGCGTTTTTTGCTGGGTGGCCGGTGCTTCTGCTGTTAATGACTGATCGCCTGAGAAATCTTGGAAAGTTCACATTTGCTGATATTACTTCCTATCGACTTTCGCAGCGGCCCCTCCGTGCAATGTCGGCAATTAGTTCGCTCGTTGTGGTCTGCTTTTATTTGATCGCACAGATGGTCGGCGCGGGTCAATTAATCAAGCTCTTGTTCGGCCTTGACTACAGCTGGGCGCTGGTAATTGTCGGTGTATTGATGATGGCCTACGTTACTTTCGGCGGTATGGTGGCGACCACGTGGGTGCAAATTACGAAAGCGTTTCTGTTGTTGGTTGGTGGCTCGATCGTCGCTGTCCTTGCGTTCTCAGATTTTCACTTCAGTTTCGAGACGCTCCTGTCCCGTGCGATGGAGATTCACAAGCGAGGTGCGGCACTAATGATGCCTGGCAAGCTTCTGGCGGATCCCGTCGCAGCGATTTCGCTCAGTCTGGGCCTAATCTTCGGTACAGCTGGTATGCCTCACATCCTGATGCGATTCTTCACTGTCAAGGACGCGAAAGAAGCGCGAAAGTCCGTGCTTTACGCAAGTAGTTTTATCGCGTATTTCTTTAATGTCATTCTGATCTTGGGGCTGGCGTCTATCGTTATCGTCAGTAGGGACCCCCGGTTCTTCGAGGGGGGCGACATTCACGGGAAATTGCTGGGCGGGGGAAACATGGTGGCGATGCATCTGGCCCATGCGGTCGGAGGCGACTTGATGTTTGGTTTCCTCGCAGCGGTGACCTTTGCTACGATTCTTGCCGTAGTGTCGGGATTGGCCCTTGCTGGTGCCTCCGCAATTGCATACGATCTTTACTCGCATGTGATCCGGCGAGGGGCCGCGGATGAGAAAGGCGAATTGCGTCTTACAAAATTCGCGTCGCTCGCAATTGGGATCGTTGCGATTTTTCTCGGGATGGCGTTTCAGAAGGTCAATGTGGCGTTCATGGTGGCCCTTGCATTCGGTGTGGCTGCCTCAGCAAATTTTCCTGTGCTCTTTCTGTCAATGTTTTGGAAGAACTTTACGACGAAGGGCGCGCTAGCGGGGGGGTACACTGGCCTCGTATCGGCTGTCCTGTTGGTCTTCATCTCGAAGTCGGTATGGGTAGATGTCTTGGGTCACGCGCAAGCAATTTTCCCTTATTCCCAGCCCGCCCTTTTCTCCATGCCTCTCGCGTTCGCGGTCGCGATCGCCGTGTCGTGGTTGGATCGAAGCGAATCAGCGTTATCTGAGCGCGCCCGGTTTGCCGATCTATATGTGCGGAGCCAGACAGGAATCGGTGCAAGCTCGCCCGCTTCACACTGACAATCCTTGGCGCTAGGTTGCGCTCTTCATCCGAGCGCGCCTGAACGGCACTTGTCCAACCGGGTGCCTGTGCCTCGCACGACACTCAAGTTGTGAGTTGAGGGCGGCATCGGTAAAGATGCTCTTGATTGGAACGGCAACCTATTCCGGCGTTGAATCGATTCGGAGTTGAGAGTGCAAGAAATCATCGATGGATTTTTCAAGTTTCGGCGTGACATTTTTCCAGAGAGGAGAGACCTCTTCCGGAAATTGGCCGCGAATCAGCAGCCCCGCACTTTGTTCATCGCGTGCTCAGACAGCCGAATGGTCCCGGAGCTGATCACTCAACGTGAACCAGGCGAACTCTTCGTTATTCGGAATGCAGGAAATATCATTCCTTCTTTTGGCCCTGAGCCCGGCGGGGTCACCGCTACTGTGGAGTATGCAGTGTCGGTGTTGGGTGTGCGGGACATCGTGGTGTGTGGCCACTCCGATTGCGGAGCGATGAAGGCGATCGCGAATTGCGACTGTATGGCGGATTTGCCGGCTGTAAGAAGCTGGTTGCGGTATGCCGACTCTGCGAAGCTGATCAACGATGCCAGGCCGCATCGGTCTCGCAGCGAGCGCCTTGAATCGATGATTAAGGAGAACGTGATCTGCCAGATCAACAATTTGCGCACTCATCCGTCAGTGGCGTTGGCAATCGCACAAGGTCGCCTTGATCTGCATGGATGGGTCTACGACATTGAGTCAGGATCGGTTACCGTTTTCGATAAAACCGGACATTCGTTTAAGCCTCTCGAAGCAACCGATGTAGTGAATTATTAGAGCGTTAAGCGTTTCCCGTAGAAGTATTTATCTATTGTTGGGACGCTCGGCCGTTGCTCTCTACGGAAAGCGTACTAAGGGCACACAACAGGAAGCGGTGCATCATGCACGTTCAAGGTTTAGATACCACCGAAAACGATCTCTGGGTTGCCCGCTCGCTTTCCGCCGTGTGGCACCCGTGCACCCAGATGAAACATCACGAGCGTGTGCCGCTCGTGCCGATCGCGCGCGGCAAGGGCGCGTGGCTCTACGATCCGCAGGGCAACCGCTATCTCGATGCGATCAGCTCGTGGTGGGTGAACCTCTTCGGCCACGCGAACGACGACATCAACCGCGCGCTGAAGGATCAGCTCGACACGCTCGAACACGCGATGCTCGCGGGCTGCACGCACGCCCCGGCGGTCGAACTGGCCGAGCGTCTTTCCGCGCTCACCGGCGGCACGCTAGGCCATGCGTTTTTCGCATCGGATGGCGCGTCGGCGGTCGAGATCGCGCTGAAGATGAGCTTTCACTTCTGGCGCAATAGCGGGCAGAGCGAGAAGCGCGAGTTCGCGTGCCTCGCGAACAGCTATCACGGCGAAACGATCGGCGCGCTCGGCGTGACCGACGTCGCCATTTTCAAGGACGCTTACGATCCGCTGATTCGTCATGCGCATGTGGTCGCGTCGCCGGCGGCTGTCGGCGTCGACGAAGCCATCGCTGCGATGCGCGCGCTTTTCGCGCAACGTGCGTCGACACTCGCGGCGGTCATCGTCGAGCCGCTCGTGCAATGCGCGGCCGGCATGGCGATGTACGACGCGTCGTATCTCACGCAATTGCGCGCGTTGTGCGACGAATTCGGCGTGCATCTGATCGCCGATGAAATCGCGGTCGGCTGCGGGCGCACCGGCACTTTTTTCGCGTGCGAGCAGGCGGGCATCTGGCCGGATTTCATCTGCCTGTCGAAGGGCATCAGCGGCGGCTATCTGCCGCTTTCGATCGTCCTCACGCGCGACGACATCTACGCCGCCTTCTACGACGACATCACCCGCGCCTTTCTGCATTCGCATTCGTACACGGGCAACCCGCTCGCGTGCCGCGCCGCATTGGCGACGCTCGATCTGTTCGAACGCGCGAACGTGCTGGCGGAAAACCGGCGCAAGTCCGCGTTGCTGCACGAAGCGTTGCATCCGCTTCTCGAACATGAGCGCGTGCGCAATCTGCGCCAGCGCGGCACGATCTTCGCGTTCGATGTCGATATCGACGACAAGACGTTCTCGCGCCGTTTCTTCGCGAACGCATTGAAGCGCGAACTGCTGATGCGCCCCATCGGTACGACGGTCTACATGATGCCGCCGTACATCCTCTCCGACGACGAACTCCTGCTCCTCGCGCAACGCACGCGCGACACGCTCGACGCCACGCTTCGCGGAGACGCCGCATGACGAACACATCGAAGGCGCTGTATGAAACGCTGAAGCAAGGTCTCGCCGATATCGACGCGCGCGGCCTGCGACGCCGCCGCAAGACGATCGACAGCGCGTGCTCCGCGCACATGACCGTCGATGGCCGCGAGATCATCGGCTTCGCGAGCAACGATTATCTCGGCCTCGCCGCGCACGAAGCGATCCGCGCGGCGCTCGCGGAAGGCGCGTCGCTCTACGGCGCGGGCAGTGGCGGATCGCATCTGCTCGGCGGCCATTCGCGCGCGCACGCGCAACTCGAAGACGATCTCGCCGCGTTCTCGGGCGGTTTCGTCGACAACCCGCGAGCGCTCTATTTCAGCACCGGCTACATGGCGAACCTCGCGGTGGTGACCGCGTTGGCCGGACGCGGCACGATCGTGTTCTCCGATGCGCTGAACCACGCATCGCTGATCGACGGCGTGAGGCTTTCCCGCGCGCAGACGCAGATCTATCCGCACGCCGACATGGAAGCGCTCGACGCGATGCTCGACGCCTCGCGCGACGATGCCGCGACGAAGCTCATCGTCACCGACACCGTGTTCAGCATGGACGGCGATATCGCGCCGCTCGCGCGTCTCGTCGAGCTCGCGGAAAAGTACGGCGCGTGGCTCGTCGTGGACGATGCGCACGGCTTCGGCGTGCTCGGTCCGCAAGGGCGCGGCGCACTTGCCGCTTACGCGCTGCGCTCGCCGCATCTCGTCTATGTCGGCACGCTCGGCAAAGCGGCGGGCGTCGCGGGCGCGTTCGTCGCGGCGGATGAAACCGTCGTCGAATGGCTCGTGCAGCGCGCGCGTCCATATATCTTCACGACGGCGTCGCCGCCGGCTGTCGCGCATGCGGTGTCGGCGAGCTTGAAGGTCATCGGCGGCGACGAGGGCGATCGAAGACGCGCGCATCTCGCATCGCTCATCGAAACTACGCGCGCGATGCTCAAACGCACGCGCTGGATGCCCGTCGATTCACACACCGCCGTGCAGCCGCTCGTGATCGGCGGCAACGACGAAACGCTGGAAATCGCCGCCGCGCTCGACAAGCACGGCCTCTGGGTGCCCGCGATTCGTCCGCCGACCGTTCCGCAAGGCACGTCGCGCCTGCGCATTTCGCTTTCCGCCGCGCACAGCGAAGACGATCTCGCGCGCCTCGATCACGCTTTGAACACGCTATGACCGCTTTATCGCTATTCGTCGCCGGAACCGATACGGAAATCGGCAAAACCTTCGTCTCCGCCGCGCTGCTGCACGGCTTCGCGCGCGCGGGCCTGCGCGCCGCCGCGATGAAGCCGATCGCGTCGGGCGCCATCGAGCGCGACGGCGTGCTGCACAACGAAGACGCCGATCAGCTCGACGCCGCCGCGAACGTCGCGCTGCCGAACGACATCCGCACGCCGTTCATGATGCGCGAGCCGATCGCGCCGCACATCGCCGCCGCGCGGGAGGGCATCGCGCTGGATATCGGGCGCATCGTCGACGCGCATCGCCATGCGATGACGAAAGCGGATATCGTCGTGGTGGAAGGCGTCGGCGGCTTTCGCGTGCCGCTTACCGACACGCACGACACCGCCGATCTCGCGCTCGCGCTGAATCTGCCGGTGGTGCTCGTCGTCGGCATGCGGCTCGGCTGCATCAGTCACGCGCTTTTGACCGTGGAAGCCATCGCGTCGCGCGGACTGAAGCTCGCGGGCTGGGTCGCGAATCGCGTCGACCCGAACATGCTGTATCCGGACGAAAATATCGCAACGCTCAGGCAACGCATCGACGCGCCGCTCATCGGCGTGATTCCGCATCTCGCGCCGAACGACGCACGGCGCGCCGCCGATTCGCTCGACATCGGCCTTCTGACAGACCAGCTTCATCGAAAGGATTGACCTCATGACCCAGCAAACCGCCGCAGAGACCACTTCCACGACCACCACGACCACGCCGCAACCGATGCAGCGCTGGCGCGTCGCCGATGTCGTCGCGCTGTACGACCTGCCGTTCAACGATCTGCTCTATCGCGCGCAAACCGTGCATCGCGAAAATTTCGATCCGAACGCGGTGCAGCTTTCCACGCTGCTCTCGATCAAGACGGGCGGCTGCGAGGAAGACTGCGCGTACTGTCCGCAGTCGGTGCATCACGACACCGGCCTCAAGGCCGAAAAGCTGATGGATGTCGACGAAGTCCTGAAGGCCGCCGAAACCGCCAAGTCCAACGGCGCGACGCGCTTCTGCATGGGCGCGGCGTGGCGCAATCCGAAGGATCGTCATCTTGAGCCGATCAAGGACATGATCCGCGGCGTCAAGGCGATGGGCCTCGAAACCTGCGTGACGCTCGGCATGCTGGAAGCGCATCAGGCGCAAGGACTGCGCGACGCCGGTCTCGATTACTACAACCACAATCTCGATACATCGCCCGAGTTCTACGGCCAGATCATCTCGACGCGCACGTACCAGGATCGTCTCGACACGCTCGAACACGTGCGCGATGCGGGCATCAACGTGTGCTGCGGCGGGATCGTCGGCATGGGCGAATCGCGGCGCGAGCGCGCGGGGCTGATCTCGCAACTCGCGAACATGGAGCCGTATCCGGAATCGGTGCCGATCAACAATCTCGTGCAGGTCGCGGGCACGCCGCTCACGGGCGTCGAGGCGCTCGATCCGTTCGAGTTCGTGCGCACGATCGCGGTCGCGCGCATCACGATGCCGAAAGCGATGGTGCGTCTCTCCGCCGGCCGCGAGCAGATGGACGAAGCGCTGCAGGCGCTGTGCTTTGCCGCCGGCGCGAATTCGATCTTTTACGGCGACCAGTTGCTCACTACGAGTAATCCGCAAGCGGAAGCGGACCGTCGCTTGTTGAGCCGTCTGGGCCTTGTCGCGCATGACATGGCATAGAAAAGCGGCGCCGTGTCGCCATTGCCGAGGCTACTTGAACGAGTCTCGGGCCTTCGCCTGAGAAAGGGCGTCTCGATTTTCATTACCGGCGCATCTGTGGACGCTCATGCGTGGTCGCAAGTGCCGCTTGTCCGATATATCTGCATCTTGCCAGACGGTCGGGATGACAAGGAGAAAAGGTGAGTGATCTGGAAACCGTTGAACAATGCTTCGACCTGCGAGGAAGACGTGTTTTGATAACGGGCGCATCAAGCGGGCTAGGTGCGCATTTCGCCGCATTGTTTGCGGGCTGCAGAGCCGAAGTGATCTTGGCCGGGCGGCGGATCAGCGTGCTCGAGGAACGGGTGCAGCACCTGCGTAGCGAAGGCTGCGCGGCGTCTTGCGTGCAAGTCGACGTCAACGATGCTGCCTCGAGAAAGGCGCTGGCGGAATCCATTGGTGAACTCGATGTGCTCGTGAACAACGCCGGGATCGTGATCGACAGGCCTGCATTGCAGCAGAGCGAGGCCGACTGGGACGCCGTCATTGATACCAATTTGAAAGCAATGTTTTTCGTCGCCAAGGATCTTTTCCCGGCGTTGAAGCCGCGCATGGGCGCAATCGTCAACGTCGCGTCGATTCTGGCGTTGCGGCAGGCCGGTAACGTACTGCCCTACGCCGTCTCGAAAGCGGGCGTGATACAGATGACCAAAACGCTCGCGCTCGAATGGGCACGCCACGGCATCCGCGTCAACGCGATCGCGCCCGGCTACTTCGAGACGGAGCTCAATCAGGAGTTATGGCGTACCAGCGCCGGTGAGGCGCTTATTAAACGCATTCCACAGCGACGCCTCGGGAAACTTGAAGATCTCGACGGTCCCATGCTCCTGCTTGCCTCCGCGGCGTCCCGCTACATGACCGGAACCGTACTCGTCGTCGATGGTGGCCATCTGACGAGCAGCCTCTAACTTCACCCGAAACCGCCATGCTGACACCTTCTCCCACCGACCGCAGCCGCGACATTGCGGACCGTGTCGAAGCATTCGTTCGTGAAACCGTCATTCCCTTCGAGTGCGACAGCCGCAACGGCCCTCACGGCCCCTCGGAAGAACTGGTCACTGAATTGCGCACGCTCGCGCGGGCGGCAGGGGTGATGACACCCCACATCCTTACCGATGGCACACATTTGACGCACGTCGAAACAGCGGCCGTGTTGAAACGTTCAGGCCTGTCGCCGTTGGGTCCCGTCGCAGTGAATACGATGGCGCCTGACGAGGGCAACATGTTCCTGCTGGGCAGGGTCGCTACCACCGCACAGAAAGAGCGCTTTCTGACAAAGTTGCAGACCGGCGAGGCGCGCTCTGCCTTCTTCATGACCGAGCCGGCCGAGGAGCAGGGCGCAGGCTCCGATCCATCGATGCTCAAGACCACTGCGCGCCGCGATGGCGATGCATGGGTCATCGATGGAAGCAAGACCTTCATCACCGGCGCGGTGGGTGCGGCGGTGGGCATCGTCATGGCCCTGACGAAAGATGGCGACAAGCCTCGCGCCACCATGTTTCTTGTCGACCTTCCAGATCCGGCTATCGAGGTCGTGAAGGTGCTCGATACCATCGACGGATCTATGCCCGGCGGCCACGCGCGGATCGCCATTCGCGGCTTGCGGGTACCGGCGGACTCGGTGCTGGGCGAAGTGCACGCAGGATTCGAATATGCTCAGATACGCCTTTCGCCCGCGCGGCTCTCGCATTGTATGCGCTGGCTCGGTCTGGCGGTACGGGCTCAGGAACTCGCGGTCGACTATGCTAGCCAGCGGCACGCATTCGGGAAGCGGCTGATCGACCATGAGGGCGTCGGCTTCATGCTGGCCGACAACGCAATCGACCTGCAGCAGGCAGCACTGATGATCGACTGGTGCGCCGACGTGCTCGACCGCGGCGATCTCGGTACGACCGAAAGCTCGATGGCTAAGGTCGCCGTCTCGGACGCACTCTTCAGGGTCGCCGACCGTTGCGTGCAGACCATGGGCGGATCCGGTGTGTCGCGCGATTCGATCGTGGAACAATTTTTCCGCGAGGTGCGGGCGTTTCGCATCTATGACGGCCCGACTGAGGTGCATAAATGGTCGCTGGCGAAAAAGATAAAGCGTGCCGCACTCGGAGGGAGCTATCGTGTCTGATGCCGACAAGTTCTCGGGCACAGTTCCCGTCCGCGAAGCCCATCGCTTCGATCAGCAGGCCCTTTTCGAATGGATGCGTGACAACATCGAAGGGTTTTCCGGCCCGCTCGAAGTCGAGCAGTTCAAGGGCGGGCAGTCGAATCCCACTTACCGGCTGCATACGCCCTTGCAGGACTACGTGCTGCGCCGCAAACCGCCTGGTCAACTACTTAAAGGCGCGCACGCCGTCGAGCGGGAGGCACGCGTGATGTCCGCCGTCGGTTCGGCCGGTTTTCCGGTGCCCAAGATATTCGGCACCTGCGACGATGCTGCCGTGCTAGGGAGCGGCTTCTTCGTGATGGAACTGGTGAAGGGTCGAATCTTCTGGGATTCGAGCTTCGCGTCGCTGTCGGCGGCCGACCGGTTTCGCTATCTCGATGCGATGAATGCCACTCTCGCTGATCTGCATCAACTCGATTATGCCGCGCTGGGTCTCGGCGATTTCGGCAGGCCGGGGCGTTATGTCGCAAGACAGGTCGAGCGCTGGTCGAATCAATATCTGAGCGACGACGCAGCCGGCCGCAATTCGGACATGGACAACGTGATCGATTGGCTGAAATCGAACCTGCCGGAGCGCGACGAAGCTGCGCTCACACATGGCGATTTCCGCGTCGACAATCTGATCTTTCATCCGGCCGAGCCGCGCGTGATCGCCGTGCTCGACTGGGAACTGTCCACGCTCGGCGACCCCTTGGCCGACTTCGCCTACAACGCAATGATGTACCGTTTGCCGCCGGACATTCTCGGAGGCCTCGGCGGTCTCGATCTCGCACGGCTCGCCTTGCCGAACGAGGCAAATTACGTCAGCACTTATTGCCGTCGCACGGGACGTGAACAACTCGTCGGCTTCGACTATTACATTGTATTCAACATGTTCCGATTCGCCGCGATTCTGCATGGCATTCGGGCGCGTGTCGTACGGGGCACGGCTGTTAGTCATGACGCGCGGGCGATGGGCGACCGGTTCGTACGCGTCGCGCAGCTCGCTTGGGCCGAGGCGCGGCGCGCCGACTCGGAATGAGCAGATCGCTCTCTCAACCGAGGGTAGGCTATTTCGCCAACCAAACTCGCGGTGTGCTTATGGGCGACTCTCTGGAATGTACTACCGGGTCGTACGAGAAGTCGAGATTTATGTCGCGCGGCTCGGTATGCGCGACGTCGCCAGTCGAGTACCGCTTTCTCGCGCGGCGTAGGCCGGAGAGCGTCGAGCAATCGGCAGCGCTGAAGCTTTTGATGTTCGCCCGTGCGACGCACCGCTATGCGGGCTGCATTTTCGTTGTGAAGGCTCATCCGACCGACGCGAACCGAGCCAGTGCGGTTGTCGTCGAAATGTCAGACGGGATTGGGGTGTACGGAACGTGTGTTCGCCTCTAGGACGGCACGCTTAAACTGAGTGTCGAGTCCTGGATAACGGCACAGGGATCAGCGGTCGAGGCGAAGAACTGGGTCTTGCGTTGCGTTGATGAAGAAAGATCAGTCTGGAAGGTCGTGAAGCCGTAGTGCGGAACACACGCGAGGGAATCTCGAAGCAGCGATGGTTAGATTGCTGCCCCGAATCCGTTGCGAGTGTCCACTTAGAAAGGAGCGTTGGACGTCGTTTCGCTGCTTTTCGCAACACTGCGGACGGGTTCGCCGTACTCGACGCGTCGAGCAGTGGGTCTCGCTTTCAACGTCTGTGCTGAGTCGTCGGCAATAGCTCCAAACGACGCCACCTCTTCTTAGCCGAGACAGGCGGCGGGTGGCGGCTCTCGACCAAGGCAAACCCGGAGTCGTTCCCGCTGCGGTGATTTCTAAGAGCATTATGGCGTCAAGTTGATGGTAACAGTGCCCTTTGGCCCTGCTATCAGCGGTCGGGATCAAGCCGTGGATTCACAGAACCAGATTCTGGAGCGCTCGGTCCGCATAAACTTGCTAGTCTCAATTCTCATCCATCAGAGCCAAAACAACAGTTGACTCTCAACTTTACTTTAAGGTTACGCTTTCTGAATCTTCAGGATGGGCTGCACCTTGTCGTAGTCGGGAAAGCCATCCGGCAGTTGGTCCTCGACGGTCGCACATACGCTTAAAGCGCGACACCAAAGCAGAGATACTCGGCTACTTATATTTTCACGAGCTTTTCACCAAGGTAGATGCAATGCAGACGATATTGGGAGCGAATGGCCAAATCGCTATCGAACTGGCGCGCGAACTTCGACGTAACTATACAAGCGATATACGGCTTGTGAGCCGCACCCCACGAAAAGTCGCCGATGCGGATACCTTGGTATCGGCCAATCTTCTTGATCCAGTTCAAACCGCGAAAGCGGTCAAGGGCAGCCGTATTGTCTATTTCACCGCGGGTCTTCCGCCCGATACGCGGCTGTGGGAAACGCAGTTCCCGCTGATGTTGAAAAACGCTTTGGCAGCGAGCCGAGCGGCGGGCGCTAGATTCGCCTACTTCGACAACACTTACATGTATCCGCAAAATAACACCCCGCAGACGGAGGAAACGCCGTTCGCTCCGGTCGGACGCAAGGGACGGGTACGCGCCGCGATGGCGGGAATGGTGCTTGAAGAAATGAAGCGCGCAGATATACCGGTATTGATCGGTCGGGCTCCCGAATTCTACGGTCCAGAAAAAACGCAAAGCGTCACAAATGCATTAATCATCGATAAGCTGAAAGCCGGAAAGAGACTTCGAGTTCCGGTGCGGGACGATACGCGACGCACGCTTATTTGGACACCCGATGCGAGCCGTGCGCTGGCAACGCTCGGAAATGCACCGGATGCGTTCGGTCAATCTTGGCATCTGCCATGTTGCGACGACCGACTGACCTACAAGCAGTTTGTCGCGCTGGCCTGCCAGATCTTTGGCCGGCCGTACGGGTACACTGTACTTGGCAAATGGACCTTGACTGCCGCGGGGATATTCTCGAAACAAGTTCGCGAAATCAGGGAATTGCTACCTCGATATGAAGTAGATAATCTTTTTGACTCTACTAAGTTCAAGAGCCGATTTCCCGAGTTCGAGGTCACGCCTTATCGAAGGGGCCTTGAACTGATCCGGGAAGAGTGGGGTGCGATAGACACCCCTCCTTACGTAAGACCCGTTTGCGAGACCGGGGATCGTAGTGCTTGACCTTAAACCTATATTGAATGTTACGGTTTCGACGATCGATGTGTACCGACGACCGACGTCTTGCCTAGCAAGAGTGATACCCAAAGGCGTGATTTGTCACGCTTCGGGGGTCACTGAGCGAGCTGTTCGCTGGAGGTCGACGCGTACAGCAACCTTCGCTCGACATGGGCAAGGGCGCGTGACTGGGTTCGCTTATCTCAGTTCGACGCGCAAGGTGAGGAAGTAGATCGAATTTTCTGATTCCCTACGACTAGGAGGCTGATCATGTCATTTGTCACGACGAAGGACGGTACGAGCATCTTCTTCAAGGATTGGGGGCCGAAGGACGCACAACCCATTGTCTTTCACCACGGCTGGCCATTGAGCGCTGATGATTGGGATGCACAGATGCTCTTCTTTTTGTCCCAAGGCTTTCGCGTCGTAGCTCACGATCGCCGCGGCCACGGCCGGTCGAGCCAAGTTAGCGAAGGGCACGATATGGATCACTATGCTGCTGACGCCTCGGCAGTGGTCGAACATTTAGACCTAAAGAACGCAGTTCATGTGGGCCATTCGACCGGCGGTGGCCAAGTTGCACGCTACGTCGCGAAGTTTGGCCAGCCGCAGGATCGCGTAGCCAAAGCGGTTCTCATCAGTTCGGTGCCCCCGTTGATGGTCAAGACTGCGAAGAGCCCCGAAGGCGCGCCAATCGAAATCTTGGACGGCCTGCGCGAGGGGCTCGCCGCAAATCGTGCGCAGTTCTATATCGACGTGCCAACCGGTCCTTTCTACGGCTACAACCGCGCTGATGCGAAGATCTCCCAAGGCATCATTCAGAACTGGTGGCGTCAAGGCATGATGGGAAGCGCCAAAGCTCACTACGAAGGCATCAAGGCGTTCTCCGAGACCGATCAGACTGAGGATCTGGAATCTATTACGGTGCCGACGCTCGTGATTCAAGGCGACGATGATCAGGTGGTTCCGTACAAAAACGCAGCGCTACTTCAGGCCAAGTTACTGAAGAACAGTACGCTCAAAATTTATCCCGGCTATCCGCACGGTATGCACACGACGAATGCCGATACGATTAACGCGGACATTCTCGCGTTTATCCGCGGATAGGAGTCTTCGGCACGGCGAAAAGAGGCTTGCAGGGAGTTTATCTCCCTGCAATGCAACTAAGGGATTAGCCGCTGAAAATTCAAACTCTGGCGTCGAACCAATTCGTTATCCTTATAACTTGACATAACCTTATTTATCGCATTTTAATTCGTGAGGCCTTATGTCAAGGACCATCTGCTGACTAGGCTCGTTTCAGGTCACATTATGTCAATTCCAGCGAATCGCCGCTGGTTCCTGTCGGCTGGACAGCCGATGCCAGGTCGGCATCCCGATTTGTACCGTAGCGCCGCCGATTTTGCGCCGCTAGGCTGGATCGCTTCGTGATCGCCGCGGAGCACAGACGATGGAAAGCTGGCGAACAGGCTATCTTGGGATCCGTCAAGTACCCCGCGATCTGAGCGAGTTTGAACTCAACACTTTCTTCACGTTCTCGAAGCAAGAGATCGCGCTCATCGAGACGCGGCGATCTGATTTATATCGTCTCGCCGTTGCGTTGCACGTCGGGTTCATACGAATGTCCGGCCGATCGCTGGATTCATATCGCCAGATACCTGCGATGCTGTGGCGGCACCTCGGTCGACAACTGCATGTCCAGCCGCCCGATCTCGGAACGCTGCGCTCGATCTACGACGGACGCTTCGATACGCTGTCCGACCATCAACGATTTGCTCAAATCATCGCGAACTTCCGCACGATCTCAGAGCACCAACGTCGATACGTGATACGTTGGCTGAAAGAACAATTGACGGGTCGCCCAGAGCGCGGCCAATTGGGCAATGACCTGAAGCAATGGTTCTACGAACATCGGATCGTCATACCCAACGAACGGACAATCCGACAGTTCATCGTCCAAGCAGTTCGCGATATCGAGAGTTCGCTCCACGAGGAATTTCAGCGAACCTTCGGCCCGGAGAAATTGGACAGCTGGGCACGCCTTTTACCCCAGCCACACAAGGAGTACGTGAGCCTGCAGGGCTGGCTTTGGGCTGTGCCGCTCCGTGGTTCGACTCAGCAGATGGGTGAAGTGCTGGACAAGATTAATCTCCTTACCATGCACGGCGTCGCATCCCCATGGCCAGGCGCATGCAACGATGCAGTTGTTCGCTACTACGCTCGTCGCTGTGCCAACCGCTCTCCATCCATCAGCAAACGGATCGCGCCGCAAAGCCGGAGGCTCGAGGCCGCCTGTTTCATGCGTTATTCGCTGTGCATGGCGACCGATCACGTACTCACGATGCTCCGGCGCTGGGTGCAGAAAGTCGCGAATGATGCATCTCGCGCGCTCGACGCGGCGAAGAACAAGCTTGACGATCAGCTTCGCGAGTTCGCCCTGGCTGTGAAGGCTTTGGCGATTGACGAGTCCCTGTCGCGCGAACAGCTTGGTAGCGCGCTCTGTGAACTGGCCGACAAGGTTCTCTGCCCACCGCAAAGCCGCCGCAGCCTCATGCGGCAGCATCTAATCGGCAAGCGACACTCGGCACGGAACCTATTGATGCGGATAGTGCAACTGCCCTTCGAGGCTGATTCCACTCAGCCCGTACTCGACGCGATCGTTCTGCTTCGAGATCTTTATCGCCGTCACGCTTACTTACTGCCCGATGGGTTGAATATTCGTCTGGGTCGCGCGTGGCGCGAAGCGATCGACGGATTCGACCGAATCAAAGCCATGAAGGCGTTCGAATGGGCCACGTTGTTCGCCCTGCGCGTCGCGCTTCGCAACGGATCCGTCTATGTGGAGCATAGTTTCGCGTTCCGTAGTCGAACGCGCATGTTGATTCCGATGGGCGAGTGGATCGCCAAACGCAACAATCTTTACGGGCAACTGGGTCTTCCGCAAGATCCCAAGGAATTTCTCGATCCGATCCTTGCACTTCTCGATCAAAGGCTTGATCTCTTGCTCGAAGCGGTGAAGCAAGGGGATGTGCAAGTTGACACGGCCGTGCATTTGAGTCCGCTTAATGCCCAGCCGGCGGACAACGAAGCGGATCGCCTGCGACAGGCGATCTACCAGGCGCATCCGCAGGGGCAACTACCGGAGATCATCCTCGAGATCGATAGCGCAACACGATTCAGTTGGCTTTTGCTCGGGCGTGAACCTCGCTCACGAGTGGAACTGCTGATGGTCTATTCAGCCGTGCTCGCGCATGGAACATCTCTCTCGGCCGCGGAACTCTCTAGGATGGTGCCCGAGGTGTCAGGCGACGCGATCCGCCAAATGATGAAACGCTTGGCGGACGAGAGAAAGCTCAGGCTTGCCGCCGATGCAGTTCTTGAGTTCATGCACGAGCACCCTATCGCTGCTCACTGGGGCCGTTCTGATCTCGCGTCTTCCGACATGATGTCGCTCGAAACCACACGAAAGGTATGGCAAGCTCGGGCAGATCCGCGGCGCCGCTCGGCATCCATCGGAATGTACACACACGTGCTCGATCGTTGGGGCATCTTTTACGATCAGCCGATCGTTTTGAATGAGCGGCAAGCAGGTGCGGCCATCGAAGGTGTTGTGCGCCAGAGTGCCACGAAAGACATCGCTCAGCTCGCTGTCGACACGCATGGGTACACCGATTTCGCGATGGGCCTGGCCCGCGCGCTTGGATTTGATCTCTGCCCTCGCCTGTCGCATCTTCGTGATCGTCGGCTTCACGTTCCTCGCAGTCAGGACGTGCCGCAAGAGCTTTGTGCGGTTACAGACCGCGACGTCAGACTTGACCTCATCGCTGAAATCTGGGACGAGTTTGTCAGGATTGCTGCATCGATTCGCTCAGGAAAATGTACTGCAGTGGAAGCCCTAAGCCGCTTCGGCTCAGCAGCGCGTGGGCAGCCGGTCTATGACGGAGGCGTCCACATCGGTCGCCTGTTCCGTAGCATCTTCCTGATCGATTACTTCACGAACACGACATTCAGGGCGGAGCTGCAGCACGTGTTGAATCGGGGCGAAGCCGTGCATGTGGTTCAGCGCGCGATTCATGTTGGCCGTATCCCAGTCGAATTGGCACGGCGCGAAGATTCGCTCTCGGCCGTGTCTTCCGCGTTGACCCTGCTTGCGAACATTCTGATGGCATGGAACACGACCCACATGCAGCATGCGCTCGAGGCGCTGCAAGCCTCCGGAGGCGAATCGCCTGGAGCCGAACAGCTCAGAAGGATTGCGCCGACGCATCTGGAGGGCATCAACCTGCGCGGAACCTTCATTTTCCCCGTGGGACGGTACGCAAGCAGGCTGCTTCCAAGCTTGACCCAAGGAGCGGCGACGCGTGCTGCCAGTCAGCGCGCATAGACGCGCCGACGATGCGTTTCAGGGTAGACAGAAAGCGCTTGATTTATAAGGATATTAATTTGGCGCCAGAAGGCAAAGCCTTGTCGGAGCTAGAGCGCCCTAACCCGGAAAATGCACGGGAATCAAGACCACCCCTAAGCCTGATACCGGGGCTGGCGCCGGTTTCGGGTCGGCAGCCTTCGTTCGATAACTTTCAACACGTATCGGGTCGAGATCGACGCTGTGAAGGGCGATACAGTCGATTGGCCATGAAGCTTCATCGATCTGCATGCGGGCGAACGCATCGAGCCCTTCCAGCGTAGTGCCCGAGCCGACCGGCAGACGGTCGCGAGCCCCAAACGAAATCGCAGATATGCATAGTGGACGGCGCAAGAGGGGGACCCCTCTTTCCTTTATGCCGGTCAATTTTATGTCTAAGAACTGCACCGACATGCGAGGCACGCGATGCTCGAATCTTTATTAATGGCTAGTACAGGCTTGACCGCTGTACTGGGTCAGCAAGCTTTTACGACGCCCGGTACCTACCAGTTTGTAGTTCCCGACCGTGTTTATGCAATTTCAGCCGTCGGTGTCGGCGGAGGTGGTGGTGGTTGGGATCGTAGCTCGGGTTCCACAGGGACGTGGGGATCGTCAGGCTTTGGTGGGTCGTTGCGGTGGAGAACATCGATTCCTGTCACTCCGCGCGAGACGCTGACAGTTATCGTTGGCGATAAGGGTTTGGATTCCAAGACGGCCCGCGCGGGTGACGGCGGCATCACCAAGATCCTGCGCGGCACCACGGTATTGCTGCAGGCTAACGGTGGCTCAGGTGGCGGGGCGACAGGCGCGGCTCAGATCACCAATACTGCGGCAGGCGGTGTCGGTGACGGTGGTGGTGACTCTGGTGTGTCGGGTCAAGTCGCCTTGTGCTACTGGGAATACCCAGGCGGTGGTTGCGGCGCAGGAGGGTACACGGGTAATGGTGGCGCAGGCGGCGCTACAACACAGGCCGCGATTGCGGGCGTCGGTGGGGGAGCCGGTGGTGGGTTCGGTGTTCCACGAGGCGGCACCGGACAAGGTGGCCGCGGTGGTGGTGTCGGCATTTTCGGTAAGGGCTCTAATGGTACGGCTGCCACGGCTAATAACACCAACGGTGGGGCCGGTTCGCAATATCCGGGCTCGGGTGAGTACGGTGGCGGAGCATCTGAAGCCGGCGGAGGGTATGTCAATGTGCCCGCGCAAACCGGCGCGTGTCGCATCGTTTGGGGAGCGGGACGCCAGTACCCCAACTACGTTCCGGATGTTTAAAGTCTTCGCGGCATAAAGGAGGGAGGGGCGGCCCTCCCTCCTTTATGCCCTTGTAGTCTTCCATTTTTTTTTGACTACGTCCACTGGACTGGGCGCCACCGACACAATTCGCTTGCAAGACGCCGCGCATGGACGATAATCCGCCATGCGGCAGTCGTTCGACTCCCACGATTTCTAATAGAAGAAAAACTCTGAGGAGAGACCCTATGGCCAGAACACCGAATGATGATCGCAGCGACAGCATGAATCCGAACAACGACGCTTATGATGCGAGCGAGCGCAATCGGGAAAATCAGATCGGCGCGAACGATGACGACGACGATGACTGGCCGAGCCGCTCAAGGAGATCGCCCCTCTCGTACTATTCCGAGCCGGCATTCTCACCGCGTGTCTCGAGGGAGGAGGAAGAAGAGATAGTGCTGGATGTGATTATTCGGCCGCAGCCAGTTCGCGTTAAGGGCCTGCACTTGCTGATCGTCTCGAACGACGAGACACGTAGGTGCGTCAAGGTGGACGCAGCTTCCATTGAGGAAGCAGTCAACGACGCAAAGACGATCTGGGATAGCAAACCGCTCGCATACCTCGCTCTGTACGACCAGGCGAACATCTATCTCGAGCAAACGCGAAGCAAACAGTTTAGCCCGGACGTGGTGGGATCTATCCAAGAGCTTAGCGAGCTCAACAAGTTGATCGCGTTTGCCGCAGACCACACCAGTTCCGCCCGACGCAGCTTGGGCAGCGTTGCAGCCAGGCCTGACGGACAACACGCGCTCGGGCGGTTCCTGGAGAGCTATGGCGCCTCCTATTCTGCCTTGCAGGGATTGTACGCAGAGAGGTCGGGACGGATTGAAGAGCTTCGCGCGAAAGGGCAAGACGTCACCGAGGAAACGGCAGAGGAGTTTGGGAAGGCAGGAAGACTGGCACAAGTCGTGGGCACGAACGTGCAATGGGTACGGGATTTCCAATCTGGAAAAACACGCCTCGATCCAATGACCGTCGCCTTCTCTCGGCCAGAGCGCGTCTTGGACGTTAAGGCGTAGCCCAACGGAATTGAATCGCTATCCGTTTTCTTTGGCATATCCGAATCTCCAGGGAAGCGCGGAAGAACGACATCCAAATTTCGGCTCTGATTCACGGCCTGACGGGTGTCGTCCCGTTTCATTCGAGCCTCAAATTGGCTTTAATAGGCGTTGCTTCAGCTTGGTAAATTCAAAGTACACCGCCGCATATTTGTCCTGAAGGATCTTGGCCGTGCTCCAGACAGCAGCCTGCGCTCGCCCATGAAGGTCTTCTGAACTCTGCGCTCTTAAGACAGTGTTCAAGCTGGTGTTGCGTCCGGAAATTTCATGCAGCGACAGCGAAAGAACGTAGCCAGCCGAGCGCGTTCGCTTCATACGCAAGAGGACATTGCGCGGAGAGTCTGCCTGGGAACCTCGAACGGGAACGGTCGCTGGCGTGCCTTCGCGCGCCGGGACCGAAACGAATGCGCTACTTAGCCAGAAGTAATGCCAGATACTGAACACGAACGACGTGAGCCGTTCGTCTACGTCCGGCATCTCGCCGAGCATTCTCACGCGCGTTTTCAGATGCTGCGCGGCTATTGTGTTGCGTCTTATTTCCTCGAAAACGGGATGCTCCTCATTGAAGGGGACACTTCTATCACTCAGCATATCCGAGTAACGATGGAAGTTTTTCATATATTCAGCGTGGATGGTTTCAAAATCCGCCATCACCGGCTCGACGTAGTCGATGAACATGCTGCGATTCAGTTTTTCCCTTCTGTCAACTAGTTGGATCAGACGATCGATCAACACCCCCAGCGTCGTTAGAGACTCGACTAGCATAAGTGCTCCATTTAGTTCCAAGTGCCGACACGCGAATGCATGCGCCTGCATCAGGTACCGGCTGACGTCCAATATAGTAAAAATGAGGCGACAGCCTAGTTGATCGAAATCCCTACAGCCCTGGCAATCAGGTTACTTCCAGCTTCGGGCGAGGGCAGGCTCCGGATCGAACTCGGGGCGAATGGACTCGACTGCGCTTAGACGTTAGAGCGTGTAGGATACTGTGGAGTTGCCCCTATAACTCAGGACACGCGGACACCGTTAGGTTGATGGCACCGCAGCGCGCCTGAACTCGCGAGGCGAGCGGTATTTCAGGGCTTTATGCGGGTGGCGCTCATTGTAGTGTTCAAACGCAATAGCCAGACGCGAGAGCGCCGTTGGTGCGTCGGGCTTGTCCATATAGGCGACGTAATTGTGTTTCATCGTCTTCACGAACGATTCGGCCATGCCATTACTTTGCGGCGAACGGACCGGCGTGGTCAGCGGCTCAAGCCCCAGTTCACGAGCGAAGCTGCGTGTGCGGTGGTCGATGTAGGCCGAGCCGTTGTCTGACAGCCATTCGATGAGCTGTGTAGCCCGCGTGGTGCCGAAGCGCTGTTCAACGGCGGCCAACATCACGTCGCGCACCACATCACCGCTATGGCCGCCGGTCGTCGCCGCCCAGCTAATCGCTTCCCGGTCGCAGCAGTCCAGCGCGAACGTGACGCGCAGCGGCGTGCCATCATCGCACCGGAACTCAAAGCCATCGGAGCACCAGCGGGTGTTGCTACGGTCAACGGCAACGCGACCGTCGTGCCGCCGACTGTCTCGCCGCACGCCGGGGCGACGCAGCAGCAACTGGTGCTCACACATAATCCGATACACGCGCTTGTGATTGATGCAAGGCGCGTTGGCCTGTTCCCGACTACGGCGCAGCAGTGCCCAGATGCGTCGGTAGCCGTAGGTTGGGAGGTGCGCTACGTGGGTCTGGATTTCCTCGACCAATTCAGTGTCGTCAGTCGGTTTGGCGCTACGACCATCTTGCCAATCCGGCGAGCGAGCCTGTTTCGCTGCTACACCAGAGCGCGCCACGCCGAGAACTTTGCAGACCGTCTTCAATGGTCGTCCCCTGGCAGCAAGGGCGAGCGCGCAATCAGGTTTTTTGAGCGGCTCCATTCCACGGCTTCTTTCAGGATTTCGACTTCCATTGTCTTTTTCCCGAGTAGTCGTTGCAGTTCCTTGATTTCCTTGATGGCGGCGGCCAGCTCGGATGCGGGCACAACAGATTCACCTGCCTTCACTGCAGCCAGACTGCCTTCCTGGTATTGCTTGCGCCAGCCGAACACCTGGTTGGCGTTGACGCCGTGCCGGCGTGCGACGCCTGACACGGACGCTCCCGGCTCCAGTGTTTCCTGCACGATGGCTATTTTTTCCTGCGGGGTGCGCCGACGACGGCGCTCCGGCTCGGTCAGAATTTCGATGGGTTCCACGTAATGACTAGGCTTACTGTTAGGCACAAGACTATCCCTTATTTTAAGAGAGTCCTCGTGTCCTCAGATACGTGGGGCCGCTCCATACTGTACATCCATACAGTAGTGAGCATTGCCATGTCCGCACTCCCGAAAGACATCGAAAACCTGCACCCGTCCCTCTGGCGAGGCAGCCAGCTGGGCCGCGCCGCTGGCCGCACGGTCGACACGGGATACGCCGCTCTGTCGGAACAGCTGCGGGGCGGGGGTTGGCCGATTGGGGCGCTGACCGAGCTCCTGGTTCAACAGCCCGGCATCGGTGAAGTTCGCCTGCTGCAGCCGGCGCTTGCCAAGGTGGCAAAGCGACCGATCGTTTTGCTCAAGCCGCCGCACACGCCAAACGCACTCGGGCTTTCGTATATTGGGGTTCCGCCGGACAAGATCATGCGACTCAATGTCGGCACCAGCGCCGACGCGCTGTGGGCCGCCGAGCAGATTCTCAAAACGAACACCTGCGGTGCGCTCTTGCTGTGGCAGCAACACATGCGAGCCGAGGCGCTTCGGCGACTGTCATTATGCGTGCAAGCATCCGAGATGCTGTTGTTCGTGCTGCGCCCGCTCGCCGCGCAACAGGACGCGTCGCCAGCGTCCTTACGCCTAGCAGTTAGGCCCGCAGCTGAAGGGGTTTCGATCGACATCGTCAAGCGGAAAGGGCCGCTCGGCATTGAGCCATTTGACGTCGCGGTCCGACCGTCACCCATCCTGCTGAGTCCGCACGGCCGGTCGAGCAACCGAGGCGCGCGGAAGCTTTCGCCCGTTGCGATCCCGGCGATCGCGTTGACCGACGTCTAACAAAGAGCTGAATTTATCTTGCTTTGCCTGCACCGCACACATTGTTGACGATTGCTTGCATTGTGCTGCCCGGAATCAGGACGTGTCGGTGTTCGTAGCTATTCGCCTCGAAAATGCCGCCGTCTGACTTATAGGAGACGTATCCGTCTGTCACGTAGACCGCCGGCGCATCACACGCGCTGCGGATATGAGTGAGTTCTGGGTTGATATATCCGAGCGAGTGCGGATCTGGGTGTTCGTTCGAATGATCGTGTATCGTCTTCAGCCAAAAGACAACGCCGCCGTCCGGCAACCTGCGCGCAGAAGCACGGTCCATGTAAATCGTGTCCTTTCCTATCGTTCCCAACTTAAACCAGTCCTCAGCCGCCTGGGCACTGCCCACCATCGCAGCCAGCGTAAGCGCGAGCGCCGCTCCTTTCCGCACCATTGCTCCCCCCGGACTTACCAATTTTTAACTTATCAGCTTGTGCCGCCTTCTATTCGCTTCTTAGCTTGCGCCCTCAGGCAAGCCCTATATGAGTCGCCTGCGACTCACGGTCGCGATTCTACTATGCTAACTGCGGCCAGCATCGCCCCAAAGAACGGCAACTAGGTGGTGAACACTTCCCGTCATTCGACAGGGCAAGTTTTTCACCACGAAAGAGCCTAAAGTTTCGTGCGAGCGTGTCGATATCCGAGGCATGACACGAGACGAAGCCCGCATCCATTTCGAAGCCGTCGACGAGGCCGCCGCAGCTGCCGTTGAAGCACAATTCGGCTTTTACGACGCCACTGATCGACGCTGCAACGCGCTCTACAGTGAAGTGCGATCTAACCTGCTCGACGAGCGATTGCAGGACATGATGTTGGAGGACTTGATGGAGTTCATCTATCCGTCCGGCGACCAAGTGCCTACTTTGAACTAGAGTAGAAGGACCTCTTCCGCCTCGGAAATCGTGAACACTGGTCTTTCTCCGCATCGTTCAAGTCTACCGACGATTGACGAGTGGCATTTCGATGGCGCTTCCCCGGCTCTGATCGAGCAGGTTGAGGCTTGCCCAGATCCCGACGAACTGATCCGGCAACTGGGGTCGTCGTTAGCAGCCGCAATCGATGGCAGTGGAGTGTCTTATAGCCGAGAGTTCGTCGACGAGCTGACGGTGGGTGATCAGCGCTCGCTTACATTTTTTCCGGTCGCGCCTGCGCTGTTCAATCAACTATTCAACGGCCGCCGAGGGTATCGCGCTCATTTCTGGGTCAGCCCGGAAACCGGCGATGAATTCAACCGGAAGATAATAAGCCAGCTCCGGGAGGAACTTGCGAGAATGCCGGTGACAGTTGGGGGACACGATCGGACCAGGTCGCGGAAGCTTCGTGACGCGCAAATAGAAAAGTCGTTTGTCCTTGACTCGCTTCGGCCTGATCTCGCGAAAATTTGGCTAACCTGCGGCGTCATCAGCGGTGTCCCGAGGATCGCCGTTGCGAACGGCAGATTGTGGCAGTCATTCCTCTACGGAGAAGAGCGCGGTTGGATCAGTTTAAAAGGAGCGCACCTCGATCAATCCGGTCGAGCCTATTCGCTTAAGGATCCGCTGATCCGCGCCAGGAAGCTACACGAGACTGGTGAAGTCTAGCGAGTGGCCGGAGAGCCACTCTAACTTTTGCCCGAAGCCCAGAGCCGCAGGACGGCTGTACTCCTGGAACTTCACTTTGATCCAGTCGCGCGATCGGCCGCGAGAATAGGGTGCGTCCAATCGCTTCGCCACCATTCCCTCCATGTCGTGCTCTTTGACCTGGTCGAAGACCCATGTGCCGGCACCCACGATGCCCACCGTGTAGATGAGCTGCTGCGTATTCTCGAAGCTGTCGCGCAGGATCAGCTTTCGCTCCGACAAGGGAAGGTGACGGATGTCGCGTTCCCGATCCGCGAGCATGTCGAAAATATAAAGGCGAGCGGGGTGTGCGTGCATCGCGGCCCGCACGCGCATCGGGACCTTGGTTACCGCGCGCTTCTGGAGTCGCTCGAACGACGACCTGCCGTCCCCGTGGTCCACCGTCAGCTCTGCGTCCCAAACAAAATTACCGGGCAGGCTCCATACGGCTTCGACGATGTCAGGGAATGAAGCGTTTGACGAATTTCCCTGTCGAGAAATGAGATCGACTCGGGCGCCGACCTTCCTGACCAGACAGCGATAGCCGTCGTACTTGAGTTCGAAGAGCCATTCTTCCCGCGAGAACGGCTTGCGAACCAGCGTGGCCAGCATCAGGTCATTCGAGTCGATGAACGGGATCGCGCTCACAGCTTCGCGCTGATGTAGGCGAGTTTCGCCCAAGCCAACGCTTCCTCGCCGACCGTCGCCGGATCGCAGCCACTGGACGCGCAAAAGTAGTCGAAGTCCTCGAGCGGCGTATGCCCGTATTCGTTCGGGGGCAGCGTCCGGACCGCGAAAATGTTCGCAAGAATCTCTTTGGGGTTTCCGTAGCACATGGTGGCTCTCCGTCTGCTATCTTGGTCTGAGCAACGATAGTTCCCGCCGACGGAGGTTCGCAATGCGTGCATCTCGCTTCGCCAATTACAACGGATGGAACATTGAAGCTTCCCCGACGATCATTGCGGACCAGCGGCTCTACCGTTCCGGCGTGGTGATCAGCCGCACGTCGGGAGAACGGTTCGTCTTCGCGGATCTGGGAAACCGAGTCTACCGATGGCAGGCGTATCAGCGCGGCCTCGACTGGGCGAAAGCGTGGGTCGACAGCAACTATTGAACGGGGTGAAGCATGACGATGCGGACGAACTACAACTTGGCGTGTGAATGTGGCGAGACGGGCCACTTCCGGATGAGCGAGAACGACTCGCCGTATTCCAGTGGCTATGAAACCTACGCCATTCACGGATTTAAAGGCGATGACGTCACGTTCACGCCGTCGGCGAACTGGGATCAGGTATTTCAGAAAATGCGCCCGAGCTGTTTGAAGTGTGGCGCGACGCTGACGCCGGCGAACCTGTGCGACTGAGGCAGCCATGACAGTCAAAATCGAACTGGACTTGCCCGATGACGTTTACACGGGCCTGGTCTTGGTGGCCCAGGCGTGCAGTGTCGCCGACCAACAACGTGAAGGCGCGACAACGCACGGCGCGCTCGACGCGAGGGCGTTGCTCGCGATGCTGGCAGAGGACGCCGCCATGACGCATAGCCGGCCGGGTTCGTGGGAAGGTGCGAACATGCTGCAAGTTCTCACCTCGCACGGCTACAGTCTGTCGTAATGACCGCGGCGGAACAGTAATCGTCGTCGCCGGTGCGGTCGTCGGCCGCCCGCTTTGGCGTCTCGCCATACATCATGGCGATGAGGTTCGGAAAGGGCACTTCGCAGCGCTTGGCGAAGTCTTGCGAGCCGCGCACCGGACAATCATTCGACATGTGCGAACCGAGGTCGGTCATCGCGTAGTCCGGGCCGAAGCGTGCGATCAGGCGCGCAAGCTGATATCGGCCACGCCGCGCGCAGCGTGTGCACGCCGGTGTACGGCACCGCTGTGTACCAGGCGAGCTGGGAGCTGAAGGCCCAGATCGATGGCGCGACGAAGGTTGAGGACATCCCGAGCGTGCCCGACACGATCGTGATCCCCAGCGCCCTACTCGTTGCTGCCGCGGCCTTAGGCGTCGGACTCGTCGCCAGTGCAATCAGCTGGCTTTTAGATTAGCCCAGCTCTACGGGGACGGGAGACTGAGCCATTAGTGGTGTATCGCACTGGCGGCCCGTAAAGTAAACGGCATGCTTTGCTGTGGGGCGCAGTAGACTAACTACATGGGGAAGTTACGCGATAGGGCCGATGAATGAGCGATAAAGCTACAACAAAAAAATTGGAACACACGTTGTTCTTTCGACGAACAGCTGGACCGGTCGCTATGACCATGCAGGTCGACCATTTTGCGCCAAACAGCAAATACGATTTGCTTCGTCTTCGCGCGGGCTCCGAACCCTTTCACTCGTTACATCGTTACTTCGTCATCGGCGACCATTCGCGCTGCGGGTACGGTAGATTATCTTCCTCACGTTTGAGCTCTTTCTCATCTAAGGTCGATTATAGAGGGGCCGACTTTTTTGGGGTTAGAAACATTAACGCGTGTGTCGAAATGGGAGTTAATCTAACTGGGGATCTTAAACCTTCTCTACGTAGCCAGATAGCAAATATTCGTTTGTCACACGAACGACCTATTGCCGACGTCGCTGTCTTCCAGGTAGCTTGCGCGCCCGACTTGCTGGCACTATCCTTTTCGTTCAAAGTGTTAGCGGAGGCTGGCGATCTTACATCGCAGTTGATCACTGCTTTCGAAGACGAAAGGGCTGCGACAAACGCTGCCGAGATAATGTTGAAACCGTTTAAGTACGAGCAAAACAGACGGAGCGACAGTACGCTAGCGCGGTTCGATTATGAAAAAGGGATCCCCATTTCTGGACCTTACCATTTAGTCGCTTTTGAGTCTGACGGCCTCCCGCTATTTACCCTTACGCTTGCGAAGTAGCTGGCGTATTCCAAATGGATTTCTTCAGGGAAATTCGCACCGGACTGCAGCCAGTCGCAGCGAGCGGTGCGGGTGCGAATTTCCCCTGGTCTTACCGAAATCATCATGATCGACAGAGCCGCGATGCGACCGCGTCCATATTCGTCTCCGGTACAATCTCTTTCCACTCGTGATCGTCTGTCGCGCTTCCTACCACAGCGCCGCTATCGTCATAAGCAGTTATCGATCTGCTATGCCACGTTCGGCGCGCGCAGTCGACATCGTCATGCGTCACTGTGTAAGAGTAAGTCACGCTCTTCCAAGACTTAGCGGGCGTATATACCTTCTTCGTCCAATAATCGACTACGTTGCCACTTCGCTTAACCGTATCGATTGCTACGAAAAACTGGACATTTTTTGATGTTGATACCAGTTTCCAGTTGGCCGCGTGTGCGGCAAACGAGAAGCAGATGGCGGCTGCCGCGATGGCGAATTTAATTCTCATTTGATGTGACCTCCCCGATGGCTTGCATTCTTGCATTCTCCGCTGTTCGTTCTTGTCCTTTACCGCACACGCAATGAAAACGCTCGGCAGGCGGCCCGTGGTCACGATGGGGAGGCGACTGGGGTCTTCGCAAACGAAGGCAACTTGATGCCGGCGCGCGCATACCTACGCTGTTCGATCCACTAAGAGGACCAACTCGCCACCGGCATACGGTTGTCGATGATCTTCTCGAGGATCTCGGTGGGCGCCGTAGCACACGGCAGCTTCCTTGTTCGGTATCTGACTTGAGGAATTCCGATTCCTACGCGACTCACAGGTTCCTGGCCGCTCCGCTCGAGCTGATAGTGGTCGCGCTTGCGTTATATTGCACCACCGCCCAGTCCGGGCTACTTTCGTGTCGAACTATGAGTGGAAACCTCGCGAACGTCTGGGCCAACCTCGATAAGGTCCCGAACATTGTCCAAATTCTTGTCACTGCAGCTACCGCCCTCATCGCGACGACTGCGACGATCTTAGTCGCGTTGATCGCTGCACTAGTGAGCGTATACAACACGAGAAATACGCTCAATCAGTCGAGAGAATCGCTCAGAGTTCAGCGGGCATCAAGCGATCGGCAAGCGGCTACATTCATCGCCGAGAAGCGGCAGAAATGGATAGACGATCTCCGCGCAGACGTGTCACTCTACGTCGCACTGACAACCCTCATGGTGGAAGGCTGGAAGCGCATGATCGGCGAGGTGGCTCACGCATGGGACAACGCGCCACCCGAGTTTCCGAGCCAGCTACACGGCTTCACCGAATCGGCAATGACATACGCAGCAACCATCGCGGAGCATGAAAGTCAGCACCACAGGCTGCTCACGCAGATCCTGCTGCGTCTAAACAACGAAGAAGTGGCGCACCTCGGGCTGGTCGATCGGCTTTTTAAGGTTCGGAGTTTGTTGGCTGATCTCAACATGAACGCTACGGCGCGTCACGTCTACGACAATCAAGAGATTTTCAGAGGCATCGAGCACGAGTTGCAGTTCGCGCAGATATACGCCAAGGTGATTTTGAAGGAGGAGTGGCAAAAGTTGAAGCGAGAGGTCGCCAATCCCGAGCGTCTCATAACTGAAATTCTCGCCACGAGCGCGCCCGACGTTGAAACGATGGAGGCGCTCGTTAACAAGACGGCGCCCAACGTACCGTCACCCTTTTCGAATCCGAACGCTTAGGGGCGAAAGAATCGGGCGATCAATCCAGCAGACGCCTTGCACAGCGTTTAGACTTGAGCGAACAGTGAAGGGAGTTTCGACAGCTTCCAATGCCATCGGGATAGGTCATGACGATCAATGTTGAGTTGGAACTTCGCGAAGAGGTCTACCGAGCCCTCGTCATGATCGCCGACGCCTGCAGCCTTGCGCATCAGCGACGCAAGACCACAACCACCCACGGCCCTCTCGACGTGGTGGCTTTGCTTACCATGCTCGCCGAGGACGCGGCGCTTCTACACAGCCGCCCCGGTGGCTGGGAGGCCGCGAACATGGCGATCCTTTTGGCGTCGCACGGCTACGAGGTCGAGTGACTACGGCATAATCGCGCGGCGTGGGCCGCGCGATTATGCCGCGTGAGAGTCGCTCAGCTCTGACAGACGGCGTTTGTTCGAGCGGCTCCAACCGTGTAGCTGGGCTATGGTGGCGAAAGACGAATGCCGTCAGTAGACGAGGAGCGCAAAAATGATCGGGTGTTTCGAGTGCGCTGCGTGCAGAAAAGTAACGCCGCTGTTCAACGACAAGGATGAACTCAGGTGCTCTATCTGCCAATCAACTGATGGTACATGGCGCTCACCGGAGGATTGTCAAAAGATGCTCGACGCCGGTGTCTATTTCAACATCCTCGCGAAAAAGACGAAACGCCAGAAATAGTGCGTCCGTTCGTTTATTCGATAACTTCTACTACGACACCCAGGCACCCGCTTATCAGCGTGGCATGGACTGGGCGAGGGCGTGGCTGGATTCAAACTTTTGAGAGTTGGGTCATGAGCGAGTTCGCAACAATCGTCGGAATTGTGGGCTCACTCCTGGCAATCGTGAACACGATCTATCAAATTCGAAAGTCGTCCCGCGACATTGAAAAGATGGATCGCGAGCTCGGACGAAACAAAGAGGCAAGGCGGGGGCAAATTCAGGTGCGATGGTGGGCCATCGCGCTCGTGCTAATCGTGCTCATATGGAGCATCCTCGCGGCCGGCGGCGCTTTCAATGAGAGTTCTGGGGAACGCGACAACAAGCTCAAAGATAGCCTTGGCATTCGTCACCAACCCTAAGTTTTGGCAGATCAGGAAGCTTCAGTAATCGTCGTCGATCGATTCATCGGCGGCCGGCTGCGGCGCCTCGTCATACATCATCGCGATGAGGTTCGGAAAGATGTGCGCGCCGTGCGCGACGACATCGCTCAGAGAGATGCTGCCTTGCCGTTTCATGAAAGAAATTCCGTTAGTAAGAGCCTCGATATATTAACGAGGCTCCTACTTCCTAAACGTCAGCACTGTTAAAGGCTTTCCTGCTGGTTAAACAGACCTTTGACTTGAGTGGTTGCGTTAGGTGCTATCAAAAAGCTAATGGGTCCGCAGAAGGGCCCGTAGCACGGTGTTGGCTTAGGCGTAGGTTGAACAGGAGTGCACTCCGATCCGTGGCAACGCGGAAAGAGATAGGGGTGCTCGGACGCCGGGACCACGGAGTCGAGGATCTGATCGAAGAGTTTGGTGGCAGCCATGGGGCTGCGCTGCGCGATGAAGGCCATGCGCTCGCGCAACTCTTCGCGTGCTTTTTCAGTCCAGAGGATCCGCAGACTCACCGCGGTTTGGCGTTAGCTATGGTCTTGCGGATGTCGGCCACGACTTCATCGTGCGGCACGAGCGGGCGCGGGTCATTAAGCGCTTCTTGGACCTTGGCGCGAAACCAGCGGTCATGGGAAGCGGCCTGTTCCTCGGTGTCGAATTCCGACTCGATGGGAGAAAGGGATGTGCTCATAACGGTCAGTATAAGGGAGTTTGAGAGAGTGTGAATGACAGGACGCGACGAAAAAATGCAACTAATAGTCTACTTTCGGTGGCGTCCGGTACGGAACCACTTGCGGAGAAAAAACATGGCGTCCAAAACACTTGCGCAGATGCGGGAAGAATACTGCGCTGGAACAGCAAATTGCTGCGGCCGAAGCATAAGGGTGTACGAAGGCCATCGAACGGATCCGCCGGATCATGGCGAAATTCAACGACTCCTGAAGACTTTGTGGTGATGCGCAAGCGCGGTCCGAATAGGAAACCGGCCGAACCGGTGCAAGCGAAAATTCAGGATCCGAACACCGGTGCCACTTGGAGTGGCCGAGGCCGCGCACCGGCCGAGTTCGTCGACGTGTCTTCCGCGGGCCGAGTAGGACGGCAGACAAATTGTTCTTTAGCTGTTAAGCCATGTCCACAGCTTTTGCGCCACGAGGCAAACTATCGCGCAGCCGAAGCTGATGGTTAGACTGGATAGGAGTAAATCTTGCTCGAGCGAACCTCTGGAAAAGAGAAAAACACTCGAACTGACTCCCGTAAACAGCATAGCGGAAACCATAGCCCCCAAAAAGATGCCCCGCAAAAATGTTCCTACGAGCATGACAGATCCAACGAATGTCAATATCAACCACAACGCGGGAAGATCTTGGTGTTTACTGAAGGCGGTTCCCGTTGCTCCGCCAACGATGAACACAGAGTAGAGGCAAACTAGCATCCAGCGAGGGACGGGCCTGTCGCTTTGGGAATCTAACTCCGACTCACGCGTTTCGGTTGCGAGAAGATTTCGCGAACGCCCATTTTTTCCCGTGTCCACACCTAGATCTGGGCGCTTACGTTGCGAGTCGTCTTCCGCCTGATCGGTCGCCCAAGAGATCCACTCACGTTCGACCGCGATTGCACCGCGCTCGCGATTCGGTTCTTTGGGCTGCTGAGCTTTAAACTCCTTTTCAACCCTCCGAGCGTCGATCTCTTCCTGAATCGATTGGCGTTCTGATGCCTCAAGCGCCTCGGGTGCCTTTTCAATCGAGGGTGATCCCTGCTTTTCTTGGTCGCTTGCCTTCTCCCCTGTGTCGATGCCTCTACGCATCACGTGAGTGTTAGGCTGCACTTCCGGACCATCGGCGACGTTTTCGAGGTCAGCCGCCGAGACCTGAAGCTCCACGAAGGCCGCCATCATGGCATCGAAGACTTCGCGATCTCGCTCGGAACCTATGCGCTCGCGCAGCAATTTCCGAGCGGCAATTCGAAGGGTCGGCCGCTTAGAAACGGTGTCTTTCAACTCTGCCACAGCGTTTTGACGGATGCTCCAAACAGGATCTTCGAATTTCGCCAGAAGGTCGGCGGGGATGGTCAGAGGTCGTGCTGCCGGATTTCGGGCAATGACCATGTCGCCGGAGTTTCGTGCGTACCTTTGCGGGGTCATCGCCGCCCCGGACTGGCGGGCGCGTCGGCAGAGATAGGTGTAGAGATCGTCGAGAGTAATGTACGGTTTGTCCGGTGCTGCTTCCCCAAGGCCTAGTCCATCAACCAGCCACGACGTGAAGTGGGAAAGCGTTGTTCGGCCGCCTGTGTGTTCGTCTCGAAGAGGGTCCGCGTCCAACGCGTATTGGATAGCATTCGTGGCAGTCAATACGTAGTGGCCTTCCGCGCCTTCGCCAGGATCAAAGGTTGCGTCATTGACCGCCGAATTTTTTCTACCTTTGGCGCCTTCGGTGAAGACACCGCTGTGGCAGCAATCTAGCACTACGATTATCTTTGCAGCGCGAGACTGCTGCATCATCTCGCGGATCTCTGTGGCCGGAAGGCTACGCGCTCGCGGCCGTTCAGCGCGTGTATCTCCCGTGCACAGAAAAAGGTTGTTAGCCCAGTCCACAATCCCGTGCCCCGAGTAATACAACAGCACCATGTCGGAAGGGTGCCGATCGTCCAGCAGGAAGGACAGTTTGTCGCGGACGGTCACCAAGTCCTCGTCAATGCTGGTGACGACCTCGAACCCGCCGCGTGAGGGATCAGCAAGTACCGCTTCGAGCGCCTCAACGTCTGACCGTGGCGCCAGCAAGCCACTCAACTGAGGATCCGAGAAACGCGTGACCCCGATGAGCAAGGCTTGAGCGCTCACGGCGCTATTCCCGTGCGCGAAGCTGTTTCGCAAGCTTCGCTACCTCGGCCGGAGTAACCCGCCGTGGATCGAAGCTAACTTCAGCCGTGTCGCGTGTGATCTTCATTGTTACAGGCGGATGGCCGGGCCGAGACGCGATCGCTTTGATGATTTCTAACGCGCCGGTTAACGCTTCAACTGGCAAGCCAACAAGAAGACTACCTATGACGCTAACAAGACCTTTCGCCGACTCGGGCGCTGATGCAACCACTGGATCAACGCTGTCCGCCTTTCGACCGCGGAATAGCGCGTCACCGATGTCCCGAGACAGCGCGGCAACCTCGCGCTCGGTCATCTCTTCACTGATGATGTCGATCCGGATTTCCATCGCGTCATTTCCCCTGGTCGGGTGCAACCGCGAAGCCAACGATTGTCATTTCATATTAGGCGATGGGCATCGCCATGGCGGCCAATCCGGAGGCGGCCAGTGCGTTGACACGCGCCGACGGGCGCGTTGCCCGTTGGGTTTGGAACATTTTAGTGACGCCGCGAAGACCGGCGCCGTCGCTTACAATAATTGACATAATTGTTTCTATCAACTTTTAGTAGTCTGCTTAAATTCGCGGCGAAAGCTGCGCGGCGACGTGGGCACCAAGCACCGTCAAGCCTCGTTGGCGAGCAGTTCTCCGCGGCGCGTCTTAGCTCATCTAGCGCTTGAAATATACTTACCCAGCTGCCAAATATCCGTGTATTAAGCTTGTTCACGCGTCGCAAAATAGGCAATTATTACCTATTTGATGGCTAAGCCTCAGTTTTGACACACGCTAATAGCCGCTCCCAACAAGCTGCGCTATGCTGTTGAGTAGTCAGCAAACTATCAGAGGTGAATATGAAGGTCGTGATGAGTTCAGATGTCAAAGCGCTCAAGCGATCCGCCTCCGGCATGAAGGCGTTGCGTACGATCGCTGCCAGCAGCAAGACGAACCGCGACACAAAGGTTGAACTTCGTGACGCGAATGGAAAGCGGCACTCGGTTGTGGTGAAGGTCGTTAACAGCAAGGGCTAAGCTTGAACATCGCTTTCCCAGCTGTCCTGCTGTTTGCCTTACTCTTCCCCGGCATTGTTTTCTATCACTTCTATCAGGATCGCGAGGTACGCGAGGCTGACTTCACGCCGTTTAGCCGTGCTCTGTTCATCGCGATTTTGGCCGCCTGCATTCTCAATGCAACGACGACGGCTATCGTGCATTTCGGCTGGGGATACAACATTCTCGTCGGCGATATCTTGCGCCTCTTGATTGGAGGCACCAGTCCCTCCGCACAAGTTTCGCTTAACGCGGCTACTTTGCGGTTGAACGACCACCCGCTCGAGCCAATCGGGTTCCTCCTTATATCCATTTTCCTTGCCATCGCGAGCTCGCTCGGATGGAGATGGGGGGTGCGCGGACTCGGTCTCGATCGCGCTTCCTCTCGGTTTCAATCCCTCATACGTGCTAGCGCTCCTTGGTACTACCTCTTTCGGGGTATCGATTCGCCAGAGAAGCCCGATGCAGTGCTCGTCTCAGCAATCGTTTCGTTGAAAGACACGTCGTACTTGTACACCGGTGTCCTGGAGGATTATTTCCTCACATCTAAGGGCGAGCTTGATCGCCTCGTTTTGAGCGGTGCCGCCCGACGCAAGCTCGAAGAAGACCACAAGGAAGGCAAGCAATGGGACGACCGGTTCTACGCGATCGATGGCGATTACCTCGTCATCCGTCAGAGCGAGTGGACAACACTGAACTTCAAGTACCTGATAGTGCAGGGAACGGTGCCCGACGTTGCCGAGGTAGAAGCCTTTTCAACCAACGACGGTTCTGCGTGAGGGTCATGCGCGCCGGCGCCGCGCGTGAACAACGGAGCGTCGACAGCGCTTCGATCCCGCGGATCGCCACTGTACTTTCTTGAAGCGTTAGCGTCGTAATCCTAATCTTCAGGGGAAATCCCAATCTTCATCAGAACTCGATGATGAACAAGCTTTGAAAAATGAAACGCTCGTGGCGCCCGCTCATTCGTTCTGCGCAGCCCGGTGCGCAGAACGGTCGTGCGCGGGCCTCTCCGGTAGCGACGAGGTGAGCCACGGCGCCTCGCGCACAGTGCGCATCGCATGCATGCGCCCCGGCAAGTCAAGCTTGGCGAGAATGCTGTGTACATGATGCTTGACCGTCGCCACACTCAGACATAGCTCTCGTGCGATTTCCTTGTTCGTCAGTCCGCATCCGATCAGATGAAGCACCTCGCTTTCGCGACGCGTCAGCATTTGCGCGGCGGCGAGCTTGTCTGATACCGCATCCATGCGAAACAGGGCGCGCAGCAGCCCGCTGGAGATTTCCGCCGGACACGCGAGCCTTCCTGCGACGACATCGACGAGTGAACGGCACAATGCGTCGATCGAGCAATCGCGGGCGACATAGCCGCGGAATCCCGCGCGACCGCAGCGGATCACTTCCTGACGTTGCTCCGCAAGACCGAGCGCCACCAGCGCGACTTCCGGCCATTCGACGGCCACCGCGCGCACGTCATAGAGATCGATGCCCTGCGTGACATCGATGAGCGCGAGATCCGCCGGCATCGAACCGAATGCATTGCGCAGCGCCGTCAGATCGTTGACGACCGCTGTCAGGGAGATCTCCGGACGATGGCTGAAGCATGCCTCAAGACCTTCGCCAAGCAGGCGGACCGGAGTCAGCAGGATGATATTCATGGAAAGCCCCGCATGCACCGCGACCGCATCGCGCGTCGTCAGACGAGCGTCGCGGGAAAGTGCAAGACATCGGACACGGGAAAGCGGTAAAGATGGGGGTGATGCCCGGCGCTTCGGAACGTTGGGCCGGCGCATCGTCCTCATGCAGTCATGTGGGCAAGTCTCTCGCGAATGCACGCGCGATGTCGCGAGCGTGTAATGGGAGGCGGTAGCGCCGGTCGCACGCGACCGCACGAAACGGGCGGCAGGGCGCGAACGGCCGTTCCGCCACGGACGTCACATGACTGGTGCGCATGCAGGTCACGGGCCTTCTCCTCATGCCTGGCGGCATCGGGGCCGCAACCAGCAGTGTTCATGGCGACGGCTCTTCCTTTCCGGGGCGACGGTGCGAGCCGGGGCACTTTCGGCGCGTCGACGAAATGCGTTCGAAAGCCTCGCGATGTTCGTTTGAAAAGCTTTATAGGACAGAGCCGCCCTTAAATCAATGTTTTGCTACGCCGGACGCCCACTTCGTTAGGATCGCGAGTTATTTTCCGCGTCATTTCGAGAGGGAATCGATATCCTGATTTTTGATCTGATTCTCGCCCGCGATGATACGTTTGCTGACTTCACCGATAAGCGTCTTGCTGTCCGCTTCGTCGAGCCCGGACTGCTTCTTATCCGACAAGTCCGTCCAGAATGCCGAGTCCGGATTGGCGACCCCCTGCATCACATCGACGTCGCGCGTGAGTTCCTGGCGCAGAACCGTAACGACGGCGTCGCGCTGTTCCTGCTTCTTCTTGCCGGACGCCAGTGGCGCCACCTTTCTGTTGAAATCTTCCTTCGTCTTGGTGCCCTTGCCGCCGAACGTCGCACCGGCCATATGTCGGATCTTGTGCAGATTGATGGCATATCCCTGCTTGGCGCGATTTTCCTTGCGCGTGAACAGTTGGCCCTTTTCGTCGAAGTAGCCGAACTCGTAGGCCGCGATCAAGACCGCCGCCTGCGGCTGATGGTCGGCGGTGAAGTTGTCGCCTTTGGGCTTGGGCATGGAGCCATAGGTGCCGGTGAGGCCTTCGAGCAGATATCTCTCGCGGATATCCTTGATGTTCAGCTCGGCTCGGCCCATCAGCGTGCTGAGCCGCTCGCCGACGACCACGTTCTTCTTCAGCAACTCGTTCTGGAGCTTGTCGATCTCGGGCGACTCCAATGGTCTGCCTTTGGCCACCTTCGCGTCGATTTGCGCGAGCGTTTTCTCCGCATCGGCGATTGCCGCCTTGACCTCATCGATCTGAGTCTTGTTCGCCGTTTCGAATCCGACGCCCTTGCTTTTCACGAAAGCGTCGAGGAAGGCTCTGGCCGGCATGACGGTGCTCGCGATCGCAAGGTACGGATGCGCGCCTTTCTCCTCGACGAGAATCGAATGACTCTTTCCTTTATCGTCCTTGAAGCCTGTCTTTACGGCGAGCCAGTTGAACAGCTTGCCGACCACCTTCTTGCCCACCGCCACGGCGCTCGCGGCCCCCTTCTTCACCCAGTTGGCGGCCTTCGCAATCCAGCCGACGAGCCAGTCCAGCGCCTTGTCGAACGGCGCGCGCACCTTGTTGAACACGCCCATCACCTTGTCGGCGACTTTGCCCAAGCCCGCGAAGCCCGCAAGGAAGTTGATCGCAAGCGACAGTCCGCTCGCAAGCGCGCCCTCGACCCGGGCGACGGCCGCGCCGATGTTCCCGTTCGCAATGTTAATAATCGAATCGACAAAGCTCGCGACCAGTTGGGCAATGCTCTTCAGTTTGTTCACGAACACCATCACGGTGTCGTAGATCGAAATGATCGCGGAGATGAAGCCCGCGCCCGGAATGAAGATTGCAATCAGCTTTGGAATGGCGCGCTTGACGACCATGTCGACGACGAAATCCTGAATCCCGCCGATCACCGTCTCCTTGAGATCGGCCAGTTGCTCCTTGATCTTGTCCCACGCCGCGACGGGGCCGTCGCGCACCAGCGCGACCACGATGTCGAAGCCCTTTTCGAGCCCCTTCACGAAAGTTTCGCTCGTCGCTTTGACGAGCTTCTGGCGGATATTCGCCCAACTGAGCCCGAGCACCGAGAGCGCGAACTTCGCGATTTCGATCAGCGTGAACGCGCGCGGAATATAGATGCCCGGCAGGGACCCCGTCAGCCAGTCGATGAGGCCCGCCTTGAGATGGTCGAGGAAATGCTCGGCGAAGTTCAGAAAGCCCTCTTTCGCCGCCTTGATCAGATTACCGACGAACGGCAGCGGATCGCGCAGGATCTTCCTGAGCGCCGCGCCGGTGCGTTTGATGTATGACAGCGCGCCGGGGCTGACCGAATCGAACACGATTTCGAGCAGGTTCCAGACCGCCGTTGCGCCCCACGTAACGAAGCGTCCCGCGAAGCCGCCGAACACGCCGGCCAGCTTGGCGAACGCGCGTGGAATAAGGATGATGTCCGCCACTTCGAGCGCGTGGAATGCCTGCACGAACAAGCCCGGAATCTCGCTGATGAAGCCTTTCAGCGCGGCGATCGCGCCTTTGAACCAGGCGAAGGCGCGCGGCACCGCCTTGGCTTTTTGCATGTTGTCCCAGATTTCTTCCTCGCCGATGAACTTCATGAACGCGCCCAGCAGCGACTCGGGATCTTGCTCGACACTCTCGCCGGTGATCGGATCCTTGCCCATCACGGCGCAGAGCAGCGGATAGCCATCGGTCGTGCGCGCGAAATCCGCGATCGGCCGCAGAATTGCGTCCTTGATGAGCCCGACGATGCCGTCCTTCAAGGCGATCGCAAACGCCGTGATCCGCGCGATCGGCCTGTCGACGATGCCGCGCGCGCGGTTCCACAGGTCGCCGGGATCGGTGAGATCGGTTAGTTTGAATTGATGCAGGAAACCGTCGATGTCCTGCGAAACCGAACCAGCGATGTCCTTGATCGCGTCGAACTGTTCCTGCACCCAGACGCTGGCGCTTGCGAATACGCCGTGGCGATTCATCGCGTCGGTGATGACCGCGCCGCCCGGAATCAGCTCGATCGCGCCCTTCAGAATGTTGCCGGCGCTGCGCTCGACGTGCGCGCCGCTGATCGGATTCACGCCGATCACGACCGTCAGCATCGTGAAGCCCGGAATGTTGGCCGCTTTTTCCGCGAAGTATTTTCGCGGGTCCGGAATTTCGATCAGATCGCGCTGGACGTGGGTGCTCGCTCGCGCGGCTACGCCAGGCTTGTCGCGCCGCTGGCTTGCAGCGCCCTGCTGGATTGTGTGCGTGAGTTCATGCGCGATCAGCTCGCGGCCCTGCTCGTTGTCCGGGCGAAAGCGGTCGCGCCCGAAGTACACATGCGGGCCGACCGTGAATGCGTGCGCATCCAGACTCGCGCTCCGGCGCGCCGCGTCGTCGTCGGTATGGATACGCACCTGGCCGAAGTTCGCGCCGAAGCGCGCCTCCATGAAACCCCGCACTCCCGCGGGCAAGGGCGCGCCACTCGTGCCGGCCGCCGCGGCGACGGGTGGCGCAGGAGGCGTGCTCGCTGGCGGCGCGGGACGCGCTGGGAGCACCGCGCGCTGAATCTTGTGCTTGCCGCCGTCCTCGTCGTGCCGCACATCTGCGCGTTGCACCAGCTCGCCCATGTGGACGACCCGGCGCCCAGTTTCACGCGCTTCGTGCTCGGCCGGATCGGATGGATGCGACACGTGCGCGCCCTGCAACGATACCGGCGTGCGCATCGACACCTGCGCCGGCAGCGGCGCGCTCGCCCGGGCCAGCAGCGCTTGCGCGCCCTCGATGCCCGCACGTTGACGCAGCGCCTGCGCGTTCGTCGGCGCCGCGCTGCGTCGTGCCGCAGACGACGCCACGCGCCGCGTGATCGCGGGCGTCCTGGCCGGTCCGGAGCGCTCGCGCGCCATGATCGCCTCGCGCCGCCGCTCAGGTCTTCTTCAGCGATTGCTGCTCTTCCCACACGACCGGGTCGCGCATCAGCACCGGGCGCACGAAACGCCGCACCTGATGATCGAGCTTCCACTCGCGCGGCGGCGAATTCCCGCCGGTGTCCGCATCCTTGGAACCTCTCGCGATGGCCAGCACGATCCAATGGTTCGTGCAGTCGCAGCAGTCGCATGCGCATAGTCCGGCGTAGTGGTCGTGATGGCACGAAAGGGACGGGTCCGCACAACCGCAGTCCGGCGCGGCTGGCGGCTCGCTAGACGACGGACGCGCCGCGCAGTCCGAAGTCGTAGCCGCGAGAGAATTATCTTTCTCGTCGGTGTCGTCTTTTTCGCCGATCTTTCGGATTCCATCGCCCTTGTCGCTGTTGTCTGCATTGCCGCTTCCGTCGCACTCGTTTTTCCCATCGCCCTTGTCCTGCGTCCGCCCTGACGTAACGTCGCATCCGCATGAGCATTCAGGCCGCTCGCCCAGCACGCCGATCTCGTAGCAGTCGCGCTCGCGGGTGCACACCATGCTGTCCGTGTCGTCATCGTCGTCGCAGGAACAGGTCGTCGAGCGCGGCGCACAGGACTTGTCGGTCCGGCGCAGCACGATCCACAAGGTCGATGGAACCGTCCGGCTCCCGCACGACGGGTCCAACGTGACGCTCCGTTCCTGCGGCACGTGGATCGGGTCGCCGTGACAATCGAGCGCCACGCCCGGGTGGACTGTCAGCTGCACGCCTCCGCAGGCGGCTTTTGCACTCACACGAAGGCCGCAGACCACACCGCAGCCGAACATCGTGCGGAACAGCAGCCGGCTCAGCTCGCGCGTGTAATCGATCGCCTGATTGAGATCGTCGTCGCGCAGCAGCAGCCCGGGACTGAAGCGCGGCCGTACGAGACTGGCATTGCCCTTCACCGGGTCGGTTATTTTTCCAATGGCGCTCATGACGTGGCTCCTTCAGGAGATGGAGACGATTCGCCCGATGTCGGCTTCGACGAGCAGCCGGAACGCCCGTCGACGGCGAACGTCGAGAGAAAGGTCCCGCCGGGCACGCCGCTTCCGGCCGGCGCATTGCCACGCGCACTCCCGTCCACGGCCTGTTGATTGCAATCGATGATCAGGGAGCCGCGCACCTGCACTTCGATATGCGTGACGCCCCGGAAAAGCTTGTCTTGCGGACCGCGCAGGACGTTCGTGATCCAATTGCAGGCGACCACCAGCGTGGCCTTCTGCGCGTAGGTCTCGCCCGAGTCGGGGCCGGGCGCCGGTTCGAGCACCAGATTCTCGATCGGCACTCGCCTGACGTGCCACCAGCCGTTGCCCGCGGGTCCGACGACGCTCATCGAGAAGCAGGCGGGCGTCAGCGACCTGGTCAGAACTGGCCGTGAAAACGTCACCCAGAACTTTTGCGTGACATAGTCGCCCTTGTCATTCACTTCGGCTCCGAAAGCATCCGAGAACGTCCTGAACGGAACTGGCTGTTTCTTGAACCAGTCCGCCCAGCCGATTTCGCTGATGGTCGTAAGGTCACAGCCGCGCAGCAGGTCGTACAAGACATCGTTGCGTTTGACGAGCCGCCTCGGTCCGCAGGCGTCGTACACCGAAAGCAGACGCCAGCCTCCGCATCCCGGATCCTCTTCCAGCGCAACGCAGGCGAGCGGGACGCCGTTGCACAGGTCCGCCCGCGTCACTTCATTCAGCTCGCGCAGGCATTCGCATTCCGGGTCGGGCGACAGCGCTGTCAGGTGCTCGCACAGGCACTGGCCGCCTCGCGGCGGCGCGCCCGGCCGGTCCGCGTGCGCATCGCAGCACGGGCCTGCGCCGCAATCGCACGTCAGCTCGCACGGCCGATCCGCACAGTAGTCGGTGCATTTGACGCGCCGAATCGAATAGCAGACCGTTTCAAACACACCGCCCCATTCGCGGCGTTCGCAACTGCAGGAATCACGCAGCATGACGGGTCCGACGCGACGCTCGGCGTAGTGCACGCTCAACAACCAGCATTCCCCCGGCTTCGGTTGCAGCGAGACGATGCCGTCCGCGAGCGGCGCGCCTTCGGCGTCGAGCACAACGAGCTTATCGAGCTCGAGGAGCAGCGGTTCGGTCTGCACCAGTTCGCGCCCTGCGCGGTCGAGCGCGAGTCCCGCGCCGATGCGCGCCTTGCCGGGCGGGACCGCGCAGCAAGCCGCATCCTTCGGCGGGATCGCGATGGGAAAACCGTACACGACGCCCCAGCCGTGAATTGCCCGGTTGATCAGCCTGCGGCGGCCGATCAGATAGTCCTGCTCGACGCGGAATGCGCCTGGCGTCATGCGTTTGCCGACGAAAAAGCGGTTGCGGCTTCCGGAGTCGCACTTCGCGTCGGCGCACTGGCCGGAACGCGTGCGCCGTTCCGTTGCTGGCGCGCCGTTGGCGGTAGGCGTATTCATGATCGTGTTCTCCTGTGCAGCGATGCGTGATCGGGTCGGGCGTCGTAGCCTTCAGCGCGGCGCATTTCAGTAGAGCGAAGTGTCCGAGCCGGCGCCGTGGCCCGGCAGGCGCGTCACGCCCGTCACCGCGTCGTCGCCCAGATGCGGCTCGGGCGGGTCGTCGAGCACGAAGTCGTCGAGCAACGGGACATCAGGCGCGGATACGCCGAGCCAGCGCAGCCTGACGCGGACGTTCGCGGGCACCATGTCGCCGAGCAAGGCCGCGAGCCACGGCTCCCAATCCGCCTGCTCGTGCGCATTCGCCTTCATGTCGATGCGCACGCAGCCGGCGAAACGGCGGCTCGCGTCGGACTGGATCTCGCCGGCGGGCGGCAGGCGCGCATGCCCGAGCACTGCCTTCGCGCCGAGTTCCGTCGCCGATGTCGGAAGGCCCCCGAGCACGGCGGGAAGCCGGCCGCCTTCGCAATGCCCGCTCGCCAGCTTCGCCATGCCGAAGTCGGTGGTGAAATCGACCACGCGAAAGCGCCGCCGCATGTCGTCCGGCATCAGGCAGTCGAGCAGCGCCTCGAGGCCGCTGCGCGTGCCGCGCGCGGCCGTGATCGTTTCAGCGCGAGCCAACAGCGCGCGTTTCTGCGCGGGCGCGAGCGCATCGTCCCAAGGAAGACCGAGCCAGCGGGCGACGAAGTCCAGCCACGCGCCGGGCGCGGTGTCCGGACTCATGTGGGCCGCCATCCGGCCGATGCGTGCGTCGAGCGATTGCGTGCTCGACTCCAGCACGCCGACCAGCGAGCGCAGAAATCCGCCGCCGCCGTCCGCGTCGCCGCGCCGGTAGACCGCGGGGAGTTCGTCCATCAACGTGGCGCCCTGATAGCGCACCACCAGTTCGGAAAGCGAAGGGGTTTCACCGCTCGCCGGCGCGGCCAGTGCGACGCTCACCCACAGCCATTGTTCGCGCACGTCGAACAGCGGCGCGGAAAGCGGCACGGACTTTTCGGCGCGCGGTGTCTCATCGCCGTGATACGTCATGCTGCGCCACGGGCCGAGCAGATCGTGCAGCGCGTTTTGCCGGCGTGCGCGCGTGAGCGAGGCGTCGTTCGCAATGCGGCGCGCCTGTGCGAGCCGTTCCGGATCGTCCGTGGCCGTCCAGGCGATTTCGAGCGACGCGCCGGCAGGCAGATGCACGCTCACATCGACGCGCAGCCAGCGCGCGTACCGGTCCTGCGACGCAGAGGTCAGCGGCGGCGTCAACAGTTCGGCGCGCACCTCGGAGGAAGTGTCCGCATCCGGACCTCCCGCCTCAAAGCAGAGCAATCCGCGCGCATCCGTGATGCAGAGGTGGAGACGATCGCCGGCGATAGCGCCTGGCCTATCCTCCACGATGAGATCCCTGATCAGCTCACCCGCGGCGTCGAGCACGAGCGCGTGATGGCGGCCGCCGGCCGGCTCGCCGTCGCTGCCGGCGACGAACAGCCGCGCGCATGCATCGCTGGCGAGCGCCGCCGCATTGAAACAAGGACGCAGCTCGGCAATCGGCATCCTGAAAACCGGCGCGCCGCCCGTAATTGGATACCAGAGGAGCGCGGGATGCGCCGCCCGCGTCAGGATGACGATCCGCCCGGCGCGCGCGAGATACGCCAATTGCATCGCGTCACTCGCACCTTGCAGACTCACGCGCGACACGACGCGGCCCGCACGGTCAACATGCGCGATCCCGGCCGCGCCGTCGCGCACGAGCAGCGCGAACACCCCCTCGCGGGCATCGCTTGCGATATCGGCGATTTCCGCATCCTCGATCGGCGCGACGACGCGCCACGCCAGGGTGTCGAGGTCGAACGCCGCGATCGATCCCGCCTCATTGTTTGCGGCCCATACCGTATCCGCGCCGGCAACGAGACGCTCCGCACGCGCGATTTCGACCGGTGCGGCCGTCTCGGTGGGCGTGGTGTCCGCATAGGCGAGCCGATGGAGACGGCCTGCGTCGTCCCGCCACAGCAGATCGCCCGCGCGCGTGACGGCGGGAGCATGACCGCCCGCGGACGTCCGGCGCACGGCCACGCTCCCGTACGGCGCGAGCGGTTGCAGCCCCGCGTCCGACATATCCGCGCCAGTCTCGATGCAGGCGCGGAATTGCGCCGGCGTCGCGAAGCGATAGCCGTCGAGCGCGGGCCGGTTCATTGTCGACCTCCTGCCGCGCGCACGGCTTCGATCGAACTCAGCGAAAAATCGATGCGCGGCAGGCCGTGGCGCGCGACCTTGACCTCATCGACAACTGCACCGCCGACGGTCACGAGCCGCAAGGCCTGCACGCGCCGCACTTCGGGCAGGGTCTGAAGCCACGCGACGACATCGCGTCGCGTCAGAGGCAGGCCGAACGGCCGCTCGGGCGCGACCGGGGTATCGCCGACAAGGCTGCCGCGCTCGCGCAGCGCGGCCTCGACCGCACGGACGACGGCGGCGGGATCGCGCTCGGGCGCCGCTTCGATCCGGCACACGACACCGAATTGCGCATAACGCGGCGCGACGACGGCGAGCCGTGCGCCCAGTGGAATGCGCGGCGCGAGCCGCCGCCTCACAGCTTCCAGCCAGCGCGGGGTCTCCGGAATCGCGGCCGGTTCGACACCGCCCGTGCGTGTCTGCATGGCAACCAGCGTGAGCGCATCCGTGGACGCCGGAATGAGCCATGCCCGCCCGACGCCGAGTCCGGGCAATGCGCACGTGGCTCGTTCGATGTCGTCGGCGCTCACGAGCGGATGCGCGTTCTGTGCGCTTCGGCGCGCCGCGAGCTGGTCGTCGCGCGGGCCGGACCGCGCGGCGCCGCCAGCGACCGCATCGGGATTGACACCGATCGCGCCAATAAAGCCCGGCGCGATCCATCGGCGGTTGCGCGCCACGTTGCCGAGTTCGCCGTCGTTCACCCGATACGAAGCGAACACCTGCGCGCCCGCCGGAAGCAGCCGGCCATTCACGCCATTGCCGATACTCACGCGTCCGGTCACCGGATCGAGCGAGAAGACGCGATCCTCCGGCCCGTGATCCGCGAGACGCATGACCTGCCGCCACGCCGGGAAAGCGCCCACATCGGCAACCTCCAGCACGACCGGCGCTTCACCCGGCTCGAAAGCCAGCCCGGCACGCTCTAAATCGAAGTACTCGCACGGTATGCCCTGCGCGATGTGCAACTCGCGCCCGATTACGCGCCCCTGTTCGACAGGCACGACACCTGGCTCGATGTGCAAAATCGCCGGCGCGCGCTCGAAGCCGCGTGGGGCGCGAAACTCCAGCGCCAGCGGCTGCGTGTCGCGCGCGATGCCGGATACATCCAGCAGCACCGCGCCGGTGTGCAGAAAGCCGCCCGTCGTGTCTTCGACAACCCGCAGCGAGCGGCGCGCATCGCGCGTAACCAGCGTCGCCTCGATGGCCGCGGCGTGCGCATCGTGATCACGCGGCGCGTCCGGCGCGCCATCGATTCGCACGCCGATCGCAAGGCACGCGTCGTCGAGCGGTTCGGGCGGCAGCAAGGGCGTGCCGCCGAGCGGTTCGAAGTTCATCCGCAACACGTCGTGCGGTCCGGCGGAGAGCCCGAACGGCATGAATGCGAGCCGTCCTCGCGCATTCGCGACGGTTTGATCGATCACCTCGCACCTCGCGAGATGCGATTTCAGCGAGGCGATACGCAAGGGCGCCAGCACGATCGCATGCGTCGGCGAGAACGCGGGCGCCGGCATATCGAGCACGTGCACGAGTGCGTCGCGTCCGATCAGTCGCGGATAGCGCAACGCAGCCTGGGCTTCGGCGTCGCCATGATCCGGCCAGATCAGCCCGCGCGCCGCACGCGGACCATGCGGCGCGAGACCCATGAGCGCCGCGAAGTTCTCGCGCTCGTCGCGACGATCGCAGCCGAGCGCGTACAACTGCGCCTCGGCCACCCACGCGAGCAGCTCCAGCAGCGTGATGCCCGGGTCGTGTGCGTTGTAGTCCGTCCAGTCCGGCGCGAGCGCGGGCAGCCGCGAGCGCGCCAGATCCATGAAGTCGGCGAAGCGGCGATCGAAAAGGTTGGGAGCTAGCCGGTTCATTCGACGGCCTCCACGATGTCGAAAGCGATGCGCACGCCATCGTCGGCGAGCAGCGCCAGTTCGTCGGGCGCGAGCTGCGCGGGCCATGGCGCTTCGCCGCCTCCTTCGATGACCTCGCTGAGTGCGATCGTGACGATGCCTTGCAGGTCGGGGGCGTCGAGCAGCATGCCGGCGATATCGTCCTCGCCGGGACGCACGCCGAGCGGCCAGCGGCATGCGCCGTCCACGGCCGGATCGAAGCGCTTGCGCAGAGCGTCCTTGACCCACGTTGCGATGCTGCCAGCGACATCGAGCGTTCCGGCGCGCAGCGCAAGTCGCACGCGCAGGCGGCGCGGCACCGGCGCTTCTATGCTCAGCGCATTCGGGGCGCCGAGCCAAGCGGGCGCGACCTCGAGCAGCGCGCGCCTGAGTTCACGCACGCGCGCCCGCGCCGGCACGAAAGCGACGCCGCGCATCACGACGACGAGCCGCACGTGCCCGTGTTCGATGAGACAGAGCGCCTGCGCGATGTCGGGAAACCATTCGAGCGCGAGATCCTGAAAATCTCGCGCGGTCAGCGCCCGCCCCCGATGTCTCAGCCGCGCCGCGCCAAAGCGCAACACGCGGGTGACGTCCTCGGGCGCGACGCCGCCTGCGGCCTGATCGGCGGCGATGGCAAATTCGACGTTCTCGACCGGCGTAACGAGGTTGAGCGGCGCACCGGCGGCAACCTGATTGGCGGGCACCACGCCGCCCACCGCCGGCTCCGTGCGCCGATAGGCGAACGCGACGATCACGCCTTCGCCGATTGGTGGAATCATGCCGTGCAGCCCATCGCCGAAGATGATCGTGCCGGTGTCTTCATCGAGCGCGTAGACGCGGGCATGCGCGTCCCGGTCGGCGGGATCGGCTACCTGCGTCCACAACACCCAGTCCCCCGGAAGGTCCGGCACGTCGCGCAGGACCCGCAGAGCGCCGCCGCGCAGCAATGCATCGCGCTCTTCCTCGCCGAGCGGCTCGCGCACGCGCAATTCGAGCGTGTCGTGCAGCAGTGGCGGACGCGCCAAGCGCAGCGTGAGATTCGGCGCGCCGTCGGACGATCCGATCAGTTCGCGCGTCAGCGTCTCGGCCGCCTGCGCCCACGCGGCGTTCAGGTATGCGCCGCGCAGTGAAGGCCGCCAGCCGTCCCCGGCGATGGCGGGCGTCAGGCGGACCCACGACAGGCTGTGGCCGAACAGGTCGATGGGCGTCGGCGTGACGTCGAAGGCCATCGAGACGATGCCCGATTCACTCAGCGCACGCGTCTCGTCCAGTGCGATCAGCGGCGTCACGCGCCCAGCCGCGAACGTGTCGAAGCCGAGCGGCGCGAACGCCTCGTGTGGTCGCTCATCCTCCACGCGCATCAGGATGTTGACGGGCTCGCCGGCGAGCTTCGAACTCACGCCGAGGAACAAGGCGCGGCGGTTGGCGCGCGCATCAGCCCGAAGCATTGTTTGCGCTGCGTCCCCGTCGCTCCCGATATCGTTCGCGCAAGCGTCGCCGGATGGGCTGGCCGGACCGGCGAGCTGCCGCAGCGTATAGACGAGCGGCGTAAAGATGTCGACGGCTGCATCTTGCGACCGGTTCGCACCGCTTTGATCTCGCAGGCCGCCGCTGTCCTGCGTCAGCAGGTAGGACGGCAGCACCGCTCGCGTCACCTCGTAAGTCACGCTTACATCGAGGGCGAACGGCGCGCGCACCCCCTCGGTCGTGCGCTGCACGATCTGCACGGTGCCGTTCCCGTCGGGCGCGGGCCGCGTCAGCACGGCCACCGTCTCCTCGCCGAAGTCGCCGCCCACGAGTCGCGCGCGAATCCAGTGATTGATTCTGCCCGACCACACGAGCGGCGCGAGATCGTCGGGGATGACGAACCTGACCACGCCCGGGTTGCGAAGGTTGTGCGTGGCGTCGCCATCGTCGCCGAGCGGAAGCCGCCACCAGCCGGTGCCGTTCCAGTATTCCCACGACAGCGCCGGGTTCGACGAAGTATCGCTGAGCACGCGCGTCCACTCCGACAGCGTGGCGTCGACGACGAACGGCACGTTTGCGTCGTTCGGGCGCGTCTCCCACGGCGCGTCGAGCGCGATCCAGCGCGGGCGTGGCGGCTGCGCCGCGTCGGCCGCTAACGCGCTTACCGTCTGGCGCGTCGGCGCGAGGCCCGGAAAGTAGAACGCACCGCGCGTAAGCGCCGCGAGCGGCCAGTCTGCATTGTCCGCGTCGAAGTGCAGCGCCGGATGCAGGCTTGCGGCGATCGGCTCGGCGCGCCAGTAGGCCAGTTCCGCGCCAGCGGTCGGGATCGGCAGGTTCTCCTTCATCACGGCCACACGACCCTTGAAGGAGTCGACCTCGAACACAGCGGGCGTCGTACTGTTCGACCCACCGTCTGTGATGTGCAACCATGCGGGCGTTTCAAGCGAATCGTTGTCGCGGGTATCCAGCCGCAGCTTGCGTGTGCTTTTGCCTACGACCTTGCCGGTGAAGGCCTGCTTCGACTCGGTTCCGACGAGCAGCAGCGTTTCGCCGACAGCGTCAGCAGGAAACGCTTTGTCCAGCAGAAAGAAGCCCTTGCCGGCACTGGCTCCGCGTCCTTCCGCAGCAACGTCGTCGACGACTTTGGACGACTCGGTGCCATGCGCAGGCTTCCTCGCGATCGTGTCGCCCACCTTGAGCCTTGGCGCGGGCAGCGTCACGGCGAGCGCCGAACTGAATTCCTGGAGTTTCGCCGACCGCGTCACGAGCTTACCGGTGAAGCGGGCCGCGAGCACTTCGGCCTCTTTCGCGCCAGGCGTCAACAAGCTGTCACCCGCCACGACCGCGCGGCCCGACGGCATGCCCGCCGCCGCATCGCAGGCCGACACGAACACGAGTTTCTCGAGATCCGGATCGACCGGACGCCAAGTCAACATCGCCGCCGCCTTCGAGTTGCTCGATGAGCGGATCACGCCGCGCACGATGAGTTGATCGTTCACCAGCGCTCCGTCGAGCGAGCAGCCGGACAGATCGAAGTTCGCCGGCAGAGGCGCGGTCGTCTCACTACGGTCCGGCGAACGCGCCAGCAGACTCGAACCATCATGCCCGGCGGCGACGGCCCACAGCTTCCCGTCCTCGCGCTCGATCGCGAACGGCGCGACATCGTTGCTGACCGAATCGAGCAGCTTGTCGAGCGTGCCGTTCGCATCGACGGAATACAGGGAAAACGTGCCCGCTTCGGCCGCGATGACGAGGGCGCGCCCGCTGAGTTTGCCGGGGACCTCGTGCCGGACCGGCACGAGCACGCTCAGGTCCAGCTTGCGTTTGTCGAGCACGAGCGGCGTCCATCCAGCGTTCTGGGCAAGCGGAGATTTGTGCAGGATGCCTTCGCGCAGCACAACGATCTCGACCCCTTGCGAACGGTCCAGCGGGTTCGTGTCAGCAAGCGCCGCGAGGCCGGAGATCGACGACTCTGGAGCGCTTCCACCGGGCGGCGCCCCGAGCACGGTCCAGTTGCGCGTGGGCGTCGCGCTCCGGATCGGGCGGTCAGCGAGCATGCCCGGCTGCGTCTCGTTCCAGACGAACACCTGGTCCCTCACGGCCATCGCCACGTGCAGCACGCCAGCTGCAGCCCACAGGACAGGGGCGAAGCTTTTCGCCGGTTCGCCGACGCGCTGCGCCGGCGCAGGCGGCGCGACGGGCTCATGCAGCGGGACGACGCTCGGCCGGTCCGCACTAGCGTCGACATCGGCCGCGAAGAGATGCAGCGCGGCCGCCTTGTCCACGCCGGCCAGCACAGTGCCTATTGCCGTCACCTCGGTCGCGCCGAGCGCGACGAAGTTCGCATCGGCGAGATCGAACTTCACGTATGCCACGCCGCGCTTCTTCGAGAACGCCTCCGCGCATCCGACATACAGCGTGTCAAAGATGCGAGGCGTCCGGCCGAGCGGATAGAAGCCGCGCGGCGTGTCGGGCGTCGAATTGACCATCACCTCGACCTGCGGCTTCCCGCCGGGCGCATCGGCGGATGGCGGCTTTCCAGTGGCGGCCTCCTGCACCGTGGCGTTGATGCGCAAGGCGATGCCGCTGGTCGTCAGCGATGGCCGACCGCCGTCGAGATGAGCTACGCGCGCGCGAATCCAGCGTGCCTGTGCCGCGCCCACCTGACGCGAGACGACTTCTCCCGCGGGCTTGAGCAGCACGAGCGCGTCGTTACGCTGCGTCGCGGCGGGCTTCAGTGCGCGCCAGTCGGGCTTCGCGGCGGCGTCTGCGCTGCCGCTCGCACCTTCGTCAATGGCTGCTTCCGAGGTCGTCGCCGGCGTCTCGCTCTCCGGCCTCGCCTTGCTCCAGATTTCCCAACTCACGCCCGCTCCGAGCGTTTGCGCGCCCACCACGTCGATGACCGCGGCGGCGTCGATATTCAGCAGATCGGCGTGGCCGAGATAGAGCAGGTGCGCTTGCTCGTTGCGCGCCTGATCGAACGGAGCGAACGCGTCGACTCGCGCGACGGGTGTTCGTTCGGCAAGGCCACCGCCCGGCGGCAGCGGCGGATCGATAGACGCGAGATCGTCCTTTGCCGCCGTGATGCGGTACTGCGCGCCGCCGATCGCGATGATCGTCCCCGCTTCGAGGCCGGTGGCCGACGGATTGAGCTGGAGCGTCGCAGAGCCAGGTCCGGCGAAGCTTTTCAGATGCCAGCGATCCGGCGACGGCGCGCGAGGCTGCGGATCGATCAGACTCGGCGGGGACACGTAGAACGCATCGGCCGACGGATCGACCGCGATGATCGTTTCGATGCCGCCCGGTAGGATGCACACATCCGCCTGCGTCTCGAAAATAACCGTCGCGTCCTGAACGTCCGTCTGCATGCGCACCGGCGGCGGCGCCTTCACCGGTTCGAGCGCGGTCTCCGCGAGCCTGAAGACGACCGGCGCGCGCGCGGGCCGCGCGGCGCCGCCGCGCACGCCGAGCCAGTCCAGAAAGGCGCGAAAGAGCTTGTCGCCGCCGCGGTCGAGCCGCTCGGCGACTTCGGCGTTCAGGCGCGCCGCCACTTCGAGCAGCGCGCGCCCGAAATCGCCCTCGTCGTCTGCGAAGCCCCACGCGGGCAGCCACGCGCGCGCGCGCGCGAACAGCTCCTGCCGGAAATCATCGAAACGGCGCGGTTCAAGTCCGGGCGGCTTGCTCGCGTTCATGGCCGTCCTCCCTCGCGCAAGTAGAACGGAAACACGAGGTTTCCGATCTGATTGGTCTTGCGCACGCGATATTCGAGTTCGATCAGCAGGCAGCCATCGACATCCGGATTTTCCTCAATGGCGACGCTCAGCACTTCGACGCGCGCCTCGCAACGAACCAGCGTTTCCTCGATGACCGAGCGGATGCGCTGCAGTGCCGTGCTGTCGATGGACGCGAACACCAACTCGTGGATGCCGCAACCGAAATTCCTGCGCATGACGCGCTCCCCCGGCGCCGTCTCCAGAATGATCAGGATCGACTGGCGGATGTCTTCCTCGTATTCCGCGCTCGCGACGAGCCCGGTGCGCGGATCGAGCCGCACCGGCATAGCCCAGCCGCGTCCGAGAAAGTTCTTCCGCTCGTTCATGATGTCGCGCCTCTATCCGATCATCACAGTCGGTTCGCCCTGCGCGATCGGGTTCGACATGCCCGCCTCGACGATCACGTCGCCCTGGCGCGCGGCCGGCGCGCCGCCGATCGTCACGGTCGCGCTGCCGATCATGACGACGCCGCCCACGTGCGGTTTCAGGCCGTCGATGAGCGGGCACCGCATCGTGTCCACGAGAGCACGCCACGCGGGGCGGCCGCCGATCAGCACCGTCGGGCAGCCGGGGCCCGCCATCAGCGGAAAGCCGTGGCCTGTCAGATCCATTAGGCGTGCAGCGGGCTGTCCCATGGCCTTGTCTCCGGTCAGTTGATCTTTACCTGCTGGCCGCTCACGCTGAGCAAGGCGCTCGCGGAAAGGTCCAGTGTGCTCGACGCCTCGATCTTCACGCTGCGCGCCTGGATCTTCAGATCGCCGATCGCCTTGAGCGTCATCGCGCCGCTGTCGCTGTCGATGCTCACCTCGTTGCCGTGCTCGTCCTGCATGCGGATGCCGCTATCGTCGATCACCACCTTGCGGCCCTTCTCGTGCGTGAGTTCGACCACGCCACGCTCGCCGTCATCGAACAACAGGTAGTGCCGCTTGCGCGACACCCAGCGTCGCTGATCGTTGCGGCCATCGGTGTTAGCGCCGGGCGGCTTGTCGTCGCCGTTCCACAACACGCCGAGGACGTAGGGCAGCGTGAGGTCTCCGCGCTCGAAAGCGACGAGCACTTCGTCGCCGACCTCGGGTATCACCATGAACCCGCGACCCTTGCCCGCCATCGGCATAGCGAGCCGCGCCCAGTCGCTCTCGCGAGGCTTCTCGTGCCACGGAAAACGGACCTTCACGCGGCACAGCCCGTTCGGGTCCTTGTTTTGCGTGACGACGGCAATCGCCACGCCCTTTACATAGCCACCCGCCTCGACTTCGGTTTCGCGCGGCGCGGTATCGGCGAGCAAGCTCATAGTCCGGTCTCCTTGACTTTGAAACGTGTGCGGTAGCCGCCCGCGTCGATCTTGTGCGTCGTCTGCTGGATGTAGTACGACTTAGAAAACGGCGCGCCGAGGTTATCGAGCGTCACGTTGCGATCGGGCCGCAGTTCGGGCAGACCGATGGCTTCGGCCTCGCCGGTGAGGAATTGCTTGGCGCGCTCGTTAAGCACCGCGCGCGCGCGCTTTTCGGCCTCGCCCTGCGTCGTGACGGCCTGTCGCAGTCGCAGCACGGGTTGCTTGTCCGGGTCCTTCACGAACCTCTTCAGGACCTGGGCGGCGCTCTCGTCGTTGGCTTTCTTCCCGGACTCGTCGCCGGCGGTCGCAACGCCCACGACCTGTGCCTTGCGTTTCAGATCCCAGCCATACACTTCGACGCGTGTAATCTGCCCGGCGAGGTTCGCCTCTGGCTTGAACGACAGCAGACCCTCGCCCCATGCGAGACGCACGACGGGCGGCGCGTTGTCGTTGGGTTTGTGGAAGTGCAGCGTGCGGCGTTCGTCAACGAACAACTCGAAGTGATTTCGATCCGCGAGCTTCTTCAGAAATTCGAAATCGCTTTCTTGGTTCTGCTCGATCTGCTCCAGCCGCTCCAGCGTCGATTCGATCTTCGCGCCGAGATTGTGGAAACTGGCGATCTGATGCGCCGCGTCACTTTCGAGCGCCTTGCTCCACGCCCGAGAGCTCTTTCCGACCGTCAGCGGGAAGGCGTGGTCGTAGCCCGCGATCGACAGTTCGGGCGCGCCCGCCTCGGGGAAGCTCGTCGTGATCTCGGTGATCACGCCGCTCACGACCAGCGGCACGGTGCGCGCGTCGCCATAGCCCATGCAGATTTCGACCTGCGCCCCGAACCTGAGCAGGTCGAGCACGCGAGCGCCGCGGCCCGTCAGAAAAGTGCGTGTCTCGATGTCATAGGCCTGCGGCACGCTGAAATTGAAGCGCGCCGCCGCGCCGAGCGACAGGTCCACTTCCACCTGGCCGATGGCCAGCAGCAAGTCGCGCACGAGATCGTTGCGTCCCATGCGAACCGAGAAGGCCGGCGCTCGAAAATTGGCGTAGCGCTCAGAGAGCGTCGACAGTTCCATCTGGATTCTCGATGGGCGGCAGTTCCAGCCAGTCGCCCGGTGCGATGTCACGCGGATCGTTGAGGTCGTTCGCCCGGGCGATGCGCACCCATTCGTTCGCGTCGCCATACTCGCGCGCGGCGAGCGCCCACAGGCTGTCGCGGCCGACGACGACGCGCCGCCTCGTCTTGTCCGCCGATTCCCGGCGCGGGTCCTCCAACTGTTCACGCAGCGTCCGATATTCCTTGAAGCTGACCGAGAGCGTCGCGCGGGCGGGCGTGCCGTCGGGATGAAACTTGGTGACCTTGCGACCGAGTTTTTCGATGACGGCGACGAACTCCATCGGCCCCCAGTTGAACCGCACGGGCGGCGGCGCATGCAGGCTCCGGTCGATTTCGAGCAGCTTCGTCAGATCGCGCAGGCGCTTCATGACCGGGTCCGATTCCTTCTGCCGCATCGAAGTCGGGCCTTGCGGATCGGTGTAATCGTCGAGGAAAAGCTCCATGCTGAGCTGGTCGCACTCGCCGTTGACGAACTGCAAGAGCGGCGCACCCAGACCGGGAATCGGCGTGGCCTTGTAGGAGTTGCTGCGCTCGAAGCTGTACTCGGCCGGATTGAACAGCACGGTAATGACCTTGTTGCGGCTCACGCCTTCGAGCGCCGTGATCGTCGCCTTCTGCAGATGGTTCTGGCTCATGACGGTCAGTGCCCCCTTCTTTCGCGCTCGATCCGAATACGCCGTTCGACCCGGCGGATAACGTCCTCCGCGATGCGTTCCGCGTAGGCGGAATTCAGCGCCGCGCCACCCGCGGCAGCAGTCGCGGCCGTCGCGGCCGTGATAACCCTGTCCGCCTGTACGCTGCCCGTCCTTTGCGCTGCGTCCACCGTGAGCGCATCGCGCGGCTCGGGCAGTTCGCGCGCGCCGATGTCGTGCGTCTCCAGCAGCTTCGGCTTGCGCCAAATGAGTTCGGACGCACGCGCCGTAGCACGCGTCTGCGATCCGCCCGCCGCATTCGTCGTTATCGCCCGCGGTCGCCTCACGATTCGCTTCGGATTGCCGATCGATCCGCCTGCCGGCCAGCGCAGTGACGGAGATGGAGCAGCCCCCCGCGGATGTGCCATTAGGCCTCGTTCCATCGCCGCGACGCGGATGTCGCCCGACGCAGCATTCGCCCTGCGCGCGTCGGCCAGGCGAATCGGCACATTGCGCTGTGATTCCGCGGCGGCGTCGCAGTGTGGCCGCAGTGCCGCGACACGGGCGACGGACGGCCCGATCCTCGGACGAGCCCCACCGGCCGCGCTCCGTTCACCTGGTATGGGGGATGCGAGACACCAGCGGTTGCGAATCGATACGGCGGCCTGCGTGAGGTCACGGCTTGAACCAACCGGCGCGGCTCGCGTCCGTGGTTGCATCGGCCGCCCCGGGCGCGCTGTTGCGCATCGCGCGTGCGCGCTCTCCGCGCGGTGGATGATCGTCCAACACATGTGCAGCGCCACGACCGATCCCGCATCATGCGTGCGCGCAACCGTCCGCGCGAACGGCTTTGCGGCACGCGCGAGAGGCCGGGCTAGTCGCCGCCAGCGCTTCCACGCCCGGCCGCGCGCAGGCGGCGCGCCGAGACGACGCGCGAGAAAGCGGCTGGCAGCGAGGGCGGCGGTCATTTTCATGTCGCTTTCCTCAGTCCGTGATGCGCGATTTCCAGGCTTTCCATCAACACCTGCGAGTTCGCTCCATCCAGATCGGACGACGACCACTTCACGGGAATGGCGTAATCGAGTTGCCATGCCCAGGCCTTCTCGCCGGCCTCGTCCTGTAGCCGGATGCGGATCGTCTTGCGCGTGACGTTGCCGTCGGCGGCCGCTTGCGCCCAGTTCCAGAGATCGTCGAGCGCGAGTCCCCGCTCCAGCACCACCGATGAATAAGTTACCTGCGAGACGAGTTTGTGCTCGTAGTCGTTGACGCCGCCCTCGCGGAAAGACTCGTGCTTCACTTCGCGCTGCATGCCCTTCACGCGCACGAACCCGCCGGAGGTAATGCCTTCGATCTCGACGAGGAAGCGAAAACCGCGCAGCGGGTCCAGCCGGGCCATGATCTGCCTCCTTCACACGTCGAAAGGGTTGGGCTGCGCGCCGTCGAGCGCCCGGTTGATGCGCGAGATCTCGCGGCACCAGCGGCGCCTTTCCCGATGTTCAAGACTCACGAGATCGGCATGGCTCCAGTGAAAGTGATGCGCGATGAAGGCCATCTCCTCGTAGAGCCAGTTCACGGGATAGGCCCTCATGCCTCCCCCAGCGCGGTGATCCTCCGCAAGGCGCCACCGCCTGCGAAGGCGCGTGAGGGGCTGGCCTCGGGCTCGGCATCGTCGGCGGCGTTGATACGGTCGTAGAGCCGCTGCAGATAGGCGAGATCGGATGCATACAAACCTTCGACGACGCCCGGATGAATGTCTTGCAGCGACCCCAGCCGGACGATCACCCGCGCCAGCACGATCACCACGAGATACGCCTCGTTCTGCTGCACGCGCGGGTCGCGCAGCGGCAGGATTTCATCGGCTGCGGTTGCGAGCCGCATGACGCCCCGTCGATGCAGCACGCCGTCCGCATCCACGTAACCCTTGGGAAGTTCGAAGTCGATTTCGGTCTGAAACGCGGGATGCGCGCTCGTGCTCATGATGTTCTCCGCCTCACTTCACCCGTTCGATGCCTTCGTTGGCCAGTTCCAGCAATTCGATCATTACTTCGTTTCCCTTACCGTTGAGATCGCTCGGATCGTACTTGATCGGCCAGGCGTCGGTAATCACGAAACGCGCACCCGCGCTCTCGTCGCCTGCCTCGTCCTGCACGACGATCACCACTTTCTTGCGCTTGTCCTTGATCTGCCCGGCCGACACGTCGCTGTGCCATTTGAAGAGTTCGAGTCCGCTCGCGCCGACGGTCATGCCCGCTTTCAGCGTGATGCTGCCGTATTTAGTGAGGCCGGAGAGCTTGCGCACATGCGGCGGGTCCGTGCCCTCGCGATAATCGACTGCGTCGATGGTCGTCTCGGCGATGGCGACTTCACTGAAACCCGCCTGCGTGATGTTGTCGATCTCGAGCCGGTAGCGGAAATTGCGTAGTGGATCGATGCGTGCCATGGCGCGCTCCTATCGTTGAGATTCCGCGGTGTTCTGGAAGATGCGGAAGATCACGAATTCCGCAGGACGGACCGGCGCGATGCCGATCTCGCAGATCAGCCGGCCGTTCAGGATGTCGTCCTGCGACATCACCGTTTCATTGCAGTTGATGAAAAACGCCTGTTCCTCCGTGCGTCCGAACAGGGCGCCGAGCCGCCATTGCGAGCGCAAGAACAGGCGGATCGTGTCGGTGACGCGTGCCCACAGGCGCGAATCGTTCGGCTCGAAGACCACCCATTGCGTGCCTTCGTAGATCGAGCGCTCCAGGAAAATGAACAGGCGCCGCACGCTCACGTATTTCCAGAGCGAGTTCGACGTGAGCGTCCGCGCGCCCCACACGCGTATGCCGCGGCCTGGAAAGCGCCGGATCACGTTGACGCCGCGCGGATTGAGCGTGTCCTGGGTCGCGTCGTTGATGTCGTATTCGAGATCGAGCGCGCCGCGCACGGTTTCGTTGGCGGGCGCCTTGAACACGCCCCGCTCGGTGTCGGTCCGCGCATAGACGCCGATCGAATGACCGCCTGGCGGCACCAGCTTGCGTGCGCCCGTGACTGGGTCGGAGATCACGATCCACGGATAGTAGAACGCCACGTAGCTCGAATCCGTGTTCATCCCGGTGCGCGGGTCGAGTGCGCCGGGATTGTTCTGCCCCTTGGGGCTGTCGACGACCGCGAAGCGAAAGCGCAGCAGCTCGCAATGATCGATGATCTTCCCCGCAATGTCCTTGTCCACGTTCGGCGCATAGACGAGCGCTACATCTCTAAACGGATCCAGCTCAAGCGCCGACAAACCCTGAGCCTGCAGGCGCGCCTCCGCGGGCAACCCTACGTAATCGTCGCTGCCTAGCCCGTTGGCGTCGTCCGCGCCACCGTCGGTGAGCACCTGGCTGCCGTTTTCGGGGCGCGTGTTTGCGGGCGCCCCGGCATTGCGTACGAGCATGCCGAGCGCCGAGCTGTCAGGCCCCTGGTTCACGTCGCCCTTGTCGAAATCGATGAACGGCAAGCGCTTGCCGAAATAATCCGGCGAACTCTCGTTGAGCACGAGGTCGTCGAAGTCCTCGGTATAGGCCGGCTGCGGTGTCTTCCGGCGTCCTTCTTCGGTGAACGGATCGAAGGGTTGCTGTCCGTCGACCCAATAGGCGAGCCGCAGCCTGAATCCGACCGGCTGGTTGTCCTTGTTCTTCGTCGTGCTGTCCTGGATCGTCGCCCATACGCGCCGGCCCCAGCTTCCCGGCCCCGCCGCGCGCACGAGGAAATCGCCGAAGGCCGCCTGCGCCGGCGAGGCCGCCTGCCCGACGAGCCGGCAGATATACACGCGCGCGCCGCCGTTTTCGAAGAAGCCGCTGACGGCATAGGGCAGAAACTTGTCGGGCGCATAGACGCCGCCGAACCAGCGCTGATATTCCTTGAAGCTGGTCACGAGGCGCGGCGTGATGGAACCGCGCTCCGCCTCACCGAGAAACGCGGCGGTGCTGGTCGGAACGCCTTCAATCGGCCGGGGCCCGCGTTCGATCTCTTCGATATAGACGCCGGGATGCAGATATTCGGACATAAGGGTTCTCCGGGTTCACTGGGGCGTTCGGTCACGGCACGGCGTGCATATCATCGGCGAGGCGCTTTCAGCGCGGCGGCGCCGGATCGTTCGTGCCGTGCTTCGCGCAGTCGCAAGGCGGATCGGTGGGCGCGGGCTTCTGACAGTCGCCTGTCGACGGAGGCGGTGGCGTGGTCGGCTTATCGCGGTACTGGTTGCAATCGACCGGGATCTCGAGACCGAAGAGGAAGTCGGCGGCCAGCGACGCCTTCCTCTTCGTGATGTCGGTTTGTGCCTTGGTGATCTGGGCAGTGATCGCAGCCAGATCGGCCTCCGCCTCGACTTGCGCCTGCTTTGCCGGCTTGTAGTAGCCCGTCACGAGGCAGCACAGAATCTCGAGGAGTCGGTCGGGATGCACGAGGTATGGATAGGGTCCAGGCGGCATACCGATCAGTTCGAGGCGCACCGGAAGACGCCCCATATCGGGACCGCAGGCCTGGTCAGGCGAACGCGCGTCGCCATTGCAGATATCGATGAACTTTCTGTCTATCTGCGTGTGGACGCTCCCGTCCGCTTCTCGCGGGCCGATCATCATATGGAGGGGCACGATGCTTCCGAGCAGTTCGTACAGGTTCTTGGCCACATTGCTGTTTTTGCTTCCATTGTCGAACTCGGTCAGCCACTTGTTGATTTCGGTCAGCGCCCCGCTGATCTTCTCGATGAGTTTCTCCCAGGCGACGATGATGGCCTCGATCCGCGTGAATCTCTGGCTCTTCATGTACAGGTCGCGCGCCCTCCAGTTGCCCAGGTCGCGAAGCGAGAACACCTCGCCGGGCAGCTTGCCGGTGCCATCGAGCTTGTCTTCGAGGTCGCGAATGTCGTAGAGCAAGGGACAAAGCCGGCATTCGATCAGGCAGTGCCAGCACGACAACTGGCACGCCAGCGTGTTGCATGCCTTGACGATCAGGACATCGTTATGGGTCCAGCTGTCGAGAAACTGGTTGTACATATCCACCGTGTATTTCTGTTGCGCATTGATCGCCCCCTTCTGCCTTTCCGCCAGTTCGTTTGCGAAATTCTTCGCCTTGTCCGCTGCCGTGAGGATCTTGGTCTGTTCCTCGATAAGCCTGTCGAAACAGTCAGGACTCGCGGGCGGCTTCTCAGGACAGCAGCAGTCGGTGCAGCGCTGCGGCGGGTCGGGGAGTTTGGGCACACCTGTGGACGTGGGAGTGGTGGGCTTCGGTTCACAAGGTGTCGGCGCGGGCATTGGTGCGGGCGCTGGATCACAAGGCGTCGGCGCGGGCGTCGGATCACAAGGCGTCGGTGCGGGCTGCTGTCCGCACGGCGGCTGCGTCGCGGGCGGCTGCTGCGAGGTGTTGCAGGGATTAGCCGCAGGCACCTGTCCCTGGTACTGATTCGGCTCTTGATTCATGGCGACAGCCTCCTGAATGGCGGACTCAGGGCGCAAGCTCGTCCCAGGCAAATGGTGGCAACGCGTCCGCGACGCGGCCTTGCCAAAGCGGGAATTCTCTGGAAGTGCGAACCGTGCCGTCGCGCGCCACGCACAGCCGTACCCGCAAAGCGCCGTCTTTGGCCCTTTCCGGCGTCTCCGCCGGTCTAAGACGAAGGATCGCGGCGAAATCCCCGCCGTCGTCACTGTGCGAGCGCAAGCCGGGATCTCTCCATAGCGGATCGGCGGCATCGCCGCCATGCTCGATCGGCTCCAGCCATTGCAGGCCGACGGCGGCCCTTCCAATCGGCGTGCGCTCGCCCGCATAGCTTTCGATCAGCACGCCGCGCATCGCCGTGACACCCGCGACGAACGGATAGCCGGAGCGGGGCGCGAGTTCGATGCGCCTCCTGCGCGCGGGCGGTACGGGTGCGGGCACGGTGACGCTCTCGTAAGGCGTGCCCCGTGTGATCACGACAATCTCACCCGGCTGCGCTTTGCCCTCGTCGAGAAACACATGCAGGCCGCTGCGATTGACCACGGGCCTGCGCGACAGACCGGTCGCCGAAACGCCGATTCCTTCCGTCACCGGCACCAGCGTGACGGCGTCCACAATCTCCACCGCGAACAGCACGCGGCGCACATAACCTTGCTCGGCGGGAACGCGGATTGCGGAGTCAGACATCGCCCGCCTCCGCATCGACATAACCGGCCACCAGGGCGTCCTGTAGCACACAGGCGGCCGTTTCTTCCGGCATCGGCGGGTCGACCCATACGGGCGTCGCGAGATACGCTACCGAGGTCCGGTAGTTGACCTGTGGAAAAAGCGCCCAGACGCGGCTCATGTCCTCCAGCGACAGCGCATCGAGCGACACGTGCACGGTTTCATTGCCGACTTCCGGGCCAGTGAGATCGGGATCGAGATTCAGCTCGCGCATCGCGAAACCGAGCGAGCGCAGCAGGATCTCCTCGGTCGCGTCGGCGCGCGTATTTCCGATCGATACGAGATAGCGGAGATCGAGCGGGAGCGAGTTCCTGAACACGATGACGGGTGGCGGTGGCTCATTGGAAATCACGTGATGCTCGTGGTTGCGCAGATTCGCGCTCGGCGCAACGCGGTAAAGGAAAAGGATGAGCGACGCGGTTTTGGCCTTGGCGTCGTCGAGCGGTCCCACGAACACCCGGCCTTTGACCTGCGATTGCTCCAGCGCGCGTTCGAGCCGCAGGCGCAGCGCCACCGTGACCTGGTAGATCGCATCGGCGCTCATGCCGCGCTCCGCTCACATGTGAAAGGAATGTCGACGAGCGGCATGCCGTGCTTCGCGAGTTCGGCACGAGCCGCATGCGCGATATGCGCAGTACCGATGCGCGCGCCCGCCGATGCAGCCAGAAACGCCGCCCTGAGCGTGATTTGTCGGATATGGCCGCCCGTCAGTTCGATCGAGCGTCCGAGCTGACGGAAAGCGGCGTCATCGAGCGTGTGCGAGCCGTCCGGCAGACAGCGCCGCCAGATCTGAATACGCGCGCCCAGGTCGGGCCGCGGAAACTCGACGACGAAGCGCAGTCTGCGCAGAAACGCCGCATCGACGTTTTCGCCCAGGTTGGTCGTGAGCATGGCGAGGCCCGCGAACGCTTCCATCCGTTGCAGCAGATAAGCGACCTCGATGTTCGCGTAGCGGTCGTGCGCGTCGCGCACTTCGCCGCGCTTGCCGAACAGCGCATCGGCCTCGTCGATGAGAAGCGCCGCGCCCGAGCGTTGCGCGTCGGTGAACACGCGATCAAGATGCTTCTCGGTATCGCCGATGTATTTGCTGACTACTCGTGACAGATCGATGCGTAGCAGATGAACGCCGAGTTCCCGCGCGATGCCGAGCGCCGCCATCGTCTTGCCGGTGCCGCTCGGCCCGTGAAAGAGCGCACCGACCCCACGCCCGTATGGAAGCCGGGCGCCGAAGTTCCAGTCGTCGAGCACTTGCCCGGCAAAGCGCACGCTGTCGACGATTTCGACGAGCTGATCGCGGGCCGCGACGGGCAGCACGACATCGTCGAGCCTGAAAAACGGCTCGATCCGTTCAAACAGATTGGAGTTGCCGCGCGTCGATGCCATCTTGCACGCCGCGGCGAAACGCTCCCGCGCCGCGTCATCCTGCCCGTCATTACGTCCGCGCACGCGCGCAAGCCGGCCCGCTTCGGCGAAGCCTTCGATGTCGAGCGGATAACGCGCGGCGAAACGGGCTGCCTCCTGCGCGTCGAGCGCCACCCCGGCGTCGCGCGCGGCGGCCGCGATCGCGCGCTGATGATCGTCCGGCTGCAACGGTTCGGCGTCGATCAGTGTATGCGACATATCGGCCACGAGCCGCGCCATGCGCACGCCGTCCGGGCAGAAGATCACGGCGGCGGCGCCTGCTCCATACAGCGTCTCGAACAGCGTGCGCAGCGTATCCTCTTCTTGCGGCGTTTCTTCTCCGGGCGCGACATCGATCGCGATGATGCGCGTGGTGAGCCTTGCCATGCGCGCGATCCGAAGCGCGGATTCTTCGACCTCGACCAGATCGAGCCCCGCGAGCCGCTGCGTTTCGACGCGCGCCAGCCGCACGCCTGCTGACGCCGCACCGCATTCGATCAGCGCGCGCCACGACGGCGACGCGTCCGGCAGCAAAACCCAGTGAGGCGCGGCGGCATCGCGCAGGCGCGCGACGAGCGACATCGCGTACTCGCGCGGTGGCCCGTCGAGCAACGCGGCACCCGGCCACGCGGCAACGCGCATTACGCGGCGCACGCGTGCATCGTCATCGAGTGCGTCCGGCTCGCCGAACAGCCATGCAACAAGCGGTGGATCGACGCGCACGGGTTCGTCGGCCGCGAGCACGCCACGGCAGGCGCTCTCGAAAATGCGCCAGCGCGTGAGCGAGTGCGATGCCGCCAGCCGCGTGCGTATGCGCGCCGGGACGCCGAGCAGCGACGCGAGCAGAACGATCGTGCCTGCGCGGCGGCTCATGTCATCGAGCAGGAAGCCGAAACAACGCTGACAGTGCAAGTCCAACTCGGGCGCGAAGGCGAGCGTCAGCAGCCGCGCTTCGGGCAGATCGAGGTCCAGCCGGCGGCAGAGCATCGCGAACGGCTCGGTGTCGGCGTCGGCCCGCGCGAGGGCGTCGATGAAGCACTCATCGGCATTTGCGAGTTCAGACGGTGGATCGTCTTCGCTCCGCTCCCCGGCGCGGTCGAGCAGCCGCAGCAGCGTTTGCGCCGTGACCGACAGCCCCGCGATATCGCCCTGCCCGCCGGGGCTGCGCAGGATCGCGTCGCGCAGCGCCGCATACACCCAGTTCAGCGACGCGTCGAAGAGCGGATGTGGATCGGCGTGCGCGGCGGCGACGAAGTCCGCATGATCCGACAGCGCCATGGCAGGAAGCACGATGCACGACATGCGCGCATCACCGCCTGGACCCGCGCGGAGCACGAGCCCGAGCAAAGCGGACAACAGGGTATCAAGCGAGGGATTGCGCCACGAAAAGCGCACGAAGTCATCGACGATATCGACGCACAGCACGACCAGATCCGCATGCGCGGCGAGCCATTGCTCGGCCAGTTGCGCCGTCTGTCCCGCGTATCCGACGACGATCACCGCGCACTGCGGTTCCGCGGGCAATTCGCCAAGCCGAGTGTTGGCCTTCGCGACTGTGAAGATGGAGTCGTCGATCAAGTGCATGTCGCTGCGCGCGGCGATGCGCGCCCTGACACCCTCGGCCTTCGTGTCGGGAGAGGCGGCCACCAGCAGCACGTTGATCGGAGACATGCAAGCCCCGCGCGTCGGGTTGATTGACGTCATTTGTCGCATGCATGCCGCGCTCCGGCGATGACCCGCGGGAGTCCAATCAAGATCCAATCGAAAGCTCGATGAGCGATGGATCAAGAAGTGCATGTCCGATGGATCGCGCGCCTATCTTTCATCGATCCAGTGGCAGATGCAGAAGAGAATTGACGCGAAAACGCCGTCCGCGGCGTGATGCCGTTTCGTTGATGTTCTGGGTGAGCCGACGAATGTTCGGCTGAAGATGTGCCGCGTGCAGGTCAGCCTGGGGAGGCAGAAGAATCCACTCCGGCTGAATGACTTCGCACCCCAGGCAATGGACCACAATGGCGCGACGAACTCGAAACACTTATTGAGCCTAACGAGCCGTTCTTCATGGTCTTCGAAGAAAGCGAGTTTTCAGAAGACCAGAGCGACACTAGGCTACGCGCGGTTTGGCTCAAGGCGAACAAAGCGCGACTGGCCAGAGTTTGCCTGTGCATTGTCACCATCGAATCCGACGCGATGACGCGAGAAGAGCAACTCGCGCAGTCGGCAGGGCTTGTAAAGGCGTTCGGCATCCCTCGACGCTTTGTTGCCGACGCGGTCGAAGCAGGGAAGGGGGCGGTCAATCGCGGTGAATACATTGAACAGAGTTCAAGTCTTCGAGCGCTGTCTAACTACCCCCGGTGATGTGCTGCGAGAGTAGCCGCGTATGTGGTAGAGACAGGCCGTACTACGAGCATCGCCGCCCCGTCCGTTTTCGTACTCAGATGGGTGCTGGGATCGGGCAGGACCATTGCGACCGGCCCGGCCGCCGGCGAAGCGTACCGGAACGCTGACGCAGGTTTGCAACACTGCCGTCATCGCTCGTCATCGCTCGGCACTGTCGCGATCGTCGAGGACACTCAAGCGCCACGGTATGGCCTGGTCAACCAGTAATACAAGTTTGGTCCGACCGTTGCAACCCTGAAACTCCTCGTTCAGCAATGCCGCTGCTTCGTCATTGTCGACCGCGGCCGCGCTATGATCTGCGTTCAATGTTCTGAGGCAGTACTGGATCTGCAGCTGATTGGGGCAGAAAACGCATCTATCGAGATAAATATCAGTTTCTTAACCGTTGCGTTCGCTCGCAAAACTGCAAAACTCGTAGCCAAGCAAATGAAGCGATGTCCTTTCTGGGATGTCCTGATGTCGTCTGCGTAGCGTGTGTAGGCCTCCCGGTGACGACGGTGGTTGTGGGTCGCCCGACTTCGCCCGACGACAACGTCGAGCCAAAATCCGACAGTCGTCGACGAACATCCCTTTTTGTTCGTCAGATCACCTGCCAAAGCGTCTCAAGTCTTGCGCTTCCACTGCCGTTATGCCGACATCGCTCCGTCCTCGTTGGCTTGCGGCCACCACCCCCGCGCGCGACGTATAAAATCGAGAAAATAATAGAATGCGCTACAACATATGCGATACATGCGGAGCCGAAGTAAGCGCTATGGCCTCTGTATGCAAACGGTGCCAGACCGCTCTGCCGCCGAATGCCCCTCCGGCGGAAGCATCGGGAGAAATTTCGATGTCCTCGCCTCGAAGCTTCTGCCGGCAGATCATGCTCGCGTCAAGCATTGGCATCATCGGCGCGATCGTTGTTGGCGGGGTTCTCGCAACCGCACCGCGCGACGAAAGTCGAATGCAGCGCAGAGCGGACGCGACTTCGGCAAGTGGTCGTGTGCTTCCGGCTGACCAGACCGAACGCCTATCTTCGACAAGTGCATCAAAGTGAAATCGGACCACGACAACGAAGGCCTACGCCCACCTTGTCGGGGATCGATGATAGCAAGCAGACGTTCCCACGGTATCGGCTGTGTATCCATTTTTCGCCGCGCCATCAAGCTGCCCTCGCAACTCGACGTGGGAGTATCGGCGCCGCCACTGTTCGTTCGCGTGCGCAATCCTTGATGCAACGTTCAATAGCAGATAGCCGGGCGAGCTGAACGGGGAGCAAGATGTAGTGAACTCGCAGATGATGTATGCGTGTCATCCAATACGCTGAAGCGATTGGCAATTGATGTGCTGCTGACGCTCTTACCGCGCCTACTACCTTTTCCAAGTGCGCCAGCTCGCCATCCGCGTCGCGTGACGCTCTTTTGGGGCCTGCACCGGTGCTGGATGCCGATGTCGCAAGGGGACCCCGCTTTGCCACGATTGACTTCATATTCTGCCTTTCTTCGACTGATCCACACCAGCCTAGCTGTGGCTCATTGAAGTCAAGGACAGCATTGAGATTGCGACTCGTCGGATACGAGCCAACGACCGCGTTCGCAAAGAGTAAATCGTGCCCGACCTGCGAAATGCGCCAACGGTCTGTTCAACAACAGATAGGCCATGGCGAGGGCGGTCATCCGGGCACTCCCTAGCTCGACCGAGTACTGCCACCCTCTCGCTCACCGCAGGTCATTTCTTCAGGGATACGGCTCAATTGCCGCGAGTTCCTGCTGTTCGGCATCCTGTCGTTACAAAAGGAGGGGAGCGACGTAGGTGTCACAGTGTCCGAGGGGCTCCTCCGCGGCTTCGGGGAGATTTGCTGCGCAGATCAGGACGCGTCATTGATCGCCACTCGAGTTAGTGGGCGCCCTAACCTTGCAGACCAGTTCGGCCGCCAACGAGGCGCGCACCACAATATCGATTCTCCTGACTTGTTATTATTTTTCCGGTTCCGTTGGACGCAGACCTCTTTCGTTCCTTCTTGCTGTATGCCTTCTCGCCGCTCACGCTCACAACCTTCTCGATCGCTGGCCCGCAAGCCCTTCAGCAAAGGGATGTTGCTGCCCTTGCCATCGTCAGCGGCACAGACCGTTGCGTTGTCGAATCATTTGACCTTCGCGGCATGTCGTGCCGGCGCTGGATCGGCGTTTCTGTTCAATGAACTTATTTACATGCTCTACGTGACGTTCTTTGTGCAGGATGCAGGGTATGGCGAGACGGACTTACTCGTTTATGGGCGCGCCGAAGCGGCTTTGGAGCGCGGCCTGCAGCGCGCTGAAGCGGAGCGGGTATGGACGCTCGAAACCGCAGATTGGCCGTTGTTCGAAGCGGTGCTGCAGGAGGCAGATCGCCAACTCGCCGGCGCGCCGCGGTATGCGCATATTGCTGCGCGCGAGAGACTCAAGCGCTTCGCCGCGAGTGGCCGCGCCTCGCCGCTACCTTCAGACGCTTCCGGCACTGACGCGCACAAGCGTTCTCCAACGTCAATCGCGCGAGTCCATCCCTCCGGTTATGACGCGAAGTGAAGAAGGAGGCCTCGCAATCTGACATGACGGACGTGACGCACGAGTGGGTCGGCGACGCGAGGTCTTGAAAGGTTTGTTCGTATATCTAATCTGCCTTTTCCCTCCGCGATTGAAAGCGAAACGTGGCCAGGCTAACGCAATAGTAGACGGAACAAGCACAAGACCGCCTCGTCTATAATTCACAGATCTATCGTCTCAAACAATGGGCAAGGAGCCGACTTCATGAGTCAAGCGCGCGGGCGATACTCGGGATCTCGAGACAGCGGCCAGCGTCAACCGCGCCACGTAACGAAAGCGTTATCTAACCGACAGGGCCAACGTTACTTGAAGGGGGCTCCGACGCGAGACCCCAGCGCGACCGCATCCATTTTCAAAACGCGATCGTTTCAGTTTTTGGTCGACGCGGTGGGTGCGGAGAACATTGCTTTAGGACTTGATTCAAACCTGACGCGAGTGGCCGAACTCATGAAGGGAGAGCGATTCACACCCGAGACGGCTTTTCATATGGAAACCACGCTTGGGCTACCGCACGGCTTCTTCGATCAGTCTCATCCTGTGCTCGCACCCGAGACAATTGCTCGGTTGCAATCACCGTTAGACTTTGCTCAGACCGGCGTCCAAGCAGAAGACGACCCTGAAGCGTTCGAACAAAGTCCCGCCCTGCAAGTCATTCAAACACCAGTTTTCAAAGATCGCTCGCCCGAGGAATCGGAAATGCCCAAGAAAGCAAGTGGCGGATCGCCATCGACCGCCAAAAATAGAAGAAATGTGAAGTCTGAGCAGCCTGGCGTTAGCGCCTCGTCGAAAGGCGGAACGGCCAAAGTGGAGACGTCTGCCAAAACGAGCCGGCAGCAATCGCTGGCCTTGAATGAACCCGCAGCCATTCAGGAGATTCGTCGTGCAAATCTCCACGTTCTAACCGCCCGCAATGGGTCAAAAGCGAAGCTCGGCGTGCTCATGGCACTCACTGGCTCCAACATGGCCCACCGACTGCATGGCAAGAAACGCATGGACGATGCTGAAGCGAATCGTTTCACGGAACGCCTCGGTTTGCCAGGTGGTTGGCTGGATACTTCTCGCTCGGAAGCAGAGATTCCAGAATCTGTGTCCCGCCTGCTGGAGCCTGCCTCACGGAAAAAGACGTCTGTTTCTCGGCATCAACCGAGCACCCACCCCGATGGCTCGCCGATTTCCGAACGTGTCTCCCCTGATGTGGAACCGCTTTTCGTCAGCGAAGATCATGCGGGCACCTCCTCTGAGCTAGCCGATGGCCCAGTTCGAGAGAGCTACGCCTCGGTGCCCGCGATAATCGAGCAGGCTCCGGTAGCGCCCGTGCCGCAGCTTCACGCGACGCCACACCCAATAACTTCCACGACAAGCCTGGAAAAACTTGACGGTATCCAACCCATTGCGGAGGCGCTAATCAAGACACTTGCAGGCAAAGCACGCACTGGTCGATTAGACGAGTTGAAAGCGCTTGAGCTCTTGCAGCAAGCAGTGTTGTTGTGAAGCAAGCGACGACGTAAAACTCGCTTCGAATAGCTTAACTAGGCGCGCGACTAGAGAGCCGATCCAGACATTAGGGAAGTTCATCCGGAACCCTTTCCGAGTTGCGTGCTGCGCTGATCTCGTCGGTGCTCCGGACCCCGGCGCGCGGCACGCTGCAACGTCGGGTCCGCATACAATCTGTTGTCAGGGTTCGATCTCAATTTAATTCGACCATAGCAGGCGCGACGATCGACTGCGAGAGTGCGTCTCGTCACGCTGAGGCGGAGTCGCCATTCGCGACGGAGGCCGTGGAAACGCATCAGCACGCAACTGCAAACCCTTCGACTTTCGTCCCTGAGTCAGGTGATCGAGCCCATCGATCGCGGCGCTCAAGAAATTCAGCGACCTACCGATAAACGGGCAATGGATGCCAAAGCTAAATTTCCTACGAGTTCCAGCGAGCTGCGATCGACGCACACCGAACTTGCGCATCTGCGCAACATGAGTTTTTTCCGTTCGCGCTTCAATTCAGGAGCATCAACGCCCGCCTTGCCTCTGCCAATTCCTTGGTGTATTTTTCCCGCGCTAATGCGTTGACCGCAGTCGCCAAGCGCACTTCCAGCTGTTGCACCTTCTTAAGCAGTTCGGTACGCCGCGCGTCAGCGGCCCGCTTCTCTTTTGACATACGACAATTCGTCCCTTTTCCCAAATTTATAGTGGCGCGTCGCGCAGTGGGCAAACCAGTTCATTTCAACAAGAGCAGAATCGAAAACCTGAGCGAACTCTCGACTTCGGCCACCGTGTGTTTCACAGACTCTCGCCCCCCTCCGGCGGACGGCGATCATACGCTTTTCCGTTGTTTTCGATCATGCGAGCCGATAAACGGGCAATGGAAGCCAAAGCTAATTTTCCTACAAGTTCCAGCGAATTGCGATCCACGGACACCGAACTTGCGCATCTACGCAACATGATTGCGATGGCCGTCCGGCATCGTGAGGCCGCTTTCCCGCTTAACTATCGGCGCGTTCGCGTGACGTCGATTCTGGCGACGAGCCATCTGCTGCCCGCCCAACTGCGCGTCGCCTCGGCCCTTCTCGCTCAGATCGACTCGGTCACGACGACACGCCCCTGATCGATTCGTTGAAGCAGCGCCGCCAAGGTTCTGGAAAACGGTGCGCTGTACCGACTTCAACTGGTTCACTTGATATCGAGCAGGCCGCACCATCATTGGCGGCATCATCTCGGCGCGCGTTTGTGTTCCGGTTCAACAAAACGTCCGCAGCAACCGTTCGGACGTAAAGCCAGCAGCGCACGCTCAATCATCGATGCCGCGCTCTCCGTGTCGCCATGTACACGTCAAACAGGCCCGCGTGCAGGCGGCTGAGTTCTTGACGAAGAGCGATCAGTTCGAACTGGTCACCTTCATGTTCCCGACGCAGGATCTCCCCGAGCAACGCGGTCGCACGCGATGCTGGTAGGTCACGCTGCACGCGCGCCTCGCCGAGCCTGCCCGCAAGCGCCGGTTTGATCACCAGCAGCCACGCCGGGAACCACGCATAGTCTTCGATCTCACCTGTGCCAGGAAACGCGGCATCGAAGCGTCGGCGCAGCGCGTCGACTGAGGCGTCCTCCAGCACGACGAGTAATGTGGTGAGCTTTGCCGGCGCCAACCACGCCAACTCAGCGAGTAGCGGCCACGCCGCGTCTATTCCGACCGCCCGATACCGCGCCTCGGTCATCCAGGCGAGTGGTGACGGGATGCGCCACCAGGACTCAATCGTTTCGATCGCATCGCTTGCCGCGTGATATTCGCTTGCCCGAAGCCATAGGGGTGCCGCGTGACTGTCTGGGTCGGTGCCTCGATACGCCAGCGTTGAGGCGCGCTGGGCAAGCGCGCGCCAGCACGGTGCCAACCACGATTGAGCGTTCTGCTCGGACAGGATCTGTTGGGCAGCCGGTACGACCTCCCCTTCCAAGTGACGGCAGATCGTGTCCAACTCAGCATGATCGGTCACGGGAAGCGTCGATACGTTCTCGAGTTCGCCGACGAGCACGGTCATCGCAGGTAGGGCGTTGTCGCTCGGATACTCGCGGGCAAGCAGCGTCAGTGCCGTTCGTGCGACGGCCGCGTTGCGACATTGCAACTGATCCACCACGTCATTGCGCAAGGCTACGTCACGGCTGTCGGCGAAAATGTCGAGTTGCTGCATCGTCGTCACGCTCAAGAAAGATTCATGCGAGGGCGCGTTTAGGCTAATCGATTTCACCGCGTCGAGGAAGCTGTCATTCCACGTTTCAGTGGTCATTCTCACACCACCACATGGTGCCGTAGTAACCGATCCTTACCGACGGGCCTCCAGCATGGTTCCTCGACAACGACGCGCGCCACAGCGGCATGCGTATATCCGCTTCAGCGCGGCTGTTCTGCGCCCTTCTACATCCAACTGGTAGTCAATGAAGAGTTCTGTTCCCTCTTTGATCGCGCGGGTTGCGTGGATGAAGATACGATCCCCTTGCTGCTCCGCTTCGCAGTTAGGGGCGCAACTGTGATTGATCCAGCGGGCCGAGTTTCCACCTCGGGCGCCGTCGATCATGCGACCGCCGTCGAGATTGAAGAAGAACGTATGGCCGTCCTCCGCCGTCGACCGCTCGACCCGGCGCTGCGCTTCCTTTATCGTGATGATCTCACCCTTGTACTCGATGATCGGATCGCCGCAGGCAATGTTGATGAGCGCGAAAACGCCTCGACCATGTATCCGCGAGGTTCGAACTGCAATGCGACGCATGGTGTGTTCCCACAGAGTTGAGGCGGCGAAACGTCCGCGGCTGCGTGACGACAGGCATAATCGCACATCAACTCGCGTTCGTTCGTCAAGATATGCCCGCTCCAACTCGTCGCACGAAACTTAAGCGCAAGCCGGCGCGCGGTACCTTGGTGCGTTACCAGGATCGCATTGCCGAGGTGATGGGTGAAGCGCGCGGGCAACGCGTGATGATCCGTTCGATTCACCCTGACGGAAAAGAGCGTCGCACGGCGGTGAAATGGGTCAACCTCGTGCCCCTCGAGACTCAGCTTTTCTGACCGGGTGTCACTGGATCGGCGAGAGGCAGTAGACAACTGGGTCGTCTGCCGCCAAGCGCGCATCCGGTCCTCGCTGTGTTCAAGCCTGATTGACGGCATCCTTGAATGCCTTGCCCGCCGTGAACTTGACCGTTTTCGCGGCCGCGATCTCGATCGCTTCGCCCGTCGCGGGATTTCGACCCGTCCGTGCTGCCCGCTCGCCACTTCCGAACGTACCAAAGCCAACAAGTTGAACCGCGTTGCCTGCCGCCACTTCCTTCGAGATGGTGTTCAAGACCGCATTGATCGCCTCTTCCGCGGCGCTCTTGCTTGTACCCGACTCGGAAGCAACAGCGTCGATCAGTTCCTGCTTGTTCATTGAATGCCTTCCTCTCTAGTGAAATTGAACGCGATCTTTGCGATCGGTTTTGAAGACTGGCCACCGCTACGGCTACGAGGTTGCGCCGGTCGCATCCAGGTCGAACAGATCCGAGGTGGTGCTGTGTGCGCTGAGCAGTTCGGGCAAGCCACCGTTTCGAACCTTGGCCAACGTGTCCGGCGACAGCCAGATTTCTTCCATCGCGTCGATGCCTTCCTCAATCAGCCGCTGCAAGAAGAACGACTGCTTGCGCCCCGTTGCCTCTGCCAGCACCCGCAAGCGCTGTTCGATGACCGGGTCGATGCGCACCGCCACGACCCTCAATATGTTCTCTGCTGATCTTCTCATCTGTTCGCTCCTTTTGGGCCGTCAGCGCGACTGCAACGCCAACTGGCCGTGGACCGCGCCGCGCCGCAGCGCCATCCGATCATTGTCTACGGGCGACCTTTCACTCTCGCCGTTTTGACTGCCGCTGCCTTTCGGGCGGCTCGCCTGGCGGGCGGACTAGCTTCGGCGGTGGGCACACGTCGCGTGGGCGGCCGCGTCGTTGTGCGCAACGACTTCAGTTGTTCTTGAAGTGACTTCTGTGCCGATTCGAGCGCGGCGAGCTTGCCCTGAAGCACCCCGGTTTGATGGCGAGCGTCGCCTTGTTGCTCCTGCAGCGCTTCGACGGTGCGACGAAGCTCGGCCTCTCGCTTGTCTGCCCGCTTGGCCGCCTCGGCCAATTCTTTCTGAGCCTTTGCCGCGGCGCTGCGTTCCCGATCGATTTCCAACAGCGCCCGCTTTTCCGATGCGCGTAAGCGTTCCTCGGCACGGCTGGCGGTCTCACGGAGCTTATCCAGATCACGCGAGAACGTGTCGCGTAGCTTTTCCAGTTCGCGCTCACGCGCGACCGCCTCTTCGCCGAGACGCTTGATCTGCGCATCGAGCGCTTTACGCGTCGCGGCCTCTTGCGCCTGCTGCCGCTCCAGCTCGCGAATCGCGACCTGCGCCGTTAGCAATGCCGCCGTGCGCTGCTCCAGCGCGGTTTCCGTCCGACCCAGTTCTTCCCGTGCGGCGACGACTTTCTGCTCGGCCTCGGCACGCTGCGCTTCGACGTCATCGCGTAGCGACGTCAGTTCGACCTGCGCCGAAGCTGCCGCCCGCGCCCACAGAACGCCGATCAGCTCGCCCGCTGCTTCGCTCAGATCCTTCGGCAAGTCCGGATGCTCGATGCGCACCCGGCTTTTCTCTCGCAACTCCGCCCAGAACTCGCTCAACACGGAAGCCGGCGTGCTCATGGTGCCGCGTCGGACCAGGTTGTAGAGACGATTGGCGGTCGGCGCGACGCCAAAGCGGAAGAACAGCAGCGCGCATACCTCGCGATAGAGCTCGCGCGTCTTGGGGAATTCGACCTTGAGGCGCTCGATATCGGCCGCGAGGCGGGTCTCGTCGGACGGGATTGCAGGATGAGCGTCGGACATGGGTCACGTGGGCGGAAACCAGCATCCATAATACAACGTATTTCAATCTAAACCTAACGAACATTGCGACTGGATTTGACATTATGCTTATAATGTCGAGTAAAATAGTTTAAAGTCGCTTATCAAATCGCTCGAACTTGAAACCCGCCCTGCCGCCGCGCTCCCTCGCGCTTCAGCCTGCGCCACTGGAGATGCTCGTCATTCCGTCGGAATTGGACGGCAGCACGGGTTTAAATCGTGCCGTCACGGGTCGCGCACAAATCGCCGCGACCAACGATCTTGATGCGATCCGTGCATGGCTGTCGCGCTTCACGGACACCAGGACCACCTTCGAGAACTACCGCAAGGAAGCCGAGCGGCTCTTGCTCTGGTCCGTCGTGGTGCTGAACAAACCGCTCTCTTCGCTGACGCACGAGGACTGCCTGCGCTATCAACACTTCCTGTCCAATCCCCAACCGGCGGCAACTTGGGTCGCGGGCGGCGGGCGCAAACACGCCCGCTCCGATGCGCGCTGGCGGCCGTTCTACGGCCCACTGTCGCCCACGAGTCAGCGTCAGGCGGTCGTGATTCTGAATGCGTTATTTTCATGGTTGGTGCAGGCGGGCTATCTGGCGGGCAATCCGCTCTCGCTGTCCCGACAGCGCGCCCGCCACGCGGCCCCGCGCATCACACGCTATTTGGAGCCGAGTGTCTGGCAGGAGGTCAAGGACACCATCGCCGCGATGCCGCGAGAAACCGAGCGCGAGATCGCACACGCCTACCGCGTGCGGTGGCTTTTTACCCTGCTCTATCTTGGCGGGCTGCGGATCGCCGAGGTCGGCACCAACGTGATGGGGCAGTTCTTTGTTCGGCGCGATGTTGACGGCGCGATGCGATGGTGGCTCACTGTGCATGGCAAAGGCGGCAAGGAACGGTTGGTTCCGGCCACGCGGGAGATGATGACGGAACTCTCGCGGTACCGACAACACCTTGGCTTGAGCGCGCTTCCCTCCCCGAAGGAAGACACGCCGCTCGTCTTGCCGATCGGCGCCACTGCAGCCAACCACGGCACCGAAACCTGTTCGCCGTTGACTCGAGCCGCCTTGCACGCGACCGTCAAAGCAGTGTTCGCAGGCGCAGCGGCAAGACTTCGCGAGCACGACCCATCCTCGGGCGCACGCGCTGACCTGCTTGAAAAAGCCTCCGCTCACTGGCTGCGGCACAGCGCGGGCTCGCACATGGCGGATCAGCAAGTCGATCTGCGACTTGTGCGTGACAACCTCGGACACGCGTCGCTGACAACGACAAGCCTCTACCTCCACGTCGATGACGACCGACGCCATCGGGAAACTGACGAGAAGCATCGCATTGACTGGTGACCGACCTTGGAAGCACGACGGTGCCGTAAGGCATCGAGCGACTCGTTTCCCAAATCGTGCGACGGCATGCCAAAATCGCTTGACCGTGCAACACGATGAACTTGCCATGGAAGCACTTGACCTTGAAGCACAGATTTCACCTAGCCGACGCGGCGTGACCTTCGTCCTGGCGGGAAAGAACGGCGTGGTCGAATGCATGATCGCGCGCGCCGCGCTGGAGGCCTTTTTCTGGCTCCCGACCCATGCGGACGATGCCAAAATGCTGAAGACTTTTCACGACGGTGCCAACCGCATCCACGCCGTCGCTCACCGCAAGTTGCTTGCGCACCCGGCAGCGCGCATGGAACTGACAACAGCCGACTTCTCCCGCAGCTGAACATGAGTCCTATCTCGATTACGCTGGTGGCATGTGTTGCTGGCGCAGCTGTAGAGGTCGCTCGCAGGGCGGACGATTAGTTGCAAAATTGCTCGATCTCGCGGTCGTTCCTTTATCGGACATTCTTAGAATCAATCGGGAGGTTGCCGAGCGACGCTCCGTACCTTACTTTTCAGGTGGGTGTGCATTGCCCGTCCAGTTGGGCGGACGTTCTCTTTCTTGTCGCGGCTCGATCGCGTCGCCAAGCCGGATTCTTCGCGGCGCGCAAGATTGCCTATATCTTTCGGGATTCACAACATGAGCAACCAGGTTCCCAAAGTGATGGCGCATGCACCGGGCTCACCGGGACAATTCAGCGAACTCGCCGCACAAGTCAGAGAGGCAACGGGCGCCGCCTGCGTAGCTCTGATAGTCGTCGACGCCGCCGGAAATGGTGGCTACAGCATCGCCGGCCCGCTCGAAGCTCAACTCAGCATTCCGCACACGCTCGAAGAAGTCGCTCTCCAACTGCGCTCGCAACTTGCGAGCTCCATCCAGTAGCACGCGCTCCACGATCGCAGCCGAACACATTGCTGCTTACTCACAGCGTCCCAAGGGGCGAAATCGACCCACTGCCGCCGTTCGCCTATCGGACGCCTCGTTGGCCGTCATCGTCAGCGGAGCGGACGTTCGAAAACACGATGCACCGATGCTTCAATACGAGATCCGTACCCGTCAAAGTCCGTTAGCCAGGAGCGCATCCAATGCGATCACGAAGTTGGGGTCAGCCTGCAACGAGATTCGCGTCGTACGCGAGCGCTTGTCCAGGCGAAGGTTCGGCCCCCTTCCTCGACGCTGACAAATCAACCCGCATTCGCATCGACGTTTCGACCGACGATTTCCTGGAGCACAGGCTCGCGGGCGTCTGCCTTGAAGCGCGCGTGCTCGTCCGTGAAACGCTGCATTTCGACCTCGATCGTAGATGGTATCTGCGGAATGGCGTAACCTCCCTACTAACGTGGCGAAGCGAGCGCGTCTGCTGAATCCTCACGCGGCGAATCTAAACTTTAGTTCTTGTACGATGGTTTATGCGCGAATCCAATGTTCAAATTAACATCGACGACATGCGGGTCCATTGCGTCTGCTATCTTGTTTGTGCAACGCTAGTGTCGTACGAGTTGACTCAATCATGGTCACTTTCTCACTTAGTCGAATCTACGCGCCTGTGGCACACACGATCGAAAACGTCCTTTGACTGGATGACGCGCGTTCAGCTTGGCCAACTCGCGTTGAAACTTTGCAGAGAACACGTCAAACAAAAGCGTCGCTGCCCCCAAGTCGAAAGTGTTTTCACCGAGACACTTGCGCTGGATTTGACGAGTGTCGACGTGATCGAATTGTGGGCACGCTGTCGTGACGCGCTCAGACCGCAAAAGTCGTGATGCGGGCACCCATAAAGACTCTTGACTGTACCGTTTGCGGACACTCATGATTGCTCAAGCGATACCGACTCTAGGATCAGCTCGAATTCCTTCACTAAGTCGGGATGATGAGCTAGGAGATACCGCATTATCTCCTCGTTCTCGAGCAATTTCGATAGGTAACCGCGAGCCAGCACTAGGTTTAATACGTCCTGACCGAAACTCTGCTCTGCGAGCTTATACCTGCTCTGCAGATTGCTCATCTCGCGCTCCATTTTTGCGATCTGCTCTTGGCTTGCGACGACGCGGCGAGGACGCCGCTTGCCTTCGACTAGCCGATCGGTCGGAGTTGCGGCCAACAGGGCTTCCGCATAGGCAGCGGTAATGTTGTTCGCCGCCAGCATGAGCTCAATGCATTCCACCTGCCGCGTTGGCTTCATTCTCCGAATCACCCGAGAAAGGCTTGGAGAAAATTGTTGATCCTTGAGAAGATCGATCGCTTCGGGACAGATTCCGTCCAACAGAGTCGCCTTACTGATAATGTGAGAGAGATTGACGCCAAGCGCCTTAGCTAAGCGCTCGGGCGACGCACCTTTTTCCATTGCTCGTCGAATCATGTAATGCTCTTGTAGGGCCGATAATCGATTCACCCGATTGTTGTAGGTGTAACCTTCGTCGTCGGTTGACACAAGGCAGGCCGCATGTGATATACGAAGTATTCGTAGCGCCAAGAGTCGCAGATGTCCGTCCAAAAGGACGAAACCACCGAGATGCTTGTCCTCGGGCAACACGGATAATGGCTCAATGAGTCCAACCTCCTGGATTGATGAGACAATCTGCTTGAACTTCCGTGAGCCTGTTAGTCCCGCAGTAGGCTGCCTCGACGGTAGGACCGAATCTAGCGGAACACTAATCGGCTCTGGGATGAACCCCAACTGAATTCGGCTCATGCTGCGCTCCCCGACCATACCCGGTCTGCCAAATATTTGGGTAAAGAGCTGATCGCTTCAGCGCGTAGCAAATTCACGAAATTCTCGTCGGCGAACAGTTGACGCAGCGCTCCGACAATGAAAAGAAGACGCTGTTGCGTAAAGTCTGCCTTTCGGACGAGCGCCTTCTGCCTTTTGGCCTCGTTTTGGTACGTTCTGACAAGTCCGCTCGCGGTCAGCGTAGACCTCTTACCTGCGGGTTTGTGAATGATCGACCGACCAAGTAATTGCCGTTTTTCGATCACGTGCCGAGCTCGGACTAGTTGCCTTCCTCGAAGTTGCCCGTTCTCATATGCTTCTTGGAGCGCGCTTTGGACAGCGCTATCGTCGTCACCCGCGCGAACAATCGACAACGCAGCATTCAGCGGGATCGCTCCACTCTCGACCGATACAAGGAGACGCTCCTCGCCGTACTTGAGCAATGTCAGAATTCCTTGGATGTACGATGCAGTTAATCCCGTTTTTTCGGAGATTGCTTTTGCTCCATATCCTCTTTCAGCCAATTGTCGGATACCGAAAAGAAGTTCAAGTGGACGGTATTGACGACGCGCGATGTTTTCGGCAAGACTCATGATCAGGGCGTCCTCATCGTCGACATCGATCACTAGAGCGGGAATCTCGCGTTCTCCCAAAGACTTGAACGCGGTCAAGCGTCCCTCCCCACAAACGAGGATGAAGCGTTCAGTGCCGTCCGATGCTATTCGCGAAGTAACTACTATCGGTTTCTTGAGCCCAATCGCCTGAATGTTCCCGACGATCTCCTCAAATATCCGACTGTTACGGTCACGGTGATTGATTATCTCGATGCGCTCGATCGGGACGGTTCGGACTACGAGTGGGTTTGCGCATGTATTCATGCTACCCTCCGAAGGCGCGCGCGTTCAGCCATGCGATAAAGGTAGTCAAGTGTGTCAAAGCGATAAGTTTCGAGCTCGACGGAGTTGCGTTCGGACAGTTGAATGTCACGTTGTCCAAAGTCGACTCGCGGCAACAGATAATAGTCGTACGGTAAATCGTTCCCGTCTTTCATTCTTATGGCAACAGTTATGTCGGGAAGCAAGCTTGCATCAAATCGAACTTTCCACCTCCGTTTTCCCAAACCCACATGATGACAACGTGCCAAGACGATTGAAACTGTGAACTCTCGATTGATGAACAGCACATCCGTGGCAGGATCTCGTACCGTCTCGCCGCCAATCTCGGCGATCAATCGCTCTGTATTATTTACGATCTCCGGATGCAGTCTACGAAGAAGTCGGTTTATCTCGACATACTGATAGTCTCGATCCGGCGTGAATCCTACGGCTTGATACGCTCTAACCAAACTGCCAAAGCGGTATGAGTAAACAGAAGATGAAGGCATCCCCTCGGTTTCGTCAATCACAATTCCAGAAAGAAAGCCGCGTGATTGATAGAGCTCCCGCAGACGTTCCAGCAATTCCTCGCTAGAGTATCGATGCGCACGTGCTCGCATGATCCCTTGGGCCGTATAGAATATGTCTGGCGACAAGACCGGCTTAAACGCTCCGTCTTTCCTGATCCACATTTCGGGCGGATTCGCCACTCTTAGCTTCTTGAGCTTGAACGAAACCCTGTTGTAGATGTTGTTGCCGATGTACTTTTCATTGGTGAGGACCTCATGTACCGTCGCCCTGCTCCATATACGATCGAGGTCGGTCCGAACGTTCATCGAGTTCAATCTCGCCGCGATTTGGGCGTCGGATAGCGATTCCTCGATGAACCACTGGTAGATCAAGCGAACGATTCCCGTCTCGCTCTCTGGGCCTGGCATCAAGACTACACGATCGGTTTGCAAGCTCTTACGTTCTCCGCGTCCAAGTGCCGACTTGATCAGCCCACTCTGGTCCAGAAGAACTCTTCGTAGGCCGAAGCCGGCGGGGCCCCCTTGTCGGAAGCCAAGCTCAATCAATCGACATTGACCGGCGAACACTTTCGTTGACAACTCCCGGCTGTACTCTCCGGCCATGGCCCGTTTGACACCTTTGACGATGGTCGACACAGGAGATCCGTCGTTCTCAAATTGTTCAGCACAGTAGACCACGTTGATGCCAGCGCGCCTGCACACGTACTCGTAATAGGCACTCTCATCTGCATCTTGAAATCGTCCCCAGCGGCTGACGTCATATACCAGTATTACTTGGAAGTCGACAGTGCGTGCTTCGACGTCATGGATGAGCCGCTGAAGTGCTGCGCGCCCATCTAACCTCAGGCCGCTCTTTCCCTCGTCTGCATAGGTCGCAACGATCCTGAGACGATGCTGATCGGCGTAGTCTCGAATCTTTGATCGCTGGTTCTCTGTGGAATACTGTTGGTGTTCGGTCGACATGCGAACATACTCGGCAGCTCTCGTATGGGAGCCGCCTTCGCACACCGTTGGTTCGGTATCGCCTGCCATTTTTGCCACCAATCCGATGACCCGCTTCATGCGTACCGTAGAACTCGTCCGAGCGAACCGCCAATCGACGCCCTACGGAGCGGAGCGCTTCGCGACGGAACCAGAGTAGCAGCGCGTAACGTTAGGCGGCACGAGTCATCTATTTACAAACTTTCCGCGCGAATCCCCTCCGTGGATTTCAGCACCGTGAGGTGAACGATCCACGCGTTCATCTTTGCGTGCAACGAGCTAGATACGGCCGTCAATATGTAGGTACCCGATTGCAGGTAAGAGTCGAGCGGCCAGACGTCCATCTTTGCAGCGGCACGTCGATGTGATGTCCGCATCTTCTGTTGCTCACGGTTGCGAGCGACATATACCGGATGATTTTCCCGATACAGTCTCCAATAATCGGGGTTTCGCGCTCGCCAATCTGCACTGGCTCGAAGCTGGTTTTCCCGGTAGTCGCCGTCAGACTGCATCCGCTCTTTCTGCCAGAGCCTTCGTCGCGTGAGCTGACATTCGTGATTGGAGCAGTACCGCTGATTTGGAGATTGCGGCCGTACCTTGAATCGTCTTTTGCAATTCCCGCAGCGGCGGAAGACATCCATTTTTCGCTCCCAGGGTCAGATTCACGGGCGTCGACTCGGGTCGTTGAGGTGGTTACGCGTTTAGCGGCGGGACGGGGATTGCTGCCCCAGTTCCCGACGGATTACGGACTGGCAAAGTTCGAAACCATGAAACTCCGTCTGTTTTGAGATCTTCCCCGCGCGCAGTTACCCCGAGATCCGCGTCCGACCCCAGCGCGTACGGCAGAGGATGCGAGAGTCGGCCCTGGCTTGATGTTGAATTCACCGCGATGAGCCTTGGTAATCGGAGTGCGTGCGGTGGCGACAATGACGGCCTCGCGCATTCTAAGTTCCCTTAACGCCTCAGATTTGGCGGGGCGTTCCAGCAAAGATGCAACGCCCGCGCCTTGTGGGGATTTACTTGCTCGCGACGGCGACCGTGCTCAATGACTCGTTCGCGTGACTCCCCGGCTTTGCATAGCGGCCGAGGCTCAAGAGGAGAGCTCCCGCGACGAGCAGAAGCACGGGGGCAATCTGCATCGGAAGCACATAGGACTTGGCGGCGTCAAAGTAATGCCCTGTCGCCATGGGACCGAAAACCGCACCAAGCGAATACCCCGAGAAGACAATCCCATAGAACAGTCCGAATTTTTCCATCCCCAGATAGGCACGGGTCAAATAGGAAAGAAGGTCACCTTCCGCACCAATGGCAAGCCCGACTAGAACCGACGCCAACAAAGCTCCCTGATAAGATTCGATCTGCCGAAGCAAGATGAAGCCGATTGCACCGAAAGCGAAATAAAGACAGGCAACGAACGGTGCGTGAATGCGATCGACGAGAAGGCCGGACGTGAGTCGACCAATCAAAATCCCAAGCCCGACCAGCGATGCACATCGTGCCGCGTCGGAAGCCGGAATTCCACGATCCATCAGAAGCGCAGGCAGATGAGGAACCAAGGACAAAACCGCAGTCGAGGCGCAAAGAGCGCCGGCCCAAATCAAGAACACCTTCAGCTTGCGATGCCGTACCGGACCGACGCCTGCCATCGAGGCACTGGTTGCTGCGTGTCTCTGCAGTTTGCGTTGAAGGCCGGGCTTCTCGCGCAGCAACAGAAATGCGACCGCCGCTCCGCCGAGAGAAATTACGGCGAGCACCTGATAGGCGTGGCGCCAACCGATGTGAGCGATCAACCACGCTGACAGCGCAGGCATGACAACCGTTCCGATGCCAAATCCAACCATCGCAATCCCGATCGCGAGCCCGAGCCGTCGGTCGAACCATTGCGGGAGTATCGCGAGATAGCCAAGCACGGACGTAGCCGCCCCAGTCATACCGATCACGAGAGATAGCGCGATCCAGCTGGCCGTATTTCCAGTCTGGAACGCCATGCACGACATCGCGATCGTGAAGACAATCGCAGATGAGAACACGACCTTCCTGACTCCAAAGCGGTCCATCAGTACGCCCACCAGCGGACTCACTAGAGCAAGGCCAAGCATCGACGCAGAATATGACTGGGCAGCCTGAGCACGTCCCCAATGAAAATCGCGCACTATCGATGGGATGAACACGCCGTTGGTCGCAATGAATATTGCTGCAAACCCGACCGCCATTCCCAGAGCAGCTCCGGCGACGTTTCGGGCGTACGTACTTTTTGACCTGCTCGCGTCTTCTGCGGCTTCCATGCCTGTCTCCTTGAGTTCTGTATATGACTAGATGCGTTGCTGCCTTCAATCAACCCTATAGACCGCCGCGGTCACCGAGATAGGCGCCCGCGCCGGGCGCCGACGGATCGAGGCAAAGGAGCTTCAGCATTTGACGTACGGTACATACCGCGGTCGAGGTAACGGGGATACCGAGCATTTCCTGTGCTTTCTGAATGGCCGGCAGTGATGGCATCTGCACGCAGGCTGACAGGACCACCGTGTCGACACCGCTCACGTTCAGCTTTTTTACGTCATCGAGCAGAAGCATCGGATCGCGTGCGCCAACGTCGAGGTTGTCTTCGATGGAAAAATTAATCGCGTCGTGAACTTGGATACCCTCAGCTTCGATGTAATCGACCACTCGCTTTGTCAGGGCATCAGAGTACGGCGCCATCAGCGAAATGCGCTTTGCGCCAAAGCTCTTTAGCTCGTCGACCAGCGCGCCGGCGGACGTCATCACGCCCGGCGATGCGGGATGCTCCTTTAGCGCGTCATTGAGTGACTGCGCCGCGGTCCGGTGATAGCCGGGCCCCATGCACATGATCGCGACGAGGCAGGCGGTGCTAAGTACATCCACGCGGGCGTCGGCTAGCTCAACCGCACAACGCCCTGTGTCACGATTCATTCGCTCTAATTCCTCCGCAACAACCCGGTGCATCCTCACCCGACTCGCATGAAAGGAAAACTGATGCTCCGGGTGAGCACGCATATATGACGCGAACAGAGCTGGAATCTCCTTCTCCATCGTGATGTTTGAACTAGGCACGATTTGCCCGATGCGAAAATTCATGTCAACTCCGTTTGCTGAAGCGGCTTTTGCGAAAATTGTGCGAGCGCCTTTCTCATCGGATCGGGAATATCGGTCCCGACACGCGCGTCGGTGCGAACACAGATAGGCGAGAATTTAGCCGTGAAGATCGGCCGACTGTCCGGTGACTTAGCGTCGAGAAGAATGTCGAAGGAGCGCGTCCGAACCTCGCCAATGCTGCAACGAATATCGATGCTGTCGTTCGGCCACAGCGTTCCGTGAAAATCGAACGTCATGCCGCGACACGGCAATCCGACGTTGAAACGCTCACCCAGAGACTGTCCTTCGCCACCGGTTGACTCCGCAATGAACTCCTTGAACAGAGCTACCGCGCTCAGAACATAATCACTGAACCGCCCGGTAAATACCACGCCAGCCGGATCGCAGTCGGCCCAGCGTACTGTACGACGCACGGTGAACGGATCTTCCCGCAGAACGTACTCGTAGCTGTGAATCATGAAAGCGCCTCGTTGGCAGGTATCGCACCGGCGCTTTCCAGTTCGCGAACGAGTTCTGGGTATTGTTCTCGCAAACGTGCTACATCGACCCGCCCAGTACGAGTCATAAACTGATAGACGAACTGATGCGGCGAGAAAGTCGTCATCCACTCGCGGATGTTCTCGTACCAAAGATATGAAGCCTCGGACGCGTGGATCAAACGATCCTTGGACTCGCGGCGCAGTTCTACGTACCCATCAAGCGCACGTTGAACGTCTTCGCCACTGGAGGCGATCGCCTGAGCAAGGGCGATCGAATCTTCCATGGCGATGCGGGTTCCCGATCCGATGGAAAAGTGCGCACTCGCGAGCGCATCACCGATCAAAACGCGGTTTCCATTGAACCAGTTTGCATTTCGGATAACAGGGAACTGCCGCCAAGCCGAATTGTTTGAGATCAGCTTGTGGCCATCCAGTTCTGCCGCGAATACCGTTTCGAAAAGACTCTGCCTTTCGTCCAGCGACAACTGTTCCAAACCCAAGTCGATCCAGGTCTGATGATCGCACTCAGCGACGAACGTGCTCATCGTCTCGGAATACGGATAGTAGTGCGCGACGAAATAGCCACCTTGGTATTCTCGAAAAACCAAAGCGGGACATTCAAATGCTTTTCCGACACCGAACCAAGCAAAGTGACTACTCAGTTCCCTCTTAGTAGTACCAAATCCAATTTCGTCACTTGCACGTACCCGGGAATTAACTCCATCTGCTCCCACGACGATGTCCCCAGTCAGCGACTCGATATCGGAGACACGTGACGAGTAGGTCACGGGAATGTTCAGGCGCGCGGCGTGGTCCTGCAGAATATTCAGGAGTTTGAGTCTGGGAATGGCGCCACCGCCTTGTCCTGGACGCTTGACGGTGATCGGCGTGCTGCCGCTGACAATCGTTTGCTGCGTGCTGAACTTCATGGCCGCCATGAGATCAGCGCAGACTTCGGGCGCAGCATCGTTCAGCCGCGACAGACCCGTGTCGGCGAGGACCACGCCGAAGCCGAAGGTCGCGTCGGCTGCGTTCTGCTCGATCACTTCCGTCTGGACGTGTGGCGCGAGACGGGCAAGAAGGATCGCGAGGAAGAGACCGGACGGGCCGCCTCCAACAATGTCGATTTTCATGATTGCACCGTCGGGGTGACTACCAGTTTGTCGGTGTCGAATTGTTCGATCGATCCGACGAGGCCTCCGGTCAAGGCGCCGTACCAAACCGCGGGCTTGAAGCCCAGCGCTTTGCGCTCGAACGTGATTCCTGGCGCTCCGTCGATTCGGATATAGCCGCCTTCCACTCGTGTCGCCTTGTAGCCATCGGCCGCGTCAACGGCAGCAACGAGAGCGCTGAATTCTGGGACGTCCAGAACGAAGACGGATGCGACGTCCGATCGCACAGCCTTGTTGAGATGGTCACCTTTGCGCTGCCATACCGGTTCGATGCTCTTAAACGACGTACCGTCGTGGCTTGCACGCTCCAGTTCGATTGCGGCCTCGATGGTGCGAGTAGCATCGCCTGCGTCTTTTTCTTCGAACGGCCGGGTTTGATACGTGATTTCGATGGGATAGCCGTTGGGATCGACGAAGTAGATCGACTCGATTACTTCATGCCGTACCTGATAGCGTAGCGGAATACCTGTCTCTTCCACGCGTGCTCGCCAGTCGGCAAGCTCATTAGCATCCTTGACGAGCCATGCGGTGTGCGTGGCCCGCTCTTGATAGTGTTCGGTCGGGACGAGCTTTTCGGGACGCTCGGTGCCGATATAGTAGAAGAAAGCAATTGTGCTGCCATTTCCACTATCGAAGAAAAAGTGAAGGAAGTCGGCGTGGTCTGCCGGACCCCAGCCGCGAGCCGAGATAGCGTGAACCAGCGGCAGTCCCAGCAAGTCGCGATAGAAATGCACGGTTTCTTCGAGCTTCCATGTCGGACGCGCAGTGTGATGCACCCCGTGAAGCACAGGATTTGAAAGGAAGGTTGCTTTTTCTGAACGGTTCATGACTTATCCCTGTGTGACAGTTCGTTGAGTGCGCTCTTCATCAAGGCGCTCCATCACCTGCTTGCGCAGCAGGACTTTGCTCAGCTTGCCCGATGCGGTAACGGGGAACTCGGAGATGATTTCCACGCGCTCTGGCCATTTGAATTTCGCAAGCCCTTCGGCTTGCAGAAACTCCGTTAATTCGGGTAACGTGAGCGGCGCTTGTCCCGGCTTAGGAACAATAAATGCACACACTTTCTCGCCGTAGACGGGATCGGGCATGCCCACAATTGCCGATGCGTGGACGCGCGGGCACGTGTTGATCAAGTTCTCCAATTCCTCAGCGTTGATCTTTTCGCCACCGCGATCCACGACGTCCTTTGTGCGACCGCGGAAATAGAAATAGCGCTTCCCGTCAATGACCTTCGCCATCATCAGGTCGCCTGAGCGGTAGAACCCATCGGCAGTAAAGCGGTGCACGTCTTCTTTCTCGGACTTGAAGTAACCGCGGATGGTGTAAGGGCCGCGAAACAGCGCCTCACCGATTTCTCCGTCTGGCACTTCAGTATCAGTTCCAGGTTCTACAATCCGCACTTCGTCATAGGCTGAAACAGGGCGTCCAACAGACTCGTCGAGCACCGCCTGCGGGTCCGAAGGGTGCGCGAACATGATCACCCCTTCTGTCATTCCGAAGATGTGGTAGCAAGGTGAGCCCAGCATATCCCTCAAGCGAGGAGCGTTTTTCGGCCCGATAAGCTTGCGGCGTTGCTTCTCCTCGTCAGTTGCAAGACGCATCGTTTCCGTGATACGCGATAGGATCGGGCCAGCTAGACCAAACCAAGTCGGTTTGTATCGTTCGACTACACCGCAGAGCGTTTCCTGCCGAATGTCCGGGCACACCGTTACGCTCGCACCGACTAGCATCATCGGTCCGAAGAAGCAGGCCATGTTCATGTTGTGCATGAAGGGGGTAGGCATGAACAGGACATCGTCCTTGTTGTAGTCATTCCACTTCGCGACTTCGCGCATGTTCAGCAGATAGTCGTTTTGGAAGCGCGGAATGATCTTGGGTACTCCGGTCGTCCCCCCCGACAACTGGAAAACGGCAACCTGAAAGGGATCATCGGGGATCGCGTCCAGCATGCGACGTGCTTCAGCGCGATCCACGCTGTCGACCAGCGACCACAACGTCTCTGCCTTGCCGCGTTTCTCTCCTCGTGCCTGCACGATAATGCGCAGCGAAGGGACGTTTTCCTGCATCTCTTCCGCAAATGCCACGTCGTCGAACTTGGCGTCGTCCCCTTGAACGATGTGCACTGCGGCTTCACACAGGTTGCCCAGATACGAAATCTCGTGCTTGCGAAATGCCTGCAGTGCACAAAGGGGAATCAGCGCTGCCTTCAGGCAACCGACAAAGGCAATCAGAAGCTCGTTGCAGTTGCCGCACTGGAGAATGACGGGGTCAAGCGGACGAGCTCCTTGACGCAGCAATGCCGCGCCGAACCTGTCCGTGAGGTCGTCAAACTGCTCATAGGTGAACTCCCCCTCGGGACCGACAAGCGCATTGCGGTGAGCATTGTCTCGAAACGATTCCCGCAGCGCTGCGCGCAGCGACTGGCTCCCGAGAATGCCTTCCTCCATGTAGCGGGCCAACCGATCGGCATCGGGATAGCGAACTCCTTGCAGAAGCTCTTTAGGCCTGAACTTGATCTCGTTCAACTGTGTCTCCATCTTCATCTGTGAGATGCGGCGTCAGGACGCAAAAGTCCTGTCCAGCCAGGTACCGATATGTTGACCCGCCACTTCTCGACCTGATGGGTCATCACGCGTGAGGGCCATGCCATGATGGTTGCCGCGCACCTTGACTCGAGACTTGTCTTTGGCGGCGATATCGCTGTAGATGCGCTCGAAATCTTCCGGATATGCACACTGATCGCCGGTATATTCGAGGAATAACGTGGGCGCTTCGATCGACGACGCACATTTCGCGAACGACGCGTTGCTTGAAAGCCCCGACCATGTCGACAGCCACGACTCCGGCGTGACGACGCGACCGAACGCGACGCTTCCCCAATTCGAAGTGAAGGGATCATTACCCCACAACGAGCCGACCTTGCGGTCCGAGGGGTCGATTGATGTGTCCCAAGCACGAAGATCGGCATCGGTTCGCCAGACTTGGAAGATTGGAGCGTACCCGGCCACACGACGCTCGCTCGCGCTCGCGATCCCATCTTTTACCCGTTTGCGCGCTTCCTGTTTGCGGGCGATCAGTTCGCGCGAGCGCGCGTCAAGTTTCTCTGCCCGAACGAGTTGGGCCGCTTTGTAGCGCTGTACAAACTCCTGCGAGTAGTGACCTCTACGAGCTTCAAGGTCGTACCCGTTTTCCGCGCTGAACGGATCGAGCGCCGAGTCGATGGACATGGGGTCATTCTCGTCAACGACGCTGGGATCCAGGCTGTTCAGGAGAATCGCGCCTTGGCCAGGATGCGGCGACACCAGGATGAGGCCGTCAGCGGTCGGCATTTCCGCTTCCGACAGTCCCGTCGGACGGCCACCCGGTGTGCGCCGGATGCGAGCTTCTGGGGCCAGATTGGACTGTTGGTTGTAAAAGGCATATAGCGCCCCGCCGCCCGAGTTGCCGAGAAGGACAATGTTCTTAAAGTCGAGTGCTCGCAAATGGCTCATGCCAGCGGCCACGTCAAGCAGCGCGATCTCGTGTTCCAGACGGAGGTCATTGCCGATGGAGCGCGGACCTTGCACCCAGCATGCGCAGCCAGCATCAAGCACCGAAGGGACAAGATAGTGCGTCACCGACATCTCGCGCGGATGCATGATCGATACGACGGTCTTCTCTGTTCCCGTCCTGCTGAAGAGAAATCCGAGCGTCTTCTGGCCGTCGGCCGTCTGCAGCGCATACGGCACTACCTTGTATGGGCGGCGCATCAGGGCCGGATCCCAATTTGCCCCGCGAAGTCCAGCGGTCACCACCGCCTTCTCGATTTCAGCCACGTTGCCTCCTTCAAATATTGAGAGCCATTGGAAGCATGGTAGAATTTAATTGCGATGGGTGTCAATTAAATTTTCTAGGTAGACTGTCAGTACTTTCCCGAGACCGCTTGCACACCATGACGGCTGCATCCAGAAAAACAGATGAGGTGATTGCTGAGACTGCCCCGCGGCGACGCGGCCGGCCGCCGAAAGCCGCTTCGGCCATTGGTGCCGAACCGATCTTGTCACGCAACGTGATCATCGATCGCGCGAGTGAAATGGCCCGCACGATGCCGCTGGATCAAGTGTCGATGGTTCAGCTCGCGAAAGAGATGGGGGTCGCGCCGGGGTTGATTCACTACTACTTGGGCAGTCGAGACGACCTCATCTCTGGCGTGCTTAACAGCTACTACCGTCGGCGGCTCGAAGCGCTTCCGGCGCTCACCGGAAATTGGCGTTCGGACGTAGAAAAAATCGCTCGAATTTCCTATTCCCTCGCGCGTGATATGCCCGGAGTGAGCCTATATATTGCGTCCCATAATCGGTTTCGACTGTTCCAGTCTGTCGGTCCCGGCGAAATTGACTATGGGCTTGCGCTTTTCAATCACACTACGTCCTGCTTCCTTCAAGGGGGATTTTCTGCAGATCAGACGGCGCTTGCCTATCACCTGCTCGCGCAATATCTGTTGTCGTCGAGCATCTCGGCGGCGGGACGCCAGTCGCCAGCAGAGCACTCGGCGTATATTCGCGGGAAGTTCGATGCCGCCTCGGACGACAGGTATCCGGCGGCAAAGCTGGTAGGTAAGGCGTTTTCTGAATTGAGCGCGGACCGCGCCTTCGATGAGGGGCTGCGAGTGCTGCTAGAGGGCTTCGAACAGTGGCTTGCGCGACAGAGCAAAGAGTCCGACAGGACGGCGCCGCGCGCTGCAAGACGCAAGCGCGCGACAGAGCCAAGTAACGATCAGAACTTGTGACGGATGCCCAGGCGGACGCCGACCTGCTTGTCAGTCGATGACGGGCTGAATCCAGCGATCGACGCGACAGCCGGTTGGCCCAAGGAGTCGCGACCCATCGCGCGCTGAAGGACCGTCAGCGCGTACAGGTCTGTTCGTTTGGACAGGTTGTAGTCGACCCCCAGATCCAATTGGAGATATTTCGCCCCGTCATCGCCCTTCACCGAGTTGCGATGCGTATAGTCGATTCCCGCGCCAAATTGCAGCGACGGGGTCAACCAATACCGAGCGTTAAGATCGATGCTCGTGAAAATCGCGTCTCCGGTATAACCCAGCGGGTTAGGGCCAGACGATGATCCCAGCGATTCGAAACGTACATTCGTCCCGACGAGCGAGACCGTCGTGCTACCGAAGTTATAGGACGCGCCACCGCCAATGATTTGCAAGGTCTTGGCGGACGCATAGCCTGCGTAGACCGGATTGGATTCCGGCGAAGTGGCGCTTCCTGCCGAACCGATATTGTTCGCTGTGGCTGTCCCCTTGTTGGGCGTGTTCCCGTAGAACGATACATTCGGGTCACGGGCGTTCATGTATCCGACTCCCGCTGCGAAGCTCGTTCCCGTGTACCCCGCACCGAGTCCCCATATTTGATTTTGAGTGACACTACCGGCAACACCGCCGAAACTGTAGAGCGCGCTGGCCTTGAATCCGCCATAGGTCGCCGACTCGTACTTGATGGAATTGTTGATGCGGTTCGTGTTCGTCAGGTTGTCTAAATCGTCCGGATGGGAACCCATGTAGCCCGCAAACGTGCCGGAGGCCGCGAACTGCTGCACGTAGTTCACCAACGGATCATACTGTCGGCCAGCCGTAACTGTTCCCCAAGGGCTGGAAATGCCAACCCACGCTTGACGTCCAAACTCGGCACCGCCCTGAGCGAGGGCTCCAGTGTTGGCGAGGAAGCCATTTTCCAGGGCGAAGATTGCCTTCAGGCCGCCTCCAAGGTCCTCGGCGCCTCTCAAGCCCCAGCGACTTCCGCTCATGCCCGTACTGTGTGCGTCTGTCATTGCAAACTGCGATTTTCCTTGCGGCACTCCTGCGACTCTCGAAGTCTGAGCGCTGTTTGCGTACTGCAGGCCCAGATCCACAATGCCGTATAAGGTGACGGTACTTTGCGCATGGGCTTGCGCCGCCATCGCGGCAGCAATCGAGAAAGCGGCGGCATATCTTCCCTTCATTATTGCGTCTCCTTAGGTAGTTATACTAATTAATAGATCTGATCTCGAGTTTTTGTTCAGGAGCTCTCTGGCTGAGAGCTGAGTCGATAGACCTCAAGTGACGCCAAAATCTACCATATTTGCTAGGGGTGTCAATAAATATGTGGGAAGCGGAGGCTAACGTTTACCCGATATGTAGGATCAGCTGGTTGTCGTGGGAGACCTGCCACTAAGGCGTTGCGTGGGCAGCGAAGTACCACGCCACAGGCTAGCGAGTGCCGGCCCGCGGGCGCTAAAAGTCGACTGAAAGGTTGAATCGCGTAAATGTGGGCGTGCGCCAAAGATCGGAATTCTGAGCGGGTGCTCGGCTGATGTCTTTGACGCTGTCGACTATGGCGCGCTCGTGAAAGAGCGTCGCTGCCCCAAGACGTCCTGCGTCGTCAGTGCGAACCGTTTCGGCGCTAGGACCTTGGAGGAAGGAGCGGCGAGGCCCGACGATATCGCGGCGGTGATTGCCTTTCTCGCCAGCGACGACGCGCGCTTGGTGACTGGCGGCGTAAGCGCCTCCAGCGGACGGCAGCCTTACGCATGACGCCGTGCGATTACGGTTCGCTGCGACTTTCAGCAGTGCACCTGTACGGCAAGTTCTGCGTCACTCGTGATATTACTTGCCCGCCGCCGGGCTCTGTTTCCCGCGTCTGAATCCGAATCTTTTTGCGCGACGCTGGTATCGCCATTCGCTGCGTGGCCGCCGTTGGAATCCTGCGCATCTTCAGCATCGATGGACGATCTCGCCCGCTTCCAGAAAGAACTCCTCGGCGCGACCCTCGGGACTCCCTTCGCGCTCCCAGATCTCGTATGCAAGACGACGGATGCGATCCTGTTCTTTCTGATCATCCATGGTTCTCTTCCTTGTGCACGGTAGGGGCCGCAGGTATGTTCGCACAGCACATCCGTGTCGAGCATCGCAGCAACGGTCATGCCACGTCGTCTCGGATGACGCGCATCTCCGCGCTGAGAATTGCCCTGAAAATCTTCCCGATACCTCCGGGCATTGCGCGGCGAATCCTCAAACTATCCCTTCATACTCGGACAGTAACGCTCCCCGTCCTCACGGCTCTGCAGCACGGTTTCTGCCTCGCTGCCGGGAACATCCAATGCTGAAAGGCAAACGTGACCGAGCACACGTCAGTCTGTCTCAAACTTTTGGAGTTCTCATGAAAGCACTCGTCTATGAAGGACCGCGCAACGTCGTCGTCAAGGACATGCCTGACGCGCGAATCGAGCAACCCACGGACGTGGTCGTCAAGATCACCACCACCAACATTTGCGGATCTGATTTGCACATGTATGAAGGCCGCACGAACATGGAAACAGGTCGCATCCTCGGCCATGAAAATCTCGGCGTGGTCGTGGAAGCGGGCCCGGGCGTGGTCAACGTGAAAGTGGGCGACCGTGTGTGCCTGCCGTTTAATATCGGCTGCGGATTCTGCAAAAACTGCGAGAAAGGCCTTACAGGATTCTGCCTTACCGCCAACCCTGGCATGGCGGGAGCGGCATATGGATTTGCGGGCATGGGCCCCTACAGCGGTGGCCAAGCCGAATTTCTGCGTGTGCCGTTCGCAGATTTCAACTGTCTGTTGCTTCCGCCCGATGCGCAAGAGAAGGAAAACGATTACGTGATGCTCTCCGACATCTTTCCCACCGGCTATCACGCAACTGTTCTCGCCGGTGTTGAGGCGGGCGACAGCGTCGTCATCTACGGAGCGGGACCCGTCGGTCTGATGGCGGCCATATCGGCGGATCTCAAAGGTGCGTCGAAAGTGATGGTCGTCGATTCCCATCCCGACCGCCTCAAGCTCGCGGAGCAACTCGGCGCGATACCGATCGACGACAGCGACGGCGGTGCGGTCGATCGCGTGCTTGAGCTTACGGGAGGAGAAGGCGCCGATCGCGGCTGCGAATGCGTCGGCTATCAATGCTCATGCAAGGGCCACGAAGTGCCGAATCTCACGATGAACAATCTCGTGGAGTCGGTGCGCGCGACGGGCGGCATCGGCGTGGTGGGCGTATTCATCGCCGAAGATCCCGGCTCACCCGACGACCTGATGATGAAGGGACAACTCGCCTTCGATTTCGGCAGCTTCTGGATGAAAGGCCAGCACATGGCGACCGGCCAGGCCAACGTCAAGGCGTATAACCGCAAGCTACGCGATCTCATTGCCGCAGGCAAGGTGAAGCCTTCGCAGATCATTTCTCACGAATTGCCGCTGGAGCAGGCACCAGAGGGTTACAAGAACTTTGATGAACGCAAGGCTGGCTGGACCAAGGTTGTGCTGAAAACCGCGGCCTAAAGTGCATGCCTGATAAGGAGCAAACCATGCCCGATATCGAATATCCCCGGCCGCCCATGCCGCCACAGCAGCAAGACCGCCGCCCCGGACTCACAGCGCCAATGGACCCTCAACCGGACCATGGTGAATCCACTTACAAGGGTAGCAACCGGCTCGCTGGCAAAGTCACGCTCATCACGGGTGCCGATAGCGGCATCGGTCGTGCGGTAGCGATCGCCTTCGCGCGCGAAGGGGCAGACGTCGCAATCGCGTACCTCGATGAGCACGACGATGCTAGAGACACCGCGCGCTGGGTCGAGCAGGCTGGGCAGCGAGCGCTGCTTCTGCATGGAGACGTTACGGATCGCGAGCATTGCAAAGCAATCGTTGCAAAGACAGCGGAGACGTTCGGACGGATCGACGTATTGGTGAACAACGCCGCTTACCAGGCCACCTACGACAAGCTCGAGGACATCAGCGACGACGAATGGGACAAGACCTATTCGACCAACATCGGCGCGATGTTCCGCATCACCAAAGCGGCACTCGCGCACATGAAGCCGGGGAGCGCCATCATCAACACGACGTCTGTCAACGCTGATGCGCCAAATCCTGGTCTGATTGCTTACGCAAGCACGAAGGGAGCGATCCAGAACTTCACGGGCGGACTTGCCCAATTGCTCGCCGAGCGCGGCATCCGGGCGAACTGCGTCGCGCCGGGACCGATCTGGACCCCGCTCATTCCATCGACGATGCCGCCATCGAGCGTCGAAAACTTCGGCAAACAGACGCCGATGAAGCGTCCCGGTCAGCCGGCCGAACTGGCCGCCGCTTATGTGATGCTGGCGACGGACGAGGCAAGCTACATATCGGGCGCAACCGTAGCCGTGACGGGCGGCAAGCCCATCATCTGACGCGCATCATGCTCGGCTTGATTGATCATTTCGCTGCGCATGCTCGCGTGGCGAGATAGTCAATCAAGCACTTTCGTCGGTAGGCCGTAGTCATCCTCAGCGCGGATTGCGCAGGCATCCGACAACGGGAAAATGAGGCTAACAAAGCCTCGGACTTTTTGTATGCGCGCGCTGCTTACAGCAGGCGGCAAAAATCTTTCGCGTAAAGATCAGCGCTTTGATCCAAGTTCCCTGTGGCTGAATAGAGCAACGGCTGGCCATCTGGACTTCGCACACCGCCATCCACGACTCGACCCACTATAAGTCGATGATCGCCAGCTTCGACATCGGTGAGCACCTGACAATCGAAATAAGCAAGCGCGTCGAGCAATAGTGGCGCTCCAGTCCGACCAGGCCGCCACGCCGTTGACGACAGCTTATCGACGGTTCGGCCTGATTGCGTTCCGAAGTGCTCGGCCAATCGCTGCTGTTTCGCTTCCAACACGCTTATCGCGAAAATTCGACCGCTCTGAAGGATCGAATACGATTCGTGTTCAGGATTGATGCTGAGCGCGACGAGCAGAGGGCGAAACGATACGTGCATGATTGAACTCGCGGTAAAGGCATTCCGGAGATCACCGTACGCAACGCCAATCACGTACACGCCGGTCGTCAGATGCCGGAAAAGTTCTGCCATGCGCTCAGCCATGATTTTTCCTTTGCTTCTTCGCCTTGCAATTTCGTTGTTTGGCCCCGAGTTTCCGATGCGCTTCGCAAAGCTTGTTCTCTTTGTACCATCGACTCGTCCCGGCGAGCCTCCAATCGCGAGAAGATTTGCCCCGACGTAGGCTGATGAAACCCCGCTGGTCTGAGAATTACTTCCTCAAACGCAATCGGGGAATTGAGCCGTTCTTCTGCGCGGGCATTTGATACGATCGGCTCAGCATGCATCAAGCGCAGCCTTGAAACCCTCTTCCGTGAGCGGCTTCAGAAACGCTCCATCAAAATGATCCGGTTGTTCCTGCAGGTGCCCCGCGTCGCCTGTGATCGCCACGACGCAAGCAAGCTTGCTCGGACCCGCCGCGCGCAGGCGTCTGCAAAGGTCGCGACCATCGACATCTGGCAAGCCGATGTCAAGAAAGATGGTGTCATATCGGTTCTTTCCGATCAGCAGCATCGCCTGGTGTCCATCATAGGCAACATCCGCGACATGACCGAGTGATATCGCGAGGGCCCTGAATGCCTCGCAGAGCCGGGTATCGTTTTCTACAAAGAGAACGCGCATAGATGATTACCGAGGGTCGATTCAAGGGCGTCTGGGATTGGACTGTCCCGAAGCTAATGTCATTCGCGCAAGATATAGGCCAACTTCCGGTTTCAGGCGAATTCCAGTGCAAAGTGCGCAACCAGCACCGCCGCCGTCGCAATCGTCGCCAGCCAGCTCAGCGCGCGAAGCATCCAGTGCGCAGCGAGATCGCCCACCGCTCCACGCTTTGAGCTGAGCAGAACGAGCAGCACCAGCACCGGCGTCACGGTCATTCCGTTTACAACAGCGCTCCAATATAGTGCCCGGACAGGCTCGACACGGCACGCGGCCAGTATCCATGCAGTAGCGATGCCGAGCACCATGATCGTGACGAGCAGCCACGCAATCCTTTGATCACGCCGGTCGCCGCGTTCCCAGTGAAGTGAGCTCGCCACCGCCTGCGCCGCCGAGCCCGCCAGCGGCGGAAGCGCAAGCAATGCAGAACCAAGCAGCGCGAGCGCGAGGACATGACCGGCATAGCCCTTCGCGAGCGGCTCCAGTACGCGGTCGATTTGCACGACCTGATCGACAGGCGCGTGTCGCATGACGTGCAGCGTCGCCGCCGCCGCGATCATCACGCAGAGGCTGACGGCATTCGAAAGCCCGGTCCTCAGCAGCACTTGACCACGCACGACGCTCATCTTTCGGTTCAGCGCTTCTGAACGCGTACACTTTTGCTCCTCGACGTCTTGCGCTTCCTGTTCTGCCTGCGCGAACATCAGGTAAGGACTGACGGTCGTGCCCAGCACCGCGATCAACATCGTCACATAGCCTTCATTCCACTCCATGCGCGGTACGAAGGCGCGCAATGCGACCGTCTGCCATGGCACGTCGACGAGCAGGACGACTCCGACGTACCCGAACATCGCGAGCGTCAGCCATTTGAGAACTAGCGCGTAACGTTCGTACAAAATACTCCATTGCAACACGAGCGACACGCAGCCTGATGCCAACGTCAGCCACGCTATCGATCCTCCGCCAAGCAACTGCAGCGCAAGGCCCATCGCAAGAACATCAACCGCGATGTTGAACGTATTGGCGATAAGAAAGCGCCCGACAGCAAAGTAGAAGAACAGCGGCGCATAGTGCTCGCGCATGTTCGTCGTCAGTCCGCAACCGGTAATTGCCGCCACGCGCGCGGCGATGAGTTGCAGCGCAACCGTCGACGGATACGAGAGCACGCACACCCAGAGTTGATCGAATCCATACCACGCGCCCGCGAGCGTGTACGTTGCGATGCCGCTCGGATCGTTGTCCGAGGCGACCGTGACGAGTCCCGGCCCGATGTTCGCCGCCCACGAATGCGCACGACGCGCTGCCCCGGGCGTGCTGCTTTCGTTCGTCTGCTTGTTTCTTCGAAAGCGCATTCCGAGACTCGGCGAGAAGATAGCCGTGCTTGACGCACAAAACATTCCTTTTCTCCGCGTCCCGGGTGCGAGGCACGATCCGCTATGAGCACCGCGCAAATCAGACCGTCAGCTTCTCCGGTGTGGTCACGGGCTCGGCAGGATCGACGCGCGCTTCGAGCACCGCCGCCTTCGACGATCCGAGCAGCGACGCGATGGACGGCCTCAGCTCGTGCGGTTTCGCGCAGCGAAAGCCGTCCGCGCCGCACGCGATCGCCACCTGTGCGAAATCGATGCCGCCCAGCTCGCAACCGTAAGGCGGATTCCCGAGCTCTTTCTGCTCGAATACCACTTCCGCAAGCATATCGTTGCGCAGCACGACGATCTTGACGGGCAAGCCGTATCGGACTGCGGTCGAGAGTTCCCCCATCAGCATCGCGAAGCCGCCGTCCCCGAAGATCGCCACCACCTGACGCTTCGGAAAGGCCAGTTGTGCGGCAATCGCGAAGGGCAGACCGGGCGCCATGGTGGCGAGCATGCCCGTTGCGACCAGTTGCTGGCCCGAGCGTATCGACATAAAACGCGCCGCGAAATGCGTGTTCGCGCCGCAATCGAGACAGATGAGTGCATCGGGAGCCAGGGCATCGCTGATTGCGCGAATCACCGACTGCGGCCTGAGCGGCACTCGTTCGACGGCAGCCACGCGGTCCAGCAACGCGTTCCATCGCGCGACCCCTGCCTGCGTTTCCCGAAGGAACCCGGGGTCTTTTGGACGCAGCTTCGGCAGGAGAGCGCGCAGCGTTTCCCGCGTGTCGCCGACCAGTCCAACCTCGACCGGAAACCGCAAGCCGATGCGGTCCGCCTTCGTGTCGATCTGGACGCCGCGTGCCGCACCCGGCTGCGGATAGGAATCGATCCACGGCATCGTCGTGCCGATGATCAGACAGGTGTCGCAACGATGCATCGCCTCTTCAGACGGCAGCGTGCCCAAATGACCGATGCCGCCCGTCGAGTACGGCGAGTCATCGGGCATGACCGCACGTCCGAGCAGCGATTTCGCCACGGGCGCGTTCAGCAGTTCAGCCAGTTGCCGCAATTCGTCCGTTGCGCCGAGTGCGCCCTGCCCGGCCATGATCGCGACGCGATGACCCGCGTTGATCACGTCCGCCGCGGCACGCAGATCATCGGGCAAAGGCGTCGCCGCCGGCTGGCTCCACGCCGTGGACGTGCGCACGCCATGATTTTCGGTGGAAGGCTTGTCATCCGCGAGTCGTTGTAACTGAACGTCCTTGGGGATGGTGAGATGCGCGACCCCTCGGTTGCCGAGCGCGTGACGGCATGCAATGTCGGTCACGGTCAACGCATGACGAGGCCCTGTCACGGCGACGTTATACAGCGCGACATCCGCCATCAGCGCGGTTGTCTGCACGCCCTGCTGAAAGCGCGTGCCGAGCAGGTCGTGAAAAGTGAGACCCGTGATGGCGAGAACGGGCGCGCCATCCATATGGGCATCGTAAAGGCCGTTCATCAGATGCACGGCACCCGGTCCGGTCGTTGCGATGCACACGCCGAGCCGACCTGTCGCTTTAGCCCAGCCGGAGGCCATGAACGCCGCCGCCTCCTCGTGGCGAACGCCGATGAAGCGGATTCGGTCCTGATGTCTGCGTAACGCTTCGATCAATGGATTGATGCCGTCGCCCACGATGCCGAAGATGTGTTCGACATCCCAGGTCAGCAACGTCTCCACGATGATGTCGGACGTCGTTGCGTCGCTCGCCGGGTCGAATTGCGGTTGACGATTCCGGTTCGGCGGTTGACCGTGAAAGGTCGACGTAGGCTGCGCCTGCGCGGATGAAAGACCGCTCGCGAGCATGCTCGCGCCGCCGAGTGCCGCCGCGGTCAGAATCGAACGACGTTGAGCAGAGCGGGGGGCGTCGGTTGTCGATACATCGCCGCTTTGAAACGGCGGCTGTCCGCGCTTGTCCGGATCAGAAGCGAATGAATCCATGGTCGGCTCCGCCGCAAAAGCCGACACGATTTGCTGCTGTGTTGAGGCGGTTTCGTCGGCTGGACAGCCGCCCTGCTCGTCGGGAAGCAAGCCGCTCGCCTTACATTTCACCTTGCTGCAGTGGTACGCGCGGCGACGCAGGACGCTGCGGCGCCCTGTCAGCCAGACGCAAGAATGCAGTCGTCGTAAGTCTCATCATTCCTCTGGTTGATGTGTTTCCTCCATCGCGGGAAAGAACGCGTTCCACACTGCCCGAACGCCTTGGGCGGCGGTGGCCTGCGCGATAGCCATGTGATTACCTAGCAACGCCACGCAAAAAATACATCACAAAGTGATACATTTTTCAAACGTTTGGAGAACGGCGTGTGCCGAGATGATCCGTCGCTCGTCTGGGTAAAGACACGGCCCAAACGAGGCGCTTCAGCGTCGTTTTCAAGTCACTGCTTGCACTCACCAGCCCTCAGTAAGAGAACGAAACCGGCCTGCGCCTCGAATCTCGTCTTCTCCTCATTTTCTGGGCTCTTCGACGGCAAGCGGCATGTACTTTGCGGCGGCTTGGTACGTCCACCCCCGCGCTCAACGATCTGTCAGCCATTCATGGAAGCGGGCCCCTTCCCGCGCTCCAACGTGAATAGCTCTACCGAGGTCTCCCTATGTCCACTACTGTCGGCGATTTTCTGATTGACCGTCTTCACGCCTGGGGCGTGCGTCGCATCTACGGCTATCCGGGCGATGGCATCAACGGCGTCTTCGGCGCGCTGAATCGTGCGAAAGGCAAGATCGAGTTCATTCAGGCGCGGCACGAGGAAATGGCGGCATTCATGGCCTCCGCGCATGCGAAGTTCACCGGCGAACTGGGCGTGTGCATCGCGACGTCGGGGCCGGGCGCCGCGCATCTCGTCACCGGTCTCTACGATGCGCGCCTCGATCACATGCCGGTGCTCGCCATCGTGGGTCAGCAAGCGCGCGCGGCATTGGGCGGCCACTACCAACAGGAGGTCGATCTTCCCGCGCTGTTCAAGGACGTCGCCGGCGCCTTCGTGCAGCAGGCGAGCGTGCCGTCGCAGATCCGCCATCTCGTCGATCGCGCGGTGCGTATCGCGCTTTCGGAACGAAAGGTGACCGCGCTCGTGTTGCCGAACGATCTGCAGGACCTCGACTACGAGGCGCCCGCGCGCAAGCACGGCACGCTGCATTCCGGCGTCGGCTACCGCGCGCCGAAGACGGTGCCCTATCTTGACGATTTGCAACACGCCGCCGATGTGCTCAACGCCGGCAAGAAAGTTGCGATTCTCGTGGGCGCGGGCGCGCTCGGGGCCACCGACGAGGTGATGGCGGTTGCCGAAAAACTCGGCGCGGGCGTCGCGAAGGCGCTGCTCGGCAAGGCCGCGTTGCCCGACGACCTGCCCTACGTCACCGGCTCCATCGGCCTGCTCGGCACCGAGCCGAGCTACAAGCTGATGAACGAATGCGACACGCTGCTCATGATCGGCTCGGGCTTTCCCTACTCGGAGTTCCTGCCGAAGGAAGGCGCCGCGCGCGGCGTGCAGATCGACATCAAGGCCGACATGCTCTCGATTCGCTATCCGATGGAGGTCAATCTCGTCGGCGATAGCGCAGAAACCTTGCGTGCGCTGTTGCCCCTCCTGCAAGCGCAAACGAACCACGCGTGGCGCACGGATATCGAAGGCTGGCTCGGTGACTGGTGGAAGACGCTCGAGAAACGCGCGCTTGAGCCCGCGAAAGTTGGCGTGAATCCGCAGCGCACCGTGTGGGAGCTTTCTCCACGCGTTCCTGCGAACGCGATCGTCACCAGCGATTCGGGTTCATGCGCGAACTGGTACGCGCGCGATCTGAAGGTGAAGCGCGGCATGATGTGCTCACTTTCGGGCGGGCTTGCGTCGATGGGCGCGGCCGTGCCCTACGCGATCGCGGCGAAGTTCGCGCATCCGGAACGTCCCGTCGTGGCGCTCGTCGGCGACGGCGCCATGCAGATGAACAACATGGCCGAACTCATTACCGTCGCGAAGTACTGGAAGCAATGGTCCAGTCCGCAGTGGATCTGCATGGTGCTGAACAACCAGGATCTGAATCAGGTCACGTGGGAACAGCGCGTGATGGAGGGCGATCCGAAGTTCGAGGCCTCGCAGGATATTCCGTCCGTGCCGTATCACAAGTTCGCGGAATTGATCGGCCTGAAGGGTCTTTACGTCGACGATGCCGAGCGCATGGCAGCCGTGTGGGACGAGGCGTTTGCATCGGACCGTCCTGTCGTGATCGAGGTGAAGGCCGACCCGAATGTGCCGCCACTGCCGCCGCACATCACGCTGCAACAGGCCAAGGCCTTCGCGACCACGCTGATGAAGGGCGATCCGAGCCAAGGCAACGTGATCGTCGACACTGCGCGACAGGTGCTCAGTGCCGTGCTGCCAGGACACAAGGACAAGTAACGCACCATGCTGCTCACCCGACGCCAGGCGCCCGTCGAAGCGATTCGCACGCGGGCCTACAACATTCCCACCGACAAGCCCGAAGCCGACGGCACCTTCGCCTGGCATTCGACGACGCTCGTCATTGCTGAGGTCGTCGCGGCAGGCAAGACGGGCATCGGCTACACGTATGGCGATGCCAGCGTCGCGAAGCTGATCGAAGGGATGCTCGCACCGGCGCTCGTCGGCGAGGACGCATGGAACATCAATGCGCTCTGGCTGCGCATGCAGCAGCGTGTACGTAATGTCGGACGGTCCGGTGTTGCGGCGAGCGCGATATCGGCGCTCGACTGCGCGCTTTGGGACGTGAAGGCGCGTCTGCTCGACATGCCGCTTGCACGTTTGCTTGGCGTGTTGCGAGAGCGCGTCCCGCTCTATGGCAGCGGCGGTTTCACCACCTATAGCGACGATGAAATGCACCAACAGCTTTCGCGCTGGGTTCACGACGACGGATGCCGCTGGGTGAAGATCAAGATCGGCAGCGTGCCTGAGCGTGACCCGCATCGCGTGCGTGTCGCGCGTGAAGCCATCGGTCCTGATGCGGGCCTTTTCGTCGACGCCAACGGCGCGCTCGACGGCAAGCAGGCGCTCGATTGCGCACAACGCTTCGAGGAGCGGAACGTCGTCTGGTTCGAAGAACCGGTTTCTTCCGATGACATCGCCGGACTCGCCGCCGTGCGCCACGCGCTGCCCGCATCCATGGAACTGGCTGCAGGGGAGTACGGATACACACAGGACGACTTCCGCACGCTACTCGCCAACGAGGCCGTCGATGTCTTGCAAGCCGATGTCACACGCTGCGGAGGTATCACGGGTTTCATGCGCGTGGCCGCACTGTGCGATGCGTTTCATCGGCCGCTGTCGGCCCACTGCGCTCCGTCGATCCATCTGCACGTCGCATGCGCGGTTCCGCGTCTGCGTCATCAGGAATGGTTTCACGATCACGTTCGCATCGAGCAGATGCTGTTCGATGGCGCGCCTCACGCGATCGATGGGGCGATTGCGCCAGACCTGTCGCGGCCCGGCTGCGGGCTCGATTTCAAGCATGCGGATGCGCAGTGCTATGCGGTTTGACAACAGAGCACGACAATGAACAGGACAACAACCGTCGGCACCGCTGTGGCATGCGGGCTCGCCGCACTGATCGGGACTAGCAAGCGCGCTCACCGTCGTGCGCCTGCGCAAACCCAAACGCAAACCCACATCGATACCGCGCGCACTTTCAATCGCAGTTCGGCGCTGCTTGCTCTCTCTGTGCTCGCGGGCAGCGCGATGGAGCACTATCGCGGCTCGTTCGACAACCCTGCGATGTACACGCCGCTCGTCGTCTCGACACTGTCCCTGCTTGCCGGTCTGCATGGCGGACACGATCATGAGCCGCGGCGTCATCCCATGCGCAACTCGGTGTATGTCGGCGCAGCGCTCGCCGGGCTCGCAGGCACCGGATTTCATGCCTACAACATTACCAAACGTCCCGGCCGATGGAGTTGGCACAACCTCTTCTATGCCGCGCCGATCGGTGCACCGATCGCGCTGCTGCTCTCCGGCGCGCTCGGCGCGGTCGCCGAACGCCTTCGCGATAAACCTCAGCACGAGCCGCGCCTCTTCGGCATGCCGGCAGGACAGGCGCTGGCGCTGCTGACGAGCGCGGGACTCGTCGGCACGCTGGGCGAAGCGGCGCTGCTGCATTTTCGCGGCGCTTTTCAAAACCCGGCGATGTACGCCCCCATCGTGATTCCGCCCGTCGCCGCGGCGCTGCTCGTGAACACTGCTGTTGCCGCGCCCCGATCGCGCTGGTTCACACGGCTCTGGCTGCGCATGACCGCGGCGCTCGGCGTCATCGGTGTCGGATTTCATGCGCGAGGCATCGCCCGCAATCAAGGTGGATGGCGCAACTGGAGCCAGAATCTGTTCAATGGACCGCCGCTACCTGCGCCGCCGAGTTTTTCGGCGCTCGCGCTAGCGGGACTAGCTGCGCAGCGCCTTCGGGAGACCGAGCGATGAGTCTCCCTCGCTATCGCGAGTACAACGTGCTGGACAAACGCGACACGCCGTCGTGGGACGACATCACGCGCGCGGTCATCGACGAGCGGCTCGCCACGCCGAGAGAGCCGCGCTTCTTCGATGCCGTGCAGTGGAACGCCGTGCAGGCGCTATGCGCGTGCGTCGTGCCGCAGCGCAATGAAAGCAACAGTGAACGCGAGCCCGTGCCCTTGCCCGCCTTGCTCGATGCGAAGCTCGCCAAAGGCGGCGGCGACGGCTACCGCGATGCGCGCCTTCCGCCGATGCACGACGCATGGCGGGTCGGCCTCGCCGCGCTCGATGCCGAAAGCCGCGCGCGTCACGAATTGCCGTTCGCTCGCATCGACGAGGATGCGCGAAAGTCGTTTTTGAGCGACATGCAGCACGGCAAGCTCAGCCACGGCGCATGGCAGGGCATGTCGTGTGAGCTTTTCTTCAAGCAACGCGTGCTCCACGATATTTGCGGCGCCTACTACTCGCATCCGCACGCGTGGAGCGAGATCGGCTTCGGCGGCCCCGCGAATCCCCGCGGCTATGTGCGCATGTACTTCGATCGGCGCGACCCGTGGGAAGCAGCGGAAACCGAGCCCGGAAAAGAACGCGAGGAACGCGAGGCGCGCAAGGAGAATCGCCGTGTCCGATGATGCCCAGGAGGTGCCGCGCGGCAAGCACGGACGTGCGCCGGATGTCTTTCACAAAAGCGCCTGGATGCCGATGCGCCAATATGACCCGGACGAAGCGGTCGACTTTGCGATTGTCGGCACGGGCGCCGGCGGCGGCACGCTCGCGTGCCGTCTCGCGGAGAAGGGCTTCAAGGTAGTCGGCTTCGATGCCGGCGCGTGGTGGCGGCCGCTCGAAGAGTTCGCCTCTGATGAGACGCACCAATCCAAACTCTTCTGGACCGACGAGCGCATCTGTGATGGTGAAAATCCCCTCCAACTTGGGACCAACAATAGCGGCAAAGCCGAGGGCGGAAGCACCGTGCACTTCGCGATGGTCTCGCTGCGCTTTCGGCCTGAATGGTTCAAGTCGAAAAGCGTGCTGGGCTACGGCGCGGACTGGCCGCTCGACTGGCGCGACATGTGGCGCTACTACGGCGAAGTCGAGCAGGCGCTGAAAATTGCTGGGCCAGTGACCTATCCATGGGGGCCGAAGCGGCCACGCTATCCCTACCGGCCACACGAACTGAACGCGGCGGCACTCGTACTCGCACGCGGCTGCGAGGCGCTTGGCATCGATTGGACGGAGACGCCGCTCGCGACCGTCTCTGCGCCACGCGGCGAATCGCATCCCTGCGTCTATCGCGGCTTCTGCGTGTCAGGGTGCGCCACCAACGCCAAGCAAAGTGCCCTTGTCACGTGGATTCCACGCGCCGTTCGCGCGGGTGCCGAGATTCGCGATCTCGCGATGGTCGGTCGCATCGTCATGGGCGACGATGGCCGCGCGAGCGGCGTCGAATACTTCCGCGAAGGACGCTGGCAGTTTCAGCGCGCGCGCCATGTCGTGGTCGCGGGTTACGCGATCGAAACGCCGCGTCTGTTGCTGCTGTCCGCGACCGACCGCTATCCCGAAGGACTTGCGAACAGCTCCGGACTCGTCGGAAAGAATCTGATGGTGCAGACCAATCAGGCCGTGTGGGGCACGATGGACGAAGAGATCCGCTGGTACAAGGGGCCGCCGTCGCTCTCGATGACCGAGCACTGGAATTACGAGGACAAGGGCAAGGATTTCTTCGGTGGCTATTGCTACATGAGTCAGGGACCGCTACCGGTGGCGTGGTCCGCCACTCAGAACGGACGCGGGCTGTGGGGACAGGCCTTGCTCGACGAGATGCAGAAGTACAACCATCAGGCGGGCTTGAAGATCGTCGGCGAAACCATGCCGCAGGAACGCAACCGCGTGACACTCGCCGATGAGAAGGATCAATACGGCTTGCCGATCGCGCGCGTGACGTACTCACTGTGCGATAACGACGAGCGGCTCATCGCCCATTCGCTCGATTTCATGAGCCAGGCGCTCGAAGCCGCGGGCGGGCGCGATGTCTGGCGCGAAACTGAAGACACCTGCCATCTAAATGGCACCGCGCGCATGGGCGATGACCGCGAGACGAGCGTCGTGAATGCGGACTGCCGCAGTTGGGACATCGACAACTTGTGGATCTGCGATGGCTCCGTGTTTCCGACGGTGGGCGGCGTCAATCCGTCGCTGACGATTCAGGCAATCGCGCTACGAACAGCAGACCGAATTGAAGCATTAGCTGCCCGCGGAGAACTTTAGCGCGAATCGCATCCGTCTCACGATCCGTCGAAAGAAGCATCAAGATAAGGATAGGGTGTGGGTATGAACGAGCCGCAAATTGTGGTCATCACGGGCGCCACAGCCGGTGTAGGGCGTGCTACGGCGCTTGAATTCGCCCATCGCGGCGCCGACGTTGCACTCATCGGCCGCGACGAACACGCGCTTGAAGAGACGGCAGCCGACGTGCGGGCGCTGGGCGTGCGGGCTATCACTCTTCCCCTCGATGTCAGCGTGACAGGGGCACTCGACGATGCGGCGGCACAGGTCGAAGCTAAGCTTGGGCCCATTGATGTCTGGGTCAACAACGCGATGGTGACGGCCTTCGCGCCTTTCGCCGAGATGTCCGAAGCGGACTTCAAACGGATTACCGACGTCACGTACCTCGGTTTCGTGTGGGGCACCATGGCTGCGCTCAAGCGCATGGCGCCGCGCGATCGGGGGGTGATCGTGCAGGTCGGATCAGCGTTGGCGTATCGATCGATCCCGCTGCAATCCGCCTACTGCGGCGCAAAGCACGCCATTCACGGCTTCACCGATTCGCTGCGATGCGAACTGCTGCATGCGAAGAGCCGCATTCATTTGACGATGGTCCAAATGCCCGCCTTGAATACGCCGCAATTCGATTGGGCTAAGTGTGAGCTGCCGCATGCCCCGCGTCCGGTTGCGCCGATCTACGACCCTGAGGTCGCAGCGCGTGCCATTTACTGGTCGGCCACGCACCGCCGGCGTGAACTCTGGGTGGGAGCGCCATCAATCAAGGCGATCGTCGCAAATATGTTGTTTCCACGGTTGCTCGATCGGTATCTGGGGCGCACGGGCTATGACGCGCAGCAGGATCCATCGCTCGATTCGAACGGAAGGCCCAACAATCTGTGGGAACCGGTGAGCGCGCTGCACCGCGTACGAGGCCGCTTCGGGCAACAATCACAGCACGTGAGCCCGATGCTTTGGGCCGACACCCATCGTGGCCTGCTCGTCGGTGGGGCGCTCGCGCTTGCCGCGTGTCTGGCATGCTCCGCGCGGCGCCGGAGCTAGTCATGGCCGCGCGCATAGAAGACTACGCTTTGCTTGGCGACGGGCACGCCGCCGCGCTTGTCGCCAAAGATGGCTCGATCGATTGGCTATGTTGGCCCACGTTCGAGTCCAGTCCCTGTTTTGCTGCGCTGCTCGGCGACGCATCCAACGGCCGCTGGTGCATTGCGCCTGTCGAGCCGGTTCAACACGTGAAACGTCAATATCTCGGCGATTCGCTGGTGCTCGAAACAACTTTTGAGACCGCCAGCGGCGTCGTTGAGATGACCGATTGCCTTGCGTGGTCCGAGGTCCCTCCTCGCCTCGTACGCAGCGTGCGTTGCGTGGCCGGACACGTTGCCCTCACAAGCGAATTGGCGGTTCGCTTCGATCATGGGCGCCTGAAATCCTGGTATCGCCGGGTTGGACGAAGGGTTGTCGCGGTGGCCGGTCCCCATTCAATCTGGTTCGACTGTCCTCTCGCGCCTGTTTGTGATGCGCAATCGGTGCAGGTCGAAATAGATTTGACGACCGGTGAGCGGTGTGACTTGGTGCTGACTTGCTGCCGTTCTCATGAGCCGCCACCTGCTGCATTGAACGTGGACCAGACGCTGCGTGCGACTTTGCTCGATTGGTCGCAATGGGCCGCGCAGATCGACTTGGGCGACGACCGATACGCCGACGCGATTCGGTCCTCGCTCGTGGCGCTCAGAGGGCTCACCAATCGCGTGACTGGCGGTATCGCCGCGGCGGCAACGACTTCATTGCCTGAACTGATCGGTGGCAACCTCAATTGGGACTATCGCTATTGCTGGCTGCGCGATGCGAGCTTTACGATGCTCGCCTTGGCCGGCACCGGCTTGCGCGCGCAGGCGCAAGCCTGGCGAGATTGGCTGCTGCGGGCGCTCGCCGGTGAGCCCGCGCAAGCGCAGACGGTTTATACGACCGACGGCGATCGTCACCTATTGGAATGGGAGTGTGCGTGGCTGAGCGGCTACGAGGGCTCACGCCCCGTGCGCTTTGGTAATTCCGCCGTCACGCAATCGCAGCACGATATCTACGGCGAGCTCATCGACGCACTTTACGTCTCGAGATGCCATGGCATGCCGCCCGGCGACGAAGTCTGGTTTCTGGAACGCGCGCTCATCGAGCATGTGCGGCGCATCTGGAGAGAGCCGGATAACGGGCTATGGGAATCGCGCGGAGCACGTCAGCACCATACGCTTTCGAAGGCGATGGCGTGGCTCGCACTGGATCGGGGCATCAAGAGCGCGCGGCGCACTGGCCAAGACGCGCCCATCGACGAGTGGAAACGCGACGCGGCCGAAATCCGCGAGAGTGTGATCACGCAGGGCTTTCACCGCGGCGTGAACGCTTTCACGCAAAGCTACGGTAGTGATCGGCTGGACGCGAGTCTGTTGCTCCTGCCCTTGCGCGGCTTTTTGCCAGCCGATGATCCTCGTGTCGTCGCGACGGTCAACGCCATCGAGAAGCACTTGATGCACGATGGCCTGGTGTACCGCTTTCCGGGCGATCAGGGACTTGGTGCAGGCCAGTCGGAAGGTACCTTCATCGCCTGCAGTTGCTGGCTTGCGCAGGTCTGGGAAATGCAGGGCCGGCATGAGAAGGCCAGGAGGTTGTTCAAACGGGTGCTTGAGCTGCGAAACGATGTTGGACTGCTCGCCGAGGAATTCGATACGGCTCTACAGCGCCAGTGCGGCAACTTTCCGCAGGTGCTCTCCCATGTCGCATTCATCAACGCCGCTCGCTTCTTCGACGACGCGGGTCATTCGCTGCACTCACTCTGAGACGGTCACAAGCATGAACGACGGCGCGTCCAACCGCATAACCACGAGACGGAGGATCGGCCCGCATGCCGCGCTCGGAGTGATGTTGACGGTCCGTCCTGTGATCGTCAGTGCAGACGCGCCACTCAATTATTTTCTTCACGCCGATGGTCCCGCCGCGAAGCCGACCATGCTTCTCGGCTGGACGCTTGCGGCACTCGCCGGTGTCGTCGCGCTGATCATCGCCGTCCTGCTGATTGGCGCGATCGTGCGTTCTCGGTCGCCCATGGAACGCGATGCGCGATATGTTCACGCCGAAGGCGGTGGACTGCACTGGGTGTGGATCGGCACTGCGATTTCGTCCGTGGCGCTGTTCGCCGTGCTCGCCTATATGCTCGTCACCCTCGAATCCGTCGCGTCGCCTGCGCGTCGGCCCGCGCTGACCATCACGGTCACGGCATACGACTGGTGGTGGAAGATCGACTACCAGGGTGCGCCAGCGGTGACGACCGCGAACGAGATTCACATTCCCGTCGGCGAGCCGGTGAAGATCGAACTCAAAAGCGCGGATGTCATTCATGCGTTCTGGGTGCCGCGTCTGGCCGGCAAAACGCAGACGATCCCTGGTGTCGTCAATGAGCAGTGGATTCAGGCGGATCGCGCGGGCGTCTATCGCGGTCAGTGTTCGCAGTTCTGCGGCGCGCAGCATGCGCATATGGCCTTCGAAGTGATCGCCGAGCCGCGCGCCCAGTTCGATGCCTGGTACGCGTCGCAAGCGAAACCTAACGCGCCTGCGAGCGCCGCCGCCGACATACATGAAGGCGCCGCGTTATTCAAAGAGCGTTGCGCGGGCTGTCACGCCATTCGCGGCACCGATGCCGACGGCCGGCAGGCGCCTGATCTCACGCATTTGAATTCTCGCCGGCTCATCGCTGCCGGCACGCTACCCAACACGTCACAGAACCAGCTCGACTGGATACGACACGCGCAACGCATCAAGCCGGATTCGCTGATGCCGTCGATCGACCTTTCCGCCACCGATGCCGCGGCGCTGACGGCATACCTTCGGACACTGCAATGAACGAGCACGCAGCTTCGCCTGCCCCGCTACGACGCACGCTCACGCTCGGCCGTATCGAGCCCGGCAGCGAAGACGAACGCAAACTGCGCGATCTCTGGGAGACGCCGCCCGGCTGGCGTGGCTGGCTTTCCACGGTCGATCACAAGCGCATCGGCCTGCGCTATCTCGTCACGGCGTTCGCGTTCCTGATCGCAGGCGGCATCGAAGCGCTCATCATGCGCGTGCAACTGGCGCGCCCCGACGCGCATGTGCTCTCGCCCGAGCAGTACAACCAGCTCTTCACGATGCACGGCGTCACGATGATCTTTCTCTACGCGCTTCCCGTGCTTTCCGGCTTCTCGAACTATCTGTGGCCGTTGATCCTCGGCGCGCGCGACATGGCGTTTCCGCGCCTGAATGCGCTGTCGTACTGGATCTTTCTGTTCGCGGGCTTCTTTCTTTATGCGAGCTTTCCGTTTGGCGAAGCGCCCAACGCCGGCTGGTTCAACTACGCACCGCTCGCGGGACTTACCTACAATACCGGCCCGAACATCGACATCTACGCGCTCGGCATGGTGCTGCTCGGCATCTCGACGACAGTCGGATCGATGAACTTCGTCGTCACCTTCCTGCGCATGCGCGCGCCGGGCATGTCGCTCGATCGCGTGCCGGTGCTCGTGTGGGGCACGCTGACCGCGTCGGGCGCGAACCTGCTCGCGGTGCCATCGGTGAGTCTCGCGTTCTTGCTGCTGTGGCTCGACCGGCGCATCGGCACACACTTCTTCGACGTGGTCAACGGCGGCCGCGCGCTCCTCTGGCAGCACTTATTCTGGATCTTTGCGCATCCATGGGTCTATGCGGTGGTGCTGCCCGCCATGGGCATCGTCTCCGATGCGCTGCCGGTGTTTTGCCGCAGGCCGCTCGTCGGCTATCTGCCCGTTGCGCTATCCACCGTCGCGACGATGGTGGTCGGCTTTGTCGTGTGGATTCACCATATGTTCGCGACGGGCATCCCGGCGCTCGCGCTGTCGTTCTTCGGCGCGGCGAGCATGGTCATCGCGATTCCGAGCGCGGTCGCGACCTTCGCATGGATTGCGACCATCTGGACCGGACGTCCCGTGTTCCGCGTGCCCTTTCTGTACTTCGCGGGCTTCGTGTTCCTGTTCGTGATCGGCGGCCTCTCGGGCGTGCTGACGGCTGCCGTGCCACTCGACTGGCAGCTTACGGACACGTACTTCGTCGTCGCGCATCTGCATTACGTCCTGCTCGGCATCAACGTGTTTCCTGTGATCGGCGGCGTCTATTTCTGGTTCCCGAAGTTCACCGGCCGAATGATGAGCGAGCGTATCGGGCGTATCGGCTTCTGGATCCTGTTCGTGGGCTTCAACGTTGCATTCTTCCCGATGCACATCGCGGGACTGCTCGGCATGCCGCGGCGCATCTACACGTATGCGCCGGACATGGGCTGGAACACGGTGAACATGGTGACGTCGATCGGCGCGTTCGTATTCGCGCTGGGCGTGCTGATCTTCATGGTCGATCTCGTGTACAGCCTGCGCCGGGGTCCAGTTGCGGGCGACAATCCATGGGACGCGCCGACGCTCGAATGGTCCACGGCTTCACCGCCGCCGCCCTATAACTTCGCGGTCGCGCCACGTGTCGCGAGCCGTCATCCGCTGTGGGAAGCGCGCATCGCCGGGAAGACACGCTCGCAACTCTCGTACGGCTACGTGCTCAACGACGGACGCGAAGCGCTCGGCACCACCGTGCTCGACGGCGAGCCCGACGTCATCCTCAAGATGCCCGAGGACTCGTATGCACCCTTCTGGCTCGGCGTCGCATCGCTCGTGTTCTTCGCGGGCCTTGCGCTCACCTCGTGGTGGCTCGCCGGAATGGGTTTGCTGGGTTGCACAGCGGCCATCGTTGCGTGGCTGTGGCCGCAGCGCGAACTCGGCCAGCGCGACGACAAAGCCGGGCCATCGCAAGCGGGAGCCGCGTCATGAGCGAACTCGCCGATGCCCTGCCCGAACGCACGACGCTGCCGGTCGGCAGTCCGGGCGAACGCTCGGGCGGCTGGTGGGGCTGTCTTACGCTTGTCGCCACTGAAGCCGCGCTGTTCGGCTATCTCATCTTTTCGTATCTCTATCTCGCTTCGCAGACCACGCAGCCCTGGCCGCCGGAAGGCTTGCCCAAGCTCGGCCTCGGTCTCGCAAACACGGGCATTCTGTTGTCGAGCAGTGTGTTCGTATGGGGCAGTGAGCGCTTCGTGCGGCGCGGCAGGCGCGGCATGGGTGCGCTCATGCTCGCGATCGCCATTGTGCTTGGCGCGGTCTTCGTCGCGATCCAGCTCAAGGAATGGTCGAACCATCCCTACGGCCTGACGACGCATCTTTACGGTTCGCTCTACTTCACGATCACCGGCTTTCACCTGATGCACGTGCTCGTCGGCCTCGTCGTGCTCGCCTTTCTCGGCCTATGGACCGGGCTCGGTTATTTTGATTGGGCGCGCTCGGCGGCGCTGACCATCGGTGGGCTGTACTGGCATTTCGTCGATGTCGTGTGGCTCTTCATTTTCACAACGCTGTATCTGTCGCCCTATGTGCTCGCGAGATAGCCATGGATGACGTGTCTCCCATCCTCGACGACAAACACGGCGCACGCCCGGGCGGCATGTCGCTCACGCTTGGCCTTCTGCTCGCGCCGGGCGCATGGATCGTGCAGACAAACCTCGCGCAGACCATCGCGGCATGGGGGTGCTTTCCGCGCGATCGGCCCGTCGATCGTCCCGCGATGCCGTGGCTTCAACACGGTGAAGTGATTATCGCGCTGGTCGCGCTCGTGATCGGGATGACAGGTGCCGTGATCGCATGGCGCAACTGGCGGCGTACGGGCGTACTCGCGTCGGCGATGAAGGAACGCGAGACAACCAATCGCCGTGTTGCACGGGACGCGTTCATTGCGCGCGCGGGGCTGCTGGCGAGCGCGCTCTTCGTGTTTGCGCTGATCGCCACTGACCTCGCTTGGCTCATCGTTTCACCTTGCGGAGCGCGATGATCACCATGATGTGCAATCGACGTGCGTTGCGCTGCATGACCGCGATGGCGGCGGGTTTAACGCTCGCGTGTCAGTACGCTCGCGCGCAGGACACATCCTCTGCGGAGTTGATCGCCCGTGGCGCGTATCTCGCCAAGGCTGCCGATTGCGCGGGGTGCCATACAGCGTTGCCCCAAAAAGGTCAGCCGCAGCCGCGCCCGTTCGCCGGCGGCTTGCCGATGCGTTCGCCCTTCGGCACCATCTGGTCGAGCAACATCACGCCCGACAAGGAACATGGCATCGGCGGCTACCGCTACGAGGACTTCGCACGCGTCCTGCATCAAGGCGTTGCCCCCGGCGACAAGCATCTCTACCCTGCGATGCCCTACCCTTCGTTCTCGAAAATCAATGACGAGGACACGCGCGCGCTCTACGCCTATTTCATGCACGGGGTCGAACCTGTGAACCAGGCAGCGCCGGAGACGAAGCTGCCGTTTCCGTTCAGTCAGCGCTGGGCGCTCTCGCTGTGGAATCTCGCGTTCGCGCCAACAGATGCCTTCACACTAGATCCGAAACGCGATGCGCAGTGGAATCGCGGCGCATATCTGGTTCAATCGCTTGGACATTGCGGCGCCTGCCACACGCCGCGCGGACCCGCGTACAACGAAATCGGCTATACGGAGCGATCGGATTCCTATCTGACCGGCGGAACCAACGATCATTGGTATGCGCCGAATCTGACGAGCATGGCCGGTGCGGGACTCGGCCGCATCTCGGCGCAAGACATCGCCGCGTTCCTGAAAGCCGGGCACGGCGCGGGGCTCGTCACATTCGGCAGCATGGTGCAGGTAGTGGAAGACAGCACGCAATATCTCGATGAACAGGATCTGATCTCGATCGCGTCCTATCTGAAGAGTCTGCCTGCCAAGGGCGATGGCGGCGCCTACGATGCGCAATCGCGTGCCGCCCGGCAAAGCGTGGCGGCGCTTCGCACCGGCGACGAAGAACGACCCGGCGCAGGCCTCTATCAAAGCGCCTGCGCGCGATGTCATCAGAGCGACGGCGCGGGCGTCGCGCTCAAGTATCCGCGTCTCGCAGGCAATCCGGCGGTGCTTTCGCGGCAGCCAGATTCGCTCGTGCGGCTCGTGCTTGAGGGTGGGAACGCGCCCTCGACCGAGCATGGCCCGGAAGCCAAAAAGATGCCCGCGTTTGCCGACAAACTCACCGATACGGAGATCGCCCGCGTGCTGACGTTCGTTCGCTCGGCCTGGGGCAACGACGCGACGCCCGTGACGACGCGCGACGTAAAGCGCCTGCGCGCTGCCGTCGACACACGGTAGTGATCCCTGCGCCCGGCATGCCCGAAGGCCGCGCTCATTTCAAGGAGGGAACGCGTCATGAGAACGCTGCGCATCGACCAGTTGCACCCGACGCAGATGACGCACGGAGAGCGTCAGATTCGACAAAAAGCCGCGGCCTTTCGCGACTTGAGCGCGCATGACGTGGCGATGGCCATCGCGGAGAAACCAATCGCCATCGTGCTCGGGCCGGGCGGCGAGCCGTATGTGATCGATCATCACCATGTCGCATGCGCGCTGGCGCGCATCGGCGTAAAGGAAATGCCGTTCATGCTCGTCGAGGACTTGTCCGGCTTGTCGATCGCGCAGTTCTGGCTGACGCTGGAGAACAACGCGTGGGTCTATCCCTACGATGCGAACGCCCGGCGCATCGCGTTCAGGGACATGCCCGTGCACATCTGGGACGCGGTCAACGACGAGTTCCGTAGCCTCGCGGCTTTTGTACGCGATGCCGGAGGCTATGAAAAAACCGAGGTGCCATTGGCTGACTTCCGCTGGGCGAACCTGTTTCGCGCGTACTTCGCGCAACCTGTCGACGACGCGCAATTCGACGCGCTGATCGGACGCGCGTGCGATCTGGCACGCAGCGATGCGGGTGCGGGTCTGCCGGGCTTCATCGGCGAATAGCTTTGTGGTGGATCAGGCATGGACGATGCACCTGCAATGCCATCCGCTACGACATCGAGGCAACGTCATGTCCGCCAGGCCCGCCGTCACCCGACATCCATCGAGGATCGCTCCGGCGATCTTCGAACTCATGAATCCCATCCCATACGGGCTGTTTGTCGGCACGCTGATCTTCGACGTCACTTACATGAGCACGCGTAATGTGTTCTGGGGCAAGGGCGCCGCCTGGCTCGTCACGGCCGGTCTGATCATCGCCATCGTGCCTCGTCTGCTCAATCTCGGTCACGTGTGGATACAACGCCGGCGCGCCGTGTCCCGCATCGAGAAGATGGACTTCTGGCTCAATCTGCTCGCCATCGTCGCGGCGATCGCCAACGCGTTCGTGCACAGCCGTGATGCCTATGCGATGGTGCCGGAAAACGTCGTTCTCTCCGTTGCCACCGTCGCGCTGCTGAGCATCGCGCATATCGCCATGGCAATGGACAGGCTCCATCTCGCGGAGGCGGCTCATGAATAAGTACACCACGGCAGCCGCGCTCGTCGTCGCCGTTTCAGGGCTCTTGAGCGGGTGCAACGAACATGCGCAGTACGACGCGGCGCATCAGGCGGGCGCCAATCCGCCGATGCCCGAGGCGCGCAACTTCTTCGCGCCGCCGATGCAGGTGCCGAAATACGTGGGGTGGAAGAACAGCGCCACGCCCAAGGTCGCCGACGGTCTGAAGATCGAGATGATCGCATCGGGACTCGTTCATCCGCGGCAGGTCTATGCGCTTCCAAATGGTGACGTTCTCGTGGCCGAGTCCAACAGCCCGAACGAAGAGGCCGTGACCACGCCGAAGCAACTCATCGCGGGGCTGATCGAGAGCAAGTCCGGGAAGAAGGCGAAAGGCGCGAATCGCATCACCTTGTTGAGAAAGCCTGCGGGCGGCAGCGGCGAATGGGAGCGGCATACGTTCATCGACAAGCTACATTCCCCATTCGGCATGCAGCTTATCGGGAACATGCTCTATGTCGCCGATACCGATGCGATCCTGGCGTTTCCCTACAAGACAGGCGAAACAAGCATCGACGAGCGCGGCGTCGAACTCGCCGATCTTCCCGACACGATCAACCATCACTGGACCAAAGCGCTGCTGGCGAGCCCTGACGGCACGAAGCTGTACGTGGGCGTCGGCTCGAACAGCAATGTCGGCGAGAACGGGCTGGACGTCGAGTATCGGCGCGCGGACGTGCTCGAAGTCGATACCGCCACGGGCGCAAGCCGCATTTACGCGGCAGGCATCCGCAATCCCACCGGACTGCAGTGGGAACCGAAGACCGGCCAGTTGTGGGCAGTCGCCAACGAGCGTGACGAAATCGGTGCGGACCTCGTGCCCGACTATCTGACTTCAGTGAAGGAGCATGCCTTCTACGGGTGGCCTTACAGCTATTACGGCCAGCATGTCGATCCGCGCGCACAGCCGCAACGTCCCGATCTCGTCGCGAGCGCGATTGCTCCGGACTTCGCGATAGGTTCTCACGTCGCGCCACTCGGGCTGACCTTCTATACCGGCGACAATCTTCCGGCGCAGTATCGCGGCGGTGCGTTCATCGGTGAGCATGGCAGTTGGGACCGTTCGCCGCTGAGCGGCTATGTGGTCTCCTATGTGGCATTCGATAACGGCAAGCCGGTCGGCGCACCGAAGGATGTCGTCACGGGCTTTACATCGGCGGATCAGAAGGAACTGTACGGCGCGCCGGTGGGTGTGGCGCAGGACCGGCAGGGCGGCCTGCTGATAGCCGATGATGTCGGTAACGCGGTGTGGCGTGTGACGGGCGCAGGCCGATGACACGGCCTGTGACTCGCGACACGGCTACGCACACGGGGCCACTGTCAGAAGTTAGCGATGAGCAAGACGCCCGCAATCGCGAACGCGGAGCCCAACAGGCGCAATGCGCCTGCGGGACGTAATTCGAAACCCATCAGCCCGAAGTGAGCGATCACGACCGAAGTGACGACCGCCGAGAAGACGACGAGTTTCGTAAATGTCGCGGAGCCCAGCCTTCGCGTGATGAGCAGCGAGCACATCAGAAAAAGCGCGTTGCAGATTCCGCCAATATAGGCCCACCACGGCACGCCCGAAAACCGCGTGAGCGCGGCCCGAAGACCGAAACCGTACAACGGCGTGCACAACGCAAGACAGGCTGCGCCAGTCAGATAAACCACGCACGCCGCGACAATCGGCACATGCATTCCTTTTAGCAGCGCCGAGTTGCTTGCCGACTGCAGCGGATTCGAAACGCCCGCAAGCACCGCAAAAGGCGCGTTTAGCCAGTGCATGATGTCATCTCAAGTGCGATCGGCGTCATCCAGCCGCGCGTCGCGGAAAGCGTCGCGTCCGGTAACGCGTGGCAGCGCGACCGGACGATTCAGCGCCGCCGATCGATAAATCGATTCCGCTGCCTGCAGCGCCCGCACCCGGGGCACAGATCGGATGACGCAACATTAATGAACAGGCATACACACTTGCCGGGCGAAAGATCCTCGTGCTCGAGGACGACATCTGGTGGCGCTCGCACTTTCAGACATGCTCCAGTCAGCAGGAGCCGCCGTACTCGGCCTTATGAGCGAGGTCCAGGAAGCGCTGTCCTTCGTGGAAGAAGGCAACGATGTTGATGCAGCAATACTCGATGTGGATCTGCATGGCGAGAAATCTTATCCCGTCGCGCGAGCACTGGTCGACAGGCGGATTCACTTCGTATTTGCAACGGGCTATGGCGAAGAGGCCGTTGATCAGGCCTATCGCGCATTCCCGCGGGTGCAGAAGCCGTTTGACGAACACGCCCTCGTGAGGGCGCTTCTGTCCTCTCGCTCTGCCTGATAGGTTTTTTCCACAATGAAAGGCCCCGCGCGTTGCGCTCAATGCGGCAGATGGCGTCAATCGCTGGCATTCATCTCAACTATCTTCTTGTTCAGCCGGACACCCAACCGGAAACTCCCGGCGAACGAGAATGGAAGAGCGTTATCGAATGTGCACAACAGAAACTCAACGCCTATTCGCACCTTCAGCAGACGAAGCCTGCATCGCTGGCGTACGCCGCGGCCCCGAAAAGTTGGGTGCAGAAGGAATATAACCTGAAGCACTGGACCATTGCACCGAAAGGAGGACATTTCGCCGCCAAGGAGGTCCCGTCGTATTTTGTTGACAATTTGCGCGATTGGCCTGGCGACTTGCGCGCGTAACGAAGCACCGATCCAAGGACCGAACTTTCGTCAGCCCGGCAAACGTCGCGTCGAGGCCTGCAGGTCAGGTGATCGAATCTCTTCCCGGTACAGGTGCATCCTGCTCGATCAGGCGCTGGCTTTTCAGCTCTTGCCAGAACGCTTCGGGTATCTTGTCTTTCATCGAACTGGCATTGGCGAGTACCTGCTCCTCGCTACGGGCGCCGACGATCAGCGCGGCCGCGACATCAGGCGCTGCAGCAAAATGAAGCGCCGCCGTGCGCAAATCAACACCGAAACGAGTGGAGACTGCGCGCAATCTGTCGCGCTTCACGATGCGCTCGCGCGGAATACTCCAGCGCGCATCGCCATAGTTATAGCGGGCACTGCCCGAGATGAAACCTGCATTCAAAGCAGAGCCCATCACAAGTCCGACACCGCGTTTGCGCGCGACTGGAAATACGTGGGTGAGCGCATTCTGGTGATCCACGAGCGAATATTGCGAGGCCAGCAGACAAACATCCGGATCGGATTCTTGAATAACGCGCACAATCGGTTCGGGCGAGTTCACACCCACGCCCCACGCCTTGATGATGCCCTCGTCGCGCATGCGGGAAAGTTCGGGGAACGCCCCCTTGAGCGCGACGGAAAACTCTTCTTCCCACGGCTTCGGCAAGAAGCCGTTGTCTGGCGAAATATCGTGAACGAAGAGTATGTCGATACGATCGATGCCCAGGCGCTGAAGGCTGTCTTCCACCGACCGGCGCACGGCATCAGCGGTGTACTCAAAGATGACGTTATTCGGCGATTTGCCCAAGGGAAAGAACTTCTTGCCCTCATTGTGCTGAGACGCCTTGAGAAGCTTGCCAACTTTCGTCGACAAGACGTAGCTGTCGCGGGGCTGATTGTGAAGGAACCGGCCGAAGCGCCGCTCGGCCTCACCGAGGCCGTACCACGGTGATACGTCATAGTAGCGAACACCCGCCTCCCACGATGCCTCCATGGTTCGCTGAGCTTGCGCGTCTGTGACGAACTCGAACTCATTGCCGAGCGCAACGCCGCCCAAACCGAAGCGAAACTCGGATTTGAAGATCTGCTGCACACGATTATTCATCTATGATCCTCCGTCAACTGCGCATCGCACGCACGCGCACAGGAATCGCCTTGGCCG